>JAQTMZ010000001.1 GCA_028714075.1 Gallionella sp.
GATGTCTGCCCTCGGTGCGGCAATGCGCAAGCTGGTGCATTTGTGTTTCGGTGTGCTTAAAACACGGCAGCCTTACCAGCCAAATTATGCAAAAATCGCTTGACTGGAAAGACGGTATCTACGCGCTGAGGGGGCGAGGGCGTATTGCCATACGCCCCTACGTATTTTCTCCCCACGGTTTCATCAACGTCTGCGCCACCCCCAACTGATCCAATATCCGCGCCACCACAAAATCCACCACCTCCTGCACACTCTGCGGATGATGATAGAAGCCGGGACTGGGCGGCAGGATGACGGCTCCGGCGTGCGATAGCTTGAGCATGTTCTCCAGATGGATCGCGGAGAACGGCGTTTCGCGCGGCACCAGGATCAGGGTGCGCCGCTCCTTGAGCATCACGTCGGCGGCGCGGGCGATCAGGTCGTCGCTGAGGCCGTTGGCGATTTTGCCGAGCGTGCCCATCGTGCACGGGCATACCACCATCGCGTCGCCGGGGTTGGAGCCGGACGCCATCGGCGCGTACCAGTCGTCGCGCCCGAACACCTTGAGTTCGCCGCTGCATTTGCCGAAGCGTTCCATAAACATCTGCTCCGCATCCTGCGGACGGTTTGGCAACGTAAAGTCCAGTTCCTGTTTGGCGACGATCTGTGCGGCCTGCGAATACACCAGATGCACGCGCTGCCCGCTTTGCAGCAGGCATTCCAGCAGGCGTATGCCGTAGGGCAGGCCGGATGCTCCGGTGAAGGCGAGGGTGATGGTTTTCATGTGCTAAATGTTGGCTGTTCGAGGTGGCTCATTATCCTGCAAAATACTTTTGTCCGCAGATTACACAGATTAGCGCAAGATTAAACCAAAAAACGAACTCGGTAATTTGGCAGGTTCTAATCTGTGTGAATCTGCGTAATCTGCGGACAGTCGGTTTTATTATCCATGAAACGCGCCGCGATGAGGCCGTTCACCGTGCCGAACACCAGTGCGGCGATGGCGAAAATTGGAATGAGGTAAGCGATACCGCTGTGCGGGATCAGCCACAGGTACACCACCGCCATCTGCCCGGCGATATGCGCGAAGGCGGCGTAGATGCTGTGGCTGACCGGGCCGAACCAGCGCGGCGGCAGGTGTTGCGCGCAGGCCAGCACCAGCAGGCTGCATAGCGCGCCGGACAGGCTGAGAAAAAATCCGGGTGCGAGGAAGCTGCCGAACAGCAGGCTGCCCGCCACCACGCGCAGCAGCGACACCCAGGCCGCGGCGCGCCAGCCGTAGCGCGCCAGCACGATCAGCGTGACGATGTTGGCCAGCCCCGGTTTCACACCGGGCAGCGGCGATGGGATGGCGTTCTCCAGTATCGTGAGGCCGAGCGCCACCGCCGCCATGCGTGCGATGTGGTGGTCTGCGGCGGTGGTATCGAGCTTAATAATTGAGGCTGTCATATTTTTTCTGGCTGCCCATGAGTTCGACGCTGACCTGGTTGGGCAGGCACAGCGCGATCTCCCCCGCCTGTTGCAGCCAACCCTGGCGCACGCAGTATTGGCGCGGGCTGGGGTCGGAGACGATGCGCGCCTTGCGCTGCTTGATGGCGATGACACTGGTGCCGAGCGGGCCGGGTACTTCGATCTGCTGGTCGCGCGACAGCGGCACTTCGCGGAATATCTTGCCGCCGCTACGGATGATCGCCTTGTCGGCGAGGCCGCCGCTCCACAGTTCGATGGTGAGCAGCACCACGCACACGCCGCCGAGCAGCAGCGTCAGCCAGTCGCCGGCCTTGAGGTGCGGCAGGATGGCCGCGCAGGTTGCGTCATGCGAGTTCACGGTGGCGCACCAGCACTTGTTGCCGCTGTTCGAAATGCCTGGCGAGTTTTTCGGCGAGGTAGACCGAGCGGTGCTGGCCGCCGGTGCAGCCGATGGCGACGGTGAGGTAGCTGCGGTTGTCGGCGACAAAACTCGGCAGCCAGCGCTCCACGAAAGCGCGTATGTCACCGAACATATCCTGCACGTCGGAAGTGTTTTCCAGGAATTTGATCACCGCCGTGTCGCGCCCGGTGAGCGGGCGCAACTCCGGGTTGTAGTGCGGGTTGGGCAAACAGCGCGCATCGAATACCAGATCGGCATCCAGCGGGATGCCGTGCTTGAAGCCGAACGATTCGAACAGCAAGGTCAGGCGCGCACGGTCTACTTTAATGAATTGCTTTATCCAGGTGCGCAATGCGTTGGCATCAATCTCGGTGGTGTCGATGTGGTGGCCGATGTCGCTGATTTCCGCGAGCAGCTCGCGTTCGTGCCGGACACATTCCGGCAACGTGCGGACGCCATCGCTGAGCGGATGCAGGCGGCGCGTTTCGGAAAAGCGTTTTACCAGGGCATCGTTTTGTGCATCCAGAAACAGCACATGCACGTCCACTCCCTGCTGTTTGATTTGCTGCAGCAGCGGCGGCAGGCGCTGCACGCTGTTGGCGCTGCGCACATCTATGCTGACCGCCAGGTTGCTGTAGCCGGCATTGCGCAAGTGCTGCACCAGCGTGTCCAGCAAATCCGCGGGCAGATTGTCCACGCAGTAATAGCCGCTGTCTTCCAGCACCTTGAGCACCACGCTTTTGCCGGAGCCGGACAGGCCGCTGATCAAAAACAACTGCATGATATGTTCCCGTCAGTCGCCGGCCAGCAACTGGTCGTGCCGCGCGACGAACTCTTCCATGCTGTTGATGCCGCGTTGCTGCAGGACGAAATTGCGCGCGGCGGCTTCCACCAACACGGCGAGGTTGCGCCCCGCGACCACCGGAATGCTGACGGTGCTGATGTCTACGCCGATGATTTCCTGGTGCGTCGCGCTGAGCGGCAGGCGTTCCACCTGCGAAAGATCGCCGCCGGGCGGACGGTGCAGGTGCACGATGAGCTTCAGGCTTTTTTTGCGTCGCACCGCCGTTTCGCCGAACATGGTGAGGATATTCAGCACGCCCAGGCCGCGCACTTCGAGAAAGCCGCGCAGCAGTTCCGGGCAGCGCCCCTCGATCGTATCCGGCGCGACGCGATACAATTCGACGATATCGTCCGCCACCAGACCGTTGCCGCGCGTGATGAGCTCCAGCCCCAGTTCGCTTTTACCGACCGCGCTCTCGCCGGTTATCAGCACGCCGACCCCCATCACATCGAGAAACACGCCATGGCGCGTGCTGGACTCGGCCAGCTCCTTGGCGAGATAGTGGCGAATCAGCCACATCAGGTGCACGCTGAGTTTGGGTGAGTGGAACAGCGGAATATGCGACCGGTCGGCGAAGGCGACCAGTTCCGCCGGAATTTCATCGGCGCCCGCTACGATCAGGCAGGTCGTGCCGCTTTGCTCGATCTGGCGGAATGCGTTGTCGCGCTGCTCCGCGCTCAAATTGCGCAGGTAATTCAGCTCGATTTCGCTGAGTACCTGTATCCAGTTCGGATGGATCAGGTTGAGATGCCCGATCAACCCCCTGTTGGAGATGCCGACCACATCGCTGTCGATGATCCGGTCGGTGCCGTCCGTCCCGGCAACACGGCTGAGTTGCAGGCGTTCCTGCTTGTCCTCGAACAGTTGCCGGACGTTAACCTGGCTCATGGGAACCTGTCACGCCGCGCCGTTCCAGTCGTAAAACAACTGGTGGATGCTGGCGCTGTCTTCGCAGGCGAGCAGGCGATTGCGAAACTGCTGGTCGCTGAACATTTGCGCCAGTTCACCGAGGATTTGCAGGTGCAGATCGGTGGCGCGCTCCGGCACCAGCAATACGAAAATCATGTTCACCGGTTGGCCGTCCGGCGCGTCGAATGGAATCGGGTGGGAGGTTTTTACAAAGGCGGCGGTTGCATCGCGCAGCTTGGCGATGCGCCCGTGCGGGATCGCCACGCCTTGCCCCAAGCCGGTCGAGCCGAGTTTTTCGCGGGTAAACAGGCTGTCGAATACCTGGCTGCGCGCAATCTGCTGGTTGTTCTCGAACAGCAGGCCGACGCGTTCGAACACGCGTTTTTTGCTGGTGGATTCCGTATCCAGCAGGATATTGTCGGGCAACAGGATTTTGCTGATCAGGTTCATTGTCGTAATGTCCTCAAGCAAGAAACGGGCGGCATTGCTGCCGCCCGTGGTGTCCTACTCTTCTGCTGCCACATGCTTGCCGGAATCATCATGGCGGCGTGCAGCCAACTTTTCCTTGTGTTTCATCACCTGGCGATCCAGCTTGTCCACCAGCGCGTCGATCGCCGCATACAGATTTTCGTCCTCGCATTCCACAAACACATCCTTGCCGCTGATGTGGATGGTAGCTTCGGCTTTCTGCTTCAGTTTTTCGACGGAAAGAATGATATTCACGTCAATCACGTTGTCGAAATGGCGTTTGATCTTGTCGATCTTGCCGGTCGCATAGTCGCGAATGGCGGGGGTGATTTCCAGATGACGCCCGGTTAGATGGAGATTCATGGTGTGCTCCTTATTTATAGTGATTTACGTAGATTTACCGGGAGAATATGCAACGCTTCCCGGTACTTTGCTATGGTACGCCGGGCGACGACTATGCCCTGCTGTGCCAGGATTTCTGACATGCGGTTGTCGGTAAGCGGTTTGTGCCGGTCTTCCGCGCTGACCAGTTGCCTGATCAGCTCGCGTATTGCGGTGGAAGAACAGATGCCGCCGTTTCCCGTGGACAGCCCGCTGCCAAAGAAATGCTTGAATTCGTAAATGCCGCGCGGTGTCAGCATGAATTTTTGCGTGGTGCTGCGCGATACCGTGGATTCGTGCAACTCCAGTTCGTCGGCGATTTCGCGCAGCACCAGCGGGCGCATGCCGATCGCGCCGTGCTCGAAAAAGTTGCCTTGCCGTTCCACGATCGCCTGCGCGACGCGCAGGATGGTTTCGAAACGCTGCTGCAAATTCCTGATCAGCCACTTGGCTTCCTGCAATTGCGTGGCGAGCTGCGAGGAATTTTTGTCGCCGCGCTGCTGCAGGATGTTGGCGTATATCTGGTTCACGCGCAGCCTGGGCATGGCTTCCGCGTTGAGCCGCGCGCACCATTTGCCTTTGTGTTTTTCCACGACCACGTCGGGTACCACGTAATCGGCGACGCTCTGGTCGAATTCGGAACCGGGCTTTGGGTTCAGTCCCGTGATCAGGTGCTGTGCGGCGCGCAATGCATCGTCCGAGCAATGCAGCAGTTTTTTGATCCTGGCAAAATCATGCGCGGCGAGCATGTCCAGATGGTCGCTCACCAGGCGAATCGCCAAATCGCGTTGCGGCGTATCTTCCGGCAACGCCTTGAGTTGCAGCGCGAGGCATTCGCCCAGATTGCGCGCGCCAATGCCCGGCTGATCCAGATGCTGCAGTTGCACCAGCGCGGTTTCCAGGTCATCCAGCGTGATATCGAGCTCTGCGGGCAGCAGCCCCGCCAGTTCGTTCAGATCCTGCGCAAGGTAGCCGTTTTCGTCCAGTGCGTCGACCAGCAAGCCGACCACCTTGCGGTCTTTGGTATCCAGCGAACTGGTGGATAATTGGCTGTGCAAATATTCGCGCAAACTGGCTTGCTCTGCGGCTTGCTCGGGATAGGTTGCGTCTTCGTCGTCGGCGCTGTGCGCCATGCCGCCGGTATTCCAGTCGGCCGGTTCGCCGCCAAAATCGTCCGCGCCGCGGTCATCGGTGCGGTTTGGTTCGGCTTCACCGGTAGCCGTGCTGCCGCGTGGCGCCAGGAAAGAGGCGTCTGTGGAGAAGGCGCCTGGAGTCGTTTCATCGGCCAGTTCCAGCATGGGATTTTCGTCCAGCATCCGGGCGACTTCCTGGTGCATATCCTGCGTGGAGAGTTGCAGCAAACGGATAGCCTGTTGCAACTGCGGGGTGAGCGTCAGCTGCTGGGACATGCGAATTTGTAGCGCTGGTTTCATTGTTCAGTGTTCGTTCCGGGGCACATTTTCTGTCAACCTGCCATCAAAGCCTGAAATGTTCGCCCAGATAAACTTTCCTCACGCCCTCATTATAAATGATTTCGTCCGGTTTGCCTTCCGCCATCACCGAGCCGGCGTTGATAATGTAGGCGCGGTCGCAAATGCCCAATGTTTCACGCACATTGTGGTCGGTGATCAGCACGCCGATGTTGCGCTCCTTGAGAAAGCGGATGATCTTCTGGATGTCCAGCACGGCGATGGGGTCGACGCCGGCAAACGGCTCGTCGAGCAGGATAAAGCGCGGGTCGGTCGCCAGCGCCCGCGCGATTTCCACGCGCCGCCGCTCCCCGCCGGACAGGCTGATGGACGGGTTGTCGCGGATATGCGTGATGTGCAGGTCTTCCAGCAATTCCTCCATGCGGTTCTGCATGTCGTCATCCGTAAGCTCTTGCAGCTCCAGCACCGCCTGGATGTTCTGCGCCACCGTCAGGCGGCGGAAGATTGACGCCTCCTGCGGCAGATAGCCCAGCCCGAGACGCGCGCGGCGGTGTATCGGCAAATGGGTGATGTTTTTATCGTCGATAAAAATCTCTCCGCCATCGGCGGCGATCAGCCCCACGATCATGTAGAACGAGGTAGTCTTGCCCGCGCCGTTCGGGCCGAGCAAACCGACCACCTCGCCGCTTTGCAGCGACAGCGAGGCGTCATGCACCACGGTACGCGAGCCGTATTTTTTTATCAGGCCGACAGCACGTAATTCGCTCATGCTCACTCCGCGGGTGAAAGGGTATCGCTGTGCTTGATCGGCAGCGCATCCGGCGCGGGCGGTTTTACCGCATCGGTTTTATGCTTAGGTTGCAGCACCGCGTGTACCCGTTTGGGCAGTGCGCTTGTATCCGCCGCGGCACCGCTGTGTACCTGGAAAATTTCGGTTTTCTGGCTGTAGGTGATGTGCTCGCCGCGCACATCGTCGAGATCGCGCACCACGCGCGCCTGCCCGTAAAAATCCACCGTCTCGGCGCGCGTGTCATATTCGATGCGCTCGCCATAGCCATCCACATATTCATCCAGGCCTTCGCGCTTCTGCCGGTAGCTGGCGGTATTCCCGTAAGCGGTACCGTGCTTGAAGCCCTCCGCATCTTCCACCACGACGATCTTGTCGCCGCGTATCAGCATCGTGCCCTGGGTGAATTGCACTTTTCCGATGAACGTGCTGATATGCTTTGCATCGTCTATCAGCACCTGATCGGCTTCCAGATGCACCGGTTTATCGCGGTCGGCGCGTTCGGCAAGACAGGCCGGTGCGCAACACAGCAGCAGCGCTGCCAGCAACAACTTATTTTTTTGTGGGTACATGTTCGCTTCTTACCTGTGCAAGCAATTTTATGGTGCGCGCCTTGTTGTCCATTTCCAGTCCGATTCCATGCGTGGTATTGTGCGCATCCACAATGGTAACAGGCCGATCGGTATTCGCCAGGTCCTGGTCCGGAACGGCATGCAAGTATTCGGTTAGCAAAGTAAGCTCCTCGCGACCGGCGCCCGCCTCACGCACCACGCTGACATTTTGATACAGGAACACTTCATCGCCTTTGCTGGAAACCAGGCCGCGCTGTGCGGAAGTATGAATGGGCGGTCGCTCGTCGGACAACGTGGTGAGACGCGGAGCATCAAGCTCGGTGCTGTCGTCATCCGGGTAATGCTGCATCTTTTTTGCATTCATGATAAAGCGCGGCGCACCCTGCTGGTTCATTTTGACAGCGGAAAAATTTTCCATGATGGCATCGGGATCATGGCGCTTGTAGTCCGGCTTGGCAATTTCCTGCCGCACCTGCTGGTTCAGCCAATAGGTCACCCCCAACAAACCGAGCAGCGGCAACAGCGGCAACCAGTAGCGGGCGCGGGAGGCGAAGGTCATTGCAAATACGGCGCCAACTGCGCATCCAGCGTACCCTGCGCCGCCATGATCAGCTCGCAGACTTCGCGCACCGCTCCCTGCCCGCCACCGCGTTGCGTAACATAGCCGGAATGTTCGCGCACCAGCTGCGGGGATTCCGGCACGCTGATCGACAGCCCGACATGACGCATCACACCCAGATCCACCACATCGTCACCCATATAGGCAGCGGCATCACGCGGCAGCTGGAGCTTGTTGAGCAGTTCAACCATTGCCTCGAGTTTGTGTTCCGCGCCCTGGTAAACATGCGTGATACCGAGATTTTTGGCACGTGCTTCGACGCAGCGCGAAGTGCGCCCGGTGATGATGGCGATCTCCACCCCGCTGGCACGCAGCATTTTAAGGCCATGCCCGTCCAGCGCATTGAAGCGTTTGAATTCTTCCCCGGAATCGGAATAATATAATCCGCCGTCGGTCATTACACCGTCCACATCAAAGGCGGCCAGACGAATCAATTTTGCGCGGCTTGCCAGCATGGCGCTCCCCTAATTTACTTTGGCTAAATGACTTTGGCGTGCAACAAATCGTGCATATTCAGCGCGCCGACCAGCCGGTGTTGCTCATCCACCACCAGCATCTGGTTGATATTGTACTGCTCCATAATCTGCACAACTTCCGCGGCAAGGTTGTCCGGACCGATACAGCGCGGGTTGGCGGACATCGCGCTGCGTACCGGCGTGGTGTTGAAATCCATCTTCCTCTCCAGAGTGCGGCGCAAATCGCCATCGGTATAAATACCCAGCACATGTTGCCCGGCATCCACAATTGCGGTCATGCCCACGCCTTTTCTGGATATTTCCAGAATCGCGTCGCTCAGCATCGCGTCTTCACGCACCATCGGCAGGCGCTCGCCGCTACGCATAATGTCGCGCACATGGGTGAGCAAACGTCTCCCTAGGCTGCCACCCGGATGCGAACGGGCAAAATCTTCGGCGCCGAAACCCTTTGCGTCCAGCAGCGCTACTGCCAGCGCATCGCCCAATGCCAGCGCCGCCGTGGTGCTGGCGGTGGGTGCCAAGCCCATCGGGCAGGCCTCTTTATCCACCGCCGCGTTGAGGTGCACGTCCGCCGCTTTTGCCAAGCTGGATGACGGGCTGCCGGTCACGCTGATCAGCTTGGCGCCTTGGCGTTTAATCACCGGCACGATGGTCATCAGCTCCTGGCTCTCGCCGGAATAGGACAGCGCGATAATGACATCCTCGCTGGTGATCATACCCAGGTCGCCGTGGCTGGCGTCACCCGGATGCACGAAATAAGCGGGAGTGCCGGTGCTGGACATGGTAGCCGCGATCTTGCGCGCAATATGCCCCGACTTGCCCATGCCGCTGACGATAACGCGCCCCTCGCAGCGCAAAATCACATCCAGCGCATGCAGAAAATCATCCCCAAGGCGTGTAGCGAGAGTTTGCACGGCGGCAGCCTCGATGTTCAAGACCTCGCGTGCGAGGTCGAGTGCGCGCGGCGCGGCGGAGATGTGTTTGCTCATGCGGCGTATTATAACAGCGGGCGTTTTTTGGGGAACCGGCAAAATATGCCTGAATCAGATTGGGCGACGTGTTCCGCCGCCGGTCACGCACCCCTCCAGACACCCCACCGTAAAAAGGTGCCTGATTGGTAACGCTTTCATCAAAAATTAAGGGGTATTTTTTGTCCGTTGCATGCTGTTTATATAGCGCTGCAGCAAGATATTGGACGCGTTGCTGAGATTAATGAATTGGCATCCTGCGCGTATAACTGTCTTTCCGGATTTGGCGGGTAATGAAAACATGCTCCTCACAATCATCGTGACGCTGATTGTGCCCATATCGGGTAATTTGACTTGGCAATTTTCATAAGTCTGTCCCTGCGCAAGTTCGATATCACCCTCCGCGTAGGTCAGCTTCATGCCTCCGGTGCTGATATCCATCAGCGTCACTTCACAAGTTTGCACTGGCTTTGATGCGCCCGCTGCATCAGGCGTTGATCCGCCTGTCCGAATGGCGCAACACAAAGGCTTGGCGGGTATGATATCGAGCCGGAAGCTGTCCCGCCGCTGCAGCCGGTAAATGCATTTGGGAAATGGCAGATGAAAAGCGGAATAGCCCTGATATTCAACGCTGCGCGCCTGCTTGGCGACAAACTGAACCTTGACATTCAAATGGACGCTGACAATTGTCAGATCATCGCTTTCGAGAATACGCTTGTTGTCTATCGGATTCGAACTCTGCTCCAACCACAACCCTTTTTCATTGACACCCAATAGCGTGGTCATGATGAAATAACTGCCATCAACGAAATAAAGCGCGACACGAGTGCCATTCTCGGCGATGTGTTTCAATACCGATATAATTTCTTTCGGCGAAACGATGCCGTGCTCATCTTCCTCGCGCGGGGAGAGAGTTTCATACTTCATGGAACTGTTTTCACTAAGACTTTCATAAACCACTTAACAAAATACGGCGCGTATGATAACCAAAGTTACCGCTTGTTACAATTTTAATGCGGATGGAATATCTGGAACATCCGCATGCTCCAACCGATATAGCCAAGCCAGCAGTTCGGCTACCGCCAAATAAAGTTGCGGCGGAATCTCCTGATCCAGTTCGACTTTCATCAACAGCCCAACCAAATCTTCGGATTCGTGCACATAAACACCGTTTTGCTTGGCGCGTTCGATAATCGCCTGCGCAATCATACCGCGCCCTTTGGCAACCACTTTTGGCGCACCCTTTTGGTTTTTACCATAGGTCAGCGCGATGGCAACCTGTTGCGGCGTGAGTGCGGGCTGCTTCATGACTTATCCACTGCAATAGCGGTCAGTTTAATTCCGGCATCGGCCAGCGAATTCTTGAGCTTGGGCAAGGCACGATTGAATAAATCGACCGTTGCCGAATCCCCCGCATGCAGCGCCAGCCGCAGCCCGCTTTCGGCAAAGACCAGACGCGCATGGACATCGCCCAGCTTGGGCAGGGCCAGTTCCATTTCGGTGCGCCACTGGCGCTCATCCTGCTGCCTGGCCTGATGCTCCGGCTGCCCCTGAATTTCCCATTGCATCTGCTGTCCGGGCCAGACTTGCCCCATCCACACCATATGATGTTGTTCCAGAGTATGCAGTTGCTGCTGCACCAAGTGCACCAATTCTTTCGCCACCGGCATGGTTGTATCACCGGAAGACTTTGCTATGGCCTGGGTATTTGCAGAGTCCTGCGTTATGGAAACCCTGTCCCCTGCGCCAGAAACCGGCGGCCCGCTTGCCGGGAAGCCGGACATGGCATTGGCGGCAACACGTTGCTCGGCGGCGGTAAACAGTATGTTTTTACCGGTCAACAGATTTTGCGGCTCCTGCAACAATTGACTCGTGCTGCGTTCCCCGCGCACCCATTGCGCCTGATGCGATTCGTAGAACAGGCCGCTTTTGCCAAGCGCCTCACGCAGCCCACCAGCCAGCAGCTTTGCATCCGGTATCTGTTGCGCAGCCGGCCAAACCGCCTTGTTACCGAGTTGCTGAACAATCGGTCTTTCAATCGGCAGGTCCGCAAGATTGGCAAGCAAACGCGCCGTGGCGCCGATTTGTTCGGGCGTCGAAAGCGGATTGGTCGAAGCGACCATGCCGAAAGTGATACGCGGCTGTATCGCAAGAACTTCGAGTTTTATTACATCGCCGCTCTGGATATTGGCGGGCAGGCGCATCTGGAGCATCTCTCCGGCGACTTGCACCTTGAAGAAACCTTCGCTTATTTTGGACTGGACGGCACCCTGCAATTGCTGCCCGAGTTCGAGTTTGGTGATAGGAGCGGGCGTGTCTTTGGCGGCCGCAATCAGGGGCTTCCCCGAGTTGGAAAGGACTTGAAGCGCGCTGATTACATTGGCGGGTAGCATTGCGTTATGGCAATATCCTCGTCACGGTGCCGGTTCGGTTCTGGAGCGCAGAAAATTTCCATCTCTCCGGGCTGCGCTCCCGCAAGCACGAGACAGAAGACTCGGGATAGTTCGCGGAGCATGCCTTACAAGGCTATTCCCTGACTCCTTATACACCGCCATACGTATGCTGCAACCGCTGCTCCTGACGATTGCTTTGTATGACGCGTTGCAACTGCCCCATCCACTCCATGGTGCGGCTACGGATATCGGCATCGTTTGCGAGAATCTTCTTGATAAGCTGAATCTTGGCCTGCCTGGATGGCTCATCCAGCACCGCTACCGCGTCCACAGGCTTCATGGCGGCAACGTGTCTGCTGCATTGCTGCTCGAGATCAATCAGTTGCTCCCAGTCGGCCCGTGCAGCCGCCTCACGCATCTGCTCGGTCAACACGGACAGCGACTCATAATTTGAGATGACTTGATTGCTGCTCATTTCACTTACCCCCTTCCGTATGCCAGCTGCACTTTTTTGTTTATTGTATTTTGTTGCGAAGATGCGATGGGCGCAGGGGTTGGTCCAGCCGAAGGCTGTGCTGGCATATGCATGGTGGCGGCAGCTACTGAGCTTGGCTGGCGGATACTTTCCCAAGCATCCTTCAAATCGATCAGCAGGCGCGCCACTTCATCCAAGGCATCCATATCGTTTTTCAAATTGGCCGTCAGCAGGCGCAGGTTCATATATTCGTATAACGAAGACAGGTTCTGCACCAACTCGCCGCCGACACTTTTGTCCAAGCTGGCATTCAAACCCTCGTCGATGATAGAGATCGCATGGGAAATAGCAGAGCCTTTTGCGGGAATATCCTTTCGCAGGATGCCGTTTTTGGCGTTGGCAATCGCCTGCAATGCGCCTTGATACAACATCGAAATCAGCTTGTGCGGGTCAGCCGCACTTACGCCGGATTCGATCCCGACTTTTGCGTAAGTTTTGATTACAGAAGTGGCGTTCATGATCATCCTTTTGAATTATAGATTGGCCCGTTTATGCTGTTGAGTCAACGCCATGGTCTCGCTAAACTTTTTGTTTCAACAACAAATCCCGCCAAATCCGGTTTGCGGATGCGCTTCACCGCGCTAAAGCACTCTTATGCAAACAAACACCAATTTGCCGCTCGGTTTAATTATCGGCAAAAGTCCTAAAAACTTTAGCTAGCCGCCAATTTATTCAGCCCGTTGTGCCTGCCCCTGCCAAACAGTTTGTTAATTTATTGATTTTTGAATATCTTTAATCAAAGACAATCTCAAGGATGAGGCGCCGCAATCAATGGCGGTTTGGCGCAACCAATCTCGGCAAGCAGGCCGCAAAAGCAAGCCATCGAATTGAAAAGAGCGCATAACGGAATCAGCGCATCATACTCAACGCCACCGCTTCGGCAACCCTGATGCCATCTACCGCCGCAGAAAGTATCCCGCCCGCATAGCCCGCGCCTTCGCCGCTCGGATACAAGCCTTTGGTATTGATGCTTTGCAGGTCAGCGTCATGGCGCTTGATGCGCACCGGCGATGAGGTGCGCGTCTCCACGCCGGTCAGCACCGCATCCGCAAGGTCGAATCCCTTGATCTGTTTGGCGAATGCGGGTAATGCCTCGCGAATTGCAACAATCGCATAGTCTGGCAAGGCGCTGCTCAAATCGCATAAATGCACGCCGGGAGTATATGAAGGCTGCACCGAACCAAATTTTGTGGATGATTTGCCTGCCAAAAAGTCGCCGACCAGTTGCCCGGGAGCCTGGTAATTTCCGCCGCCAAGGTCAAAGGCGCGCGATTCCCAGCGACGCTGGAATTCGATACCGGCGAGCGGGTTGCCTGAATCGCCTGGATTGGGGGGAAAATCTTCCGGCGAGACACCTACCACGATGCCGCTGTTGGCGTTGCGCTCGTTGCGCGAATACTGGCTCATGCCGTTGGTGACCACTCGCCCCGCTTCCGACGTGGCGGCAACCACCGTGCCGCCGGGGCACATGCAGAAGCTGTACACCGAGCGCCCGTTGCGGGCGTGATGCACCAGTTTGTAATCCGCCGCGCCGAGCAGCGGGTTGCCCGCGTTGCTGCCGTAACGCGCGCGGTCGATCAGCGACTGCGGATGCTCGATGCGAAAGCCGATCGAGAACGGCTTGGCCTCGATAAACACGCCGCGCCTGTGCAGCATTTCGAAGGTGTCGCGCGCGCTGTGCCCGATTGCCAGCACCAGATGGTTCGTGGCGATGCGTTCGCCGTTAGCGAGCACCACGCCGGCGACCTGTCCGCCAGCCATTTCGATGTCGTCCACGCGGCTCTGGAAGCGGATTTCGCCGCCCAGCGCCTGGATCGTCTCGCGCATCTTCTCCACCATGCCCACCAGGCGGAACGTGCCGATATGCGGCTTGCTGGCGTACAGAATTTCTTCCGGCGCACCCGCCTTGACGAATTCTTCCAGCACTTTCCTGCCGAGGTGGCGGGGGTCTTTGATCTGGCTGTGCAACTTACCGTCGGAGAACGTCCCCGCGCCGCCTTCGCCGAATTGCACGTTCGATTCCGGGTTGAGCACCCCCTGCCGCCACAGGCCGAAAGTGTCCTTGGTTCTTTCGCGCACCGCCTTGCCGCGTTCCAGGATCAGCGGGCGAAAACCCATCTGCGCAAGAATCAGCCCGGCAAACAGGCCGGCCGGCCCCATGCCGATCACAACTGGGCGCAACGCTATATTCTGCGGGGCTTGCGCAACAAAATGGTAGCTGGTATCCGGCGCAACGGTGACATGCGGATCGCTCTTGAAGCGTTCCAGAATCGCCGCCTCGTCGCGCACCGACACTTCCAGCGTGTAGGTGAACTGGATGTTGCTCTTCTTGCGTGCATCCACGCCGCGCCGGAAGATACGGTAATTCAGCAAGTCATCCGCTGGAACATCGAGCCGCTTGACGATGGCGCTCTTGAGGTCGCCCTCGGGGTGGCCGAGCGGCAGTTTGATTTCGGTAAGGCGCAGCATGGGCTAGCGATGTGCTTGCGCGTCCAGTCCTTCGAGCACCATTTCCGCTGCGCGCAGCACGGCGCGTGCCTTGTTCTGCGTCTCGATCCATTCGCTGTCCGGCACCGAGTCGGCGACGATACCGGCACCCGCCTGCACGTACAGCATGTTGTCCTTCACCACGGCGGTGCGCAACGCGATGGCCATATCCATGTCGCCGTTGAAGCCGAGGTAGCCGACCGCACCGGCGTAGATGCCGCGCTTGCTGGGTTCCAGCTCGTCGATGATTTCCATCGCGCGCACCTTGGCCGCACCGCTGACCGTGCCGGCGGGGAAGGTGGCCCTGAGTACGTCTATCGCGTTGAAGCCGGGTTTGAGCGTGGCCTCGACGTTGGAGACAATATGCATCACGTGCGAGTAGCGCTCGATGATCATTTTCTCGGTGAGCTTCACGGTACCGTTCTGCGCGACGCGCCCGATGTCGTTGCGCCCGAGATCGATCAGCATCAGGTGTTCGGCCAGCTCCTTCGGGTCGGCCAGCAACTCTTCGGCGAGTTCGGCATCCTGCTGCTGCGTCTTGCCGCGCGGACGGGTTCCGGCGATCGGGCGCACCGTGACCGTATCGCCTTCCAGCCGCACCAGTATCTCTGGTGACGCGCCGACCACATGGTGATCGCCCATGTCGTAATAGAACATGTACGGCGAAGGGTTGACGCTGCGCAGCGCGCGGTACAGCGACAACGGCGATGCCGGAAACGGCTGGGCCATGCGCTGCGACAGCACCACTTGCATGATGTCGCCGTCGAAGATGTATTGCTTGGCTTTGACCACAGCTTGCTTGAAAGCCGTTTCGCCGAATTCAGATTTTGCCTCGCCGCCGTGCATCGGCGGCGCATGCGGGATGTCCACCGGCATGCGCAACTTGCCGATGAGTTCGCGCAACCGTTCGCGCGCCAGCTCATAAGCATCATCCTGCGCCGGATTGGCATACACGATGAGCGTAAGTTTGCCGGTAAGGTTGTCCACCACCGCCAGTTGCTCGGTGAGCATCAGCAGGATATCGGGTGTGCCGATGGCGTCGGTTTTTTGAACCTTGCCTAACCGCGGCTCGATGTAGCGGATCGTGTCATAGCCGAAATAACCCGCCAGCCCGCCGCAGAAGCGCGGCAGGCCGGGCAGCGCGGCGACCTTGAAGCGCGTCTGGTATTCGCGGATGAAATCCAGCGGATTCTCGGCCTCGTGCGTGGTTTCGGTAGCCCGGTGTGTCAGCGTGACCTGTTTGCCGCGCACCGTGAGGCGCGTGTCGGCGGGCAGGCCGATGAACGAATAACGCCCGAAGCGTTCGCCGCCCTGCACCGATTCCAGCAGGTAGGAATACGGTTTGTTGGCGAGCTTGAGGTACAGCGACAGCGGCGTGTCCAGATCGGCAAAGGTCTCGCATGCCAGCGGAATGCGGTTGTAGCCTTGCTGTGCCAGCGTATTGAATTCTTGTTCGGTGATGGGGTGCAACATGAAAGCCTCCGGTGTTTTGTCGTGTCGTAGTGGCATATGCACTTGAGAGAGCAAGGGCGTAATGCCTTACGCCCCCACAAGCGCATCAACACCATCGCCAGGCGGCGGTTTCTTTCAGGCAACGGAGGTTGTTCAATTCCATAATCAAGCGCGTTTGATAAGCGGCAAAGCAGCAGACAGATTATTTATCACCGCGTCCAGATCCAATGCTTCCACCGGCTCGCCGTGATTGTAGCCGTAAGGCACACAGAACACCGGGCAACCGGCGGCACGCGCGGCAAGCGTATCGTTTTGCGAATCGCCGATCAGCAGCAACTGTTCGATCGGCACGCCAAAAAATTTGGCCGCATGCCGCAACGGCATGGGATGCGGCTTCTTTTCCGGCAGGGTGTCGCCGGATATGACGATCTCGAAGTATTTTGCCAAGCCGGCACCTTCCAACAGCGGTCCGGTGTAGCGCGCCATTTTGTTGGTGATGCAACCCAGGCGCAACCCCGCCGTGCGCATGGCTTCCAGCCCTTCGATCACACCGTCGTATGGCTTGCTGTCCAGCAGCAGTTCGCTGTAATGCTTCTCAAAAATCGGTAACGCATGACTGTACAGCGCGGCATCGGGTGTGGCGTGCATCTCGCCGGTCAGCGCGCGCTTTACCAGCCAGCCGATGCCGTTGCCAATATAACTGGCCAGCAACTCCTGCGATACGGGGGCATAGCCTATGTCGCGCAACATGCGGTTGGCCGCTCCGGCAAGCTCGGGCACGGTATGCAGCATCGTGCCATCGAGATCGATGACGACGGCCTGCACGCTTACCGGTGTAGCAAACCTTTTGATGGTGGCAGCTTGTTGCATGGTTGCTCCTCTAGTGGCTCGCCTTTTTCTCGGCGGTTCCTTTATCAGGCTTGGCTATAGTGGTAGCGGCTGGCTTTTCACCCTTGGCTGGAGCAGCCGATTTATCACTCTTGGCCGTGGCGGCTGTTTTTTCGTCCTTGGCTACGGCGGCCTTTTCGGCCCCTTTTTCAGAGGCCGCCTTGCCTTCGTTTTCAACGGCAACCGGTGCGCTGTGCGCTGTGACGACAGGTTTTTTACCCATGCTGGGGTCGATCTTTTGTTCTTCGATATCACTGTCTGCCAACTTCCAGCCTTTCAATATCGAGGTCGGGCTTTGCGCCTCATTTTCTTTCATGCAAATTTCCGGTACTTTTTGCGAGACGCGGCAGGCATAACCTATCGCTTCGGCATCATGATTTTTTTGCTCATCCGCACCGGTTATCATGTCGCAACCAGCCAGCGCGAGTGCGGCTATCAGAAGTATTGCTGTGCTTGCAGATTGGCGGATGCGCATAATTTTTATACCTTGGCGAGTTCGGCACGCAACGCGGCGATCACGCTGTCGTAGCGGTGCGGGTCGCTGTCTTTTCCGGCGCCGAACACGGCGGAACCGGCCACGAAGGTGTCCACGCCGGCCGCAGCCACATCGCGGATGTTCGCGGGGCTCACGCCGCCGTCAATTTCCAGGCGGCAACTGTAGCCGCCTGCATCGATCATCTTGCGTACCTTGCGCGCCTTGTCCAGCACATGCGGAATGAATTTTTGCCCGCCGAAGCCCGGGTTCACCGACATCAGCAGCACCATGTCCAGCTTGGGCAGTGTGTATTCGAGAATTTCCAGCGGCGTGGCCGGATTGAACACCAGCCCAGCCTTGCAGCCATTTTCCTTGATCAGCCCGATGGTGCGGTCGATGTGCTCGGATGCCTCGGGGTGGAAGGTGATGTAAGTCGCGCCCGCCTTGGCGAAATCCGGAATGATGCGATCCACCGGCTTGACCATCAGGTGCACGTCTATCGGTGCGGTCACGCCGTGCTTGCGCAGAGCCTCGCACACCAGCGGGCCGATGGTCAGATTCGGCACATAGTGATTATCCATCACGTCGAAGTGCACGATGTCCGCGCCGGAAGCGAGGACGTTATCGACCTCCTCGCCCAGCTTGGCAAAATTGGCGGAGAGAATGCTCGGTGCGATCAGATGCATGACATGACCCTTCAATCAAATTCGAACGCAAGGCGCGTATTCTAACCTGAATACCTCAGGGTTTGGCGGGTGGTGGAGACGAGGAGGATCGAACTCCCGACCTTCGCATTGCGAACGCGACGCTCTCCCAGCTGAGCTACGTCCCCCGCAACAACCAGATGCTAAACAGAAATTTGTCGTTTGTGAAGCGATCGACAGCCCGCAGACAAAACTACACCGCCGCTTTCGCATCGCCATTCCACGGTGCCACCTTGAGCAGCAGCAACATCCCCGGTATCGCCAGCACCGCGCACAGCAGGAAGAATCCCGCCCAACCCATGGCTTCCACCAGCCAGCCGGTAGCCGCGTTGGCAAAGGTGCGCGGCACCGCCATCAGGCTGGTGAACAGCGCAAACTGGGTGGCGGTATAGGCGGGGTGGGTAGTGCGGGCGATGAAGGCGACGAAAGCGACGGTGCCCAGCCCGACGCCCAGCGCTTCGAGGCCGATCACGATGGCAAGCTGCGCGAGTTCCACTGAGGTGATTTCGGCATGGTGCCCCACCGAAGCCAGCCAGGCGAAGCCGAAGATGGAAACCACCTGCACCACGCCGAACAGCCATAGCGCGCGGTTGATGCCGATCTTCACCATCCACAGGCCGCCCAACAGTCCGCCGATCACAGCGGGCCATAGCCCGGCGTTCTTGGCGATCAGCCCGATCTGTGTCTTGCTGAAACCCATGTCCAGATAAAACGGCGTGGCCAGCGCGGTGCACATGCTGTCGCCGAGTTTGTAGAAGAACAGGAACGCAAGGATCAGCAGCGCGCTGTTCCAGCCCTGCCGCGTGATGAATTCGTGGAACGGCTCGACCACCGCTTCGCGCAAGGTCTTGGGCGGCGCGGCACGATGCGGCTCCTGCACCAGCAACGTCATCGCCACGCCGGGCAGCATGAACAGGGCAGTGGCGATGAACACCGTGCTCCACGGCAGGAAATCGGCGAGGATCAGCGACAGCGAACCAGGCACCAGACCGGCAATACGGTAGGCATTCACATGCACTGCGTTACCCAGCCCCAGCTCGACATCGCTCAACAACTCGCGGCGATAGGCATCCAGCACAATATCCTGCGTGGCGCTGAGAAAGGCGAGCAGCGTGGCAATCCAGGCGATGATATGCAGATCGCTCTGCGGCGAAAATGCGCCCATCGAGGCGATCACCGCCAGCAGGCCAAGCTGGGTCAGCAGCATCCAGCCGCGCCGCCGCCCGAGCACGGGCAGCACATAACGGTCGAGCAGCGGCGACCACAGGAATTTCCAGGTGTAGGGGAACTGGATCAGCGCAAACAGCCCGATGGTCTTGAGATCGACCTGTTCGCTGCGCAGCCATGCGGGTACCAGGTTGAACAGCAGGTACAGCGGCAGGCCTGAAGAGAATCCGGTGAACACGCAGATCAGCATGCGGCGGGAGAAGAGTTGTTGCCAGATATTCATAAACCCCCACACACAACTGTTGCGCTCATAACATTGCGCGAAGAACTTTCACGCCTATCAAATTTATCCGCCACGCTGAAACCGGTACACCGCTGTGCTGCCAAGCAGGTTCGGCAGCAGGCTTATCTCGCGCTTGCCCGCCATCACGTTGCGTTCCAGCACCTTCACGTTACGGCTGCGGCAAAAATTCTCGAAGTCGCTCAGTGTGCACAGATGCACATTCGGGGTGTCATACCACTGAAAGGGCAAATTGCGCGAAACCGGCATGTGGCCGAGCAACACGCGCAGGCGATTTCTCCAATAACCGAAGTTGGGGAAGCTGACGATACCCTCGCGCCCGACGCGCAGCATTTCCCGGATCAGCGCCTCGGTGTGGCGCGTGGCTTGCAGGGTCTGCGACAGGATCACGAAGTCGAACGAATCGTCCTCAAAATCCGACAGGCCGGATTCCAGATCGTTCTGGATCACATTCACGCCGTTGACGATGCACGACACGATGTCGAGATCGCTGATCTCCACGCCGTAGCCGCGTACCCCGCGCGTTTCCTTGAGATAGCGCAGCAGGCTGCCGTCGCCGCAGCCGAGGTCGAGCACCGACGCGCCGGTGGGAATCCATGCGGCGATGGCGGCGAAATCGGGGCGCTCGGCGGCAGACGTGCTCATATACTGGCGCATGCTCATGATGAAAGCTCGTCGGCAACGTTATCGAGGTAGGCGCGCACCACATCGAAATAGTGCGGCTGCTCCAGCAGGAACGAATCATGCCCGTGCGTCGAGGTGATCTCCGCGTAGCTGACGTTGCGCCGGTTATGCAGCAAAGGCTGCACGATTTCGCGCGAGCGCTCGGGCGAAAAACGCCAGTCGGTGGTAAACGAAATCACCAGAAAATTTGCCTTGGCGCATGCGAACGCCCGGTTCAGGTCGCCGCCGAAATTATGTGCCGGGTCAAAATAATCCAGCGCCTTGGTCATCAGCAAATAGGTGTTGGCATCGAAATAAGACGCGAACTTGTCACCCTGATGGCGCAGATAGGATTCGATCTCGAACTCGATTTCGTAGCCGTAGTTGAATTGTCCGTTGCGCAGTTCGCGCCCGAATTTGTCCGCCATCGCATCGTCGGACAGATAGGTGATATGCCCCAACATGCGCGCCAGCCTCAGGCCGTGCGTCGGCACCACGTTGTGCTGGTAAAAATTGCCGCCGTGGAAATTTGTATCGTTCAATATCGCGCTGCGCGCCACGTCGTTAAAGGCAATATTCTGCGCGGTGAGGTGCGGTGCGGCGGCGATGGCCAGCACATTGCGCACCCGCTCGGGCAAGGTCAGCGACCATTGCAGCGCCTGCATCCCGCCCAGGCTGCCGCCGATCACCGCAGCGAACTGCCGGATGCCGAGCAGGTCGGCCAAGCGCGCCTGCGATTCCACCCAGTCCTCCACCGTGATGACTGGAAAATTCGCGCCGTAACGCTGCCCGGTTTCCGGGTTGATCGAAGACGGCCCGGTCGAACCGTGGCAGCCGCCGAGATTGTTCAGCCCAATCACGAAAAATTTATCGGTGTTGATCGGCTTGCCGGGGCCGACCATGTTGTCCCACCAGCCGACGTTATCCGGCTCGTCCGCATAATATCCCGCGACATGGTGATGCCCGGACAGCGCATGGCAAATCAGGATTGCGTTCGATTTGACGGCATTCAGCTTGCCATAGGTCTCGTACACCAGCTCATAGCGCGGCAACACCGCGCCGCTGCGAAAAACCAGCGGGGTGTCGAATTGCGCGCGTTTCGCGCTGACGATGCCGATGCTATTTGATGCGTTCAAAATTGCTCCAAAAACAAAACCCGCTCAGCTTTCGCTAAAACGGGTTTGAAGTCGCTTTAGCTGGTATGTTTTGAGTGCCCCGCAAGCTGATGTCAAATCGGCACTGATGCATAGTTTCCGCGTTTTGCGAAATGCTGTCAATGGGGGCTACGCATTGAGCCGCCCCAGCAGGTCGCGGATTTTCAGCGGGTCATCGGCACGCAAAATTTTCTGCGTGATGGCGGCAATTTCCGGCAGGTTGGTGGTGAGCACGCGCTGCTTGACGCTTGGCACCTGCGCCGAGAACATCGAAAACTGGCGCAGCCCCAAGCCCAGCAGCAGGCGCGTATAGGCCAATTCACCGGCCATTTCGCCGCACACCGCAACGGGTACGTCGAACTTGTTGGCGACACCGATGACATGCGACAGCAAGTGCAGCACGGCGGGATGCAGCGGGTCATAGAGATGCGCGACTTCCTCGTCGGTGCGGTCAATCGCCAGCGTGTATTGGATCAGATCGTTGGTGCCGATGGACAGAAAATCCAGCTTCTTGGCGAACACCTCGATGGCCAGCGCGGCGGCGGGAATCTCGATCATGCCGCCGATTTTCACCTCGCTGTTATACGGGATGCCTTCGCTGCTCAGGCTTTGCTTGGTGGCCGCGACAAACTGCAAAGTCTGGTTAAGCTCCGATACGCTGGACAGCATCGGTATCAGTATCTTGATGTTGCCGTAATGCGTGGCGCGCAGCAGCGCGCGCAACTGTGCGCGGAACAATTGCGGCTCGGCCAGACAATAGCGGATCGCGCGCAAACCCAGCGCGGGATTGTTGGCGACACGCTCCATGCCTTTGATTTGTTTGTCCGCGCCCAGATCGAAGGTGCGGATGATGACGGGCTGCCCATCCATGCCCGACGCCGCCGCCCGGTAAGCCTCGAACTGCTCCTCTTCGCCCGGCAAATTGTCGCGGTTGAGGAACAGGAATTCGCTGCGAAATAAACCAATCCCGGTTGCGCCGTTCTCCCTGGCCTCGGCAATATCCTCCGGTTTTTCGATGTTGGCGTGCAATTCGATGACGCTGCCGTCTAGGGTATTGGCGCGCGCGGTGCGCAAACGCTTGAGTTTCTTGCGCTCCAGTTCCCATTCGCTCTGACGCAGCTTGTATTCGGCGAGTATCGACTTATCCGGGTTGACGATCAGCACGCCCTGTTCGCCGTCCAGAATCAGCATATCGTCTTCGCGAATCAGTTCGCGCGCATGGTGCAAGCCGACCACGCACGGCGTATTCAGGCTGCGCGCGACAATCGCGGTGTGCGATGTCGCGCCGCCCACATCGGTAATGAATGCGGCGTATTGCTGCGGCTTGAACTGGATCAGGTCGGCGGGGCTCAAATCATGCGCCACCAGAATCGTCTCGACATCGTGGCGCGCGGCTGACGGCTGGTGGCCGGGATGGCCGGCGAGCCGCTTGAGCAACCGCTCGGCGACCTGCTTCACATCGGTCTGCCGCTCGCGCAGATAGGCATCTTCAAACTCGTCGAACTGCGCCACCAGGGTTTCGGTCTGCACCTTGAGCGCCCACTCGGCGTTGCAATGTTCCCTGGCGATCATCTCGCGCGGCGCGACGCTCAGCAGCGGATCGTCCATGATCATCTGGTGCAATTCGAGGAAGGCGTCAAACTCGGCAACGGCATGGATCGGGCGATTGCTGCGCAGGCTGGAGAACTCCTTGCGCGTGGCTTCCAGTGCAGCATCAAAGCGCGCAATCTCCTCGTCGATAAAGTGCTTGGGCAAAATATAATGCGCCACCTCCAGCGAGGTGTGCGAAACCAGATGCGCATGGCCGATGGCGATGCCGCTGGAGACGGCGATGCCGTGCAGCGTAAAACTCATTCATCTTCTCCGAAGCAGTCGTTGATAAGGTTCAGGATAGCCTGCATCGCATCGGCCTCGTCTTCACCGTCGGTCTCGATGCCGATGGTAGTACCCTTGGCGGCAGCCAGCATCATCACGCCCATGATGCTCTTCGCATTCACGCGGCGGTTATTGCGCGACAGCATCACTTCACATTTGAAACCCGAAGCCAGCCGCGTAAGTTTGGCCGAGGCGCGCGCATGCAGGCCAAGCTGGTTGATGATCATGGCATCCTGTTGCAGCATTCTAATGGTCCTGGTTTATATGAATGATGCATTCGCGGCCGCCCTCGACGGCGATTTTCGCCAGTTCCGGCAAGGTCTTGTTGGGGCTGCACACCGCGCGCAACAGCATCGGCAGATTCACGCCCGCCACGCCCATCACGCGCTCGGCAAGGCACAATTGCCGCGCGATGTTGCTCGGTGTGGCGCCGAATATATCCGCCAGAATCAGCACGCCCCCGCCGGTATCCAGCTGCTTGATAAGCGCCTGCCCTTCAACCAGTTTCATTTTCGGGTCGTCGCCATCCAGCACCGATAATATTTTAAGGTTATGCGGCACCTCGCCCAGCACATGCCTGACGCAGTCGACAAAACTGTCGCCCAGCCCGTTGTGCGTTACCAATAAAACTCCGACCAATTAAATCACTCCCATCAAATAATATGTAGGCTGGTGGCGAGGAACGAACCCCAGCGTTTGGTGACCTCGAACATGCTGGGGTTCGCATGGCTCACCGCCAGCCTACGGCATCGCGACCGCAGGAGCGATTCACGCTCCAGACACTCGTCACTCCACCTGCGCATGAACGCCCTTGTCGGTGAATTCTAGCCGTTTCTGCATCCCGGCTGTGAGATGGATGTTGCCGCTACCGTCCACCAGCATCGCCTCGGGCAAATTCATTTGCATAGCCGCCGCGCGCCAACCGCCTGCTCCGGCGATGAACAGCGGCTTGGAAGCCGCATCGGACAACACTCCGGCGTTCGTGCCATGTGTCAGTATCGTCACCGCCTGTACGCCCTGCACAGTATGGCCGGTGCGCGGATCGATCAGGTGGCAATAGCGCGTGCTGCCCAGCATGAAATAACGCTGGTAATCGCCGGAGGTGCCGATGGCCTCGCCGTCGCGCAGTTCCAGCATCGCCAGCGCGCCGGGCTTGCGCGGGTGCTGGATGCCGACGCGCCACGGGCGTTTGCCATGCTGTCCCAGCGCAAACACATTGCCGCCGATGTTGACCAGCGCATTGCGGACACCCTGCTTGCGCAATATTTCTGCGGCGCGATCCAGCGCATAGCCTTTGGCATAGCCGCCCAGATCAAGCTGCACCGCCTTGTTGCCGTTGCGCACCAATTTTACTCTCTTCCCCGCCTCCTCTCCCCGGTGGGGCGAGGGAAGAAAAACGATGTCGCTCATCTGCGGTTTCGCCGCGACCAGCGCCGCAATTTGTTTCTCATCCGGCAGCGCCGCCTTGAACTCGTCGGCGTGAAATCCCCACAGCTGCACCAGCCCGCCGATGGCCGGATTGAACAGCCCCTGCGATTGCTGCGCGAGCTGTGTCGCATCCTGCAGCAGCACGGCGAGTTCCGGCGAGATCGCCTTGCTCTCGCCCTTGGCAAAAGCCGCATTCAACTCGCTCAGTTCGCTCGGCTGCCATGCGTGCAGCATGTTGTGCAGCCGCTGGAATTCATGCAGCACCTCGCCCGCCGCCTGCCTGGCGCGCGGCTCGCTCTCGCCGTACACCGTGACATCCACCAGCGTGCCGAACACATAGGCCTGCTCCTGATACAGCGGCTCTTTGCCTCCACAGGCGGCAAGCAACAGTATGGCAACAACCGCAAGGATACGAATCGGCCCGGTCATCTATGAATTCTCGGCCGCCTCGATTTCCAGCGATGCCGCCAGCAGCGCCAGCCGCGCCACCACGCCGTATGCATAGAAGCGGTTCGGCGTGTCGTCCGGCGCGCAATCCGGGTTGGGCAGGGTGCAGCATGATTCAAACGCCAGAGGCTCAAACGACATCCCCGGCGCATTCAGGTTCTCGTCCACGCCGCGTTCGGTATGCACGCGATAAAAACCGCCGACCACATAGTGATCGACCATGTATATCACCGGCTCGGCCACCGCGTCGTTGATGTGTTCGAAGGTATAAACACCTTCCTGTATCAGCACATCGGAGACTTGCTGCCCCTCCTTGACCACCGCCATTTTGTTGCGCTGCTTGCGGTTCAGCCCGGTGATTTCGCTGGCGTCCTTCACCGTCATGATGCCCATGCCGTAGGTGCCCGCATCGGCTTTGACGATGACGAAGGGGTCGTGCTTCACGCCATACTCGGCATATTTCACACGTATCTTTTGCAGCACCCTGTCCACCTGCGTTGCGAGACATTTTTCGCCGATGCGCTCCTGAAAATTGACCTGGTGGCAGGTGGCAAAATAAGGGTTGATCAGCCACGGGTCAATGCCGAGCAGCTTGGCGAACTCCTCGGCCACGCTGTCGTAAGCGGTGAAATGCTGCGACTTGCGCCGCATGTACCAGCCTGCCGAAAGCGGCGGGTAAACTTTCTGATCAAGATTTTTCAGGATATCCGGCACTCCGCCGGACAGGTCGTTGTTGAGCAACACCACGCACGGGTCGAAACCTGCCCCCGCTTCATGCTCTTCCAACACCAGCCGCTTGCCGCGCCGTGCCAGCGGTTCCAGCATCAGCGTGCCGCCATCGGGCAATTGTATCGGCGTGGCTGCGGTAATTTCCGGCAACATGCTGCCGACGCGCACGCGCATCCCGGCCTGCTTGATGATGGTGACAAGCTGCGCGACATTTTGCAGATAGAACAGGTTGCGCGTGTGATTCTCCGGTATCAGCAGCACCCCGCGCGCTTCGGGGCAGATTTTCTCCACCGCGCTCTGCATCGCCTGCACGCATAACGGCAGAAAATCAGGATTGAGATTGTTGAAACCGCCCGGAAACAGGTTGGTGTCCACCGGCGCCAGCTTGAAGCCGCTGTTGCGCAAATCCACCGAAGCGTAAAACGGCACTGAATGTTCCAGCCATTGCTTGCGGAACCAATGCTCGATAGTCGGCATCGCATTCAGGAAACGCCGCTCCAGGTCGAGCAACGGGCCGGTCAGTGCGGTAGTGAGATGAGGAACCATATGACTCTGCAAAGTAGTTAACTCGGCGCATTCTAGCCGATAGCCCGGGCCTGCGGATAAATTCGCACGGTGTTTTGCACGCTCGGTACGGCCGCAGCTTGGCCACCATTTTCGGCTTGAATTTCAAACTGAACTATTACCCTGATATTGCGTCAATTGTGCGACCCTGCGCAGACAGTTACAATGCCCCCATGTCCGATTTCAACCTTACCCATCATTTCCTGATTGCGATGCCCGCCATGCAGGAGGGATTTTTTGCCGGCACGCTGACTTACGTGTGCGAGCACAACGAGAACGGTGCGCTGGGCATCGTGCTGAACCGCCCGATCAGCCTGACGCTGGGCGAAATGTTCAACCAGATAAATATCCCGCTGCACCAGCCCAGACTCGAGAAGATGCCGGTGCATTTCGGCGGCCCGGTGCAGACCGAGCGCGGCTTCGTGTTGCACGATATGCAAGGGGAATGGCAGTCCACGCTGCGCATCAACGACCGGCTGTCGCTGACCACTTCCAAGGATATTCTTGAGGCGGTCGGCGCAGGTCACGGGCCGCGCAACCTGCTTGTCACGCTGGGCTATGCCGGTTGGGCCCAGGGGCAACTGGAGCATGAGATGACCGAGAACGCCTGGCTAACCATGCCGGCCTCCGAACACATCATCTTCGACCTGGCGCCGGAAGAACGGCTGCCTGCGGCGATGGCCTTGTTCGGCGTGGATTATGCTTCGCTGGCAGAGGGTGCCGGACATGCCTGAGGGGGCAATTACACAAACACCGGCTTTTACTCCTCAGGGCACCATTCTCGCATTCGATTTCGGCACCAAACGCATCGGCGTCGCCACAGGCAATACCTTGTTGCGCCAGGCCAACCCGCTGACCACCATTGCCGACGAAAAAACCGCTGTGCGCTTTGCTAAAATAGCGGCACTGCTCGACGAATGGCAGCCGTGCGCGCTGGTGGTCGGCCTGCCGTGCAACGACGATGGCACGCCGCATGAGCTGACCGCATTGTGCCGCCGCTTCGCCAACCGCCTCAAGGGGCGGTTTAATTTGCCGGTGATATTGGTCGATGAGCGTTATACTTCGCACTCTGCAAGCGCGCAGCTGAACGAGGAAGGCGTCCGTGGCAAGAAGCAAAAAGCCCTGATCGACCAATACGCCGCGCAGCAAATTTTGCAGGCTTATTTTGACGAACCCGCAGCGGGAATAATTGTAGTTGGACGCCACTAGAAATTCTATTTTGCGGGATGAAGCGCAAGGAGCCGCGCAGCGAATGACGAGGCATATCAACATGGATAGACGAGAAATGAGCGAGCACGCGACACCGCGATTCGCCCGCAAAATGAATTTATGGCGGTGTCCATGAAAAATCCGCAACTCAACAAGAACGGCGAACTCCAGCACCTGCTGACCACCGAGGGCTTGCCGGTCGGCATCGTGCGCAACATTCTCGACAAGGCGGCCACCTTTCTCGATGTCGCCGAAGGGCGCGAGATCAAGAAAGTCCCGCTGCTGCACGGCAAGTCGGTGTTCAACGTATTCTTCGAGAACAGCACGCGCACCCGCACCACCTTCGAGATCGCCGCCAAGCGGCTGTCGGCGGATGTGGTCAACCTCAACATCGGCTCGTCTTCCACCAGCAAGGGCGAGACCCTGCTGGATACCGTGGACAACCTGTGCGCGATGCACGCCGACATGTTCGTGGTGCGCCACGCGCAAAGCGGCGCGGCGCATTTCATCGCCCGGCATGTCGCACCGGATGTGCATGTCATCAACGCCGGCGACGGCCGCCATGCCCATCCCACCCAGGCGCTGCTCGACATGTTCACCATCCGCCACTACAAGAAGGAATTCCACAACCTGCGCGTCGCGATCGTCGGCGACGTGCTGCATTCGCGCGTCGCGCGTTCGCAGATCCACGCGCTGACCACGCTCGGCGTGCCGGAAGTACGCGTCATTGCACCCAAGACGTTGCTGCCCACGATGGTGGAAAATCTCGGCGTACAGGTTTATCACGACATGACTCAGGGTTTGAAGGATGTCGACGTGGTGATGATGCTGCGCCTACAGAACGAGCGCATGCAAGGCGCATTGCTGCCTTCGGCGCAGGAATATTTCAAGCACTACGGCCTGACGCAGGAGCGACTGGCACTGGCGAAACAAGATGCCATCGTGATGCACCCGGGACCGATGAACCGCGGCGTCGAGATCGACTCCAGCGTGGCGGACGGAGCGCATTCGGTCATCCTGCCGCAGGTCACGTTCGGCATCGCGGTGCGCATGGCGGTTATGAGCATGCTGGCGGGGAAAGCACAATGAACGTCCATATCAAGAACGGTCGCCTGATCGACCCCAAGAACAACATCGACGCACAGCTGGACGTGTTCATCGCCGAGCGGCGCATTGTCGCCATCGGTACCACGCCGCAAGGCTTCGTCGCGGAACAGGTGATCGACGCCAGCGGGCTGATCGTGATGCCGGGGCTGGTAGATGTCGCCGCGCGTTTGCGCGAGCCGGGCTACGAATACAAGGCCACGCTGGAATCCGAGATGACCGCGGCGGTGGCGGGCGGAGTCACCTCGTTATCCTGCCTGCCCGACACCGATCCTCCGCTGGACGAACCGGGGCTGGTGGAAATGCTCAAGCACCGCGCCCGCTCGCTGAACCAGGCGCGCGTATTCCCGATCGGTGCCCTGACTTACGGCCTGAAAGGCGCGGAACTCACCGAGATGATCGAGCTGACGGAAGCGGGCTGCAAGGCGTTCAGCCAGGCCGATGCGCCGCTGACCGACACAAGGGTGTTGATGCGCGCCATGCAATACGCGGCCACCTTCGGCTACCGCGTATGGCTGCGCCCGCAGGACAGCTTCCTCGCCAAAGACGGCGTGGCGCACGACGGTGAAGTCGCCACCCGCCTTGGCTTGCCGCCCATCCCGGTCGTGGCCGAAACCATTGCGCTTTCGACGATGCTGCAACTGGCGCGCGAGACCGGTGTCATCCTGCATATCTGCCGTATCTCCAGCGCGGCAGGCGTGGAGCTAGTGCGCGCAGCCAAACGCGAAGGCTTGGCGGTGACCTGCGATGTGTCGATGAACCACGTGCACCTGACCGAGATGGACATCGGATTCTTCGATGCCAATTGCCATCTAATTCCACCGTTGCGCGGCCTGCGCGACCGGGAAGCGCTGCGCGCCGGGCTGCTGGACGGCACGATCGACGCGGTCTGCTCCAATCATTCCCCGGTAGATGACGATGCCAAACAGTTGCCGTTCGCCGAAGCGGAAGCAGGCGCAACCGGCCTGGAGCTCCTGTTGCCGCTGGTGCTGAAATGGGCGGAACAGGAAAAGGTGCCGCTGCTGGATGCGCTATCCCGCGTGACCGTCAACCCCGCGCAATTGCTGGGGCAGAAGATAGGCCACCTGTCGGTCGGCGCACATGCGGATATCTGTATGTTCGACCCGAAGACCAACTGGAAAGTCGAACCCGCCGCACTGAAGAGCCAGGGCAAGAACACCCCGTTCAACGGCTATGAGATGCAGGGTCGGGTGCGTTATACGCTGCTCGATGGGCAGGTTGTTTATCAGGGCTAGTGTCGGTTATGAAGATGCGCCACATCGAAGTGGGCAGCAAGCTGGAGCTGAACGTGTCCAAGGGAGCACTGACAGCGCGCCCTGCGGCCAACAAACGCCGCTATTCCCTCTACGAACTGTTGCAAGGCGTTACTCCCGCAAAAATTGCCAAGCTCAATGCAGAAACAGCTTGGGCACGGGAAGGCGAGCCGGTCGGCAAGGAAGTCTGGTAGTAGTAGATCAGCTATCCGCCGATCTGCGCAATGAATTTCCCGACATGAGCGGATTTTCACCGCACAATCTTTGGTATATCAAAAGCTTTTACGAAACCTACAGCGCCGCTCCCGTATTTCTGCAATAGTTTTGTTGCAGAAATACCTTGGGGGCAAAACATCCTTATTTTTGAACGGGCGGATTCAACTCTGAAGCGCAACTTTTGTGAGAGAATTGGTGCCGCAGAATTAGTGCGCCGCTTGGTAATAAAATATCAGCCAAACGATAGCAGCCAACTGGTAACAAATTGTCACCAGTTGGTTCATCGCAACACACGCCCATCTGTTGCATGTAACACAAAAACTGGTTATCATGCGTTTCATGTAACAGGTATATCGAGGGAGTAATTATGGGAACAAGTACATCAGCACGGGTGCAAAAGCATCGTGCGGCATTACGTGAATCCGGATTGCGCCCAGTGCAAATTTGGGTGCCGGATACGCGGCGTGCAGGTTTCGCCGAGGAGTGCCGCCGCCAATCACGGCTTGTGCAAGGCGATGCGCATGAACGTGAAACCGCCGACTGGCTTGAGGCGGCAGCCGACCGCGAAGGCTGGCAATGAGACGTGGCGATCTGGTGACCGTGGCATTGCAGGGTGATCTCGGCAAGCCGCGCCCGGCATTAGTGATCCAGTCCGATCTGTTCGATACCCATCCCTCCGTAACGATTCTGCCGGTAACCGGTGAATTGCGTGTTGCACCGCTGTTTCGTATTTCCGTGAATCCAAGTGAACTAAACGGCTTGAGCAAACCTTCGCAGGTGATGGTGGATAAGCCACAATCGGTCGCGCGCGAAAAAGTCGGTGCGGTGATTGGTCGCCTAGACGATGAAACAATGTTGGCGGTGAATCGTGCTCTGGCGGTTTTCCTCGGATTTGCTTGACGGTTATCAAAGAAATTCCATTTTTATTTTGACAGCCGCGCATCGCGTATCAACCGGTAAGGGTCTGAATATTGTCGGAATGATTCGTAGTAAAATGCAACTGTCAGATTTCCCACTGCAATATCTATTCTCGGCTTATTCATGAATCCCTTACTCGATTTTTCCGGTCTGCCGCGTTTTGCGGAGATCAAACCCGAACATGTTGCGCCGGCGATTGAGCAGTTGCTGGCGGAGAACCGCGCGCTGATCGCGCGGTTGCTGAAAAATGATGCGCCGCCGACCTGGCAGGATTTCATCGTACCGATGGAAAATGCCAACGAACGGCTGTCGCGCGCGTGGGGGCCGGTCGGGCATTTGAATGCGGTGATGAATTCACCGGAATTGCGCGAGGTGTATAACGCGACGCTGCCGAAGATCACCCAGTATTACGCCGAGCTTGGCCAGAACCTCGCGCTGTTCGATAAATTCAAGGCGCTGCACGACAGCCCTGAATTCGCCGGGCTGAGCGCGGCGCGCAAGAAGATCATCGAGAACGAGCTGCGCGATTTCCGCCTCGGCGGCGCGGAGCTGCCGGAGGACAAGAAGGCGCGCTATTTGGAAATTCAGGAACGTCTGGCGGAGCTGTCGTCGCGCTTTTCCGACAACCTGCTCGACGCGACCAACGACTACACGCTGGTGATCGAGGATAAAAACGAATTGAGCGGCTTGCCGGATGATGTGCTGCAGGCGGCGCAGGAGGCGGCGCAAGAGGCAAATAAAAAAGGCTGGTTGTTCACGCTGAAAGCGCCGTCCTACATGCCGGTGATGCAATTCGCCGACAACCGCGCGCTGCGCGAAAAAATGTATCGCGCCTATGGCACGCGCGCCAGCGAGTTCGGCAAGCCTGACTGGGACAATACCGCGCTGATGGATGAGATCGTCCGGCTGCGCGGCGAAGAAGCCAGCCTGCTGGGTTTCACCAATTTCGGCGAACTGTCGCTGGCCACCAAGATGGCGGAGTCACCGCAACAGGTGGCGGAGTTCATGCGCGAGCTGGCGCAGCGCGCGCGGCCTTTTGCCGAAAAAGACCTGGCCGAGCTGCGCGAATTCGCGCGCGCCGAACTGGGCTTGCAGGAATTGCAATCGTGGGATGTGGGTTATGCCAGCGAAAAACTGCGCGAGAAGCGCTATGCTTTTTCCGAGCAGGAAGTGAAGCAGTATTTCCCCGAGGATGCGGTGCTGCCCGGCATGTTCAGGCTGGTCGAGACGCTGTATGGCTTGCAGATCAAGGCGTCCGTTGCGCCACTGTGGCATGACGATGTGCGCTTCTTCGACATCCGCGACGCGCAGGGGCAACTAGTCGGGCAGTTCTATCTCGATATGTACGCGCGCAACAGCAAGCGCGGCGGGGCGTGGATGGATGACGTGATCACGCGCCGCCGCCTTGCGCCTGACACACCGACAACTCGGGGCATCCAGACGCCGGTCGCCTACCTGAACTGCAACTTCTCCCCGCCGGTCGGCGGCAAGCCGGCAGTGTTCACCCACGACGAAGTGATCACGCTGTTCCACGAATTCGGCCACGGCCTGCACCACCTGCTGACCGAAGTGGAAGATCTCGCCGTGTCCGGCATCAACGGCGTGGAGTGGGATGCGGTGGAACTGCCCAGCCAGTTCATGGAAAATTTCTGCTGGGAATGGGATGTGCTGCACGGCATGACGCGCCATGTCGATAGCGGCGCACCGTTGCCGCGCGCGCTGTTCGACAAGATGCTCGCCGCGAAGAATTTCCAGAGCGGCCTGCAGACGCTACGCCAGATCGAATTTTCGCTGTTCGACATGCTGATGCACAGCAACTTCGAGGCGGGCGGCGCGAAATCCATCCTGCAACTGCTCGATGAAGTGCGCGCCGAAGTGGCGGTACTGATCCCGCCCGCGTTCCAGCGCTTCCCGCACAGTTTCTCGCATATTTTCGCCGGCGGCTATGCGGCGGGTTATTACAGCTACAAATGGGCGGAAGTGCTGTCCGCCGACGCGTACAGCCTGTTCGAGGAACACGGCGTGCTGAATCCCGATGTCGGCGCGCGCTTCCGCAGCGAGATACTGGCGATGGGCGGCAGCCGCGGCGCGATGCAATCCTTCGCCGCGTTCCGCGGGCGCGAGCCGAGCATCGACGCATTGTTGCGGCATAATGGGCTACTCGAAACGCAATAGGAGGCAAAATGAAACGCATCGTTTTGTTGTTGATCTGTTTGTTGGGTGCATCGTTCAGCGCGCAAGCGGGCGAGCTATACCGCTGGGTGGACGCACATGGCAAGGTGCATTACGGCGATGTGATTCCCGTTGGCGCAGATCAAATCGAAGAGAAAAAATTCTCCGATGCCGCTGCGCCGGACGAATATTTGTCCTATGAAACACGCCGCGCGCAACAGAATTTCCCGGTCACCCTGTATGTCGCGGATAACTGCGCCGAGTATTGCGACAAGGCGCGCGACCTGCTGGGCAAGCGCGGCATCCCGTTCAGCGAGAAGGCACTGCGAACCAAAGAAGAAATTGATGCCTTCAAGGCGCTTGCCGGTTTTGACAGCGTGCCCGCGCTTTCCATCGGCAGGACAATTTTGAAGGGGTTGCAGGCCGATCAATGGAATAGCGAATTAGATATTGCAGGCTATCCGAAGACCGTGCCATACCGCACACCCAAGAAGCCTGCCGCTCCCGTAGCGCCTCCCGCCGCAGCTCCGGCGGCGTCTTCCACCCCCCCTGCCGCCGCCAGCCAGGTTGCCCCGACCGATTCCGCCGCCCAATAAAGCCAGCTATCCGGAGCTCAAATAAAGGCTTCACTGGTAGCCCTTGGGGTTTTATTCAGGTATTGAGCCATGCAGAATATCCACGATAGTCAATAAGTTACGCGATTATCGGCAAATAGCGACAGGGCTTTAAGGCATGGGTACGATATGCCTGGCGTGCCGGACGGCGCCATACAGAGAATATATGGCATGGTTAGCCACCAGCCTTTAATGCTAAACTTCAAATTGCTGCGCTAGTGCAGTAACCAACTACAGGGAGATTGACAACATGAACCGCAAAGAATTGATCGATGCACTGTCAACAAAGACAGGCAGCACCAAGGCTGATGCCGACCGCAACATCGCAGCACTGATTGACATCATCACAGCTACACTAAAGAAGGGCGACAACATCGCTCTGGTTGGTTTTGGTACTTTTGAAGTGCGCAAGCGTGCAGCACGCAATGGCCGTAATCCGGCGACCGGTGCTGCGATCAAGATCAAAGCATCCAAGGCACCCGCTTTCAAAGCTGGCGCGGCTCTCAAGGCTGCGGTAAACGGCAAGAAGTAATTATTCCAAAAGCAACCGCCAAGCCGCTTGGCGGTTGCTTTCGTGAGCGACGGATTTTGGACAAAGATGTGGCTGTCTGGAATGCGCGCCAGAAGCTCAAGGAACGCGCCCTCTAAGCTCATTAGCCAATTACCGTCAAACTTGTGGCGATAATTGCGCTCCAACAGTTTTCGAATAAATTCTCGGAGTATCCACGCAGTGGGTTTAGCCCGCACGCCAGAAACCAATACGCTGTTACGTTAGCTGAGAGAAAGCAAGCGCTCAATTTTTTGGTGATAGCGTATATTTGTCGCTATGCGGCAACACCAATTGCAAGCTGATGCGGCACAAGGTTTGCAATGCCAGTAAACAAGCCCCACCAACTGGAATGAAAGAACATAATATCCATAATAAAAATTGGATAGTGAACAGATGAAACTAGCCACCTGGAACGTCAACTCGCTGAAAGTGCGCCTGCCGCAAGTGCTGGACTGGCTGGCCGCCAACCCGGTCGACGTGTTGTGCTTGCAGGAAACCAAGCAGCAGGACGGCGATTTTCCGCAGGCTGAATTGCAGGCAGCGGGCTACCACAGCGTATTCAGCGGGCAGAAGACCTACAACGGCGTGGCGCTCCTGAGCCGCGTACCCGCCAGCGATGTGCGGATGGGCATCCCGGATTTCGCCGACGAGCAGAAGCGCGTCATCGCCGCCACCATCGGCGATATCCGTGTGATATGCGTGTATGTGCCGAACGGCCAGAGCGTCGATTCCGACAAATACCAGTACAAGCTCGCCTGGCTCACCGCGTTGCACGACTGGCTGAAACAGGAACTGCTGCGCTACCCGAAACTGGCGCTGCTGGGCGACTACAACATCGCGCCGGAAGACCGCGACGTCTACGATCCGGTAGCCTGGCAGGGCAACGTGCTGGTCAGCGAGCCGGAGCGCCGGCAATTCCAGAACCTGCTGCGGCTCGGCCTGCGCGACAGCTTCCGCCTGTTCGAGCAGGCCGAAAAATCCTATTCCTGGTGGGATTACCGCATGATGGCGTTTCGCCGCAACCTGGGGCTGCGTATCGACCATATCCTGGTCAGCGAACCACTCGCCGCGCTATGCAAAAGCTGCGCGATAGATAAAGCCCCGCGCAAAGCGGAACGCCCTTCGGATCACACCCCGGTGGTGGCGGAATTCGCCCTGCCAGCCGGGCAGCCGAAATAACCTTGTGGGTATTCCGGTTGAACAAGCCACCCCCGCGTGCTAGTCTTTCTCCCATAGATTATGGCTCTCTCTGATTACATCCACACCTTCGGTCAATACCTGCTCGAGCGCCACGGCGAGCGGATACACAAGATCGCCCTCGATGCCGGTTTCACCTGCCCCAACCGGGATGGCGCAAAGGGCGTCGGCGGCTGCACGTTCTGCAACAACAACTCGTTCAACCCCAACGGGCGCGAGCCGCAAACGCTGGAAGCGCAATGCGACAGCGGGCGGCGCGCCATCGCGAAGCGCACGCGCGCAAAAAAATTCATCGCCTATTTTCAGGCCTACACCAATACCTATGCGGATGTGGTGGAACTGGACGCGCTCTATCGCCAGGCCACGGCGCAGCATGACATCGTCGGCCTTTCGGTCGGCACGCGGCCGGATTGCGTGTCCGGCGAGGTGCTCGACCTGCTCGCCGGGTACCGCGAGGAAGGGCTCATCGTGTGGCTGGAACTCGGCCTGCAGTCGGCCTTCGACGAAACTCTGGCCAAGGTTAACCGCGGCCACGGCCTGAAGGAATACCGCGAAGTGGCCATCGCGGCGCGGCAGCGCGGGATCCCGTTGTGCACCCACCTGATTCTCGGCCTGCCCGGCGAGGACGCGTCGCATTACCACGCCAGCCTCGATACCGTGCTGGACATCGGCGTGGACGGGCTCAAGCTGCACCCGCTGCATGTGGTGAAACGCACCGTGCTCGCCAACCAGTGGCGGCGCGGCGAATACCGCCCCATGCTGTACGAGGAATATATCCGCGATGCCTGCGACCTGATCGAGCGCACGCCGCAACACATCATGTTCCATCGCGTTACCGGCACCGCTTCGAAAGACATCCTGCTGGCGCCGGAATGGTGCTCGCAGAAATGGAACGTGCTCAACGGTATCGAACATGAACTGGTACGGCGCGGCAGCCGTCAAGGCTGCAAAGCCAAAGAAAGTTTGGCGGCAAAACTTGGCGAACATTCCTCAGCCGTTGAGGGAATAGTCAGGATAGTTGGCCAGAACACGGCAAAGTGCCAGACACTTTTCCAAAATCCCGCAGAAGAGAAAATACTGGATGCAGCCTGACAAGATCGAACTGGTGTGCCCGGCGGGCAGTCTGCCCGCGCTGAAAACGGCGATAGACAGCGGCGCCGATTGCGTCTACATGGGCTTCCGCGATGACACCAACGCGCGCAATTTCACCGGCCTGAATTTCGACCTCGCCAATGCCAAGGAAGGCGTGCGTTACGCCCATGCCAAAGGCAAAAAGGTATTGCTGGCACTGAATACCTATCCGCAGGCCGATGGCTGGCAACGCTGGACTGCGGCCATCGACAACGCCGCCGAACTGGGCATGGATGCGGTGATTCTGGCCGACCCCGGCCTGATGCAATACGCCGTAAAAACCCACCCCGGCCTGCGCCTGCACCTCTCGGTGCAAGGCTCGGCGACCAATTACGAGGCGATCAATTTCTACCATGAGATGTTCGGCATCCAGCGCGCCGTGGTGCCGCGTGTGCTGGCGCTGGCGCAGGTCGAGCAACTGATGGCGGGCACCAAGGTGGAAATTGAACTGTTCGGTTTCGGCGGCTTGTGCGTCATGGTGGAAGGGCGCTGCGCCTTGTCCTCCTACGCCACCGGCGAATCGCCCAATACCTGCGGCGTATGCTCGCCGCCCAAGGCGGTGCGCTGGCAGAAAACCACCACGGGCCTGGAGTCGCGCCTGAACGGCATTCTGATCGACCGCTATGGTGCCGAGGAGAACGCCGGGTACCCGACCCTGTGCAAGGGGCGCTTCGATGTGGACGGCGAAACCTATTACGCCATCGAGGAGCCCACCAGCCTCAACACCCTGGAGCTGTTGCCGGAACTGCTGCGCATGGGCATCGCCGCGATCAAGATCGAGGGCCGCCAGCGCAGCCCCGCCTACGTCGGACAGGTCACCAAAGTATGGCGCCAGGCGATCGACAGTTGCCTGCGCGACGCGAAAAACTTTGTCGTCAAGCCGTCATGGATGGCGGAGCTGGGCAAGGTCTCGGAAGGGCAGCAACACACCCTCGGCGCGTACTACCGCCCGTGGAAATAAAATATGGGAGCCGTATGAAATTAGCTCTGGGACCCGTCCTGTACTACTGGGACCGCGACACCATGCTCGGATTTTACGCGGCCATGGCCGACGCGCCGGTGGACATTGTCTATATGGGCGAGACCGTCTGCTCGCGCCGCCATTTGCTGCGCCTGCAGGACTATCTGGACATGGCGGAACGGCTTGTCGCCGCCGGCAAGGAAGTGGTGATTTCGACGCAGACCCTGATCGAATCCGAATACGATGTCAAAACCCTGCGCAAGATCGCCGAAAACGAAAATTTCAAAGTGGAAGCCAACGACATGGGAGCCGTGCGGCTGTTGGCGAACAAAATGCCGTTCGTGGCCGGCTCCACGCTGAATGTCTACAACCCGCAAACCCTCGATCTGCTCGCCGGACTGGGCGCGATGCGCTGGGTGGTACCGGTGGAGATGTCGCAGCAAGCGCTCGCGTCGATACAGGACCATCGCCAGCCGAACATAGAGACGGAAGTGCTCGCGTACGGGCGCCTGCCGCTGGCTTTTTCCGCGCGCTGCTTCACCGCGCGCCGCCACAATTTGCAGAAGGACGACTGCCAGTTCAAATGTCTCGATTACGCGGACGGCCTCACCCTGAAAACCCGCGAAGGCCAGCCCTTCCTGACACTGAACGGCATCCAGACCCAGTCGGCGCTGGTGCATAACCTGATCGGCGAACTGGACGCACTGCAAAGCACGGGTGTCGATGTGGTGCGCATCAGCCCGCAAGCGCATCATACCGGCGAGATACTGCACCTGTTCCGGGAATGCATGGAGCAGCGCCTGTCATCCGCACAAGCCTTATCCCGGCTCGAAGGGCTGATGCCGGCTGCACCCTGTAACGGTTATTGGTACGGCAAGCCCGGCCTGGATTTCATCCGCAACGCCCAACCTGCCGCCGCAGCAAACCCGGTTGCCGCATCGAACGCTTTATAAAACAGCGCCCGCAACGCCCGTTTTGACGCCTATCCTGTTCCGGTAATTTGTTTCACATCACCCTGAAATTCTGCGACAATCCGCGCCACTTCATTACCCCATATGGGAGTAAGCCATGAAATTCCGCTTTAGTTTCGGCGTCACATTGACCTGCGGCCAATATGAGCCTGCACTGAAACTTGTCATGCCTCCCTATTTGGTAAATATTCAACTATCCCGTTGCCCTTCATCAAGGAGCACAGTATGAAATTCCGTTTTCCTATCGTCATCATCGACGAAGACTTCCGCTCCGAAAATGCCAGCGGTCTGGGCATCCGCGCCCTGGCCGACGCCATTGAGAAGGAAGGCTTGGAAGTTCTCGGCGTCACCAGTTACGGCGACCTGACTTCGTTTGCGCAGCAGCAGAGCCGCGCATCGGCATTTTTGTTGTCGATCGACGACGAGGAATTCGGCGCGGGCAGCGCGGAAGAAACCGAGGTCGCGCTGAAAAGCCTGCGCGCGTTCGTCGAGGAAATCCGCTTCAAGAACGCCGACATCCCGATCTACCTGTACGGCGAGACGCGCACTTCACGGCATATTCCGAACGACGTGCTGCGCGAGCTGCACGGCTTCATCCACATGCACGAGGACACGCCGGAATTCGTGGCGCGCCACATCATCCGCGAGGCCAGATCCTATCTGGATTCGCTGGCGCCGCCGTTCTTCCGCGCGCTGCTGCACTACGCGCAGGATGGCTCGTATTCGTGGCACTGCCCGGGACACTCGGGCGGCGTAGCATTTTTGAAATCGCCGGTCGGGCAGATGTTCCACCAGTTCTTCGGCGAGAACATGCTGCGCGCCGACGTGTGCAACGCGGTGGACGAGCTCGGGCAACTGCTCGACCACACCGGCCCGGTGGCGGCCTCGGAGCGCAACGCGGCGCGCATTTTCAATGCCGACCATTTGTTTTTCGTCACCAACGGCACCTCCACTTCCAACAAGATCGTGTGGCACTCGACGGTGGCGCCGGACGACATCGTGGTGGTGGACCGCAACTGCCATAAATCCATCCTGCACGCGATCATGATGACCGGCGCGGTGCCGGTGTTCCTCACGCCGACGCGCAACCACTACGGCATCATCGGGCCGATCCCGAAATCCGAGTTCGAGCCGCACAGCATCCAGCGCAAGATCGACGCGAACCCGTTCATCAAGGACAAGACCAAAAAACCGCGCATCCTGACCATCACCCAGAGCACCTATGACGGCATCGTATACAACGTGGAGATGCTGAAAGAAATGCTGGACGGGCGCATCGACACGCTGCATTTCGACGAAGCCTGGCTGCCGCATGCGGGCTTTCATGATTTTTACAAGGACATGCATGCCATCGGCAAGGACCGGCCGCGCGCCAGGCAGTCGATGATATTTTCCACGCAGTCCACCCACAAATTGCTGGCGGGGCTGTCGCAGGCCTCGCAGATTCTGGTGCATGAACCGGAAAACCAGAAACTGAACCGCCATATCTTTAACGAAGCCTACCTGATGCACACCTCCACCAGCCCGCAGTACGCCATCATCGCATCGTGCGATGTGGCAGCGGCGATGATGGAACCGCCCGGCGGCACGGCCTTGGTGGAAGAATCCATCGCCGAAGCGCTGGATTTCCGCCGCGCGATGCGCAAGGTGGATGCGGAGTTCGGCAAGGACTGGTGGTTCAAGGTATGGGGGCCGGATAAACTCGCCGATGAAGGCGTGGGATCGCGCGAGGACTGGGTGTTGCATACCGACGACAAGTGGCATGGTTTCGGCAAGCTGGCTACCGGTTTCAACATGCTCGACCCGATCAAGGCGACCATCATCACGCCGGGACTGGATGTGGACGGCGATTTTGCCGACAGCGGCATCCCCGCCGCGATGGTGACCAAATACCTGTCCGAGCATGGCGTGATCGTCGAGAAATGCGGCCTGTATTCGTTCTTCATCATGTTCACCATCGGTATCACCAAAGGGCGCTGGAACACGCTGCTCACCGCGCTGCAACAGTTCAAGGACGACTACGACCGCAACCAGCCGATCTGGCGCATCCTGCCGGAGTTCGCGGCGGCGCATCCGCAATACGAGCGCGTCGGCCTGCGCGATTTGTGCCAGCAGATCCACGAGGCCTACAACATGCACAACGTGGCGCGCATGACCACCGAGATGTATTTGTCCGACATGCAGCCGGCGATGAAACCGTCCGACGCATTCGCCAAAATGGCGCATGACGAAATCGAGCGCGTGGAGATCGACCAGCTCGAAGGGCGCATCACCGCAGTATTGCTGACACCCTATCCGCCCGGCATTCCGTTGCTGATTCCGGGCGAAATCTTCAACAAGACCATTGTGGACTACCTGAAGTTTGCGCGCGATGTGAACCAGAAACTGCCTGGCTTCGAGACCGACATTCACGGCCTGGTGGCGGAAGAGGTGGATGGTGAAACACGCTTCTTTGTGGAATGCGTGCGTTGAGCGGAATATATAACCGGCGACCCGGTTGCAGTCTTGTACCAGCCTGATGGGCTGGCTGCCGGCTTCATCAGGCTGATGTTAGCGCGCCGCTCTCCGACGGCTCCTTGAACCGGCCGGTTTGGCGTTTTAGTCTTGCTACCCTTGCGGCAATCGGTATCTCTCCGGCAGCAAATCGATGATCTCCCTTTGCACCATAATATTATGCTCTTCATAGAGCATATTGCCGCACAAAGACAGCACTTCGTCAAAGTTCTCCAGAATTTTTTCACCCTGCCACACCCATTCGACAGGCAAGCAAACACCAAGGTCGCTTTCCGTTGGATAATCGGATCGCACCACGCCTACGGCTTTAATATGCAGACTGGATTGCGGCGTACAGCGCTTGATGAAAACGAGGTCTTCGCTCTTGATGGCCGAAACGATGCCATGCAAATCTGATTGCCCACCCGGCAAGTGTGGGTAGCATATGATGTTCTTGTCGAGAAAAACTTGCGCGTCGCGCTCCTCAATTCCAAAAAATGCAGTCATCGCTTCCTCCATTTTCGTAACGGTTCTTACCTATCCTGCATGGAGCTGTCTGGCGCACCCCATTAAAAGGCACATTTGATACACCACCAGTTTTCTGTGCCTATGAAAAAATGGCAGTAAAAAATAGGGCATAGCTCATCCATATCAAATCTGCCGGTTTTGCGATAGCCAGTTTCGGCTGCTGGAGATAATATTCATCGCACGCCAAGGACACTATCGGTGTGTGTCTGATTATTGCGTAAGGAACGGGGAAATTTTTTGTCAGTGTTTGCCCGACAGCGCGCAATCGGGCATGAGCAGAAGCCAGCACTGCCTGCCAGATTCAAGCCTGGAACGACACGGGTAACGGCCTACTTCGCGGTGATTTGTTGAAATAACTCCAGCCGGCGCGCGTCGATTTCCCCCGCCGCAGCGGCAATGCGCAGCGCGCAACCCGGTTCATGCAGGTGGCGGCAGTCGTAAAAGCGGCACTGGCCGCGATACTTGGCAAACTCCACAAACCCTTCTTCTATTCCGCCGAAGCTCAGGTGATGCAGGCCGAACGCCTGTACGCCGGGGCAGTCTATCAGGCTGCTGACCTCATCCAACCGGTACAGGCGTCCATGGGTGGTGGTGTGTTTGCCGGAATCCAGCGCAGCGGAAATTTCGCGCGTGGCCGCCTGTGCATCGGGCAGCAGCGCGTTGATCAGAGTGGATTTGCCCATGCCGGATTGCCCGACCAGCACGCTGGTGTGCCCCTGCAACAGCGGGCGCAGTTGCGTTACATCCTGCCTTGCGCTGAGTTCCAGCACACGGTAGCCGATGGCGCTATAGGGCTTGAGCCGTTTGCGCGCGACGGCTGCGGCTGCGGTCAGGTCGCATTTGTTCAGCACGATCAGCGCGTCCAGCTTCTGGTCATGTGCCGCGACCAGGCAGCGCGCCAGCAGGCCGTCGTCGAACGAGGGCTCGGCGGCCACCACGACGATGATTTGCGTGACGTTCGCGGCGATCAGCTTTTCGCGGAACGCATCGGAGCGGTGCAGCAGCGAGCGGCGCGGCTCGATGCGTTCGATGATTCCCTGCGCAACGGTCACGGACTCCGCAGAAGGTTTTTCCGTGCGCCGGATTGCCACCCTGTCGCCGCACACCACCTCGCTTTTTTTGCCGCGCGTCAGGCAGGTCAGCTCGCTGCCGTCCGCAAGGCGCACCAGATACTGGCGTCCGAATGCGGCAACAACTTGCCCCAATTCCACTTCATCGGCGCTCACTCGTTGCCGCTCCTTCGACTGAGCTCAGAACAGGCTTGTCTCGCCTTTGAGTTGAAATTGGGCGTACGCATCAAAGCTTAAACAAGGCGTCCACCTTCGCGGCGCAGATGAAGTCGTTTTCCGACAGGCCGTGGACGGCATGGGTGGTGTATTCCACCCGGCAGCTGTTATACGCGACGGCCAGGTCGGGGTGATGGTCTTCGCGGTGTGATACCCACGCGATGGCGTTCACGAATGCGATGGTCTGGTAGTAGTTCTTGAAGTGGCAGGTCTTGCCAATCCGGTTGCCATCTTGCTGCCAGCCTTCGAGTTGTTGCATCAGGCTGTCGATTTCCGGCTGCGCTAGCGGCGGCACACCGCCTTCGCAGGGCTTGCATTGCTTGCCGGTCAGATCGCATATGTCACCCATGGCAGCCCCTTTTATTTCAGGTTGTAATAGCGGTTGAGATACGCGCCGAGATGCTGCTTTTCCTGTGGCGTAAGGCTTGCGCCGACATTGCCGCTGCATACCTCTATTTGCTCGAGGAGTTCCTTTGCGTTATGCACCTTGCGGTCCGGGCGGGTAAAAATCGCGCTGCCGTCGCCGCCCAGCATGGCCGCATGGCAACGGTTGCATTTGTATTGCTCGAACAATTTCTGCCCGGTCTGCGCGTTGCCGTTCGGGAACGGGTTGGCCGCTGCTGCCGTCGCTGCGCACAACAGAATTAACGTGATGATCAGTTTCATGGCTTGCTCCTCACAGTGTTTTAAGACGGGCGATGCGCACCGCGGCGGGCGGATGCGAATCGTAGAATGCGGAATATAGCGGATCCGGGGTCAGCGTGGCGGCATTGTCCTGGTACAGCTTCACCAGCGCATTCGCCAGATCGGTCGCGGCAGTCTGTTGGGCGGCGTAAGCGTCGGCCTCGAACTCATGCTTGCGCGAATAAGCCGACAGCAGCGGATGCAACAGGAAACTGAAGATCGGCAGGATCATGAAAAACAGCAGCAGCGCGAGCGCAGTGGAGGGCGTGCTGACTCCCAGGCCCTGATAGAACCACGCGGTCTGCATCAGCTGGCCGAGCAGCCACAGGAATCCCAGGCTCATCGCAAAAGTCGCCACGATACGCTTCAGCACATGGCGGCGCTTGAAGTGCCCGAGCTCGTGCGCCAGCACCGCCTCGACTTCATTGCCGCTCAGGCGCCCCAGCAGCGTGTCGAAGAACACGATGCGCTTGGTCTTGCCGAAGCCGGTGAAGTAGGCGTTGCCGTGCGCGCTGCGTTTCGAGCCGTCCATCACGAACAATCCCTTTGCGGTAAAGCCGCATTTGTCGAGCAGCGCTTCGATGCGCGCCTTCATCGCCTCGTCCTGCAGCGGCGTGAACTTGTTGAACAGCGGCGCGATGAACGACGGGTAGATGAACAGGACAGCCAGATTGAACGCCATCCACACCAGCCACACGTACAGCCACCAGTAAGCGCCCATGCGCTCCATCAGCCACAGCACGCCGAACAGCAGCGGCAGGCCGAGCACCGCGCCGAGCAGCAGGCTCTTCAGCGCGTCGATCAGGTAGAGCTTCAGGGTCATTTTATTGAAACCGAAGCGCGCCTCGATGACAAAGGTGTGATACAGGCTGAACGGTGCCTCCAGCAGCGACGAAAGCAGCAGCACCGCCACGATGGTCGCCATGCCCTGCGTGAGCGGCGCACCGAACCAGCCGTGGCAGATATCGGCGATGAACTGGATGCCGCCCGCCAGCGTGAAAACCAGCAGCAGCGCGGCATCGAACAGCGCGCCGAGCATCGCGAAGCGCGCTTTGGCCGAGGTGTAATCGGCCGCCTTCTGGTGGTCGGCCAGTTGGATCTTTTCGCGGAACGCCTCCGGCACCGCGGCACGATGCGCGGCGATATGCGCCAGATGACGGCGCGCCAGCCACAGCTTGGCAAGCGTGGTCAGCAATAGCGCCGCGCTGAAAATAAAGGTGAATAATGTCGCGGTCATGGGATGTGAATTCAGTTTTCGTGTGGGGTGCAGTTATGCCACAATGCGCACCTTGCAGATCATGTTTAAGGCACGCGAATTATGGCACAGAATCCCAATCACCTTATCTGGATAGACCTGGAAATGACCGGTCTCAATCCGGACACCGACCGGATAATCGAGCTCGCCATTGTCATCACCGACAGCAATCTGGAGACGATCACCGAAGCGCCGGTGCTGGTGGTGCACCAGCCGGACAGCGTGCTGGACGGCATGGATGCATGGAACAAATCCACCCACGGCAAATCCGGGCTGATCGAAAAAGTGAAAGCCTCCGTGCTGGACGAAGCGACGGCGGAAGCGCAGATGGTCGAGTTCCTCAAGGAATATGTGCCGGTCAGCACCTCGCCGATGTGCGGCAACTCCATTTGCCAGGACCGGCGCTTCCTGGCGCGCTGGATGCCCGAGTTCGAGGCCTACTTCCACTACCGCAACCTCGACGTGAGCACCGTCAAGGAACTCGCGAAACGCTGGAAACCGGAAGTCGTGAAAAACATGAAAAAACACGGCAAGCACGAGGCATTGGCCGACATTTACGAGTCCATCCAGGAACTGCGCCACTACCGCGAGCATTTCATCAAGCTGTAATTTACTTCACGGATTTGAACAAAGCAGTTAGCCACAGAGAACACCGAGAGAAACCCTCGATTGCCATAGACGCCCGCCCACGGCGGACTGAGAAAACATACGGAACCCGCTTCTCCTCCGTGGCCGCTGTGGCTTGAATTGCGGTTTTCAGGTTTACAAGACAGGAGATTTGACCATGCAGGAATCACCCTATCTGGAAGGCAACGAATTTCTCCTGGAGAAGCTGCAACGCCTGCCTTTTCTCGGCTCGGTGGGCGAGAAATACATCAAGCATATCCTGTGCCTCAGCAAACTGAGAACCTTCGATGACGGGGAAATCGTTACCAGGGAAAGGTCGTTCGACAGCTGGGTCTATATCCTGTTTTCCGGCGCGGTAAAGATTGTAAAACATGGCAAGGAAATCACCCGGATCGACCAGGTTGGCAGCACCTTTGGCGAAATTTCCGCCGTCGACGGCAAGGCGCGCTCCGCATCCGTCGAGGCAATCGGCCCCACGGTTTGCCTCGCCATCGACACCTCCTTCATGAACGAAACGGCAGAACCTCTCGAGCAGGCGCTTTTCGTATCCGTCCTGTACAAACTTTTTGCCGAAGTGATCGCCCAGCGTTTGCGCACCGCCAATGAAGAACTCGTCGAAGTGCGCTCGGAACTTGAACGGCTGAAAAAATCCAGCAGGTGAGCTGCAATGGGGCGGCTTTAATGTTTCGTGGCGCGACCGCTACAGACCGCGCTTCCTGCGCGCGGAAACCTGCTCACCGGCCACGCCCCAGTTGTCGGTGGGCACCTCGTCGATCACGACCATCGTCGTCGCCGGATTCTTGCCGAGCACATCCTTGAGCAGGTTGGTGACGCCCTCGATGAGCCTGGCCTTCTGCTCGGAGGTAACGCCTTCTTCGGTGATCTTAATGTTTACGTAGGGCATGGTGATTATTCCAATAAATCTTGATTAGAAATTCGTAGGGCTGGCATAACGGTCATGTGCCGCTTGCGCCACCGCCAGTACACGCACACAGTCGGTTGCTCTCAATGCCCCAAGTGGGATAAAGCGTTGTTCGGATTTTGTCATGGCAAAGAAGGAGCGCTTGCTCTGCTGCCCCTGTTGTGGAACTAAGTGTAAGATTAGACGCGAAATGCCGAAATGCCGCACGGTATGCAAACTAATTTTGGTGATGTCCTTCCATGCAATAGTCTGGCCTTTCAGCACTCTGGCACTAACGCCGTCTGGGCCAAATCGCAGCAAGGGAGCTGAACCCCATAGCTGACGCCACATCAACCACACCAAAACGTACATCAATACCGCATATACACCAAAAAAATACGCCAGTGCGCTAGATTTTTCTACAGCGATAATGGTAATCCACGTTAATCCCACTGCTATCAACAGAAATGGTATGAATATAAAACCCGTTGAACTGAGCCATGAAGGCATGAATACATCATTTTCGTCCGAAAGGTTTTTTTGCAAATAATTCTGTGAGCATCTTAGTCGAGGGATGCGGCTGTCCATAGCACCAGACAGAAACCATATACCCACAGTGAGGAGTATCCAAAATATGGCAAGTTCCAAATAAGTCATTGGCTTAGATAATGACTAACGAAAAATAGCCACCGATAAAGGGGTTAATCTTTTATCGGCGCAGTCAAATAACATACGAACCAAAGGCACGCAAATCAACTTCACTTCTTCGCCCCCATCCCCAACGCCCGCAGCCTGCTCTGCTCCAGTTCCGCCTTGTCCGGCTCGCTCAGCCAGCCGTGCAGATTATCCAGCACCAGGTCGGTCAGCGCGTGTATCCAGTCGTTGCGCTCGTTGAGGCAGGGGATATAGTGGTATTCGCCGCCGCCCGCGTGCTGGAACTCCTGCTTGCCTTCCAGCGCGATCTCTTCCAATGTCTCCAGGCAATCGGCGACGAAACCGGGGCAGACCACGTCGAGGCGTCTGGTCTTTTGCTGGCCGAGTTCCTTGAGCGTCGCGGCGGTGTAGGGCTTGAGCCATTCCTGCCGGCCGAAGCGCGACTGGAAGCTGACGGCGTATTGTTCCGGCTTCAGGCTCAGCTCCTGCGCCAGCAGGCGACCGGTCTTGTGGCATTCGCAGTGGTAGGGGTCGCCCTTGTCCAGCGTGTATTGCGGCAGGCCGTGGAAGCTCATCAGCAGCTTTTCCGGTCGGCCGTGTTTCATCCAGTAGTCTGTGATATTGCCCGCCAGCGCCTTGATGTAGCCGGGATGGTCGTGGAAGTGTTTGACCGTGCGCAGCGCGGGCATGTTGCGCATTTTCCGCAACTCATCGAACACGATGTCGCACACCGTGGCGGTGGTGCTGGCGGCGTATTGCGGGTACATCGGCACGACCAAAATGCGCTGGCAATTCTGCTCCCTGAGCCTGCGCAGCACTTCCGGAATGCCGGGGTTGCCATAGCGCATCGCGTAGTCCACCACGTACGGTGCCTTGGTGCGCTGGCTGAGATAGCCCTGCAACAGCGTGGCCTGCTTGTCGGTATAGACGCGCAGCGGCGAACCTTCCTTTAACCATATCGAGGCATATTTCGCGGCGGATTTTTTCGGGCGGGTGTTGAGGATGATGCCGTTCAGAATCAGCCACCACAGCGCGCGCGGCATTTCCACCACACGCGGATCGCCGAGAAATTCCTTCAGGTAGCGGCGCACCGCCTCGGGCGTGGGCGCATCCGGCGTGCCGAGATTGACCAGCAGAATGCCGGTCTTTTCCGGCGTGCCGTGGGTGAATGATGGTTCATGCAGATAGTTCATGGTCATCCATAAAAAACAGTTGTCCGCAGATTACACAGATTCACGCAGATTGTTTTCGTTTTAATCTATGTAATCTGTGTAATCTGCGGACGGGCCTTTGGTATCAGTTTTGCGACAACGCATTGCCCAGCAGCCGTGCCGTGATATCCACAATCGGTATCACCCGCTCGTAATCCATGCGCTTCGGGCCGACCACGGCGAGCGTGCCGATCACTTTACCATCGGCGGAATAGGGCGCGGTGATCACGCTGCACTCGTCCAGCGAGGCCAGCCCGGATTCGGCGCCGACGAAGATGTGGATGCCCTGCCCCCTGCGGCTGGCGTCGAGCAGGTGCAGCAGCTCGGTTTTTTTCTCGAACAGGTTGAACAGCCTGCGCAGGCGGTTCATGTCGGTGGACAGCTCTTCCACATGCAGCAGGTTGTGCTCGCCGCTGATGACGTAATCTTCGGTCTGCTTTGCCTGTGCCGCATCGCCCGCCGCCAGCGCCGCCGCCATCAGCGCGCTCATGTCCTGATGCAGTTGTTGCAATTCGCCGCGCAGCCGGTCGCGGATCTGCGAGAAGCTGCAGCCGATGTAATGCTGGTTGAGGAAGTTGCCCGCCTCGGTGAGCTGCGACTGGGTGTAATCGCGCTCCATCAGCAGCACGCGGTTTTCCACTTCGCCGTCCGGCATCACGATGATGAGCAGCACGCGCTTCTCGCCGAGGCGCAGGAATTCGATCTGGCGCACGGTGATCGCGCTGCGCCTCGCGGTGGCGACCACGCCGGCAAATTGGGTCAATTCGGAAAGCATGTTCGAGGCCTGCGCGATCAGGCGCGACGGGTTGTCGGGCTGCAATTGGCTTTCCATTTGCTGCACGCGCGCGCTGTCCAGCGGCTTGGTCACCAGCATGGTGTCGATGAACAGCCGGTACGCCATGCCGGTCGGGACGCGTCCCGCCGAGGTATGCGGGCTGCTGACCAGGCCGATGTCTTCCAGGTCGGCCATCACGTTGCGGATCGTCGCCGAGCTGACTTCGAGGCCGGAATACTGTAGCAAGGCGCGCGAACCGACCGGCTGGCCATCGCTGATGTAGCGTTCCACCAGGGTCTTGAGCAGGATTTGTGCGCGTTCATTGAGCATGGGTTAATTCTACCATCGCGCACAGGTTATCTATCCGGTAAAAATGGCACCAAGGTACGGCGCGCCATGCACCTGCAATGCGCCGCTACTTCAGCCAACCCTTGCGGTGGAACAACCAGAACGGTATCGCGACGGATGCCAGCATCAGCGCCAGGGCAAACGGGTAGCCGTTGGCCCAGTCCAGTTCCGGCATATGCTTGAAATTCATCCCGTAGATGGACGCGATCAGCGTGGGCGGCAGCAGCGCCACCGCGGCCACCGAGAACAGGCGCACGATCTTGTTCTGGTTGATGTTGATGAAACCGACGGTGGCGTTCATCAGGAAGTTGATCTTGTCGAACAGGAAAGCGGTGTGCCCGTCCAGCGAATCGATGTCCAGCATGATCTGGCGCGCATCCTCCATCTGCTCCGGCGTGAGCAGCTTGCTGCGCATCAGGAACGAAATCGCGCGGCGCGTATCCATCAGGTTGCGGCGGATACGGCCGTTCAGGTGTTCCGCGTGGGCGATATCGGACAATACCGCGCTGGCCTGCTTGTCGGTGAGCGTTTTGTTAAGCACCGTGCCGCTGATTTCACCGAGATCGGCATAGGCCTCCTCCAGCGCATCGGCGGAAAACTCCACATCCGAATCGTACAAATCGATCAGCACATCGAGGCTGTCCGCGACAAGGTCGGGATGCCCGTGCGAACGCACGCGGCAGCGCAGCAACACCGGCAAATCTTCATCATGCACGCTGAACAAAACATTGTTGGCCAGCACGAAAGCCACCGTCACGCTGCGTGAATTGCTCTCCTTGCCGAGCAGAAAATCCGAGCGCACATGCAGCTCGTCGTTCTCTTCATAAAACCGCGCGCTGGCCTCGATGTCGCGCAAATGTTCCGGTTGCGGCAGGATGACGGAGAAAGTCTTGGCGACCCATTCGCGCTCGTCCTCGCTGGGCGCGATGGCATCCACCCAGATCGGCTTGCGTGTGGCGATCTCGCCCGGCCCTATCCAGGACAGCCGTCCGTTCTCCAGTGTAAAAATATTGAGCATATGCCCGTCTCCGGTTACAAAATTTCAACAGTGCCGATTATCCGCTACCAGAGCCCAAAGGGAAACGTGCCAGCACGCGATAATCGGTCAACCCGTCGCGCGGCACGGATTGCACCAGCGCGAAATCCCCGACCTGCCAGCACACCGGCTGCATCGCGGGCAGCGGCGTGTCGCTCCAGTGCGCGTTGCGCAACAGCGTGACATGCGGCTGGTAATCGCGCCGGTCGAGTTTGAAGCGGTGTGCGGTCAGGCGCTGTTCCAGCGCGCCGGCCAGTTGCGCCAGCTGTTGCGGCATCTGGCGCGGCGCGGCATACACGATGTGGTTGTGCCCCCAGTAGCGCGCTTCGTCAAAACACAACTCGAAACCTTCTCCGCCGACCTCCTGCGCCGCCAGCTGCAATACTTCCAGCCCGTACAATTCCACGTTTCCGATAAATGCCAGCGTATTGTGCAATGTCTCGCCGCGCATCGCGCGCCCGCCGCACAGTTTTTTCAGCGGCGCTTGCCACGCGGCCAGCTGGCCGCGTTCTTCGTCTGTAGGCCACAGGGCGAAAAATACCCGTGCGGTCGAGGTTTCAGGTGGGTGTTTCATATAACCGGCATTTTATCCGCATGAGCGGCGGCCTGCATTGAGGTAAAATATCGAACTTGCAAAAGGAACATCATGACGGCACGTTTGCGCGAAATACCCTACAACTACACCTCGCTTTCCGACCGCGAGATCGTCCTGCGCATTCTCGGCGCAGAGGCATGGGACATCATCAATACGTTGCGCGAGCAGCGCCGCACCGGCCGCTCGGCGCAGATGCTGTACGAAGTGCTGGGCGATATCTGGGTGGTGATGCGCAACCCGTATTTGCAGGACGACCTGCTCGCCAACCGCAAGCGCCGCGAGGCTCTGGTCGGCGCGCTGCACCATCGCCTGAATGCGATTGACGCGCGCCGCCGCGCCGCCGAAGGCGCCGAAACCGACGACAAACAAAATCCCACCATGCAAGTAAAGCGCCTGCTCGAACTGGCCGCTGCCGCCGTCGACCAGTTTGCCGGCGAATTCGAACAGACCCTGCAGTTGCGCGAGCGCACCCTGCGCGTTTTGGCGCGCATCACGCGGCGCGACAACATCCAGTTCGACGGCCTGGCGCGCGTATCGCACGTGACCGACGCGACCGACTGGCGCGTGGAGTACCCGTTCGTGGTGCTGCACCCGGACAGCGAGCAGGAAGTCGCGCCGCTGGTGCGCGCCTGCATCGAGCTCAAGCTCACCATCATCCCGCGCGGCGGCGGCACCGGCTACACCGGCGGCGCGGTGCCGCTGGATAAATTATCGGCGGTCATCAACACCGAAAAACTGGATACCCTCTCCGCGGTGGAGCAGGTTGTGCTGCCCGGCCTGAGCCAGCCTTACGCCACCATCCAGTGCGGCGCGGGCGTGGTGACGCGGCGCGTGATGGAGGCGGCGGACAACAACAAGCTGGTGTTTGCGGTCGACCCGACCTCGGCGGATGCGTCATGCATCGGCGGTAACGTGTCGATGAACGCGGGCGGCAAGAAAGCCGTGCTGTGGGGCACCGCGCTGGACAACCTCGCCTCATGGCGCATGGTCACGCCGGACGGCCTGTGGATGGAAGTGGAACGCCTGAACCACAACCTCGGCAAGATTCACAATGCCGCCACCGCGAGCTTCCGCATCAGCCGTTTCGAGGCGGACGGCATAACCCCGCACGGCGCGCCGGAAACGCTGGCCGTCCCCGGCAGCGTGTTCCGCAAGGAAGGCTTGGGCAAGGATGTCACCGACAAATTCCTGTCCGGTCTGCCCGGCATCCAGAAGGAAGGCTGCGACGGCATCATCACGTCGGCGCGCTTCATCCTGCACCGCGCCCATGCGCACACCCGCACCGTGTGCCTGGAATTTTTCGGCCAGGTGCGCGAGGCGGTGCCCGCGATCATCGAAATCAAATCCTACATGGACGCGCACCCCGGCGCACTGCTGGCGGGGCTGGAGCATCTCGACGAGCGCTATCTCAAGGCGGTGGGTTACGCCACCAAGGCCAAACGCGGGACGCGCCCGAAGATGGTGCTGGTCGCCGATGTGGTGAGCGACGACGCGGACGCGGCGGCTTCCGCATCGTCCGAGATCGTACGCCTCGCCAATCTGCGCCATGGCGAGGGCTTCATCGCGGTCTCCGCCGAGGCGCGCAAGAAATTCTGGCTGGACCGCGCGCGCACCGCCGCGATCGCAAGGCACACCAACGCCTTCAAGGTCAACGAAGACGTGGTGATCCCGCTGCCGCGCATGGGCGATTACTGCGACGGCATCGAGCGCATCAACATCGAGCTGTCGCTGCACAACAAACTCAAACTGCTCGATGCGCTGGATGAATTCTTCTCCGGTGAACTGCCGCTGTATTACCAGGATGACGCGCAACTCGGCGACGCCGAACTGATCGGCAACCGCGCGCAGGATGCCCGGCAACTGCTGGCCGAAGTGCGCGCGCGCTGGCAATGGCTGCGGGACAACCTCGATGCGCCAACCCCTCCCGGCCTCCCCTTGTCAGTTGAGGAGTCTGGCTTCCCCCTTGACAAGGGGGGATCGAGGGGGGTTTCGGTCTTCCACGCGCTGCAAGACCACACCATCCGCGCCTCGTGGAAGAGCGAGGTGCGCGAGCCGCTGCAGCAGCTTTTCAGCGGCAGCACTTACCAGCCCGTTCTCGACCGCTGCAACGCCACCCACCAGACCGTGCTGAAAAGCCGCGTGTTCATCGCGCTGCACATGCATGCGGGCGACGGCAACGTGCATACCAACATCCCGGTGAATTCCGACGACTACGAAATGCTGCAACAGGCCTATGCGGCGGTGGATCGCATCATGCGGCTGGCCAAGGATCTGGGCGGGGTGATTTCCGGCGAGCACGGCATCGGCATCACCAAATTCGATTACCTCGAGCCGCACGAAACCGCCCCGTTCGCCGCATACAAGCAGCGCATCGACCCGGAAGGCCGCTTCAACAAGGGCAAGCTGCTCAAGGGCAGCAACCTGGAGCGCGCCTACACCCCCAGCTTTAATTTGATGGAGCTGGAAAGCCTGATTCTGGAGAAGAGCGAGCTGGGCCAAATCTCCGATTCGATCAAGGATTGCCTGCGCTGCGGCAAGTGCAAGCCGGTATGCAGCACGCATGTGCCGCGCGCCAACCTGCTGTATTCGCCGCGCAACAAGATACTCGCCACCTCGCTGCTGATCGAGGCCTTCCTGTACGAGGAGCAGACGCGGCGCGGGGTTTCCATCCAGCACTTCGCCGAATTCGGCGATGTCGCCGACCACTGTACGGTCTGCCACAAGTGCCTGAGCCCGTGCCCTGTCAACATCGACTTCGGCGACGTGTCGGTCGCGATGCGCAATTTCCTGCGCAAGCAGGGCAAGAAGAAATTCAACCCGGTGACGGCCGCTTCGATGCTGTTCCTCAACGCCACCGACCCGACCACCATCAAGCTGGTGCGCAAGGCGATGATCGAATGGGGCTACAAGGCGCAACGCCTCGGCCACCGGATCACAAAGCATTTCGGCCTGTTGCAAAGCCAGACCAGGCGGCCGCCCGCCACCGTCGGGAAGGCACCGCTTGTTTTACCGCTGGCCCGCGCCCAGGTGATCCACTTTTTCAACAAGCCGATGCCGGGCAACCTGCCCAGTAAAACCTCGCGCGCGTTGCTCGACATAGAAGACAAGAACATCGTGCCGATCATCCGCAACCCGCTTAAATCGGGCGAAGACAGCGAGGCGGTGTTCTACTTTCCCGGTTGCGGCTCGGAGCGGCTGTTCGGCCAGGTCGGCCTGGCGACGCAGGCGATGCTGTATGAAATCGGCGTTATCACCGTGCTGCCGCCCGGCTACCTGTGCTGCGGCTATCCGCAAAATGCTTCGGGGCAAGCCGACAAGGCCAACCAGATCAGCACCGACAACCGCGTGCTGTTCCATCGCGTGGCCAACACGCTGAATTACCTCGACATCAAGACGGTGATCGTGTCGTGCGGCACCTGCATGGACCAGTTGCTGAAGTACGAATTCGACAAAATTTTCCCCGGCTGCCGCCTGCTGGATATTCACGAATACCTGCTCGAGCGCGGCGTGAAGCTGGAAACACCCACCGGTGTCCGCTACATGTACCACGACCCGTGCCACTCGCCGATGAAGACCCATCAGCCGCTCAAGGTGGTGAGCGAGCTGATGGGCGTGAACGTGCCGCTCAACGACCGCTGCTGCGGCGAAGCCGGCAGCTTCGGCGTGGCGCTGCCGCATATCGCCACACAGGTGCGCTTCCGCAAGGAAGAGGAAATGCGCAAGGGTGCGGACGCGCTGCGCGCCGACGGCTATACCGGCGAAGTAAAGGTCCTCACTTCCTGCCCGGCCTGCAATCAGGGTCTGTCGCGCTATAACGACGACAGCGGCACCACCTCGGACTACATCGTCATCGAAATGGCCAAACACCTGCTCGGTGAAAATTGGCTGCCGGACTATGTAGAAAAGGCCAATAACGGAGGCATCGAAAGAGTGCTTTTGTAAATGCGACCATGCTGACACTTCCGCTCGAGCCGACTGACGACCGCGCCAACCCGCATTTCAAGGATGCGGAAAGTTGCGCGCAATGGCTCGGGCAACTGCAACTGACCAACCTGCAACTGGCGCACAGCCTGTTGCTTACCCAGATCAACGAGCTCAACCGCTACCCGATGCGCGGCCTGGAACGGCTGCACACTCTGGAGTTGCTGCGTGAAACCGTCGGCTATGTGCAGGACGATTACGCCAAAAAACTGATCGCCAAACCGCTGCCGTTGAGCGAGCACGAGCTGATGGTGTTCGTTGCCATCGTGCAGCTCTGGCAGGCGCTGGTGCTGGGTTACCAGCGCTGTCTGCAGGCCTTCATCGCCGGCGATAAACAGCTTGAAGAGCATGGTGCATTGTTGTGCCAGCGCTGTCTGCTATACAGCGGGCTGGAGATTTTTGAACACCTGCATACCGGCTATGAATTCGACCCCAGGCTATGGCATCAATTGCATCAACTGTATGCCTTTGCCGAAGAGCAGAATTGGCAAACGGCGGAAGTCACCGACCTGCTGAACATCAAGTACCCGTACAGCAATTGCCGCAGCATCTATATAAAGACCCTGCTGGCTTGTTATGCGCGCCCTGCCGAGCTTAGCCGCACGCACCTGCAACTGCTGGACCGGTGGCTGACGCAATGGAGCAGCGCATTGACTGTGGAACGCAGCTATACCGCCAGCAAGGGCGACGCACAGCCGCTGGCGATAGACCTTACCAGCGAACACGGCTTGCAACCGGCCAGGCAAATCAAGCACAACGACGGCACGCGCTACCTGGCGATGGTTCCATTAAGCAAACTGCTGCGCGTAAAAACCATTTTGCTGCAGCAAGGCCAAACCCCGCAACAAGCCGGCCTGTGCGACCACTGCAACAGCAATGACTGCATCGAGCTGTTAACCTTTTTGCACCAGAGTTGGTGCGAAGATATCAATGCGCGTTTTGGCGAGCGCCATCCGGTCGCGCAACAGGCGCAACTTTGTTACAAGCCGGAAAGTATTTATGCGTACCTGTCCGGAAAATCGTTTAAGCAACCGAAGCAAGACACTACCTTGAGCAACACGGCGCGCAAGCAGATCGAGACCTTCGGCAGGGTATTGAAAAATGCACCCGACAAGGAATCGGCGGGAACGGGTTCCCTGCTGGAGACCTGGAAATTTGATAACGAAAGTATTTTGGGCGCGCGCCTGACGCGCGATGAATTGTTCGGCGAGCGGTTAAGCCGCAATCAATTGGTCGGCGTGCGTCCCGGCGATGCGGAAACTTTCATGCTGGGCATCACGGCGTGGACGAACATAACGCGCAGCGGGCACTTGCAAATCGGCGTGCGCTACCTGCCGGGCATTGCCGAAGCAGTCAACATCCGCGCAACCGGCGTGAACAAGACCGTCTCGGATAAATATGTTCCGGCATTTCTGCTGCCCGCCGTTGCGGCACTCAAGATTCCCGCCAGCCTGATTATTCCGCGCGACTGGTTCCAGCATGGCCGTGTGGTGGAAATCACGCGCCAGAACGCCGAAAAACAGCGTGCCAAAATGATCCTCAGCGTAGAGCACGGTTTGGATTACGAGCGTGTCGGCTTCACGCCGGTCTGATTTTTTGCAACGTTCCCAAAATCCGCATTATGGTCCGGCAACTGCATTGCGTATCCCTCAGCGGGCTTTTTTAGAGCGGCCCGTTGAATTCTCTGCATAGCCGGAACTTTTTGGCATTTCAGAAGACGAACTGGCTTTAATATTGAAGGAGAGAATATGTTTGCCCGATGGAAAAAAATTGCCGCCACCCTGTCTGCCGCCGCGCTGCTAAGCATGAGCCCGGGAAGCGCATCGGCCGAGGAACACGGCCACTCGCATGACCATGGAAACGCGGCGCAACTCACCCTCGATAACGGCAAAAAATGGGCCACCGATGACAACCTGCGCCAGAGCATGGACCGCATCCGCGACGCGCTGACCGCGCAACTTCCCGCCATTCATTCCGGCAAAGCCACGCCGGAACAATACCGGACACTGGCGCAAAAGACCAACGACCAGATTGCGTTCATGGCAAAAAACTGCAAGCTGGATCAGAAGGCGGATGCGATGCTTCACCTCGTGCTGGCCGAAATCATCGCCGGTGCTGACACAATGACGGCGCACGACGGCAACGGTGCGCGCGAGGGTGCGGAGAAAATTGCCAGTGCGCTGGATAGCTATGGCACTTATTTCGACCACCCCGGCTGGCATGGGGTAAAACCGGGCCATTAAAGGCACACTTGGCGCGAAAGCAGGCGGAGTAAGCGCTACCATCCCCATCGGATGGCACGTCTTGAAGCCTTGCTTTTCGAAAATGCCGCAGGATACTGTGAGCTATGAATCGCGCCTTGGCATCCTTCGAACTTACGCTTTATGGCGCGAATTTTCAGTTTGCCAAGGGCGGCTCACGACGCTTAGCGCCACTTCAAATTTCTCCGAAGCGGTCATTCAAAGACAGCCCACTTGGAAAATATTCGCCCTTGCGCGTGCGGATATGACGAAATCTGGATTTTTGTGGGCGTGCAACGAAATATTTTGGCATTGACCGGAGTGCGGCGGTCATGGATATTTCTATTTGTGCGTTTAAAATTCCTATCCTTTATCCTTCGCAATTTCATGAAAGCCATCTGTGCGGGAGTGGTCTTTGACGGTGTTGCGCTGAAGCCTTTGCAGCTCCAATAACTGGCGCTTATCAGCTTCCGATTATTTATTCTTGAATGAAATAATCGGGTCCTTCTGCGCCATCTTCATCTTTTCGCCGAACTCCTTGGCAAAATTGCGCAGGGCCTTGACGGCCTCTTCTTCTGCGGTAGCGCGTTCCAGAGTGTTGGCCATGGACAGGAGACTTTGATAGAAGAACTGTTTCATCTCGCTCATCATCATGTCCTTCGTCCACATGTCGATACGCACCATGTTTTTTGCGTCATCATCCCACATCGAAAGCAGCATCGCCTGGCTGGTGTTTTGCTTGCCAACATTCGATGCGATCCACTCGATTTTCTCCGGTACGTTATTGTCGTCCATCGTGACGGTGATATTGATTTCATTTTTCTTCATTTTGGTTTCCATATTGCCCGAGTTAATAAATTGTTATTTGAACACGATAGTTTTGCTGCCGCAAATCAACATACGGCATTCCACGTGGTAGCGCAGGCCGCGCGCCAGCACGGTTTTTTCGATGTCGCGGCCATAACGCACCAATTGAAGTATCCATGACAGCAGTACTCCGGTCAATGCCAATTTTATCGTTGAACTCCCCCAGAAAATCCACTTTAGCCCGCCATAACTACACGCACAAAAGCAAATACTTTTTCATCACACGCAGATTTTAGTGTGTTGCATCGACCGGTTGAATCCGCAGCGCATTCCGGATGCTCGCCAGTATCCGCTTTTTGCCAACCTCAAATAGTTAGGCTGACTATTTAATAAGTGGATTCCGCCCGCCAAGTCAATTCTTGGCTGCTGCAATTGAACGCACAGCGGCTACTCCTCACGCCGCCGCAGCGCGCGCCACATCCAGCCTGCAAACAGCAGCAGCGCCAGAGTACCCAGCCACAGCGGCCAGTGCGCCGGTTGATTCCACGCGCGGCGCAACTGGCCGCGCTGCGTGGCATCCACGCGCCAGTATTTGAGCTTGTTGTTGGCCATCACGTTGGGCTTTACGTTGTGCAGCCAGCCGTGCTGCAACACGTAATTCTTCGGGTGAAAACCCCACAGCCACGGCGAGTCGCGGCGCAATATTTCCAGCATCTGGTCGATGATGGCCTGGCGCGCCGGGCTGTTTTCCATGTTTTTCATCTGCGCGAACAGTTGGTCGTATTCCGGGTTGCTGTAGTTCGCCGCATTCTCGCCGTCCTTGCCCACCTTGGCCTGCGCGCCGTGCAGCAGGAATAAAAAATTCTCCGGGTCGGGGTAGTCGGCGTTCCAGCCGAAGTAGAACATCTGCGTGTCGCCCTTGCGGATCTTGTCCTGGAAACGGTTGTAATCGGTGCTGCGCACCACCAGTTGCACGTTGATTTTGTCGAACTGCTTGCGCAGCCAGTCGAGGCGCGCCTTGTTGCCCACGCCGGCGGCGGTGGTGTCCAGATTGACTACCAGCGGCTGCTTGCTCTGCGCATCCACGCCATCGGGGTAGCCCGCTTCGGCGAGCAGCCTTTTCGCTTCCTCGATGGATTTGCGCTTCGGCGCGCCGCCCACCCAGTCATACACAACATGGTTGATGCCCGCCTCGCCGTCGCGGTAGCCGAAGATGCCGGGCGGAAGCGGCGACTGCGCGGCGATGCCGCGCCCGTTGGCGAAGATGGAAACAAATTCCTCGAAATCTACCGCCATGGCGATCGCCTGGCGCAGCTTGCGCGAGCGGTCAGGGTCACATGATGCATTTTTTCGTTCGCCCCCTCTCCCGCTGTCGGGAGAGGGTTGGGGAGAGGGAGCGCTCTTTAAATTTTCACATACTCCGCCCACCACCGGATCCAGCCAGTTGAAACCGGTGTACATCGTGGAAGTCGCAACCGCGGTCGAAAGCCTGATGCCCTGCGCTTTCATTTCGTCGGTCACGTTGGTTTCGCCGCCGACGCTCACCTGCACCGCCTGGTCGAAACTGTCCGAACTGATGCCGGAAGCGTCGTAATAGCCTTGCAGGAACTTGTTCCAGTAGGGGATGGTTTCCTTTTCCAGGCTGAACACCACCCTGTCGATCAGCGGCAACGGCTTGCCCGCATCCGCCAGCAATCCGGCCTGCGCGTCGCCCGCTTCGCCTTCGGACGGGTAGCGTTCGCTGTCGTAATACGGGTTGCGGCTCAGCACCATACGCTGGTTGGGATTGTTCTCGGACAGGTAATACGGCCCGCTGCCCACCGGCCACCAGTCCAGCGTCAGGTTGCGTTCGCGCATCCCCGACTGCGCGTAGAAGCGCTCCGCCTCGTGCGGCAGCGGCGCGAAGAACGGCATCGCCAGCCAGTAGGCAAATTGCGGATACTTGCCATGCACCTCGATGCGGTAGGTATGCTCATCCACCACCTGCACGCCGGGCAGCGGGTAGGCATTGAGATCGAGAAACGCATCGGGATTCTTTTTCAGTTCCTGCTGCAAGGTCGCGGCGTAGTCTTTCAGCCCGACGATGTATTCGCTCATCACGCCGAAAATCGGCAAATGCAATTGCGGGTGCGCGAGGCGTTTGATCTGATACACGTAATCCGCCGCCGTAACGGTACGCGTGCCACTGTGCGGAAAATCGCCCAGCGCATGGATGCCGCGCAAATCCTGCGGCGTTAAATGGTCGTACTCCGGCTTGCCCTGCCCATTCCGGGCAAACGCCGGATGCGGCTGGTAGCGCATGTTCGGTTTGATGCGGATTTCATACACGCTGAAACCGATCTTTTCCGCGGGCGCAGTGTCTGGCAGCGGGCGGCGGTGCTTGTCCAGATAATGCACCGCAGGCATCCCGCTGGCCGCCAGCGGGACCAACTGATACGGGCGCTTCAGGTAATGGTATTGCAGTGGCGGCGCATAAATCTGCGCGAGAAACTCGTATTCGTTTTCACTGTACGCCTGCGCCGGATCGAGGTGTTTGGGACGCTCGGTAAACGCGGTGTAGAGAATCGGCTTGCCCTCGTCCGCCGCCGGATAGGGGTTATTCCACAAACCGCCGTCGCAGGCAGAAAGCAGCACAACCAGCAGGGAAGCGCATAAGGTTTTCATGGTATGGAGTTTAGCCGAATCAACCCCGCACGTCATGGCCAGGAAGCGCTCAAGCAAACCTCTGGGATTCAATTCAAGCGCCAATGTTATACTTGCGCACGCTTTTGGTTTAATCACATACGGAGAACTACATGAAACGATTATTGATGCTGTTGACTATCGCCCTGCTCGGCGCGAGCTTGTTTGCCGCAACGGCTGAAGCCCGCGGGCGTTTTGGCGGAGGCGGCAATATCGGCAAGCAACGCACCATGGCCCCGCAACAGGCGCAGAAAGCGCCGACTGCGGCACCCGCGCCGGCTCCCGCCGCCGCACCCGCACCGGCCGGCAACAAGTGGCTGGGGCCGCTGGCCGGCTTGGCTATTGGCGCTGGCTTGGGCGCGTTGTTCATGGGCGGCGGTTTGGGTGGTATGGGCGGCGCGATGGGCAGCATCCTGATGGCATTGGCCGCAGCCGCGCTAGTGATGTTCCTGATCGCGAAATTCCGCAAGCCGCAGCAACCCGCAATGCAATATGCCGGTGCGGGTGCGCCATACAACGAACCTCCGGCAATGCAACAGCCGTTGGCCGGCGGCAGTGCCGCACCCGTCGCGGCGCTTAACACTCACGAAGGCAATATCCCGGCAGACTTTCCGATAAAAAGTTTTCTGCGTAGCGCCAAGATTTCTTTCATCCGCCTGCAGGCCGCGAACGACCGCAAGGACCTGAACGACATCCGCGAATACACTACGCCGGAGATGTACGCGGAAATCTCAATGCAGATGCAGGAACGCGACAACACCCCGCAAAAAACCGATGTGATCGATATCAGCGGCGAGTTGCTGGAAGTGGCGAATGAAGGCGATTGGGCGATTGCCAGCGTGCGCCTTACCGGGCAAGTGCGCGAGAACAACGGCGCGCCGGAAACCGTGGATGAAATCTGGCATGTGCAGAAATACCTGCGCGACAGCGAGTCGGTGTGGCTCCTGGCCGGTATTCAACAAACCAACTTGCATTAACCCTGCCCGTGTTCGCCTGCCGTGCGCGAAAGCGAACGCGGCAGGCGAACCACCCTTTACATGCGCCTCTTCCGCTTAATAAATATTATTTTTGTTGTACTGCGCTTCGGCCTGGACGAGTTTCTGCTGGCGCATATGCGGGTGCGCTGGATGCTGGCGCCGCTGAACCTTCTGCTGTTCCTGCGCAACACCTCGAAACCGCGCGCCGTGCGGCTGCGCCTGGCGCTGGAAAATCTCGGCCCGATCTTCGTCAAGTTCGGCCAGATGCTTTCCACAAGACGCGACTTGCTGCCGTCCGATATCGCCGACGAGCTGGCCAAGCTGCAGGATCAAGTGCCGCCGTTCCCCTCGGCGCAAGCCGCCGCCATGCTGGAAGCCGCCTACCGCAGGCCGTTGCGCGAAGTATTCCAGAGCTTCGAGGAAGCGCCGGTCGCCAGCGCGTCGGTGGCACAGGTGCATTTTGCGGTATTGCCGGACGGGCGCGCAGCGGCGGTAAAAATCCTGCGCCCCGGCATCGCGCCGGTGATTGCGCGCGACATCGCACTGCTGAACATCTGCGCCGACCTGATAGAACGCTGGTGGGCGGACGGGCGCCGCCTCAGGCCGCGCGAGGTGGTGGGCGAATTTGAAAAGATTTTGCGCGACGAACTGGACTTGATGCGCGAGGCGGCCAATTGCAGCCAGCTCAAACGCAACTTTGCCGACTCCCCGTTGCTCATGGTACCGGAGGTATATTGGGATTTTTGCAGCAGCGAGGTGATGGTGATGCAGCGCATGTATGGCACGCCGGTCAGCCAGGTAAGCGCGCTGCGCGAGGCGGGCATAGACATTGCCAGGCTGGCCGCCAACGGCGTGGAAATTTTTTACACCCAGGTGTTCCGCGACGGTTTTTTTCACGCCGACATGCATCCGGGCAATGTGCAGGTGGCCGCGGACGGGCGCTATATCGCGCTGGATTTCGGCATCATGGGTTCGCTCACCGATACCGACAAACATTACCTCGCGCAGAACTTCATCGCGTTCTTTCGCCGCGATTACAGGCGCGTCGCCGAAGTGCACATCGAGTCGGGCTGGGCGCCCGCCGAAACCCGCGTGGATGAGCTGGAATCCGCCATACGCGCGGTGTGCGAGCCGATCTTCGACAAGCCGCTGCGCGAGGTTTCGTTCGGGCGCGTGCTGTTGCGCCTGTTCCAGACTTCGCGCCGCTTCGGCATCGAAGTCCAGCCGCAACTGGTGCTGCTGCAGAAGACGCTGCTCAACATCGAGGGGCTGGGCTTGCAGCTCGACCCCGAGCTGGATTTATGGAAAACCGCCAAGCCGTGGCTGGAACGCTGGATGAACGAGCAGGTCGGCTGGCGCGGCCTGCTCAAAACGCTGCGCGAAGAAGCGCCGCATTACGCCACCCTGCTGCCGCAACTGCCGCGCCTGCTGCACCGCCATTTGTCGGCTATTGAAGCCAGCCGCAGCGATGACACGCTACGCGAAATGCTGGAGCGTCAAAAGCGCTACAACACCTGGCTGATGCTGTTCAACTTGTTGCTGCTGGGTATTGTTGCCTGGGGGATTTGGGTCTCAACCTGAAAAGCATGCGCTGTGCGCGCGATTCTTCAGACAAAAAATCCGCTGTCCCACAACTCCTGGGTCAACGCCCGATAATCCGCCGCACCCGGACTGTGCGGCGCAAAATCAAACACGTCCTTGCTGTGCATCGGACTGGTTGCCAGCCCGACCGTTTCGCCGATGCGCGTTTCGCACACCAGCGCGCCGTAACGTTCCCTGAGCTTTTCGTAAATATCGTAGGCCAGTTTGCGCCGCGGGTCGAAGCGCGTCACGACAATGCGCCTGGCGAATTTGCGGTTGAGTTTTTTTTCCAGCACATTGAGCGCGCTGTCGAGACGATGCACCCCTTGCAGCGAAAGAAAATCCGCCGAAACCGGGATCAGCACACGGTCGGTTGCCAGCAACGCGTTCAGCGTCAGCACGCCCAGCATCGGGCAGCAGTCGATCAGGATAGGCGCGCCGGTAAGCGCCAGATCTTCGTGCAAGCCTTGCCGCAACAGGGTGGCGGCTTTGGGGTCGCTGCCGAATGTCGCATCGATTTTGGCGAGTTCCAGCGATGCGGGAATGATCTGCCAGCCAGCCGGCGTTTCCTGCAGCAGGCTGGAGAGCGGGGTCTTGTATTTGAAAAACCCGGCCATGCCGCCATTCGGCGGAGCCCTGCCTACCCCGCTGGCCAGGGTCAGATGCCCCTGCGGATCCATGTCCATCGCAATAGGACACTGCTGCGCAATATTCAGCGCAGCCGTCACGTTCAGACAAGTAGTGGTTTTGCCTACTCCACCTTTTTGATTAAATACGGCGATTACCGCCATTGCTTGACCTCACACAGTGATAGGCGCCCGATGTGCGGTCGGGGGCTTCCAGAAATCCAGAGTTCGCCCAAGTGCAAGGCGCGGGGAAAATTTCGCCGCGCTGCATATGGTTTATATGTAAGCAAGAAATTTTCCCCGCAACGCAGCAGTTGGGATGAAATGTGGGTTTCTGGAAGCCCCCGTTATTCCACGGTAACGGACTTGGCCAAATTCCTGGGCTTGTCCACATCGGTGCCCTTTTGCAATGCGACGTAATATGCCAGCAGTTGCAGCGGGATAGTGTGCAGAATAGGGCTTAAATACCCGGCGTGTTCGGGCATTTGCATGATGTGTATGCCGTCGGCGGCGCGAATATGGGTATCCGCATCGGCAAACACGTACAGCTCGCCGCCGCGCGCGCGCACTTCCTGCAGGTTGGACTTCAGCTTTTCCAGCAGCGCGTCGTTGGGCGCGACCGAGATCACCGGCATGTCTTCATCCACCAGCGCCAGCGGGCCGTGTTTGAGCTCGCCGGCCGGATAGGCTTCGGCGTGAATGTAGGAGATTTCCTTGAGCTTGAGCGCGCCTTCCAGCGCAATCGGGTAATGCAAGCCGCGCCCCAAAAACAGCGCGTGGTGTTTATCGGCAAACCGCTCGGCTAGTTTGGCGATGAGCGGTTCCATCTCCAGCACCTTTTGCACCGCGCCGGGCAAATGGCGCAACTCGTGCAGATGCTGCTGCTCTTGTTGTGCCGTCAAACGACCGCGCTGCTTGGCCAGCACCAGCGTCAGCAGGAACAGCGCGGCGAGCTGCGTGGTAAATGCCTTGGTCGAGGCCACGCCGATTTCCGGCCCGGCGCGCGTCAGCAGGCGCAGTTTGCACAGCCGCACCAGCGCGCTTTCCGGCACGTTGCATATCGCCAGCGTATGAAGGTGCCCGAGCGACTTGGCATGGTTCAAGGCGGCCTGTGTGTCGGCGGTCTCGCCGGACTGCGAGATGACCACCACCAGCGTTTTCGGGTTTGGCACACTGGTGCGATAGCGATATTCGCTGGCGATTTCCACGCTGCATGAAACCCCGGCGATCTCTTCCAGCCAGAATTTGGCCACCAGACCCGCATGGTGGCTGGTGCCGCAAGCCAGGATCAGGATGCTGTCGATGTCGGCAAATGTCGCCGCCGCTTCGGCGCCAAAGATACCCGGTACCAGCGAGTGGCTGTTGCATACCGATTCGAGCGTGTCGGCCAGCGCCTGCGGCTGCTCGTGAATTTCCTTTTGCATATAGTGGCGATACTCCCCGAGCTCGACACTTTCATTGCTCAGTTCGCTCACCTGGACGGCGCGCTGCACGACTTTGCCGCCCGCGTCAAAAATCCGGTAACCGGCACGCCCCAGTTCGGCCACATCGCCTTCTTCGAGATACACCACATTGCGTGTCACCGGCAACAGCGCGGACACATCCGAGGCGACCAGATACTCCCCGTCACCCACACCCAATAACAGCGGGCTGCCGCGCCGCGCGCAGATCAGTTGATCGGGATTATCGGCGGCGATCACGCCGACGGCGTAAGCGCCCACCAGCTCGGCAAGCGCCGCCTGTGTTGCGACCAGCAACGAATTGCCGTGCGCATAATGGCTGTGGATCAGATGCGCGATAACCTCGGTATCGGTGTCGGAGGTGAACTCGTAGCCTGCGGCGGTCAACTGCGTGCGCAATACTTCATAGTTCTCGATGATGCCGTTATGCACCACGGCGATGACATCCTTGCTCAGGTGCGGATGGGCGTTGCGCTCGCTGGGCACGCCATGCGTCGCCCAGCGCGTATGCGCGATACCGATCAGCCCGTGTGTCGCGGCGCTTATTTCGGTAAGGTTGACCACCCGGCCGGTGCTGCGCACGCGCTCCAATTGCGCGTCATGCACCACCACCAATCCGGTCGAGTCATAGCCGCGATATTCCAGGCGTTGCAACCCTTCCAGCAAGACCGGCACAACGTTGCGTTGCGCCACTGCACCTACGATTCCGCACATTCTATTTTTTCTCTTTCGTTGGTCGTTTCCATCCGTTGATGGTGGTTTGTTTGCTGCGCGACAGGGTAAGTTCGCCCTCCGGCGTATCGCGGGTAATGGTCGAACCGGCGCCGATGGTCGCGCCTTTGCCCACCGTTACCGGTGCGACCAATTGCGTATCCGAGCCGATGAACACATCGTCTTCGATGATGGTACGGTATTTGTTCGCACCATCGTAGTTGCAGGTGATGGTACCTGCGCCGATATTGACGCGGCTGCCAACCGTGCTGTCGCCGATATAGCTGAGGTGGTTCGCCTTGCTGCCCGCCGCAATTTCGCTGTTCTTGATCTCGACAAAATTACCGATATGCACGTCGTCGTACAGCTTGCTGCCGGGACGCAAACGCGCATACGGGCCGATGCGGCAGTTGGCGCCCACTTCGCTGCTGTCTATCGAACTGTACGGCGCAATGATTGTACCGGCGGCGATGGCGGCATTCCTGATGATGCTGTAAGCGCCCACTTGTACGTTGTTGCCGAGGCTCACCTCACCCTCGAAAATGCAGCCAACATCGATCTCGACATCCTGTCCGCAAGACAATTTGCCGCGCACATCGATGCGTGCCGGGTCGGCCAGCGTCACGCCGTGCGCGAGCAGGCGGGTGGCTTCTACCTGCTGCCAGGTGCGCTCCAATACCGCCAGTTGCTGCTTGCTGTTGATCCCGTGGATCTCCCATTCGTGGGCAGGTTGCACGGTATGCACGACCATGCCCTGCTGCACGGCCATGCCGACAATATCGGTGAGGTAATACTCGCCCTGCGCATTGTTGCTGCGCAAATTTGCCAGCCATGCGCGTAACGCTTTGGTCGACGCCAGCATGATGCCGGTATTCACTTCGCATATTTCGCGCTGCTCGGCTGAGGCATCCTTCTCTTCCACGATGCCAATTACGTCGCCCTGCGCATTGCGCACGATGCGCCCGTAGCCTGCCGGATTCGCCAGATTCACCGTAAGCAGCACCAGACCATCGCACGCCTGCTGCATCCGGTGCAGCGTGTTCGGCTGGATCAGCGGCACATCGCCATACAGCACCAGTGTCCGGCCAGCGTCCGGCAGGTGCGGCATGGCCTGCTGCACCGCGTGGCCTGTGCCGAGTTGCGGTTCCTGTACGACGAACTGCGCGGGATATTGGCACATCGCCTGCGGCACGGCCTCGCCGCCGTGCCCGTACACCACGCAAACCTGTTGCGGCTCAAGCGCCATCGCGCAGTCCAGCGCATGCTGCACCAGCGGTTTACCGGCCAGCGCGTGCAACACCTTGGGTTTTTCGGAATACATGCGCGTGCCTTTGCCGGCAGCGAGAATGACGATATTGAGCGGCTTCATATGCAACTTTCCATGATGTGGCGGATTATAACAAACGCCTTAAACCAGAGTGCTTCTTGCCGCCTCATCACTGCCCGGCTTGCTACTGCGGCTTGTCTTCGCTGCCCTTCTTGACGAACTTAATACCCAGCTGCTTGAGCTTGCGATACAGATGGGTGCGCTCCAGGCCGACCTTGTCGGCCACCCGCGAGACATTGCCGGTCTCTTTGCGCAAATGGTAGTCGAAGTAAATCGCGTCGAAATGCTCCCGCGCTTCGCGCAGCGGCAAGTCCAGCGGCAAGGAAAATGACAGCATCTGCCCGTCGATATCCAAAGTAATTTTTTGGCTTTGCGCCTCGGGGGGAGGTATCTGCTGCTTGATTGCGCCCTCCTTGATCGTTTTGGCAATGGTGCTCAGCAGCTTTTGCAGCGCGATGGGTTTTTCCAGAAAGTCTACCGCGCCGATGCGTGTCGCCTCGACCGCCGTTTCAATGGTGCCATGGCCGGACATCATCACGACCGGCATGGTCAGCAAATCCTGTTCGACCCACTCCTTGAGCAGGGCTATGCCATCGGTCTCCGGCATCCAGATGTCGAGCAACACCATATCCGGCTCGTGCTCGTTCCGGTAAGCGCGCGCCTGTGCGGCATTTTCCGCCAGGTGCACCTGATAACCTTCATCAAACAGGATTTCGGACAATAGTTCGCGGATGCCGATTTCATCATCCACCACCAGAATTTGTTTATTCCTCATTACGTCTCCTCCACCAGCGGCAGGCGTATATTGACACGCGCCCCGCCGTCCACATTATTCTCGATGGCGATGCTCCCGCCATGTTCTTCCACTATTTTTTTCACAATTGCCAGGCCCAATCCGGTGCCTTTGGTCTTGGTCGTTATGTACGGCTCAAAGGCATGCGACAAGATGCTGTCTGGGAAACCGGCACCGTTATCTTCGATGCTGAGCTGGATATCTCCCTGCTGCATCGCGGTACTCAGCGTTATTTGCGGGTGCTCGACGCCCTGTAACGCGTCTTGCGCGTTTTGCAGCAGGTTGTGGATGACCTGCCGCAAGCGTGTTGCATCTCCGTTGACTTCGCTGCGCGGCGCTTCCAGTTTCAGCATATTGGGCACGGCATTCGCTTCATACAAACCCAGCACCTCCCTGATCAACTGGTGCATATCCAAATGCGCCAGCTTCAACGCCGGGCCGCGCGCATAGTCGGCAAAATCGCTCACCATATTTTTCATTGCGCCGACCTGGTTGACAATGGTCTGCGTGGCACGCTGCAGCAGTTGCGCGTCGGCTTCATCGAGCTTGCCGCCAAGTTTGTGCTGCAGGCGTTCCGCCGAAAGCTGTATCGGGGTGAGCGGATTTTTGATTTCATGTGCGAGGCGGCGCGCCACCTCGCCCCATGCCGCCTGCCGCTCCGCGCGCAGCAGGTGGCTGATGTCGTCGAACACTACCACATAACCCGCCTCCCCGCCTTGTGAAAAGCGTGTTCCGCGCACCAGCAAAATCTGGGTGCCATTCTTGCTCAGCCGTTCTATCTGCCGCTGCCATTCACCGCTTGCCGTTTTGTCGAAAGCCTCCGTGATGGTGTGGCAGAACGATCTCAGCAGGCTGTATTTTTCGGCGATCTGGCTCAACGACATGCGGCGCATTTCCTGCAGCGGCGCAGCCAGAATCTGTTCCGCGCTGGTGTTGGCCGAACGCAGCTGCAACTCATCGTCGAGACCCAGCACGCCGGAAGAAAGATGGGTCAAGACACTTTCCAGATAGGTCCTGGAGCGTTCTATCTGAAGCTGCTGCAATTCCCTGGCTTTGGTGGCATCCGACAACTGCCGCGTCATCTGGTTGAACAAGCCGGTCAGCGCGCCCAGTTCATCGCTGCTTTGTATCGGGTACTGCCCGGTAAAATCGCCTTGCGCCACCGCGCGCGTGCCTTCCGCGAGCGCTTCCAGCGATGAGCCCAGCCGCTCGCTGATGAAGAACGCCGCCGACACCGCCGTCAGCAGCACCACCAGCAGCGACAACGTCAACGTGATCGCATACAGCCGCTTCAATCCGAGGCGCGAGAGCGTCAGCTCCTGATAGTCGCGGTACACCGCCTGCACGGTTTCGGCATCAGCCTCGATCTGCTTCGGCACCGGCTGGGTGAATTGCAGCACGTATTGCCCGCCGGACTGCCTGTTGGAATTCACCGTCACCAGCGAGCGCAGGGTCAGGCCTTTTTTCGGCAAGGTGTCGATCACCGCGTACTCGCCCTTGTCCAGAGCGGTGCGCAGCAAATCACCGCCCGGCATATCCGGCAGCAGCGCGTTGCCGCCGGAAGAAAATGCGACCACTTTTCCCGCGCCGGTGAACAGCGTGGCTTCCTGCGCCACCTTCTCGTCCACCAGCTGATCCAGCGCGCTCTGATATTGTTCATGCGGCTTTTCCGCCAACAACAGCGCGATGAATTGGGTCTTTTTGGCAAGCTCTTTCAGGCTGTTGTCGAGGCCGCTTCTGCCGAGATTAAGCCCGCCCTCGAGAGCCTTTTCGACACGCACGTCAAACCACGATTCGATGCTCTTGCCCAGAAAATTAACCGATACCGCATACACCAGCAAGCCGGGCAAAACGGCGATCAAGGTAAAAAACAGCACCAGCCGCAACGTGAGCCTTGCGCCAAACACCTTGTTCTTGAGCTTGCTGCGCAGGCGCAAGAGCTGATAAATGACCAAGCCCGTCAAGCACAGCGCGAGCAAACCGGTTAACCCGAGCAACCCGTAATAGTTGACGGAAAATACTTCGGTGTTCACGCTGCTGCTGGACAACAGATACAGCAACGTGCCGCCCACGATGATGCTGATGAAATTAAGATATTTCACCATGCGCTCACTCCGCCTTCTCTTCGCCGCGCGCGCTGATTTCCGCCGGGCGGATCACCCAGCGATACCAGTCGGAGTTGAGCGTCCAATCCTTGCCGGCCAGCGCATTCACCTGCAGCAATTTGGGCAACTGTGCGGTGTCAAGGCGCAAACGCACCGCGGCAATATAGCTGCCATCCTTTTTCATCAGTTCTGCGGGAATCGTTGCGGAGCTTTGCCTGGCCAAGATGTTTAATGCATCTTCAAAGCTGGCGAAATTCTGGAACAGCGCGCCGCGTGAAATGCGGTACTGCCGCGTCAGCATATTGTAGGAAAGCTTGACGGTTTGTTCGCCCTGAAAGATTTCCTCGTCCAGCCAGTACCAGCGTGAACGCGTCAAGGAAAACTCCCCGACAAAATACAGCGGGATGCCGCGCGACAAGGCCTGCTGCGCCGCGGCAGTCAGATTAATGTCATAGCTGGCGGAAAGCTGGTAACCGTCTTCATTCAGGTGCGCTTCTGCCTTGTTGACCGAGATGCTGTCTGCATGGGCCGTTGCGATGCACAGCCACGCGAGCAGCAATATGCCCAAGCTGTGCCGCAATAGACCGGGGAAGCTAAATTTTTTGCAGCAAGGCATAGAAGAATCCGTCGTGCCGATCATTGGGCAATATTTGTCCGCTACTGCTATCCGGCAATGCGACGGGCAAGCGCCGCGCATCCGGCTGTTGCGCCAGAAACGCCGCGATGACCCGTTCGTTCTCCTGATGGAAAACCGAGCAGGTAGCGTAGAGCAATTTACCATCTTGCGCCAGCAGCCGCCACAACGCGCGCAGGATATTGAGTTGCTGCGCGGCGAAACCGGCAATATCCGAATGGCGCCGCAGCCATTTGATGTCGGGGTGGCGGCGCACCACGCCGGAAGCCGAGCACGGCACATCGGCGAGAATGCGCTGGAACAATTTTCCGTCCCACCACTTCTCCGGCTCGGCTGCATCACCGACCAGCAGTTGCGCAGACAGCCCCAGACGCCGCAAGTTTTCCGCGACACGCCGCAGGCGCTGCTCGTCCTTATCCACCGCCACCATTTCCGCCTGCGCGCATTCCAGTATATGCGCGGTCTTGCCGCCCGGCGCGGCGCAGGCATCCAGCACGCGCATGCCGTCGCGAACCTCCAGCAGCCGCGCGGCATATTGCGCACCGGCATCCTGCACCGAAACCAGCCCATCAAAAAATCCCGGCAACTTGTCCACCGCGACCGGTTTATCCAGTAGCAATGCGTCCGGTTCGATTAATTGTGCATGAATATCCCGCTGCTCAAGCTGCGCCAGATAGTCCGCTGCCGTGCCGCGTCGCCGGTTGACGCGCAGGGTCATCGGCGGATGCCGATTGCCCGCTTCGAGGATCGCCACACTGCGCTCGCCATACTGCGTACCCAGTTCATCTATCCACCACTGCGGATAACTGTATTTGCCTTCCGCATGTTGCGCTGCCTGCTCCAGCAAAGTTGCCTGGCTACGCAAAAAATTGCGCAGGATCGCGTTCGCCAGCCCGCTCACTTTCACGTTCAGCATTTGTGCGGAACGCACCGCATGATCCACCACGGCATGCGGTGCGGCTTTGCTGTATTGCAGCTGGTACAGCGCCACCAGCAACATGTAGTAGATACGCTGGTCCAGCATCGGCTTGTGCAGCAACAGGCTTAACAGTGTTTTCAACTGCCCATAAAAACGCAGCGTGCCATAGCTCAAGTCCTGCAAGGCCGCGCGCTGCGCCGGAGTCCATACCGACTTTCTGCGCAATGACTCATCCAGCACCTGATTGAGGTTGCGCCCGTCTGCAATTACCTGCTGAACGATTTGCCCGGCGGCGAGTTGTATGTTGTGCATCTATAAGAGGCTGAAAAATCTGTTAGCCGCAGAGAGCACAGAGTTCACAGAGAAAACATCGGTTGTCATAATTATTGTCCGGGCTCGTCAGATGATTAGAGAGTGTGTTTTTGCGGGTAAGGCGTGCGGTGGCTGCTCGCAATAATAATTGGGTTTGCTTCATCTCTGTGTTCTCGGTGGCTTAGGTTTTCAGGTTAAAAAACTGTCGCCCACCTTGACCGGCATGGCCTGCAAGAACTGCGCAACCGGCTGCGCCTTGCCGCCGGGGCGCTGCAACACTTCCAGGCACAGCGCATCCTTGCCGCAGGCGACGGTGATGCCGTGCTTGTCGACCGCCAATATCTCGCCCGGCTTGCCCTGTGTGCCTGTGCACAGCTTGGCCTGCCAAATTTTCAGCATCACACCGTGCAAGCCGACATGGCATACCGGAAAGGGATTATAGGCGCGCACCGCGCGTTCGATTTGCCGCGCATCCTGCCGCCAGTCGATCTGCGCCTCGCTCTTGAGCAGCTTGGCAGCATAGCATGCCGCGTCATTGTCCTGCCTGACCGGGTACAGGCGCTGTTCCTGCAACAGGCGCAGCGCCTCGACAATACTTTGTGCGCCCATTTCCGCCAGCTTGTCATGCAAGGTCTGCGCCGTGTCGTCCGGCGCGATCAGGCACGCATGGCGCAGCAGCATATCGCCGGTATCCAGCCCTTCATCCATCTGCATGATGGTGATGCCGGTCTCGCGGTCGCCCGCCAGGATCGCGCGCGGTATCGGCGCGGCCCCGCGCCAGCGCGGCAGCAACGACGCGTGGATATTCAGGCAGCCGTGGCGCGGCAGTTGCAGCACCGCCTGCGGCAAGATCAACCCGTAAGCGGCGACCACCATCACGTCGGCATCCAGCGCGGCGATCTCCTGCTGCGCCTCTGCGGTCTTCAACGTGGCGGGCTGCAATACCGGCAAGCCGTGCTGCAAGGCAAGCTGCTTCACCGGGCTGGCGGTAAGCTGCATGCCGCGCCCGGCGGGGCGATCCGGCTGGGTCAGCACCGCGACGACCTGATGCTCCCCGAGCAGTGCGGCTAGAGCTTTGGCCGCGAATTGCGGCGTACCTGCAAAGATGATTTTCAATTTGGGAGCAGTGTTAAACACGGATTAATCGGGGTGCGGTGGCGTATGGGTGTAGGGGCGTATGGCAATACGCCCTTGGTATGGCATGACTCTTTCGATCAGCGTAGCCAATTATTTCACGATGGCGTATTGCCATACGCCCCTACCAGTTCCAAGGTTTGATCCATGACCCAATACAGTTTTCAATGGTGCGCTCATTACATGGTCTCGCGCAGGCGTTTCTTCAGCTTGGCGCGAATCCGGATCTGTTTGAGCTGCGACAGGTATTCGACAAACACCTTGCCGCACAGATGATCCATCTCGTGCTGGATGCAGACCGCCAAAAAGCCATCCGCCTCCAGCGTGAACGGCTTGCCCTTCTCATCCAGCGCGCGCACCGTCACTTTTTCCGCACGGCGCACTTTTTCATAAATGCCCGGCACCGACAAACAGCCCTCTTCGCACTCCTCTTCGCCGCTGCTGGCGAGGATTTCCGGGTTGATGAATACTTTCAGCTGGTTGTGCTCTTCGGAAACATCTATCACGATGATCTGCTCATGCACATCCACCTGGGTCGCCGCCAAACCCACGCCCGGTGCGGCATACATGGTTTCGGCCATGTCACGCACCAGCTTGCGGGTGGCTTCGCTGACCCGCTCAACCTTTTTGGCGACCTTGCGCAGGCGCTCATCGGGGTATTGCAAAATTTTTAGAATCGCCATGCCTGACCTATAATAGCTTGCTTATTTATATGACTGGATGCAGAATTTAACGTGACGTAGCAACTTTACGTTCCCCTTACATTGACTCTGCCGGAGCTTTCCATGCGCAAGATTATATCGCTGATTTGCTTTTTATTGCCCACCCTGGCCTTTGCCGCCCAGCCCGAGGCCGCCCCTCAACTGCGCAGCGACGCACCCGACCGGCATGTCGTCGTCAAAGGCGACACGCTGTGGGACATCTCCGCCAAGTTCTTTAAAGACCCGTGGAAATGGCAATATATCTGGGGCATGAACAAGGACGCCATCAAGGATCCACACTGGATTTACCCGGGCGACGTGATCGTTCTGGATCGTGCAACCGGCACCTTGCGCATAGGCGGGGGCGGCGCTCCCGGCACCGCCGGCACGGGCAGCCCGAGCAACGTCGTCAAGCTTTCGCCCAAAGCGCGCGAAGGCCACAGCGCGCACGAAGCCATCCAGAGCATACCCGCAAAAGCCATAGAACCCTTTTTAAGCCAGCCGCTGGTCGTTGAAGAAAACACCATGAAGAATGCGCCGACGCTGGTCGGCGCGCGCGAAGGCCGCGTGATACTCGGCACTGACGACATCGCCTTCGTAAAGGGATTGCCTTCCGGCAAGGGTGACAGATGGCAGGTTTATCGTCCCGGCAAGACACTGGTCGATCCGGACAGCAAAGAGACGCTGGGTATCGAAGCCATTTATCTGGGCGATATCGAAGTGACCGATTTTGCGGATGTCAGCACCGCCAAAATTACCCATTCCGTACAGGAAATCAACAAGGGTGACCGGCTGGTCATGCCATCCGGCAAGGTGGTCAACGCCTACCTGCCGCGCGCACCGGGCAGCAAAATTTCCACGCGCGTCATTTCGGTATACGGCGGCGTATCGCAGGCCGGACAGAACACCGTCGTGACCCTGAATAAAGGCGCGCGCGACGGGCTGGAAAACGGCCATGTGCTGGCGCTGTATCGCAAGGGTGAAGTCGTGAAGAGCGAAGGCCAGGATCACACCCTGCCGGACGAACGTTACGGCCTGCTGTTTGTGTTCCGCGTATTCGACAAGGTGTCGTACGCGCTGGTGATGCAAACCAAACTGCCGGTACAGTTGCTGGATCGCGCGCAAACCCCCTAAATAATGCAGGCCGATGCTTCGCTCAAGGCTTGGCTGGCACTAAGCCTGACGCGCGGCTTGGGCGGCGAAAGCGCGCGCCGCCTGCTCAAGGAGTTCGGCTCGCCCGACGCAGTTTTCGCCGCATCCTCCGGTTCGCTTAAATCCATCGTCAAGGCAGAAATCGCTGCCGAGATCGGCAAAGGCATCGACGACGAGCAAATTGCCCCGGCGCTGGCCTGGCTGGAAGACGGCAATAACCACATCGTCACCCTCGCCGACGGCGACTATCCGCAAGCCCTGCTGAACATCTCCGACCCGCCGCTGCTGCTGTATGTGAAGGGGCGGCTCGACCTGCTCAACCGCGCCGCACTGGCCATCGTCGGCAGCCGCAACGCCACACCGCAAGGCCTCAACAACGCCGAAGCGTTTGCCAAATCCCTGAGCGATACCGGGCTGTGCATCATCAGCGGCATGGCGCACGGCATCGATGCCGCCGCGCATCGCGGCGCCTTGCGCGGCTCAGGAAACAATCCGGGCAGCAGCATCGCCGTGGTCGGCACCGGGCTGGACAAGGTCTACCCTGCCGCGAACCGCGACCTCGCCCACGCGCTCGCCAGCCAGGGCACGCTGATCTCGGAATTCCCGCTCGGCACGCCGCCGCTGGCCGCCAACTTTCCGCGCCGCAACCGCATCATCAGCGGCATGAGTACCGGCTGCCTGGTGGTGGAAGCATCGCTGCAAAGCGGCTCGCTGATTACCGCGCGGCTGGCGCTGGAGCAGGGCAGGGACGTGTTCGCGATCCCCGGCTCGATCCATGCGCCGCAAAGCAAGGGCTGCCACGCGCTGCTCAAGCAGGGCGCGAAGCTGGTCGAGACCGCGCAGGATATTCTGGAGGAATTGGGCGGGCTGATCACCGTATCCGTCGCCGCAGCCGCGCGCGACCCCGTTATGACCGGCATGCAAGGCCTTGAAGCGCAAGGCTCAAATTCCGCGCTGCTCGGGCATCTCGGCTTCGATCCGGTCGATTTGGACACCCTCGGCAAACGCAGCGGCTTGACGATAGCCGAGCTATCCGCCATGCTATTAACATTCGAACTGGAGGGACGCATCAGTGCGTTACCCGGCGGCTTGTACCAACGAATTCACTAAAACCACGCCATAGCTACAATAAATCATGTTCGAAATACTGATGTACTTGTTTGAAAGTTACTTTGACGCGGGCAGCTATCCGGAACCGGACAAGCTGTCGCGCAAACTATCCGCCGCCGGCTTCGAGGGCGAAGAGATCAATGAAGCGCTGACCTGGCTGTCGGCGCTGCAACAACAAAACCCCGACAATTATCCCGCCACGCTCGAGCATGCCGGCCTGCGCCATTTTGCCGAGCTGGAACTGCAACGCATCAGCTTCGAGGCGCGCCAATTCCTGATCTTTGCCGAGCAGCAGCACATGATTTCCGCCGTCGAACGCGAGATGGTCATCGACCGTGCACTCGCGCTGCAGCAGGAAGGCATCAAGCTGGACAAGCTCAAGCTGATCATGCTGATGGTGCTGTGGAACCGCCGTCGCGACCTCGACCCGCTGCTGGTCGAAGAATTGCTGACCCCATTGCATTCCGCACAACTACATTGAACCCCGACCCTCACGCATGGCACAAAATCTCCTGATCGTCGAATCCCCGGCCAAGGCCAAGACCCTTAAAAAATATCTGGGCAAGGATTTTGAAGTCCTCGCCTCGTTCGGCCATGTGCGCGACCTGGTACCCAAAACCGGCGCGGTCGATACCGAAAATGGCTTCGCGATGCAGTACGAGACCATCGCGCGCAACAGCAAGCATGTGGACGCAATCGCGAAAGCCGCCGCACTGGCCGACAACATCCTGCTGGCGCCCGATCCGGACCGCGAAGGGGAGGCGATCGCCTGGCATATTTCCGAACTGCTCAAGGCCAAACGCGGCCTGAAGAACAAGAACATGCAGCGCGTAGTGTTCTATGAGATCACCCAGACGGCGGTGCGCGAAGCGGTCGCTCACCCGCGCGAAATCTCCATGCCGCTGGTAAATGCGCAGCAGGCACGGCGCGCGCTGGACTATCTGGTCGGCTTCAACCTGTCGCCGCTGCTGTGGCGCAAGATCCGCCCCGGTTTATCCGCTGGCCGCGTGCAAAGTCCCGCGCTGCGCATGATCGTCGAGCGCGAACTGGAGATCGAGGCGTTCAAGACCCAGGAATACTGGACCGTGCATCTGGACAGCCACAAGGATCACCAGCCGTTCAAAGCCAAACTGTTCCAGTATCAGGGCAAGAAACTGGAACAACTCAGCATCGGCAGCCAGGCCGAATACGATGCAATTTTCGCCAAACTCAACGACGCCAAGCTGCCGCCCAAGGTGGTGCGCGTCGAGAAAAAAGCCAAGCAGCGCTACGCCGCCGCGCCGTTCACCACTTCCACACTGCAACAGGAAGCGGTGCGCAAGCTCGGCATGACCGCCGACCGCACCATGCGCACCGCACAGTCGCTGTACGAAGGCGTGGACATCGGCGGCCAGACGGTCGGTTTGATCTCCTACATGCGTACCGACTCGGTATCGCTGGCCAAGGAAGCGGTGCAAGAGATCCGCGACTACATCAAGGATAATTTTTCGGCGGAATATCTGCCGTCGACGCAACCAGCCTACAAGAGCAAGACCAAGAACGCGCAGGAATCGCACGAAGCGATCCGCCCGACCTCGATCCTGCGCACGCCGGACAGCATGCGCGACCATTTGAGCGCCGATCAGGCGCGCCTCTACGAGATGATCTGGAAGCGCACCCTGGCGTGCCAGATGTCCCCGGCGCGTTTCGACACGGTCAGCCTCGACATCCGTCTGGGCGGCGACACCACGCTGTTCCGCGCATCCGGCCAGGTGCTGGTGTTCCCCGGCTTTATCGGCGTGTACATGGAAGACGTGGACGACGCCGAAGAAGAAGAGGGCGGCAAGCTGCCGCCGCTGACCGAGGGCGACATCGTTCCAATTGACAAGCTGTACGGCGAGCAGCACTTCACCCAGCCGCCGCCGCGCTTTTCCGAAGCCAGCCTGGTCAAGTCGCTGGAAGAGTACGGCATCGGCCGCCCGTCCACTTACGCGACCATTATCTCCACGCTGCAAGCCAGAGAATACGCGGTACTCGACAAGAAACGCTTCGTGCCGACCGACGTCGGGCGCGTCGTTACGCGCTTCCTCACCGACCATTTCACCCGCTATGTCGACTACGGTTTCACCGCCCACCTCGAAGACGAGCTGGACGAAGTTTCCGAAGGCAAGCGCGACTGGATCGGCGTGATGGATGAATTCTGGAAAGGCTTCTCCGTCCTCATCAAGGAAAAAGCCAGCATCGACCGCCCGGTGGAATTGATCGACGAAGCCTGCCCGGAGTGCGGCAAGCCGCTCGCCAAAAAACTCAGCAAATACGGCAGCTTCATCAGTTGCACCAACTACCCGGAATGCAAATACAAGCGCAGCCTGAGCGGCGAATCGCAGGACGACGCCTCGGCCCGAGTCGAGCTGGGCGAACACCCCGAAGCCAAACTGCCGGTGCTGCTGCTGCGCGGCCCGTACGGGCATTACGTGCAACTCGGCGAAGCGATCAAAGGCGACAAGGTCAAGCCCAAGCGCGTGTCATGGCCGAAAGAAATGCCGCTGGAACAGGCCGACCTGGCCGCCGCGCTGAAGCTGCTGTCGCTGCCGCGCGAGCTCGGCGCACACCCCGAAACCGGCAAAAAAGTCATCGTCAACATCGGGCGCTTCGGCCCCTACATCGGCCACGACGGCAAGTTCAAATCCATCCCGCGCAGCGACAGTATCTTCGACATCAGCCTGGAGCGCGCGGCTGAACTGCTGGCGCAGGCCAGAGACGGCGGCGCCACGGTATTGCGCGTGTTGGGCGACCACCCGGACGACAAGGCCAGCGTCGAGATATGCAGCGGCCGCTACGGCCCCTACGCGCGCCACGGCAAGATCAACGCCACGCTGCCGAAGGGCGTATCGCCGGACGAAATCACGCTGGAAGAAGCGCTGGAACTGATCGCCGCCAAGGCGGCGAAAGGCGACACAGGGAAGGGCAGGGCTGCGAAGAAACCGGCGGCCAAAGCGAAAGCAGCCAAGCCCAAGGTGACCAAGGCAAAGGCCACACCGAAGGCCAAAGCCGAACCTAAGGTGGCCAAACCGACCGCCAAAAAAACGGCTGTTAAAAAGACGGTGAAACCGGCCGCCAAGAAAGCAGTTGCAAAGAAGCCTGCGGCGAAGAAAGTGGTTAAGAAAAAAAGTTGATGGTAACGAGCGGGCGGGGTTTATTGACCAAATCGTGTTCAGCGATTTGTTAGGATTTTATCGTACCAAGGCCGTTCGCCCTGAGGTATCGAAGGGTGTAGCAATTTTCAATGCCGTTCGCCCTGAGCCTGTCGAAGGGTAAAACACACCCAACAATCAACATCAACACCGCCGGGGGTAGCCCGGCAGCTAGTCACTTTCTTTTGCTTCGCCAAAATAAAGTAACCAAAGAAAAGGCGACCCCGGTTTGCCGCCCTTCGGGTTCCCTGCGTTGCTCGACTGCTCAGGCGGCTGCGGAACTCGCGCTACGCGCTCAGACAGTCCTCGCCGACACCTCCTGACCCGCCTCCGCTACTCGGCGGCGCTCAGGGGATGAAAATCAAAACCCAAAAACAACAAGGCATGGTGAGCGTAGCTCACCATGCCTTGAAATCAAATGCGATGCTGACCCTTTTAATTCCTACTTTTAATTCCTAAGGAGCGTTCCGCTTGAACGCAGCGTTACAGGTCGTTTGAAGACAGGCCAGTATGCTTTGCAACACGCGCCAGCATTCTGGGGCCGATTTCGTCGCCATCGTGGAAGGCGAAAACAAAATCAGGCCAGCCATTGCGGGAAAGTGTTTTGTGCGAACCGGATTGTCGTTTGACCTGCCAGCCAAGCCGCAGCAGCGCAGCAAGAAGGCGCTTGGCTTTGACCGACGGCCATTGGCTCATGCGGCAATCGGAATGGAAATATTGATGGAGAAGGGGCGGCTCTCGTTGTGCTCAAGCCGTTCAGCAATCACGCGAAGGGCGAGAACCTCGGCTTTGGACACAGCTTCCAGCGAAGATGTGCCGTAAGCCAGAACCCCTGGCAACTCCAAGACTTCCGCCAACCAGCGCCCGTCAGATTCTTGCTCCTGCTCTATGGTGAAATTCATTTTACTCTCCTGCTCAATTCACGCGAACGGCCTAATTCTACCCCGAAATAGCCACCTCTCTCCAACGTTTGGATCACCGGCCTGCGCGGTTTTTTGCGCAAGTCTGGCTAAATAAAAGTTAGGTATTTAATGCGACCATGGCTCCTTTAATCAATAATCCCGCTTGAGCGTAAGGTTATGCGTCATAGCGTGGGATAGACAATCTTTTCATTTGATTGACTGAAATCATCAGCCCAAAGCAATTTGATCGCGTGCTTTCTTTTTGTTCCCATATGAACGGCGGCAATGAGCTCAACAGACTGATGAGTATCAAGAACTTCAAGAGGGAATTTCTCGCCAATTTCAGATTCGATGATGCAGTCATTTCCCTCTGGAAATTCAACCGAAACATTCCGAGCTGAAACTTTGCCTTTGTTCCATATCTTCAGGCGATAATTGCTGCTACCAAGTTTTATAAACGTTGCTCCAAGGTCAGCTTTTTTGTCTGAAATTGATTCTGCGTCTTCCTTTTCAAGTAGGCGTTGATTCAGCTTCTCTTGGCTTTCGAGGAGAGATTTCTGCCGATCATTGAACTGGACAGTTTTCCATGTGGCGTACGCTGAGAGCAAGAAAGCTAAGCCAGCAACGACATCGCTTGGGGTAAGGGCGATAGGCATTATTTGATCTTAATGAATTGGCTTCCCTTGAAAGCAGAAGCAAGTTTATTTTTAAGCTCAAGAGCTAGATCCTTTGTAACCTCTTTCCCAATTTCTTTTATATGTTCGCCGACATTTTCGCTGTTTTCGCGGATTAGATCATCACGAGTAATTTCTCGGCTACATGACGCACATGTGAGCAACTCGGACTCGCCGTCGTCTGGCTTCGAGGAGGAAAACTGTGTACTGCCGCAGGTTGGGCATAAGAGAGTAATAGAGCGATTGTATTTTTCAGAATCCACAGTAAACCTCCGACGATTGATATGACGCATAACGTAAAGGTAAGGGGCGCTGAGCCGCGCTTTTCGGCGGCGAGCAATTAAAGAGGTCAGGCTCAAATTGTTTTTCCAGCAAAGGAGAATTTACCAAAAGAGTCTCGATAGAGATTTCAGGAACGTTCCTGCCGGAACGGCGCAAAGCAACAGATGAAGGGTTTGATGTCATGTTGAATCCCCTTTGAACAGCTGCTGGCGTTTGTTTCACGCCTCATCCCATCCCGTTCGGGATGAGCCTGCGCCAGCTCCAGTTCTGGGGAATTCGCCGGTTGCCCCGTACCGTGCATGCGGTGCGGTGTGCGTTGCGGCGGATGTGCAAGTGGGGCGAACTCTATGGGAGTCGCGGGGTGGGTGTCAAGCGCGATGTAACGGCGGCAAGTGTGGTTCGACAGGCTCACCACGAACGGCATGAATGAACAAGCCGAGTTTAAGCGGGTGCAGTTTCCTTGGCGGTACAGCTTTTGAAAAAGACTGCAAGCCGGTGGGCAATGTCGTTCCTGCGTTTGTCCAGCGTCAGCACATGGTAGGTGTCGTCGACGAAGAAGGTTTCCACCTTGGCTGAGGAGATGTGTTTGACCACGTAGTGCGCGTTTTTCAGGCTGGCCATGTCGTCTTCGGTGGAGTGCACGATCAGCGCGGGCGAATGGACGCCGTGCAGCAGTTTTTTTACCGCGCGAATCAGGCGGAAACTTTCATAGACGGTCACGGCGGGGGTACAGAAAATCCCGACTTTCTCGGAAGACAACTCATCGCGCTGCGTCAGCACGGCATGCACCATGGCGCGTGTGCGTTCGCATTTGATGCCATAAGGCGGCGGCTCCTGCCAGGACGCGAAATAGCGGAGCGGGCTGTACAGCACAATGGGCAACAGGAATTTCTGCCTGAAGCGCGGGATGTTCCAGCCGTCGTAGAAGAAGGTGGTGGAGAGCAGCCCCAGCCCGTTTACCCGCGCCCCCTTTTCTTCCGCCAGCTTGAGCGCGATCAGCGCGCCCATCGACAAACCGGCCACATACACGCGCGGGTGTTCCAGCTTGAGCGCCTCGAAGGCCTGTTCGATGGTGCCGTACCAGTCCTGCCATTTCGAGCGCTTCAGCGCCCCGACGCTGCCGCAATGCCCGGACAGTTGCGGGCACATGACGCTGAAGCCGTTCTTGGCCAGCCGGTTGGCGATGGCGCGCATTTCCGCCGGTGTTCCGGTCAGGCCATGCACCAGCAGCACCGCATCTTCGCCGCCCTTCAGGAAAAAGCCGCTATGTCCCAGGCACTGTTGAATGGCCCCTTGCTGGATCGCCGCAGTCATGGCCGGGTGCTTTTACTCCGCGCCGCAGCGGCGCAGCAGCATCTCGAACAGCTGGATGCCGAGATCGATTTCCGCTTCGGAAATCAGCAGCGACGGCGCCAGCGTGATGACGTTTTTGTAATAGCCGCCGATGTCCAGCACCAAGCCGTATTTCTTGTCGCCCACCGGCAGGTCGCCCTTGAGCCCTTCGTTGAAAACCCGGTCGGCCAGCTTGCGGCTCGGCGTGAAGCCGTCTGTTTCGCACAGCTCGATGCGTAGCGCAAGACCCATGCCGCTGACATCGCCGACCACTTTCCAGCGGCTTTTGAGCTCTTCCAGCTTCTTCAGGAAGTAGGCGCCTCGGGCGCGGATGGCGGGCTCGAAGTCCTGCTCCTGGGTCATGCGCAACACTTCCAGCGCGCAGGCGGTGCCCAGCGGGTTGGAGGCGAATGTCGAATGGGTGGAGCCGGGCGGAAATTTTTCCGGCGAGATCAATTCCTCGCGCGCCCAGATGCCGGAGATGGGGTTGAGGCCGTTGGTGATAGCCTTGCCGAAGATGAACACGTCCGGGACGATGCCGAAGTTTTCCCACGACCACAGTTTGCCGGTGCGGTACACACCCATCTGGATCTCGTCCACCACCAGCAGGATGTTGCGCTCCTTGAGCGTCTGCGCCAGCTTCTGCATATAGCCTGCGGGCGGCACCACGTAGCCGCCGGTGCCCTGGATGGTTTCGATATAGAACGCGCCGAATTCGCACTGGCCCACCTTGTCGTCCCAGAACGAGTTGTATTCGGTCTCGAACAGCCGCTCGAACTCGTGGTGGCAATACATGTTGCAGGAGTCCGCTTTCATGCCATACGGGCAACGGAAGCAGTACGGGAACGGCACGAAATGCGCGCGGTCGGAAAAGTGGCCGTAACGGCGGCGGTAGCGGTAGCTGGAGGTGATCGCCGAAGCGCCCAGCGAACGGCCGTGATAGCCGCCCATGAAGGCGAACTGCTGCGTCTTGCCGGTATGGTTGCGCACGATCTTGAGCGAATCGTCCACCGCCGCCGTGCCGCCGACGTTGAAATGCACGCGGCCTTTCACGCCGTATTTTTTCTCGATGTAGGCGCAGATGGTCTCAGCCAGCTCGATCTTTTCCTGGTGCAAATACTGGCACGCCAGTTGCGGCAAGGTGTCGATCTGGCGCTTGAGCACATCGTTCAGACGGCGGTTTTTGTAACCGAAATTGACCGCCGAGTACCACATTTGCAGGTCGAGGTAAGGCGTGTTGTCATGGTCATACAGGTAGCTGCCCTCGCAGGAGGCGAATATCTTGGGCGGGTCGGCATAGTGCACCGTGTCGCCATAGGAACAGTAGCGGGCGTCTTTTTCGAGCAGCGTAATGATTTTCTGGTCCATGATGATCCGTTAACTTTGGGAATGATCCGTTTACTGTAAATATCGTGGGAGCCGCTCAGGCGGAATAAGCGGTTTTTTTCGGTAAATGCGCGGGCCAGGTTTTTACGGTGGCCCAAGTTTTTACGGCGGCGAGGACGTCCTCGAAGGTGTCGAACGGAATATGCGCGATGCTCTGTTCCCGGCAGTATTTGAGCAGCGAACTCTTGGCAAAAACAACATCCGCGCTGCGCGCCAGACAGGCATCCGACTTGCCATCGCCGACCAGCACTACCGGCCCGCCCTGCGCCCCGGACAGATCGCGCGCCACGGCACATTTGCACACGCCGTTGCCGGCATTACATTGCGGGGTAAGGTGCGGGAAAGAAATGTCGATGCCGTCCGGCACGAAGTGCAGGCGGTTGGCATAGGCCGGAATCTCGGGCAGACCGGCCTGTTTGGTGGCGACCTTGATCGCGTGATCCAGCCCATCGCTGACAATCGCCACTTGGGCAAAGGCGCTTACATGCCGGTAGAACGGCAGGAAGGAATCGTCCAGCTCGATGGCGCGGAAAAAACTCTCGATCGCGATATGGTCGGCCTTGACCATGCGTATCTGCTGCTGCATGCATTGCACCGCAGTGATACGGCCATCCAGCCACTCCCGCTCGATATCTGCCCAGTCGGCGGGCGCGAATTTTTCAAGCATTGCATCGACCGTATCCTTGCGGGCGAGGGTTCCATCGAAATCGATTACGAACAGCATAAAATATTCAACTTCCTTGGCGAGAAAAATTCGTCGGCACCAACAGGGCGAAGGCACGGTATGCATTGCCAAACCAGCGGGCCATTGTACCGAAAAAATGCCCAACCCAAAACGACAAACTCCGGTTAAACAACTTTCGGCAAAACAGTGGTTGGCCGCAATGGCTTGTCGTTTGATTCATGAGGGAGAGAAGTCACGCGTCCGGTATGTCCTCGGGATGCGCCGCGATATGCCGGGCGAGATCGGCATCCAGCGTTTGCCAGGATACGGTGCGGGCGACGGCCGCGTAGATCCGGTGGACCAGCGGGTTGCGGTGGGCGCAATAGTTGGTCAGCGGCACGAGCTTATGCCCTATTTCGATCTTGGGCGCGTATCCGGTCTGCCCGCTTTGTATCGACCCGGCACCGCGGGAAAGCGCCCAGTCCAGCGCGGCTTCCCACAGCCGGAAATACAGGAGCCATTCTTTGGGCCGCCGGTAATCGATGCCGATGAACTTGTTGATGACGTGATCGCGGAAAGCGAAACACAGCATGAAGGCGAGCAGCTTGCCGGTGGAGTGTTCGCGCAGCATGATGAAGTATGACTGCGGCTCCTGCGCAATCAGGTCGAAAAAGCGGCGATTGAGCCGCTCGAACTGGGTGGTGGCTTTTTCATAGGTCTGCCAGAACAGGCCGAAGATTTCGTCCATGCTCTGTGCATCCGGTTGCTGCACGACGTCGATATCCACCGCCACATGCTCCGCGCTGCGGCGCAGTTTCTTCTTCAGCAAATGGCGGCGCGACGCCTTCATTGCGGCAAAATAGGCTTCCTTTGACGGGCCGGGAAGGTCGGCAACCGTGCCGGGGAAACTGGTTATCCGAAACAGGCCGGCCGAGCGCGACAATGCCTCCATGTCATTTTTGCAGGTGGCGGGGAAATCCTTCCACACCAGCATCGATGTGTTGAGTTTGCGCGCTTGCGCACGAAGCGCCTGCTGCACGCACAGCAGAACGGCCAAGCGATCCGCGCCGGGAACCATCCCGACGGTGCCTTCGTCGGAACAAGGCGAGCCCGCGAACAGCGTGCGCTGGTAGAGCACCGAAGGCGCAATCCGGCCGAGCAACCTGGCGGGTGGCAGCAGCCAGGGCGGGAGAACCAGCGTGATGGGAACATTCATCACGAAGGCGGGCGCAATCGCCACGGGCCGATCCCGCATGCGCACCACCGCGTACATGAACTGGAATTGATCTTCGATGCCGCAACGCTCCAGCGCCCGGTACCACCAGCGGCCTTCGAGCGGGGGAGGAAAGCAGATGTCCCATATGGCCTGGTCTATACCGGATTCGGAAGGAACCCATTCGACGGAAAAAACCGGCTCGCTCATTTTTGTAGCGTAACCAGAGTGCAGCCGATGAGTATCAGACCCAAACCGGCCCAGCGCCCCAGATCAACTTTTTCATTCAGCATCAGGACGGAAAAGAGGGTGACCGCGACAAAACTCAGGGAACCCAAGATATATGCGGTGCTGAGCTGCAACCATTGCAGCGCAACGGTGTACAGGAGCGCCTCGATGATGAAAAACGCGATGCCCACGCCGAGCCAATGCCGCCGGCGCAGGGATTGGATCGTCGATTTCTTGAGGCATACCTGCGCGAAACCCTCGATGGCCGAGCACAGGATGACGAGCATGATGCCGAATAATGTCTGGCTCATGCCTGCGTGTCCGTGTCGGCATGGGTCTGCCGTTTGCCCCGGCTGATGAGCCACACTCCCGCCAGCACACACAATATGCCGGCGCCCTTTACCGGACCAATCCGGTCGTCGAACATCACCCAGGAAAGGCCGCAAACGGTGAGGTAGCTCAACGAGGTAATCGGCTGGGCAAAGCTCAGATCGACATCCTCGAGCACCTTCAGCCAGACGAAAAGCTGGCAGAGAAACACGACCACCACCGCCAGAAACCAGGGCTGCTGCGCTACCGCTTCAATGGTTGACCAAAGAGTGGGGGTGTCCGGAAGGCGCTCGACCGCAAATTTCCACAACAACTGGCCGACGGTATCCAGAATGATGGCGAGAAGAAGCCCGACGGCGAGCCCCCGTGTCAGCCCGTGGGTGTGCGGGGTCGGCTTATTGGACATTGCGCGGTCTGCGACAAGAGCGTCGTTCTGGCGGACGTATCGAGGCCCGGGGTTGGCGCAAGGTTTTGTCTGACGAGTTGAGCATTGCGGTATTTAACCTTGCGTCCGTCCGCCCTTGATTAAGCGTGTATCCAGAGTACATTCTGGATTTTGCTCATGTAGATTATTGGCCTTTGCACATCAACATGCAGACTGCGGCGGTTGCCCTAGCTCCCGGCCTTGATCTGCCATGCGGCGTGACAGGCAACGCATTTCTTCAAGGTATCGGATGTCATGTTCAGCAGTTCCGGCACAGGCTTGCCGCTCTCGCCGGCCTTGGCGATTGCGTCCATGTCGCCATGCATGCTCATCGCCAGTTTTTTGAACTCGATCGGCAGTTTTGTAACCAGCGTCGGATTGACATCCGCCGCACCCGCCATGCCCGCACCGCGCGCCGCCTTGACGATGCGCTGCGTATCGCCCTGGTTTGCGCCCTCCAATATTTCCTGCGTTGCGGCCAGCAATCCGCGCATCTCCTTCATGACGAAGTCGCGTTCGCTGGTTTGCAGCACTACCGCAGTCCTCCCATCGGTTCCCACCGTGGTATTCCCGCGGATGAAAAACCAGGCAAATACTGCAATCGTGGCAACCCAGAGCAGCAGGGCGATTTTGGCTAGTGTATTCGATTTCATGGTGTGTTCTTTATCGAGTGATGGGGATCGCAAAATAGAGGGGTTCGTCCGCGTTGTCTGTGCTAAAAATCACACTAGGGGCGCGATGAATCGCGCCCCTACGGAAAAATTACACGTCCAGATTCTTGACGCCCAGCGCGTTCTTCTCGATGAACGCGCGGCGCGGCTCGACCACATCGCCCATCAGCGTGGTGAAAATCTCGTCGGCGGTAATCGCGTCTTCGATCTGCACCTTGAGCAGGATGCGGTTGGTCACGTCCATGGTGGTTTCCCACAACTGGCTCGGGTTCATCTCGCCCAGCCCCTTGTAGCGCTGGATGTTGACGCCTTTCTTGGCTTCTTCGAGCAGCCATTCGATAGCTTGCTTGAAGCTGGTCACGGCACGTTTCTGTTCGCCTCGGGCGATGTAAGCGCCCGCTTTGATCAGGCCGTTCAATATGTCCGCAGCCTGGCGGATCTGCACGTAGTCGCTGCCCCGCAGGAAGTCGCGATCCATGTAGCTGACTGAGTAGTTGCCGTGGAAGAGCTTCTCAAGGCGCAGGCGATGTTCGCCCGCTTCGTCGGTTTCCACCACGACCTTGATGCTGCCGCCGCAGGCCTGTTCCAACAGTTGCGCGCTGGTTTGCGCCTGTTTGGCGTCTTCCAGCGACAGCATTGGCAGGATCAGCAGGGCGTGGCTGGCCTCGGGCGCGGTGAAGCGCGACAGGCGGTCGATCACCGCTTCGGCGAGGAAATATTGCTTGGCGATCAGCTCCAGCGCATCGGACTGGATCGGCGCGGCGTCGGCGGACGGGTGCAGTACGGCGTTATTCAGCGCGGACTTGAGCATGTAGATTTTCATCTCCTGATCGTCCTTGAGATAGCGCTCGTCCTTGCCCTGCTTGATCTTGTACAGCGGCGGCTGCGCGATGTAGATGTGGCCGCGCTCGACCAGCTCGGGCATCTGGCGGTAGAAGAAAGTCAGCAGCAGGGTGCGGATATGCGAGCCGTCCACGTCCGCATCGGTCATGATGATGATGCGGTGGTAGCGCAGCTTGTCGGCGTTGTATTCGTCCTTGCCGATACCGGTGCCGAGCACGGTGATCAGCGTGGCGATTTCCTGCGACGCGATGAGTTTCTCGAAGCGCGCCTTCTCGACGTTCAGGATCTTGCCCTTGAGCGGCAGGATCGCCTGGAATTTGCGGTCGCGGCCCTGCTTGGCGGAGCCGCCCGCGGAATCGCCCTCGACCAGGTACAGTTCGGACAGCGCCGGGTCTTTTTCCTGGCAATCGGCCAGCTTGCCGGGCAGGCCCATGCCGTCCAGCACGCCCTTGCGCCGCGTCAGGTCGCGCGCCTTGCGCGCCGCTTCGCGGGCGCGCGCCGCCTCGATGATCTTGTTGACGATGATCTTCGCGTCATTGGGTTTTTCCAGCAAGAACGCGCTCATCTGCTGCGCGATCAGGTCCTCGATCACCGGGCGCACCTCGGAGGAAACCAGCTTGTCCTTGGTCTGCGACGAAAATTTCGGGTCGGGCAGCTTCACCGACAGCACCGCGGTCAGCCCTTCGCGCATGTCGTCGCCGGTGGTCTCTACTTTGGCCTTTTTCGCCATCTGCTCGGCTTCGATGTACTGGTTCAGGGTGCGCGTCATCGCGGCGCGCAGCGCGGTCAGGTGGGTGCCGCCGTCGCGCTGCGGGATGTTGTTGGTGAAGCATTGCACCGTTTCCTGGTAGGAGTCGTTCCACTGCATCGCGATCTCGGCGGTGATGCCGTCCTTCTCGCCGATCGCGTAGAACACCGTGGGGTGCAGCGGCGACTTGTTGCGGTTCATGAATTCGACAAAGCCCTTGATGCCGCCGCTGAACGCGAAATTTTCTTCCTTGCCGGTGCGGTGGTCAATCAGCGCGATTTTCACTCCGTTGTTGAGGAACGACAGCTCACGCAGGCGTTTTGCCAGAATATCAAAATGAAACTCGACCAGGCCAAAAGTTTCCTTGGCCGCCAAAAATTGAACTGTGGTGCCTTTTTTGCTGGAGTTGCCCACCACCTTGAGCGGGGCGACCGGCTCGCCGTGGCGGAATTCCATGAAGTGTTCCTTGCCGTCGCGGTAAATAGTCAGCTTCAGCCACTCGGACAGCGCGTTGACCACCGACACGCCCACACCGTGCAGACCGCCGGATACCTTGTAGGAATTACCATCGAATTTTCCGCCGGCATGCAGCACAGTCATGATGACTTCGGCGGCGGAGCGGTTCTCTTCCTTGTGGATGTCGGTTGGGATGCCGCGCCCGTTGTCGGACACACTGATCGAATTGTCGGCGTGAATGGTAACGTTAATCTCGTTGCAGTGTCCGGCCAAGGCCTCATCTACAGCGTTATCCACTGCCTCGAACACCATGTGGTGCAGGCCGGTTCCGTCATTGGTGTCGCCGATGTACATGCCGGGGCGCTTGCGCACGGCCTCCAGGCCTTTTAGAACTTGGATATTATTGGAAGTATATTCGCTCATCGTTTATCCTGATGTGGGTTTGTTTCACGTGAAACATTAAAGCAGCGGTATGTGTTTGGCGCTTGACCCGCCATTGCGCAGCGCTTGCTTTGGTTTGTTTATGGAGCTCGTTCCGGTTATTGCGGTTTGGGCTGCTTGTTTAAAAATTATTCGCTACAATTCCCAAATCTTCTTTAAATACGCATTGGCATTACGACATAGCGGAATTCCTGATTCTCCGGTGTTGTTATCAGGATGCTGCTGTTTGGATCGCCAAACGAGAAGGTCGCCGTGCTGCTGCTGATGTTGTTGAGCCCATCCATCAAATAATTGACGTTAAAGCCGATATCCAATGCCTCGCCGTGATAGTCGGTCTCGATTTCTTCCTGCGCTTCTTCCTGTTCGCTGTTGCTGCTGATGATACTGAGATTTTTTTCAGTAAGCACAAAACGAACCCCGCGAAATTTTTCATTGGATAATATTGCGGCGCGTTGCAAGGCCTGCTGTACCAAAGTCCGTTCCATATTGAGATGGTTGTCGTATTTCGGTATGACGCGTTCGTAGTCCGGAAATTTTCCTTCAATCACTTTGGTTGTTAAAGTGATACCTGAAAAAGTGGCCTTGAATTGTTGCTGCGAAAATTCCAGGTCAACATGCTCGTCACTGTCAGCCAGGAGTTTGGATAATTCCACCACCGCTTTGCGCGGTAAAATAATATCCTGTTTTTCATGGTTGCCTTCGATGGCTCCGGCGTTATACGCCAACCGGTGCCCATCGGTAGCCACGACCTTGAGCTTATCTCCCTCGATAATCAATAAAACGCCGTTGAGGTAATAACGCACATCCTGTTGCGCCATCGCATATTGAACGGAAAGCAGCAGGCCTTTTAGTTCTTTTTGCGCCAGCGTTATTTTTTTCGCGTTGTCCAACTGATTACCCAATTTGGGGAAATCTTGTGCGGGCAAGGTTTGCAGGCTGAAACGGCTTTTGCTCGATTTTATTTGCGCTTTATTTTCTTTGATATCTACAGTGATTTTGCTTTGCTCGGGAAGAACGCGCAGTATTTCCTGTAATTTTTTACCGCCAACTGTAATCGATGCACTTTGCCCGTTTTCTGAGCCAATATCGATGGAGGTCGTAATTTGTATTTCCAAATCAGTTGCCGTGAAACGTATTTTGCCGTTCTGATTTTCAATCAAGACATTCGATAAGATGGGCAGTGTTTGTTTTCTTTCCACGATACCAACAACTACTTGCAGCGGTTTGAGTATGGTTTCTTTATCTACTTGTTCAATAAACATAATATAAATCCTTAATAAGAGCTAATAGACGGCATCTAATTGTGTTAATAACTCAAAAAAATATTTCTATACATCAAGATAGCAAGCAAAAAAGTACAGAGAATTGTTGTGGATAAGCCATCGGGGTAATGTGGATAGTTTTCACATTTGTGATGAATGCATGAATTGTCCACATTTCGCACACATGAAATTCACCTGCTTATCCTCGTAAAGTTTGGAGCAAAATTTTATAATCAGCGTCAATCGTGGTATCTGACGCCCTGAGACCATTTATTATTTTGCAGGCGTGTATTACGGTCGAATGATCTTTTCCACCAAAAGCATTGCCGATTTCAGGCAGGCTCATGGTAGTTAATTCACGGGCAAGAGACATAGCTGTTTGCCGTGGCCTGGTCAGATTTCTGGTCCTTTTTTTCGAAAGCAGGTCGACCATTTTGATATGATAATAGTCGGCAACAGTTTTTTGTATATTGTCGATGGAAATTTGCCTGCTTTGTGCAATCAGTATGTCTTTTAAGGCCTCTTTTGCCGTTTCAACGGAAATGGTGCGACAGTGAAATTTGACGTATGCTTCAACGCGCTTTAACGCTCCTTCAAGTTCCCGAACGTTCGAATTAACGTGTTTGGCAATAAAAAATGCCACAGCTTCATCGAGTACATAACCGCCCAAACTGGCTTTTTTAAGCAGGATAGCAACCCTCATTTCCAATTCAGGCGGTTCGATCGCGACCGTAAGTCCCCAGCCAAAACGTGAAACCAAGCGGCTGTCGAGCCCGGCAATTTCCTTCGGGAAGGTATCGCTGGTCATGATAACCTGTTTATGCGAATCGATTAGCGTGTTGAATGCGTAGAAGAATTCTTCCTGGGTTTTTGTCTTGCCGGCAAAAAATTGGATGTCGTCGATCAGCAGTATGTCAAGAGAGTGATAATACTGCTTGAATTCTTCGAATTTGTTGGACTGGTAAGCGCGTACTACATCGGAAACGTACCGTTCGGCGTGCATATAGCAAATTTTTGCCTGCGGGCTGTTAACTTTGATTTGATTGCCTATTGCCTGAATTAAGTGCGTTTTGCCCAGCCCTACACCACCATAAATAAACAGGGGGTTGTAGGATGCTCCCGGCAATTCGGCAACTTGAGTAGCGGCTGCAAATGCAAGCTGGTTGGCTTTGCCGATCACAAAGTTATCGAAGGTCAGGTTGGGATTGATTTTTCCATAATTGCGAAACGAAGTCTCGATTTTTGGTTTGCTGGCAGGAATAGGGGCCGTTTCTTTTTTCGGAGTTATATCTTGCGGTCTGTCCGCAGGATCTGTTTCCAGGACACGAAATTCAAACGAGGGAATTCGCGAGTAAGCTAAACCTGCCTGCCGGCTGATTTCCGGCAAAAATCGCTCTTGGACAAGTTTTAAAGTAAAGCTATTGGGCGCGGTAAGCACCAGCGCCCCGCCTTCGTTTTTGAGAAGTAATGGTTTTATCCACGAATTGAATTGCTGCGGCGGCAGGCTTTTTTCAAACGAGCGGAGGCATGAATCCCAAAAAGAAATGTCCTGCATGGTTGCGTAGAGTAGCGGTTCTTTAGGCAATGAAAGTTGCGGCATTCTACAGGGCAAGCTGAAACTTATCCACATGCAATAAAGCAAAATATGCTTGACAGGTGTGCCCGAAGGCTTTGTAATAGCGCGTTTTACGATTTACCTAGGAAGAAAACATGAAACGCACATACCAACCATCCGTAATCAGGAGAAAACGCACCCATGGCTTTTTGGTGCGCATGAAAACGCGCGGCGGTCGCGCTGTCATCAATGCACGTCGTGCCAAGGGCCGTGCAAAGCTCGCAGTCTAGTATATCGGCCAAATTTACCGTTGCACACCGGTTGTTGCGCGGAGATGGTTTTGGCCATGTCATTCGTGCCGAGAGCGTCGCGGACGAATACTTCAAGATATTTTTTTCCCGTAATGGCGGCAACAATGCCAGGCTCGGAATCATCGCGAGTAAAAAAACGTTACCCGGTGCAGTAGAGCGAAACCGCGTCAAAAGAGCGGTTCGGGAGGTATTTCGTCGGCACAGTATCAAAATTTGCAAGGTGGACGTGGTTGTGATGGCAAGGCGCGCCTACCCTCAAAAGCACGAAGCGCGAGGCGGCAAGCTGGAAATGCTGTTTAGCCGGGTAGAAAACAGATGCGCAGAATTGTGATCAAGCTGATACGCGGCTATCAATACTTGATTAGCCCGCTTAGCCCGCCAACATGCAGATTTACTCCAACTTGTTCCCATTACACTTGTGAGGTGTTGGCAAAGCACGGTGTAATAAAGGGAGGCCGCCTCGGCATCAAGCGATTGTTGCGTTGTAATCCCTGGAACCCCGGCGGTTACGACCCCGCACCCTAACTTCAGGCACGATCATGGACCTACAAAGACTTTTTTTGTTTTTAATTTTTGCGTTTTCGTTAGTGCTGGTTTGGGATGGATGGCAGCGTTATCAGCATCCCGAACAATATGTTCAGCAAGCTACCACAAAAACCGATTTGCCAGTGGCTTCGACAAAAACTGCCGACAGCATGGTTACGCAGGCCGCAATTGCCCAGCAGCAGCCCGCAATAACGGCAACCGGAAAAACGATACACGTTAAAACAGACTTTCTGGAAGCCGAAATCAATACGGTCGGCGGAGATATCCAGCGTTTGGCTTTTTTGCGGCAGCCGGATGGTCAAGATAAAACCAAACCCTTTGTGCTGTTTCAAAAAGGCGCCGAAAAGCATAATTACGTGGCGCAAAGCGGGTTGCTGGGCGAAGGGATGCCCAACCACAACAGCCTGTTTACTGCAGAACAGACCAGCTATGAACTGGTTGGTGACGCCGCACAAGTTCAAATCCGGCTGGTCGCCATCGGCGCGAATGGGGTTAAAGTTGCCAAATTGTTTACCTTCCGGAAGGGCAGCTATTTAATCGATGTGGCGTATGAAATAGAAAACCTTGGGTCGGCGCCATTGAATACTTCGGCCTATTTTCAGCTGATCAGGGATAGTGCCTCCCCCGATGGAGGGTCAAAGTTAGTACCAACTTACACCGGCCCTGCCGTGTATACGGAGAAAGAAAAATTCCAGAAGATAGATTTCGCCGCCATAGACAAGGGCAAGCTGGAATATCCGAAGGTATCCGATAACGGCTGGATCGGCATGGTGCAGCATTATTTTGTGGCGGCCTGGTTGCCGAAAGATAAAACCAACCGCGAATATTTCACCCGTAAGCTAGAGGGCGATTTATATTCCACCGGCCTGGTGTTACCGGTTGCGGCGATTGCGCCCGGGCAAAAGACTAGTGTCAGCGTGCCGCTTTATGCGGGCCCCGCCCAATCGAGCCTGGACAAGATTGCTCCCGGTTTGGGGCTGACGGTCGACTATGGTTGGTTAACCGTTATTGCCATGCCGCTGTTCTGGCTGATGTCGTGGTTGCAAAGCTTTGTGCACAATTGGGGCGTCGCAATCATTCTGCTTACCGTGCTAATCAAATTGGCATTTTTCCCACTATCGGCGGCCAGCTACCGTTCGATGGCAAAAATGCGCGTGGTTGCGCCCAAGCTGGAAAAGTTGAAGCAGCAATGCGGCAGCGACCGGGAAAAACTGAACCGCGCCATGATGGAAATGTACAAAACGGAGAAGATCAACCCGCTGGGTGGATGCCTGCCGGTGGTGGTGCAAATCCCGGTGTTTATCGCCTTGTACTGGTCTATCCTGGAGAGCGTCGAAATGCGCTATGCGCCATTCTTCGGCTGGATTACCGATTTGTCGGCGGCGGACCCGTATTACATCCTGCCGCTGATCATGGGAGCAAGCATGATTATCCAGATGCGCCTTAATCCGAAGCCGCCGGATCCCATGCAAGCCAGGATAATGCAGATCATGCCGATCGCTTTCAGTGTGATTTTCTTCTTTTTCCCCGCTGGGTTGGTGTTGTATTCCATCGTGAACAACATCCTTTCCATCGGCCAGCAGTGGTATATCACCAAGGCTGCCGAGAATGAGAGCAAAACTGCCGCAGCCAAGCGCTGATACCATTGCCGCCATCGCCACCGCGCAGGGGCGCGGCGGGATCGGGGTGGTAAGAGTATCCGGGCGGCACACCGAAACTCTGGCCTGCGGAATACTCGGCAAGCTGCCTGTTGCGCGGCATGCCACCTGCGGTAACTTTCTGGACGAAAACGGCGATATCCTGGATCAGGGTATCGCCTTGTTTTTTTCCGCCCCGCATTCCTATACCGGCGAAGATGTGCTCGAACTGCAAGGGCACGGCGGCCCCGCCGTACTACAACTGGTGCTACAGCGCTGCCTCGATTTGGGTGCGCGGCTGGCGCAACCCGGGGAATTCACCCAGCGCGCCTTCCTGAACGACAAGCTTGATCTGGCGCAGGCAGAAAGTGTTGCGGACCTGATAGATGCCAACACCACCGAGGCTGCACGCAGCGCAATGCGCTCCCTGCGCGGGGAATTTTCCGCCGTTATTCACGGTATGGTCGATGAGCTGATTAGCCTGCGCATGCTGGTTGAGGCGATGCTGGACTTTCCGGAGGAGGATGTGGACACCGTCGATCTGGAGCGCCGCAATGCCTTGCTGGGCAATGTCCGGTCGCACTTGCAGCATACGCTGGCTACCGCAAAACAGGGCAGCCTGTTGCGCGAGGGCGCGCATGTGGTCATTGCCGGGCAGCCGAACGTCGGCAAATCCAGCCTGCTGAACCGTTTGGCCGGCGAGGAGGTGGCGTTGGTCAGCGATATTCCGGGCACCACCCGCGACGTGATCCGTCAGGCGATCCAGATCCGCGGGGTGCCGTTGCACGTCATGGATACGGCGGGGCTGCGCGAATCCGCCGACGCGGTGGAGAGCATGGGTATCGCGCGCGCCCATCAGACGATGCACCGCGCCGACCTGATCCTGCTGCTGCTGGACGCGAACAAAGGAATCACGGCGCAGGATGAAGGTATTCTTGCCGGGTTGCCTGCCGACATACCGCGCCTGTTGGTGTTCAACAAAATCGACCTGATGGAAGGGGGTGCTGCCGTCATCGCCAGCGCTCCATTTGTGCGGGTTTCCGTAAAAACCGGTGCGGGAATGGATGAGTTGCGCGGCAAGTTGCTGGAGGCAGTAGGCTGGCGTGATCAGGAAAGCGGCGCGTTCATGGCACGCGAGCGGCATGTGCGCGCCTTGGCGCAGGCACAAATCCACCTTGAGCGGGCGCAAACGGTGCTGGACAGGGCAGAGTTGTTCGCCGAGGAGCTGCGCCTGGCGCAGCGCTCCCTGAATGAAATTACCGGGGAATTCACCCCAGACGACCTGCTCGGCGAGATCTTCAGCCGCTTCTGCATCGGAAAATAGCGCTATTGTTTCACGTGAAACAATGCGGTTAACGTAAAGCTCGCGCAGCGATTCGTTTGCTCCCTCGCCCGCAGGAATCAACAATTGATTTTCTCGTTTGCCTCCTCGCCCGCTTGCGGGAGAGGATTGAGGAGAGGGTGTTCCCGGGAGAGGGGCGGGCATGACAAATTCTATTTTGATGGATTTCTTGTCATGACCGTTGGGATTCCGAATGTGCTGTTGTATGATGCGCGTCCTTTCCAAAACAGTTGCAACATGAATTTCCCTGACATATTCGATGTGATCGTGGTGGGCGGCGGCCATGCCGGCACGGAAGCCGCTTTGGCCAGTGCGCGCGCGGGTTGCAAGACCCTGCTGCTTAGCCACAACATCGAAACGCTCGGGCAGATGTCCTGCAATCCTTCGATTGGCGGGATCGGCAAGGGGCATCTGGTCAAGGAGGTGGATGCGCTCGGTGGTGCGATGGCGGCGGCAACCGACGAGAGCGGTATCCAATTTCGCATCCTGAATTCCAGCAAAGGCCCGGCGGTACGCGCGACGCGCGCGCAGGCCGATCGCATCCTTTACAAGCAGGCGATCCGCTCGAGGCTGGAAAACCAGCCCAATCTGTGGTTGTTCCAGCAGGCGGTGGATGACTTGCTGGTCGAGTCATCAGATGGGCAAGACCGGGTGAGCGGGGTGGTCACACAACTGGGTTTGCGCTTCAACACGAAAACCGTGGTGTTGACAACGGGTACCTTCCTGTCTGGATTGATTCATGTCGGGCTGGTCAGTTATCAAGCGGGTCGCGCCGGCGATCCGCCCTCCATCAGTCTAGCGCACCGCTTGCGCGAACTGAGCCTTCCGGCGGGGCGGCTGAAGACCGGCACACCGCCGCGCATCGATGGGCGCACTATCGATTACTCGGTGCTGCAGGAGCAGCCGGGTGATGATCCCGCGCCGGTGTTTTCGTTCATGGGCAATGCCGCGCAGCACCCGCAACAGTTGCCATGCTGGATCACCGAGACCAACCAGCGCACGCACGACATCATTCGCGGCGGGCTGGACCGTTCCCCATTGTTCACCGGAGTTATCAAAGGTGTGGGGCCGCGCTATTGCCCGTCCATCGAAGATAAAATCGCGCGCTTTGCCGACAAGTCTGCACACCAGATTTTTCTTGAACCGGAAGGGTTGACCACACACGAGGTTTATCCCAACGGCATTTCCACCAGCCTGCCTTTCGATGTGCAATTAGAGCTGGTGCGTTCCATGAAGGGGCTGGAAAATGCCCATATTCTGCGTCCCGGCTATTCGATCGAATACGACTATTTCAATCCGTGTGGGCTGAAAAGCTCGCTGGAAACCAAGGCAATACAAGGGTTGTTCTTTGCCGGGCAGATCAATGGCACCACCGGCTACGAAGAGGCCGCCGCACAGGGTTTGCTGGCTGGCCTCAATGCCGCGCTGCAAGTGCGCGAACAAGAGGCCTGGTGTCCGCGCCGCGACGAGGCCTATTTGGGCGTGCTGGTGGACGACTTGATCACGCAGGGTGTTTCCGAACCGTATCGTATGTTCACCAGCCGCGCCGAGTATCGCCTGCAATTGCGCGAGGACAACGCGGATTTAAGGTTGACCGAGATCGGGCGCAGGCTGGGCATCGTGGATGATGCGCGCTGGCAGGCCTTTGACCAAAAGCGCGAGGCCATCGCGCGCGAGCAGGAGCGGTTGCGCAACACCTGGGTGAGCCCGCGCAACCTGCCTGCGGAAGAAGCCACACGTGTGCTGGGCAAACCGGTCGAGCGCGAGTACTCGCTGCATGAATTGCTGCGCCGCCCGGATGTGAATTATGTGAGCCTGCTAACCCTGCCTGGGGCCGGTGTCGGAGTGGATGACGCGAAGGTTGCGGAACAGGTGGAAACGCAGGCGAAATACCACGGCTATATCGAGCGGCAACGCGACGAGATCGGGCGCAACGAGCAATATGAAACGCTCGGATTGCCGGAAGATATGGATTACCGCGAGGTGCGCGGCCTGTCCATCGAGGTGCAGCAAAAGCTCAACCAGCATAAACCGGAAACCGTCGGGCAGGCGGCGCGCATTTCCGGGATTACTCCGGCGGCGATTTCTCTGTTGCTGGTGCATATCAAGCGTGGCTTTCGCGATGGGCGGCCAGTACAAAAATGCGCATGAGCATGGCTGAGGAATTGCAGCGCGGCATTGCAGAGTTGGGAATCACGCTGGATGCGGATGCGCAGCGCAAGCTGCTGGATTACTTGGCGTTGCTGCATAAGTGGAACAAGATTTACAACCTGACCGCGATTCGCGGCCCGCAGCAGATGGTGAGCCATCACTTGCTCGACAGCCTCGCGGTGATGCCGCATTTGTGGGCGGGGCGGTGGCTGGATGTGGGGTGCGGCGCCGGTTTGCCGGGGTTGGTATTGGCGGTTGCGCAGCCGGACTGGCAGTTTACTTTGCTGGACAGCAACAGCAAGAAAACCGGCTTTGTGCAACAGGCGATTATCGAGCTGGGCTTGCATAATGTGAGTGTTTACTGTGCGCGTGTAGAGGAGTGGCAGCCGGAGGGGCGGTTTGACGGGATCATCTCGCGGGCGTTCAGCGAATTGGGGGAGTTCTTGCGCTCCACCCGCCACCTCATGGCCTCGCAAGGGCGCTGGGTGGCAATGAAGGGTGTGCCGCAACAGGAATTGGCGGATATGCCGGACGGATGCCGGGCGGAGCGCGTCATACCGTTACAGGTGCCGGGTTTGCACGCGGCGCGCAGTTTGGTGATTGCAACATGCGGTTAAAGTAAGCTCGCGTAGCGATTTGTTCGCCCCCTCTCCCTCCGGGGGAGGGTGGGGGACGGGTATGGCGAGTTTAATTATCAGGGGTGGCTGCTCGCCATACCCGTTTTAGGGGGTAATGCAAAATGACAAAAATACTGGCCATAACCAACCAGAAAGGCGGGGTGGGGAAGACCACCACCACCGTGAATCTGGCCGCCAGCCTTGCGGCAACCCAGCAGCGCGTGCTGCTGATCGATCTCGATCCGCAAGGCAATGCCACGATGGGCAGCGGTATCGACAAGCGCGATGTGCAGGCCAGCATCTACGATGTGCTGCTGGGCGGCAAGACGATAGCCGAGGCGCGGATACGTTCGGAAGCCGGAAAATACGACCTGCTGCCCGCCAACCGGGATTTGGCCGGTGCCGAGGTCGAGCTGGTCGATCTGGAGTATCGGGAAACGCGGTTGCGCGATGCGTTGCATTGTGTCGCGGCGGAATATGACTATGTGCTGATCGATTGCCCGCCCGCGCTGAATTTGCTGACCCTGAACGGGCTGTGCGCAGCCAAGTCGGTGATGATCCCGATGCAATGCGAATACTATGCGCTGGAAGGGCTGAGCGATCTGGTGAATACCATCCGCAAGGTGCGTGCCAACCTGAACCCCGATCTGGAGATCGAAGGCCTGTTGCGCACCATGTTCGATCCGCGCAACACGCTGGCGCAGCAGGTCTCGGATCAATTGCAGGAACACTTCGGCAACAAGGTTTACCGTACCGTGATTCCGCGCAATGTGCGTTTGGCGGAGGCGCCCAGCTTTGGCGTGCCGGCGCTGTATCACGACAAATTATCCAAGGGAACGCAGGCTTATCTGGCCTTGGCCGGGGAGTTATTGAATAACGCAGCACAAGCTGCTGTAACGGCATAAAGGGAACGATCATGGCAACAAAGCTGAACAAGGGATTGGGGCGCGGACTGGATGCATTGTTGTCCGGCGGCAAAAGCGAGAAAGACGAGGCGATGCGCGAGTTGAATGTCGCGTTGCTCAAGCCGGGCAAGTACCAGCCCCGCTCGCATATGGATGAGGCTTCGCTGAATGAACTGGCGGCTTCAATCAAGGCGCAGGGGATCATGCAGCCGATCCTGGTGCGGCAGCTTGCCGACAGCAGCTATGAAATCATTGCCGGCGAGCGGCGCTGGCGCGCCGCGCAACTGGCCGGGCTGACCCATGTGCCGGTGCTGGTGCGCAGCGTGCCGGACAATGCGGCGCTGGCGATGGCGCTGATCGAGAATATCCAGCGCGAAAACCTGAACCCGCTGGAAGAGGCGACCGGCATCCAGCGCCTGATCGACGAATTCAAGATGACGCATCAGGTCGCCGCCGAGGCGGTCGGTCGCTCACGCAGTGCGGCCAGCAATTTGTTGCGCCTGCTGAAACTCCCCCAAGCCGTGCAGAGCATGCTGATGGAAAACAAGCTGGATATGGGGCATGCGCGTGCCTTGTTGTCGCTGGACAGCGCGCAGCAAGTATTGCTGGCCAATAAAATCGTGCTGGAAGGGCTTTCGGTGCGCGAAGCGGAAAAGCTGGCACAGAAACCGGGCCATGAGCCCGAGAAGGGCAAGCCCAAAAAAACGCACCGGCTCAGCCGCGACACCCAGCGATTGCAGGAAGAGATGAGCGCCTGCCTCGGAACGCGCGTCGAAATCAAGCCGGGCAGCAAAGGCGGGGGCAAGCTGGTCATCGAATACACGAACCATGACCAGCTTGATGAATTCCTGAGCAAGCTCAAGAAGGGCAAATAAGTTGGACAAGGATGCCGGTGACTTGCAGCGGCAAAGTTTGACACCTTTGGAAAACGCCGCTATCATCGCCGCCCTTTACGCTGCTGAAGCCAGAGAAAAAAAATTGGCGCGCAAGGTGGTGGGGTTTCAGGTAGCAATGGCTCTGATTATTACGGGCGTTGTTTACAGCTGGAATGGCTTGCCGCAGTTTGCGCTGGCAGTATTGAGCGGAGGGCTGGTATCTTCTGTCAACGGGGCGTTGCTCGCGTGGAGAATGTCCCGACCCGTTTTGCATTCTGGCAGGGAAGCACATTGTTCTGCTGACGCGCACTATCAACTGCGGCTGATGTATTTTTATGTGGCCGAAAGATTTTTGGTGGTGTTCGTGCTGCTGGGCTTGTGCATGGTGGTGCTGAAATTGTTGCCACTCGCAGTGCTGGGTGGTTTTGTGATGGGTCAAGCGGTACTGTTGGCGGCCCAATTGATTTTGAGTAGGTTCAAGACTGAAAGCTGTGATTAAAAATGTCTAGCGAAGCGCATACATCAGCGGATTACATCAAGCACCACTTGCAAAACCTCACCTATGGCCAATTGCCGGATGGCACTTGGGGCGTCGCACATAGTGCAGAGCAAGCCAAGGCAATGGGTTTTTGGGCACTGAATCTGGATACTTTCATCATGTCCCTGCTATTGGGCGCCGCGTTCATGCTGATGTTCCGCAGCGTTGCCAAGAGCATCACCGCCGGGACACCCGGCGGTTTGCAAAATTTCTGCGAATGGGCCATCGAATTTATCGACAGCAGCGTACGCGGTTCCTTTTCCGCCAAAAATAATATGGTTGCCCCGTTGGCGCTGACTATTTTCTTCTGGGTTTTCTCGATGAACCTGATGGATCTGCTGCCCATCGATTATGTTCCCCTGCTGATGAGCGCCTTGGGTGTGCCGTTTTTCAAGATCGTTCCTTCTACCGACCCGAATGCCACGTTTGGTATGGCGATCGGCGTGTTTATCCTGGTGCTTTACTACAGCGTCAAGATGAAGGGTTTGGGCGGATTCGTCGGAGAGCTGACGCTGCAACCGTTCGGCAAGTGGGGCATGCCGGTCAATTTGCTGCTGGAAGGGGTAAACCTGATCGCCAAGCCGATTTCGCTCGCGCTGCGGCTGTTCGGCAACATGTATGCCGGCGAAATGATCTTTATTCTAATTGCGCTGATGGGCGGTGCCTGGGCGGGTGCATCGCTGGGTAGCGCCACGCTGTATGGATCGCAGATTCTGCTGTCACTGGGCTGGGCAATATTCCACATCCTGATCGTTACTTTACAGGCATTCATTTTTATGACGCTGACCGTCGTTTACATGGATATGGCGCACCAGGAACATCACTAATCAACACCACTAAATCAACGTCACTGAAATCGATTCACTAACTTTACTTTTTTACAGGAGCAATAAAAATGGAAATGGCAAATGCATTGCTGTACATCGCCGGAGCACTGATGATGGGTCTGGGCGCGCTTGGCGCAGCCGTGGGTATTGGTATTCTGGGTGGCCGCTTTCTGGAAGGCGCGGCCCGTCAACCTGAACTTATCCCGATGCTGCGTACCCAGTTCTTCGTGGTAATGGGTCTGGTCGACGCAGTTCCGATGATTGCTGTTGGTATCGCAATGTATGTTCTGTTTGCGGTAGCAAAATAGTTTCCCATAAGCGGCAACACATAATTCAGGAAAGGTAGCTTGCATGAATATCAATGCAACTCTTCTCGCCCAGACGATCATGTTCGCACTGTTTGTGTGGTTCTGCATGAAGTTTGTCTGGCCACCCATCGTGGCAGCGCTAGAGCAACGCAAAAAACAAATCGCCGACGGCTTGGCGGATGCGGAGCGGGCGAAGCACGACCTGGAACTGGCAGCCAAACGCTCTGCGGAAATTTTGCGGGAAGCCAAAGAAAAAGCCGGTGAAATTGTCATTCATGGCGAAAAACGCGCCAGTGAAATTATCGAAGAAGCCAAGGTGCAGGCCAAGCTGGAAGGCGACCGCCTTATCACTGGTGCCAAGGCGGAAATCGAGCAGGAGGTGTTTCGTGCCAGGGAGCAGTTGCGTACCCAGGTGTCGGCAATCGCTCTGGCGGGTGCGGGCAAGATACTCGGTCGCGAAATCGATGCCAAGGCGCACAACGATTTGCTCGATAAATTGGTTGCGGAAATCTGAACGCCATGTCTGAAGCCATTACCATAGCACGGCCGTACGCACAGGCGGCATTTGACGAAGCGCAGAAACTGGCGGATCTGAAAGGCTGGGCGGAGGCGTTGCTGTCTCTCGCCGGGGCGGTTTGCCATCCTGAAGCACGCGCGGTCATCACCAGCCCGCGGGTTGCCAAGGCGCAACTCGAAAGCCTGATGGAGGGTTTGCTGGGTGATCAGGCAAAAACTCAACTGCGCAATTTCATTCGCATACTGGTGGACAACCAGCGCCTGCTGGTACTCCCGGAAATTGCCGCGACCTTCGAGGCGCTGCGGGCGGAGGCGGAGAAAACCGTCAATGTGGTGGTGGACTCGGCTTTCGAGCTGTCTGCAGCGCAGCAGGAAAAAATCGTCAGTTCGCTGAAAGCGCGCTTGGGCAGGGAAATCAAGCTGGTCTGCAAGGTTAATAAAGAGTTGCTGGGCGGCGTGGTGATCCGCGCCGGGGATCAGGTAATCGATGGTTCTGCGCGTACCCGCCTCAGCGAAATGGCAAACGCGCTCGCTTAATTAAATACATTTGCCTGATAAAAGATTTATCAAGATAAGGAAATCCAGATGAAGCTCAACCCTTCTGAAATAAGCAATTTGATTCGTAGTCGCATCGAAAATTTCGAGGCGCTAACGCAGGCGCGCACCGAAGGCACTGTGGTCAGCGTGACCGACGGTATCGTCCGCATCCACGGACTCTCCGACGTGATGCAAGGTGAAATGCTGGAATTTCCCGGCAATACATTTGGCCTGGCGCTGAATCTGGAGCGCGATTCTGTCGGTGCCGTGATACTTGGCGAGTATGAGCACATCACCGAAGGCGATACGGTCAAGTGTACCGGGCGTATTCTGGAAGTGCCGGTCGGCCCGGAATTGTGCGGCCGCGTGGTGAATTCGCTGGGTCAGCCGATTGACGGCAAGGGGCCGATTGGCGCCAAGATGACCGACAAGATTGAAAAAGTGGCGCCGGGTGTGATCGCGCGCAAGTCGGTTGAGCAGCCCGTGCAAACCGGCTTGAAGTCGATCGATTCCATGGTTCCGATCGGTCGCGGCCAGCGCGAGCTGATCATCGGCGACCGCCAGACCGGCAAGACTGCCGTGGCGGTGGATGCCATCATCAACCAGAAGGGTCAGAACATGACCTGCGTGTACGTGGCCATCGGCCAAAAGGCTTCGACTGTCGCCAACGTGGTGCGCAAACTGGAGGAGCATGGCGCACTGGGGTATACCATCGTGGTTGCCGCAACCGCTTCCGATTCCGCCGCGATGCAGTTCCTCGCGCCTTATGCGGGCTGCACCATGGGCGAATACTTCCGCGACCGCGGCCAGGATGCGCTGATCGTTTATGACGATCTGACCAAGCAGGCTTGGGCGTACCGTCAAATTTCCCTGTTGCTGCGCCGCCCTCCCGGTCGCGAAGCTTATCCGGGCGATGTGTTCTATTTGCACTCCCGTCTGCTGGAACGCGCGGCACGCGTGAATGTCGAGTACGTGGAAGCGTTCACCAAGGGCGAAGTCAAGGGCAAGACCGGCTCGCTGACCGCGCTGCCGATCATCGAGACGCAAGCCGGCGACGTGTCAGCCTTCGTGCCGACCAACGTGATTTCCATTACCGACGGACAGATATTCCTGGAAACGGACCTGTTCAACGCCGGTATCCGTCCCGCGATCAACGCCGGTGTTTCGGTGTCGCGCGTGGGTGGCGCGGCGCAAACCAAGGTGATCAAGAAGCTGGGTGGCGGCGTGCGTCTGGCGCTGGCGCAGTACCGTGAATTGGCCGCGTTCGCGCAGTTCGCTTCGGATCTGGACGAGGCAACCCGCAAGCAGCTGGAACGCGGGCGCATGGTGACCGAATTGATGAAGCAGTTGCAATATGCCCCATTGTCGGTTGCGGATATGGCGGTCACGCTGTTTTCGGTCAACAAGGGCTATTTCGATGATGTGTCAGTGCCCAAAGCATTGGCGTTTGAATCGGCGTTGCACACTTACCTGAAATCCAGCAACAAGAGCCTGCTGGACGCGATTGAGTCCAGCAAGGATCTGAATGCGGACAACGAAAAGTTGCTGGCTGCGGCAATTGAGAAATTCAAGGCAACGGCTGTTTATTAAGTTGGGGTGAGGAATGGCTGGTAGCAAAGAGATACGCGCAAAAATCAAGAGCGTAGAAAATACGCGCAAGATTACGCGCGCCATGGAAATGGTCGCAGCGGCGAAAATGCGCAAGGCACAAGAGCGTATGCGTGCGGCTCGCCCCTATGCGGAAAAAATCCGCGCGGTTGCCGCGCATTTGTCGCGCGCCAATCCGGAATACAAGCATCCTTTTCTGGTGCATCGCGAAGGTGTCAGGAATGTTGGCCTGATTGCGGTGACTTCCGACAAGGGGCTGTGCGGCGGTTTGAATACCAACGTTTTGCGCCTTGCGGTAAGCCGTATGAAAGCTTGGGAAGGCGAGGGCAAAGGCATTCTGGTGTGCCCGATCGGCAACAAGGGGCTGGGTTTCATGACGCGCATCGGCGCCAAGGTCAAGTCCCATATGATCGGCTTGGGTGATACGCCGCACATCGAGAGGTTGATCGGTGCGGTGAAAGTGATGCTGGATGCGTATGTGAACGGGGAGATCGATGCCATCTACCTGAGCTATAACCGGTTCTTCAACACCATGAAACAAGAGCCCTGCGTGGAGCAATTGCTGCCGCTGGCCGGTGAGCAACTCGGTACTGCCGAGGGTAGCTGGGATTATATTTATGAGCCGGATGCCAAATTGGTGATCGATGAGTTGCTGGTGCGCTACATCGAATCGCTGGTTTACCAATCTGTCGTAGAGAACATGGCTTCCGAACAAAGTGCGCGGATGGTGGCAATGAAAGCCGCATCGGATAACGCCAAGAGCGTGATTGCCGATCTCAAGCTGGTATACAACAAGGCGCGCCAGGCGGCCATTACCCGCGAAATTTCAGAGATTGTCAGCGGCGCGGCAGCGGTGGGCTAATGGTCGGCTGGATAAATGATACAGCGGCCAATTACAAAATTATTTTAGACGGGGAATCTTAAAAATGAGTCAAGGAAAGATTGTTCAGTGTATCGGCGCGGTGGTTGATATCGAGTTTCCGCGCGATCAAATGCCCAAGGTGTATGAAGCGCTGCAACTGGCAGACGCGGGTTCTTCGACTGCTGAAGCGGGCTTGACCTTCGAGGTGGAGCAGCAACTCGGCGACGGCGTAGTGCGCACCATCGCGATGGGTTCTTCCGACGGCTTGCGCCGCGGTATGCTTGTGAATGCCACCGGCAAGGGAATTTCTGTACCAGTCGGCAAAGGCACACTGGGACGCATCATGGACGTGCTGGGTCGCCCGATCGACGAAATCGGTGAAATCAAGTGCGACGAACGCCGCGAGATACATCAGGCCGCACCGAAGTTCGACGAGCTATCGCCGTCTATCGACCTGCTGGAAACCGGCATCAAGGTGATCGATCTGGTTTGCCCGTTCGCCAAGGGCGGCAAGGTCGGCCTGTTCGGCGGCGCCGGCGTGGGCAAAACCGTGAACATGCTGGAACTGATTAACAACATCGCCAAAGAACACAGCGGTTTGTCGGTGTTCGCCGGGGTGGGTGAACGTACCCGCGAAGGCAACGACTTTTACCATGAAATGTCTGAAGCGGGCGTTATCCAACTGGACAATCTGCCGGAGTCCAAAGTGGCCATGGTGTTTGGCCAGATGAACGAACCGCCTGGCAACCGTCTGCGCGTGGCGCTGTCCGGTCTGACTATGGCCGAGTATTTCCGCGATGAAGGCCGCGACATTCTGTTCTTCGTGGACAATATCTATCGCTTCACACTGGCCGGTACCGAAGTGTCTGCGCTGTTGGGACGGATGCCTTCTGCGGTGGGTTATCAGCCGACGCTGGCTGAAGAAATGGGACGCCTGCAGGAGCGGATTACCTCCACCAAGGTGGGCTCGATCACCTCCATCCAGGCCGTGTACGTGCCGGCGGATGACTTGACCGACCCGTCTCCGGCAACCACCTTCCTGCACCTTGATTCTACCGTGGTGCTGTCGCGCGACATCGCATCGCTGGGTATCTATCCTGCGGTAGATCCGCTGGATTCTACCTCGCGCCAGCTCGACCCGCTGGTGGTGGGCGAAGAACATTACAACGTGGCGCGCGGTGTTCAGGCTACCCTGCAACGCTACAAGGAATTGCGCGACATCATCGCGATTCTGGGTATGGACGAACTGGCGCCGGAAGATAAATTGGCCGTGGCACGCGCCCGCAAGATCCAGCGCTTCCTGTCACAGCCGTTCCACGTGGCCGAAGTATTCACCGGTAGCCCGGGCAAATACGTAACGCTGAAAGACACCATCAAGGGTTTCAAGGGCATCATTAACGGCGAGTACGATCATCTGCCGGAGCAGGCGTTCTACATGGTGGGCGCCATCGAAGAAGCGGTTGAAAAAGCCAAAACACTGTAACGGTGTAAAAGGGGAACAGCATGGCAATGACCGTACATGTCGACGTGGTTAGCGCGGAAGAAGCCATCTTCTCCGGGCTGGCGGAAATGATCGTCGTTCCGGGGGAAATGGGCGAGCTGGGCATTTATCCGCGCCATACCGCGTTGATGACGCGCATCAAACCCGGTTCGGTCAGGATCAAGCGACCGGATCAGGAGCAGGAAGAGCTTATCTACGTCTCGGGCGGCATGCTTGAAGTGCAGCCCAACGTAGTGACCATTCTGGCCGATACCGCGATACGCGGTGCTGATCTGGATGAGGCGCGTGCGCTGGAAGCGAAGCAGGCGGCGGAAGAGGCGATGAAAAATCGCGCCTCCGATATCGACTACGCTCAGGCACAAGGCGAATTGGCCGAGGCTATTGCACAGTTGCGCGCGATCCAGCAGTTGCGCAAACAGACGGCGCACTAGCCCAACACGCTGCTCGCTGTTGTCATTGGCGCGTTGGTGCACTTATCAGTTTCTGCACAGTAATCCGCTGTAGAGTGCCAACACTTCCCGGGTGATTTTCTGGCTGGGAAACAATTCCAGCGCGCGAACTCTTGCAGCTTCGCCCATTTTTTGACGCAGCTCGCGGTTCGCAATCAGCTTTAGTAAAGCCTGTGTAAGCGCTGCGACATCTCCCGCCGGAAACAACAATCCTGTTTGGCCATCTTCAATAGCGTCGGTAATTCCATAAATTCGCGAGGCCACGGACGGCACACCACTTGCGCCCGCTTCAATAATGACTTGCCCAAAGCCCTCACGATAACTGGGCAAACAAAAAATATCTGCGGCGGCCATGTAACGTTCAGGATTTGGAGTAAAGGTGACGCGGCGCAGCCGATCGCGATGTGCCCCGCAAATTTCCTGTATACGTGTGAAAGGAACATCTTCTTCGGCACCCACCAGCACCAGAATAATATCGTTGTGCTGTGCCGCTATATCGGCAAACGCAACGGCAAGGTCGAGCATTCCCTTGTCGCGGTTTAGCCTTCCCAGAAACAGGATTACAGTTTGATCCGAACTTATGTCCAATTCGGTGCGCACTGCATCTCTCAGTTGGGTATCTGGATGAAACCGTTGTGCATCGACGCCACAGATAGACCCGTGGCCAATAACAATACCTTTGCCTTGCGGCAAAACACCTTCGGCTGCCAGAAAGTCGCGCTGTGATGGGCTGTCTACTATGATATGCGTGGCAAACAGGACGATTAATTTATCGAAAGATTTAAATATCCGGCGCTTCAATCCGCGCTTGCTTGCCCAAACCTGCCCGGTAAAGGTATGCACCCGGTGGGGAACACCAGCCAACCAGGCCGCCAGCATCGACAGGAACCCTGTTTTGGGCATGATGGAATGAACCAGATCAAAGCGTTCACGGCGAAACAATATCACCAGTTGCACCAAAGCCAACATATCGCGCCAGGGCGACGCCTTACGTTCGATAGCCAGCGGGATGAATTGTGCATCCAGGTCACGCAGCAGCCCCTTATCGACAGGTGTACTAACTATGCTAACTGGCCACTGTTCGGCACAAGCGCTGATATGCCCTTTCAAAAATGAATGCACCACAGCGGGGATTGTTGCGACAAAGCAAAGCTTTTTCATTTCAACTCGCGCACCGGAATTTCTGGTTATATGCAGCGACCAGTTCACGCAGCCCATCTTCCATTGAAATCACGTGGCAGTATCCCAACTCTTGCTGAATGCGCGATATAGGGTATGTCGAACGATTGTCGAGTGCATCGACCCTTGATGGAGTAAGTGGGAATCCGGGGATTTTGCCTAAAGTGATACCTGCCACATATGCGATTGGCTTTGGAATCCTTAGTCTTGGCGGTGAGCAGCCAAGTGCGTCGGCTATCGTCTCGACAAAATGCTCCATGGTGCAGTGACCGGAAAGATTATATGTCCTGCCTTTGGCGTGCGGTATGGTTCCGCAGCGTATCAATCCATCGACCACATTATCTACGTGAATATAATTGGCAGATGCTCCCGGTTTGCCGATGTAAAAAAAAAGCCCCCGATCAATCATGGCAATCATGTTAAACAACGACTGGTTTGTCATTCCTGCACCAAATACGTTGGAGGGGCGCAAGATAGAATAACTGAAGCTGCCTTTGTCTGCTGCTTTCAGAACAATTTGGTCCGATTCAGCCTTGGTATTTTCATATGTGCCAACCGGATTTAATGCTGAGTCTTCAGTAACAATGCCTCGTGTAAGCGGGCCATACACACCGACGCTGCTTAGCTGCACCCAATGAGGAACTCGCCGGGCGGCTGCCTCGGTTAACTTCTGTGTTGCCTCGACATGCAATGCACGCATGGTAAGCGGATCTTTGAGCTGCCCTGCACAATGATAAAGTACGTCTACGCCGTCCAGTATTGACGAGAGCTCGCCGATTCCTGCGGTTACCAGATCACACTTATATACATCCACCAAAGAGGATTTCTCGGAAGCCTCTGAATTGCGCGACAACAGCCTGACACGGTCGCCTCGTCCGGCAAGATGGGCGACCAGTTTTTTCCCTATAAAGCCAGTTCCGCCAGTGATTGCGACAATCATACGCTCGTTGTTGAAAAGCTAATCAAAGAGCTCGCGTTCCAAGCCAAAGCTTATAGTAGAAGAAAACCGGAAATTTCATCTAAATATGCCTTTCAGGCGCAGCAAGCTGTTCCAAATGACAGGTGGGAAGTATGTAGCCAGATAGAGTGTGAAAAACACGGGGCCGGTCCATGCAAATGGTTTTAGCGATTTTCGTGCCTGCCTTGGGTCGCCCTTGTGCATGTAGGCGGCAGCGTACCAGTATCCGATCTTTGCATTCAGGTAAGCAACTTCGTCAGGGTATCGTTGTTCCAAATCCGGCATCATGGCGCGCAACTTCCCAAGGATGTAATTATTCTCGACCGGGTATTTGTCGATATGCCTGATGCTGGACATGTTGTTATGCACCCTGTAGACAGCGGTTGGCCGATTTAAATAATGCGCCTTTGAAACAGATAACAGACGCATAAATAAATCGTACTCCTCAGATACTTCTAAAGTCGGGTCAAACAGGTCATTCAACTTTTGCAGTGAGGAGCTTCGCAACATTACTGTCTGCAAGTTAACCGGGTAATGGCGAAGAAATATACCGAACACATCTCCCTCAGGTTGAGGCTTACGCAGGCCAAGGGTAATGCGCCCGGTAGCGGCTTGCAATATGTAATAGTTGCTGTAAACGAAATCGATCTGCGGCCGATCGTGAAAAACCGCTACTTGCCAAGCCAGCTTGTCCGGTAGCCAGCGGTCATCGGTATCGAGAAAAGCAATTAGCTCGCCACGAGCCTTGCCGATAGCGGCATTGCGGGCGGCTCCCAAGGGCATTGATTGTGTGCTGTGGAAGTAGCGCAACTTTTCCCCATAGCTAACGGCGATCGCCTTACTGCCATCAGTCGAGGCATTGTCAAAAAAAACAATTTCCCAGTTGTCATAGGTCTGGGCGAAGATCGAATTGATTGACTCACACAAATAACTTTCGCCATTGCGGCAATTCATGATTATGCTGACGAGCGGCTCATCGCGAGTGTTTTTTGTATGAGCTTGCAAAGAATCACCCATTAAGCGCGTCAATCAATTGGCTTACACAGCTATCAACGTCTGGCAATGACAAGTCAGGATGAAGCGGGAGCGACAATAATCTGGGGGCAATATTGTCCATAACGGGCAGTGGCAATGCTTCGCCGTAGCGGAAAAAGGTGAGTGTGTGATTGGGCTGGTAATGCACCCCTGTCTGTATGCCTGCATCCAGCATACGGCTGCGGATTACCCTGCGGTCGGTTCCATCTGGCAGGAGAATCGGATAAATATGGGGAACAACTTCAGCGTAGTCATGCGGGAGCCTGAAGAGCTCAGGGTGTCTGGCCAGTAGTTCATCATATCGCCTTGCCAGCATTCTGCGCTTGTCCGAAAACTCCGCTAAACGCCCCAGTTGAGCTAAGCCAATTGCCGCCATGATGTCGCTCATATGATAACGCCAGCCTTGTGCCGTGACATCGAACTCCCAACTGCGCTCACCCGCATATCGACGCTCGCTATCCTTTTCCACGCCGAGCAATCTGGCATCGCGCACCTTGCGCAATACGTCTTGATCGGACGTGACAACACACCCGCCTTCGCCGGAAGTGATATTTTTGATGCCGTCGAAGCTGAAGCACACGATATCCCCGGTAGTGCCTGCCCTGCTTGATCCAAATGCATGCGCTGCGTCCTCGATAACACGCAGGCCGTGGCGTTTTGCAAATGCATAAATGCCGGGTAAATCTCCGGTGCCGCCGCTGTAATGTACCGGCATCACAGCCTTGGTTCGCGGAGACAACCGTTGTTCCGCGTCGCGCCAGTCAAGTGTCAAGGTTGCGGGCAGAATGTCGCAGGCTACCGGCCTGGCTCCAGTTGCAGAAACTGCCTGAAAAGACGCGACATAGGTCAGCGATGGGACAAGCACCTCGTCTCCATTACCGATCCCGCAAGCTTGCAATGCCAAATGCAGCGCAGCCGTACCGGTATTTACGCAAACTGCCGGGCGGTCAAAAAAAGCTTCAAGAGCATTTTCAAAGCGCTGCACCTCGGCACCCATGCCGAGAAACTCCCTGTCCAGCACTGCCATGACCGCCTGTTTTTCCGATGCTGACAGGCAGGATTTCGACAACCTGATCACTTGGTTACGTCCAAACTTTCCATGGTGCATCACCCTTTGCCCACAATTCCTCGAGCACATTGCGATCGCGCACCGTATCCATGCATTGCCAGAATCCTTCATGCCGGTATGCCATCAACTCACCCATGGCAGCCGCGCGTTCAAGCGGTTCTTTTTCAAGTACCGTGTCGTCATCGGCAATCAGATCCAGGAAGGTGGGTTCAATGACAAAGAAACCACCGTTGATCCAGCCGTGGCCCATTTGCGGCTTCTCTTTGAATGATGTTACAGAGTCGCCGCTCAAATCGAGCTCACCAAAGCGGGCGCCCGGATGCACCGCAGTTACCGTGACCATTTTCCCGTGTGCCTTGTGAAACCGCACCAACGCATCAATATCGATGTTTGCCAGGCCGTCACCATAGGTAAGCAGGAACGTATCATTGCCAACATAACTGCGCATACGCCTGACGCGCCCGCCAGTCATGGAACTCAAGCCGGTATCCACCAGGGTCACGCGCCAATCCACCGGCTGGCTGGCATGATGCGTAACATCACCGTTGGCCAGGTTGACCGTAAAATCAGAGTTGAGCGAATAATAATTCAGGAAATACTCTTTCACTGTCTGTGACTTGTAGCCGAGCGCCAGATGAAAATCGGCATGCCCATAGCGGGCATAAATATTCATCAGATGCCACAGGATGGGATGCCCTCCGACGGGCACCATGGGTTTGGGGATAATGTCGGTGTATTCGGCAAGCCTGGTGCCCAGCCCGCCAGCAAGAAGAACCACTTTCATTTGATTTCACTCCAGTCGTATGGGATTTCGTTTAACGTCTTACGGTCTGCCTCGGCGGGATCATGCGGCAGATCGGCAACATTCAGCAACCAGGAGGTTTGCTCGGCAACCCCCTGAAAAGCCATCCAGATTCCCGGTGGAACAGTCAATCTTGCATAGTGCCCCGGGTTGCCCAAAACGACTTCAGCAAACATATTTTTGCTGGGCGAATCAGTGCGCTCGTCATAAAGGATAAAGCGAACCTTACCGATGGGCACCACCAAATTCAGTGTCATCCGGTTGTGCCGCTTCCAGGGTTTGATTTTTCCGGGTTGTGCCGTTGAGAAATAGGCTTCGCCAAACCCGCAATATCCCGCGTCACTTGCCTTTATTGCATGAAAAACATTCCCGCCGGGCGTGTCGATCTCTCTTAGTGGTGTAACCAGCACACCGGCAATCATGCGGTTGCCCATATCGCACACCGTTCTCTGGCAAATAATTCATATTCGGCAATTTGGTGTTGCGTCAAGCCCCACACATCAATATCCGGCGATTCGTAAAAGGAGCGGTACCAGGACGATGTAAAACGAATGGTCTCTGCAAAATCCATTACCGGCCGCCAGCCGATTTTATGCAAGGCTTTATCACAGCACAGCTTGAGCAAGCCCGCCTCATGAAATGAAGACGTGCCGGAAACGTCCTTCCATGTTGCGCCGGGCCAGTGCTCCTTGATGCTGTCCAACAGTTCAGCGACAGCGAAGTTTTGATGCGCCGGAGGGCCAAAATTAAAGGGCTCTCCGTTAAGGTTTGGGTCGTTTGCCAAGCTGATGGCCAACATCAGATAGCCGCTGAGCGGCTCCAAAACATGCTGCCAAGGTCTCGTCGCTCGCGGATAACGAATCTCCACGCTTTCGCCACGCGACCATGCGCGCACACAATCCGGCACAATTCTGTCATCGGCCCAGTCGCCACCGCCAATGACATTGCCAGCTCGACCAACCGCCACTTTTACCGGTGAGTCAGCCGCTGAAAAATAGGAGTGCGCGTAGGTTTTGACTATCAGCTCGGCCGCTCCCTTTGACGCGCTATAAGGATCTTTGCCGCCCAGGGCATCGTTTTCACGGTAACCCCATACTTGCTCGACATTGTCATAACTCTTGTCGCTGGTCACGATGACTGCTGTGCAAGGATGTTGTGCCAGTCTCAATGCCTCAAGGATATTCGCCGTACCCATTACGTTTGTTTCTATCGTCAGATGAGGGTCTAAATAAGAGCGCCTCACCAACGGTTGGGCTGCAAGGTGAAAAACGAAATCGGGCTGTGTCTCTTTAATCAATCGGCTTACCAGACCAAGGTCGCGGACATCTCCTATATGGTGGGTCAAACGTCCACTCATCCGCGCTTCATTGAAGTGCGCCGGGGATGTGGGTATACGATCCGATAAGCCGGCAACGGAGGAACCCAACCGCAGTAGCCATGCAGTCAACCAAGAGCCTTTAAAGCCAGTGTGTCCCGTGACAAGTACTTTTTTCCCATCAAATTGATTAAATTTCATTTAGGCACCATTTTATTATTCAGGCGTACCACTTTGTCAATCGCGGATACCAACATAAAAGCCTTGCAGCGACAAAGCGTGCTGGTTTGCGTGGTATATCAGTCAAGCGCGAAATATCAGGCGTTTAAAACTCATTGTGGCGAAGCGAAAGATCTTTTTTGCCGTGGCCGCAGGCTCTCGGATCAGGCGGTTGCCAAGATGCTGCAAAGTGCTCCACGGGAAGCACAGCATCACCCACCAACGGGTCTTTAATCTTTCAACATCTACCAGTCGCATCAATTGTTGTGGTGTCCAGAGTGGAGTTTGAAGCTGAAATTTTTGGATGGACAGGTTGTCCCAATCAAATTCTGGTATTAGATAGCCTTTGTTTTTGGCAATTTCCAACACCTCGGAACCCGGATATGCAGTCAGTAAAGATGCATGGGGGAATACCTTGAGCTTGCGGCAAAAAGCAAAGCTCTCTTTGATTTGATCGAGAGTCTCCACTGCATTTTGACCGATATTTCCAACCACCAGATAAGTGCCAACTTCCATATCATGCCTGCGAATGTCTTTTACTAACTGGGGAATTTTATCCAGCTTGACCGGCTTGTTGATAATGTTGTCCAGAACCCACTGGTTGCCAGATTCGATGGCGATATTTACACGATAACAGCCAGCGGCTTTCATCTTGCCAAGAATTTCATCGTCGAGTAACCAAGGAGATACACCGTTAGGGGTATCCCAGTAAAGCTTGTAACGGGTTGCCATTGCATCAAATAAATCGGCAGCTCGCCGCTGCTTGGCAATAATCTGGTCATCTTCGAAAAATATTTCATCGATTTGGTATTTGTTTATCAGTTCGTCGATTTCGGCCAACACATTTTCGATGGAGCGCATTCTGGGGCGACGGGTAAACACTTTAAAAGCAGTGCAGAAATTACAGTGGTACTGGCAACCGCGGGAAGTAATCATAGAGACCGCACGTTTACCTTTACCAACACCGCCGTGGCGCACTCCTGCGGAGAAGTATTTTTCCATCGGCAATAAATGACGCGCAGGAAAAGGCAGTTCATCCAAGTCATCAATCGTGGTAGTTTTCTGAATGACAACAGGGCTGCCGGCTATGCTCCGGAAAGCGATTCCATCCAGCTGGCGCAAATCATTGCCTGCTTCGATGCAGCGGATCAAGGGAGCGATCACATTTTCTCCTTCCCCTAGAACAGCAACATCCACGCAAGGATCTTCGATAACTGACTCAGGTACGCTGGTGGGATGAGCGCCGCCGAAGATCACCACGATCTCTTTATCTACTTCTTTGACAATTCGCGCAACTTGGTGGGCATTTTTCCGTTGCGAGGTAAACATGCTCGTGATGCCTACAACATCGGGATTGGTTCGCACAACAAACTCTTTGATCTGTTCGAAGGTCAAACCCACCAGAATTTTTTCATCATTGATGCGTGTTTCCTGCCCCCATCCCTCAATAAAGGCATCGAGAATCTGTACGTCAAATTGCTCACGCTCCAGCATTGATGCGATATAGGCAATTCCGAGCGGCGCATTGGGATTCATGTCGCCCCGTGCGTTGTTGGAAAACGCGGGCGGCTGAATCAATAAGACTTTCCGCAGCTTTTTTCGGTGTTTAATCGGTGCTGGGAGGGAGACCGGTTTGGCTCCAAGGTTGACGATTGGAATATCTGATTTAGTGATCATTACAAAATATCTATTTTTAATTCTGTTGGTAAAAATCGTCGCATCTCAGCGGCTCCAGTTTTCATGAAAAAGGTATTTTGTGTATTTTTAGCAATGGTGAACCGTTCCGTACTTGGCAGGCGTTCCTCGCAAAACTGCTGAGTAATTGCGGTTTTTAGCTCGTATGGGGTGTACACAATGGTCCATATTTTGGTATTAATTCCCTCCAAAGGATTGAAATTTAGCCCTGCATGACGTCCGACCAGCGCGACGGGAATTCCACGGCATACCGCTTCCACTGCCGTGCTGGAGCCGGAGGTTACAACTACCCGTGCAGTTTGAAAAAGCTCGCCTACTTTGCAGTCTGACCATTCTATGGTGTTCCTTCCCAAGGAGGCAAACCGCTGTTCCACTTTTTGCTTGAACAGTGCGAGGTTCATGTCCGGATGAACCTTCGCAACAAAACGGGAGATATCCATTCCTTTTTCTCGGCAAAGCGGTATTACGCAATCCAAAATACCCATCGACTCCTCCACTGAATGTGTTAGCAGTATCAGCAACGTATCACACGCCTCAAGGGCAGGAGGTGACTGATGAAGATAGGCATAGCGTAACGCTGGAACAGCAAAATACTTGCCTAACGTATCAAAGCGGGTGAACATTGACTTGAGCGCTTCCCCGCAAACCCAGTTTTCGATGGGAGCAACCCCGGCGTTGACTTCTCCTGATGAAGAAAACAACGAGAGAAAATTGCTCAAAGGCGCATATTGTCGCACCGCAATCGTGTGGCATTCTGGTAAGCCTTTTTTGATTCCTAACACGATACCCTTATCAAGTGACTGGTTTTCAAACCAGTCAATAAACCATTTTGGCTTTATACCCGCTTCTGCCATGCGGCGAGGTGCGCGCAGCATGGCAAAAGGCATGACACTTCTCAGCCCGGCTGTGAAACATTCAGTCCGAACCAGTGCACTCACCGGCACATCCTGAAAAACCAGTGGTGTTTTCAGGAGTAGTGCTTGCCCGTGGCGTATACTTGCCCACCCTGCTAAAGTAATATCCCATAAAGTAATAAATGCCTCGAATGGTACGAAGGGAGTTTCGCTTCGCTTCATGAATGCATATGTTTGCCGGAGATGACTGAAGGGAATATGGTGAAGTAAAGGAAAATAGCCGGCTTTGACGCCGTGAGCACGGTAATACGCCATCAGGTTTGGGAAGTAGCGTTCTTTACAACCACCGTCCCTATCCATATTGCCATCGTGAATATAGGTTTCGAGTAAGAGTTCTGTGGTGATGAGCCTTGTTGCCACATACTTATCTGTGAATATGCACTTCGCTACACTTACCCTATAACCCAACAACAGCAGCTTGCCGAGCCATTTCGGCAGAGCTGTCAAATTGCGACGCCAATGCCGGAAGAGGCTGTTGATTTTGCCGTAGCGTTTACATTCCCAGTTGCGGATGCGGCACAACTCAGCAAAAGCCAACGCCAGTCCATGCGACTCTGTCACGACGATGATCCCGCTCATTCCCTGCTTAATGGTGCGATCTATCAAAACCATCCAGACCAGATGCAGAAACAGAGGACTTTCAAAAGGGTTCTTGCTTAGTGGGGTTGCCAGCCAATAATCGCAAGGGGCTGTGCTCATGCACTCGTCTACCCATCTGACAAATGGGGCTTGAAGGTCTAAAGCGGTTTGCTGGAAAACTTCGGCGGATACCGCGGGGTAAGGTTTCTCTAAGGTATCGCGAACCAGGCGGAACGTTTCCAGGTCCTCGTCCGCATAAATCCAGCCACATTCCATAGCTTCCATCTTGCCGACATAATCAGGCGTGGCAATGCTAATTCTCATGGACAATTTTCACAATCCGGCCACGCAGTGCGATTAAGCAACCGCAAGCATCAGTTGTTCAACTTTCACCAGATCGGCTGGCGTATCGATCGCTTGGGTACTGTGTCGCGTAGATACCATGCGCACCTTCAAGCCATGCTCAAGGATGCGCATCATGTCCACCGACTCAGCGACCTCCAGAGGGGTGGGTGTCATGCGGGTGTATTCCAGCAGAAAGTCGCGTCGGAAGGGAATAATGCAGACCTGCTTACACATTGGAATATCATCAACCTTGCAGCGGGTTGGGATGGGTTCGCGGGAGAAATACATCGCATTAAAATTGAGATCGCACACCACCTTAATGCAGTTGCGATCCTCGAATTCTGCCACATCCTTGATCTGTCCGAGCAGGTTGACCACCTGAACCTCTGCATCATCCAGTAGCGGTTGCACTGCCTCGGCAATCATATCAGGATGAGTCATGGGTTCGTCGCCTTGAACCATTACCACAATGTCGTACCGCATATTGTTTGCTTCTTCCAGTTTTACCAAGGCTTCGGCACAACGATCCGATGCCCGTTCATGCTGGTCACCGGTCATTACGGCAACGCCGCCGATAGACTCGATGTAGTCATAAATTTCCTTGTCGCAGGTAGCCACGGCGGTCAGCGCCAACATGGGAGATTTGGATACACGTTCATACACATGGCCAATCATCGGTTTGCCGAGAATCGGCGCCATGGGTTTACCGGGGAAACGGCTGCTGCCCATACGGGCGGGGATAAGGGCAAGGATTTTCATGATTTCTCCACGCTCACGAGTTAATGTCTATGTTGCTTGCGGTCTTGCGTGCCCAATCCAGGAATACGCGCAGCCCGACCTCCATCTGCGTGAAGCCATCCAGGTCGAGATGCTTTTTTAATTGGGTAACGTCCGCATAAATGCCGCTTTGGTCACCCGGTGTCGCCCCTTGCACGTAATAACTGCTGCCGGGGATCAGCGTGCAAATATGTTCAAGAAGCTCTCCAACCGTTGTCTTGACCCCGGTTCCCACGTTCAGCGTCTTGCCCAGTGCCGAAGAATAAGTTGCCGCACGAAACCAGGTTTCGACAACGTCATCGATATAAACAAAATCGCGGAAACGCTCGACATTTCCTTTCACCTCAATCTGTCCGCTGGCAAGCGCCTGTGCCAGGTAGATGCTTACCATTCCCTGACGAAGATTGCTCAAGTCCTGACCGGGGCCATATACGTTGAACATGCGCAAAACAACAAAAGGCAGTTTGTTCAGATAGACGCGCAAATAGCCCTCGGTAGCATATTTGCCTACACCATAACATGAAAGCGGCTGGCAATAATGGCTCTCGCTGATCGGTGCATCCTCCACCGCCCCATACACCGACATCGAACTGGCATAAACAATACGCTCGACACGATTTTCTATGCCATAGCGGATTAAATTCAGTGTGGAAACCGTGTTCTTCTCTAAATCGGCGACCGGATCATCGAAGCTGATTTCGCCCGAGGATTGTCCCGCAAGATGCAGAATCTTGCGGCAATCACGCGGAATACGGGCAATCGTGGCGAGTAGTGCCAGATCACCCTGGATAAATTCGACCCCACCCGGAATATTCGTAATCTTTCCGCTGGAGAGATCATCCACCCCGACGACCTGGTAACCTTCCTTCAGAAAACGCTCGGCCACATGAGAGCCGATAAAGCCCGCCACCCCGGTGATCAAAACCTTAGCCATAAGTTCTCGATTTACTCGTTACTGATGATGCCAATCAGAGTGTCGCATTTCCCGTTACGGATTAGCGCCTGCTTGTAGCTCTCTTCAAGTTCACTACCCAGAGCCTCGGTGAATCGCCCCATGCCGCCGGGACGCCCATCCCGGGCCCAAACCATATGATTCGACAAATCATAGCGCTGATCCCGCAATATCTCATAAGGCCGCCCAAGCTGACCGAGAAGATAATGCAATGACGACTCGCTGAAATACCACGGGTGGGCCACAGACCAATAAAAACGTTCAAAAGCCGGTATGTCATACACCGAATACAGGGGGTCGGCGGCATTCGGAATTTCAAAAATAATCTTGCCGCCCGGTTTAAGCAAAGCGAGTTGTGCTTCGAGAAAAGCCCGGGGTTGCGCAATATGTTCCATTACAAAAAAATGCAGGATGGCATCAAACTGCGACCTGACGGCCAATTGCCGCAATTGATTAAGCGACTCATACACGGGCAAGCCGCGCTCCTTCACATACTCGCTGAACACCCCGGATGGTTCAATACCAACGCAGTCGTGGCCAGCCTCGGCTAACGGGAAGAGCATGAATCCTGATGAACAACCCACCTCCAGCAGGCTTGCGCCCTTTGCCAGGATTGGTTGCAGATATTTCATACGCCTTAAACGAGTTGGCTCATTGGCTCGGATATGATCTTCAGCTTTGTCCCACCCGCCTTTGTTCCCAGCGCGTCCAGCCATGAAGCCCTCGAATTCAGCCGCGTAAAAACGCACCTCCTCTTCAGGCGTGAGCCCCGGATACTGGTAGCGTACATCACAATCCTGGCAATGGAAAAAAGCATGCCCACGCACATTGCCTCCATACACATGAGGAGTGACGACGGACTGCTTCTCGCGCCCGGCAAGGCACATCGGACATTTCTCAGGCAAGGCCACTATCACCACCTCTACTTACAATTTTCACTTAAACAACTCCTTAATCCCTATGGGCATTCACAAACTACAAACATGTGAGAACTGAAGCCCTGCCCGGCAATAAAGTCTTGCCATTCCTGACGCTGTTCTTGCGATGCGTGTGCCACAAAATTACGCCAGAATCGATCCTTGATTTGAGCCTGGTTATTGTAAAGAATATCGATGTCCAGTTTACCCGGCGTAGACACATCAAGGGCTCGAAATCCAATGCCCTCAATCAATAAACGAACCGATTTCGGATTGAAAAAATTCAAGTGTTGCAGTGAAACCGACTTTGATTCATCCCATAAAGTCTGAATGTCCACCCCCATTCCAGAAAGGGTCGTAAACAGAAACACGTCGCCAGGCCGCATCAATGCGTGCAAATGCTGCAGGAATACTCTTGTATCGTGCAAATGTTCGAAGAGCTCAAAACTTACAAAAACTTTGGGGCCGGCAGGCAACTGCTCCGCAGTTACGTTTTCCAGAAAAGCCTCGATGACCGTCAAGCCTTTCTGCCGACAGATTTGTGCCAGCTCAGGACCCGGCTCAATAACCGTAACCTTTTTATTCGTAAGGCGCTCGTACTCTTCGGCGAAAATCCCATACCCGCCACCGATATCCAGCAGGGCGTGCTGGCGCGCTCCATACTTCTGCAACATTTCACTAACCATCAGCGCCTTGGGTCGCCACAGCTTTTCCCGGCGCGCTTCAGAGGTCTCCCGGTAAAAAGTAGTTGCAAAAAATTTCGCTGAATCAGACTCTTGATAATAGCGAAAGAAGTCTTGTGCGGGAGGGCGCGGACTCACAAACAGTGTCTGACATACCGGACATTCCTCATATGAAAAGCCATGTTTGCTGAAGGAATAAACTCCCCGCGTGCCGCACGCAGGGCATAACACCAGTTGACGCGGAGATTTATTGAAGTATTTATCAGCATCCAGAGCGGCAAGTCGTAAATATTCGTCAAAAACTCTTATGGGACGAATCTCTTCTTCTTTCATGGCTCGCTTACTCTTGGTGCAGAAGCAGATTTATTTAAGAATACCGCATCAATTGAATACGCAATAAACCGATATCCCTCGGTAACCCTCTGCTTCAATACATTAGCATCCGGCAGTACCACATGCACGCCGCAGGGGATGGCGTACCGCATGCAAAGAGTGCGAATGCGATCCATCGTTGCCATGAATTCAGCGGCATTAAACTGTGCGGTCAGCCCCATGGAAGCGGACAGGTCATACGGCCCAATCAGGATGGCATCCAGCCCTTCTACCTGGAGAATGTCCTCCAGACTGTCGACAGCGCGAATATGTTCAATCATTGCCACCAGCAACGGAGCCTGCGCCTCATCAGTGTAAGTATCAAAGTGCTCGCCAAACAAGTTGGCCCGTGAAAATCCGACACCGCGCGTTCCGGCGGGAGGCCACCTGCATGCGTCGCGCACCTGCATTAAATGCGCCGCGCTTTCGACCATCGGAACGATCACCCCCCCGGCTCCCGCATCCAATGCCTGCTTGCAATCTTTGGTTTGCCCTTGCGCGAGGCGTACCAATGGCAAGGTGCCGCCAAGTTCCAGCGCACGAAATAGCTCTGGAAGTTGATGAACACTGATGGCACCATGCTCAAGGTCTACCGCCACCCAGTCATAACCCGCGTGACCCATGATTTCGGCCACCGATGCATGGGGGATCTGCATCCAGCTTCCAATTGAGGGTTGATTAGCTGCCAAGGATTTTCGGAGCTCACAGATTTTTTTCAGGCGATTCATAATTCGGTTAAATCCTTGATAGAGGGGCCTGCATAATTGGCAAAGGCTACGGAATTTGTTTCGTGCCGCCGCAACAAAAAAGGAACATGATTGGCTTGTGCGGCTTCAAGGTCTGCTTTAGCGTCACCGATCATAATACACTCATGTGGATCGATGCCGCGCGTAGCTAGTGTCATACGGATAGCTTCTTTTTTGCTGGTTGGGGCACCGAAGACATCAATAAAACACTTTCTTAAATCAAGAGTCAGTAGGATCCGCTCCAGCTCATCTTTTGGGGTGGCAGAAACCAACACAAAGGCTTGTTGATGTGGGTTGTTGCGCAGATAGTTCTCCGCTCCTGGCACCCAGGGTGAATCAATTACCCCTTGTAGTGCCAGCTGACTAAAGCGGTCACAAAACTCATTCACCCGAGACTCGCTCGACTCTTGCCCGGCCCATCTGAGGTAAATTGGAAACTTGTCGAAACGGGACATGCCGCCGTTGGCCTCATGGTGAAACCGTACCTTTTCAGCAACCTCATGGCCATAGGGTTCAAACAATTGCACGAAGGCCTTGGATTTAACAGTAACTGAGTCTTTGACAACGCCGTCAAAGTCCCAGAAAACCAGTTTATAAGAACTGAATGGTACAAACATTCGTCAGGAACGGATCCATATCTGATTGTAAGTGTGTCCGAATGTGTTGGAGTTATCAAACATCTCTGAATGTCGCTTCTGGCTCAGTGTTAAACCTGCCTCAGTGAGTACTTTTCTACATCCATCGGCCTGCTCGGTAAAATCATCATTAATTTCGACGATAATTCCTTTTAAGTCGCGCAGAACCACACCTCCTGATTTGAGGATTAAATGCTCGATACCATCGACGTCCATCTTAATGTAGTCAGGCTTGGGCAGTCCCAACTTTTCAACAGCATCAACCATTGATAAACCCACGGTCTGAAACTTAAAAGTTTCCTTCAGTTTATGCCCGTCAAATCCAAAATCCTGCCCAAAAGTGGACAGTGCCCCACCCCATTCCTTTGATGTCATATGCAGTTTATTTGCGCCTAGATGATCACTTAATGCCAGCGGAACAATACAAATCTGATCAGTCAGTCCATTCAGGAAAATATTTCGTGCAAGCAATTCCAGATTGAAAACTGATGGTTCGAATGCCCAGACTCGGCAATTACGCTTCTTAGCCGCGTACACCGAATATAGGCCAACATTGGCACCGATATCCCAGAGTATCGAGCCATCCGGAATGGCATCAATCCATTCCAACGTTTCTGGCTCTTTGGTTGACAAGGATTCGGCACGAAACCTGCATAGCGCATTCGGGGTTGAAAATTTTAATTTCAGCCCGTTATGCATAACTTCTGTCATCTGCTCCATGGCAGTACCTGCTATTTGGCTATGCAGGTACCGTCCGATTTGTGTCTTGCCACTGACATTCACTACAGAGCGTATTATCCCTTTTACAACATCCTTCAATATGGTGCTCATACCTGCTTCTCCTTTGATGGGTGGCTACCCTGAATTTCCCCGATCAACTGCAATAAACCCTGTCCCAGATCCACATGCATCGGCGGAACATATTTTCTCCCCAGCTTAGGTTGGTACGCATAAGGGGTGCGAATGTAGTGGCCATCCTGATCAGTTTCAACGAATGCTACCTCCTGAGATATGCCTAAAATCTCGGCCAGCATCTTGAGCAAATCCATGACGCGCATGGGTTCTTGCCCAGTCAGCACCACATGCTGATTACAAAATTCCTCACCCAGTGCCGCGACACTGGCGCGCGCGGCATCTTCCACATGGATATATTCGCGCATGGCCTCTGCGCTGCCTTCATAGCTCACTTTACCTGACTCCAACGCACCCTTGACGATACGCCAAAGGCCATTGTGATGATCTGATCGCGGGCCATAGAGTGAGCCGTAACGCAACACGGTGTAATCCAATCCATAGGTGCGCTGATATTCCTCAACATACTGCTCGGCGGCCTGCTTGCTACAGCGGTAGAAGCCACCTTCACGGCTATGCACATATACGGAGCTGGCGTAAACGTAGCGTTTCACCCCGTGCCGGCGGCATGCCTCAAGCACCTGCACATTACCCAGAATGTTGACACGTACCGTTTCTATCGGCTTATCAAGAGCCTCATTCAGATCAGCAATCGCGGCAAAATTATAGACCGCGTCGCAACCGGCTATGGCTTGTTCCAATAATGCCTCATCAAGAATACTGCCGACAATCATGTCCTGCTCTGCACGCAGCCAAGGCGAAACGGCCCGGTCCAGAACACGCACACGATAGCCCGTATCAGAGAGTGCATCGGCTACATGACTACCCAGAAAACCGGAGCCACCGATAACGCAAATAGTTTTCATCTCGTCACAATCCCTGTCTTTGAACGTCATATTCATCCGGTGGCACCGAGCCTTTAAGAGGGTTGCCAGTGAGAAAACGCACTGCCTCTTCAGTTGCCTCAATTTCCATCCGTGTCCTGCAATCTATGGACATCGAACCCATGTGAGAAGTGAGCAGGCAGCGCTCGATACCGGCCAGTGGCCCGACATAGGGTTCGTGCTCAAATACATCTATGGCCGCACCTGCCAGATGTCCCGCATTGAGCGCATCAGCCAATTCCTGCTCGTTGATGATGCCTCCGCGTGATGCGTTGATTAGCAAAGCATCCGGCTTCATCAGGCTGAGATGTTCCGCACGAATCATATTTTTGGTGTGCGCAGTCAACGGCACATGCAGGCTGATCACATCGGCATTGCGATAAATCTCATCTTTGCCTACCCATTCGAGCTTGAGTTCCGGGACCAGTTTGGTATCCGGGCGGATGTCGTTAACTAATACTCTCGGCGTGCCAAATCCACTCAAACGCGTCAACACGCGTCGCCCGATGCGTCCTACGCCGATGATGCCGATGGTAACTTCAGGAATACGGCGTCCGAAGTGGCGTTGCCATTCACCGCGATGCATTTGAGCGTTGGCGATATGCACGGAACGCAGCAAGGACAGCATGAACCCCACCGTCAGCTCTGCTACTGCCGGTGCCGGTGCATCCGGTGTGTAGCTCACATGAATGCCACGCCGCTCGGCGGCAAGAAGATCAACGCTGTCCAACCCGATGCCAACACGGGAGATCAGCTTCAAGCAACTGGCACGACCCATAACTTTGTCGGTAATGTGCTCGGTTCCCGCAATCAGAACATCGAAATCGGAAATCATATCCGCCAACTCGTCTTCTTTAAGCTTGCGACCAATGGGGTTTACCAAATATTCGATCCCGGCTGCTTCAAGCAATTCGAGCGGCAGACGATTTTTATCCCCGAAGGGGATGGTAGTGATTAAGGCTTTTGGCATATATTGGCCGTCTCGCTAGAAAGTGATTCAAAAATTTTCGAATCAGTGGTCATCACATGTACAGGCTGCCGGACGCTCAGATTGATAATATGATGGTGTAAATACATGTTGGCATCGGTGGGGTAGAAGCCGAGAGATATAGGGATAGTCTGGATTGGCCCATCGGATGATGGAGCTAAATCGGATAGCAAAGTCAACCATTATTTTTCTCATTAGCGCCAGTGCTGTAGTAACCAAGAAATGCAATTTTCCGAATCATTTCACGCTGTTCAAAGCCTTGCGCACAAATTTTACAATCATATCCCGCTGTAACCCGACAAGCTGTGGGATCAGCAGAATCATCATGGACACAAGGAGTGTATACACAACACCAGCAAGCAGAAACTGTACAAGCCTTGGCAACGCCAGTGGCGATAGCAGGGCGGAGCTGGCAAAGACGCACAGCAGGAAGGTGGCGGGCACGATTAACTGATGGGCAAGTAATTTCCAGAAATTAATCGATAACATGCGCGCATTAAACCATAGTCCCACATTCACGAAAATGAACTGTACCACCACCATTTTTAACGCCAATCCGACTGCACCGAGGCCAAGACCGCCCGACTCTACCGGCAGCACTAGCCATAGCATCAACGGCAAACCGGCCACCATGCCGGCAATACCGATGTTACGATAGAGCCGCATCTGTCCGGTGGCGAAATACACCGAGCTACTCAGTTGGCCGTAGGTCTGGTGCATGGGGTAGAGCACCATGATGACCATGGACATCGTCCCACCCTCCCACGCCTGCCCACCCAATAGCCAGACTATTTCTTCTGCATGGCAGGCGATAAATACCGAAAAATAGGCCGCTACGGCGTAGAGCATGGGAATAATACGGCGGAACATGGATCGCATCCTCTCCATATTCTGTTGATCCCATGCCACGGCAAATTCGCGGGACATCAGTTGCGTCATGGCGCTGGTAAACAAAAAACATACAGCACTTACCTGAAAAGCCAGGCCAAAAAAACCCTGCTCAATGGCACCGGCATGGGTTTGCAATATCCATCGGTCAGCCAATCCAACTAGTACGCCTACTGCGGCAAAGACAGCAATGGGGTGAGAATAGTCCCAAAATTCCCGCATGTAGGCATAGGTCGGTTGCTGAGCCACCACGCCCCGTGCTGTTGCAGGATTCTTGCTCAGCAAGGGGGTCAAAACTGCTATGGAAAATAGTAATGTGGCAATCTGATAGACGAAATAACCCTCCAGTTTCAGGCCACTCTTCCAGACTGCTGCTGCCAGAATGAGTACGGTCACAACACGCGAAAAGGCATAGAGCATTTCGCCGTGTACCGTTAAATGCCATGCGTCTACCATCTTGCGGGTGGTGTCTAGCCACCATGTGGCTACAGCATAACATGCGGCAAGACCAACCAGCAGTGAGCCCTCTCCAGCCCACAACCAGTTGCCAACCGGCGTGCCAGCCAATAGCAATGCGCCGCCTATCATCAGCACCGATGCCCCCAAAAGTAGCTTACGGTAAAAGGTTACCAGCCCGTTATCGCCCTGCCGTTGTGAAAGCCGCGTGTAAAAACAAAGGGAGGTGCCCATGTCAAGAAACCCCTTCACCTGCAGGAAGAAATTTGCCATGAATTCGTAACGGCCATAGCCTGCTGGACCCAGCGCCTGAGGAATCAGGCTGAGAATAATGGCTCCTACTATTAGATTGACTACATTGCCAACTAGTTTGGCAGCATATTGGTGACCGAGCTTCATTGGCTAGCAGCCTGCCGGTCTTACTGTTGAATTTACCAACAGCTCGGATTCCCCAAGCAAACTTAATAGTATTTTCATGAAATGTATATGCAGATTTTCATCAAATAGATTTTTGGACTCTGAGGAACGCCTATTGCCATGGCAAATCGTACTTTTTGCCCTCTACACATCATTTTTGCGTTACTTTTGGAAGGTGATGTTTGAGGGAAGCATGCTCTCTATGCGGTCAATAACGATAGTCCAATGCGGCATTTCAGGGCTGCCTTTACTCTTTACGTATTTATCCTTGTATTCGGCATACTTATGAATGTCGATATGCAATTCATCTTGCCAATTAATACCATCCAAATCTCGATCTAAATTAATCACGGATTTACCCAGTTCGGAAGCAAATAGGGCTATTGATTTTCCTCGTGGAGTGTATGACTCCAATTCGTCCGTAGTTACGAAAATAGCTGGCTTTCCAAACAAAACGGCAAATTCAATCGCCGTAGTATCGTGGCACACCACAACTCTACAATTCTTGACTAGCTCCGCTGTTCTATTATATTGAACAGGAATTCCCTGAAAATAATCTTGAGCGCTATGCCGATAAGATGATCTGGGGCTAGCGGCAACGCACAAGCTCACTTCGAGCGCATCAGATATTTTTTTAAGGCCATTGCAAATGGCAGGGAAATATTTTTCTGGTGTTGCATAGTGAGGCCTGTGTTCGAATCCGCGATATAAGTGAGACGGGTCAAAACATGTGTCTTGGTCAAGGAAAACGGCATAATCACCAGTCTGGCTTTCAATTGATTTAGCCAGTTTCAGATAGATGTCGTAGCCAAGGTTATGCGCTTTAAGAATTTCCTGATCATATCCAGCACTAATAGCAGCATTAAGGGATTTTTCTCCTGAGACCACAACTAAACCAGGCCGAATAAAAGGTGCCGCCAATCTGTCCATTAATTTGTTAGCTAGCCATTCAACTAACGCACTGGGGCTTCTTGCAAACACTTTTTTTAATTTACAGATAACTCCGCATTTCTGAACATCTTTGGCCAACGGAAGTGAGTTAGCAACATCAATCACTCTTACAGCGCCCATCTGTGAAAGGCGTATTTTTATCCAAGTGGCAAAAAAATAATTCCCTGCAAAATCAATAAAACATTCGACTTTTCCTAGTTTGGCATATCTGGCATTCAGTTGGCTTTTTGAAGTTATTGGAAAATAACCATCAAACTCTTTCAGTTTATGCCCTGTTTCAAAAAAAAACTTCCAAGCGCGAGGGTGCAGCCACGGGGTCAAATCCCAAACCTCTGTGTCCCATCCTCTATCGATCCATGCCTGAACGCCAAAACGATCATAGTTCCACTCATCAAGAGGCTGACTTATCAAATAAATAATCTTACTCATTTCACGCCATACCGAATTGCACATCTAAAGTACGTGCAAGCACCTTTACCAACACAAGCCATGAGATTTCCTTTGTTTTTGTCTTCCAGCAAGATGAGTTTCATATCGCCTACCCTTTATTGTGTTGTCGACGACTTCCCGACACAGCGACAGAGTGTGTATAAATTGCATGGGTCTAATCTCTGCTCATGAGTTAGGGGAAGGTAGATTTATTCGATTTTTCACAACTGGTGTGCCTGTAATTTATCAATCTAACATGTTGGCAACAATTTGATTTTAAATCGAATAATTTATTCGCCGGTGTCCCCATAGATCATGTGGCAAACCATCGGGCTATCTTAAAGTGATAACACGCTTCTTCTTTATAAAGACCAGCCATCGTCAATCACGATATTTTGACCATTGATAAACTTGGACATGTCGCTTAGCAGAAACAGAAGCGCACCCTGAAGATCATTGGCATCAAGCATCCCTTTTGAAGCGGCAAAGTTATTGTAGCGCGCCAAAAATTCAGAGGGCTGTCCGTCCAGAATGCCACCGGGACTAAGGCAGTTCACACGGATATTGTTGCCCTTGAAATATTGCGCAAAATATTTTGTTAGGTGAACGATTGCTGATTTAATGGCGGCATATTCCACCGGCATTGTCATGGTTGTGTTGGCATAGATGTCAAAACGGGGTGCCATTATTCCGTAGATAGAAGCCATGTTGATGATGTTGCCGCCCGCATGTTCACGGAACAACAATCCGAATTGCTGTGCAACTAAAAAATACCCCCCTAGATGCAGGTTAAGGTTTTCGCAAAAATCATCATAGGTCACATCTTCGAGCTTGTGACCGAAGTTGGGATTGCGGGGGTAGGCGTTATTGACCACCGCATCAATGCGACCATGCTCGTGATGAATCGTTTCGATTAGTTGGCTAATCGATGCCTTATTCGTTATATCTAATACTTTTGCCACTGCACGGCCAGAGTGTTTCGCCGCAATTTCTTCCGCCACCCGTGCTGCAGCTGCAGCGTTGCAATCGGCAACCACCGCAATGCCACCATGCTCCGCTACAACAGAACAAAACTGGCGACCAAGAAGGCCTGCACCCCCTGTGATTACAATCACTTGGTTATTTAACAACTTGCATTCTTCCTTCATATAATTCCCGGTAGAGTTCATAGCGCTTATCGCGTACTGTTGGAAATGCCTCGCGATATCGCTCAGTTTCTGCCTGATCGATATCGTAGACAGCTATTTCAGCATCTGAATATATTGGTTCTAGCACCAAACCATCTGGAGCAATAGCCATTGAACTTTCTTCATATTGAAGGCCATTGCCATCAGTGCCGACCCGATTTACCCCGAAGACGAACAGCTGGTTCTCAATGGCGCGAGCCACTAATAATGCACGCCAATGGGATATTCTGGGTGTTGGCCAGTTGGCGATATTGACCACGGCATTGCAGTGCGGTGCCATCAATGAAAACAACTCTGGAAATCGCAAGTCATAACAGATTGAACAACCGATACGCAAATCCTCCACACTCGTCAACCCCAGCATATTTCCTGCCTGCAATACACTGCTTTCTCCTGCAAAGCTGAAAGGGTGCGTCTTTGCATAAAGGACACTGGTTTCGCCTTCACTGGTGGCGCGACACATCGTATTTCGCGGATTTCCAGACACAGAATCCAACAAGCAAGTGCCAAAAATAATATCAACTGCGGCATCATGCGCCAACTGCCCGAACCATCGTAGAGTCAAGGCATCATCGGCTGGCTCGGCAATAGCCAGCGTATCCAAGGAATATCCTGTTAGAGTCATTTCTGGAAAAATTACTAATCCACAACCCTGCGCTGCCGCTGTTTCGGTTAAATCGGTGCAGCGTGCAAAATTCACTTCCTTATCCAGCCAGCGCTGGTCAAGAGAAACCAAAGCAAGACGCATCAATTATGCTTTCTGAACACCGGTTTAATGATTGGCCCGTCAAGATATTTGTCCACGCCATCTTCCAGGGCTTTGCGATAAACCGCAAAAGTTTGGTCAATTGCACGTTCCGTAGTGGCGAGTTCTTCTTCGCCATGCCTGTAGGTTAGTGCAATCCATGGCATTAACACACCGTTGCGAATCATTTCCTGGGAGAACAGGGTGCGCAGGCCGAGTGAGTTGGCACCGGACGCATCGAGGGTAGTGTAATAGGGCGAGCACGAAATACCGCCAACCTTGAAGCTGTGAGCGATGCCATGGGTTTCAGCCTGACGCTGCATCATGGCGGTGAGTTTTCGGCCATAGTCCCATAAATGCTCGACCACGTTGTGACGCCGCATAAAGCCCATGGTGGCCGCGAAAGCCCCCAAGCCGCACATTTCGGCGCCGTGGGTCGTGGATAACAGGAAAACTCGCTCCCGGCCTTCGAATTCGATAGAGCCAAGCTCCATAATTTCACGCCGACCCGCAATGCAGGCCACCGAAAAACCGTTAGCCATGGCTTTTCCGAAGGTGCATAGATCCGGGATGACACCGTAGGTATGCTGGGCACCCTTCATGTGCCATCGGAAGCCCGTGATCATTTCGTCCAGGACAAACACGATGCCGTGCATCCGGCAAAGCTCTTGTACCCGTTTCAAGAAGCTATCTTTCGGCTCCTCGGTAGTCGCCGGTTCCAGCACCACACAGGCAAGTTGTCCTGGGTGCTGGGCGATCAGTTCTTCCAGTGAGGCGATATCGTTGTAGCGGAACAGTTTGGTTTTCTCAATGGCATCTTGTGGAATGCCTCGCGTGAGCGGTGTCGAACCGATAAACCAATCATCGTATGAAAAGAACGGATGCTCGGCGCATCGAGCCACCAACTCGCGCCCCGTATATGCACGCGCAAGCTTGACAGCTGCAGAGACAGCGGTAGATCCGTTCTTGGTGAACTTTACCATGTCCACAGAATCGATCAACTCAATCAGCAACTCTGCCGCCTCCAATTCGATCAGCGAGGGGCGGGTCAGGTTATTGCCATTTTTTATTTGTTCAATGGCTGCGGCATCGATCTCATCCTCGGCGTAGCCAATATGTACGGCGCGCAGGGCCATGCCATAGTCAAGATATTTATGGCCATCCGGGTCGTAAATATAGGCACCTTTTCCCCGAACAAGAATTTGTGGTGCATTAGCAGGGTATTGGTCATACCCACGCGAATAAGTATGGGCGCCACCTGGGATGGCTTTGAGCAATCGCTTTTGGTAATTCATCGCGCAGCCTCGGCGAGTTCTTCAAGCCGGTAAAGCGTCTGAAGAACTCGATAATCATCCAGCAGAGTGTTGAGATAAAGAGATTTATTACGTTGCGTTATGGCTTCAGTGAAAGACTTCATTTCAGCAATATAGGGTTCCTCAGGGTTGATATATCCAGCCTCAACAGTCCCTCCACCGAGGTCAAAACGCCGCCAATCGGGGCAGCCGGTATTGGCATAACGTACACAATTCTCGTCAGCACTAAAAACGATCTCGCCTTCGGTGCCCAGTACCCGCAGCTCCCGCGTAGTCTGTGGGCGAGAGACGACTTCCACCGTCACATTGGCGAGCATGCCTTCTGGGTAACGTAACAGGCAGTGGTAAATATCATCAATATCCGCGTTCATATCCGTGAGTTTTGACTTCACGCAGGCAAGCGGCTCTGGATCACCAAACACGTCGTTAAGCCAAGTTAGTTCAAAAGGTACGATTTCCCGGCAACCTCCGGTTTCGCGCGAAGATACGTAAAAATCCTCAATGCGTTCCCAAGGATGCCAATCCGGAAGGTATTGACCAGTCTGGTAATTGACGTTCAGCGGTTTCCCGATAACTCCTGCTTGAATCAGCTCTTTCACCTTCTTCGGCCCCGGGAAATGTCGCATGGTACAGGATGGCGCCATCAGCACTGGAGTGCCTTTTGTGCGCTGGTAAAGCTCCAGTATGCGTTCGGCGTCGACTACGGAAGCTTCAATGAAACAGGAAAGTCCGCGCTCAAAACCTTCCCAAGCATAGGTCATATGATGTTCGGGCGAGGTCGAAATTACCAGAGCGTCCGGTTGGAAGGCATCAATTGCGGCAACGAAATTGGAATACACCGCCACACCATACTTTTCGGCCGATTCAGCACGGCGATCTTTACGTGTGTCAAACCCGGCGATATCGTTAGAGCCAAGGGCCTGAAGATTTCGAATGCGCCGCTTGCCCATTGAACCCAAGCCGATTACCAGGATCCTCATGTCAGCCCCCATTCGTGCTTCATCACATTCTCCACACAAAGAAAATCATAGATGTCATCAATCTCGTAGTTCTGATAGCGCTTGATCGGAAAATAAGTACACCGGCGCGTATAAAAAGTATTTTCTTCGAGCAGTGTGCGTGTTTTGGCGATATATGCCACCCCAAATGGGAAATATGCTGGAGCATTGTCCTGACGCCGAGTTGTCTGCGCCAGCTCCGGACAGAAAGGCTCCATGCGGTCGCCCACCAAGCGCTTCATAATTGAAGGGTGTTCGGAGATTTCGCCTACACTTACGATGGCATCAAATTCATTTGTGCGAGCATCTAGCATTTCCAACATTCGGTCAATGTCGTCGTCTTCCCGCAGCGGTGAAGTCGGCTCCAGAAGAACGATGAAGTCAAATTCCCTCTCATCGGTTTCGCGGTAGTATTCGAGTGTATGGCGAACCACGTCATAGGTAGAGGCGGAATCGCTCGCCAAGTCAGATGGTCGCAGGAACGGCGCTACGGCCCCGTGGTGGCGTGCCACATCTGCAATTTCCTGGCTGTCTGTGGTCACCAACACCACATCCAGATAACGGGATTTCTTTGCTTTATCAATGGTCCAGCCGATAAGCGGCTTGCCACACATTGTGCGGATATTTTTGCCCGGCAGGCCCTTGGAGCCGCTACGCGCAGGGATAATCGCTAGCACCGTTTTGCCGTTAATCATGCAAACACACGCATAAATTCACCATTGGCGCGATCATAATCAGACAACTGTCCGATATCGAGCCAATATTCCCGGATAGGGAAAACCGCAGTTTCCTTTTTTAAATTAATCAATTTTTCAAACAAAGTGGGCATATCAAAATAGGTGTTTGGGAAAACCAAATCCAGCGCTTCCGGTTCCAACACATAGATACCCGCATTAACGAAAAACCGTTGAACCGGCTTCTCGTCAATACTGATAATACGATGATCGTTAATTTTGACCACACCGTAAGGAACTTGAAAATCGTATTCCCGCACGCACATGGTTGCTTGGGCACGGTGTCCAGAATGAAAATCAAGCAATTGTTTGAAATTTACTTTGGTTAGCAAGTCGCCGTTCATAACAAATAAAGATTCCGTTGGTTTTTCCGGGAGTAGGCTCAAGGCACCTGCCGTCCCTAAACGCTGATCTTCATGAAGATAGTCAATATCAACGCCCCAGCGCGAACCATCGCCAAAATAAGACTTGACTACATCGGCCATATAATTGACTGAGATGTAAAATCGGCGGAAGCCATATTCGATAAAATTTTCTAGAATGGTTTCAAGCAGTGGCTTGTTGCCAATCTTGAGCATCGGTTTAGGGCATTCGTCTGTTAAGGGGCGCAAGCGACTACCAAGCCCGCCCGCCATCAGTACTACCCGGTTTTCTCTGGTGCGTGACTGAATTAATTCGTCAAGCGTTTCCAAGCCCACCAAACAATGATTTTCGTCCACCAGCGGTATGTGATGCAGTCGCGTGCGTTGCATTGCAGCCAGAATGTTTTCCCGACCTTCGTCTATCATTGCAACAGTTGGGTCTGGATTCATTATTTCTTGTATAGGCTCGTCCAGCGACATGCCTTTTAAAATGCTGCGGCGAATATCGCCATCCGTGACTGTCCCAAGCAAGCGATTATTTTCGTTCACGACCAGAACAATTTGTTTTGCACTTTCGTCCAGTATCCGAATAGCTTCTCGAATAGACGTTACTGGCAACACCGAAACTTCTTTCCAAGCATTCATTTTTGCTTTATACCCTCTTTAGCCGGCACACCAGCCACTGTCATATCATCCGGTACGTCGCGAATTACCACAGCCCCAGCAGCTACAAGGCTGTTGCGTCCAATTTGAATCCCTTGGATGATTGTCGCTCCTGTCCCGATATGGGTATTATTTCCAATTCTCACTCCGCCGGAAAGCGTTGCCCCGGGAGCAATATGTGCGTGATCACCAATATGGCAATCGTGATCCATTATGGCGCCGGTGTTGATTACTGCGTTTGCTCCGATACGGCACCCGGTCTGGATGATAGCACCCGCCATGATCTGCGCGCCTTCGGACAAGACAGCATCGGTAGCAATAATTGCTGATGGATGAACTACGCTGGCGAATTGGTACCCCTTGCTCTTGAAGTGTTCGAATAATTGCCTGCGCCGTGGATTGACACGCACTGATCCGACTCCATTCACCAAGCAGATTGTTTCAACCGGGTATTTCATTACCTCTTCATCATTGCCCATTACCGGTACGCCAAGTAGTAGCTGGCCTTTTTTGTTAGGGTCTGAATCGGTAATTCCTAATAGCTTGATAGACTGCAGCCGTAATGAGTCGACCAACACCTTGGCATGCCCTCCCGCCCCCAGAATAATCACCGAATGATTCAAGATTTAACCTTGTCATCCTGTTGATAATCCCTGTCAGCAATTTTCCCAAGCCATTCCCAGTAGCAGATTGGGTTAATTCCATCGCCGGGCCGTTTTACTGCAAGGTTGCTCTGCGTGAATGCTTCACCCTTGCGAATATCCTGGGCGGCCACTAGGCTTTTTCGGGCTACCGGGCGGTTTCTCAGTTCTGATGCGGCTGGCTGCTTGGTTGAAGAGCCCAGTGCCAATTCCACTTCGCGAATGGAGCGCACCATTTGTTTCAATTCATCAGGTTCGAGCGAAGCCTTGTGATCTGGGCCTGGAAGATTTCGGTCTAGCGTGAAATGTTTTTCAATTATTACAGCGCCCAAAGCAACGGCAGCAACCGGGATTGCAATACCCTGAGTATGATCTGAATAACCAACATGCAAACCGAAGGCTTGCTGTAGCGTAGCAATGGCACGCAGGTTGATATCAGTGAAAGGGGCGGGATATTCTGTCGTACAGTGCAGTAGTGTCACTTTTTCCTGTAGCGCTTTGCGACCCAGTGCGGATCCGTATGCTTTCTCAAATGCCATAAGAGACGGAGACTCGTCCTTTACGGTATAACCAAAGGCCAGAATCTCTAATGCCATTTCGATTTCCCCCAGAGTGCTCATGCCGGTAGAAAGAATTATGGGCTTGCCGGTTCGTGCTGTTTCAAATAGAAGTGGTGCATTAGTGATGTCGCCAGAGGAGAGTTTGATTTTGGAAAGATCGAATTTTCGTACCAGCATTTTCAGACTTTCCAGATCAAATGGAGTAGAAAGAAATTCGATGCCATTGGTATTGCAGTGCGATACTAATGCAAGATGAGCTTCCTCACTCAACTCCAATTTTCTAATCATTTCATGCTGCGACTCAGAAGCGGCTGTATTCTTGACCTGGTACTCAGCCTTGGGTGCAGCACGGCTGACAAGTTGGTCAGCCTTGAATGTCTGGAATTTAACCGCGTCTGCTCCAGCTTCAGTGGCGACATCAATAAGCCGAATGGCTTGATCCAGCAAACCGTTGTGATTTACACCCGCCTCGGCAATTATGTAAACACGATTATTCATGATTTGCCACCAGATCAAAGAAATGTTTTTTCAATAAAGCGGAGGGTTCGGCAATTTGTTTCAACCGATCCTTGATGCAAGCGGAACTGTTGCCATCGCCATAAGGGTTGACTGCACCAGAGCAGTCCAATGCCAGCGCCTGAAAAATAGCTTCTTTTATTGCGTTTGCTTCCTGTACGCAATTTATCACCGATGAGGCCTGGAGCCTGCCTTTTTGCCGATCACCTATATTGACGGTAGGTTTTCCAAATGACGGCGCCTCATATAATCCACTGGAAGAATTTCCCACTATGGCGTCAACTTGAGACATGACACTTAAATAACGAGCTTGCCCTAGAGAAGTGTAAGCGCTAGCATTAATGCGGTTTGCCACATAATTATCCATCAGCCGGATAATAGCGCGGCTATCTGTATCGGCATTGGGCTTGGTGAAAATAATGCCGATATTTAGCCCAAGGCTATCGAGCGCCGTTAGCAGTTCCTGAAATTGCATTTCTGCGGTTTGTGTTTCCAAAGTGACCGGATGAAAAGTAACCAGCAGATTCTTCTCCATGAACTGGAAATTCAGCGCTTCTTCCAATTCGCTTCGGCCAATCAAATTCATCCGTTTGATGTAGTCCAGGCCGGGGCTGCCCACATTGTAAATGTGCTCCGGGTTCTCCCCTAATTGACGCACTCTACGCGCAGATGATTCATTGGTCACAAAATGCAAATGTGCCATTTTGGTAATGCTGTGGCGAATGGCTTCGTCAAAAGCCCCTTCGGTAACATCGCCACCAGCTATATGAGCAATGGGTATTCGCGCCACCATCGCCGCTTGCGCTGCCGCCAGTATTTCATAGCGGTCACCGAGCAACACCAAAATATCCGGGCGCAAGCGATCTAATGTGTCCGCAAATCCGATTACACCCAAGCCCATGGATTTGGCAATTCCTACCGGCGTATCGCTGGACAATAGAATTTCGACCTTGGCATCAATGGGTAAGCCATCAGCTTCGATAGCCTTATAAGTCATACCAAATTCAGGCGACAAATGCATGCCCGTGACAATGACTTGAAGCAATAAGCTGGAGTCATTCTGGATATCCTTCATTAGCCAATACAGCAGCCCATATTCGGCACGGCTGCCGGTGACAATGCATATTTTGCGTTTAAGCATGTTGCTTATATTGAGTTATTTGGTCGAAACAATAGGTTTTTATCAGTCAGTGGTAAGGCAGCGCTTTTCCCTAGGTGTATTAAGTAAAATCAAGCAGGCATCACGATTGGCGAAATCCTCTAAACGAGGCGTCTTTTTCCATATAAAGGCGGCGTGCGGTTTCGACAGCCTTGATGCGAGCGTGATCGAAATATGCATTCATTAGGGTCACATTTGCTTCATACAATGCTTTATGAAATTCATCATCCGTCATGTCTGTAAAATTTATAGATAATAAATCCGAATTTACATGTTTGTTCTCATAGAAATCCTCACAGTCTTTGAGCATTCCTTTTTGAATTGCATAATCATAAAGTGGTGCTCCAGGATAGGGTGTTACCGGGCGGATGGTTCGCATTTCTGTGTGATCATCATATTTAAGCAGAAACTCGACACCCAGCCGTAAAGATTCACGGGTTTCACCAATGTTGCCAAATATAATGTTATATCCGGGACTGATTCCACTATCCAGCGTATTCTGAATACCTTCATGAATCATCTTGAGCGTTAGCCCCTTCTTCATTGTAAAAAGAGCCTTCTGATCCATAGATTCAATACCGTAGTTGATAAATACACAACCTGAATCCTTCATCAACTTCAGAATGTTCGGTTTTGCATAATTCAAGCGCCCGTTGCAATCCCATTTTATTTTTAAACCAGATTTGAGAATGCCTTCACATATTTCTGCAGTACGTTCCTCGGAACTCATCAGCAACTCGTCTGAAAATGCAATGTAGGAAATATTGTAGTCCCTATTCAGGATATGAATTTCTTCCAGGATATTTGCTATAGAACGCGCTCTAAAGCCTTGATCCATACGGTAGCAGAAATTGCATTTGAATGTGCAGCCGCGCCCCGATAGTACAGGCAAGCAACGTTCGCTATTTTTAATGTGCGGCATTCGCAACATCGTATAATGATCCATCTGGAACAAGTCCCAGGCTGGAAAAGCAATTTCATCAATGTTGTCAATTTGGGTGCGCGGGGGTGTCCGCACACACTTGCCGTTATCGTTATAGGCAATTCCTGCCACAGATGCCATGGTGCGTTTATTTTCCAGTGCCTCTAATATCTCAAGTGCTGTACGTTCTCCCTCGCCGATCACAATTACGTCGGCCTGAGTTTTTTGCATGAAATATTTGGGTTCTGGGGCAGGTCCATGCCCACCCAGTATATAAAATGGCCGATGCTTGGCACGGTTGATGGTCTCAGAAATTTTTAATAATTTCCGGTATTGGTAATATCCCCCGATAACGCTAACACCTACAACGTCAAATGCCTCTGTATCCAACAGATTTTGCAAATGGCTTTCCGGCCAGTGATAAACATCCTGGCTGTATACCGTTACTTCATGCCCGGCATTGCGCCATACCGCAGCAACGTAGGCCAGTCCTTGGGGAAACCACGAAACAAAAGAATCGTTATCGTAAACAACCAGCAAAATACGCAATCTCAAGCACTCCTTACATAATTATTTCTACTATCGGTACCGCAAAGACTACCTTCTAAAAACGGTGAACTCGGAAGGTTAATCAATCGCAACTCAATATCTTCTGCCACATTTAGGCTATCCATCTTTGGGCAGGATTTATATATTTCCAACTCATGCATGAGTGTCCATGCGGGGCGCGTCATGATTCCCCGGCTGTTGGTTGCATCCAGTAGCGAGTCGCGTTGATCCGAAAAATCCTTGTCCAAAAGTAAAACATTAAGCCAGTAATTGCTTTGTGCAAAACTGGGTTCGGTGAAAAAACGAACCCCGTCAATCCCGTCAAAAGCATGCCGGTAATTTTCTGCGAGCTTGCGTTTGTTTTTGATGAAGCCTGGCAGTTGCTCCAACTGCGCGCATCCAAGTGCAGCGTTGATGTTTGGCAGGCGATAGTTGAAGCCAATCTGGTCGTGAATAAACGACCATTTGTGCGGCACACGGGCAGTGGTCGTCAGGTGCTTGGCCAGTTTCCCCAGTTGTTCGTCGTTGGTCAGAATGGCGCCGCCGCCGCCAGTGGTAATAACCTTGTTGCCGTTAAAACTCAGTGCTGAAACCTTGCCCCAATTTCCAGTGTGCTTGCCTTTATAGTATGAACCTAACGACTCTGCTGCATCCTCGACCAGTTCAAGCTGGTAACGGCGGCAAACTTCCACGAGCAGATCGAGGTCAACTGGGTGACCGAAGGCATGCATTGGCAGTGCAGCTTTGATACGGCGCCCAGTTTTTCTATTGAAACAGCCTTCTGGTCGAATTTCGGCGATCTCTTCCAGATAAAATTCAAGTTTTTTCGGATCTAGCCCTAAGGTGGTTTCGTCGCTATCTACAAAGTGAGGAATTGCACCGCAATAGCTGACAGCATTTGCCGTAGCGATGAAGGTCAGGGTCGGAACCAGCACCTCGTCATCCTGCTCTACACCAACTAACTTGAGACAAACGTGCAATGCCGCAGTCCCATTGACTACTGCAATAGCGCATTTAGTACCGGTATAGTCAGCCAATTGCTGCTCGAAACGATCAACGAATTTGCCAACCGAGGATACCCATCCAGTATCGAGGCATTCCTTCACATATGTCCACTCGTTACCCGCAAAGCTAGGCTCGTGCAAAGAGATAGCATCGCCCTCTGTGGGCAGTACAGCCTTTAGTGCATTGATGATTGCGGTTTGGTTAAAGCCGGACATTATGTTCAGGGTTGGTGATTGGTTTTATATGTTGTAAATATCAGCCTTGTACTTGCTAAGGTTTTTGGGATCGGTAAACCAGACGACCGTTTCCGCCAAGCCGCGCTTTAATCCTTCTCTACTCCCATAAGCAGGTTCCCATCCAGTCAAGTTCTTGGCCTTGCTGTTATCTGCCCAAAGGCGATCTACCTCACTTTTTTCCGGACGCAAGCGCTCCTGTTCTGTTGCAATCTCGATTTCAACTCCCATTACTTCAGCAATCAATTGCACCGTATCGCCAATAGATACTTCAAAATTACTGCCAATGTTGATCACTTCACCCACTGATTTGTCAGACTCAGCGACAGCAATAAAGCCTCGTACCGTATCTGCAACAAAATTGAAATCACGGGTAGGGTGCAGTGCTCCCAGTTTTATTTTGCGCTTGCCACTGGCAATCTGTGTAATTACAGTTGGAATGATCGCTCGTGCAGACTGCCGAGGCCCATAGGTATTAAAAGGTCGAATGGTGGTTACCGGTGTATTGAATGCGTTGTAGAACGACATGGCAATCTGGTCGGCGCCGATTTTGGTCGCCGAGTAAGGCGACTGCCCCTGCAGAGGATGTTCCTCGGTAATGGGCACGAACTTGGCTGTTCCATAAACTTCGCTTGTTGAAGTATTTACTACCTTGCGCACTCCAAGCTCACGTGCAGCTTGAACGACATTCAGCGTTCCTTTAACATTGGTATCCACATATGTGTCGGGTGAGTGGTATGAGTAAGGGATGGCAATCAAGGCCGCCAGATGCATTACGGTATCGCAATCTTGCATTGCTTTTTTTACGCCGTGAGGGTCACGGATGTCCCCTGTGAATATTTCAAACTTGCCTTTTACATCATTGCCGCAATGATCCAGCCAACCCCAAGAGTTAAAAGAGTTGTAAAGAACAAATGCGCGCACGTCATAGCCTTGGCGAACAAGCGCTTCAGTAAGGTGAGAGCCGATAAAGCCATCGGCACCAGTGACAAGAAGTTTTTTCTTCATATTGAGATCTTAGTAAATCGAGTTTTGACAAAACAAGCGCGGACGAAACCGTTCACTTTGCTACCCCAGTAACAATTAGCCAAAGGCCCACAATAGATTGCCGTGTCATTTTAAGTTATCGGAACAAAAGTTGCGGTGCAATTGCCGGCGCGCTTCCAGTGTTCCAGCATATTGCGAATAAAGACGCGGTGAAGTGCAACGGACTCTTCCAGTGTCGGCAGTTCACAGCAGCCATTTTCAAGAATGGATTCCACCAGACTTGCACTCATTTCGCTTTGTGAGGGTACACAGCCCGGAATTTCGATTCCGTCAGAGCGCATGGCTAAGCCTTCGGCCTCTTTAATTCGCCATAAGCGGCGGCCGTTACTCACTTCCAGAGAAATCAAATCCATATTCTCCTTGGAGGTTAATAGCACGCGTGATCCTCCTGAAAACCGGAATTCCATAGTTCCAGACACCTCCCAGTTGTCTTGGCGCTTATCCTTAAACCAGTGTGTATTGAGACGGTCTGTATAAATATCCTGGAGCGCTTCGCCGGTCCACCATGCCAACAGGTCAAGAAAATGAATGGTGTTACAGGCCATCCCCCACAAACCGCCCTCAACTTTCAATGTCATGGGATGATGGAAGCCAAGCTGTAATTTGATTTGCTGATGCCAGGGTATCATCCTGCGGGGCGTATTAACCCAAGCGTTATGGCTGCATCCGATATGCGACATGATTTCATCAAGGCCTAATTCACTCTGAGCCAAGACTTTCTCCAGCACCCAAAACCGTACATCAGCAAGGGTGGCAATTTCGCCGACCACGCGAGGGCGGATACCAGCGGTTGTTGTTACGATGGCAATACTCAATTGCCGGGGTAGCGATTCAAGGGACGTATGAAATGACACGCTGTGGTGAGTTTCTGGGCCAAGTGCTTCATTCCAGCGCTGCTCTGCCCTGCCAAGTGCTTCTTCATGGCTATGCTGGACATAAATCTTCAAGGGTATGTGGCATTTTGCCAAGCCCTGAAGATAGCGAGATCCAATTCGTCCGGCACCGGCAATGAGGATGGTGGCTACCGCAGACTTCATAGTTTGTCTATAGCCACAGTCGATCATGCTTAAAGGCAATGAAGTAATGTTATATGTATTTTAGAAAGATGGCCTGGATGCGACACGTTTTCAGGCACGCTACCGCCCTGCAAAATACGGTTGTATTTCGCATAATTTATTGATTTTAAGTGTAAAAGTTACGCGGCCTGAACAACCCAGTCGCGGTTTACCCTTATTCTATTGGCCTTGCCCAGCAATTCCAGCAGCACGGTCACGCGCTTTTCGCCGTCTTCTTCGACGAAGACGCCTTCCATGCCGGCGAGCGGGCCTTCTTCCAGCCGGACTGTTTCACCTGCGCAAAACAGGGGGCGATTATCTTGGCGTAAGCCGGAGTCCGGGGTTTCACGCTGTACAAGGGTATCTATCACTTCTTCTGGAACCACTGCGGGTTGCCCGCCGAAGCGCACCAGGCCAACTGCGCCGCGTGTGGAGCGCACCGGGGCTGTGCTGCGCAAAGCAGGATCAACACGGATGAACAGGTAGCGTGGGAAAAGGGGCTCGATTACTTCTACCCATTGCCCGCGGCGATGATGGGTGTTCCGAATGCGCGGCAGGTAAACGCGGTAGCCCTGACGCAGGAGATTCTCCTCCGCTACAGCCTCTTGGCGCGGCTTACAGCAAACGGCATACCAGCGATCTTCTACGCTCATACGGTCCGTCTTTCAAAGATGCCCATTACACAACCATCGTACGGCGGAAGGATCGGGTAGACGTGAAAAGTACGCTTGTTGCTCATGCTTTGGTGGGCTCTTCGATGTTAATTAGGCTATGTTTAACTTCATCCCGAAGCTGCTCGATTTCATTTGCCAGCGCTTCGTGCTCGGCGACTTTGCGTCTGAGGAACTGCACCGTGGCGCGCGCTCTTTCCTCGATACCGTGTGGCGTCAGTAAATACACATAAGCTACTTTGTTGGTGCTGCGACGGAAGTTATCTGCCTTGACCCAGCCCTTTTCGATCAGGGCACGCAGGCAGTAGTTGGTCTTGCCTAGGCTGATGCCGAGTTCCTGCGCCAATTGACGCTGGCTGAGGTCGGGGTTGGCTTGCAGAACCTTGAGCAGCTTGTAATGAAGGTCTTCCATTGCGGGTAATTTTTAAGCGTTATGCGTATGTGTTCACGGCTTGAACGGATGGATTTAACAAGAATGGCATTGGAATGTCAAGGGCATTGTTATAGAGCGAATTAACTCGAGGTGCAAGTTGTCGAGGGGAGTCGCAAAAAATAAGCGTTGCACCCATAAGATGGTGCTTACGGTAAGGGCTCGAGCCGCCGTTGTTATGTGAGCGACAGAGAGAACATCTAACCCCAGGCAAGCGAAAAACCGTAGGTATCCCCTGCGGTTTTTGTATTTCTGCGACAATCGCAGTGTCTTGCTACTTGAGCAAATTATGAACATCGTCCGCGTCGCCCTCGATATTCCGCTGGCCACCCTGTTTGATTACACGGTGGCTGAGGGTATTGATGTTGGAGTTGGCCAGCGCGTGATTGTGCCGTTCGGGCGGCGGCAAATGGTCGGGGTGGTAATGGGGCGTGTCGCGGCTACCGAATTGTCGCCGGAGCGCATCAAGCAGGTGCTGCAGGTGCTGCATGGTAGCATGCCGCTATCGGCGAGTTTGCTCGATCTGCTGCGCTTTTGCAGCGACTATTATCGCTACCCTATCGGGCCGACGGTGCTGTCCGCATTGCCGGCAAGGTTGCGTTCTGACAAGCCAATTACCAGCAAGCCGGGCTTGGGTTATCGCTTGAGCGCGAGCGGCGCGGCTCTCGATCTCGCAAGTTTTCCGAAACGCAGGGTGGTGCAGCGGCGCATTCTGGCGAAACTGGCTGAACAGCCGTGCAATCTGGCACAACTTAAGGCGTTGTCGGCGACGGCTGGGGCGCAGTTAAGAGCGCTGATGGCGGAAGGGTGGGTTGAGAGCATTGCCCTTGTATCACCCCTATCCCACGGCCCCTCCCCCGCAAGCGGGGAAGAGGAGCAGAAACATACATTCGAGAACGCGCACACGCTCACCGGCGAGCAGCAATCCGCAGTGAATGCGATCACGCAGGCGCAGGGCTATGCCTGCTTCCTGTTGCACGGTATTACCGGCAGTGGCAAGACCGAGGTATACGTGCATCTTATGCATCATGTGTTGCAGCGCGGCGGTCAGGTGTTGTTGCTGGTACCGGAAATAAATCTCACGCCGCAACTGGAGAATTATTTCCGCAGCCGTTTCCCCGATGTCGCGCTGTGCAGCCTGCACAGCGGTTTATCCGAAGGCGAGCGCCTGCACAACTGGCAGCAGGCGCAAGCGGGTGCGGCGCAGATTGTGCTCGGCACGCGCCTGTCGGTATTTGCGGAATTGCCCAGACTGGCGCTGATCATCGCGGATGAGGAGCACGACAGCTCGTTCAAGCAGCAGGATGGCTTGCGTTATTCGGCGCGCGATGTGGCGATTTTTCGCGCCAGCCAGTGCGGCATACCCATCGTGCTGGGGTCGGCCACACCGTCGCTGGAGAGTTACCATAACGCGCAAAGCGGGCGTTACCGGATGCTCAGGCTGACCGGGCGCGCACTTGCCGAGGCGCGCCTGCCCGCGGTGCGCTGCATCAACATTAACCAGACCGTGATGCACCACGGCATCAGCGAAAACCTGTTACGTGAGATCGGGCAGCGCATTGCGCGCAAGGAGCAGAGTCTGTTGTTCATCAACCGGCGCGGTTATGCCCCGGTGCTGATGTGTGGCGGTTGCGGTTGGCTGTCCGGCTGCAAGCATTGTGCCGGCAAGATGGTGTTGCATCTGAGCGACAAGCGCTTGCGCTGCCACCACTGCGGTTATCAATTGCATGTGCCGTACGCTTGTCCGAGTTGCGGCAGCGCGGATTTGCACCCGGTTGGCAGCGGCACGCAGCGCGTCGAAAGCGTGTTGCAGGAGCGCTTCCCGGACGCGCGCATCCTGCGCGTGGATCGCGACAGCACGCGCAACAAGCACGTCTGGCAGACCATGCGCGCGCAGATCCACGCTAATGAAGTGGACATCCTGGTCGGCACGCAAATGCTTGCCAAGGGGCACGATTTTCCCGCACTGACGCTGGTCGGGGTACTCAACCCGGACAGTGCGCTGTACAGCAGCGATTTTCGCGCGCCGGAGAAATTGTTTGCGCAACTGGTGCAGGTGGCGGGGCGTGCCGGACGCGCCGACAAGCCCGGTGAAGTAATCATACAGACCGCCTTTCCCGACCACCCGTTGTTTCGCGCGTTACAGACGCACGACTTTGAAAGCTGGGCTGCCTCGCAGTTGGCCGAGCGCAAGATGGCCGGCTTCCCGCCGTTCATGTACCAGGCCATGCTGCGCGCAGAAGGCAAGCAGGAGGCCGAGGTTTACACATTTCTTGAGCACGCGCGCGCCGCTGCGGTTGAGTTGCGGCACGCGGTGGAAATTCTCGGCGTAGTGCCCGCCGCCCTGCCGCGCCGCGCCAATCATCTGCGCGCACAACTGCTGATCCAGAGCACGAAGCGCAAGGAATTGCAGCAATTTCTGCATAACTGGCAATCGCTTCTGGATGCGTTGCCCGCGCAAAAGTTGCGCTGGTCACTGGACGTCGATCCCCTAGAGTTTTAGGGGTTATTCCGGCGCAAACAGGCGACGTAGAGCCGTTTCGTCACTGGCAAAACACACCCCTTTGAGCACAATGCACTATTGTCTTGACAGAAGGGACTACTCCAATATTAGAATGCTTGCCACGGATACTTTAACCATAACAATAATATTCCGAATCTGACATAAGGTTTGTGTGTGGGGGAATCTTTGCTGCGCGGACTCAACCCGTGCAATCTGTGCTTATTCCATACCTTCTGTATCAAAAAATTGGCGGCGCTTGTAGTTTCTGATGGGACATTAACTGATCCGAATTATGGAACCTTCGGGTTAGATAATGACGCATTTTTAATTTTGGATGGGGACGGAAAGTTATGACTAAACATGTAGATCACAACAAGCGGTTGCTATTGGTCGCTGCCAGCATGGCGGCGGGCGGTGTGGCCGCAGCGGGAGCCGGTACACCATTCGTAATGAGCCTGATGCCCAGCGAACGCGCCAAGGCCGCCGGAGCTCCGGTTGAGGTGGACATAGCCGCCATTGAGCCCGGCATGATGACGGTTGTCGAGTGGCAGGGCAAGCCGGTGTGGATTGTGCGTCGCACCCAAGCCATGCTCGACCTGCTGGCCAAGCACGATGATAGCTTGGCCGACCCTGATTCTTCCATCCAGCAACAGCCTGAGTACTGCCATAACGCTTATCGTTCTATCAAGCCTGAAATTCTGGTAGTGCTCGGTGTCTGTACCCACTTGGGCTGCTCTCCGACCTATCGTCCGGAAGTCGCTCCTCCCGACTTGGGTGACAATTGGCCCGGCGGCTGGTTCTGCCCATGCCATGGCTCGCGCTTCGATTTGGCGGCACGCGTATATAAGGGTGTGCCTGCACCGACCAACCTGGTTGTCCCGCCGCATAAATATCTTAGTGACAGCCGGCTACTGATTGGCGACGATCGTAAGGGGAAAGCATAATGAAACCGCTGAAGAAACTGGTTGACTGGATCGACTATCGCTTTCCGATAATCGATACGATAAAGGAACACGCCACCGAATATTACGCGCCAAAAAATTTCAACTTCTGGTATTTTTTTGGCGGGCTGGCCCTGTTGGCGCTGGGGATCATGATTTTGAGCGGCATTTTTCTGGCCATGAGCTATAAGCCGGACGCGCAGCTTGCCTTCGGTGCCGTCGAATACATCATGCGCGACGTGCAGGGGGGCTGGCTGTTGCGCTACATTCATTCTACCGGCGCTTCCATGTTTTTTGTGGTGGTTTACCTGCACATGTTCCGCGGCATGATGTACGGTTCCTATAAAGAGCCGCGCGAGTTGCTGTGGGTCATCGGCTGCGTCATTTATCTGGCATTGATGGCCGAAGCGTTCATGGGGTATCTGTTGCCGTGGGGGCAAATGTCATTCTGGGGCGCGCAGGTGATCACCAACCTGTTTTCTACTGTGCCGTTCATCGGCTCGGATTTGGCCATCCTGATTCGCGGCGACTTTGTAATTTCCGAGGCTACGCTGAACCGTTTCTTTGCGTTGCATATTGCCGCGATTCCGCTGATTCTGGTGGGGATTATTTTTGTGCATATCGTGGCCTTGCATAGAGTCGGTTCCAACAACCCGGACGGTATTGAAATCAAGAAACACAAAGACGCCAACGGGCATCCGCTGGACGGCATTCCTTTCCACCCCTATTACACCGTGAAAGATTCGATGGGCGCGGTGGCTTTCCTGTTTATCTTCTGTGCGATCATCTTCTTCGCGCCGGATATGGGCGGCTATTTCCTGGAAGACAATAATTTCGTGCCGGCCAATCCGATGAAGACCCCCGAGCATATCGCACCGGTGTGGTACTTCACCCCGTATTACGCCATCCTGCGTGCCGTGCCGCCGATGTTCGGCTCGCAATTCCCCGGCGTAGTGGCGATGGGCATAGGCAACGTGATTTTCTTTCTCCTGCCCTGGCTGGATCGCGGCAAGGTCAAGTCCATCCGTTATCGCGGTCCGATTTATAAAGTCTTTCTGACGTTGTTCGTGATCAGTTTCCTCGGCCTGGGCTGGTTGGGCACGCTGCCCGCTACACCGGTCTACACCTGGATTGCCCGCGTGCTTTCGATCATTTACTTCGCATTTTTCATACTGATGCCATGGTACACAAAGATCGACAAGTGCAAACCCGAGCCGGACCGTGTGACGTTTCATTAGAATAGTCTAGAGAGGCAGATGACATGAATGCAATCAAAAAATTATGGATGCTGGCGCTGTTTCTATGCATTCCGGCACTGGCAGTCGCCAGCGGAGCAGGCCACTTGGACAAGGCGCCGGTTGATCTGAAGGACAGCGCTTCGCTGCAACGCGGTGCGAAATTTTTCATCGCCAATTGCCTGGCATGTCATGGCGCGTCTTACATGCGGTATAACCGCCTGAAAGACCTTGGCATGACCGATGAAGAAATCAAGCCGCTGCTACCGGAAGGGAGCAAGCCCGGTTCGACCATGCAGGCCGGCATGGATGCAGGGTCGGCCAAGCTGGCGTTTGGTGTCGGGCCGCCCGACCTGAGCGTGATCGCGCGCGCACGCGGCCAGGATTGGCTGTATACCTACCTGCGCAGTTTTTACGTGGACAGCAAGCGTCCGAGCGGAGCGAATAATGTGGTCTTCCCCGGTGTGGGGATGCCGAATGTATTTGCGCCGTTACAGGGTGAGCAGGAGCTGCATGTTGAAAATCACGAAGGGCATGAAACCAAAAAGCTGGTGCTGACCAAACCGGGTTCCATGAAACCTGCGGAATTCGACGCCACCATCGGCGATCTGACCAGCTTCTTGGTGTACCTGGGCGACCCATCCAAGCTGGTACGCCCGCGCATTGGCTATATCGTGCTGGGTTTCCTGTTTATACTTTTTCTGCTGACCTACGCGCTGAAGAAGGAAATGTGGAAGGACATCCACTAACCAGCGGCACGATAGATATGCCTTGATGGGCAAAAACGAATCTGGGCACCTTGAGTTAAAGGTGCCCAAATTTTTTGGTTTTTTCGCGCATTTTTCTGTTCTGCGCTACCAGTTCAAAGTGAAATATGCATCGCCTTGGCAACCGCTGCGCGGGTCAGGTGCGGGGCGAACAGCTCGATGAAATCATAAGTGTAGCCGCGCAGGTATTCGTTTTTGCGGATCGCGATGCGTGTGGTGTTGGGCTTGAACAGGTGCTTGGCCCCGATCATGCGCAGATGCTGGTCGCGTTCCGGGATAAAGGCGATCTCGGCGAGGATGCCGATGCCCAGCCCCAGTTCCACATAAGTCTTGATTACGTCGGCGTCGATGGCGGTCAGCGCGATGTTCGGCTCGATGCCGGCCTTTTCAAACGCGTCGTTGATCTTGCCGCGCCCGCTGAAAGCGAAGTCGTAGGTGATGATGGGGTATTGCGCGATTTTCGCCAGCGTCAGTTTTTTTTCATCCAGCAGCGGGTGCTTGGGCGGCACAACCACGCAGTGATGCCATTCGTAGCACGGCAGCGTGACGAGGCCGTCATACTGCGTCAGGCTTTCGGTAGCGATGGCGACGTCCGCCTCGCCGTTCAGCACCTGTTCGGCGATCTGCGTCGGATTGCCCTGATGCAGCCCTAGCTTTACTTTCGGATAACGCCTGATGAACCGTTTGACCACCGGCGGCAGGATGTAGCGCGCCTGGGTGTGGGTGGTGGCGATGGTCAGCGGGCCGCTATCCTGCGCGTGAAATTCCTGGCCCACCTGGCGCAGGTTTTCCGTGTCGTGCAGGATACGCCGGGCAATGTCGAGAATGACCTGTCCCGGCTCGGTGACCGCAACGACACGCTTGCCGTTGCGCACGAAGATATCGATGCCCAGCTCCTGCTCCAGTTGCTTGATCTGTTTGCTGATGTTGGGCTGCGAAGTGTACAGCGCATCGGCGGCATCGGAAATCTTCAGGCCACGCCGCACGATTTCGTTGAAATAACGCAGTTGCTGTAGGTTCATGAAGGCAATCCTATATAGCTAATAGTTATATAATGCTAACAGAAAACCATTTAGAAATATAATCATGCTGAACTAGAATGCGCGCCTGAATTTATTGGATGGTTCGCATGGACTGGATGTACACGTTGTCCGGCTTTCTAGTCGGGCTGATCGTCGGCGTTACCGGCGTGGGCGGCGGTTCGCTGATGACGCCGCTGCTGGTGCTGTTTTTCGGGGTGTCGCCCGCCACAGCCGTGGGGACGGATTTGCTGTATGCCTCGCTGACCAAGACCGTGGGTGGCTGGGTGCACGGGCGGCGCGGCACGGTGGACTGGAAGGTGTTCGGCCTGCTCGCCATGGGCAGTTTGCCCGCCGCTGTGGTTACCATTGCGCTGCTGAAATATCTTGCGCTGGACGAAAAATCCCTGCGCAGCCTGGTGACCGGTGTGTTGAGCGTGGCGCTGCTAGCGACTGCGGCAGCGCTGCTGCTGAAGGAGCAGATCAAGAAGCTCGCGCGGCGCAAGGACGGCACGGTGTATGAGTTGCATCACCGCTACCTGCCCGCCGCGACAATCGTGACGGGCATCGTCGTCGGTGCGCTGGTGACGATTTCTTCCATCGGCGCCGGTGTGCTGGGCACGGTCGCCCTGTTGTTCCTGTATCCGCGCATGCCGGCGGTGAAGGTGGTGGGCACGGACATTGTGCATGCCGTGCCGCTGACCGCGCTGGCCGGGATGGGGCATATGGCGCTGGGTACGGTGGATCTGGTGCTGCTGGGCAGCCTGTTGCTGGGCTCGTTACCCGGCATCTACATCGGCAGCCACATGAGCGCCAAGGTGCCGGAGCATGTGCTGCGTCCGGTTCTGGCGACGATGCTGCTGATTATTGGTATCAAGATGGTGATGTACTAACAAAAAATGCAGTCGCAGGATGGGTTTCATGCGTCAACTCATCCTGCGCAATGAATGTAATTTTCAGGATTAACAAAGGAAAACCGCGATGAGCGTGAATACACAAGATTTATCCGATCTGGCGGAAATAGACCGCTTCGAGCAGGCCATCCAGGCTTTCAATGCGGGCGCTCTCGACCTGGATCGCATGACGGCGGTGCGCCTGCAGCATGGCGTGTACGGGCAGCGCCAGCACGGCGTGCACATGTTCCGCATCAAGGTGCCAGGCGGACGTCTGACGCCGGACCAACTGGATGCGGTGGCGGATGTCACCGCGAGTCACTCGCAAAAGGGTATCGCGCATGTCACCACGCGCCACTCGATCCAGATCCATTTCATTCCGCTCGACAGCACGCCCGCCGCGATGCGCCGCATCGCCAAGGTCGGCATGACCACGCGCGAGGCGTGCAGCAACACGGTGCGCAACCTGACGGCCTGCGGCCTGTCCGGCGTGTGCCCGCGCGAGCGCGTCGATGTGACGCAACACCTGGACGATGCGGTGAAGCACTTTTTGCGCAACCCGCTCAACCAGCAATTGCCGCGCAAATTCAAATTCAGCTTCTCGGCCTGCGAGTCGGATTGCGCGCAAGCGCTGCTGCACGACTGCGGCGTGGTGGCGATCGAAAAGAACGGGCAGCACGGCTTCATGATCAAGGCTGCCGGCGGTCTGGGGCACAAGCCGCACGAGGCGATCGTGGTCGAGGAATTCATCCCGGAGCGCGAGTTGCTGTTTGCGCTGGAGGCGCTGGTGGCGTTGCACAACAAATATTCCGACCGCACCAAGCGCGCCAAATCGCGCATCAAGTTTCTGGTCGAGCGTTTCGGCGAGCAGGGTTTTCTGGAAAAATATCGTGAAGAGTTCGGGCGCACCAGTCAGGCGCTCGCCGCACAAGCCTATACGCAAGGCGCGTGGCGCCAGCCGAGCGGCGGCGAAATACCGGGGCCGGGCGCGCCGCGCAAACTGTTTGCGCAGCGCCAGGCCGGACTGTTTGTGCTGCCGGTTGCGTTGCCGACCGGCGACATGACTCCGGCGCGGATGCGCGGTATTGCCGCGCTGTTGCGCACGCATGGGCTGGACGAACTCCGCACCACGCAAGACCAGAACCTGTCCATTTTGAATGTGCCGCAGGCCAGCGTGGCGGCGTTGCGCGGCGGCTTGGCCGAACTGGGGCTGCACGAGCCGGTTGTCGGGGATAACGTGGTGGCGTGCCCCGGAACATCGACTTGCCGTCTCGGCATCACCGCCAGCCCGGTGATCGCGCCGCAACTGTCCGGCGGCAAGGCCGATTTGCGCATCCGCGTGTCGGGCTGCCACAACGGCTGCGCGCAGCCGGAAACCGGCGACATCGGCATTTACGGCGAAGGCAAACGGCTGCACGGCAAGCTGGTGCCGCACTACCAGATGTACTTCGCCGGTAGCGGCATGCAGGGTGGTGCGCTGGCCCTGAAAGGCCCCGCGCTGCCGGTGGCGCGCATCAAGCAGGCCATTGAACGTGTGGAGGAGGCGCATCTCGCCAGCGGCGCGACCAGCTTCTTCACCTGGGCGCGCGCGCAAGCGCCGGATTATTTCAAGCAACTGCTGGCCGATCTGGCCGACGTGAAGGCGGAAGAATTGCAATCGGTGATGCGCGACTACGGCGGCGCCGACGACTTCCGCGTGCTGAATCTGGGCGGCGGCGAATGCGCGGGCGTATCGCAGGCGCTGATCGGCTCGAATTTTTTCGAGGCGGCGCACGAGCGCGAATACCGCAATGCGCTGGTGTTCCAGCTCAAATACGGCGAGGCGGCGCACTGCAACGAGGCGATTCTGCGCCTGCTCGGCTCGGGCATCGTGCAGTTGCTGGAGGGTGCGCGCCAGGATGATGTGCACCAGATCGCCGGGCAACTCAAACAGCTGGCACCCGCAGCGCTGGCCGACGAGTTTGCGCGGATAACCGGCGAGTTGGATCATAGCGCGGACATCAGCAAGGAGACTCTCGCGGTCATCAGCGCGGCGGTGGATAGTTGGACCGTCAAAGCGGCGGCTTTTGCGACCGAAAAAGACGCGCAGCTCGATCTTGCGGAAACCCTGCCCAAATGAGCATACAATCAAAAATCGAACAGACCGTCGCCGCGCTGCAACAGGCCGCACGCGATTTCGCGCCGGCGTGTTTTGCCAACAGCCTGGGCGCGGAAGATATGGTGCTGACCGATTTGATCGCCAAACACCATCTGAATATCGAGATGTTCAGCCTCGACACCGGGCGCCTGCCGCAGGAAACCTATGACCTGATGCAGGAGGTGCGCAAGCGTTACGCTTTGCCGCTGAAAATCTATTTCCCGGACAGCGCGCTGATCGAGGAATATGTCGCGCAAAACGGCGTGAATGGCTTTTACGACAGCGTGGAATTGCGCAAGCGCTGCTGCCATATCCGCAAGGTCGAGCCGCTGAAGCGCGCGCTGGCGGGCAAACGCGCGTGGATTACCGGGATGCGCCGCGACCAGGCCGTTACGCGCGGCAGCCTCGAAGTGTCGTCGTTCGACGCGGATCACGGCATGCAGAAATTCAATCCGCTGCTCGACTGGACGAATGCCGAAGTATGGGAGTACATCAGACAAAACGATGTGCCGTACAATAAGCTGCACGACCGGTTTTATCCGAGCATCGGTTGCGCGCCCTGCACGCGTTCGGTGACTCCCGGAGAAGACATCCGCTCGGGCAGGTGGTGGTGGGAAAATCCCGAAAACAAGGAGTGTGGCTTGCATGTTGGCAAGACCTCGCAGTTGAAGAAAGTTTAAGAAAACGAAAACCAGTTAGCCACAGAGAACACAGAGCTCACAGAGAAATACTTTCACGGCACTCTCTGTGTTCTCTGTGGCAAAAAGAAAGATTTATAAATGAGCAAACACACCTTTACCCATCTGGACGCGCTGGAAAGCGAATCCATCCATATCATGCGCGAGGTCGCGGCGGAGTGCAAAAATCCGGCGCTGCTGTTTTCCGGCGGCAAGGATTCCATCGTGATGCTGCGCCTCGCGGAGAAGGCCTTCCGTCCGGCGAAGTTTCCGTTTCCGCTGGTGCACATCGACACCGAGCACAATTTCCCCGAGGTGATCGCCACCCGCGACAAGCTGGCTGCGGATTTGGGTGAGCGGCTGATCGTGCGCTCGCTGGAAGACTCGATCAAGCGCGGCACCATCGTCATCAAAGACCCGGACAAACCGCGCAACCCGTACCAGTCCGTGACCCTGCTGGAGACCATCGCCGAGTTCGGCTTCGACGCCTGCATGGGCGGCGCGCGCCGCGACGAGGAAAAAGCGCGCGCCAAGGAACGCATCTTCTCGTTCCGCGACGAGTTCGGCCAGTGGGACCCAAAGAACCAGCGCCCGGAACTGTGGGACATCTACAACACGCGCGTGCACGCCGGGGAAAATATCCGCGTGTTCCCGATCAGCAACTGGACCGAGATGGACATCTGGGAATACATCGCGCGCGAGAAGCTGTACATCCCGGAAATTTACTACGCGCACAAGCGCGAAGTGATCCGCCGTGGCAATTCGGTGATTCCGGTGTCGCATCTGGTGCAACCCAAGCCGGGCGAAAAGGTGGAAGTGCTCTCGGTGCGCTTCCGCACCGTGGGCGACATGACCTGCACCGCGCCGGTGGAATCCACTGCAAGCAACGCACAGGAAATCATCGAGGAAACCTCGACCACGCGCATCACCGAACGCGGCGCGACACGCATGGACGACCAGACCTCCGAAGCATCGATGGAGCTGCGCAAGAAGGAAGGCTATTTTTAAAAAATCTTTTCTTCCGCAGATTACGCAGATTAAATGGATTAAAACCAAAACAATAATCTGCGCAAATCTGTGTAATCTGCGGACAAATGTTCTTGAATTTAAGGTTCTTAAAATATTATGAGCAACGCAATACAACTACTTCGTTTCATCACCGCCGGCAGCGTGGACGATGGCAAGAGCACGCTGATCGGGCGTCTGCTGCACGACTCGAAATCGATCTTCGAAGACCAGCTCTCGGCGATCTCGAAAACCAGCGAGAAACGCGGCATGGCCGCCGTCGACCTGTCGCTGCTCACCGACGGCCTGCAGGCCGAGCGCGAGCAGGGCATCACTATCGACGTGGCGTACCGCTATTTCGCCACACCCAAGCGCAAATTTATCATCGGTGACACGCCGGGGCACGAGCAGTACACGCGCAACATGGTCACCGCCGCTTCCACGGCAAATCTGGTGGTCATCCTGATCGATGCGCGCAAGGGCGTGCTGACGCAGACGCGCCGCCATACCTTTCTCGCCAGCCTGGTCGGCGTGCCGCACATCGTGCTGGCCGTGAACAAAATGGACATGGTGGGCTACTCCGAAGACACCTTCAATACCATCGTTGCAGAGTACCGCGCCTTTGCCGCGCAGCTCGGCATTCATGGCGTGACCTGCATCCCGATGTCCGCGCTGAACGGCGACATGGTGGTGGAGCACGGCGACAACCTGAGCTGGTACAAGGGCGCGCCGTTGCTGGAATTTCTCGAAAACGTGGTGATCGATTACGATGTGAACACCGCCGATTTTCGCTATCCGGTGCAATGGGTGTGCCGCCCGCAGACCCAGGAATACCACGACTTTCGCGGTTACATGGGACGCATCGAATCGGGTGATATCGCGGTCGGCGACGAAGTCACCGTGCTGCCCTCGGGGCGCACCAGCAAGGTAAAGGAAATCGTCACCTACGACGGCAACCTGCAACGCGCCTACGCGCCGCAATCCGTCACGCTCACGCTGGAAGATGAGATCGACATCTCGCGCGGCGACATGTTTGTCAAAGCCAGCGCGATGCCGCAAGTCGCCAAGGAATTCGAAGCCATGCTGTGCTGGCTGGCCGAAGCGCCGCTCGATCTCAACCGCAAATACATCATCAAGCACACCACGCGCATGGTGAAATGCCTGTTCTCGCGCCTCGAATACCGCGTCGACGTGAACACCCTGGCGCATCACGCAACCGCCAAGCTCAACATGAACGACATCGCCCGCGTCGCGATGAAAGTGCAACAGCCGCTGGCGCTCGACCACTACAGCAAGAACCGCTTCACCGGCAGCTTCATCGTGATCGACGAGGCGACCAACAACACGGTTGCGGCGGGGATGATTGCCTGAGGTACGCTTTATTGCTAGCGGTGCCTGATAATATAATGCTGGAACAAAGTATTTTCGGGCGCGCTTGTGGCGGGCAGTTTTGCCGCATAGCCAAGATGCACATCAGGATGATCGGATAAAAATGGCACTCAGCAACATAGCAAACGCACTGCTTGGCGGTGTGCTCATAGGCGGTGCAGCCACGTTGTTTTTCTGGCTGACTGGCCGCATCGCCGGAATCAGCGGCGTCATCGCCAGCCTGCTGTTTTTCAAAGAGCGCCTGTGGCCCGCGCTGTTTTTATCGGGCATCGTTGCCGGGGCGGCGATCTTTTACGCCTTGGGTGGCAGCGCGCCGGTTCCGCGCGGCAGCTTTCCCTTGTGGCTGCTCGCCTTCTCCGGGGTGCTGGTCGGCTTCGGTACGGCGCTGGCGCGCGGGTGCACCAGCGGTCACGGGGTGTGCGGGCTGGGGCGCTTGTCGCTGCGCTCGCTGGTGGCGACGCTGACCTTCCTGTCCGTCGGGCTGCTTGCGACATTCGTCGTGCGCCACATTTTCGGGGTGGTCTGATGGCCAATATTTTCGCGCTCATAACCGGCCTGATCTTCGGCTTCGGCCTGGCTCTTTCCGGCATGACCCATCCGGAAAAAGTATTGGGCTTCCTCGACGTGGCCGGGCAATGGGACACCAGCCTGCTGTTCGTGCTGTGTGGCGCAGTGGGAGTCACCGTGGTCAGCTTTCGTTTCATAACAAAACTCAAAGCACCGGTGTTTGCGCCCATCTTTCGCTTGCCCGAATCCAACGCCATAGACAAGCCGCTGCTCATCGGATCGGCCCTGTTCGGCACAGGCTGGGGCATCAGCGGCTATTGCCCCGGCCCTGCCGTTGCCTTGCTGGCATCGCCGAATTGGGAGCTGTGGGTTTTCCTGCCCGCCATGCTGCTCGGCTATGTATTGCACTGGTACTTGTTCAAACCGCAGGCTCAGAAGAGCGCGGCGGCAGCGCCCGAAAATACGAAAGCCGAGCCGCCTACTTGTGGCTAATCTGTTTTCTGTTGCGGCGCAGCCCAGCACAGTAGCCAACTACGCAAGCAGCAAGGTTGTGTGCTATCTTTCGCATCACTTGATCGTTGATGCTTTTCCAATGCCATGAGCCTGTTTGCCCTGATCGCCGCGTTGTTGCTGGAGCAGCTCCATCCGCTGTCCTCGCGTAAATACCTGTACGGCTGGCTGTCCGGCTACGTCGATTTCTTTCAGCAATACTTCAACGCGGGGCAGCGCAAGCACGGCAAGATCGCCTGGCTGCTGGCGGTGTTGCCGCTGCTGGCTGGCGTGATGGTTTTGTCCTGGCTGCTGTATCGCGCGCATCCGATTTTTGCCTGGGCGTTCAACGTGCTGGTGCTGTATCTCACGATGGGCTTTCGCCAGTTCAGTCATTACTTCACCGACATTCATCACGCGTTGCGCGACGGCAATCTGGATGAGGCGCGCGTGCTGTTGTCCAAGTGGCGCGGAGTTCCTTCGCATGAATTGAACGCCGAAGAAGTGGCGCGCGTCACCATCGAGGAGGCGCTGATCGCGTCGCAGCGCAACGTGTTCGGCGTGATCGTGTGGTTCGTGCTGTTCAGCGCGGTCGGGCTGGGCGGCGCGGCGGGCGCGCTGCTGTATCGTCTCGGGCAATTCCTGCGCAAGCGCTGGGGCGGCGAGGACGATACGCGCGATGCCCTGGCCTTGCCGCGCTTGCGCTACCGTGCGCCGGTAGCGTATCGCGCCAGCGACGAAGACGAGGCCGATCTCGGCGAATTCGGCGGCTTCGCGCGGCGCGCGTTCTACCTGCTGGAATGGCTGCCGGTGCGCATGACCGCGCTGACCTTCGCCATCGTCGGCGACTTCGAGGATACCGTGTATTGCTGGCGCACCCAGGCGGCAAGCTGGCCGGACAACGAAACGGGAATCCTGCTGTCCAGCGGCGCGGGCGCATTGGGCGTGCGCTTGGGCATGCCGATACCGCAAGGCGGCTTGCCGCTCGACAGGGCGGAGCTGGGCGTGGGCGATGAAGCCGATGCCGATTTCATGCAAAGCACCATCGGGCTGGTGTGGCGCTCGGTGGTGTTCTGGCTGATTCTGCTGTTGCTGCTGACGCTGGCCAGTTTGCTGGGCTAACAGCATCGCCCTTGAGCAAGGCAAAGGCGATACCGCTATAATGCCGCATCCGGAAATTCGAGCCGCAACGCGTAAAAACATGCAACCCAACTACCATCCAGCATCCATCGAGCAGCAAGCCCAGCAGCACTGGGATAGCCGTCAGGCGTTCCGCGCCACGGATACTCCCGGCAAGCCGAAATACTATTGTCTGTCGATGTTCCCTTACCCCTCCGGCAAGCTGCACATGGGGCATGTGCGCAACTACACCATCGGCGATGTGCTGTCGCGCTACCATCGCATGAAGGGCTACAACGTGATGCAGCCGATGGGCTGGGATGCATTCGGCCTGCCCGCCGAGAACGCCGCGCTGGCCAACAACGTGCCGCCCGCCGCGTGGACTTATTCCAATATCGATTACATGCGCAAGCAGTTGAAGAGCCTCGGGCTGGGCATCGACTGGTCGCGCGAGGTGACTACCTGCACACCCGAATATTACCGCTGGGAGCAATGGTTGTTCACGCGCCTGTTCAAGAAAGGCATCATTTACAAGAAGACCGCTTCGGTGAACTGGGATCCGGTGGACCACACCGTGCTGGCCAACGAGCAGGTCATCGACGGGTGCGGCTGGCGCTCCGGCGCGCCGGTGGAGAAGCGCGACATCCCGATGTATTTCTTCCGCATCACGCAATACGCCGACGAACTGCTGCAAGGCCTCGACACGCTGGACGGCTGGCCGGAGCAGGTCAAGACCATGCAGGCCAACTGGATCGGCAAGAGCCACGGCTGCGAGGTGCATTTTCCCTACGACAAGCCGAGTACGGGTATGGACGGGGTGCTGAAGGTCTATACCACGCGTCCCGATACGCTGATGGGCGCGACTTATGTGGCGGTGGCGGCGGAGCATCCGCTGGCCACGCATGCGGCGCAGGGCAACCCGCAGCTCGCCGCTTTCATCGAGGAATGCAAACGCGGCGGCACGGCCGAGGCCGAAGTGGCGACCATGGAAAAGAAGGGCATGGATACCGGCCTGTGCGTCACGCATCCGCTCAGCGGCGCAAAGCTGCCGGTGTGGGTCGCCAACTATGTGCTGATGGGCTACGGCGAGGGCGCGGTGATGGCGGTTCCGGCGCATGACGAGCGGGATTTTGAATTCGCCGAAAAACATGGCTTGACCGTCAAGCATGTGATTGCGAGCGCCGCATTATTGGCTAAATGGGACAAGCTGACGGCGCAGCTCGAAAACAAGGGGTTTGAACTGAACCTTGAGGATATTGACCTGCTGGGGATGTTCGCCTATCTGAGCGAAGCGCTGGAGCATCTGGAAGAACCGTCGGATGCGCTGGTTGCGGCAATGGACGAGTTCGCCGCGCAACTGCAACGCGAGTCGCCGAACACGGAATATGGGACGCTGGCCTGCTCCGGAAAATACAACGGCATGGGATTCCAGAAGGCGTTTGACGCCATTGCAGCCGACCTGCAAGCCAAGGGGCTCGGCCAGAAACGCACCCAGTTCCGCTTGCGCGACTGGGGTATTTCGCGCCAGCGCTATTGGGGCTGCCCGATCCCGATCATCCACTGTGCGAACTGCGGCGATGTGCCGGTGCCGGACGAGCAGTTGCCCGTGGTGTTGCCCGAGCAAGTCATCATCACCGGCGCGGGTTCGCCGCTGGCGAAGATGCCGGAATTTTACGAGTGCGCCTGCCCGCAGTGCGGCGGCAAGGCCAGACGCGAGACCGACACGATGGACACTTTCGTCGAGTCGTCCTGGTATTACGCGCGCTATGCCAGCCCGCAATGCGATACCGGCATGGTAGATAAAGCGGCTGCGCAACAATGGTTGCCGGTGGACCAATATATCGGCGGCATCGAGCACGCGATCCTGCATCTGCTGTATGCGCGCTTCTTCCACAAGCTGATGCGCGATGAGGGACTGGTGCAGGGCGATGAACCGTTCAAGAATCTGCTGACGCAGGGCATGGTGATCGCACCGACGTTTTACCGCGAGGATGCTGCGGGCAAGAAGCAGTGGATCAACCCGGCCGAGGTGGATGTGGAAACCGATGCGAAGGGAAGACCGTTAGGCGCAAAGCTGAAATCCGACGGTCAGCCGGTGAGCATCGGCGGCACCGAAAAAATGGCCAAGTCGAAGAACAACGGTGTCGATCCGCAGGCCATCATCGACGAATACGGCGCCGACACCGCGCGCCTGTTCATGATGTTTGCCGCGCCGCCGGAGCAATCGCTGGAATGGTCGGATGCCGGTGTGGAAGGCGCGTTCCGCTTTCTCAAACGGGTATGGAAGGCCGCGCATGATCATGTCGAACAGGGTGCTGTAGCGGCTTACCAGAGCGGTGAATTAAGCGCGGCGGCGAAAGCGTTGCGCCTGCAACTGCACCAGACCATCGCCAAGGTGGACGACGATATGGGGCGGCGCAAGACCTTCAACACCGCCATCGCGGCGAACATGGAACTGCTCAATGCGCTGGCAAAATTTGATGAGCGGACACCGACTGCGCGCAGTGTGGTGCAGGAAGTGCTGGAAGCCATCGCGCTGATGCTGAATCCCATCGTGCCGCACCTGAGCCACGCGCTGTGGGCCGAACTGCGTCCCGGCAGCGATGCGCTGGATCAGCCTTTCCCCAAGGCCGACCCAAGCGCACTGGTGCAGGATGAAATCGAGATCGTGATCCAGGTGAACGGCAAGCTGCGCGGCAACCTGACGGTAGCCAAGACCGCCGACAAAGCCATGCTGGAGCAGTTGGCGCTCGCTCATCCGGCCGTGGAAAAGCAGTTGGCTGGCGCAACACCGAAGAAGATCGTGATCGTGCCGGGCCGCTTGATCAATATCGTTGCGTAACCGGAACCGCTTGCTGTAAGCAGGATTTGCTGACTATCAGGGAATATAGCCATGCGTATATTATTGCTGTTGACCGTTGTGTTGCTGACTGCCTGCGGCTTCCATCTGCGCGGACAGGCGGGGATGCCGTTCGAGACGTTATATCTGGATGCGGCCAACCCCGGCACACCGTTCATCGCCGATCTGCGCCGCAACCTGGAAGCCAACAAGGTCCGCTTTGTAAACTCTGCCGAAAAGGCCGATGTGGTGCTCAACATCGTCAGCGAGGTTCCCGAGAAGCAAATCCTTACGCTCGGCGGTAGCGGGCGCGTGAATGAGTTCCTGTTGCGCTACCGCGTTTCGTTGCGTGCCTACGACCTCAAGGGGCGGGAATGGATACCCGCCGAGGAAATGGCGTTGCGCCGCGATTACATTTATGACGACACCAAGGTTCTTGCCAAGGAAGCCGAGGAAGCGCAGCTCTACAACAGCATGATTTCCGACATGGTGCAGCAAGTCGTGCGCCGCCTGAGCCGCGCCAAACCTCAGTTACCGCAATAGGCCACACCATGCCGATCAGCAGCGACGACCTGCCGCGCCATCTCGCCTCCGGCCTCAAGCCGCTGTATGTGGTGTATGGCGACGCGCTGCTGCTGGCGGTCGAGGCGGCGGACAGCATCCGTGCGGCGGCGCGTGCCGCCGGGTATTCCGAGCGCGAGACGTTCATCGCCGAACAGCATTTCAAATGGAGCGAGTTGCGCAACAGCGCGCAAAGCCTTTCACTGTTTGCCGAGCGCAAGGTCATCGACCTGCGCATTCCGTCCGGAAAACCCGGCACGGAAGGCGGGCAGGCGTTGCAGGATTATGTCGCCAATTTGAGCGGCGATATACTCACGCTGATTTCCTTGCCCAAACTCGACAAGACCGCGCAGAAAAGCCAGTGGTTTGGCGCATTGGAGCGGCACGGCGTGATGGTTTCCGCCGACGATATTCCGCGCAATGCGCTGCCGCGCTGGATTGCGGGGCGCATGAAACGGCAGGAGCTGAGCGCCGACGAGGCCACGCTGGAATTCCTCGCCGACCGTTGCGAAGGCAACCTGCTCGCGGCGTTCCAGGAAATCCAGAAACTCGCGCTGCTGTTCCCGGCCGGGCAGGTGTCTTTCGAACAGGTCAAGGATGCGGTGATGGATGTGGCGCGCTACGATATTTACAAGCTCACCGAAGCGATGCTGAACGGCAATGCGACGCGTTTTGCGCGCATTCTCGACGGCCTGCGCGCCGAGGGTACCGCCACCGTGTTGGTGCTGTGGGCCATCAGCGAAGAGATACGCAAGCTGGGCAAGGTGCTGCAAGCCATGCAGCGCGGCAGCAACCTGAATACCGCCGTCCGCGATGCGCGCATTTGGGGTGCCAGCGTGGGCCTGGTGGAAAATGCCGCGCGCCGCCTGAAGTTTCCGCATATTGAGCGCGCCATGCAGCAGGCCGCGCGGCTGGACAAAACCATCAAGGGCCTGCGCAAGGGCGATGTGTGGGATGAATTGTTGCAACTCGGGTTGCGCTTCGCCAAATGAACGATATTTTGTTAGTCATCACCAATCTGCCGGATGCGCAAGCTGCGGCGAAGCTTGCGCAGCAGCTAATCGGGGCGCGCGCTGCGGCTTGTGTGAACCAGCTCGCCCCCTGCGTTTCGACTTACCGCTGGCAGGGCAACATCGAAACCGCCACCGAGGTGCCGCTGCTGATCAAAACCACGCAGGCCGCTTATCCGCGCCTCGAACAACTGATACGTGCGGCGCACCCTTACGAACTTCCCGAAATCATTGCTGTCCCTGTAACGGCGGGTTTGCCCGCTTATATGGACTGGGTCAGCCAGGAAACCAGCCTTCTCAAGGAATAACCGATGCGCTCTGTACTGCTCCTGTTGCTCTGTTTTATGGCGCCCGCCGCAAATGCGGATGGCCTGCTGGAACGCCTGCCCAGCCTGGGGGGCAGCAAGCAGCCCAGCTTCCTGCCGCCGGACAAGGCTTTTGGTTTGCAGGTTACGGCGCGCGACGCGCATACCCTGCAAGCCAACTTCAGCGTGACTCCCGGCTACTATTTGTATCGCAACAAAGTCAGTTTTGCGAGCAAGGACGGTTCGGCCAAAATCGCGGCGGTGGTCTTGCCCAAAGGCGAGATGAAACATGATCCCAATTTTGGCGACATCGAGGTGTTTCACCGCTCGTTTCAGGCCGAAATCACTCTGGCCAGGCCGCGCAGCGAAGCTGCCAACATCACGCTGAATGCCGTCTTCCAAGGCTGTAGCGAAGAGGGTTTGTGTTATCCGCCTATCGACAAAGTGGTGCAGGTCAATCTGCCGGATGCCAAAACCGGCTTGCGCACAGCGCCGGTACCGCTGCTGTCCGAGGCGCCGCCCCCGTCGGCCATCACGCCGCTGCCAGCCGCCCCCGACACTGAAAACGCCCAGATCGCCCGCCTGTTCAAGAGCGGCAGTTTCTGGCTGATCGTCTCGTTCTTCTTTGGCGCGGGCCTGTTGCTTGCGCTCACGCCCTGCGTGTTTCCGATGATTCCCATCCTGTCCGGCATCATCGTCGGGCGCGGCCACAAAATCACCCGGATGCATGCCTTCGCCCTGTCGCTGGCCTATGTGCTGGGCATGGCGATCACTTATGCCGCCGCCGGGGTGGCGGCGGGGTTTTCCGGCAACCTGATTTCCAACGCGCTGCAAACCCCCTGGGTGCTGGGCAGCTTTTCCGCCTTGTTTGTGCTGCTGTCGCTGTCCATGTTCGGTTTTTACGAGTTCCAGATGCCGGCGGCGTTGCAAAGCAAACTGACCGACACCAGCAACCGCCTGCACGGCGGGCACCTGTCCGGCGTGTTCGTGATGGGCGCGCTGTCCGCCATCATCATGGGGCCGTGCGTGGCCGCACCGCTGGCCGGTGCGTTGCTGTACATCGGCCAGACGCACGATGCCGTGCTGGGCGGGGTCGCGCTGTTCGCGCTGGCGCTGGGCATGGGCGCGCCGCTGCTGCTGATCGGCACCTCGGCAGGCGTATTGCTGCCCAAGGCAGGCGCATGGATGGAGGCGGTCAAACGCTTCTTCGGCGTGATGCTGCTGGCTTTGGCGATCTGGATCATCCAGCCGCTGCTGCCGGTCAATGTGCAAATGCTGCTGTGGGCGGCGCTGCTGATTTTTTCGGGGATTTACCTGCACGCGCTGGATGCCTTGCCGCATAACGCCAGCGGCTGGCACAAGCTGTTCAAGGGCGTCGGCCTGCTCGCCCTGCTGCTGGGGGTGGCTTACCTGATCGGCGCGCTGTCCGGCGCGCGCGACATCCTGCGCCCGCTCGGCAATATCGGCCGCGCCGAAGCGCAGGCTCCGGCCACGCTGCAATTTTCCCGCGTCAAAAGCCTTGCAGAACTCGAACAGCGCCTGGCACAGGCGCGCGGGCAGCCCGTCATGCTGGATTTCTATGCCGACTGGTGCATCTCCTGCAAGGAAATGGAGCGTTTCACTTTCGCCAACGCAGCCGTGCAAGCCAAACTCAAGCCGGTGTTGCTGTTGCAAGCCGATGTGACCGCGTACAATGAAACCGACAAAATCATGCTGCAACGCTATGGGCTGTTCGGCCCGCCCGCCATCCTGTTTTTCGATGGGCAGGGCAAAGAGTTGGGGGATTTTCGCGTGACAGGCTATCAGGATGCAGCGCAGTTTTTGCAGTCGCTGCAAGCTGCTGGAATTTAAGGTTTTTTGTTTAACTTCGTCAAACCACTAGACATTTCATCCCAATTTGCGGCAAACTGCGCGTATGAAAACGAGTCAAGCCGCAAAAACTGGCCAAGCAAGCTCCGTAAAAAATATTCTTGTATTGCATGGCCCCAACCTGAATCTGCTCGGTAGTCGTGAGCCGGATGTGTATGGGCGCGTCACGTTAGACGAAATTAATGCACGTTTGACGAAGTTGGCGGGTGCGAATGGCGCAAGCCTGTCCTGCTTCCAGAGCAATGCCGAAGCGGCACTGGTGGATCGGGTGCAGCAGGCGCGTGCCGATGGCACGCAGTTCATCGTCATCAATCCCGCTGCTTTTACCCACACCAGCGTGTCTTTGCGCGACGCGCTGGCGGCAGTGGCCATCCCGTTCGTGGAAGTGCACCTTTCCAATGTGTTCGCGCGGGAAGCGTTCCGCAAGGAGTCGTTTTTTTCCGATCTCGCCGTTGGCGTAATCAGCGGCCTTGGTGCGGCGGGCTATGAATTTGCCGTGCAATTCGCCTTAAACTATAAAAATTAAGCTTTAAAGGAGGATGTTATGGATTTACGTAAACTCAAGACCCTTATTGAGTTGGTGGAAAGCTCCGGCATTGCCGAGCTGGAAATCAGCGAGGGCGAAGAACGCGTTCGCATCACACGCACCGCCGCATCCGTGTCGCAAGCCTATGCGCCTGCCCAGCAACAGCCCATCGTCGCTGCTGTAGCACCACAAGCCGCCGCACCGGCGGAACCTGCCAAACCTGCAATAGCGGAAGGTCATGTGGTGAAATCGCCGATGGTCGGCACGTTCTACCGCTCGGCCTCGCCGGGTTCCAAGTCATTTGTGGATGTCGGTCAATCCGTAAACAGCGGCGACACTTTGTGCATCATCGAGGCCATGAAGCTGCTGAACGAAATCGAGGCGGACCAAAGCGGCGTCATCAAAGCCATCCTGGTAGAGAACGGCCAACCCGTGGAGTTCGGGCAACCGTTATTTGTCATCGGTTGATCCTGCAATTCGGAGTAAACAATAAATGTTTGAAAAAATCCTGATCGCGAACCGCGGCGAGATAGCTCTCCGCATTCAGCGCGCTTGCCGCGAAATGGGCATCAAGACCGTCGTGGTGCATTCCGAGGCGGATGCCGATGCCAAGTATGTGAAGCTGGCCGATGAGTCGGTTTGCATCGGCCCGGCGCCGTCTGCACAAAGCTACCTGAACATCCCCGCCATCATCAGCGCGGCGGAAGTCACCGACGCGCAAGCGATCCATCCCGGTTACGGCTTCCTGTCCGAGAACGCCGATTTCTCCGAGCGTGTCGAGAAATGCGGTTTCGTGTTCATCGGCCCGCGCGCCGAAACCATCCGTTTGATGGGCGACAAGGTGAGCGCCAAGATCGCGATGAAAAAAGCCGGCGTGCCCTGCGTGCCGGGCGTGGAAGGCGCGTTGCCGGACAACCCCGCCGAGATCATCAAGATCGCGCGCAGCATCGGCTACCCGGTCATCATCAAGGCGTCGGGCGGCGGCGGCGGGCGCGGCATGCGCGTGGTGCATACCGAAGCGGCGTTGCTCAATGCGGTCACCATGACCAAAACCGAGGCGCAGGCCGCCTTCAACAATCCCATGGTATACATGGAAAAGTTTCTGGAGAACCCGCGCCACGTCGAATTTCAGGTGCTGGCCGACCAGCATGGCAACGCGGTTTATTTGGGCGAACGCGATTGTTCGATGCAGCGCCGCCATCAGAAGATCATCGAGGAAGCGCCTGCGCCGCTGCTCAATTCGCGCCTGCGCAACAAGATCGGCGAACGCTGTGCCGAAGCCTGCCGCAAGATCGGCTATCGCGGCGCGGGGACATTCGAGTTTCTGTATGAGAACGGCGAATTTTTCTTCATCGAAATGAATACCCGCGTGCAGGTGGAACACCCCGTCACGGAGATGATTACCGGCATCGACATCGTGCAGCAGCAGATCCGCATTGCCGCCGGCGAAAAGTTGCCATTCAAGCAGCGCGATATTCAATTCAAGGGGCATGCCATCGAATGCCGTATCAACGCCGAGCACCCCTACAAATTTACTCCCTCCCCCGGATGCATTACTTCCTGGCACGCCCCGGGCGGCCCCGGTATCCGCGTGGATTCGCACGCCTACAATAATTACTTCGTGCCGCCGCATTACGATTCGATGATCGGCAAGATCATTGCCTACGGCGACACGCGCGACCAGGCCATGGCACGGATGCGCACCGCCTTGTCGGAGATGTGGGTAGAAGGCATCGAAACCAATATCGCGCTGCACCGCGAGTTGTTGCAGGACGCCGCCTTCATGCGCGGCGGCACCAACATTCATTATTTAGAGGAACGCCTCGCCGAGCGCACCAAGGGCAAGTAGCACAACTGCTGCGCTTGCTGATACTTCGTTAAAAAATGGCTCAAAATCCTCATTTACCACTTGTAAACTCCGGTTTTTCGCCATTTTTTGTCTCGTCTGAGCCGCGCTCGCGACGTTGTGCAGGACTATAAAATGCCGTGGCTGACTCTCGCCGTTGACACCGATGCGGAACATGCCGAAGCATTGAGCGAAGCGCTGCTGGAACTCGGCGCGCTGTCGGTGGATTTGCTGGATGCCGATGCCGACACACCGGACGAGCAGGCAATTTTCGGTGAACCCGGCGAGCCGACGCCCGGCGTGTGGCAACACAACCGCGTCAGCGCGTTGTTCAACGACGATCAGGATGTGGCGGCAATCCTGCATCAAGCCGCTGCCAATATCGGCCTCAAGCAACTCCCCGAATACCGCATCGAAACCCTGGCCGATAACGACTGGGTGCGCCTCACCCAAGCGCAGTTCGAGCCGATCCGCATCTCGCCGCGCCTGTGGATCGTACCGACCTGGCACACGCCTTCTGACCCGCAGGCGATCAACATCGTGCTCGATCCCGGCCTGGCATTCGGTACCGGCAGCCACCCCACCACGCGGCTGTGCCTGCGCTGGCTGGACGAACATTTGCAAGGCGGCGCAAGCGTGCTGGATTACGGCTGCGGTTCCGGCATCCTCGCGATCGCCGCGCTCAAACTGGGGGCTGCACGCGCCACCGGTGTTGATGTAGACTTGCAGGCAGTGACCGCCAGCCGCGACAATGCCATTGCAAATGGTGTCGTGAATGTGCAGTTCTACCAGTCCGACAGTGCGCCACAAGGTCGCTACGATCTGGTGGTGGCGAATATCCTGACCAATCCGCTGCGCATGCTCGCCCCGTTGCTGGCGGATGCGACGCGGCAGGGCGGGCAAATCGTGCTGTCCGGCATACTTGAGGAGCAGGCGCAAGACGTGATGAATATCTACCGGCAATGGTTCGACATGAACGCTCCGGTTTTCGAGGAGGGCTGGTCATGCCTGTCCGGACGAAAGCGTTAAGATGAGCGGAAGTGCACTGGACGGAAGCGGCAGGATGAGCGGAACCACACTCTGCCCGCATTGCAACACGCGCTTCAAGGTTGACGAAGCGCAGTTGAAGTCGCACGAGGGCATGGTGCGCTGTGGGAGCTGCCTGCAAGCCTTTGACGCACGCCCCGGCTTCATGCCTGAACAGCCCAGCCCGCAACTTGAATTGCCGATACTGGATGAGATGGTTGCGCCAGAACCGACCGCTGACGCGCCGCCTGCTGTCGAGGCTGTGCCGGCGGTTAAGGAAGAAAACGAAGCTGTTGAAAAAACCGGCTCGGACGAAGCGGTACAACCCGGCAATGAAGAAGCTGCGGAAACAGGATCGCCGGAAATATTGCAGGACGACATACCGCACAACGATTCGCTGGATTTCAACCAGCAGGCTGTTGCTGCCGCTGAATCTGCCGCACCCCCCAAGACGCTGGCCGAACAAGTCGCCATCGTGCAGGACGAGAACGGCGACGAACCGCTACCCGAATACCGCCGCTGGCCCTGGGTGGTTGCGTCGGTTTTGCTCGTGCTGGTGCTGTTCGCGCAAGCCGTATACTTTTTTCGCGTTGACTTGGCCGCGCACCTGCCCGGCCTGAAACCCGCATTGGTCGGCTATTGCAAGCTGCTGCGCTGCAGCTTGCCGCTGCCGCAAAATACCAATCTGATGAGCATCGAGTCTTCCGATCTCGAAGCCGACTCCGCGCACGAAAACCGGGTTGTCCTGAATGTCCTGCTGCGCAATCGCGCCGCCTACGCGCAAGCGTTCCCCAATTTGGAGCTCACGCTTAACGATACCCACGACAAGCCGCTGGCGCGCCGCACCTTTGTGCCGAAAGATTATCTGACCACGGCGGAAAATGAAAAAACCGGCCTGCCGCCCAATCAGGAGCTCAGCATCAAATTGCAACTCGGCACCACCGACCTCAAGCCGAGCGGATATCGCCTCGCGCTGCATTATCCGCGCCAGTAGTACACTCTAAGCCGCGCTGCTCTTGCCGATCCGCGTCTCTTTGCCCTCGCGCAGGTTCTGGATATTTTTTTTGTGCCGCCAGATCAGCAGCAGCGAAATGGCGCTCGTTGCAAGTACCCACTCGAGCGGTAAGCCAAGCAGCGCCACATAAATCGGCGCGAAAGCGGCCGCGGTCAGGGCGGCCAGTGACGAGTAGCGGAACACCAGCGCCACCAATAACCAGGTCAGCAGCGCCAAAATACCCACGACAACGTTCAAACCGAGCAACACCCCCAGCGTCGTCGCCACCCCCTTGCCGCCCTTGAAGCGCAGGAATATCGGGAACAGGTGCCCGAGAAATACCGCCAGCGCCACCAGTGCGATCAGCGTTGCCCCCTGTGCGTCGCGCGTGGCGTAATGCATCGCCACGAACACCGCCACCCAGCCTTTCGCCAGATCGCCCAGCAGCGTTAGCACCGCCGCCGCTTTCTTGCCGCTGCGCAGCACGTTGGTCGCGCCCGGATTGCCGGAACCGTAGCTGCGCGGATCGGGCAGGTTGAACAGCTTGCTCATCAACACCGCGAACGAAACGGAGCCAATCAAGTACGCGGCAAATACAAAAATCAGGGTCGTCATCTGAAATACCTTAAAATGCTAGCGGCGGATTTTACTTGAATGCCCCAGAACCGCCAAAACAAACTATCGAAATCACCCCGCTCGCCCTTCGATACCTCAGGGTGAACGGGCATTCTAAACAAGATGCACGAGATTTCCGTTCGTGCTGAGGTATCGAAGCATGAACGGCACAACAGGCTATCACATGGACATCATCTTCCTGAGCGAACTCAAGGTCACCACGTTGATCGGCATCTACGAATGGGAAAAGCGCGTGCCGCAAACCCTGCAACTCGATCTCGACATCGCCCTGCCCGACAGCCGCGCGTGCCAGACCGACGACATCAAGGATGCGCTGGATTACGCGGAAGTCGCGCAGCATATCCAGACCGTCTTGAGCGAGGGGCATTTCTCGCTGCTGGAATCGCTGGCTGAACACATCGCGCAGATCATCCTCAAGGACTTCAACGCCCCGTGGGTCAAGGTTAGCGTGGCCAAGCTGCAGGCGATACGGAATTGCAAGATGGTGGGGGTTAGTATTGAGCGAGGGCAAAAGAAGTGATGCTATCCAAATCACTTTGTGCCTGAATTAATGTCGAAGAGCCTTACTGAAAAATTGATTACCGGCTTCATCGTCGGCCCAGCAAAAAGACGTTATAAGGCGCAAACTGAGCGCAAAATTTCAGTTTTGCTCGACACCATTGGAACAGTAGAGCACAACTGGAAACGAGCCCGAGAACTACAACTCAAAAGTTATGAGAGCTTCGCGAATGGTGTCCTCTTCGCACTAATTCTACAGCTCGACCTGACTATTCTGCTTTTCGACCAAGCCACAGAACCTGACGAACATCGCAAAAACCTCTACTCTCGGCAGCTCGCTCTCTTGTTATATGAGGGCTTTGATGATTTACCCTCCGTCTTTGGCAAAGAGTTCCGAGCAGCTCTTCTAGCATTGCCTAGTGGAAAAACTATTCAACGCGACCTTGGATTAGTCATAAAATATCTGGCCGCCTTAAGCACCGCACACTCACATGTGTTAAAGGAAATTCGCCATCTCGTAATAGCTCATCGAGACCATCACGCAATTGAACAACTGGAATTGATTCGTCGAATTGATCAGAAAGAACTTACTAATATCGCATCAGATCTTGATACGCAGCTCGCAGAATTGGCGCGAGTTCTAACGCCAGCAATGATGGAATTTGGAAATCCAGAAATAATTCTTCGGCAGTTAGCCAGCCGTACTTAACCACTCGGATGATGTCCGCCATATCCCCTGTGCGCCGCCGAGTAGCGCAGGCTGGTCAGGGGATTTCGGCGAGGACTGTCTGAGCGCGTAGCGCGAGTTCCGCAGCCGCCTGACCAGTCGAGCAACGCAGGGTACCGCGCAGCGGCGGCAAACCGGGGTCGCCTTCTTTTTGGTTACTTTTTCTTTGGCGAAGCAAGAAAAAGTGACTAGCTGCCGGGCTACCCCCGGCGGTTTTAGCTTTTGATTTTGATGTTGTCATTCATCCTTCGACAGGCTCAGGACGAACGGGCTGAATATGTCCCTCTCCCCAACCCTCTCCCACATGGGGCGAGGGAGCCGCTATCCCCTCGGATGATGCATCGCATGCAACTGTTTCAACCGCTCTCGCGCCACATGCGTATAAATCTGCGTCGTGGAAATATCTGCATGACCCAATAACATCTGTACCACGCGCAAATCCGCGCCGTGATTCAGCAGGTGCGTGGCGAAGGCGTGGCGCAAGGTGTGCGGCGACATCGGTTTGTTCAAGCCGCAGATTTTTGCATGCTTCTTGATCAGGTACCAGAACATCTGGCGCGTCATGCCTTCGCCTCTGGCGGTGACGAACAGCGCGTCGGTCATTTGCTTGCCGAGCAGCACGCCGCGCCCGTCCGCGAGATAGCGGCGCAGCCAGTCCAGCGCTTCCTCACCCAAGGGCACCAGACGTTCCTTGCTGCCTTTGCCCATCACGCGCACCACGCCCATGTCCATGCTCACCTGGGTTATGCGCAGCGTCACCAGTTCCGACACGCGCAGGCCGGTGGCATACAGCACCTCGAACATGGTGCGGTCGCGCAGGCCGAGCGGGGTCTGGGTGTCCGGCGCGTCGAGCAGTTGTTCGACGTCCTGTTCGGTGAGGCTCTTGGGCAGGTTGCGCGGCAGCTTGGGGGTGTCGATCTGCAAGGTGGGATCGGTGGAAATCTTGCCTTGCCGCAGCAGGTAGCGGAACAGCCGCTTGAGGCTGGAGATGTTGCGTCCGGTGCTGCTCGGCTTGGCTTTTTGCACGGAAACCAGATGGGCGAGAAAGCCCTGGATGTCGGCGTGGGCGGTTTGCAGGATGGATGCGTCGCGCTGCTTTTCCAGCCACGCGGCGAACTTGGTCAGGTCGCGCCGGTAGCTGTCCAGCGTGTTGCGCGACAGGCCGTCTTCCAGCCACAGGTTGTCGCAGAATTCGTCGAGGAGATCGGCGTTATTCATGTACCAGCCGTTCGCCCTGAGGTATCGAAGGGTGCGCACATATTGTCGTCGTTGTGGTTCGATACCTCACCACGAACGGGTTCAGTGGTCTTAGGGTGAGCGGATTTCATAACGCTCCCTCGTGTGCCAGCAGCCAGCGCTTGATGTTCAGATGCGTGCCGCTCGTGTGACGGGCAAAGCCGCCCAGGCCGGCCTTGCCCACCACGCGATGACAGGGAACGATGACGGGGATCGGGTTTGCGCCGCAGGCTTGGCCGACGGCTTGTGCACAGGATTTCAGTTCGGTGGCCAGCTCGCCGTAGCTGCGTGTTTGGCCGCGCGGGATGTCCAGCATGGCTTGCCAGACTTTGCGTTGATGAACAGTTCCGCCCAATTCGAGCGGCACGGAAAATTGCGCGTCGGGGTTTTCCAGATAACGCAGCAACTGCTCACATACGGTTTTTGCGAGCGCATTGGTTGCTTGCTGCGGCTTTTCAGTCGCAGGCAGGAAGTCGATGCCGGTCAGCACATCCCCGGTGCAGCGGATGCCGAGCACGCCGAACGGTGTTTTTAGTTTTGCCTGATAGTCCATGGCGCGATGATAGCGCACAAGGACACCTCTATAAATCCAGGCTCCGTTGCGATACTGCGTTGCTCAAGAAATTTTAACGCTTACATATGAAATATATGCGGTGCACTAAAATTTCTTTCGCGCCTTGTCTCGCTTAGGATTTTGAATTTATAGAGGCGCCTCAAAATAAAAAAACGGGAGCCGAGCTCCCGTTTTGTGATGCCGAAAAACCTGCTCGCGTTTAAGCGCGCGCGGTCAGTTTTTCCTTGATACGTGCCGACTTGCCGGAGCGGTCGCGCAGGTAGTAGAGCTTGGCGCGGCGCACCGAGCCGCGACGCTTCACTTCGATGCTGGCGATGGCCGGGGAATAAGTCTGGAAGGTGCGTTCCACGCCTTCGCCGGCAGAAATCTTGCGCACGATAAAGGCGGAATTCAGGCCGCGATTACGCTTGGCGATTACGACTCCCTCGAAAGCCTGAACGCGCTTGCGTTCGCCTTCGACCACGTTTACGCTGACCACGACGGTGTCGCCGGGTGCGAATGCGGGGATGGTTTTACCCAGACGGGCAATTTCTTCTTGTTCCAATGTTTCGATCAAATTCACTTTTGTTACTCCTTAGTTATCGGATCTTGTTCCTTCTGGAACGCTGCCAGAAGCCCAGACTCCTCTTTTGTCAAATCACGCCTGGCCAATAAATCCGGCCTGCGCAACCATGTCCTGCCCAACGACTGCTGAAGCCGCCAACGCTGTATGTCCGCATGATTGCCGGACAACAACACCGGGGGCACGGCTTCATCATTAAACATTTCCGGGCGGGTGTAGTGCGGGCAATCCAGCAAGCCATGCACAAACGAATCCTGCTCGGCCGATTCGGCATCGCCCAGCACACCGGGCAGCTGCCGCACCAGACTATCCATCAACACCATTGCCGCCAACTCGCCACCGGACAACACATAGTCGCCGATGGAAATCTCATCATCCACATACTGGCGCAGCAGGCGTTCGTCGATGCCTTCATAACGCCCCGCCAGCAGAATCAGCCCTTCCTCCGGCTGTGCCACCAATTCCTTTGCCACCGCATGGGTCAGCAATCTGCCCTGCGGCGACATATACACCACGCGGCTCTTCTTCACGCCGCTGGCCGCCTGTCGCTGTCTGGCCGCGTTGATCGCGCCTGCCAGCGGCTCTGCCAGCATTACCATTCCGGGGCCGCCGCCGTAGGGGCGGTCATCGATGGTGCGGTAATTGTCCGTGGTGAAATCGCGCGGATTCCACGTCCTCAAAACATAATTGCCCTGTTCTGCCGCGCGCCGCGTGATGCCATATTGCGTCAGCGCATCGAACATTTGCGGAAACAATGTGATGACATCGAAGATCATCTCAGGTAATCCGCTTAATAATCCAAAGCCCAATCCACACGGATCGTCTTGTTTTTTACATCCACCTGCTTGATGGCCGAAGCTACAAACGGGATCAGGATTTCGCCGCTGTCACCCCGCACGCTCAACACTTCATTCGCGCCGGTCTCCAGTAAGTTGGTTACCGTTCCCAATGTTACGCCCGCTTCATTCACCACTGCGAGTCCGATCAAATCCGACCAGTAGTATTCGTCTTTATCCTGCTCAGGCAGGCTGTCGCGCGGCACGGCAATCAGCAAGCCCTTGAGTTTTTCGGCAGCGGTGCGATCCGGGCAATCCGGCAGTTGCGCGGCCAGCGTTTTGTTGTGCACTTCGCACTGCTGCACTGCCACTTCACGCCACGGGCCATGCTCCTGACCAATCCACCAGGTCCGATAATCCAGCAGGCTATCGAGATACTCGGTGAAAGGTTGAATCTTGACCCAACCGCGAATGCCGTGTGCAGCTGCGATACGCCCCATGATTACCATGGAGCTTGGGTCATCAGGCTGCAGCTGTGGCACCGGCGCGCTTGACCAGCTTGGCAACAGTTGCGCTCAACTGCGCGCCCTTGCTTTGCCAGTGGCTCACGCGCTCCAGTTGCAGGCGCAGCGCTTCTTGGCCTTCGGATACGAGCGGATTGTAAAAGCCGACGCGTTCGATGAAGCGACCATCGCGGCGATTGCGCGAATCGGCCACGACCACATTGTAAAACGGACGATTCTTTGAACCGCCACGGGAAAGACGAATAATGACCATAGGAAACCTATAAAATAATTAGCCCAGCGAAAGGGCGCGAATTCTACGTTATTTTGGGTGTTTCATGCAAGAATACTTCGAAGCGCTATTTTTGCCAGTATTGCACGTTCGGCAAGCCTTCAAAATGAGCATCGGATGTTAGCAGTTGCCCTCCGGCGGAAATCGCGCTGGCATAAACTACCGCATCCGCCATGGCAAGCTTATATCGGACAGAAATATCTGCGGCAGATAATGCGATGCGGGTATCCAGAGATTGCACCAGGCAGGTTTCGGTAAGCCCGATGACATCCAGCGCAGCAGCCTCGTCTTTTTCGCGCAGACACCATTGGTAGAGTTCAAACTGCACCAGTGTTGGAACAATCAGGTTGGTGCTGTCGGCCAGGAAGGGAGCAAAATTTTCTGCCAGTGCACCATCGGTCAGCCATTCTATCCAGCCGCAGGTATCTACTACGAGCATCAGGTTCGCTCCGTGCGGTCGCGCACATTTTCAGTGTTAGCCCCCTTGAACATGCCACGCACTTCGTTGATGGTGCGCCGTGGAATCATGACGATGGTATCGCCCTTGGCGACAAAGACAAATTGCTGCCCGGCCTTTAATCCGAGGCTATCGCGAAACGCCTTGGGAATGCCAATTTGAAATTTATCGGTGAGAGTTGCAGCATACATTCTTACTCCTTGAGTATCGTTTTATGTTTCGTAAGAATACAGGATGGCAAATTCAAATTCAAGAGCTGATTTGAATGCGCGAGGGGCCAATCGGGCGCATGGTTGATGAAGCCGCCAAGAGGTGGTTGCCAGCACAAATGCTATGGCAGAAAAACAAAAACGGCCAGAAGGCCGTTTTTGTTTTGTGCAGGGTGCGTGATTAGGGTATCAGCTCGCGCCAGATCACCCGTTTGCCAGTAAACCCGGTCGCCGTTGCCGCAAAATTTACACCTGTATTTAACTCGGGCGTTGGATTAGTGGATGTTACGACCCCGACTTTGGGCACACCTTGCACGTAGAGAACATTGACGCCGACGATGGTAGCGTCATATTTCAGTGAAGCCGTACCGGTTGCCGTGTTGACAGGCCCGCCCGTTTGGAAGTTGAAAAAGTTGAGCCAGCCATAGCCGCCTGGCGTACAGGCAGTACTCGAAGGAACAATCGAAGGAACCAACAGGGTGCCTTGCACCAGTTTGCTATCGATGTTTACGCGCTCCCCGCTGTCAGGGAAGTTGACATACCAACCCCTGCCGGTGAAGAAATCCACCGCATTGTTGGATACAGTACGGCTGGCTCCCGCGTTAGTCAGCGTTTGCTGTACCAGTGTCGTGCGGGGGTTCACCAAAGTAGTAGTCGCGTTATCATCCTTGATAGCATATTGGGTCTGTATCTGGGTCGTGGTAAGGTCACCGGATTCCAGATATTTCCCGGTCCCGATGAATATGATGCGCTTACCCAGAATGCTACCCAGCACCGGAGTGGTGGTAACAGGTTGAGGCAAGGTGGCGGCGGCATCCGAGAACAGCGTGGCGAATTTTAATTTATCACCGGTACCGATAGTGGCGGCAACGGTGCTATTGATATTGAAACGCCAGACATTTCCCAGTAGATCGCCGCCATAGATATAGCCCACTTTGTTGCCCGCAGGCTCATCATTCCAGCCGACGATCTTGGCCAGTCCGCTTGGTGTGGCGGCGCTGCCCACCCCGGTGGAGATTTTGCTGATGATCGCACCGGTGTTGGCGTTGAGCACATAGAGATAGCCTATGCCGCTGCCCGGACTGGTATTGTTGTAGCCGGAGGTGACCAGTACCACCCAAGTGCCGTCAGCCTTTCTGGTGATGATGGGCTGGCCGAAGCTGTAGCCGAGATCGTCGTCTTTGACGGCACCGATGCCGGCGGTTGTGGTGAATTCCCATAACAGGGTCGGCGCGGTAGGGGCGGTAATGTCCAGCGCATAATAACCGCGCCCGCCACCGTTCAGTCCCGCCACCAGAATGGTGCGCCATGACGCGCTGGAACCGTAGATCGCATCAACGACGCCGCCGCAATTTCCAGGGCAGTAAATATCCGAGGTAATCGGGCTGCCGTTGACAAAATTGCGGTGCAAGGTGGCGTAGTTCTTGTCCGCCAACTGCCACATGTTGGGTATCACCATGCTCGGCACGTAGGCCCAGCGCTCTATGCCGGTGTCGGCCGCAAAGGCGTGCATCATGCCGTCGTTGGCACCCATGTACACTGTTCCGGCACGGGCGGCTTGCGCGGTGACATATGCACTGTAGCCCGTGTAGGGATAGCTGAATACCGGTGGGCCGATAAAGGCCGGCTGGGATTCCAGCGCGTCCCCCAACACGGCTTCACGGTAACGATACAGCCAGTTGGCTACCGGATTGGCGGTGCGGTCGGATTCATATCCATGCTGTCCGCGCAGATAATTGAGCAGATTATCGCCTGTTGCCGCAGTTTGTTGCGCGGCGGTAAGCGAAGTCCACTGGCTGAGTGTGCTGATATGTGCAGCGTCAAAGTTTGTCGGGTTGGCAGCCCGATATACGGTATCAAAGTTGGTCAAAGCGGTGCCGGTGCTGTTGGCAGTTAGAATCATCCGCGTATCGCTTGCGTCAGCCACTTTGGCGTTCATGGTGCCGGTGCAGGCGGTCGCCATAGGCACCTTGCAATCCGTGCCGACCAGCGTTCCTGCGGCGCAGGTGACCGAATTGGGCGTAACGCAGTTATAAATGGTGGTGGAGCCGTTGGTATCGGGAACAATAGTACCCGGCGCTACGCAAGTGTCAGCGGTGACGTTTTCCGCGCACCAGTTAGCATTGACGCTGACTACGCCGGTATCCACGTTGATGCCGCGCGCTTCCAGATTGCCCTTCCAGGCGGACGTGGTATAACTGGCGACATAGGCGAAATTGTTGCCGGCAACCGGGTTCAGCGTGCTGGTGGCGGCGGCGGCGGCGGCACCCCTGCGGGTATTGATGCCCGACAGCGCGTTGGACAGGCTGGTAGACAACGTGGCCGGGTTGGAGGCATTAAAATAGGCACCACGCCCGTCCACTGCGGCATGCCATAAGTCATCGATATTTTCTGGTGTTCCCGCAGGATCGGGAATTGGCCAATTGCAGACCGTGCCATTCGCCTGCCACGAGCAGACCGGCATTGTTGTGGAGGTCGTCAGTGTCATGCCGCCTGATTGGGTGATCACTGGCGTGAAACCGGCGGCCGAGGCCGGACCGGTAATCGTAACAACGTTGCCCGAGGAGGTGGCGCTAAAACCATTCAGAGTGATTTTTGCGGCGATATTGGCGGCCACGGCACTGGTGCTGGTATCGGCCGTGGATGTGCCGGACATCAGTTGAACGCCATTGACCATAATGCTGCTGACCGAAGTGCTGCCCGCTCCGCTGACCGTAATGGCGCTGGGTGCCAAATTGGCGGTGCTGCCCAGCTTGACTGCGGCATAATCCCCCGTGGTATCGGTCAGGTAGCTGGACGAGTACACCATTCTGCCTTTTGCACCCAGCCCCAGGGTGAAGGTGGTCATGTGTTGCTGGGTATTATTGTCCAAGGTGCTGATGAACACGTTGTTGGTGCACACATCCTCGCCAGCGGTCGCGCCGGTGCAGTTGCTCAGTGCCGAGGTACGCAGGTCGGTCTGGTAGTAATACATGGCAACGTCTGCCAAGGTGTTGCTGGTTCCGCCGCTAGTGCCCGCAGTCGTCACCGGAGTCCCTGATACCACACGGGTACTCGGGTTAGGGCTCGGAACCGTTATGGAGCCTGGGGCAGTGCAAACATCGTACGGTGCTACGTAGACCGGTGAGCCATTGCTGTTCCATGGAGTGCAAATTGCTGCGGCACCGCCAGTTACGCTACAACTTTGGATTTCTGGCTGGTTTATGAGTCGTTTTCCCCGTGTTCCGCTCACTTTGGGGCATTGTGCATCAGCCCCCAAACCGCTGCTACTCGTCGAGTAATTGTTTCGCGTATAAGTGGTCGTCACGGTGGTGCCTGCCTGTGCCCCATCGTGCATCGGGCGCCCTGCTGTACCATCCTGGTTGCCGACGGGCGTGCTGCCATCCAGTTGGGTGTCGCCGGTCTGGCTGTTCCAGTAACCATCCGTTGTCAGGATGGTGAAATTCTGCTGGCAGGAATATTGCACCGGGTCGACCACCGCGACGCCGTTCTTGCTGGTCAGCTTGTGGGCATATATTTTTCCGATGTCGGCTAGCGCCCCCAGTAACGGCGTCGAACTACCAGCACTCGTGGCGTAGAGTTTGTTGTACCAAGCTAATTTCTGGGCGGCATCGAAAGTGGCGGGGTTGATAAAGTCGGTTCCACCGTTGTTGTTCATGGTGGCGAAGCCGACCCGGTAATTGGCGCCGATAGGCTGGAAGGCCAGCCCTGTTGCGGTTTTCATCATATTGATGCGGGTGCGGTAATAACTGTACCAGTTGGCGAAGTTGGTTTGCTCTCCGGCGCCGACGACGACCTTGGTGAACACCGCGTTACCCGGCGCGGAGCCGATGGCGCTGTTGCATTCTCTATAGAAGGTGCTGGCGGTATTAAAATAATCTTTCAGTGCGTTGGTGGTCTGCGCGCCGGAATAGGTGTAGTAAAAGGCGGCTTGGGCGGAAAAGCCGCTGTTGTTGGTGCCGTTGCCGTCTGTATCGATGAAGCTGGTGCTCAGGTTGGTGGTGCCTGAGCCGGTGTTGTAACCATCAATCCAGGCTGCGGTAAAGCTGGAATTGGGGTAACTGGTTCCGGTGGAATTGACCGGCGGGACATAAGTGATGGCGGGATCATAATAGACGCCGTTGCACTGGCTGCTGGCGTAGCCGTAGTTCGCGGAAAAACCCTTTGCGCCGTCTGGTAAATAGGCCCAGCCCATACTGCCCGAGTCGTCCATCATCAGGAATACGTTGGGTTTCACCGATGAAGTGGTGGTGGTCGCCAAGGGTGATGTCGCCAAGGCGACCGAGGCGGCCAGCGCGGGCAGCGGCAACGCGAGGCTGGCAACCAGCGCAACAGACAGCAAATGGCGATGGGCAGTAGAGCACTTTTCCAGATAATATTTCATGGCGGCCTCCTAATAGACAAATGCTTGTATGTAGCTGACGGTATTCTTCGGCCCGGTGGTTCTGGCGGTGATGCGGACTTGGGGAGTTTGTCCGGCCACAGGGCAACCGGCTCCCATACAGACTTCCTGGGGCAGCGGGATGTTCTGCCCATTATTGTTTACGAGCGCGCCGCTGAACAGGCAGTCCGCGTTTTGAATCGCCACATTGGCGGTGCGGCACATGCGCTGGATGACGTAGCGGGTGGTGTTGCCGCTGCTGTCGGGGTCGGGCAGCACCAGAGTGCTGTCGGCGTTGGTCCATTGGATGCCGGTTCCGTCGGTAAGGCTCAACGCGGAGCTGGCGTTGGAGTAATAGCCGGGGTTCAGAAATGCGCCCGTGCCGCCCGTGTTATTGAACGGGTGGGCGGGATCATTCAAAACATTCAGGGCGTTGTTCCCCGCTTCGGTTGTCGCCAGCCAGTTGACGGCCGCCTCAACCCCTCTATCGCCGGAAGCCGTGGCCGCTTGCTTGAACGCAATGTTGCCGGCGATCATGGTGCTGGTATCCACCGAGCGTATCAGCGCCACCGCCGCGAGCGACAGGACAAGCAGGGCGATCAGGGCAAAAAACAGCACCACACCACGCTGCTTCATAATGCGTACCTGATTGAAGTTGAGTTTAGGTAGTGATTTCATAATGTACCCGACGACCAGATCATGTTGCGCAACGGAATAATGGTTTCAAACACCCGGTAGCGGTAACGTGCCCAGTTGGGATCGTTGCTCAGGTCGAGCACCGGGGCCGGGGAGGCGACGCTGCCAGCCCATGCGCATAGACCGGTAGGCGCGGCGGTTGTCGTGGAGCTGCATGCGGTAGTCACAGTGGTCGGCTCCATTTTTGCGTTGCGCGCCACGACCGCGATGCGGATGGCTTTGATCCGGTTGCGGTTGGCGACTGTGGGCGCATTCCAGCCTGTTGCAGCGGTGGCATCCACCCACTGGGTGACCTGGTTGGAGCTGGCTGTGGTGGATATCCCATATTGCGCCTGAAGGTTGACAATGCCCACCACGCTGGGAACAAGATTGCGTTCCAGATTGCCATTGTTTACGCGGTAGGTAATCTCGTTCCAGGTTCCCAGGCAGGCAAGATTGGCACCGGCGATAGCGGCGGTGGTATCTGCCAGCGTTACTGTCGTGGTGCCCGCCACTGCGGTCGCGCTCGACATGGCACAAGTGGTTCCATTGGTGATCAGGGTCGTGTCGCCAGCCTGGCAACCCAAATTGCTGCCGACGGTCGCATCGTTTGCGGTCGGAGCGCCCATTGCGGTGATTTGGGTCGGGACGCCCCCCATGAGTGAACTGCCATAGCGCAGGGTGATCGTGTCGCTGGCGCCCGCAGCCGCTCCGCCGTCGGCAATGGCGGCAGGGGAGAGGCGGTTGGGGATGGTTGCATCTGCTACGCCATTAACTGTCAGCGTGGTACATTCCAGCGCCGAGTCGGTAACCGGCATCAGGGGGTAGCCTGCCATCTGCAACTCGCGCCCGATGCTATACAGCGCGATGCCGCCATTGGTCTGTGCATCGGCCGTTCCGGTGGTGGTGCGTTTTTGCGCCTCAAAAACGGAGAGAACCTGCATGATGACGATGGTGGCGAGCAAGCCGATAACCATGCCCACCATGATTTCCACCAGGGTGAAACCGGCTTGGTGCAAAAAGGCACGCCCGTTATTCGATTTCATTTGTTCTAGCCTCCGGCGATGCTGGCAATGGTGGTGAAGTTATGTTGCGTTGTTTCCCCCGGCTCCTGCCAGTTGATGGTAACTGTGTACTGGACGCCGGACTGGGCGGTAGTTCTCGTGCCATTGGGCAATTCAGCGATGGGGGTGTTTACCTCAAGATAGGTGGCAAGATTGGCCGGGTCAGACCACATCAGACCTATCCTCTGCTGGGCGATATAGCTGGCATCAATACGGGATTTTGAATCAGCGGTATTTTTGATCATGGCGGCTTGCAAACCGACTATGGCCAGCACACCCATGGAAAAAATCAGGATGGCAATCATCGCCTCCAGCAATACAACGCCCTGTTGCGCGGATTTAAGACGGGAGGTTTTTTGCATGATCTTTTCTCCGCTTAACATGCGCGCGGGCTGGTGCCTGCAGCCAGATTGGGATCGCACATTCTGGCATTGCCGCCCACGCCGATGGTGACGCGCAAATTCTGGGTACCGCCCGCTGCGGTGAGATCCACTTGCGCGAGTGAAGCAGAAGCATCCGCATTGGCCACCACTATCCCGAAATTGTTGAAAGTAATGGTCGTTGCGCCGACAGGTAAAACTGTGCGGGTAACATTTCTGGAGCCTTCGCTGCTGAGCCTTTGTTCGATCACCGAAGCGGGCGTAACCACGCTGACAGTCCAGGAAGAGTCTGCCCCCAGGGCAAAGGTAACGTTGGCGTTGCGCGATACCGCTTCTGCCCGCGCCTTTTGTAACCCATTCGCAATGGATTCAGCCGCGTTGCGAATCTGGGAATTCCGGGTCCATGTCTGGAAGCTGGGCACCGCCACCGCCGCCAGGATGCCCATGATCACGATGGCGATCATCAGCTCGACCAGTGAAAATCCCAAGGGCTTTGTTTTGGGCAAAGCGTTCAACACGCACCCCCTTTGTTTCTGACCCAGCATGTGGCGCTGTTGCCCCAAGGTGTGGTGGAGGTCTTGGTGTTGGCTTGATCGATGGTGTAGCTGAAAGCAGACAGGCTGCCTGTGCCGGTCGCGGTTATCGTGTAGGTTGTCGTCGCCAGGTTGCTGGCCGCATAGGTGAAATTTGCAGTTGCAGCAGGGGCTGGCCCGCCAACATAGGTGCGGTTGTCCTGGAAAAACTGTTCCATCTTGACCCGGCCATCGGATAGGGCGGATGTGGCTTCTACCAGCTTGCCACGGATCACATAATCAGTGTAGGCGGGAATGCCGACGACCGCCAGAATGCCAATCACTGCGACCACAATCATCAGTTCGACCAGAGTAAAGCCTTGTTGCATTTTCATTGCGTTCTCCTTTGGGTGGGCATAGTAGGGCGCTCATTTTAAGGTTTCCACCCTGAACCGACCAGAGGCCGGCGCGCCCTGACGGGCGGCATGCCAATCATGACGAACGCAGATTCCTGCGGGAGGAGTTTTTCGGGAAATTTGTCCGCACCGGATTTGCATGCCATTGTTCCCATGCTCCAGTGAGGGAATGCAGTCGTGCCGCTCCTGCGGGGCGGGAAGCGGGGCGTGCTTGGGATAACCGGCGATGCCGAACATCAGCAGTGCGTGCTTGGCCAATTCCAGCGGGGCTGAAGATTCCATTGCGCCCCTTATGTTGCGCGGTTTAACCTTTAATATCAGCCAAATGATCTCACAATACGACAAGGATTTTGCGTTTATCGGGTATTATCGATAGTATATTCCGCCGACGGATTCGATTTTAATTGGCCGTGCCATGTCAGATTATGGTTATGCTTCGACATCAAGGATTCGGCACTAAAACCTGAGCCTTTATTTTTCCGGGAAGCATTATGCTCAACGATAAATCACTCCTCATCACCGGCGGCACAGGCTCCTTCGGCAAGGCTTTTGTCAAAACCATCCTGGCCAAATATCCCGATCTCAAGCGTCTTGTAGTCTATTCTCGCGACGAGCTCAAACAATTTGAGATGTCCCAGCAGTTTCCGGGCAGCCAGTTCAATAGCATTCGTTTTTTCATCGGCGATGTGCGCGATCAGGCCCGCTTGCGCCGCGCGATGGAAGGCATCGACGTGGTGATCCACGCCGCTGCGCTGAAGCAGGTGCCGACCGCCGAATACAACCCGTTCGAGTGCATCAAGACCAATGTGCTGGGGGCGCAAAACCTGATCGAAGCCTGCCTGGATACGGGTGTGCAACGCGTGGTGGCTTTGTCTACCGACAAGGCCGCAGCGCCGATTAACCTTTACGGTGCCACCAAGCTGTGTTCGGATAAGCTATTCGTGGCCGCCAACAACATCAAGGGAAGTCGCGATCTGCGTTTTAGCGTGGTGCGTTATGGGAACGTAATGGGCAGCCGCGGCTCGGTGATTCCATTTTTCCTTGAAAAGCGGCCAAGCGGGATATTGCCTATAACCGACCCTGCCATGACGCGCTTCAATATCAGCCTGCACGAAGGCGTGGACATGGTGCTGTGGGGCATCGAAAATGCCTGGGGCGGCGAAATACTGGTGCCAAAAATTCCGTCTTACCGTATCACCGACGTGGCCACGGCCATCGGGCCGGAATGCAAACAACAAGTGATAGGCGTGCGCCCGGGCGAGAAAATCCACGAGGAGATGATCACATCGAGCGATAGTTTCAACACCGTGGACATGGGCCGCTATTACGCTGTCCTGCCGTTTGGCGGAGGAGCCTATACCGTTGCAGACTATTGCGCTAAAACAGGCGCCAAACTGGTTGAGCCGGGCTTCAGCTATAACAGCGGCAACAATCCCCATTTTTTGACTGTGGGGGAGTTGCGTGGCTTGATTCAGGCGGAAGTTGATCCGAGCCATAGCGCTTGAACGCGTGAGCATGATCCCATACGGCCGCCAGGACATTTCCGAAGCCGACATCCAGGCGGTGGTGAATGTGCTGCGTTCGGACTTCCTCACTCAGGGTCCGGCTGTTCCCGCCTTTGAAAAAGCCGTTGCCAGCTACTGCGGTGTTGGGCATGCCGTGGCGCTTAACAGTGCTACCAGCGCGTTGCATGTCGCCTGTCTGGCGCTGGGCGTGGGCGCGGGCGATGTGGTTTGGACCAGCCCCATCACCTTTGTGGCCAGCGCCAACTGCGCGCTGTATTGCGGTGCGTCGGTCGATTTTGTGGACATCGATCCGCGTACTTACAACCTGAGTGTGGAACGCCTGGCGGAAAAATTGGCACAGGCGGAAAAGTCAGGTTGCCTGCCTAAAGTGGTTATCCCGGTACACCTGTGCGGTCAACCTTGCGACATGGCCGGTATTCACGCCTTGAGCCAGCATTACGGCTTCAAAATCATCGAGGATGCGTCACATGCCATCGGGGGGAAATACCGGGAGGAGTCCATCGGCAATGGCCGCTACAGCGACATCACCGTGTTCAGTTTTCATCCGGTCAAGATCATCACCGCCGGCGAAGGCGGCATGGCATTAGCCAACGATAAAAACCTTGCCAAGCGCATGCGACTGTTGCGCAGCCACGGCATTACCAGCGATGTTGCCGACATGATCCCACGGGCACCTGAAGAACTCTGGTTCTACCAGCAGATCGCCCTGGGCTTCAACTACCGCATGACCGACATTCACGCCGCGCTGGGTTTGAGCCAAATGCAACGGCTGGATGAATTTGTCGCCAAGCGCCATGCCATTGCCAGACGGTATGAGGAGCTGCTGGCAGGGCTGCCTGTGACCACCCCTTGGCAACACCCAGACAGCTATTCCGGATTTCATTTGTATGTTATTCGGCTGAAGCTGGCCGAAATAGGTAAGACGCAACGCGAAGTGTTTGAGGCCTTGCAAACGGCAGGTATCGGGGTGAATTTGCACTACATTCCTGTGTACCGCCAGCCTTATTATGCAAAGTTGGGATTCGAAACAGGATACTGTTTGGAGGCAGAACAGTATTACGCCGAGGCGATCAGCATACCGATGTACCCGGCGTTGACGGAAGCACAGCAAGACCGGGTGGTGACGGCATTGCGAGAGGCAACAGGCTTATGAAAATCGCCGTCATTCCCGCACGTGGCGGCAGCAAACGTATTCCGCGCAAGAACATCAAAGATTTTTGCGGCAAACCCATGATCGCCTGGTCGATCGAGGCGGCAAAAGCTTCTGGCCTATTCGGGCATATCATCGTATCCACTGATGACACCGAGATTGCCGCAGTGTCAAAACAGTGGGGCGCGGAAGTGCCATTTATGCGCCCGGCAGAACTCTCAGATGATCACACCGATACAACCAAAGTTATTGCACACGCGGCCAAATGGGCGCTGGATCAAGGTTGGCCCGTGACTGCTGTGTGCTGCATCTATGCCACAGCACCCTTCGTTCAAGTGGATGATCTCAAACGGGGCTTGGCGGCATTGGAGTCCGGTGACTGGGCGTATGCCTTTGCCGCGACCGATTTTGCCGCCCCGATTTTTCGTGCATTCAAGCTGAATGATGACGGGGGGATTGAGATGTTTTTTCCGGAACATTTTTTGACTCGCTCACAAGATTTGCCAACAGCACTGCATGATGCCGGGCAGTTTTACTGGGGAGTTCCGGCAGCATGGATTGAGGGAAAACGAATCTTCAATCATCATTCGGCACCCGTTATTATTCCGCGTTGGCGCGTACAGGACATTGATACAGAGGACGACTGGATAAGAGCAGAACTCATCTTTAATCAATTGGAGGGGCTAAAGTCATGACCAACACAACCAACTACGCGACCCCGCAAGAAAAATTCTGGGCAGGTGACTTTGGCTCGGAATACATTGGACGAAACAATAGCCCGGAGCTATTGGCATCCAATCTTAATTTTTTTTCGCAAGCACTTAAACAAGCGGGCAGGATTTCATCCTGCCTCGAGCTGGGCGCTAACATCGGGATGAATTTGAGGGCGCTCAAACTGCTTTATCCAAAAATAGCATTAAAGGGGGTGGAAATTAATTCTGGCGCAGCCGCGCTACTTGCCGAGTCAATCGGAGCGCAAAATGTGTTTGAAGGTTCGATCTTCGACTATCCAGTGACTGACAAGGCGGATCTGGTTTTGGTTAAAGGGGTCTTGATTCACATCAATCCCGAAATGACGGGGGCGGTATATGAAAAGTTGTACCAGTCTTCAAGCCGTTATATTCTTGTATGCGAGTATTACAATCCTTCACCTGTGGCTATCCCTTATCGGGGTCATATGGATCGCCTTTTCAAACGGGACTTTGCGGGTGAAATGCTGGACAAATACGCTGATTTAAGCCTTGTCGATTATGGCTTTGCCTATCACCGGGATATTGCCTTTCCGCAAGACGATATAACATGGTTTTTAATGGAAAAAAGGCCTTGAAATGCTGAAGTATTGTGTTCGTTGTGTAATGCCACACACCAAACCTGATCTTCATATCGATGAAGAGGGTGTTTGCAACGCCTGCCGCTCCATCGAAAAACGGATTGAGATAAATTGGGATCAGCGCAAGAAAGAGCTGTTGGGCTTGCTTGACAAATACCGCCGGAACGGGGCCCACTGGGACTGCATTGTGCCAGTGAGCGGAGGGAAAGACAGCACATACCAGGTCATACGCATGCTGCAACTAGGGCTTAATCCGCTTTGTGTGACCTCGACCACTTGTGACCTTGCCGACATCGGACGAAAAAATATCGAAAACCTCAAACGTCTCGGAGTTGACCATTTTGAATTTTCGCCTAATCCGATTATCCGGGCAAAGCTAAACCGTATCGGATTAACCGAGGTCGGTGATATTTCGTGGCCCGAACATGTGGGTATTTTTACGATACCGGTGCGCGCTGCTGTTCAATTCAACGTTCCTTTGATCGTGTGGGGTGAAAACTCCCAGAATGAATATGGCGGCCCTGCCGCAGCTTCGGAAAACAATGTGCTTACGCGGCGGTGGCTTGAGGAATTTGGCGGACTTCTCGGCATGCGTGTTTCCGATCTCACGGAGACCTATGGCATAGAGCGCCGGCATCTTTTGCCTTATCAATACCCTAGTGATGAAGAGTTGCAACGCGTAGGGGTTACGGGGCTGTTTTTGGGGCATTATTTACCTTGGGACGGGTTGTCAAATGCACTTATTGCCCAAGCTAATGGGTTTGCAACTTTTGACAAACCTGTGGAAGGTTCAATGGTTAACTACGAAAATCTGGACAACCATCAAACGGGCATTCATGATTATTTCAAGTTTTTGAAGTTCGGCTTTTCACGCGCAACAGATATCGCTTGTTTGCACGTGCGTCGTGGCCGCATTACCCGTCAGGACGCTATAGAAATCGTGAAGGCGCGGGATGGAAAATTCCCGTGGACTTATCTTGGCAAGCCTTTGAAAGACATCCTCGAACCGCTGGACATATCCATTGATGAATTTGTCAAAATTTGCGACCGCTTCACAAACAAGAAGATATTTAAACGGGATGTATCCGGTATTTTGCTCAAGGATAAACACGGCAATCTGGAGAAATTGAACTACGACAATTTATGAAGGTTGCAATTGTCAGCTACGGCATGGGAAATTTGGCCTCAGTACGCAGAGCCTTTGAGGACATCGGTGCGGAGGCATACATTGCCGCTCGCCCGGCTGACCTTTACAACGCGAATAGAATTGTGCTTCCTGGCGTAGGCGCCTTTGCTGAAGGGATGAAACGCCTGCAAGATGGCGGATGGGTCGAGGCCTTGCAGGATGTCGTTATGCGACAGCGCAAACCTATGCTTGGCATTTGCCTTGGTATGCAAATGCTCGCATCTGCCGGATATGAGGGAGGCTTGAGCAGGGGGCTTGGCTTTGTTCCGGGCGAGGTTAAAAGACTGGATGCGCTCGGTTGCAAGTTGCGAATCCCGCATGTGGGCTGGAATGAAGTCAGGTATAAAACGAACGATGCGCTTTTCTGCGAAATTCCGGATTTGTCTGATTTTTATTTTGTTCATAGCTTCGCATTTACTCCCGAAAATGATGAGCATTTGATTGCTACAACACACTATGATTGTTTGGTGGCGGCGGCCATAAGAAAGGATAATATTTACGGCTGTCAGTTCCATCCTGAAAAAAGTTCAAAGGCCGGACGGCAATTGTTAAAGAATTTTATGGTGCATTCGCCATGCTGAAAGTAAGGATTATTCCGACATTGCTTTGGAAAAACTTCGGTTTGGTAAAAGGCATTGGTTTCGATAGTTGGCGCCGGGTGGGGCCGGTTCTTCCCGCGATTAAGGTATACAACTCGCGTGATGTGGATGAGCTTATTTTTGCCGATATCACCGCATCTCAACAAGGAAACGCGCCTGATTTCGATTTGGTCAGCGACTTCTCTGAGGAGTGTGCCGTGCCGCTTACTGTTGGTGGTGGCATTACGAGCCTGGATCATATCGCTTCTCTGCTTAATGCGGGGGCGGACAAGATTGCTATCAACACCGCCGCTTATGCGAACCCGAAGCTGATTGAAGCAGCAACAGGTCATTTCGGTGCGCAGTGTGTGGTGGGCAGCATTGATGTGAGAAAGCTTGATGGCGGGCGATACAGTTGCTTCAGCCATTCGGCTACAGTTGATACCGGCAGGGAGTCTGTTGAATGGGCCAGGGAGCTTGCCGACCGGGGGGTGGGGGAAATCCTCCTGACGTCCATTGACCGGGACGGCACCATGCTTGGCTATGACGTGGATATTATTGAGCGGGTTGCGAGAGCGGTGGATATTCCCGTGATTGCTTCCGGCGGTGCCGGAAATTATCAACACATGATTGATGCGGTTTTGAAGGCCGGTGCGTCAGCAGTCGCCGCTGCAAGCATGTTTCATTTTACCGAACAGACGCCCGCGGGAGCCAAGTCAGCAATGCAGGCAGCGGGAATTCCTGTCCGACGAAATTTTGTCAGCAACATCCATTAATGAATATCGCCTTCCGCGTAGACGCATCCGCTCCAATGGGCACCGGCCATTTTGTACGCTGCTTGACCTTGGCGGATGGGCTAAAGCGGCACGCCGCCCGGATTCGTTTTGTCAGCCGTCATATGCCCGAACATTTCCGGGTTATGCTGAACACTAAGGGGCATGAGTTTGTGCCAATTGACAATACTCCGAGCGAAAAAGCAGGTGATGCTATTTCTCATTCCCACTGGCTTGGGGTTAGCCAGGCACAGGATGCAACAGACACCCTTCATGCGCTATCCGACCAAGCTTGGGATTGGCTGATTGTCGATCATTATGCACTGGATGCCAGCTGGGAATCCGTGCTTCGCCAAGCAGCCCAAAAAATTATGGTTATCGACGACATTGCCGACCGCGCACATGACTGCGATATGCTGCTGGATCAAAACCTCTATGCGGACACGAACAGCCGTTACACCGGGAAAGTCCCTGCGCATTGCCATCTGCTGCTAGGGCCGCGTTATGCTTTGTTGCGAGAAGAGTTCATCGGGTTGCATGACATGGCCAAGCCCCGTGATGGGATCGTCAAACGGATTTTGATTTTTTTTGGCGGCGTGGACATCAATAATTTGACAAGCCGCGCTATCGAAGTGCTGGCCAATATCGGCACACAGGATGTGCATGTGGATGTGGTGATTGGTGCGCAGCACCCGCATCGGGGGCAAATTGAATCGGCATGCGTCGATCGCGCCTTTGTCTGCCATGTACAAACCAGCCGGATGGCCGAGCTGATATCGATGGCTGATTTGGCAATCGGTGCGGGCGGTTCAGCCATATGGGAGCGCTGTTGTTTGGGATTGCCCACATTGACCATCTGTGCGGCTGATAACCAACGCAGGCAAATTGCTGATGCGGCATCTGAAGGTTTGTTGTATGCGCCAGAATGGAAGGATGAATTAGCCTTCATGCTCAAGCTCCATACGGATGCTCTTATTGGAAATAGCTGCCTGAGGAAAAATATTTCCCATAATGGGATTCGGGCTGTAGATGGCCGCGGCGTATTGCGAGTCATCAGAAGTTTGGGTTGCAGCGCCGTTGAAGTCCGTGCTGCAAGACACGATGACATGGAGAAATTGTTTGTATGGCGCAACCATCCGGCCATCAGGGCAGTTTCACGCAGTGCCGATATTATTGATTGGGAAAGCCACCAGCAATGGTTCGCTTCGGTAATGAATAATCCCGACAGAGTGCTGCTGATTGGGCAAGATAATGGCTTGCCTGTTGGGGTTGTGCGTTTCGACATACATGGCGACAAGGCTGAAGTTTCAATTTATCTCGTCCCGGACGCCAAAAAATCATGCCATGGGCAAGACCTTTTGCTGAGCGCCGAGCGTTGGTTTTCCGCAAATCGGCCAGAAGTGCGGGAGCTTGTTGCTCATGTGCTCGGTGGTAATGAGATATCCCAACGCTTATTCTTGGGAGCGTTTTACCATATCGAATCTGCCAATTACTTAAAGAGGCTGCATTAATGATGCCTCATGCGTTCAGAATTGCTGGCAGACCGATAGGTCGAGGCTGCACCCCATTTATTATTGCCGAAATGTCCGGTAATCATAACCAGTCGCTTGAGCGGGCACTGGAAATCGTCGAGGCTGCCGCCAAGACCGGGGTGCATGCGCTGAAAATCCAGACCTACACCCCCGATACCATGACGCTTGATCTGGACGAGCGGGAGTTTCACATCAGCGACCCCAACAGCCTGTGGGCGGGCACGTCGCTCTATAAGTTGTATGGCGAAGCCTATACGCCGTGGGAATGGCACAAGCCGATTTTTGATAGGGCGCGCGAGTTGGGTATCATCGCTTTCAGCACGCCATTCGATGACACGGCGGTGGATTTGCTCGAAAGCCTGAAGGTGCCGTGCTACAAAATTGCCTCCTTCGAAAACACCGACCTGCCGCTGATTCGTCGCGTGGCAGCCACCGGCAAGCCGCTGATTATTTCCACCGGTATGGCTACCGTGGCTGAGCTGGACGAAACCGTGCATACGGCGCGTGATGCGGGTTGCAAAGACTTGATCTTGCTCAAATGCACCAGCACTTATCCGGCCACACCCGAAAATACCAACCTTCTCACCATTCCGCATTTGCGCGAACTATTCGGTTGCGAAGTGGGGCTATCCGACCACACCTTGGGCGTGGGTGTCTCGGTTGCCAGCGTGGCGTTGGGCGCCACCGTCATCGAAAAACACTTTACCCTGAACCGCGCCGATGGCGGCGTGGATAGCAGCTTTTCCATGGAGCCTGCCGAAATGGCGCAACTGGTAGTGGAAACCGGGCGTGCCTGGCAGGCACTGGGGCAGGTGAGCTACGGCCCTACCGAAGCCGAGAAGAAATCTGTCCAGTACCGCCGCTCGCTGTATGTGGTGCAAAATCTGAAGGCCGGAGATGTGTTGACCAAAGATAATGTGCGGGCAATTCGGCCGGGGTTGGGTTTGCCGACCAAATATCTTGAGCAGGTGCTGGGCAAGGCGGTAAAGCAGGATGTGAAGCGCGGGACGGCTTTGAGGTTGGATTTGCTGGCTTCTTGTTGATAGCGGCGATTCTTGGCTTAATTTTTTGGGAGCTATTTAAATGGCATTGCTTGCAGTCTTGGGTGGCACACCGGTATTAAACAAGTTGCTGACACCCTACAGCTCGATGGGTGCTGAGGAGGTGGAGGCGGTAAACAATGTGGCTCGCTCCGGGCGGTTATCCAGTTTTATCGGCGCCTGGTGCGCTGATTTCGATGGCGGGCATGAAATTCGTGCGTTTGAGCGTGAATGGGCCGAGCGATTTGATTGCCGTCATGCCATTACTGTTAACTCCAACACGTCCGGTTTGATTGCGGCACTCGGCGCTGTCGGCGTAAGCCCGGGCGATGAAGTTATCGTGCCGCCTTATTCCATGTCGGCTACGGTAATGGCCCCCTTGTTTTATGGTGGTATTCCAGTATTTGTCGATATCGAGCCAAAAACTTTTTGTCTTGACCCCGCCTTGGTGCGCGCATCCATCACTTCAAAAACCCGCGCCATTATTGCTGTTAACTTGTTCGGCCATCCTGCGGCCCTGCATGAACTGCGTGCCTTGGCGGACGAACACGGGATATACCTGATCGAAGACGCTGCACAGTCACCCCTTGCCAGCGAAAATGGGCGCATGACGGGCACTATTGGGCATATTGGTGTATTCAGCCTGAATTACCATAAGCACATCCATACAGGCGAAGGCGGTATGTGTTGCACCGATGATGACGCTTTGTCGCTAAGAATGCGGATGATCCGCAATCACGGCGAGAATGTCATCGAACCGCTTCATGTCGAAGACATTACCAATCTGGTCGGTTTTAACTTTCGCATGACCGAGTTGTCCGCAGCCATCGGGCGTGAGCAACTGCGCAAGGCCGATACGTTGGTGAGTGGGCGGCAGGCCATAGCAGAACGCCTTACGGCGGCGACGCAAGGCTTGCCGGGACTCACCCCGCCTATGGTGCGCCAGGATTGCCGGCATGTTTATTACGTATGGTGCGCTCGCCATGATGCTGCCGTTGCCGGTGTAAGCCGTGCCACGGTAGTGCGTGCGCTTGTTGCCGAGGGAGTGCCATTGTCGGAAGGGTACGTCAAGCCGCTTTATATGCTGCCCGCCTTTCAGCGCCGTATCGCCATAGGTCGAAATGGCTGGCCATTTACATTGAGCGAGCGCCGCTACGATAAAGGGTTATGCCCGGTTGTGGAACGCATGGATGAGCACGAACTGGTCGAGTTTTGTACCTGCAGCCATGCCCTGCCTGAAGAGGAGCTTGCATGCGTAATCGAGGCATTCCAGAAGGTCTATAGCCAACTGGATGTGTTGGCAGACATGGAAAAAAAGCGGCTATGAGTCACCGTCCGCGCATTGTCGCCAGCATAGAAGCGCGCATGGGTTCAACACGGCTGCCGGGCAAAGTGCTGATGGATATTCACGGGCGGCCTGCCCTGCAACGTTTGATAGACCGGCTGCGCATGTGCCGCACCCTGGATGACATCATTGTGGCAACGAGTACGTGTACCGGTGACAACGTCCTCGCACAGTGGTGTGCAGATAACGGTGTGGCTTGTTTCAGGGGCAGTGAAAACGATGTGCTGAACCGTGTGGTAGAAGCGCACCGTTTCATGCGAAGCGATCTGGTGGTGGAAATCACCGGCGATTGCCCTCTCACCGACCCCGATATCGTCGACTTGGGTGTGGAAACCTTTCTTGCTCATAACGCGGATGTGGTTAGCAATTGTGGTCGCATTCTGACTTGGCCAATGGGCCAATACGTGCAGGTTTTTCCGTTGGCGCTGCTTGCCGCAGTGGACCGTGAAGTCGGTGATCAGGCTGTGCATGAACATGTATCGCTCTACTTCTACGAACACCCGGAAAAGTACAAACTGCTCGATCTGCTCGCGCCGCGGCGCTGGCAAGAGACGGGCTGGCGTATGCAGCTCGATTATCGGGAAGACTTGCATTTTCTGAATGCAGTGTATGCCCGGCTCGAACCTTTGTACGGCGAAGGGTTCGGTATCGAGGAGGTGGTTGCCTTGCTGCGGCGGGAGCCGGAATTGCTCGCGATCAATCGCCATTGCCAGGAAACCCCCGCCCGATGATTCGCTACAAGACGGCTTTAATCGGATTCGGCCGCATTGCGGCTGGCTATGCCGACGACCCATCCACAGCGCGTTGCTACTCTTATGCCACGCATGCCCAAGTGTTGCGTGACCACCCGGCATTCGATTGGTTGGCCGTAGTCGACCCGTCCGCCGAGGCACGCGCTGCAGCTTCATCCCGTTGGGGGGTGCCGGTCACTGTGCCAAGCCTGGACGAACTGCCCAATGCCGCAGCTATTGAGGTTGTGGTTATAGCCACGCCGCCCGAGGCGCGCGCCGGGCTGCTTGATCGTTTGCCGTCCTTGCGCGCCGTGCTGGTGGAGAAACCGTTAGGCGTGGACTTGGCAGCTGCTACCGCATTTGTCGAAGAATGCAACAAACGGGGTATCGCGGGAGCCGTTAATTTCCCGCGACGCTATGACCCGGAATTAATGCTCTTGGCTAACGGGGGATTGGTGGAGTCCATTGGCCGGCCACAAGTAGTATTTGGCACTTATGGTAATGGCCTGCGCAACAACGGCAGCCACCTCATCGATTTGGTGAGTATGCTACTGGGGCCGGTAGTTGATGCGCATCCTGTTCTGGAAGGGCGATGTTTTGCCGAAGGGCCAATCGCGGGAGACAGCAATTTCCCCTTTAATATAATTTTGCAGAACGACCTTGTTGCGGCCATTCAACCGCTCGCTTTCTCGGCCTATCGTGAGGTTAGTCTCGATATTTGGGGAGAAAGGGGGCGTATGCAGTTTTTACATGAGAGTTTGACATTGCTGAACACTCCCGTGGCCGATAATCGCCAACTCGCCGGAGCACGCGAACTGCTGTATGAGGCAAGCACCCAACGTTCTTCCGGGCTGGGACGGGCTCTTTATCTGGCCTACGACAATTTGGCCGCCGTATTACGTGGAGACGCAAATCTGCTATGTCCGCTGGAAAACGGTTTGTCCACGATGCGCATAGTGGAAAATTTGATGATGCACGGCAAAAAGAGAGTCACGTGATACTCCTCTATGCGGACGATCCGGGAGGCGCCAATTATCTTGCGCCGCTGGCTGAATCCATGTTGTCACGGAGCATACCTTTTCGCTTCCAGATCGCGCCGGTGTTGGCGGAGTTTGCAGCTGAACGTAAAATGAATTGCGTGGTGCGGTCGGACGCTGTGACAGCAGATGGCATGCTGGCCGATGTCAGGCTGCTGGTGATTGGCACTTCGGAAGACCCCGGCTGTTTTGCGCACGGCTTGGTGGAGGCGGCGCGGGCACGCGGGATCCCCAGCCTGGGTGTGGTCGACATGGCGGTCAACGCTGACCGCCGTTTTCGCGGGTATAGCAATAATCCGCTTCAGTATGCGCCTGATTGGCTGGCGGTAACCGAAGCTTCTACAGCCGCCGCCTACGTCGCTCTGGGTTATCCCTCCGACCGGTTATTGGTCTGCGGGCATCCTCACTATGACCAAGTGCGTGCAAGGCGCAGAATTTTTTTGACTCAAGATCGCGCCGCCCTGCGCCAGGTTGCATACCCGCAGGCACCTGCAAACCGGCCTATCTGGCTGTTTCTTGCGGAAGGAGTCGACCAGTTGAACCCGGCGGCGAGCTTCCGTAGCCCGGATTACACACTGCACGGAAGGGGCGGGCATGACTTTCGTGGTGTCATCGTTCTGGAGGAGGTGCTGGATGCCGCCGCCGAATTGAGCCCGCAGCCTTGGGTAGTGCTGCGGCTACACCCGAAGAACCGGCCGGAGGATTTTATTAGCTTGGCTCCCGAATTGGGAATGATCAGCCAAACCGGCGACCCTTTGCCTTTGGTGTGGGCAGCAGATTTGGTGTTGGGTATGACCACAATGCTGTTGCTCGAGGCATACCTGCTTGGGCGGCCGCATTTGGCCATATTGCCGCGCCATGTGGAACGGGCGTGGCTAACTACGATAGCCGAGGGTTTGACCAAGTCTGTTTGTACTAGGGCAGAATTGCGCGCAACGTTGTCCTTGGCTTATGAGAGCCATATCCCCAACGAGGATGCACTGCCTAAAGACTTAACCAGTCGGTTGCTCGAAAAAATTCTCGACTTGATTGAATTCTAGTCGAATTGCGTGGCCTAATGCGGTTGAAAGCAGGTCGACGCCGACGCGTACAATTTGCCTATCGGTAATTTTATAATTTGTTTATTAGAATGCTGGATTCACTCGATTATCCACTCTCACAGGGAGCAACAGAATGTTGCTGATAGCTCTTGATGGCAGGGCGATTAATTTATTGCCTTTTCAGGATTATCACCTGACAGACCGATATGTTGGCTGGCTGAATGACCCGCTGGTTGTGAAATTTAGCGAGCAGCGACACAGGCAACACAGCCTGGAGTCTTGCAGGGGATACGTTGAAAGTTGCCGCGCAGGCAATACGCTGCTTTGGGCAATTGAAACCAAGGACGCGGTGCATATTGGAAATATTAGTGCAACTGTTGATCGGTACAATCGTGTTGCCGATATCGGGATACTTCTCGGCGAGCGGAGTTCGTGGGGTAAAGGAATAGGCAGCGAAGCGTTCCATTTGCTGATCACATTTTTATTGAACGAAGGCAACATGCGAAAAATAACCTCTGGAACCATGTCTGAAAACATGGCCATGTTGAACCTTATGAAAACAGCAGGAATGAAGCGCGAGGCTGTAATTGAAGGATATTTCTTGCTGGACGAAAAACCGGTTGATATGGTCATTTCAACCATTTCCGCCATATAAATTCAGAATCGACGGCACAACATGATAAAACGTAAGCTCCCCGCACATCTTGGCACCGGTATCCAGAAGGCGAGCAAACTTTCGGCGCAGGGCGACGACAAGCAAGCGCTAAAAGCCATTCAAGCACATCTGCACAAATACCCGCATGATACGGAGGCGCTCAATCTGGCCGGGACGATTGCCGCACGTCTGGAGAATTGGGCGCTTGCGGAGAAGCACTTTATGGGCGCGCTGGCTATTAACAAGGCTGACACCTACGCACTCTACAACCTGTTCAAGGTTTTCAAGCTTGCCGGTCGGCAGGATGAAGCAATGGTCTTGTTGGATAAAGTGCTGGAGCTTGAACCGGACAACGCCATCGCGCTCAACGAAAAAGGGGTCATACTTTCCAGTCAAGGCGACATTGCTTCGGCGCTGCGGGCTTTCGACAAGTGTATTCAAATTGACCCATTGCTTGAGATGGGATATCGGAATTTATATGCCGCATTGATCACCTGTGGTCGGTATGAAGAAGCGGTGTCGATTGCAAAACTGGCAATTCAAAAAATCGCTACTGATTACCGTTACACTTTCAAGGTTGACCTCATTGCCTGCCTCTGGAGATCGCGTGCCACCGAGGAGGGGCGCATGGCTGCAGAGGAAATAATCAACGAACTCACACGGCTGGATGACCCCCGATATCGTGAGCTTCTGGCGCGCGCTCATTCCCACTACGGCATCATATTCATGGAGCTTAATGACGTTGAATCTGCTCGGGAACAATTCATGAAAACAATGTCGCTCGACCCCGGCAATGTCTCGCCTTATATCAACCTCGCAAAAGCCTTTTGGTTTACAGGGGATTTGTTGCAAGCACTTCATTGGTTTGACAAGGCGCTGGCAATAGCACCGGATTATGAAGAGCTGCACATACATTTGGGCTCTGTGCTACGTGATGCAGGGCGCCCCGAACTCGCCTTGCCTTACCTGCAATCCGCAGTTGTCCGCTCCCCCGCCGACCCGGAATTGCGCTACTACCTGGGTATGACGCAATTTGCACTTGGTCAATTGGAACAGGCTTATGAGAACTATGAGTTACGCTGGAACCGGCGGGAATGCGGAAATAAATCCCAACTTGCGATTCCCGAATGGACCGGATCACCCGAGTACGGCCGATCCATATTCGTTTATAAAGAGCAGGGGCTTGGCGATGAAGTTCTGTTTGCCACCTGCCTGCCCGATTTGATCAAACGATTCGAGAGGGTTGTTTATATTTGCCATCCAAAATTAAAAAATTTGTTCACACGAAGTTTTCCTCAAATTGAAATTCGCGAAATGGACAGTAACCTCACTCTAAATGATTTGGGGAATCCTGATTTTCAGATACCGATTGGCAGCTTGCCGCGTATTTTCCGGAAAGCCATCGAGGATTTTCCCGACCTCCGGCAATTACTGGCGCCAGATATTGATAAGTCCGCACGGTTTCGTGAACGCCTATTGCAAAATAAAGGCAAATTGATCGTAGGGATTGCCTGGAGAAGCTCCCACGTAAGCGTTGACCGTCGTGATATTTATCCTAAACTCGAATACTGGCAATCCCTGTTTAGCCTGCCGGGCATTGTCTGGGTCAATTTGCAGTACGGCGATGTCAGCGAGGAAATCAAAAAGGCAGAGCAGGATTTTGGGGTTAGCATTGTCGATTTTGCCGATGTTGATCACTTCGATGATCTGGATTCATCCGCCGCACTGATGAAAGCTTGCGACATAGTCATCGGCCCCGGCTCTTCCACAACCGTCATATCTGCCGGCGTCGGTGTGCCCACTTTTAGAATCTTCCCTTACATCGACAGTTTCTGCATGGGTACGGATTACTACCCGTGGTTTCCAAACATCATTACAGTTGTGCGCCGCATCGGCGAGCCCTGGATCGAGCCGATTCAGCGAATAGCCGGCATCGTGCAAACGCTCGCCGCGGAGCACGCACAGCGCGCCCAAAGTTGGTCATGACCGCAGTTTTGCGCGGATAACTGTTCCTTGTGGTTGTACCTTGAAGCCGCAGACAAGTATATGTTCCATATAACCTGCCCGCCATAAAAACACGCGCCTCGCACCCTGACCAGGCACCATTTCCCCCCTCAATGACTGCCATCAAGCGCAAATTTGGTGAATTCTGGTTCGTGCCGATCCAATAGACGTCCGCCATCGTGCGAACTCTTGCGGCGGAAAGCGCGCAACACCGCGCCATTCTTTAGCGGCTCTCCTAATATATTAGCGGCAATAAAATAAACCGGGACTAAAGTTTTCTGGCGGGCAGCCGATAATGAATTCACGGCTGGATTCATTTAGGAATTCTGCACGATTAACTCACAACCAGGAGGCTTATCATGACACAAATTCTTACCAACGTTGCATCCCTGAACGCGCAACGCAATCTCTCACAAACGGGCACAGCCCTAGCTACATCCTTGCAGCGCCTGTCCTCCGGTTTGCGCATCAACAGCGCCAAGGACGATGCCGCCGGCCTGGCCATTTCCGAGCGCTTCACCTCGCAAATCCGCGGTATCGACCAGGCGGCCCGCAACGCCAATGACGGCATTTCGCTGGCGCAGACCGGCGAAGGCGCGCTGGGTTCGGCCGGCTCCATTCTCCAGCGGATCCGCGAACTGGCGGTGCAGTCGGTCAACGCCACCAACTCCGCCTCCGACCGCGCCGCGCTGAACAACGAAGTCGGCCAGCTGGCCGCGGAACTCGACCGTGTCGCCAGCACCACCTCCTTCAACAGCCAGAAGCTGCTGGATGGCTCCAACTCGAATACCTACCAGGTTGGCGCAAACGCCGGCGAGGTGATCACGGTGAGCACCACCAACTTCCGCACCGACAATTACGGCAATTACCGCATGGGCGCCCTGGCGGCCACTCCCGCCAGCAACCTGGGCGATTTGACGCTCGGCAGCACCGTGACGATGATGGCATCGAGTGCGGCTGCAGCGACCCGTATCACCGGGACAGCCATAACCGTTAACGGTGCGCTCGGCAGCGCCAGTATCACGTATGTTGCAGCAACAGCCACGGCCAAAACGGTAGCCAAGTCGGTCAATGACGTAACGTCAACGACCGGCGTTACTGCGACTGCCAAAACGGAGGTTACGCTATCCACTTTTGTGGCCGGCAGCTACTCCTGGAATATCACGTCGAATAACACCACGGCGGTCAACGTCAGCTTTGTCGTTCCCACCACGATCAATTCCGATGGCCTCGCGGCCGCAATCAATGCGATTAATGACCAAACCGCGAAGACCGGGGTAACGGCGAAGGTCGGCGCTTCGGGAGCGGGCATACAACTTCTCAACTCCTCCGGCGAGAACATCACCATCGCCTCGGTTGTCGGCACCGCGACGGTGGCAGGTACCGCGTTGGCCTCAGCGGCCTCCCTCATTAGCGTGGGCCAGCTTACCTTTGATTCGGACAAGTCGTTTGGTGTCAGCCAGCAAGTCAGCACCGACTGGATCACCGGCGCCGCCCCGGCCTCTACGGCTTCAGCGGTGCTGCAAAAGACCAGCCAGGTCGATGTCGGCAACGTGGATGCGGCCAACCGCACGATTGCCCTGGTGGATGGCGCGCTTCAGGCGGTCAACGGCATGCGGGCGAAATACGGCGCCGTGCAATCACGCTTCGAATCAACGGTCGCGAACCTGAAGACTGCGTCGGAAAACCTGTCGGCCTCGCGCTCGCGCATCCGCGATGCGGACTTCGCGCTGGAAACCGCCAACCTCACCCGTAACCAGATATTGCAACAGGCGGGTACGGCGATGCTGGCACAGGCCAATGCGCTGCCTAACAGTGTATTAACGCTGTTGCGTTAAGCCTTGAGATAGCTAGTTGGCCAATTATGCCCGGCCGGTTATACGGCCGGGCACATTGAAGCAAGGAGGATGAGATCATGATCTCTCAAGTTACCAATAGTTCTGCAGGCTCGGTGTCCGGCAATACCGGGCAAGCCGCCCCGCTGGTCGACATCAAGCAGCAAAAGCCGGTTGCGTCGGTAGAGTTGCCGCATCAGGCGGTCAAGGCAGTTGCGGATGAAGTGGATACAGCCACAGCCAGAAAAGCGGCTGAGCAAATCAACAGGGCTTTAAAACAGTTCGACAACAATATCCAGTTTAGCGTGGATGAGAACAATAGAACCAATGTGAAGGTAGTCGACACGCAAACCAATGAAGTGATTCGCCAGATGCCGTCCAAGGAGATGCTGGCGATCGCACAGGCGCTGGACAAGTTCCAGGGTTTGTTGATTAAGATAAAAGCGTAGAATGTATCCGTAGCACCGGGTGGCCGGTACCATTAAACGGTGATAATTAGGGTGCATTTCAGTGCGCCCTATAGTGCTTTGTATCAGCTTTAAATAACCGTAGGGTGGGCTATGCCCGCCATGTCGGGTGCAATTCGGCCCGGCCTGCATTTTGAGACGGCTCGCCCGGCTTAGTTTGATTGTTTTAGGAGCAAATCATGGCAATTTCATCTCCAGGTATCGGTTCAGGTCTCGATGTCAATGGCATCGTCACCAAGTTGATGGCGGTCGAGTCGCAGCCGCTGACAACCCTTGCCGCAAAGGAGGCATCCTATCAAGCCAAGTTGTCCGCTTATGGTACCTTGGGAGGTGCGTTGTCGGCATTTCAAAGCACTGTGCGGGGATTGAATGACCCGGCGAAATTCCATTCGCTCACTGCTTCTTCCAGCGATGCCACTGTTGCCTCGGCCTCGGCATCAAGCATTGCCGTGGCAGGCAGCTACGCCCTTGACATCAGCAAGATAGCGCAGTCCCAGAAGCTGGTGGCCGCAGGCCAATCCAGCACGTCGACGGCGATCGGCCTGGGAGGATCAACCACGCTGAATTTTGATTTCGGCACTATCAGCGGAACGCTTGCGCCGTATGTTCCTTCAACAGGCACTGGCGGAACCTATAGCGCCGCGACATTCATCAGCAATGGCAGCGGCGCGAAAACGGTGACCATTGACGCGACCAACAATTCCCTGACCGGTATCCGCGATGCTATCAACGCCGCAAAAATCGGTGTTACGGCTTCCATTGTCAATGATGGTGGCGCTTCCCCCTACCGGCTGGTGCTGTCTTCCGACAATGCGGGCCAGAGCAACAGCCTCAAGATTACTGCAAGCGCAGGCGGCGATGCGGCAGTCACGGCGTTGCTTTCACAGGATCCGACCGGCGCGGTAGGCGTCACTCAAAACATGCAGCAAACCCTGGTCGCACAGAACACCGAAATGACGGTCAATGGCGTGTTTGTGAGCAAAACGGGCAGCACGTTGACGGACGTGATTCCGGGCGTGACGTTGAGCGCGCTCAAGATCGGAACCAGCACGATTTCAGTTTCACAGGATGGTTCGGGTGTGACAACAGCCGTCAATGCATTTATCAAAGGCTACAACGATCTCGCCAAAACACTTGCCGATTTGTCGTCATATGATCCCGCAACCAAAAAGGCTGGGCTTCTTCAGGGAGATGCGTCGGCGCGCACTATCCAGAGCCAGTTACGTGCATCAATGGGGCGCGCCCTGACCGGCAACTTTGCTTATAACACCCTCTCCCAGGTCGGCATCACTTTTCAGAGAGATGGCACGTTGGCGCTGGATTCCGGCAAGCTGCAAGCTGCGCTGGCGGCAAATCCGACCGATGTTGCCGCATTATTTTCCACAACTGGAAAAGCTTCCGATAGCCTGGTGAGTTATGTGAGTTCTACATCCAACACCAAGCCCGGAACTTACACGCTTGACGTCAGCCAGCTCGCCACGCAAGGTAAAATTGTCGGAACTGCCTTATCGCCGGCGGGGCTCACCATTACAGCCGGAGGCAACGATACACTGAGCATGACGGTGGATGGAGTGCCCGCAACGGTCACATTGACGGCAGGTGTTTATGCCAGCGCGACGGCATTGGCGGCTGAAGTTCAGGGAAAAATCAACGGAGCATCTGCCTTGTCGAGCATGGGGATTTCGGTCGCGGTCACCCAGACGGGCGGCGTCATGACGTTTACCTCCAACCGTTACGGTTCTACGTCAAGCGTCAGTGTGGGTGGTAACGGTGCGGCTAATTTGCTGGGCGCGACGCCAGTCAGTACCGGCGGCGTTGATGTGGCGGGCGCGCTGGGAGGGGCTGCAGGTAGCGGCTCCGGCCAGAATCTCACCGGGACGGCAGGTAATTCACAAGGGTTAAAACTGCTGATTACCGGGGGGGCAGCCGGTGTTGGCGTAAGCAGGGGAACGGTGAGTTTCTCGCAAGGATATGCTTACCAACTGGATCAACTGATAACCAGCTTTCTCGAACCTGGCACCGGGACAATTGCCTCAATGCAGGATGGTGTCAACCGAAGCATCAAGGATATCGGCAACCAGAGGGATGTCTTCAACCGCCGGTTGGTCACCATTGAGGCGCGCTACCGCGCACAGTTTACCTCGCTGGATGTCATGATGGCCAGCATGAGCCAGACCAGCAGTTACCTTAACCAGCAGCTTGCCTCACTATCCGCTCAAACCAGATAGCAGAGCAGCCGTTTCAGTTAAAGCCGCTGTCCTTCACGGCAACACGGGGACTCTGGAGTCCTGTGCTCTGGTACTATTTCAAAACAGATACACATGATGTCTGGGTGCTATCATTTCTCCAAGTTGCACATCTTCCCCGTTCAAGAGGCCGATTGCTTTAATTAAGTCGTTTGGTGTTGAGCAGTTACAATTGTTGCCTCATTGGATCAAGCGATGAAACTGAACGAAATATTTCAACAAGCCGTCACCCACCATCATGCAGGCCGATTTGCCGAGGCGGAAGAGCTGTATCGCAGCGTTTTGCAGGTTGAGCCGAAGCATCCCGATGCAAACCATAACCTTGGGTTGATGGCCATGCAGCTAAACCAGGCGGAGAAGGGCTTACCCTATCTGCAAGCTGCGTGGGAAGCCGACCCGTCGACAGGAGAATACTGGCTGACGCTGACGGAATGCCTGCTGGAGACGGGGCATCCCGAAGATGCGCTGCTGCTTATTGAAGATGCGATAAGGCGCGGCATGGATTCCCCGCAAGCGCAGCAATTGCTGAAGCGCGCGAAAGACAGCCACGACAGCGGCGCGCAACCTGCAGACATTGCTGTCGAAGAGACAGTCGCGCAAGCAGGCAATAAATCCGCCAAGCCAGATAAACCTGCCGGAAAATTTGCACCTCACCAGAAGAAAAATCCCAGCGCCCAAGAGATAAATATACTGGTGAGCCTGTTCACCGGTGGGCGATACGCAGACGCAGCGACCCTCGCGCAGGCAATGACAGCACGCTTTCCTTTATACGGGTTTGGCTGGAAGGTGTTGGGTGCGGCGTTCAGGCAGATGGGGCGGGATGTGGATGCGCTGGTTCCCATGCAAAAAGCGGCAGCGCTGTCACCGAACGATGCCGAGGTGCATAACAATCTGGGCGTTCTGCTGCAAGCACAAGGCCGGCTTGAAGCCGCGCTGGCAAGCCTGCGCAGGGCGCTGGAACTTAAACCTGACTACGCCAACGCACACAATAGCCTGGGCAGCATTTTGGATGACCTGGGGCAATTTGAAGCAGCGCAGGCAAGTTACCGCCGGGCACTGGAGCTTAATCCGGATTTTGCCGATGCGCACAATAACATGGGCGTTGCGCTGAAGGATCAGGGGCAGTTTGCCGCCGCCGCGGCAAGTCTGCGCAGAGCGATAGAACTCAAACCGGATTATGCCGAGGCGCACAATAACCTGGGAATTGTTCTGAATGCGCAGGGGCAGTTCGACGCTGCGCAGGCAAGCTGCCGCCGGGCGCTGGAACTTAATCCAAATTACGCCGAAGCGCATTACAGCTTGGGGTGTGTCCTGAAAGAGCAGGGGCAATTTGATGCGGCGCGGGCAAGCTATTGCCGAGCGTTGGAGCTTAACCCGGACTATGCCGACGCGCATTACAGTTTGGGGGTTGTTTTGAACGCGCAAGGGCAGCTCGATGCGGCGCGGGCAAGTTATCGCCGGGCGTTGGAGCTTAACCCGGGCCATGCAGAGGCGCACAATAATCTGGGTATTATCCAGATGGAACAGGGGCAGCTTGATGATGCGCAGGCAAGTTTCCGCCATGCATTGGATATCAAGCCAAATTATTTTGAGTGTTATAGCAATCTACTTTTTTGCGGCAACTACGATATCAATCTTGCCCGTGAAGAATCGTTTGACCTCGCCAAATGTTTTGGCGCATTGGTTGCCGGTAAAGCCAAGCCATTCAAGGAATGGAATGTGCTCGCTGAACCACGGCGTCGGATTCGGGTAGGAGTTGTTTCGGGTGATTTAAGAAAGCATTCAGTCAGTTATTTTTTGGGTAGCGTATTAGATAACCTTGATAAGAACCAAATTGAATTGATCGCTTACCCCACACAAGTTAAGACTGATGCCGTGACCGACCGGCTCAGGCGCCATTTCAGCCAGTGGAGCCCACTGACAGATTGCTCGGATGAAGATGCAGCGCAACGTATTTATGGCGATAGAGTCGATATTTTGCTTGATTTGTCCGGCCATACTGCCAAAAACCGCTTGCCAATATTCGCATGGAGGCCCGCTCCAATACAGGTCAGTTGGCTGGGTTATTTCGCCACTACGGGCATGGCTGAAATGGATTATCTGCTGGCGGATAAAGTGGGAGTTCCCGCGAGTGAGCTGGAGCAATTCACGGAATCCGTTTGGTATCTGCCTAATACTCGAATGTGTTTTACCGCGCCCGAAGTTGCGATTCCCGTGGCGCCATTGCCCGCCTTGGCAAATGGCAACATCACCTTTGGCTGTTTCCAGACTGCGACCAAAGTGAATGACAGTGTGCTGGCGGTATGGGGCAAAATTTTTGCCGAATTACCGGATGCCAAGCTGCGTATGCAGTGCAATAAACTGGGCGAGCCGGCGCAGGAGAAGCAAATGCTTCAACGTCTGCAGCGTTACGGCATCGATCCTGCGCGTGTGCTGGTACGCGGTACGACTTCGCGCGAAGCCTATCTGGCTGCACATGCTGAAGTGGATATTATTTTGGATACCTTTCCCTTCACGGGCGGAACAACTACCAGTGAAGCGCTCTGGATGGGCGTGCCGACGCTGACTCTTGCGGGCAGCAGCCTGTTGGCCCGGCAAGGAGCCAGCCTGCTGACGGCAGCAGGGTTGGAAGAATGGGTGGCAGTAGATGAAGAGGAATACATTACCAAGGCGGTTTCCTATGGCCGCAATCTGGAGCGATTGTCGGAATTGAGGAGATGTTTGAGAGCCAAGGTGCTTGCATCACCGCTGTTTGATGCCCCGCTATTTGCGAAGGACTTTGAGGCTGCGCTGCGCGGGATGTGGCAAGTCTGGTGCGAGAAGCAGCGGGTGCATACAACTTGATTCAGGCATGTTACCGGACTAAGCGATGAAACTGAACGAAATATTTCAACAAGCCGTCACCCACCATCATGCAGGCCGATTTGCCGAGGCGGAAGAGCTGTATCGCAGCGTTTTGCAGGTTGAGCCGAAGCATCCCGATGCAAACCATAACCTTGGGTTGATGGCCATGCAGCTAAACCAGGCGGAGAAGGGCTTACCCTATCTGCAAGCTGCGTGGGAAGCCGACCCGTCGACAGGAGAATACTGGCTGACGCTGACGGAATGCCTGCTGGAGACGGGGCATCCCGAAGATGCGCTGCTGCTTATTGAAGATGCGATAAGGCGCGGCATGGATTCCCCGCAAGCGCAGCAATTGCTGAGGCGCGCGAAAGACAGCCACGACAGCGGCGCGCAACCTGCAGACACTGCTGTCGAAGAAGTGCTGGCGCTGTTTAGATCAGCACGTTTCCCGGAGGCGGAAGAAAGAACAAGGTCATTGGTCGAAACATACCCAAACTGGGCATGGGGGTGGAAGCTGCTGGGCGCCGCCATGCAGAATCAAGGCAAAAACGGCATGGAGGCCATGCGGCGCGCGGTGGAGTTGAATCCGAACGATGCCGAGGTGCATAACAATCTGGGCGTTCTGCTGCAAGCACAAGGCCGGCTTGAAGCCGCGCTGGCAAGCCTGCGCAGGGCGCTGGAACTTAAACCTGACTACGCCAACGCACACAATAGCCTGGGCAGCATTTTGGATGACCTGGGGCAATTTGAAGCAGCGCAGGCAAGTTACCGCCGGGCACTGGAGCTTAATCCGGATTTTGCCGATGCGCACAATAACATGGGCGTTGCGCTGAAGGATCAGGGGCAGTTTGCCGCCGCCGCGGCAAGTCTGCGCAGAGCGATAGAACTCAAACCGGATTATGCCGAGGCGCACAATAACCTGGGAATTGTTCTGAATGCGCAGGGGCAGTTCGACGCTGCGCAGGCAAGCTGCCGCCGGGCGCTGGAACTTAATCCAAATTACGCCGAAGCGCATTACAGCTTGGGGTGTGTCCTGAATGAGCAGGGGCAATTTGATGCGGCGCGGGCAAGCTATTGCCGGGCGTTGGAGCTTAACCCGGACTATGCCGACGCGCATTACAGTTTGGGGGTTGTTTTGAACGCGCAAGGGCAGCTCGATGCGGCGCGGGCAAGTTACCGCCGGGCGTTGGAGCTTAACCCGGGCCATGCCGAGGCACATTACAACCTGGGTCTTGCCCTGAGGAACCAAGGACAGCTTGCCGCCGCTGCGGAAAGCCTGCGCAGGGCAATAGAGGTCAAGCCGGATTATGCTGACGCGCATAATAATTTGAGCATCATACTGAACGATCTGGGGCAGCTTGATGATGCGCAGGCAAGTTGCCGCCGCGCTTTGGAGCTTGATCCGCACAATGCCGTCACGCACAATAGCCTGGGTGTTATTTTGAGAAGGCTGGGGCAGCTTGATGCCGCACAGGCAAGCTTTCGCATGGCGCTGGAGATTGATCCGGGTCTGGCCAATGCACACAGCAATCTGCTGTTCTGTCTCAGTCACAGCCAGGAGATAGACGCGCAGACGCTGTTTGCCGAACACTGCCGCTTTGGCAAGCAGTTCGAAGCACCCATGCGAGCCCATTGGTTACCGCACAACAACTCTCGAAATCCAGATCGCCGTCTGCGCATCGGCTATGTTTCACCGGATTTTCGCAACCACGCGGTGGCATATTTCGTCGAACCTATCCTTGCCAACCATGACAAGTTACAGGTGGAAATATTCTGTTACGCTGAAGTGGAACACGAGGATGACTATACCGCCCGTATCCGGCAACTTGCCGACCATTGGCATTCCACGGTTGGCCTGAGCGACGATGCGGTCGCGCAAATGATCCGTGGTCACCAAATCGACATTCTGGTGGATTTGGCAGGGCACACCGCATCGAACCGGCTGCCGGTATTCGCACGCAAGCCCGCACCCGTTCAGGTCACGTATCTTGGCTACCCCGGCACGACCGGCCTGTCCGCCATGAATTACCGCATCACCGACCATCATGCCGACCCTGAGGGTGTAGCCGACGCTTACTATACCGAACGCCTGCTGCGCTTGCCGGACAGCTTATGCTGTTATCGCCCCACCACCGACATGCCGGAAACTTCGCCCTTGCCCGCCCTGTCGCGGGGCTATCTCACCTTCGGCTCATTCAATAGTTTTAGCAAGATTGACCAGCCCACTGTTGCACTGTGGGCGGAACTGTTGCGGGCGCTGCCGGCATCCCGCCTGATGATGCTCACCGTGCCGGAGGGCGAAATCAGGCTGCGTCTGACGCAACGCTTCGCGGCACTCGGCATCGATGCACAACGCCTGGAGTTCCACGGCAAATTGCCTGCCGCCAAGTTTCACCGCAAGTTTCTCGAAGTAGATATCGCGCTGGACACGGTCTCCGTCAGCGGCGGAACGACGACCTGCGAATCGTTGTGGATGGGGGTGCCGGTGATTGCTTTTGTTGGCAAGCGCTTTATCACGCGGGTGAGCTATAGTTTCCTCAACACCGCAGGCTTTGCCGATTTCGCTGCCGCCTCGCCCGAGGACTATATCATCATCGCCTCCCACCTTGCGGACAACCTCCCGCTGCTGGCGGACATCCGCGCCGGGTTGCGCGATCACCTCCGCGCCTCGCCGCTAGTCGATGAAGCGGGTTTCACCAGCAATCTGGAGAATCTCTACCGGGATATATGGGGGCAATGGTGTGGTGCTACCTGAACCGCCGCTCCAGCACATGCTTGGTATTGTCACGCATGTTGAGATGCGATGAGTTGCCCAGAATGACCTTGTTGGATGGAATGTCTCGATTCAGGATCATGGCGTTTGCACCGACCACCACGTTGTCGCCGATTTTTGAATGGCCGATGACCGATGCGCCAGCATAGAGGATGACATGCTCGCCGATTTCCGGGAAATCCCCGTCTTCGTCGCAACCCACCGAGCACCCCTGGTAGACGCAGAAATAGTTGCCATATTTGGCTTGTCCAAGGATAGTGCCGAGCGGGTGCATGAACTGGAATACCTCGGGCAATTGTGTGTCGTGAAAGACATCCAACCCATGCATTACCTTGTTCAAGTAAAACAGGCGGAAAGCCAGTGGATTTGAACTGTCGCGGCGAGACACTGTGTTGCTTAACAGATAAAGGAACATGGCGTAATGGTCGGGGTGCAGGTAGTTGAACATCACTTGGTCTTCGGCGCGGAATTTCTTTTTCTCGATACCCGTGAAGCAGACGCATGTGCGCTCCAGCGCCTCGCCCATGACGGTACGCAGTTGCTCCGGCAAAACCGGGCGATTATCTGGGAAAAACAGGCTCAACTGGCGCGCAACATAAACGCACAAATCTTCCGCTGTCATGTCGTGCAATATGAATTCACTCATATCGAATCTTCGCTCAAATCCTGTCGAAATAGGGAATATGCCATTGCCTCAGGCGGGTCATGCTAACCCGTTCCGATAAGGGTAGCCACATGGCAAGGCTTTTATTTTTCCAGCTTACCCCAGTTTGGTCAGTGAGCCAATGAAACGAGGGGCTGCCGGCACGGTCGTTTATAAGAATCTGTCGGCAATCGCGACATGCTTCGCGCCACAATGCAAGGAAGCAGGCTGTGTCTCCGGCAAGCTCATAGAGAAATCTCGTTTCCCCGCTGCTGCCGAGCAGAGCATAGGCAGCCTTGCCCTGATTCTCGTGCCACAGCACATTCACGCTTTCCGCCGGTACTGGCAGTTGGCGATAATCATCAGGGCGGCGCAAGATCATGCTGTTCAATTGGTGTTGCCGAATACCTTCCAGTCGTGGAGCATTTGCTACCAAAGGCAAGATGGTTACGTCTCCTGACGGCTCCGGCATTAAGTCACCCGTTTCGGCCTTGCCGAGCACACCGCAATCGGACGGCACCCAGCCGAGGCGAGCATAGAATGATTGTTGTTCAGACCACAACACGCCAAAATCTACGCCCTGTTCGTGCAGTTGTATTGCTGACGCCTCCAGCAGGCGGCTGGATAATCCTTTTTTGCGATGCGCCGGATGGGTGTAAACCGCACCTATCATTGCACCCTGTAACGTTTCGCCATTCTCACGCCAATCGAATTGGCGCATAGCCAGCGCGGAGACGATTTCTTCACCATCTGCGCAAATCATGATGTTGTGAAGGTTGTTGCGGCAAAAAACCGTGGGAAAGCGTTGGCGCAAAGAAATTATGCGCCCCTTGCCGAAGATAAATTCCTCGTCGAGCAACTGTATCAGTTGATCCAGTTCGGATAACTGGCAGGAGCGAATCTCCATGTCACCAGCCGCTGCGCAAGCATTCAATCACGCGCTTACGTTCTTCCTCGCCAACCCACCAGCCGCAGGGAATGCTCAGGTTATGCGCGTCGAATTCGGCAACTCCGGGCAGCTGCCGCACTCCATTGCCAAAGCAGGAGTAGCCGTCGTTGCGCAAGTGCAGGCGCTGCGCACCGATGCCGCAGGAATGCAATTTGCGGATCAGGTCGTCGCGCCGCTCGGCGAGCAGGGAATATGTCCAGAAGCCGGAAACGCTGTCTTTGCGCCGCTTGAGCAGACGCAGGCCGGTAATTCCGGCAAGTGCGGCATCGTAATATTGGCCGTTGGCGCGGTGGCGTGCCACGATCATATCGGCATGGTGCATTTGCTCCAGCCCCAAGGCGGCAGCAATTTCATTCATCGGGAAATTGAAGCCAGCCAGCGGAATATCAAAGGCAGGATTCAGGTCGCCATTGGGCAGGCGAAACTTTGCCGGGTCGATGCCGAAGCGTCGCAGGTGGCGCGCAGTCTTGGCCATCTGCGGGTCTGCCGCGAGCAGCGCGGCTCCCTCACCGGTGGTGATGTGCTTGGTGGCGTAAAAGGAATAAACCGTGAAATCTGCTACGCCTCCAAGACGATGCCCTTGCCATTCCGCACCCAATGCCTCGCTGGCGTCTTCCACCAGTTTGATACCACGCTGCCGCGCCAGCGCCGCCACGCCGCCGGTATCCGCCACATCGCCCGACCAGTGATAAAGCAGGATGGCGCGGGTTTTTTTTGAAATCAATCCGGATATATTATCGGCATCCGGCATCCCGGTCATGGGGTCGATATCGCACCACACCGGGCGGGCAAACAGGTTGGCAATGGGCGATGCGGTTGCGGCGCAGGCCAGGGGTGATGTGATTACTTCGTCACCGGGGCGAACTCCTGACAAATACAGGGCCAGCGTAAGCGCGCCGGAGGCGTCGCCGAGCGCTACAGTGTCGGAGGCTCCCAGCCATGCGGCGAGCAGTGACTCAAATGCGGCCACCTGTCGTCCCGCACCCAATTGGCCGCTTTCAAGAACGGGTCTCAGCGCGGCATGGGCGGATTCCGCCATGAATACTTTAAATAGTGGAACGGAAGGTTGCGCCATATCCGCTCTACCAGCCGCGCCGGATCACATCGGCGATGTATTCGCGTTGTTCGTCATTCACCCACCATCCGCAGGGAATGTGGATCATGCGCCGGTAAAAATCATCCAGACCGGGCAGTTCGCTACGGCTGGCAGCGAATACCGAATGCAGGTCATTGCGCTTGTGTGCCTGCGAACTGGCGATACCGTGGGCGGCAAGATGGCGTGAAAAGTTTTCGCGTTCATCAACCAGCACGGTGTAGAACCAGTAGGATGGCTCCGCACATTTTTCCCAACGGCATAGCTTCAAACCGGGAATACCCTGTAGTGCATGATCAAAATACTGCCCGTTAGCGATATGGCGCGCGATAACCGGAGCGATGTGGTCGAGTTGCGTCAAGCCGATGGTGGCAGTGACGTTATTCATGTGGTATTTGTAGCCCACTTCTGCCACGTCCACCTCGGTGCGAGGCGTGGCGCGGTCGATGCCGAACCAGCGGAAGCGGCGCCCCCTTGCAAGTAGCGTTTCCTTGTCGCCCGCCCCATTGCAGGCCAGCATGCCACCGTCCACGGTGGTCATATGCTTGATTGCCTGAAGTGAAAACATGACGAATTCAGAATGCCCGCCAATCGGCTTGCCGCCATAACGCGCGCCGAGCGCGTGGGCTGCGTCCTCGATAACCGGGATGCCTCGCTCCGCCGCTACAGCGCGGATGCCGTCCAGAGGGGCGGGAATGCCGCCGTAGTGGACAACCATCACGGCGCGGGTGCGACCAGAAATTTTTTCTGCTACGGAGGCGGCAGAAAGGTTGCCGTTGGCGGGATCGACATCTGCCCACACAATTTTACCGCCAGCGTGAAGTATCGCCATGTTGGTGGGTTCTGCCGTCATGGCGGTGGAAATCACCTCATCACCGGCTTTGACACCCGCCAGCACCAGCGCTCCATGTAGTGCCGCAGTGCCGGAATAGAAGGAAAGAATAGCAGGGCTGCCGATGAGCTTGCCGAAATTTCGCTCAAACTCAATGACTGGGGCGCCCTCGGAAATTTGGCCGCTGTACAGAATATCCTCGAGGCGCGGCATGAGCGCCGCGCGCGGAGGCATGAATACCTTGAAGAGCGGAATTTCGCCGCAGGGGCTAGGAGCCTGAGAGGTTGCCACCGGACATCTCCTTACCTTCGAATCCCTTGACGGAACGGTTGACTTTAAGGCGACCCATAATGTTTTGCGCAGTAATCAGCATGGTAACTTTATGGTTCCAGAAGCATAGTGATTGCGGTGGCTATTCGGCGTGTCAGGAAGCAGTGGAGCGCCCTCTGAGTAAGGGTGCTGCAAAAAACATGATGAATCATTTTGCAGGTTGTTTGTGGGGGCAACAAACAACGCCGAGCCATCTTCCCCGGCATGATGGAAGACAAATGCCCTCATTCCGTATGAGTATGAACTGGCTGGCAGATTAGGAGAGCTTATGGGCATCGGATTGGTTGGTTATGCAATGTCCTGCTGCTGGTGGCGACAGCTTACTATATCAGGATTGGCGGCGGCAATATTTAGCCCCTTCAGCATGAAATGAGCTTAAGGAAGTTGTGCGTTTCCAACAGGGAAAGAGCCGGAGGTTGCAAGCGGCCATTACGCGGGCAAAAGATCAACAGGAATGCGGTAAATATGTAAGTGAACTTGCATTTGCAGCGTCTTTCCAGTAACTTGCCAACCTCGCTGGGGGTCTTCGCCGGTACCTGAATTGGGCGGAGTGAGATACACCCTTTGAACCTGCGCGGGTAATGCCGCCAAGGGAAGCATCGCTGTGGTGCTTCTTAATTCCGGAGCACACTGAAATGAACGCCAATCCAAAATTTACCGCGCCCGCGCCTGCCGCGCCGAAGATCGTTGCCCCGCTGTTTAACGCCGAGAACGCGCATGTCGATGCGGCGGCGATCGAACCGTTGCCGAATTCGTGCAAGGTGTACGTCGAGGGCAGCCGTCCCGACATCCGCGTGCCGATGCGCGAGATTTCGCAGGCCGACACGCCTGCCGGCATGGGCGTGGAGAAGAACCCGCCGATCTACGTGTATGACTGCTCCGGCCCCTATACCGACCCGGCGGTGAAGATCGACATCCGCTCCGGCCTCGCCGCGCTACGTGAAGGCTGGATCGCCGAACGCGGCGACACCGAAACGCTCGGCAAGCTGTCTTCCGATTACGGCCAGCAGCGCCTGAACGATCCCGCACTGGCCGAGCTGCGCTTCAACCTGCAGCGCGCGCCGCGCCGCGCCAAGCCCGGCAAGAACGTCACGCAGATGCATTACGCGCGGCAGGGCATCATCACGCCGGAGATGGAATACATCGCGATCCGCGAGAACCAAAAGCGCGAAGGGCTTTCCGAAATGCTGCTGCAACAGCATCCCGGCGAGAATTTCGGCGCAGCCATGCCCAAACAGATCACGCCGGAATTCGTGCGCGCTGAAGTGGCCGCGGGCCGCGCGATCATCCCGCTCAACATCAACCACCCCGAAGCCGAGCCGATGATCATCGGGCGCAACTTTCTGGTGAAGATCAACGCCAACATCGGCAACTCCGCGCTGGGTTCGAGCATTCAGGAAGAAGTGGAGAAGATGACCTGGTCGATCCGCTGGGGCGGCGACACGGTGATGGATCTGTCCACCGGCAAGCACATCCACGAGACGCGCGAATGGATCATCCGCAACTCGCCCGTACCTATTGGAACAGTGCCGATCTATCAGGCGCTGGAAAAAGTGAACGGCAAGGCCGAAGACCTGACTTGGGAAATTTTCCGCGATACGCTGATCGAACAAGCCGAGCAGGGCGTGGACTACTTCACCATCCATTCCGGCGTGCTGCTGCGCTACGTGCCGCTGACCGCGAAGCGCATGACCGGCATTGTGTCGCGCGGCGGCTCGATCATGGCGAAATGGTGCCTCGCGCACCACAAGGAAAATTTCCTCGCGACGCACTTTGAAGAGATTTGCGAAATCATGAAGGCCTACGACGTCGGCTTCAGCCTCGGCGACGGCCTGCGTCCCGGCTCGATCTACGATGCCAACGACGAGGCGCAACTGGGCGAGCTCAAGACGCTCGGCGAACAGACGCTGGTCGCGTGGAAGCACGACGTGCAAGTGATGATCGAAGGCCCCGGCCATGTGCCGATGCACCTGATCAAGGAGAACATGGACCTGCAACAGAAGTGGTGCCACGAAGCGCCGTTCTACACGCTCGGCCCACTGACGATGGACATTGCACCCGGTTACGACCACATCACCTCGGCAATCGGCGCCGCGATGATCGGCTGGTTCGGCACCGCGATGCTGTGCTACGTCACGCCGAAAGAGCATCTGGGCTTGCCCGACAAGGATGACGTCAAGGAAGGCATCATCACCTACAAGATCGCCGCGCACGCCGCCGATCTGGCGAAGGGTCACCCCGGCGCGCAGATACGCGACAACGCGCTAAGCAAAGCGCGCTTCGAATTCCGCTGGGAAGATCAGTTCAACCTCGGCCTCGACCCCGACAAGGCGCGCGAATTCCACGACGAAACCATGCCCAAGGAATCCGGCAAGGTCGCGCACTTCTGCTCGATGTGCGGCCCGAGCTTCTGCTCGATGAAAATCTCCCAGGACGTGCGCGACTTCGCCGCTGCTCAAGGCGTGGACGAAACCACTGCATTGCAGAAAGGCATGGAACAGAAGGCGGTGGAGTTCGTGAAGCGGGGTGGGCAGCTGTATAGCAAGGCTTGAGCTGTCTTAAGCCATATGCAGTCCAGTATGCGGGTGGCCGCTCCTCGGCCAGAGCGGACTATGATGTGCAATCTGGCTCATTTGGCTGTGAGCGTCCGCTTTTTTGAGGAGCAGTCGCTGGGAGGTACATCAAAAACGGGCAGGATTGTGTCATAACCGAACGTTGGTCGCTACCACCAGTCTGCTCACTGTTTCCAACACAGCTTTATAAGTATGTCAACTTCATAGCATCAATCTCAACAATTACATGCTGCCTCAACTCCTTTGGATGTATAACTTTGACCCCAGAACCACATTTCAAGATATCCATTACCAATTCAGAATCATTGCTGTAAGGTATCTTAAGTTCATAGCTGCCATCTTCGTAAAATTTTCCTTTCTGTTTGGGGTGCCAGAGTTCAACAGCAACCCACCGCGCAAGTTCTGGAGTAAATAGTAGCGTTGCCCACTGCACTTTCGCTCCAGAAAAAATTCCATAACCAGCCCCCAATACATCGTCAAGTTTCTTATCGGAAATATCTTTGGCCTTTTTCTCCAATATTTCTGCATGCTGAATTGCATCTACAGAAAAATTACGGATACTGTTTCTAAGATGGCACCAAGCATCCAAATACCAGTTGCCATGATAATAAACTAGGCGTTGAGGGGAAACTTCACGATGAGTGGTTTCATTCGTTCCTCGGGCATGATAGTCGATCATCAAGCGCTTGCGGCGCAGTAGCGCAGAGCCCGCTGTCTGAAATTGCTCAAGGCAAATCTTGCGAGCGCCGATCATCTTCAATTTGATGCGCTTTTGCACCTCATCAGCTGGGTTTTCAGCAGTACACAGTAGTGCGGTGAGGCGGGACAATAGTGGTGAAATATGTGGGCCAAGTAAGCCGCTAGTATCCAAATTGGATAGTAAATGCTGCATGGTGAGCAGCGCATGAATTTCTTCAGCGGAAAACCAGAGTCCCGGAAGCGCATATTGTGCACTATGTGCCCCATCTATTTTATCGAAACGATAGCCGCGTAATTCTCTGTCGAAGATGATGGGGGCTTTCAGCCTGTCTCGCATGTAGGCAAGGTCTCGCTTGAGGGTAGCTCTGGAAACTTCTAATCTGGCCAACATCTCATCAAACGTAACAAACCTGCGCTCAGAGAGCATCTGATCTATCTTGTAGAGGCGTTCATTCATGCTCATATTTCAATCTTTCAAGGCTCATTCTATGAGCCACTAGGATGTCACAATGCATGCAATGCATCAACTGATACTACGAAAGGATGGGTAATATGAGCACTAAAAAGAAGGCAATTCAGAGACGCAAACCTGCACCTAAGCGGGTGGTAGCTATCAAAAATAAGCCTGCGGTTAAGAAACCTATATCAAATAAAACTGCGCCTGCAAAAGTGGCAGCAACCAAGAAAAAAATAGTGATTAAGAAGTCGGCACCTAAAAAGAAGCCCTTACCTAAGAAAGCTGCATCTAAGGCAAATACTGTGGTTAAAAAGGCGGTAGCAAAGAAAACTGTGCCAAAGAAAACTGTGCCAAAGAAAAAGGTGGTGGCTAAAAAGCCAATTTCTAAGAAGGTTGCTGTTAAAAAGGCGGCAACTTCAAGAATAAAGCCGCAAAAAGCAATGGTTAAGGAACAGTCTCTCCATAAAGCAGCAATCCATGAAAAAGTTGTTGATACCAGGCTTAGAATTGAAACACCTCAACCAGAAACAACAGAATGGATAGGCACCAGCGCCATGAAGATCATGCCTTGCCCTGACTGTGGTGCAAATGCCGGTGAATTGTGTATTTCTAAGGAGACTAACAAGAAAATATGGGAGTCACATCCGGCACGGATAGTGGCTTATACAACAAGCAGGCTTCAGTCCAGGCTATCGCCTAACATTGGGTAACAACAAGTCATAATTAAATAGCGATTAAATGCAAATCGGAGAATAAAGTGGGCCAGATCATTGGAGCATTCTGTCCTTGTGGTTATAAAGAGCCAGCTTTATATATTGGCGGTGGAATGATGAATTTTAAAACTCATCATGGATTTCCTGCATATTGTCCGGCTGGAAAACCACATCTTGTGATGGTCAACTTGTTAGAGGAGCCTTTAAAGTGCCCCCAACATAAAAAAACACCAATCCCTTACAGTGACAAATCGCTTGTGGGTAAACTAGGGAGGAAGTCGCTATTAATGTCTCGTGTACTCGCACCAAGCAATAACACCAGAGTGCTTGAGTTTGAATTAACAAATGGGACTTATTTGTGCCCAAAATGCCAGAATTTCACACTCAAGTTTAGAGATCTAAATATTTGCTTTGATTAGAAAATATGCAATCTGCTATTCTTGAAATGGCAAATTCTGGTCAGATCAAGGAATCAAAGTGTTTAATGAAGAGTACTCATAGGAGAATACAACTTGGAAATGACCAATATTTTTCGCATTGCTACTTCTGACCTAGGGCCGGAGGATAAATTCACAGCCTTCCTCCACTATCTTGTGCTTAATATCCCGAGTATTGGACAAGGTATGGTTGACATAATTTGCCAGAGGTCTGGGCTTGCTCCTGCAATATTTGAAACAGCGGTGGATCATCCTGCTGGCGATGTTGAGAATAAGCCTGACTTTATGTTGTCATGTAAAGAGCTCGATATTTTATGCGAACACAAATTGAACAGTGACTTGGGATGCCACCAGTTAGAGCGTTATCTTGGGTTGCCAAAAAACAGACCAACATATCTCATATTGATTACTAATAGGAGCCATAACATATCAGCGGAAGTACTTCAGTCAAATAGCTATCTGCGACCAAAAGATTCATCTACACCTTTTTTCTATTGGGAGGATTTTTATCCAATAATCGCCAATCATGGTGAGCGACTGGCACAAGACTTTGTGAAATATATGCGTGATCTTGGTATGGCGCCGAGCCCGCTTGCAGAAGAATGGGGGCAATTATTTTTGCGTCGGGACGTGGCTGAGAAATTCTATGAGGCGACTATGGACATGCGATCATATTTCAGCCAACAACTTGGAGCACAGTGCCAAGCTGACCCGTCGCGGCTCGGATTCCAAGTTAAGCATCCGCGTAACTGGCTTCATCTTCTGTACTTTTACGTAGCTAGAGTTGCTCAGCCAGCCGTTGTTGGAATTGAATCGCCATACCTGATTGCTAGGGTCTTCGTACAAGAAGTTGAGTTGGGACGCATGAGAAACTTAGTGTCAAACAACATCCAAACAGAAGACGGCCTCATATTAGGGCGGTTATCGAACGAAATGGCTGCTTGGGATAAAAATCTTGTCATGTGCTACGAATGCATCAGCAGCCTCGAAAATTACCTTACTGAAAACTCAGTGGAGACAAGAGCAAAGTTGCAGCGTTTTGGGCAGGCTGTGTTTGAGCATGTTGATACTGTGTGCAATACATTATGAAAATCGCAACATGGAATTTGGATCATGCCTCGAACTCCAAGAGACCTATTGACGCTCAAATAGAGCAAATGAAAAAGATTAATGCTGATATTTGGGTGCTGACGGAAACCTGTGAAGAGGTCAAGCTGCCAGCAGATAGGTATGTGAGCATTACTCCGCATAGAAAAAATAAATATGGTAAATATTGGTCAACAATATGGTCCAAGTGGAAAAACTTTCATCAAATTGATTGCTACGACAATGAAACGGCGGTCTGTGCTCAAATAGAAACACCCGATGGTAATTTGATTGTGTATGGGACGATCATTACTTGGAAGAATGACCCTGGTTGTGATCCAAACAAAAAATCACTACCGTGGGCAGAGCATGAGAAATCAATTGTCGATCACGGCGCGGATTGGAGGAGGATTCAAGATCAATACCGAGGAATCCCGTTTGTTGTGATGGGCGATTTTAACCAATCCCGTGATGGTGCAAGCAGGGGGTACCGATCTCCCAATGGCATACAACTTCTAAATGACCAGTTAGCGCTGAACCAGCTTTTTTGTATAACGGATAAAGAGGATTTTGGTGCGCGAGGAAAATTAACACCTGACCCCAGAAACAAAGGACTCTACAGGCATAATGTAGATCACATTTGTGTGTCTCGCTCACGATTGACTGTCAAGCATGTTGAAGTTTGGGATCACTTCTCGGAAAAAATGTACTGGTCTGACCACAATGGCATTTATGCCGAGCTAACATTATTGCCATAATAAAAAACGGAAACTATTTTGGATGAAGTTGGCTATCAGCAATCATTAAGATTGAGAAACAACTCATGCTAAGGCAGAAGTAGTATGGGAATTTGTACATGGATAATGCAAAACCTATGCAGCGTTTAAAAATACATAAAGGGGGTCGCATGGCCGAACATGGAGTTGCTTTTTATCGCACTAAGCAAGGGTTAGCTGACGAAGGCATCCACGCACCTATCCTGGCCGAAACCAAACCTTCCACAGAAGCTTTGGAAGCCACTATTGCCCGCTTAAAAAAGCTAGGGTTTACCGAGGTTGAGGCCAAAAAATTGTTGTAAAGAAAAAGTCACAAGTCCGGTAATAATTCGGCGGCATTGAACGTTCATTTTGAAGATGTATAGCCGCTTTCTGTGTGCCGATAAGAGACGTAAAGTTCACTCGTATGTAGGTCTGCTTTATATTGCTTTACAGGCGTTCGCAGCAAACGGAATTGAATTTTCACGACGCGACTGCTATGGCCGAAGTCAGGTCGTTTGTCATGTCAACCACAAAGCCTAAATACTAAAACGGCGCTATGTTGCACATTCCATGCGATCAGACTATAAGATATCTGCTGTAACTAAAGCGATTCATTCCTATTCACACTAAGGGAGTAGTTTAGTTTAATCATGAATACCAAGGTCTGGATCTGGTATGTGCTGCATGGTAGCTTTCTGCTTGGAACAACTGCTGCTGCAGCATTATGGATCGGCGCATTGACAGCCAAGTGCGAAGGTTTCGGTTGCCTTGGTGTTGGCGCTATTATTGGCATGGCATTTATAGTTCAAAGCTTCTCTGCCATTATTGGGGGGCTGCTGATCTGGTTGCAAAAAGCTGAAGGTAAAGTCCGCGTGTGGTTACTTATACTAGAGACAATACATTTGTTGCCAGTCTTGTGGTTTATTGGCCGAATGGCAATAAGCTAACCTGTTTCAGAAATAGTAGATACCTTGTAGTTCGATTATCTGAAATGGATGCCAATATTGTTGTTCAATAGCAAAACACCACATATCCGCTGAGGCCGAATATTTACCATCAACTTTATAAGTTTGGTTCTTTAATATGAATTGCCGCCCCTACTACCCCGCCTGCTGCATCGCGTCTTCAATTGCTTCACCGCTGGCATATACACTGGAAGCTGACCTAGACACCCGCACTTTGTAATGGGCTGCACATTCTTTTGTAGCTGGAGCTAGCTACTCAGCCGGTATAATTGTCCCCGCATAATCTAGGTTAACTATTAATGGATACCATTTTGCTGCTCAAAGCCGCGATTCTCGGCATCGTCGAAGGCCTCACCGAATTTCTCCCGATCTCCAGCACCGGTCATCTGATTCTGGCGGGCGATCTGCTCGATTTCAACAACGAGCGCGGCAAGGTGTTCGAGATCGTGATCCAGTTCGCGGCGATCCTGGCGGTGTGCTGGGAGTATCGCGCCAAGCTGGGAACGGTGGTCGGCGGGTTGCTGCGGAAGCAGGAGGCGGCGCAGCGTTTCACCGTCAATCTGTTCATCGCTTTTTTGCCGCTGGCGATTCTCGGCCTGTTGTTCGGTAAGGCGATCAAGGCACATTTGTTTGCACCGGTTCCGGTCGCGCTGGCTTTCATCATCGGCGGTATTTTTATTTTGTGGGCGGAGAAGCGCGACCACAGAATTACCGTCGCATCGGTGGACGACATGCAATGGCGCGACGCGCTGAAGATGGGGTTTGCGCAGGCGATGGCGCTGATTCCCGGCACGTCGCGTTCCGGGGCGACGATCATCGGCGGGCTGTTTTTCGGGCTGTCGCGCAAGGCGGCCACCGAGTTTTCGTTCTTCCTCGCGGTGCCGACGCTGACCGCCGCGACGGTTTACGAGCTGGTGAAGTACCGCGACCAGTTCCGCGCGGATGACTGGGAAATTTTTATCGCCGGATCGGTCACCTCGTTCATCAGCGCCTTCCTGTGCGTGCGCTGGCTGCTGCGCTACATCAGCCACCACGATTTCACGGTGTTCGCCTGGTACCGCATCGTGTTCGGGCTGGTGGTGCTGGGGACGGCGTACAGCGGCGTGGTGAACTGGTCGGCGGCGTAAAAATCCATACTTCATCCCAACCTACGCGCCAAGGCCAAAAGCCGCCAGCCCGCGCAAAAAATTCATTCCGGTGTCATAATTATGGCACTCGATTACCCACTAGGAGACTCGCAACATGGCAAGAATGGTGCAATGCATAAAATTGGGACGCGAAGCGGAAGGGCTGGATCGCCCGACCTATCCCGGCCCGCTGGGCCAGCGGATTTTTGAAAACGTCTCCAAAGAGGCGTGGCAGGGATGGATCAAGTTCCAGACCATACTGGTGAATGAAAACCGCCTCAATCTTTCCGACGCTTCGGCGCGCAAATATCTGGTCAAGCAAATGGAGGATTACTTCTTCGGTGAAGGCGATGGCGTGAAAATGCCGGAAGGCTATGTGCCGCCCAGCCACTGACAGCCGCCTGCTTTGTCCAAGAAATTCGCCCCGCAACAATTCTTAAACCGGGAACTCGGCCAGCTGGAGTTCAATCGGCGCGTGCTGGCGCAGGCCGAGGACGCGGCTGTCCCGTTGCTGGAGCGGCTGAAATACCTGTGCATCGTCAGCAGTAACCTCGACGAATTTTTCGAGATCCGCGTGGCGGGACTGAAGGAGCAAATCAAGCTGGGCAGCGTCGATGCCGGTGCCGACGGCATGACCGCCAGACAGACGCTCAAGCTGGTGCGCGAGCAGGCGCATCAGCTCATCGCGCGGCAGTATCAGATACTCAACGAAGACGTCCAGCCCGCGCTCGACCAGCAGGGTATCCGCTTCCTGCGCCGCACCATCTGGAACGATGCGCAGCGCGCCTGGGTGCGGGACTTTTTCTTCAATGAAGTAAGGCCGGTGCTGACCCCGATCGGGCTCGACCCGTCGCACCCGTTCCCGCGCGTGCTCAACAAGAGCCTGAACTTCGCGGTCGAGCTGCAAGGCAAGGACGCTTTCGGGCGCAATTCCACCAGAGCCATCGTGCAGGCGCCGCGCGTGCTGCCGCGCACCATCCTGCTGCCGCCGGAAATCAGCGGTTGCGTGCACGGCTTCGTGTTTCTCTCATCGATCCTGCACGCCCATGTCGGCGAATTGTTCGGCGGCATGGAGGTGCTGAGTTGCCACCAGTTCCGCGTGACGCGCAACAGCAACCTGTTCGTGGACGATGAGGAAGTAAAAAATCTGCGCACCAAGCTGCAGGGCGAATTGCCGCACCGCCACTTCGGCGATGCGGTGCGCCTGGAGGTCACCGACAACTGTTCGCCGCAGGTGGCCGAGTACCTGTTGCAGCAGTTCGAGCTCGGGCCGGACGACCTGTATCGCGTGGACGGGCCGGTCAATCTGGTGCGCCTGATGGATATTCCCGGGCGCGTGGCGCGCGACGACCTGAAGTTCCCGGCGTTCACGCCCGGCGTGCACGGCTTGTTGCAGAAGAAGGGCGCGGACATGTTCAAGGTGATCCGCAAGGGCGACGTGCTGCTGCACCATCCGTTCCAGTCGTTCAAACCGATCATCGATTTTATCCAGCAGGCGTCCACCGACCCGAGCGTGGTCGCCATCAAGCAGACGGTGTACCGCACCGGCGTCGATTCCGAGCTGATGGATGCGCTGATCGCGGCCACCCAGCTCGGCAAGGAAGTGACCGTGGTGGTGGAGCTGCTGGCGCGCTTCGACGAGGAAGCCAACATCAACTGGGCGCGCAAGCTGGAGGAGGTGGGCGCGCATGTGGTGTACGGCGTGGTCGGCCACAAGACGCACGCCAAGATGCTGATGGTGGTGCGGCGCGAGGACGGCAAACTGCGCCGCTACGTGCATCTCGGCACCGGCAACTACCACCCGCGCACCGCGCGGCTGTACACCGATTTCGGCCTGTTCACCTGCAACGAGGAAGTCTGCGCGGACGCGAACGAGGTGTTCAACCAGCTCACCAGCCTCGGCAAGGCGCACAAACTGAACCACCTGTGGCAGTCGCCGTTTACGCTGCACAGCGAGATTCTGCGCGCCATCCAGAATGAAACCAAGCTTGCGCAGGCAGGCAAGAACGCGCACATCATCGCCAAGATGAACGCGCTGCTGGAGCCGGAAACCATCATGGCGCTGTACGAAGCCTCGCAGGCCGGAGTGAAGATTGATCTGATCGTGCGCGGCGTGTGCGCGTTGCGTCCCGGCGTGCCGGGGCTGTCCGAAAATATCCGCGTGCGCTCGATAGTCGGGCGCTTTCTGGAACACACGCGCATCTTCTATTTCCGCAATAACCTGAAGCATGACGTCTACCTCGCCAGCGCCGACTGGATGGATCGCAATTTTTTCCGCCGCATCGAAGTGTGCTTCCCGGTGCTCGACAAGAAACTGAAAAAACGCGTGATCGAAGAGGGGCTGAAGGCGTACCTGCACGACAACTGCCAATCATGGGACATGGATACGGACGGCCATTACCACCGCAAGATTTCGCGCCGCGCCGCGCCGAAATGCGCCCAGAGCGAATTGCTCGAGCAGCTCGCCGGGCTGCCGGTTGAGGCCGTTTCCAAAGCCGACACCAAGTAGCCGCAAGCCGGTCTGGCCGGTGCCAAGTGCAGCTTGGCTGTGCATGTGCAGGGCTGCCATGCAGGCGAATCAATTACCCCCGCTTCCGTCAACCACTTTAATATTTTCCTGCCGGATTAAAGTGGTGAAAACAGCCTATAAGGTATATGCTTGTAACCGAAGCGCAATATTCGGGAGGCCTTGATGGATCTGATCTTGTGGCGGCATGCGGAAGCGGTGGATGGCACACCCGACCATGATCGCGAACTTACCGCAAAAGGCATCAAACAGGCCGAGAAAGTCGCGGCCTTCCTGCACCAGCATTTACCCGGCAAGCACCATATTCTGGTCAGCCCGACAACCCGCACCCGGCAAACGGCTACCGCGCTTACCGATCATTTCACCACCACCCACGCCATCGCGCCCGGAGCCTCCGCGCAAGCCGTGCTGCGCGCGGCGAACTGGCCGGATGCGGGCGGCACGGTGCTGGTGGTCGGGCATCAGCCGACCCTGGGCGAGGTCGCCGCGCAATTGCTGGGCTGCAACGATTACTCGTTAAGCATCAAGAAGGGCGCGCTGTGGTGGTTTAACAGCCGCGAGCATGAAGGGGCGGCGCAGGTTACCTTGCGCCTGGTTATCACACCCGATTTTTTGTAAGAATGTTTTTATAAATTATGGGAGGACATCATGTTTGAATCTGCTGAACTCGGCCACAAGATAGACAAAGCTACTTACGACGCGGAGGTGCCCAAGTTGCGCGAGGCATTGCTGGAAGCGCAACTGGATCTGGCCAAGCTGGCCAAATTCCCGGTCATCATTCTGATCGGCGGCGTGGATGGCGCGGGGCGCGGCGAGACCGTCAACCTGCTCAACGAATGGATGGACCCGCGCTTCGTGCAAACCCACGGCATGGGCGAGCCGTCGGATGAGGAACTGGATCGCCCGATGATGTGGCGCTTCTGGCGCGCCCTGCCGCCGAAGGGCAGGGTCGGCGTGTTTCTCGGTTCATGGTACACATGGCCGATCCTCAACCGCGTGATGGGTATCACCAAGACGGCCGATCTCGACCAGAGCCTGGAACGCGCCAAGCGCCTGGAGAAAATGCTGACCGACGAAGGCGCGCTGGTGCTCAAATTCTGGATGCATCTATCCAAAGACAAGCAGGAAAAACGCCTGAAAGATCTCGAGAAAGACCCGAAGACCCGCTGGCGCGTCACGGACCGCGACTGGAAGCATTTCAAGCTGTACGACAAATTCCGCGTCGTGCACGAGAGCGTCATCCGCCACACCAGCACGGCGGAAGCGCCGTGGATCATCGTCGAGGGCTTCGATCCGCGCTACCGCAGCATGACCGTGGGCAAGGTGATCCTCGATGCCATCACCAAGCGCCTCGAGGAGGCCAGCAAGAAAATAACCGAGGTGCATGCGCCGCCGCCGCTGCCTTCCATCGACCAGCTCGATGTGCTGAAGACGCTCGATCTCAGCCAGAAGATCGACAAGAAAAAATACCAGCTTGATCTGGAAAAATATCAGGGCAAACTCGCCTTGTTGACGCGCGATCCGAAGTTCAAGGACATCACCGTGATCGCGATGTTTGAAGGCAACGACGCGGCGGGCAAGGGCGGCGCCATTCGCCGCATCACCAGCGCGCTGGACGCGCGTTATTACAATGTCGTGCCGATTGCGGCGCCTACCGAGGAGGAACGCGCACAGCCCTATCTGTGGCGCTTCTGGCGGCATATCCCGCGGCGCGGGCGCGTGACGATTTTCGACCGCTCCTGGTATGGCCGCGTGCTGGTCGAGCGCGTCGAGGGTTTCTGCTCCAAGGCAAACTGGATGCGCGCTTACAGCGAGATCAACGACTTCGAGGCGCAGCTGGTGCGCCACAATATCATCGTGGTCAAATTCTGGCTCACCATCAGCAAGGACGAGCAGCTCAAGCGTTTCAAGGAGCGCGAAAAGATCGGCTTCAAGCGCTTCAAGATCACCGAGGAGGACTGGCGCAACCGCAAGAAATGGGAGGAATACGAGCATGCCGTGTGCGACATGGTGGATCGCACCAGCACCGAGATTTCGCCGTGGACGCTGGTGGAAGCCAACGATAAAAACTTCGCGCGCATCAAGATTCTGAAAACGCTATGCCGCCAGATTGAAGCGGCGATGAAAAAAACTAGCACGAAGTAACGCGACAGCAGGGGCGTATGGCAATACGCCCCTACTCGATGAAGGTGAAGAGTCGGCGTATTTAAAGGCTAAACATGATCCCCCTGCCAACACTGCCGAATAAATTCAAGGTTCCCGGAGATTTTTGGGGAGGCCTGGCATCCATGCTGGTTGCGTTGCCGGCGGCAGTGGCGTTCGGCGTCACGGTCTATTCGGCGATCAGCCCGCAGTACGCGGTGTTCGGCGCGCTGGCCGGCATCCTCGGCGCAGCCGCGCTGGGGTTGATCGCACCCATTTTCGGCGGTACCGACCGGCTGATCAGCGCGCCTTGCGCGCCCGCTGCGGCGGTGCTTTCCGCTTTCGCCATCGAACTGGTGAGGCAGGGGGTAGCGCCGTCCAGCATCGTCCTGCTGCTGACCGTACTCGGTATTCTGACCGGGCTGATCCAGATGTTTATCGGCTTTCTCAAGTTCGGGCGGATGATCAAATACATCCCCTATACCGTGGTCAGCGGCTACTTGAGCGGTGTCGGGCTCATCATCATCGGCAGCCAGATGCAGAAGTTCGTTGGTGCTGCCCCCGGTACGCCGTGGTGGGAGGCCGCCTTTTTCCCGCAATTGTGGGATATGCGCAGCATCGCCGTCGGCACCGCAACCGTGATTGTCACGCTGCTGGTGCCGCGGTTAACCAAGGCTGTCCCCAGCACCATTCTCGGCATCATCGCCGGAGTGCTGGTGTACTGGGGCCTCGCCAATGCCGATGCGTCGCTGCTGACCCTCACCGACAACAAGCTGGTGCTTGGCTCTCTCGGGGCATCGGTAGATGGTTATGCCGGCACGATTACCGGGCGCTGGCATGAAATCGGCGAGTTGAAACTTTCCCAGATTGCCGCGCTGTTCGGCAGCGCGCTTACCCTGGCGGCGTTGCTTTCGATCGATACGCTGAAGACCTGCGTCGTGATCGACCAGAAGACGCGGACGCGCCATGAACCCAATCGCGAACTGTTTGCACAGGGTCTGGCCAATATCACATCGTCCGCGATAGGCGGGATTCCCGGCGCCGGCACCATGGGCGCAACCATGGTGAACCTGTCCAGCGGCGCGCAAACCCGCGTTTCCGGCATCGTCGAGGGGGTGCTGGTGCTGGTGGCAGCGCTGTTACTGAATACCTTTATCGCGTGGATACCGATTGCCACGCTGGCGGGCATCCTGATCGTCATCGGCCTGCGCATGATCGACACGAAACCGCTGCGCTTCCTTGAGTCGCGCGCCACGGTGTTCGATTTTGCGGTCGTGGCCGTGGTCATCGGTGTTGCCTTGACGGTAGGGCTGATCGCCGCTTCCGCTGCCGGTGTCGCGATGTCCATCCTGCTGTTCGTGCGCGAACAGGTCGGCGGCTCGGTGGTGCGGCACAAGACCTTCGTCAACCAGCGCTCGTCCACCTGGTATCGTCCCGAAGCCGAGATGCGCCTCATCGCGCAGAAGGGCGACAAGGCCGTCATTTTCGAACTGCAAGGCAGCCTGTTCTTCGGCACCACTTACGAGCTTTACTCCGTGCTTGAAGCGGAAATAAAAATGCGCGATTACATTATTCTCGACCTGCGCCGGGTGATGTCGGTGGACATCACCGCCGCAAATATGCTCAACCAGGTGCGCGACATGCTGCGCGAGCGCGGCGTGCCTCTGCTGTTGAGCAATGTGCGCGAACAACTGCCCAATGGGCGCAACCTGCTGGAATTTTTCAAACAGACCGGACTCATCGATTCCAGTGATGCGGTGCGCGTTTTTCAGACCATCGAAGCCGCGATTGAGTGGGTGGAGGATCGGCTGGTCGGCGACATCGAAAAGCCTACAGCCGAAGAGGTGCCGCTGCATTTGCAGGAAATGGATTTATTCCAGGGGCGCAAGGATGAGACCATTGCCGATCTGGAAGGGCGCATGCAACAACGGACGGTCAAAGCCGGTGAACCCATCTTCTCCATCGGCGATCAAGACCGGAATCTATACCTGATCCGGCGCGGCGCGGTGCGCATCATGGCGCCGATCAGCGGCAGCAGGCAGTTGCACCATATCGCCACTTTCGGGCGCGGGGATTTTTTCGGCGGCCTGGCTTTCCTCGATAACCGCGCCCGCAGCGATAACGCGATTGCGTACACCGATACCGATCTGTTCGTGCTTACGCTCGATCAATTCAACCAGCTTGCCGATGATCACAAGAAACTGGCCTTCCTGTTGATCACCTCGATTTCACGCACCCTCGCGCAACGCCTGCGGCACGCGGACGGCGAACGGACCTTGCTGCACGGCTAATAATCAATAGTGAAAAATTGCAGGGGGCGCAATTTAACCAGCTAACGATCGACACTTATTTTTTCGCATCAACGTTTACCTTCGCATATCAGGAGAAAAAATGCCTTCATTCAGTCATCTCGGTATAAAAATAAAATTGGCATTGCTCGTTCTGGTGCCACTGCTGGGGCTGCTGTATTTTTCGATCAGCAGTACCGCCGAAAAATTCGCTAGCTCCCGAGAAATGGGCAGGCTGGAAGCGCTGGTAAGTTTGTCAGTCAAAATTGGTGCGCTGGCCCATGAGCTGCAAAAAGAACGGGGTATGACGGCCGGTTTTCTGGGTAGCAATGGCATTAAATTTGCCAACGAACTCCCGGCACAGCGCAATGAGGCGGACAAAAAGATCAATGAGTTAAAGCAGGCATGGGCTAATTTTGATGCAACCCGATTTGATCTCTCCCTGAAAAATCAGATGGACGAAGTTTTGCGGGATGCCGGTGAACTTGGCGCCAAGCGCAATGCGGTCTCGGCGCAAAGCATCCTTGCCCCCGAAGCCGTCGGCTACTACACCAAAATGATTGGGAGGTTTCTCAACGTCCCCAACCAAACGTCGACGCTCAGCAGCAACAGCCAAATAGCGCGGCTGGCATCCGCTTATGCGGCCCTGTTGCAGTCCAAGGAACAAGCCGGGCAGGAGCGCGCCATACTCACCGGAGCATTGGTGGCTGACAAATTCGCACCGGGTGTTTTTGCGCGATTCCTTTCAATTTCTGCTGCCCAGGAGATTTATATAAAAGTTTTTGATACTTACGCGCTCGGTGAACAAAAAGAATTTTATAAAGGCAAAATCAGCGGAGCGGCAGTGGATGAGGTGGCATCGATCAAGAAATCCGCAGTGGAGAAAGCGCATGAGAAAAACCTGGGCATCGACAGCGGGCACTGGTTCAAGATGGCATCGGAGAAAATAAACCTGCTAAAGGAGGTTGAGGATAAATTATCCGGCGACCTGCTGAAAACAACGGGGCAGCTTAAAAGTCAGGCGCAAGCCATGATGCTTTTCTACATCATGATTTCAGCGGCGACGCTGCTGATAACGCTGGTGTTTGCCATATACATGATCCGTGTATTGCTGCGCCAGCTCGGGGGCGAGCCGGATCATGCCGCACAAATTGCGCTCAGTATCGCGTCGGGCAAGCTGGATAATGTGATCGAAGTTAAACAGAAGGACGCGACGAGCCTGATGGCGGCCTTGAAGAATATGCAGCAACAGCTGCTCGACCGCATCACGGCGGAGCGTAAAGTTGCCGACGAAAACCTGCGTATCAAGATCGGCCTGGACAACGTCTCCACCAGCGTGATGATCTCCGACACGGAGCGCAACATCATTTACATGAACAAGGCGGTGCACGAGCTGATGCAGACCGCCGAAAGCGACCTGCGCAAGGAACTGCCCAACTTCAATGCCGCCACGTTGCTGGGCAGCAGCATCGACCAGTTCCACAAGAACCCGGAACACCAGAAATCCATGCTGGCGAGCTTGAGCAGCACCCACCGCAAGCAAATCGAAGTGGGCGGGCGCACCTTCGCGCTGGCCGCCAACCCGGTCATCAACGAGCGCGGCACGCGCCTCGGCACGGCGCTGGAATGGCAAGACCGCACCACCGAAGTGGCGGTGGAAAAGGAAGTGGCGGGCATCGTGGAAGCCGCCGTCAACGGCGACTTCACCGAGCGTATCGGTCTGCAAGGCAAGGAAGGCTTCTTCAAGCAACTGGCCGAAGGCATCAACAAGCTGATGGAAACCTCGGACCGCGGCTTGCAGGAAGTGGTGCGCATGCTGGGCTCGCTGGCACGCGGCGACCTGACCGACCATATCACCAACGAATACGCCGGCACCTTCGGGCAATTGAAGGACGATGCCAACGCGACCTCCGCGCAGCTCAAGGAAATCATCGGCCAGATCAAGGACGCCACCGACACCATCAACACCGCCGCCAAGGAAATCGCCGCGGGCAACAACGACCTGTCGCAGCGCACCGAAGAACAGGCATCCAGCCTGGAGGAAACCGCCTCCAGCATGGAAGAACTGACCTCCACGGTGAAGCAGAACGCCGAGAACGCCAAACAGGCCAACCAACTCGCGATCGGCGCATCGGACATCGCCTCCAAGGGCGGCTCGGTAGTCGGCCAGGTGGTGACCACGATGGACTCGATCAACGAATCGTCGCGCAAGATCGTGGACATCATTTCCGTGATCGACGGCATCGCGTTCCAGACCAACATCCTCGCGCTGAACGCGGCGGTGGAAGCCGCCCGTGCCGGCGAACAGGGCCGCGGCTTCGCGGTGGTGGCCGGCGAGGTGCGCAACCTCGCTCAAAGAAGTGCGGCAGCGGCCAAAGAGATCAAGACGCTGATCGGCGACTCGGTCGAGAAGGTCGAAGGCGGCAGCAAGCTGGTCGCGCAGGCCGGGCAGACCATGGAAGAGATCGTCACCGCGATCAAGCGCGTGACCGACATCATGTCCGAGATCACCGCCGCATCGCAGGAACAGAGTCAGGGCATCGAGCAGGTCAACACCGCCATCACCCAGATGGACGAGGTGACCCAGCAAAACGCCGCGCTGGTCGAAGAGGCCGCCGCTGCCGCGGAATCGCTGGAAGAGCAGGCGCAGAACCTGGCGGTCTCGGTGGGCACCTTCAAGACGGACGACAAGGCGGGCAGCACCGCGGTCGCGCGCCGCGAGACGGCTCCCGTTGCACGCGCTCCCGCACGCAAGGGTACGGCGGTCGCCAAGGCTGCGCCGGGCAAGGCTGCGGCGGTCAAGCCCAAAGCCAAGCCGGGCGGCGATGACGATGGGGAGTGGGAAGAGTTTTAATTAAGCTTCGGGATGCCGGGCTAATGTACCTGCCGCACCGGTTGCACCAGCACCCACGGGCTGACCACCACCGCCCAGACCGGCACGTCGTCCGCCAGCCATTCTCCGGCCTGCTCGTCCGATACCTTGCCGAGCTTGCCTGCCGTTGTCCATTGCTGGATTTGCGTCACGTTGTCTTCCGACATCTGGAAGGCCACCTCGACCAGATCCAGATCGGGCGCAACCGCCAGCGCTGTGCCTTTGGCGAAAAAACGCTGCAACTCTTTCCACGCGATTTTCGAGGTTTCCAGATTTATCTTGGCGCGGAATAACTCTCTGGGGGTTTCCGGGGCAGTCATGTCAGCGGCCTATCTTCCAGGTTACATTCTCTCCCGCACGCAACGGCACCAGACGATGTTCGCCGAACGCGAGGTTGTCCGGCACGCGCCAGCTTTCCTTGCGCAGCGTGATCTGGCCGGTGTTGCGCGGCAGGCGGTAAAAGTCTGCGCCGTGAAAGCTGGCGAAGCCTTCCAGTTTGTCCAGCGCGCCGAGCTGCTCGAACGCTTCGGCGTACAGCTCGATGGCGGCGTGTGCGGTGTAAATTCCGGCGCAGCCGCACGCGGTTTCCTTGGTGTGCTGCGCGTGCGGCGCGCTGTCGGTGCCGAGGAAGAATTTCGGGTTGCCGCTGCCAACCGCCTGGCCCAACGCCTCGCGATGCGTCTCGCGTTTCAGCACCGGCAGGCAATAGTAGTGCGGGCGCAACCCGCCGTTGAACAGCGCGTTGCGGTTGTACAGCAGATGGTGCGCGGTGATGGTCGCGGCGATGTTGTCCGGCGCATCCGTCACGAACTGCACCGCATCGCGCGTGGTGATGTGCTCGAACACCACGCGCAGTTGCGGCAAGTCGCGCAGCAGCGGCAGCATCACGCGCTCGATGAACACCGCCTCGCGGTCGAACATGTCCACCGCCGGGTCGGTGACTTCGCCATGCACCAGCAGCGGCATCCCGCAGCGCTGCATTTCTTGCAGCGCGGGATAGGCCTTGCGGATGTCGGTCACACCCGCGTCGGAATTGGTGGTCGCACCCGCTGGGTACAGCTTTACCGCATGAATTATTCCGCTGGCTTTGGCGTTGCGAATTTGTTCCGCACTGGTGTTGTCGGTGAGATACAGCGTCATCAGTGGCTCGAATTGCGCGCCGGTCGGCAGCGCCGCGAGGATGCGCGTGCGGTAGGCCTGCGCCTGTTCGACCGTCGTGACCGGCGGTCGGAGATTGGGCATCACGATGGCGCGGGCGAATTGCCGCGCGGTATCCGGCAGCACCGCCTGCATCAAGGCATCGTCGCGCAGATGCAGATGCCAATCGTCGGGGCGGGTGATAGCAAGCTGTTGCATGGTGAGGTTCCGGCTGAATAGATGGGTGAGATTGTAATTCAAAGGCAACTGCGCTGCGATTTCTCGTTGGCTGACAGCATGACTGGCTTGTCAGATGTTGTTTACCCTAAATAATCCATCAGAGAAAACTACGTCATACCGGCGCAGGCCGGTATCCAGATGATTAACAGATTCCCACGTCAGTGGGACAACATTATGGCTTTGTCCGCTTCGCGGAATATTTTTTATTGCTGGATTCCGGCCTGCGCCGGAATGACGAGCTTCCCTTATCTGTGGCTTGAATTAAGGTTTTTCCGTTGCACGGTGTTAAACTCCGCCCCGAAGCTGGCTAGACAGTCGCCGCGCACGCAAGTGCGGGGAGGAAAGTCCGGGCTCCACAGAGCGGGATGCCGGTTAACGACCGGACGCCGTGAGGCGATGGAAAGTGCCACAGAAAATACACCGCCGATGGCCGCGCAAGCGGATCAGGTAAGGTTGAAATGGCGAGGTAAGAGCTCACCGCGCTGGTGGCAACATCAGCGGCAGGGTAAACCCCATCCGGAGCAAGACCAAATAGGCTGACCATGACGTGGCTCGCGTCGTCAGCGGGTAGGTTGCTTGAGCGTCAGGTAACGAAACGCCTAGAGGAATGACTGTCCACGACAGAACCCGGCTTACCGGCCAGCTTCACCTCATTTAACGTAAAACTCGCGCAGCGATTCGTTTGCACCCTCGCCCGCATCGCTCTTGACTCCACACCGCGACTCAAATAAAGTTAGCCCAACTTGCACATCCGCCGCAACGCACACTGTACCGCATGCACGGTACGGGGCTACCGGCGGATTCCCCAGAACAGGAGCTGGCGCAAGCTCATCCCGAACGGGATGGGATGAGGCGTGAAACAAACGCTAGCCGCACACTTGTTCAAAGGGGATTCACCATGACGTCAAACCCTTCCGCTGTTTCTTTGTGCCGCCTCGGCAGGACTGCTCCTGAGTTGTTGCGACTTGGCGCGTACGAATACAACACCTTGAAGGTGCCTTTCACGGCGCGTTTTAGGGTGCCTACTTTACGTTAGAGGTTATCAAAATGTCGCTCATAAAAATCTCTCCAGGTGCAAAAATTACAAACTCCACAATTTCAAACAATAGACAAATTGGCGGCGAGACAATGATCGACAACCAAGGAGATATTGAAGATTCAAATATCTCGCGCAATCTACACGTACAACACTTATTTGAATTGCCTCCTGATGAGCGTTTCGGTGCGTTGAAGTCTGCCGCAAGATGGTTAAAAGATAACGTACTTGCTGCCGTGCTTATTTTCATTCTGACAACCATCCTAGGTATTTATATAACGCGGTTACTGTCGCCGCCCCAAGACCAAACCCGCCCAGCCATATCAGAGCCAAAGGCAATGCCTGTATGAGCCAGACCTCTAACCCGGCGTTCAACGCGGACGCTCCGCCGAAAAGCGCGGCTCCGCGCCGGTTAACTCTACGTTGGGCGTCACCACTGCCGATTAGCACATCATGAATCAACTTTGCTTTCTGACTAACCTAACAAGCTCCGATATTGCGGCTTGGTCGCAGGCAATCGTTAGCTCCATCGCTATTATTGCTGGTGCTCTGGTTGTCTTCTGGCAAACGCGCCGCGCGCGTTTAGAGCAAAGTGAGCGTGAAGCACGTATGCTTGATGGTATTGCTCATCTTCTCACTCACCTTAAGGAGTGTGCGCAAGAAGCTCGTGCTGAAAGAAAAAAACTGGAGCGTTGGCCACCGGGGTATCCCGCGGAACCAAGCACCCGATTTCTGGAGCTTTCTGAGGCGATCCACCGGTTCCCTCTTGAAGCAGTACAAGGCGAAGTTCCACTTGAGGCGCTTCTGAATGCCCGCCGCGTAGCCAAGGAAATGCAACCACTCGTTGGCCCAGAGCCAGAGCTTGATGTAAATCCAAACTTTGAAAATACCTTTCACATGTACGTCACCATACTCGACCAGCAGATACTTCATCTTCGGGGCGAAGCAAGGCGGCTCATGAAAGGCGAACGAGCACTCCATGCTGCAGCCACACAGGAATAGGTTGCAACTCAAAGCCACGCCCAACCCGGCAATCAAGCGTGACATGATAAAGCGCACCCTTTAATTAAAAATATTAGCCAAATGAATTACTACGAAATATTGGAAGTCAGCCAAAATGCCAGCCAGGAGGTGCTCAAGGCAGCTTATAAAAGCTTGATGCAGCGTTATCATCCCGATAAAAATCCGGGCAATGTGGAAGCTGCCGAACATTCGGTAATTGTGGTTCAGGCTTATGAAATACTTTCGGATTCGAGTAAGCGTGCCGCCTACGATATCGAGCTTAAACGGCAGCTGGAAAACTTAAACAATATTCGAAACAGAGCACGGAATGCGCAGAATGCCGTTCCTTTAGGCAATACGGAGAGCAAATCTTACGGGTTTTTGTGGCTGCTAATCACATTGATCGCTTTGGCCATCTGGTTCGTTTGGTTACCCCACGGAAAGAAGCAATCTTCTGGCTCTGGGGCAAAGGAGGCTGGCTCATTGCCAGGACATTACCAGCCGGATACTCAGCAAAACAAAGCAACCGAACGAGCGCCAAGGCTGGGTGCAAGAACCATTCCCGTATTTATTAAAGATATAAATGTAAATTTGGAGGCTTCGGGTGAATCTGCGGATGTATCGCAGGACGATGCCGGGTATGTTCTGACCATACAAACTCTAGGCGTTGTCGTTGGCGCTTTTGACGCGGATAAATTCATTGCTTTTATCGAAGATAACAAGAAATATATCAGCCAGAAGTTGGCAGCCAAACTTGCGGGCATCAAATACGAAATGCTGATGAAGCATAACGGCGAGCCTTATTTGAAACAGGTTATATTGGATTCAATCGGCGAGATTACCGGAACCAATCGGTTTGAAGAGTACCCTTCAGCCGACACGGAAGCGCCAGCGCATTACGGTGTTGTAGATATTCTGTTGCCGGAGTCGTTTACAGTTAAATCGCTAAAAACAATCAAGCTGCCAGCGGGCGAGGGGAGCGGAACAAATTTGCCCTGATCCGGTTAACCTGGACTAATTGGGGCTATGGTGTGAAGAAGAATTTCTGTCGGGTTGAGTGCAGCATTTGCCTTGCTACCCGAATGGGAAACGGTTGCTTTCTCAAATTTATGCGGCCTTGAAGGGAGTTGAGATGTCGGACATGTCAGACAAAGAGATATACCAGTTGATTGCGGGTGAATTAGAGACGAAAAATGTTGATGCCGCGCTGTGGACGCAGGCCAAAGAAACAGCCCTGGGTGACTCGGATAAGACCGAAGCTATATACATTCGCTTAAGATTTCTTGAGCTAGTTAAATCCTCACGCCCACCCCAAAAATCTACCTCGCTGGTCACCGTGGTTGAAGTCAAACCTAAAGTCGATGAACTGTCGCTCATGCGCACCGAATTGGCGCAGAAGTTATTGAACCAGGGGAAATATAGTTTGTATTCGATCCTCAAACTTCATCCAGACGCCAGTGATGCTGTAATTGCAGCGGCAATTAATAATTTGGAAGCTGGCAATCTGGAAGATTCAGGTGTTCATCCGGCAGAATTCAAATACGCCAAAGATACCTTGGGCAATGCTGAATTACGCGAACAATATGACCGCCGGCTTTTTGAAAGTGTTTCTAATGGGGTAGTCAAACCCTATCAATCCTATGCTTTTGAAGGGACGGGCAACGCGTACTCCTGGTGGGAATCAAGTAAGACATCGGTAACTATCGGCGTTTTATTGTTGGTTGTTATCGGATATTTGGGAGTCAATTATTTACAGGTACAAAATAGCAGCGAAATACAGAAAATAGCGGTCGAGTCGCAGAAGGAAGTTTTACATACAATTTCCGATGCCGCGCAAATGAAGACACAAGCTGATGTGGGTTTAAGGGCCGAAACATCAAGGCTCATGTCGGAAAGGCAAAATCAAGAGATGGAGCTGCGTAGCAGAACTGCTGACCGGATGAATGAGGAGCAACGCATAATGCAGGAAAACCGTATGCAAGCCGAACAGCAACAAAAGCAGGCGCAGAAAGAGCAAGCCGAAAAATGGCAGAAGACCCAGCAAGATCAGGCAGAAGGCATCAGGGTAATGAAAGAAAAGCAATATTGGGCATGTATGAACATGCAATTGTCCCAAAGAAATGTCACCAGTTATGATGCAGGCGCAAGATGTGCCATGTATCGATGAGGTTTGCATCGAAGTGAGCACTAAGGGGGACGCATCGCATTACTTTTGAAGTGGTTGTCGTCCTTACCTGAAACTCTCCCGTTGCAACAGCGCCCCTGATCAAAAAACCGCAACACAGAACGTCCGCCCGCTTTACTTTCAAACAAGCGTTTGATACAGTTGTTCGGCAGTTTGCGTGCGGCGGATATCACAGGGTAATTTGTTGCGGATTGCGCAGCGTAATCCATATCCTGAAACTTGTAGCCAGATGCCAGTAGGAGCGGGCCATGCCCGCGATTGGATGGTTCGCGGGCATGGCCCGCTCCTACAGTGTCAATCGAGTTTTCAGGACAAAAATTTCAGAGATACAACATGACAACTTCAACCAGACCGATAGCTCTTACCTTCTTCATGACTGCGTTGCTGGCCGGTTGTGGCAGCGGCGACAAGCCTGCTGCCGGCCCGGGCGGGCCGGGTGCGGGGATGCCGCCGCCGGAGGTGGATGTGATCACGGTTACCTCCGGCAACGCGACGCTCACGCAAGATTTGCCGGGGCGCTTGCAGGCTTACCGCACGGCGCAGGTGCGCGCGCGCGTCGAGGGGGTGGTCGAAAAAAGATTGTTTCAGGAAGGCAGCGATGTGAAGGCGGGCGCATCCCTGTTCCAGATCGATGCGCGCACCTATAAGGCCGCCGCCGAATCCGCCAAGGCGGATCTGGCGATTGCGCGCCAGACCGTCGAGCGCTATGTGCCGTTACTCAAAATCAAGGCGGTCAGCCAGCAGGAAATGGATCTGGCCGATGCCAAAGCCAAGCAGGCCGAAGCCGCACTGATCCGCGCCGAGGAAGACCTGGAAAATGCCAGTGTGCCCGCCGCCATTTCCGGGCGCATCGGGCGCACGCTGGTAACCGAGGGTGCTTTGGTCGGCAAGGGTGAGGCCACGCTGCTGGCGACCATCGAGCAGCTCGATCCGATCCATGTCAATTTCACCCAGCCCGGCGCGGATGTGCTGCGCCTGAAACAGGCCGTCAAGTCCGGCAGGCTCCGGCGCGCTGAAACCGCCAGCGTGGAAATGCTGCTGGAAGACGGCAGCGTCTATCCGCAGGCTGGCAGGATATTCTTTTCCGATATGTCAGTTGATCCGGCCACCGGTGCCGTCTCGCTGCGCGCCGAATTCCCCAACCCGCAACGCGAGCTACTGCCCGGCATGTTCGTGCGCCTGCGCTTCCCGCAAGCGCTGGCAGACAACGCTATTCGCGTGCCGCAGCGCGCCGTGCAGGCCAATCCGCAGGGGCAGTTCGTGATGATCGTGACACCCGATGGCAAAGCTGCGCCGCTGCCGGTTAAAACCGGCGGCATGGCAGGCGGCGATTTCATCATCGCCGAAGGGCTGAAGGGCGGCGAACAGGTCATCGTGAACGGCTTGCAGAAGGCGCGTCCGGGCACGCCGGTGAAAGCGGTGCCGCTGAACGGTGCAGCAAAGACTGAAAATAAAACAGCGCCGCCTGCGGCGAACGGGAAGTCGTAGAAACTTCTTTGGGAGCCTCTGGAAATGAATTTATTCCAGATTATTCATTAGAAAAGCTGTGTCGTACCGGCGCAGGCCGGTATCCAGATAATTTACAAATTCCCACGTCAGTGGGACAACGCGGTTTTGTCCGCTTTGCGGATTATTTTTTATTGCTGGATTCCGGCCTGCGCCGGAATGACGGCCTAATAAATTATTTGGGTTTATAGAGGCTCACATATGTTTGCAAGATTCTTCATTGACCGCCCGATCTTCGCCTGGGTCATCGCGATCCTGATCACGTTTGCCGGGATGCTCGCGCTGCGCGCGTTGCCGGTGTCGCAGTACCCGTCGGTGGCGCCGCCCGCGCTGGACATTTCCGTCAATTATCCCGGCGCATCGGCGCAGGTGGTGGAACAGAGCGCGGTGCAGTTGATCGAGCAGGAGATGAACGGCATCGACAACCTGATCTACATGGATTCCAACTCGCAGGTCGGCTCCGGTCAGGTGACGCTCACCTTCAAGCCCGGCACCGATATCCAGTTTTCGTCGGTCGAGGCGCAGAACCGCATCAAGCGCGTCGAAGCGCGCCTGCCGGACGACGTGCGGCGGCTCGGCGTGACGGTGACCCGCGCCGGGCGCAACTTCATCATGGTGGTGGCGCTGACTTCGCCGGATGGCCGGTTGAACGCCGTCGACCTCGGCAGCTATGCCACCGCCAGCGTGCTGGAGCCGCTGTTGCGCGTGCAGGGTGTGGGCGAGGTGTTGCTGTTCGGCACCGAATATTCGATGCGCATCTGGCTCAAACCTGATCGGCTGGAAGCCTACGCGCTCTCGCCCGCCGATGTCGGTCGCGCGGTGCGCGCGCAGAACGCGCTGCTGCCGCTGGGTGAAGTGGGCCAGTTGCCGTCCACGCCGGGACAGGAGATCAACGCCGTGCTCGGCAGCCGCGGGCGCCTCACCACGCCGGAAGAATTCGGCGACATCGTGGTGCGCGCCAACCCGGATGGTTCATCGGTGCGGCTCAAGGACATCGCCCGCGTCGAGCTGGGCGCACAGGATTACAACCGCATTTCACGCCTCAACGGTCAGCCGATCGCCGGCATGGCGATACGCATCACGCCGGGAGCGAACGCGCTGGCGACCGCACAGGGCGTGCGCGCCAAGATGCAGGAGCTGTCGCGCTACTTTCCGCAGGGGGTGGATTGGACGGTGCCCTACGACACCACGCGCTTCATCGAACTATCCATCCGCGAAGTGGTGATCACGCTGCTGGAAGCGGCGGCGCTGGTGGTGCTGGTGATGTTCGTGTTCCTCGGCAACTGGCGCACCACGCTGATCCCAGCGATCGTCGTACCGGTGTCGCTGATGGGCGGGCTGCTGGGGCTGTATGTGTTCGGTTTCTCGATCAACGTGCTGACGCTGTTTGCGATGGTGCTGGCGATCGGTACCGTGGTGGACGATGCCATCGTGGTGGTGGAAAACGTCGAGCGCAACATGCGCAGCAAGCACCTGTCGCCGCGCGAGGCGACGCGCGTGGCGATGGGCGAGATCACCGGCGCCATCATCGCGATCACACTGGTGCTGATGGCGGTGTTCGTGCCGATGGCATTCTTCGGCGGCTCCACCGGCGCGATCTACCGCCAGTTCGCCGTCACGCTGGTGGTGACCATGGCGTTCTCCGCCTTCCTCGCGCTGTCGCTCACGCCCGCGCTGTGCGCGAGCCTGCTCAAGCACGATGCGGAAAGCCTGGAGCGCGGCTTCCACGGCTGGTTCAACCGTTTCTTCGACCGCGTGACGACCAAGTACGTCGGCGGGGTCAATCACGCCGCGCGCAGGCTGCTGCGCTCGCTGGCGATCTATGCGGTGATCGTCGCGATCGCCGCGTGGACCTACATGAAACTGCCGGGCAGCTTTTTGCCGGAAGAAGACCAGGGTTACATTGTCACCGCGATCCAGTTGCCGCCTGCCGCGACGCGCGAGAGGGCGAAAGTCGTGCTGGAATCGGTCGAGCAGTTTTATATGAAACAGCCGCAGGTGGACAAGGTGATCGGCGTGCTGGGCTTCTCTTTCTTCGGGCGCGGCCAGAACATGGCGCTCGCTTTCATCAGGCTCAAGGATTGGGATGAGCGGCCGGGCAAGGAAAACTCGGCGCAGTCATTGATCAAGCGCGCCAACATGGAATTTTTCCGCATGAAGCAGGCGATGCTGTTCGCGATCAATCCGCCGCCGATACCCGAGCTCGCTTCGGCGGGCGGCTTCGATTTCCGCCTGCAGGATCGCGGCGGGGTCGGGCGCGACAAGCTGATCGATGCGCGTAATCAGGTGCTGGGCATGGCGATGGCCGACAAGCGCCTGACCGCGGTGCGCCCGGAAGGCCAGGAACCCGCGCCGCAACTGTTCCTTGACATCGACCGCGACAAGGCGGAAACGCTGGGCGTCAATGCCACCGACCTCAACGACACGCTGCAATCGCTGTTCGGCGTGTCCTATATCAACGACTTCGTGCGCCAGGGGCGCGTGCTGCGCGTGCAGATGCAGGCCGAGGATGTCACGCGCAAGAGCGAGGCCGACCTGATGCGCACCGCGGTGCGCAACAGCGCCGGACGCATGGTGCGCCTGTCGGAGTTCGTGCGCACCAAATGGGTGGCGGCATCGACCAAGCTCGACCGCTACAACGGTCTGGCGGCGATGAAAATATCCGGCGCGACCGCGCCGGGCGTGTCCAGCGGCGAGGCGCTCGCCGCGATGGAAGCCATCGCACAAAAACTGCCGCCGGGCATCGGCTTCGAGTGGTCGGGCATTTCCTCCGAGGAAAAAATCTCCGGCCAGCAGGCGCCGCTGCTGTTCGGCGTGTCGCTGCTGGTGGTGTTTCTGGTGCTCGCCGCGCTGTATGAAAGCTGGTCGATTCCGCTCGCGGTGATGCTGGCCGTGCCGCTCGGCGTGTTCGGTGCGCTGGTCGCGGTGGAACTGCGCGGGCTGCCCAACGATGTGTATTTCAAGGTCGGGCTGATCGCGATCATCGGACTGGCCGCCAAGAACGCCATTCTGATCGTGGAGTTTGCGCGCCGTCTCGAAGACGAAGGCAAGGAGCGCCTCGAAGCCGTGCTGGAAGCCTGCCGCCTGCGCCTGCGCCCGATCCTGATGACCTCCATCGCCTTTATCGCCGGTGTATTCCCGCTGGCCATTTCCACCGGAGCGGGCGCCGAGAGCCGCCACGCCATCGGCACCGGCGTGATCGGCGGCATGGTCGCCGCCACCGTGCTGGCGGTCTTCCTGGTGCCGGTGTTCTTCATGACCGTGCGGCGCCTCTTTCCGGGACATGCGCGCAAGCACAAGGAGGATAGTCATGGCTAATCGAGATTGCACATTAGCTGTAGGAGCGGGCCATGCCCGCGAACCGCTTGATCGCGGGCATGGCCCGCTCCTACAAGTTTCAACTACGTTTTCTGGGATGATTATTCTGGCATCCTTGCTAGGCGGCTGCTCGCAGATGCCGGCCTATCAGCGCCCTGCCGCACCGGTTTCCGCCGCTTGGCCGGACAACGCCAAACCGAACGGTGCGCGCCAGATCGCAACGACCGGCTGGCAACAATATTTTCCCGATCCGCGCTTGCAGGCGCTGATCAGCGCCGCGCTGGAGAACAACCGCGACCTGCGCATCGCCACGGCGCGCATCGCCGAAGCGCGCGCGCAATATGGCGTCCAGCAGGCCGACCGGTGGCCTACCCTGAACCTGAGCGCCGGACGCAACGCCTCGCTGACGCCGGGAGGCGCATCGGGTTTCACCACCAACCCCATCCACATGCAACGCTATGACGTGAGCCTCAGCGTGGTGTCGTACGAGCTGGATTTCTGGGGAAGGGTCAGCAGTTTGAACGAGGCCGCCAAGGCCAGCTACCTTGCCACCGAAGCGGCGCAGCGCGCGTTCCGCCTGTCGCTGATCGCCGAGGTGGCGAACGCGTATCTGTCGTTGCTGGAGCTGCGCGAGCGCGCCCAACTCACCGCGGTAACCGCCAAGACGCGCGCCGAAACCAGGGAGCTGACAGCGCGCCGCCGCGATCTGGGCGTGTCCAGCGACCTGGATTTTTTGCAGGCGGATGGCGCGTATCAGGCCGCGCTGGCCGAGCGCGCTAGCCTTGAGCGGCAACAGGCCGCAGCGGAAAATTTGCTCGGCCTGCTGGTGGGGCAGTCGCTGGCTGAAGTGAAAGACCTGCCTGCCGGGCGCAACCTTGCCGCGCAGGACATCGCCCCCGACCTGATTGCCGGGCTGCCCGCCGAGGTGCTGTTGCAGCGCCCCGACGTGCTCGCCGCCGAGCAGCAATTGATTGCCGCGAATGCCAATATCGGCGCGGCGCGCGCGGCCTTCCTGCCGCGCATCACGCTGACCGGCAGCGTCGGCACGGCCAGCCGGAGCTTGTCCGGGCTGTTCGGCGCCGGCAGCCGCGCGTGGAGTTTCCAGCCTCTCATCAGCCTGCCGTTGTTTGATGCGGGGCGCAGCGCCGCCAACGTGGATGTCGCCGAGGCGCGCAAGGTCATTGCGGTGGCCGAATATGAAAAAACCATCCAGCAGGCGTTTCGCGAAGTGGCGGATTTGCTGAATGCGCGCGAGAAACTCGCCGAGCAGCTCGCCGCGCAGGAAGCCAATGCACAGGCGCAAGACCAGCGTTTGCGTCTGGTGGAGGCGCGCTACGGCGTGGGTATCGTCAGCCATCTGGAAGTGCTGGATGCGCAGCGCGAATCCTATGCCGCGCAGCAGGGCGCGTTGCAGGTGCGCAGCATCATGCTGTCGGCCGCCGCGCAGCTTTACAAGGCGCTGGCCGGGCAGAGCATGCCGGACAAACCAAACGAAACAGACAAGCAGCCCGGGGCGGCCAAATGACCGGCGCAACAAAAATCGCCAGGGAGCAGACACGGAGCCGCCTGCTGAACGCGGCGCGCGAAGTGTTTTCGCAGAACGGTTTTCAGGGCGCGACGGTGCGCGAGATATGCCGCCGCGCCGAAACGAATGTCGCGTCGGTAAATTACCATTTCGGCAGCAAGGACGGCCTGCTTGCCGAGGCGTTGAATTTCGCGCAGCTCAAGGCGTTGCAAGTAGCCAACGTCAAGGCCGACGCGTGTCCCGAGGCGCGCCTGCGCTTGTTCATCCGCGACTTCATGCGGATGCTGCTGGACGAAACAACCCCGTCATCGCAATGCCGGATGATGGCACGCGAATTGGCCGACCCCACGCCAGCGCTGGACAAGATCGTGCGCGAAGCCATCGCGCCGCTGCACAAATTCCTCGGCGAACTGGTGCGCGAAATTATCGGCGCCAAAGCCGGCGAAACCGAGTTGCGCCGCTGCGTGCACAGCATCCTCGGGCAATGCCTGTTCCACCGCCATTCGCATCCGGTGCTGCAACGCCTGCATCCCAAGTTGCGCTACGACGACAAGGAGATCGAAGCGATAGCAAGTCACATCGCGGATTTTTCTCTGGCGGGTATCAACTCTATTTCGAAGAGCAAATAATTCGGCAGGGGCGCGATGAATTTCGCCCCTGCGATGATTCGCTATTGAGCGGATCACCACCCAATAATGCGACGGGAATAACCGATGAAGCGTTTCCTGATGTGCGAGCCGAAGTTTTTTGAAGTGTGCTATGTGATCAATCCCTGGATGGAAGGCAACATGGGGAAAGTGAACAAGGCGCTGGCGGACAAGCAGTGGCAACACCTGCATGACACTGTCGCGGGACTGGCCTCGGTCAGTCTGACCGAACCTGCTGCGGGGCTGCCGGACATGGTGTTCACCGCGAACGCGGGATTGGTTCACAAAAATGACTTCATCGTCGCGTCGTTTCTGCATGCCGAACGGCAGCCGGAAGCAAAGTTGTTCGGGCAATTCTTTGCCGCGCAGGGCTACAGGGTGCAGCACCTTCGGGAAGAAACCATATTCGAAGGCGCGGGCGACGCCCTGTTCGATGCGCAGGAAAGGCTCTGGGTCGGGTCGGGAATCAGGAGCGATTCACAGGCGCTGGATGAAATCATCGCCGTGCTGGATGTCGAAGCGCATGCGCTGGAACTCGTCGATCCCCGCTGGTATCACCTCGACACGGCCTTCTGCCCGCTGCCGCAAGGCCGGGCCATCGCCTACGCCAAGGCATTTTCAGCAAAGAGTGTGGACGCGCTTGACCATGCGTTCGGTGAAAATATCATCTGGGTCTCGGAACCGGACGCAAAAAATTTCGCCTGCAATGCGATCTCCATCGACCGGCACATCATCATGCACAAGGCATCGGCAGAACTGAAATCAGCTTTGAAGCAGCGCGGCTTGGAGGTCATCGAGGCGGATGTTTCCGAATTTCTCAAGTCCGGCGGAGCCTGCAAATGTTTGACTCTGGAGATTTGAAGTGAGCGCAGATAAATTGATCGCCGCCGCACAAAAATTGTCGCACGCCGTATCCGGCCTGTCTTTTGCCGCGCCGGTCACGCATGTCTATAACCCGCTCGATTACGCCTGGGCGCCCCACGAGCAATACCTGCGGCGCTACGGTGAAGGAAAGAAGCGCGTCGTGTTCGTCGGCATGAATCCCGGCCCGTTCGGCATGACGCAGATCGGCGTGCCGTTTGGCGAAATCGCGGCGGCGCGCGACTGGCTGCACCTCAATGCGCCCATCGCCAAACCGGCGCGTGAGAATCCGGCGCGCCCCATCGAAGGCTGGGATTGTCCGCGCAGCGAAGTCAGCGGACGGCGGCTATGGGGACTGTTTGCAGAACGCTTCGGCGCGGCCGACAACTTTTTTGCCGAACATTTCGTCGCCAACTATTGTCCGCTGGTCTTTATGGCTGGTGCGCGCAACGTCACGCCGGACAAGCTGCCCGTTCCAGAGGCCGCTCCGCTGTTCGCGGCCTGCAACACCCATCTCGCCGAAGTGGTGCGCACCAGCGGCACAGAGTGGGTGATCGGCATCGGCGCTTTCGCGGAAGCCCGTGCGCGCGACGCGCTGGCGGAGGTTCCCGGCATCCGCTTCGGGCGCATCCTGCACCCCAGCCCGGCCTCCCCCGCCGCCAATCGCGGTTGGGCGGAGCAGGCAACCAAGCAAATGCAGGAATTAGGTTTGTGGGATTAGCCGGGATAACGCTTGTTTCGCACTATGTGAACTCCGTCATTTGGTAGGGCGCAATAACCAGCGGGCATTGCGCCGTATGTAACGATACCATCCGGCGCAATGCGCTACGCTTATTGCGCCCTACGCGAGCTGCGCGCACGGCAAATTTAGAAATCGCGCGCACAGCGCACGCTAAGCTGGCTTACGTTTAGGTTCGTAGGTCATATACCAAGAAGATGATTGAAGAGGCTAACTGTGTGCCGCCTAGCAGCCGGACATATGGCTCTCGCCATCGTTGCCGAAACCACCTGTTATTGAATTCGCTGACCATGCGACGTGTGATCGTCATGCCGATTAGTGGTGCAGCGACAACAAAGGCGGCCATAAGAACTACTAACGTAGCGAAGAGCCAATAGCGAACTGGATTAGCCAAGACTGCCGCAATACATATTCCAGTTGCCCATCCGAAAACGCTTCCGCCAGCAGATGCATAAAACGTAGCAATCGAATCGCCGTGCTTCTGCATATGTTCGCCAACTTCAGATCCTCTGCGACCAGCCGTCATGAACACGACACCGATTGATGCGCTGACAATGCAGAAAAGGAACGTAAAACTATTTCGGTTGAGAAACCACTCAGTGAGTGGAGTAACAATCTCAAAGTGAGTGGTGGCGATGTGATATGAAATTGAGCCGGACAATATTCCGGCTCCCAGTAACGCTGAGATGAGTGGGCGCATAGAACCTAACGTAAAGTAGACACCCTAAATCTTTCGCACGAATACCTTCGATTTCCGCTGCCAGTTATACAGCGACTTCTTCTGTGCGGGCAGCGCCGAGACATCGGCTTCGTTGAAGCCGCGCTCGACGAACCAGTGCGCGGTGCGCGTGGTGAGCACGAACAGTTTCTTCATTCCCTGCGCCTTGGCGGTGCCGATCATGTGGTCGAGGATAACCTGGCCGTAGCCGCGGTCGCGGCATTGCGCGTCCACCGCGAGGCAGGCCAGTTCGGCGGCGAGTTCGTCGGGGAACGGGTACAGCGCGGCGCAGCCGACGATGCGGTGGTCGTGCTCTAGCACCACGAAGCGCGCGATCTCGCGCTCCAGCAGTTCGCGGTTGCGCCGCACCAGAATCCCCGCCGCTTCCAATGGCCGCAGCAGGTGCAGGATGCCGCCGACGTCCTCGATGGTGGCTGCGCGCAGGGTGTTGAGCGTGCTTTCCACGACCATCGTGCCGATGCCTTCGTCGCTGAACAGTTCCTGCAATACCGCGCCGTCGGTGTGGCGGCTGATCAGGTGGGTGCGCGCCACACCGGCCTCGCAGGCGCGTATCGCGCACGGCAGGAACATCTGAACATCGTCCGGCAGCTTGCGTTTGCCCCCTTTTGATTCCTGGGCAAGCACGGCTTGCGCTTCGGTGATGGTGAGGTCCTTGAGCAGCTTGCCCTTCTTGTCCTGCACGCCGTCGGTATCCATCAGGAACATCAGCTTGTCGGCGTCCAGCGCGATGGCGGTGGCGGTGGCGATGTCTTCCAGCGTGACGTTGAACACCTCGCCGGTGGGCGAATAGCCGAGCGGCGAGAGCAGCACCACCTCGCCGAAATCCATGCGGTCGTTGAGCGCGGCGACATCCACCTTGCGCACGCTGCCGGTGTGCATCAGGTCGACGCCGTTGATGATACCGATGGGTTGCGCGGTGATGAAATTGCCGCCCGCTACGCGGATGTCGGCGTTGGCCATCGGCGAATTCGCCAGCCCCATCGACAGCAGCGCCTCGATTTCCACGCGCACCCGCCCGACCGCTTCTTTCACGCATTGCATGGTTTCGGCATCGGTCATGCGGATGCCCTGATGATAGGTGTCGCCGAGATTGTTTTTCGCCAGATGCTGCTCGATCTGCGGGCGCGCGCCATGCACCAGCACCAGCCGGATGCCGAGCGCGGCCAGCAGGTTGAAGTCGTGCGTCAGCTCGACAAATTTGCCGTCCGCGACCACCTCCCCGCCGAACGCGATGACGAAGGTGCGCCCGCGAAACGCGTTGATGTAGGGTGCGACGGAACGGAACCAGGTGACGAAATCGGCGGGTGCGGTGGTAATGGGCATGGTAATGTTTGCTCGCATATGAGTTAGGGGGATACTGTTGCTCAAATAATGCCATGAACCGAAAGCAAATTGTGCGCTATCATAAACAAAGATTTTCAGACTAATGAAAATATTATCGATGGGGAGGCCATGATGCAAGCTAAGCATAAATTATTCTTTGGCATGCTGTTGGCTTTGTTTGCCGTGGTTGCCTTTGCCGAAGACAGCGGCGCGCCGCGCTTCGAAATAACCGGCTTTGTCGTCGAAGGCAATGCGCTGCTGAAGGTTGAGGAAATCGAGCAACGCGTTGCGCCGTTCAAGGGTAAGGGCAAAAATTTTGCCGATGTGCAACGCGCATTGGAATCCTTGCAGGCGGCTTATCGGGAGAAAGGCTACACCGCCGTTCAAGTCTTGTTGCCCGAACAGGAGTTGGAGCAGGGAGTGATCCATCTCAAGGTGATCGAGGGACATATCGCCAAAGTGACGGTCAAGGCCAATCAGCATCACGATGCCGCAAACATCCGCAACAGTCTGCCGGCGATCACCGAAGGACAGCCGCCGCATTCCGGACGTATCACCGCCGGCTTGCGCGTCGCCAACGAGAATCCTTCCAAGCGCACCACGGTGCTGCTCAAAGATGGCGCAAAGGAAAAGGATATCGACGTCACCCTCGATGTGGTCGATGAAAAGCCACAGAAGTTTTTCGTCAGCATGGATAACAGCGGGACGCGCCAAACCGGTAATTATCGCCTCGGTATCGGCTTCCAGAACGCCAACCTGTTCAACAGCGATCAAGTGTTGACCGTGCAGTTTCTCACCGCACCGGAAAAAATCAACCAAGTGAAAATTTTCGGTGCCGGCTATCGCATTCCGCTGTACCAGTTCGGCGACACCGTTGACTTGCTGGCCGGTTATTCCGATGTGAGTGCCGGTGTCGTGCAAAACCTTTTCAATGTAAGCGGCAGCGGCACGGTGCTGGGCGCGCATTACAACCAATTCCTGGCCAAGGTCGGCGATAGCTACGATCACAAGTTGATTTACGGTCTCGACTATCGCGCCTATCGCAATCGCGTCACCACACTCGGAGGTGTCGGGCTTATTCCCGATGTCACCGTGCATCCGCTCAGCCTGGCCTACAACGGCAACTGGCATCTGGTCGGCAACGAGCTCGGTTTCTCGGTAAGCGTGGCGCAAAATCTGCCCGGCGGCTCGCTGGGCAATTCTGCCGCTTTTCAGGCATTGCGCGCACCGGCCAAGGCGAACTACCGCATTTATCGTTACGGCATGAACTGGACGCATACCTGGTCCAGCGACTGGCAAGCGCGCGTAGCACTGCAAGGACAGGAAACCCCGGATGCGCTGGTGCCGGGTGAGCAGTTCGGCGCGGGCGGCGCAGACAGCGTGCGCGGTTTCAATGAGCGCGAAATCGCCAACGATCGCGGCTATCAAACCTCACTGGAAGCCTATGCGCCGGATTTCGGCAGTGATTTGGGTTCGGCAGATTTGCATCTGCGCGGGCTGGCATTTATCGACAGCGCAAACGTGCGCCGCAATGCCATCCTGCCCGGCGAGTCGGCGGGGCAGTCGGTTTCCAGCGCAGGCATCGGAGTGCGTGTCAGCCACGGCGGCAATTTCAGCGTGCGTGCCGACCTGGCGCAAGTGCTGGATGGTTCGGATCTGCGCCGCTCGGGCAGCAAAATTTTGCACATCGGCATGGCTTACCTGTTTTAGGCAGCCTCTGCATAAGCCCCATTTGCGTTGACCGCCAACGGCGGGCTTTAAAAATTCCGGTTTCGTTCTTCCGGCGTAATTCGTGTTCTGTCAGGCAAACACTGACAGCAAAATTTCCCAGCCCCCTACACCATAATCAGGCAAACACCGATGCACGTTCGGTGTGCAATGGCGCATCATTCTTCACAAGATTCGGCAAACTGAAGCAGCACAATACAAGGAGAATCACTGAACGTATTGGCAATGGAAATCAGCGGCTATGGACCAACGCCTGTAATCCATATTGTCCGGCATTTCGGTAGTGTGTCCTCCGCCAGCTGAAATAATGCAGGGGGTCAAGATGAAAAATACTCCTCGTAGTAAAACATGGCAGCGCAATGCTGTCGCGGTTGCAATTGCATCCTGTTTCGTCATCGCCACCCCGCTGTATGCCAATCCCATCGGCCCGAGCATCGCCAACGGCGTGGTCAGCATGGCGCAACAGGGCAACTCGCTCAACATCACTAACAGCCCCGGCGCGATCATCAACTGGCAGAGCTTTTCCATCGGCGCGAGTGAAGCGACGCGCTTCATCCAGCAGTCGGCGGCATCCAGCGTGCTCAACCGCGTCACGGGTGTTAATCCTTCCAGCATTCTTGGCGCATTGCAATCCAACGGCCGCGTGTTCCTGATCAACCCCAACGGCGTACTGTTTGGCGCGGGGGCGCAAGTGGATGTGGCCGGGCTGGTGGTATCCACGCTCAATCTTTCCAACGCCGATTTTCTCGCCGGTCGCTACAACTTCACCGCCCGCGCCGGCGCGGGCGGCATCGAAAATCAGGGCAACCTTACCGCGTTGCCCGGCGGGCAGTTGTATCTGGTCGCACCCAGCCTCAACAACAGCGGCATCATCACCAGCCCGCAGGGCGACATCGTCCTCGCCGCCGGCAACAGCGTGGAGCTGGTCAATGCCAACTCGCCCGATATGCGCGTGGTTATCAGCGCACCGGACAACCAGGCGATAAACCTCGGCAGCATCGTCGCCAACAGCGGCCGCGTTGGCATCTATGCCGGGCTGATCAACCATCACGGCATCGTCAGCGCCGATACCGCCACAGTCGGTGCGACCGGCAAGATCACCTTCAAGGCAACCACGGACATCAACCTCGAACCGGGCAGCGTGACCAGCGCTTCCGGCGCGCCCGGCGGCGTGCATGACGGCGGCGAAGTGCGCCTCATCGCCGACGGCAAACTCGCGATGCGTAGCGGCTCGCAAGTGCATGTGGATGGCGGGGTGGATGGCGGGAATGGTGGATTCTTGGAGTTGTCTGGAAAAACTGGTTTAGTATTGCACGGCATTTACAGCGGGCGCGCCCACAAGGCTGGCTACCGCAACGGCAGTTTGTTGCTGGATCCACTGGATATCAATATCATTTCGGGTGGCTCATATGGCATGGCCAGTAGCAACATCGCGGCGAGTGCATCATCTGGCGCTACCTTCAATATTGACCCTGCGAGTCTCAATGGGGGATGGGCGGATGTAAGCCTGGCGGCGCTTAACAACATCACCGTCCAGTCCGCAATCAGCAATGCCGACATCAACAATGGCGCAGCAGGCGGCTCGCTCACGCTGACCGCAGGCAACGACATTACCGTTGGCGCACAAATCGGCTTGCCTTCTGCAGGTCGTTTCAACCACGACCTGACGCTGACTGCTGGCAACAACGTCAACGTCAACAACTCGATTTATTTGGGCAGCAACACGCTGACGCTCGCGGCCAATGCACTTGGCGCAGGCACCTCCGGCTATGTCTACATCAATCCCGGCGTGACGATGGATACGCTGGGGGCAATGCATATTTCCGGTGTGGATTTGACGGTAGGCAGCAGCGGCCACGCCAGTTTGCAGACTACGGTCTCGGCAGGTGGCTTGCTGTCGATCAACATGAGCCGCGACATCAATATTTACGGCGGTGCGGCAGCGTTTGGCAGTTCCAACCAAACCGTTGTGAAGGGGGGGGCGGTCGATTTGCACGGGCGTAACCTGTCGCTGCTTGCGGGGTCTATGTCTGGCAGCGGCAGCTTCACCGGCAACGGCAACGCGGAGTTGCGCTCAACCAGTGGCGACGTCGGGATCACTCTGACTGGCGGCGGTCTGATTTTGTCGGGTAATAATGCAAGCGCATTCGGCAGTCGCGCTCAAACTGCGGACGCCATCATTTATGCGGCTCAGGACGTGGTCATTCATTCCGCAGACAGTGTCACGCTCAATGGTGCGAGCGGGCAGGTGCTGGCCAGTGCATCAAACGCCACTGCCTCCGGAAATGCCGTGATTGAAGCTGCTCGTGACGTGATCATCACCACGGCGGGCGCCCTGACTCTGAATGGCGGCACGGCAATGACGCAGAACTGGGGCGACAGTCCGATGCATGCGCATGCCAACGCAACGATTTCGGCGGGGAATGATATCACCATCACTGCGGGCAGCCTCAGACTACAGGGCGGTTCGGCGACAGAAGGCAACAGCGGCTCCGGTGGCGGGAGCGCAACGGCGAAGGCTATGATAGAAGCGAACCGCACGGTGCTGATCAAAACCGACGGTGCGGTGGAGTTGTTCGGCGGCTCCGCTTCGCGATTAATCGGTAGCGCGGACGCATCCGCCAGAATCAATGCGGGCAGCATCGAAATAGGGGGCGGCCTTACCATCACCGGTAACGTCAATGCGCGTGCCGCCAGCTTGGCTTTGACTGGCGGAAGCGGTTCATCTTTTGCTAATGCATCTACTGCATTGAGCGCACCGTTTGGAAATATTCTGGTCAATGTGAATGGTGACGTGTCCATGACCGACGGCGGTGGCAATATTCCGGAAACCTCCGCTGCTATCGATGCTGGTGTCGGCAATGTGACCCTTGTCGCGGCGGGCGGCAACTTCATCAATAATTCCGGCAATGCCTCGCCGATCACGGCGGGGCGTATCCTGATCTACTCAACCATTCCGACCAGCGATACCTTGAACGGTATGACGGCCGACTTCAAGCGCTACAACTGCACCTACGCGGCGGGGTGCCTTACGGCCGGCACTGCCATACCGGCGACGGGTAACGGGTTCCTCTATTCCTACGCACCGGCGCTCGCGGTGACAGCGGATGCGCAAAGCAAAATTTACGGCGCAGCCGACCCGGCCTTCAGCTATACCGTGAGCGGGTTTGAATTTGGTGATGATGCAGTCACCGCTTTGAGCGGCACGCTGGGGCGCGCTGCCGGGGAAAATGTCGGTAGTTATGCGATTAATCAAGGTGTTCTCCTTTCGCCGCTGGGCTACACTATCAGCCTTACCGGCAACAATCTTGGCATCACCCCGGCTAGCCTGAGCGTCATCGCGGATGCACTGAGCAAAGTATACGGCAGCGCCGATCCTGTGCTGACTTACGCCGCGACCGGCTTTCAGTTCAGCGACACGGCGGGGACGGCGTTGACGGGTAGTTTGAGCCGCGTTGCGGGAGAGAATGTCGGCCTGTACGCCATCAACCAGGGCAGTCTGGCAGGTGCGAACTATACGATTACCTACACCGGCAACAACTTGGGCATCACCGCTGCGCCAGCGCCTGCACCTGCTGCGCCCGTGGATGTGGTGCAGCCAGTACTCAATACCGCATTGGACGGAGTATTGGAAACGGTGGCGCTGCCGATACTTAACGGGCCATTGTTGGCAGCGGTGGAACAATCGGGTGAGCAGGAAAACCCGTTAAATAAGAAACCAACCTATACTTGCCAATAAAGGAGTCGAAGCGGGGACGTGTTTCGTCACCGGTCTTTGTATAAAACATCATGGGCGTAGAAATAAAATTAAGCGATAAGCAGTTTCCGGTTTCCCCGGTATTCATCGATTTTTTGCACCGGCGCATCGAGAACAAACCGTCCGATGCCAGTTGGCACGATCAGTTGAGTGAGGAGATGGTGTCCGCGCAAGGCGAGATTCAGCAAGTCGCCGAGGCGGAGGCGGGCAAGGTGCTGGAGCACCCGGTCGGGCAGAAAGCGATCTATCGCAGCTATGAGTTGCTTACGGCGATATTGACCGGCGCGCCGGACAAGCTGCGCTTCTTCCATGACCGTTATCGTTTCCTGTGTGTGGTCGGTTGTCCGCGGCATGGCGGCTCATATCTGGCCAAACAATTATTTCGGGCGTTGGGCTTCAATCCGGACGACGCCCCGAACGCATTGGCGCACGATGGCTTCCCCGATGCCGGCCCGTTCGAGTTCAGGGAAGGCGCCAACACCCATACGCTGATGACGCACAACATGGCGGAATATCTGGCGATGGTGGAGTTGTATTTCGCCGATTCGCGCCTGTATGACAACTATGTGATCGTGCCCAAGAAGGCCACCAAGGCGGCGTATCAGGGCGCGTTCTTCAACGCGATGCTGGGGGCGAATGTCGAGTATATCGTCACGCTGCGCCATCCGGTCGCGGCGTGCATTTCCACTTATGAGAAATCCAGCGGGTTGCCGCCGGACGGCAAATTCAAGGTGCGCGGCAATATCGAAGAGTGGGCGAGGCGCGACAATGTGTTCAACGGCGAGGATGCGCAAGGGATATTCGAGAAGGATTATTTCGATGTGTATCTGCGTTACTGGGAACAGTATTACTACAGCCTCGCGTTGACCGGTCTGGCGGCGAACAAGAATTGGACGGTGGTGGTGTATGGCAAGGAGCGCATGGAGCAGTGCGCGCAGGGTTTCTTTAAGCGCTTCAAAAATGCCGGAACGGTGGAAGAATTCAAGGTGTTCGACAAGCGCGACCGCCACCCGGATTGGCAGCCGCGTGCCGAGGCGGCCATCCAGCGCGTGGCGGCGGTATGGCGCGGCGCGGGGCTGACTTTCCCGGTAGAAGAAATGATGGAAGGCTGGTAGTTTCGCTTATACGCGCAGGTTCTTGGAACCGACAGGAGGGTGCGATGAAAACAATAAATTTGACCGTGCTGGTATTCGCCGCTTTAGGAGCGCTGACGATAGGTGCAGCGGTTGCCGCGCCGGTGGGAGAAATCGTTTACATCGCCGGAACACTGTCCGCACAAAAGCCGGACGGCACGGTCAAGATTCTCTCCCGCAAATCTGAAATCGAAGTGGGTGATGTGTTATCCACCGAGAAGGATAGTTATGTGCAAATCAACTTTGCCGACAAGAGCCAGGCGACGCTACGCCCCAATTCGCGGCTAAAGATTGATGCTTACCATTTCAATGAAAAGGATCCCGAGCGCGACAATTTGCTGTTCAGCCTGCTCAAGGGCGGGTTGCGCACCTTGACCGGCTTGATCGGCAAGCGCGGTAACCAAGATGCTTACCGTCTAAAAACCGCAACCGCATCGATAGGGATACGCGGTTCTTCCGGCGACACGCTGGAATGCAGCGAAGGGTGTGCGGGGGTGACCAGTACCAGCGATAAACTTTCGCCGGGTGTTTACCATGCTACCTACACCGGCGCTTACATCATGAGCAATGAGCGGGGTTCGCAGCTCATCGGCGAGGGGCAGTTCGGCTTTGTGAAGGATGCGCAAACAGCGCCGGTCATTCTGACCATCGACCCCGGCATGGGGCTTGAGGCCATGCCGTTCAGCCTGGGTGTGCGCGGTGCGGCCGCAGGTGGAGGGGCAGGGCAAAACGAGTGCGTCATGCACTAGATTTTTAGCAGCGGGGCGGTTGTTTCTGCAGCTCTCATCGTTAACTCTCATCTAGCAACTGCCCGGCGATCGCCCAGTTTTCGTCGGGCAGTTCGTCGAAGGCGATGTAGGTATAGTTTTTTGGCTTGAGCGCGATGCGCTCCAGCGTGTCGGTGATCTCGGCGGCGATTTTGGCTTTCTGTTCGCGGCTCAGCGTTCCCGCGATGCGGATGTTGACGTAAGGCATGGTGGTCCCCTGAAAAAATATTGATGGTAGGGGCGTATGGCAATACGCCCTGTCTTGGCGCGCCCTATAACCGTTTATGGAGGGGCGTATTGCCATACGTTTCTACGAAAAATCCCCCCACAGCGTTTGCAGTGCGGCCAGCCCGGCGACTGCCGCAGTCTCGGTGCGCAGCACGCGCGCACCCATGCGGATCGCGCTGAAGCCGCAATGCAGCGCGGTTTCGCTTTCCGCCTGGGTGAAACCGCCCTCCGCGCCGATCAGCAGCACGACGCGACCTTGCGGTCTGGCTTGCGCCTGCAGCGGGGCCGCGCCTTCCGGCAGCAGGATGAACTTGCTGTCGGTCGTGGCGCGCATCTGTTGCAGCCACGCCATGATGTCCAGCGGCGCGTGTATTGCGGGCAGCACATTGCGCCCGCATTGTTCGCAGGCCGAGATGGCGACTTGCCGCCAATGTTCCAGCCGTTTTGCGGCGCGCTCGGCAGACAGCCTGGCGACGCTGCGTTCGGTGTCGAGCGGCTGAATTTCTGTAGCGCCCAGCTCGGTGGCTTTCTGGATCACCCAATCCATTTTTTCGCTGCTCGACAGGGCTTGCGCCAGCAATACCCGCAACGGCGATTCGCGGTCAACATTGCCGGCGGTAATGTTGCCGACCATCACGCGCTTGCCGCCGAGTTCGGTAATTATGCCGTGACATGCGTTGCCCAAGCCGTCGAACATCTCCACGCGGTTTCCCTCGCGCAAGCGCAGCACGCGTGCGGCATGGTGTGCGGCCTCGGGCGGCAGGTCAAACGAGCCGCCGGATGGCAGTGGCGGGGGGCAGTAAAAGCGCGGCATGGTCGGTTCGCAAATGAATAAGGGTGTCGGCGTGATGATATAATGCCACGTAGAATTTTGTCAGGGATATGAAATGGTCAGCCTGCAACCCCCGTTGTGCGATTTCGGCTGGAAAGCACGCGATTTCGACCTTCCCGGCGTGGACGGCAAGCGCTACAACCTCGCCAAAGCACGCGGCAGCAACGGCCTGCTGGTGATGTTCATCTGCAACCACTGCCCCTATGTGAAAGCCATCCGCGACCGCCTCGTGCGCGACACGCGCGAGTTGCAATTGCACGGTATCAACAGCATCGCCATCATGTCCAACGACTCCGCCGAATATCCCGACGATTCGTTCGATAACATGAAGCTGGTGGCCAGCCAGTACGGCTACCCTTTTCCTTACGCGTGGGACGAGACCCAGCAGGTCGCGAAGGATTACGGCGCGGTATGCACGCCGGATTTCTTCGGTTTCAACGCCAATCTCGAACTGCAATACCGCGGACGTCTGGACGCATCGCGCAAGGAAGCGGTCGCCGGTGCGCCGCGCGATTTGTTCAACGCGATGCTGCAAATCGCCCAAACCGGGCAAGGGCCGCGCGAGCAGATCGCCAGCATGGGCTGTTCCATTAAATGGAGGAGTGAAGCATGAGCGGTAAATGGAAAGGTGCAGCGTGACAAGACCGGTAGCACATAGCATGGGCGCAATGCTCAAGGCGATAGTCGCGGCAGTCAAGCTGGTCGCGGCGGAAGAAATCATGCCGCGCTACCTCAAGGTGGCGCACCAGCGCAAAAGCGACGGCAGCCTGTGCACCGAGGCGGATGTCGCCGCGCAAACTGCTTTGACCAAGAAGCTGCAAGCCATCCTCAACGTGCCGGTGCTGGGTGAGGAAATGACCGCCAAGGAGCAGCATGCGATATGGCAATCCGGCTACGATGGGCTGTGGTGCATAGACCCGATCGACGGCACCTCCAACTTTGTGCGCGGCCTGCCTTATTTCGCGGTATCCATCGCGCTGTTGCGCGCAGGGAAAAGCGTGCTGGGCGTGGTGTACGACCCGGTGGCGGACGAAGTGTTTGCCGCCGAACTGGGCAAGGGTGCGTTCCTGAACGGCGAAAAACTGATCGGGCGCGAAGCGCCGGGATCGCTGGGGCAGGCGCTGGCCAATGTCGATCTGAAACGCCTCGGCACCAAATTGGTTACGCAACTGGCCGCCAATCCGCCGTATGCTTCGCAGCGCAATTTTGGGGCAAGTACCCTGGACTGGTGCTACACCGCCGCCGGGCGCTATGACGTGTATTTGCACGGCGGGCAAAAACTGTGGGATTACGCTGCCGGCCTGTTGATTTTGCGCGAGTCGGGCGGCTATGCCTGCTGTATCGAGAGCGACGATTTTGAGCAGGGCGATATCTGGCAGCGTTCGGTGATCGCGGCGCATGACAAAAAACTGTTTGACGAATGGAAGAATTGGATACGCGCGCAGTAGGGGCATGAGAAGCTTTTGTTCCGGCACCGGCGCGGCGCGCCATGCTAGTGCGATGAGGGAAATACCGTGAAAATATTGATACTCGGCGCAGGCCAAGTCGGTTCTACAGTGGCGGAAAGCCTGGTCAGCGAAGCCAACGACATCACCATCGTGGATTCGGACGGCGACAAGCTGCATCAGCTACGGGATAGGCTGGATTTGCGCACCCTGACCGGCAACGCGGCGCATCCTTCCGTACTGGAGCAGGCCGGCATCGCCGACACTGACATCCTGCTGGCGGTCACGCAAAGCGACGAAGTCAACCTGGTGGCCTGCAAGCTGGCGGCCAGCCTCTACAACACGCCGACGCGCATCGCCCGGATCAGATCCACCAATTATCTGGAACGCCAGGAGATATTCGGCGCGGATAATTTCTGCGTGGATTTTTCGATATGCCCGGAGCAAATACTCACCGAATACATCGTCAAATTAATCGAGTTTCCCGAAGCGCTGCAAGTGCTGGAATTCGCGGACGGCAAAGCCTCGCTGGTGGCGGTGCGCGCCTTTGAAGGCGGGCCGCTGGTGGGCAAGCCGCTGAGTTTTCTGCGCACCCACATGCCGCAAATCGAAACGCGCGTGGCGGCAATTTATCGCAAGGACAGGTCGCTCATTCCCGAGGGTGATACCGTGGTCGAAGACGGCGACGAAATATTTTTCATTGCCGCGACCGACAATATCCGCAGCGTGCTCAAGGAAATGCGCCGTATGGACAAACCCGCCAAGCGGGTGATGATTGTCGGCGGCGGCAACATCGGCCGCCGCCTGGCCAAGGCTCTGGAGCGCGACTATCAGGTCAAGCTGATCGAATACAACAAGAAATCCTGCGAGAAATTGGCCAGTGAGCTGGCCAATACACTGGTGCTGCACGGCGACGGCACGGATGAAAAGCTGATGCAGCAGGAGCATGTCGGCGACGTGGATGTGTTCTGTGCGCTCACCAACGATGATGAAAACAACATCATGTCCTCGCTGCTTGCCAAGCAGGGCGGCGCGCGCAAGGTGATTGCGCTGATCAACCGCAGCGCGTATGTCGGGCTGGTGCAGGGCGGCAAGATCGATATCGCGCTTTCTCCGGCATACGTTACCATCGGCTCGCTGCTCGCTTATGTGCGGCAAGGCGATGTGGCGGTGGTGCATTCATTGCGGCGCGGCGCGGCGGAAGCGCTCGAACTGGTGGTGCATGGCGACCGCCAGTCCTCGCGCGTGGTGGGGCGGCGCATCGACGAAATCGACCTGCCCAAGGGGGTGACCATCGGCGCGCTCGTGCGCGGCGGCGAAGTCATCATGGGGCATCACAATGTGATCATTGAAGCCGAAGATCATGCCATCGTGTTTGTGATCAACAAAGCCATGGTGCGCAAGGTCGAAAAGTTGTTCCAGGTCAATATCGGTTTTTTCTGATGGAAAACCAATGCAACGCACGCTGATCGTTGTCCACGCCCTGGGTTTGATGCTGGTGGTGTTCAGCGCGGCCTACGTAATACCCGTGGCCAGCTCGCTGATTTACGGGGATTACACCATGTTGCTGGATTTCCTGCTGGCGATGGTGTGGACATTTTCCTCGGGCGTGTTGATGTGGTTGCTGACCCGTCATCACAAGGGTGAGCTGTCGATCCGCCACGGTTACCTGCTGGTGGCGACGATGTGGGCAATGATGCCGGCCTTCGCCACCATTCCCCTGCTGATGATGATCCCCGGCCTGTCGTTCACCGATGCCTATTTTGAAACCATGTCGGGATTGACGACCACCGGCGCGACCGTGCTGACCGGGCTGGATAGTATGCCGCCCGCCATCAATATCTGGCGGCATGAACTGAACTGGCTGGGCGGGTTGGGCATCATCGTGCTGGCGGTGGCGATCCTGCCGCTGCTCGGTGTCGGCGGGCGGCAATTGTTCAAGGCGGAGACGCCGGGGCCGATGAAAGATTCCGCGTTGACGCCACGCATCGCCGAAACCGCGCGCAACCTGTGGGCGGTTTATCTGGCAATCACGCTGGCTTGTATCGCTGCGCTGAAGTGGGCGGGAATGGACTGGCTGGATGCGGTGTGCCATGCTTTTTCGACGATGGGTTTGGGTGGTTTCTCCACCCATGATGCCAGTGTCGGATATTTTAATTCACCGCTGATCGAGTTTGTTCTAATCGTGTTTATGCTGCTTTCGGTGGTTAATTTTGCCACCCACTTCATGGCTTGGCGAGGAAGATCTTTGGCGGCTTATCGCGATGATCTGGAGGCATTTTCTTCATGGGGTTTGATACTCGGCAGTTGTGTGGGAGTCGCCATATTCCTGCGTTGGCAAGGTGTCTACCCGGATTTCTGGACGGCATTGCGCCACGCCAGCTTTAACCTGGTTTCAATTGCAACCAGCTCTGGTTTCGCTACTGTGGATTTTGCGCAATGGCCGATCTTCGCACCGATGTGGATGATGTTCCTCGCCTGTACGGTTGCCAGCGCCGGTTCCAGCGGTGGCGGCATAAAAATGATCCGCACCTTGATCCTGATCAAGCAGGCCGGGCGCGAGTTTGTCAAATTGCTTCATCCCAATGTGGTCAACCCGATGAAGATCGGCGGGCATGTGGTGTCCAATAACATCGTGTTCTCGGTGCTGGGTTTCATCTTCCTGTATTTTATGACTACGGTCACCCTGACCTTTGTGTTGCTGATCAGCGGCATGGACTATATTTCGGCCTTTTCGGCAATAGTGGCTTGTATCAATAATTTTGGTCCGGGGCTGGGGACGGTTGGCCCGGCAGGCAATTATCAGGGGCTGACCGATTTCCAAACCTGGGTATGCACGTTTGCCATGCTGATCGGGCGACTGGAAATATTCACCGTACTGATCCTGTTTACACCGCATTTCTGGCGGCGCTAAAGAAGCAAAAACCCACCCTGATATTTTCGAGAAAAATTGGAGTTGCAGTGAACCTGGCATTATTTGATTTGGACAACACCCTGCTCAACGGCGACAGCGATTTCGAGTGGTCGCAATTCCTGATACGCATCGGCGTGCTCGACCGCGAACTGTTCGAGGTGAAGAACCTCGCCTTCTACGAGCAATACAAAGCCGGGACATTGGACATCCACGAGTTCCTGGATTTTCAACTGAAGCCATTGTCGCGCCATTCGCGCAATACGCTGGACGCATGGCACCGGCAATTCATGCGCGAGAGCGTGCTGCCGATGATCACCCAAGCGGCACGCGATCTGGTGCAACGGCACCGCGACGCGGGTGATGTGTGTGTCGTCATTACCGCCACCAACAGCTTTGTCACTGCGCCGATCGCGCGCGAATTCGGCGTCGAACACCTGATCGCCACCGAGCCGGAACACAAGGATGGCGAGTTCACCGGGAATGTGGCGGATGTGCCGTGCTTCCGCGAAGGCAAGATCACCCGTCTGGAAAACTGGCTGGCCGCGCGCGGCTGGACGCTGGAGAGCTTCACCGACAGCACGTTCTACAGCGATTCGCTGAACGATCTGCCGCTGCTGTGCAAAGTAAAAACCCCGGTCGCGGCCAATCCCGATACCACGCTGCGCATCCATGCCGAGCGGCATGGCTGGCCGATCATCAATCTGCGCTGACTACTTCGAACCCGCTCCCTTTTTCTGGAAGTAGTGGCACGGCTGTCCGGATGCTTCTATGACATCAAGGATCGGCTGTCGCTGGCTTTTGAAGTCGAGCGCGCGGCAGCCGTATCTGAAATGGGCTTCGTGGGTAATGAAGTAGTGGGTGCAGTTGTTGCAAATGGGCAGCTTGCCGCCTGATTCTGTATGCATAAAATGTTGGCGCGAGTGAGTTATCTGATCTGACTGATCACGTTTCTTTTTTGAATTTTTCAATGACCCGCCGGTCGCGTTTGGTCGGCCTGCCTCTGAAACGGAATGGCGGCGCCTGTTCCTTGAGCAAGGCGGCAATGGCGAGTCTGCGCTGACGGCTTTCATCGGTCTCGCGATACAGCTTTTGCGCTTCGGTGGCCGGGCCGCGTTTGTTCGACAGCGCCAGCACCTCGATTATGAATTGAACCTGCCCGATGTGGATGTCGAGCGTATCGCCCGGCACAACGGCCTTGGCCGGTTTGACGCGCGTGTCGTTGAGCAGCACCTTGCCGCATTCGACCGCCGCCGTAGCCAGGGAGCGCGTTTTGAAAAAGCGCGCGGCCCATAGCCATTTGTCGATACGGAATCTTTCGCTGTCGTCGTTTGTGTTCGTTGTCATATCTGCTAAAGAAAATTTAGAAGTTGTCTAAAAATTTGCGAGGAGGGACGGATGCAAGGAGCACGGAACGCAGAAACCGGAATGTACAGAAAGTACATGAGGATTTCGAGTACCGCGCAACACCGCAGACGCCCTCCGCAGTAATTTTTAGACAGCTTCTTACATGCGCCATACCAGCAGCGTGGAGCGATGCAGATCATCCACTTGCACCGTCTCGCGCGGGGATTGTTCCGGTACGGCGAAGGTGCTGCTGATGAATACCGTGCCGGGGCGCATCTCGGCGCGCGCCTTGCGCCACAGCCGCTCCATCGGCACCGGCGAGAGGTAGGCGAACACCACATCGTATTGTGCCAGGTCGCAATTCCACAGGCTGCCCCACCGCACGCTGCAGTTGCGGTAGCCACCCAATTTGACGCGCAGCCAGCCCCACAAAAACGGCAGCGGGGCGGATTCCACGCCGCTGTAGCGCCCGTCAGGCCGAACGCGGGCAAGATGCGTCAGTACCCCACCGAGGCCGGAGCCGAGATCGATGAAGCGGAAGTTCGGCTTTCCCTCTCCTCCAGTACCTCCCCCGCTTGTAGGGGAGGGGAGTAGCGCTTCCAGCGCATGCCACACCTTGTCGCTGGAAAGATACAGCGGCACCTGGGTGCGGAACGTGCTCCAGTACACCGCCAGCAGGATGAGAAATGCGGCGAGAGAAAATTCGGGCGGGATGTTCAGCGCGAGCATCAACACCAGCGCGGGGGCGAACAATAATTGAATCGGCAGCCACCAGCCCGCCAGCCCGACAAGACGGCTGAAGGTCATGGCGAGCAGGCCACACAGTAACGCGAAGGCGAGCGGAGGAGGTTGCAGTCCGACCAGGCCGGCACTGAGCAGGGTCAGCACGAATGCCGCGAATTGCAGCAGCAGTGCGGTGACGGCGGGAGGGGGTTTTTTGAGAAGGGCGCGCAAGTTATTCTATTTTCAAATCTATAGTGAAATATTGTAGGGGCGTGATTTATCACGCCTGATCTGCGAATGCATCAAAAGAAGGGCGCGATAAATCACGCCCCTACGTTAATGCGATCTTCGAAATAAAATTAGCGTACCAGCGCAGCTTCGACTTCCTGCCGTTTGGCCTTGCCAACCAGTCGTTCCGTAAGGGTCAGTGCGAAGTCCATTGCCGTGCCGGGGCCGCGCGAGGTGATCAGTTTGCCGTCTTCCACGACGGCGGCGGTTTGCAAATTGACCTTGGGGAAATCATCCAGGCAGGTCGGGTAGCAGGTGGCTTTGCGTCCGTCCAGCAGCCCGGCGGTGGCGAGTACCGAAGGCGCGGCGCAGATTGCGGCAACATATTTTCCCTGTTGCGCCATTTTTTGCAGCAGCGCGATCAGACGCTGGTCGGCCTTCAGGTTGTCGGTGCCGGGCAGGCCGCCGGGCAGCACGATCATGTCGAAATTTTGATGCTGCGCGAGATCCAGCGTGGTATCCGGCAACAGCACCACGCCGCGGCTAGCCAATACCGGCAGGTCGTCCAGCCCCGCGCTGGTCACTTCGATGCCGGCGCGGCGCAGGATGTCGATGACCGTTACAGCCTCAATTTCTTCGCAACCTTGTGCGAGCAAAACGAGAACTTTGTGCATGATTTTCCTCCGGTAGCGTATTACTTAGGCCGTTCGCCCTGAGCCTGTCGAAGGGTAAACGGATAAAATCAGTCCCTGAAATTCTGGTACTGCAACGGGAAATCGGTGATGGATTTCTTGACGAAGGCGATGGCGGATTGCAGATCGTCGCGGTTCTTGCCGGTGACCCGCACGGTGTCGCCCTGGATGCTGGCCTGCACTTTCATCTTGCTGTCCTTGAGCAGCTTGACGATTTTTTTCGCCAATTCGATTTCCACGCCGACCTTGACTTCGCAAGTGCGCTTGACCTTGTTGCCACTGACCTTTTCAATTTTCTCGCTGATCTCCAGGCACTTGATGTCCACGCCGCGCTTGGTCAGCTTGGCATTCAGGATATCCTGCACCTGATCCAGTTGGAATTCGTTGTCGGCCCATACCGTAAGCTTGAGTTCGGCCTGCTCGACGCGTGCATCCGAGCCCTTGAAGTCAAAGCGGGTGCTGACTTCCTTGTTGGTCTGCTCAATGGCATTTTTGACTTCTGTCTTGTCTACTTCGGAAACGATGTCGAAAGATGGCATAGTGATCTCACTCTAAAGAAAAACAAAAACTTGATCCGCAGATTACACAGATTCACACAGATTTTAATCGGCGTTAATCTGCGTAATCTGCGGATAGCTATTTTTTCAGGCTAGCCAAAACTGCAAACGTAGTTTACTTCATCCTTGGCATGTATCTCAAAGCTGCTGTTCTCCGCCACCCTGAAGCTGGTACCCGCAGCATAGGTCTTGAAAGCCGGCTCGCCGGCGATCTTCACTTCGCAGGTGCCGCTGCTGATCTCCATCAGCTCCGGCGCTCCGACATTGAAGGTGAGCTGGCTGCCCGGCATGATGACACCGACGGTTTTGCGCGTGCCATCCGGAAAAAATACCGAATGCGACACGCACTTGCCGTCGAAGAATACATTGGCTTTTTTGCCTACGCTGACATTATCGAATTTGTCTGACATGACGCTGCTTTCCTTTGAGATGGTTTGATTATTTTGGAGGTTCGTTGGCTTTGATGCTTTTTTGGTAGTTGGCGTAAACATACACCGGGATGCCGAGGTCGCCGAGCTGTTTTTCGATCAGTGGTTTTACGTCATTCCAGTCTAGGCCGGTCATGCCGCAGGCCAGGCGCGGCAAAGCGATACTGGAAAATTTTTCCTTTTCAATTAGTCCGCGCAACGCATGCAGCGCATGGTTTACATGGCTGAGCGAAGCGTGCCCCGGTTTGCTGCCATGATCATAGGCTCCATCTTGCGTGAACAGGTTGACGATGTAGCGGCCATCGGCGCTCATCCACGTCCACAAACCGCCTGACTTGGGATGTTTGGTCTGGCAATAATGGCGGAAGTCCTTGTACATCGCGGGCATGCGCTCGCGCAGTTGCAAGGCCAGGCCGTGATGAAAATCATCGTTGGGTGCGACGCCTTGCGCGATAACTTTTGCGCCGCTCAACAGAATGTCGCCGCTCAGTTCATGAAGCATGATGCCTCCCTATGGTGGGAGCGCGGGCATCTCGCCCGCATGCGGGCGAGATGCCCGCGCTCCGATTATTTTCGATTCTTCAGATTCGCCGCGATGCGCATGCGTAGCGCATTCAGTTTGATGAAGCCCGCCGCATCTTTTTGATCGTAGGCGCCCTTGTCGTCCTCGAAGGTGGCGATGGTCGGGTCGAACAGCGAATCGGTTTTGGAATCGCGCCCGACCACGATCACGTTGCCCTTGTACAGTTTGACACGTACCCAGCCGTTCACGCAGCTCTGGGTATGGTCAATCAGCACCTGTAGCGCCTTGCGCTCCGGCGACCACCAGTAGCCGTTGTAAATCATGCTGGCATAGCGCGGCATCAGGTCGTCCTTGAGGTGCGCGACTTCGCGGTCCAGCGTGATCGACTCGATGGCGCGATGCGCCTTGAGCATGATCGTGCCGCCGGGGGTCTCGTAGCAGCCGCGCGACTTCATGCCGACATAGCGGTTCTCCACCAGGTCGAGGCGGCCGATGCCGTGCTTGCCGCCGAGTGCGTTCAACTTGGTCAGCACCTGTGCGGGAGATAATTTCGTACCGTTCAGCGCGACGATGTCGCCGTTGGCAAATTCGATGTCCAGATATCCGGCGGCATCCGGCGCCTTCTCCGGCGACACCGTCCAGCGCCACATGCTTTCCTCGGCTTCGGCGGCAGGGTCTTCCAGATGGCGGCCTTCGAAGGAAATGTGCAGCAGGTTCGCATCCATCGAATAGGGCGAGCCGCCCTGCTTGTGTTTCATGTCGATCGGGATGCCGGCCTTCTCGGCATAGGCCATCAGCTTCTCGCGTGACAACAGATCCCATTCGCGCCACGGCGCGATGACTTTGATGTTCGGGTTCAGCGCGTAAGCGCCCAGCTCGAAACGCACCTGGTCGTTGCCCTTGCCGGTCGCGCCGTGCGAGATGGCCTGTGCGCCGGTCTTGGCGGCGATCTCGATCAGGCGCTTGGCGATCAGCGGGCGCGCGATCGACGTGCCGAGCAGGTATTCGCCCTCGTACACGGTATTGGCGCGGAACATCGGGAACACGAAATCGCGCACGAATTCTTCGCGCATGTCGTCGATGAAAATATTTTCCGGCTTGATGCCCATTTTCAGCGCCTTGGCGCGCGCCGGCTCCAGCTCCTCACCCTGGCCGATGTCGGCGGTAAAAGTGACGACTTCGCATTGGTAGGTGTCTTGCAGCCATTTCAGGATGACCGAGGTGTCGAGTCCGCCGGAATAGGCGAGGACGGCTTTTTTGATTTCACTCATGGTTTATTAACTCTTCTTTCCAAAAACATATCCAACTAATGTCCCAAATAGTATGCCCATTGTCGGATTAAATTTATCAGCCCATGTTAGTAGGCTGGCCGCAATAACAACCAATACAACCGTAATTACTTTGAACCACAATTCAAAAACAACGTGTTTACTATTGGTTGCCAGTGTGGCTTTTTGAACACCCTCAATAATTTGTATAACACGTGAAGCTAACTCATGGCCTTTTTCAGTATTGAGATAGGCCAGCACAGGGGCGACATCAATTTCATCATCTTTGACTTCTTGTTCTTTTTGAATTAGTAAGTTCGACATGAAATCTCTCCAGTAATTTTGGCTTCGGTCGCGTTGTTGTGCTTAATTGCTTAACTTTCCCAGCAGCAGATATTCCATCAGTGCTTTCTGCACATGCAACCTGTTCTCCGCCTCGTCCCACACCACGCTCTGCGGGCCGTCGATGACTCCGGCGGAGACTTCCTCGCCGCGATGTGCGGGCAGACAGTGCATGAACAGCGCATCCTTTGCGGCGACGCGCATCATGTCTTCGTCCACCTGCCAGTCGGCGAAGTCCTTCAGGCGTTCCTCGTTCTCCGCCTCGAAGCCCATGCTGGTCCACACGTCGGTGGTCACCAGATCGGCGCCGCGCGCGGCTTGCATCGGGTCGGCGAATTCCTCGTAGTGGTCCTCGCCGAACAGCCCGGCGCGCTCCGGCTCGACTTCATAGCCGGGCGGGGTCGAGACATGCACGTTGAAATCCAGTATCTCGGCGGCCTGCAGCCAGGTGTTGCACATGTTGTTGGAGTCGCCGATCCACGCCACGGTCTTGCCCTGGATGCCGCCGCGCTGCTCGACGTAGGTGTAGATGTCGGCGAGTACCTGGCACGGATGGTATTCGTTGGTCAGGCCGTTGATCACCGGCACGCGCGAGTGGGCGGCGAAGCGTTCGATGATGGACTGCTCGAAGGTGCGGATCATCACCAGGTCGCTCATGCGCGAGATCACCTGCCCGGCGTCTTCCACCGGCTCGCCGCGCCCCAGTTGCGAGTCGCGCGTATTCAGGTAAATTGCCGAACCGCCCAGTTGTTGCATCCCCGCCTCGAACGACAGGCGCGTGCGCGTGCTGGCCTTCTCGAAGATCATCACCAGCGTGCGATCCTGCAGCGGCCAGTATTGCTGGTAGGCCTTGAACTTCTGCTTGATGATGCGGGTGCGCTCGAACAGGTATTCAAACTCGTCGCGGGTGAAGTCCTTGAACTGAAGAAAATGTTTTAATGGAACGGGTTGCTTTATTGACATGGGCTGGGCTGACATGGCTCATTACCAATCTAGGGTTGCAAAAATTCTTTGATCAGCGGGCACAGGATATCCAGCAGTTGCCGCGCTTCGTCTTTTGACATGATCAGCGGCGGCAACAGGCGGATCACGTTGTCGGCGGTGACGTTGGTTAGCAGCCCTTTGGCGAGAGCCAGTTGCACCAGTTCGCCGCAGGGCCTGTCGAGTTCGATGCCGAGCATCAGCCCCTGCCCGCGAATTTCCTTGATACCGTTTACCCCTTGCAGGGCGGTGGCCAAGCCTTGCCGGATGAATTGACCGAGGCTCTCGGCATGCGCCAGCAGCTTGTCCTGCTCGATAATATTCAGCGTGGCCAAGCCTGCCGTGCAGGCCAGCGGGTTGCCGCCGAATGTCGAGCCGTGATTGCCCGGCTTGAACAGGCCGTTTGCCTTGCCTGCGGTGAGGCAGGTGCCGATCGGCACGCCGGAGCCGAGCCCTTTGGCCAGCGTCATCACATCGGGCTGGATGCCGGTGTGCTGGAAGGCGAACCATTTTCCGGTGCGTCCGATACCGCATTGCACTTCGTCCAGCATCAGCAGCCAGTTATGCTCGTCGCAAATCTGCCGCAGTTGTTGCAGGTAATGAATGTCCAGCGTGCGGATGCCGCCTTCGCCCTGGATCGGCTCGACCAGTACCGCAACCACGTTGCTGTTGTGCTGGGCAACGTGGCGGATCGCCTCAAGGTCGTTATAGGGGACGCGCACAAAGCCGCTGACCAGCGGCTCAAAACCGGCTTGTACCTTGCGGTTGCCGGTAGCGGAAAGGGTCGCCAGCGTGCGCCCGTGGAAGGCTTTTTCCATCACGATGATCGCAGGTGATTCAATATCCCGCTGATGGCCATACATGCGTGCCAGCTTGATCGCGGCCTCGTTCGCCTCGCAGCCGGAGTTGCAAAAAAATACTTCCTGCATGCCGGACAGGTTGCACAGCTTGTCGGCCAGCAGCTCCTGTTCGCGCACCTGATAGATGTTGGAACAGTGGATCAGTTTGCCGATCTGTTCATTCAGTGCGGCGGTGAAGCGCGGATGCGCGTGCCCCAGCGTGTTCACGGCGATGCCGGCCAGCGCATCCAGATAGCGCTTGCCTTCGGTATCCCACAGCCACGCGCCTTCGCCATGCGCAAAGGCGATGGGGAGCCGAGCATAAGTGTTCATCACATGCGACATCTATCTACTCCCTAGAAACAGGCAACTCTCTAGAAACATGCAACCCATGGAAACAGGCAGCCTCTAAAAACAAGACGGCGGACGCGCCGCCGTTGAACAATGATCAAGAACCGTATATTGAGCCAAACAGCACCACAAAGCAAACAAGCCGACATTGCTGTCGGCTTGTGCGGTGAATCAAAGCGATCGGGCGTTTACGCCATTGCCTTGATGGCCGCAGAAAGACGGCTCTTGTGTCGAGCGGCCTTGTTCTTGTGGATGATTTTCTTGTCGGCGATGCTGTCCACCGCGCTTACCGACTCTTTGTAAACGGCTTGAGCTGCGGCCTTGTCACCGGCTTCAATCGCCTTGATGACTTTCTTGACCGCAGTGCGCAATTCCGAGCGCAGGCTGCTGTTATGAGCATTCTGTTTGACTGCCTGACGTGCACGCTTGCGGGCTTGTGCGCTATTTGCCATGACTACTCCTTGATAATTCGGTACAACGGAAAGGCGCGCATTCTAGTGGCTCCCCCGGGCTTTTGCAAATTTTTTTGCGGGAGCAGGCGATCAGGCGGCCTGGTGCCTGGAATATTCACGGCCGATCACTCTGATTTTTTTAAATATATAAGGGGTGCATCGCCTTGACTATTCGATCGGGCTGAAAGGCGGCGCCGGATCAAATCGCAATTATTGCGCTAGGGCAATTGCCCCGCCGTGACCATGCGGTTGAACAGGATGCTGGGTGAGATCCAGACCGCCAGGTCGTCAAAACCATTCTGCACGAAATCATGGCTGACGAAATCGGTGTCGCCATCGGTGTTTTCCGCTTCATCGGCCGAGGGCGTGTTTGCCCAGTTGGCGCCGCGCGAGACGATCACGGCTGCTGCGGTAGAGGTGAGGTTGGCGGCGCAGGCTGCGGTAGTGCAGACGCGCATCGTTCCTGCGGTGCTCAAGGTGAAACGTGTTGCGCCGTCGGCGAATTCCCTGGTGACGGCATACACCAGCACGTTGCCGTAGGCATCTTTTTCGGCTACACCCAAATCCTTATAGGGCAGCGTGCCGACTTGCTGCGCAACTGTGGTGCATGCCGCTTCCGCCGTACCGTCGCCGTTGGTGTCCGGGCAAGGCAAATGCTTGTTTGAGGTCGAGATCGCATATCCCAGCAGCGCGTCGCGCACTTCATCCATGTATTTGCGCGTTTCGTTCCTGCGCTGCTGTTCCATCTGCCCCGACATGACGGGCAGCAATCCGCCCAGCAGCAATCCCACGATGGCCAGCACGACGGCCATTTCGAGCAGCGTGAAGCCGTGCGCCGGGTTGTGACGGTACGGGTTCAGGGGCATGGCGCCACGCTCAGGTCGGTTCGTATGCAATACAGGGTGTCGTTAAAGCCGCCGTCAGCGGCCTGGTTCTGGTAGCTGGCATTGCCGCTGCCGTTCGGATAGTTGCCGGCGTTGCGGCCTTCCAGATAATTGTCGAGAGTGCCGCGCGGTGTGCTGCCCGCGCCGCTCGTGTCGCTGGCGCGCACCTGGGCCGACAGGCGGCTACCGGCCAGCATGACTACTGCGGCATAGAGTGTGCCGCCGTTCACCGTCACGCAGTTGCCGCAAGGGGCGGTCGCGATGCTGACCGGATGGTATTCGCCGGACAGCGCGTAAAACAGGTGGTCTTTCCAGTTATCCCACCAGGGATAGGCGGCGGCCCAGCCGCTCGGGCAGTTGGTCGCGTTGACCAGCAGGTTGGAGTTGAGCATGGTGCTGGCGGTGGTCGAATAGGAGTTGTTAACTTTATAGGGAATCCGCCCGGCATACAGGCCTGCCTGGTCGTCATAGTTGGAGTTCACGCCATAGTCGGCAAGGGCAAGCGGCGCGGGCCACGGCAGGCTTTTATTGGAGGCCGGGTTGGCGAGGGGCTTGCCGTTGGTTGCGCCAAAATAGGCGATGCACTCGGCGGTTTTTTGCGTCATGTTGTTGAGCGTGGCGCGGAAGTCGTTGCGCTTCTGTATCGCGTTCCAGATGTCCTGTCTTGTGATGAACAGCATCTGGTCGTTGATTCCGGCTGCCGTGCCGAAGCGAAATTTACTGGCGGCATTGGCGATTGCCGACACCGTGGCGTTGTTGATCGTGCCATCGCTGTCGAGATAGTTGCTCGCGGTGTAATTGCCGCCGCAAATCGGTGTGGTGGTGTCGGGTGTGCGCGTCTGGCCGGTTTGCGCCGCTCCCGGCGCGAAGATGACCGCGACCGCTTGATTTTCTGCCGGGGTCAGCAGCGTGCTGCCGTCGGATGCATATACCTGCAACTGCCCGTTGGTATCCCAGTTCATCAGGCCGGTCGGCGTGTTGTTCTTGTAAGTGCCGGAAACGGCATACCACAGGCACTCGCCAGTGCTGTCGCGCAACGGCGGCAGGTTGAGTTCCTTCCACGGCAGCCGCCCGATCTGGCTGATGTTCTTGCCGGCACAGCTCCCGGCCGCACTCCCTTCGGTGGCACCCAGCGTTCCGCCCGACAGGTTGGGACAGGGCAAATAGCCATGCACTTTGCCTGCATGAGTGTCGCCATAGGTGACGGCATAGCCGATCAACGCCTCCTTCGCCTGCGCCAGTGCCGCGGCGGTTCTTATCTGGCGCTGGTTGTTCAAGCCGGCAAGGCTGAACGAGTTGGCCAGCAACGCGCTGAAGCCGATCACCATAATCACCAGCATCACGATCAGCGCGGCACCGCGTTGTGTTGTTCCGGCAAGACAATGCGGCGGCGGATGCATGGCGGCGTTACTGCCCCGGAGAAACCGGGTGCTCCGAGGTTGGCGGATTGACAAGCAGCTTTTGCCCGACCTTGAGTTTTACCGGTTGCGCATGCCCAACTACGGCGATGGACAAACTTTCCGGCGCGCGCTCATCGCCTCCGGCGGCCGGTTGCGCTATGCCGTTGATCCACACGGTGCGCGCCCCGCCATGCTTCTGCACGATGCCGTTGACGGTCAGCACGCGGTGGCTATCGCCTGAATCGGTGCTCTGCGATTTGTCCTGCTCCAGTTGCGCGCGTTGTTCGGGCGTGAAGAATAACCGCCCTAATTCTTCTGCATTGGAAAGCGGCGTAACGCTTAATCCGTAGAAGCACAAACAAATTTTGAGAGCTGAATTCATGGCGGCGCGTTCCGATTTTTTAATGTTATCCAGCCGCCGCCGCATTCGGCGCTGAGGCGCGGTGAGCCGCTTTCATCGGCGGCACCGCGTTGCAGGACGCAGCCTTCAAGCTGATAACGGCCTTTTATCTGGCTGCGTAGTGCATCGAAAAAATCCAGCAGTTGCGCCTCATGCAACAGGTCGAAGTGCAGCTTCATTTCGCTGTAGCGGACATGGAAGTTGCCGCTGTCTATCGGGGGGATTTCCGTATAGTTTTTTTGCGGTGCGATGTTGTAGTGAAAATCGGCGACCAGATTTTTCAGCCGGAGTTTTTCCAGCCCTTCTATCCAGTCCAGGCGCTGCTCGTCGCCGATTATTTTATGTTCCTCCATTACGGCGTACTCGCCGGAATATGCCGACATGTTTTCCAGATCCTGGCGCACCGTCGCCAGCCGGCTTTGCGCTTCATGCAGCAGGCGTTGCGCGTCGTACTGATCCTGTTGCGCATGCCCGGCATACTGGCTGCTGCCGTATAAAATGGCGCCGCCCAACAGCATTGACGCGCAGGCCGTCAGGATGCTCCAGCGCATCAGGATGAAGTCTGCTTTGGAGAATTTCATGCCGGTGCTCTCCAGATAAGTTGCAGGGAAAAATCCAGCGCCTTTTCATGCGTCTCGCGCTGGTCGGCAATGCTGCCGCCGGGGCCGACATCCAGCGGTTTGCTTGTTACGCTGACCCGATAACCGGCTGCGCTTAATTCATGCTGAAAGCGATCCAGATATGCCAGCGCGGTGCGGTAATCGCTGGCAAAGCCGCGCAAATTGGCCTTCAGGGTAATGGTTGTGCCGCTGGCGGCTGGAGCCTGTCCGGGAATCGCGGCACTAGCGTTGCCGGGCGACCCGCTTGCATTGGTTTGCCAGCCAAGATTATCCAGCCCGATTTGCGGAAAATGATCTAGCACCGCGCTGACCGGTTGCAGGATGGTTTGCGGGCTGGGTGAAGATTGGTCGAATTTGCGCATGAGCGAAACGCCCACTTTCATATCGGCGGCGGAAGCGTGGTTGCCGGGCAGAGTGCCAGCAAAACCCTGCATAATTTGCTGCGCTTCACTCAATGTTCGCTGTGCCTGAATTCTGAGAGACTCGGTCGCCGCCGCATTGCTATTGTTGAGCATGACGTTTGCCGCACCCCACAACAGGCTGGCCACCAGAGCTGATGCGCTAACCCATCCGAGCGCGTGGCGCAGTTGCCACAGGGCAAAGTGGCGCGTGTGGGTGGCGTGCGCATAGTGGGTTTTGGGCGGCTTGGCGGCCAGCTCATGCAGGAAAATCTGGCTGGCATCCGAGTCGGCGAAGCGGCAGCCGATCTTGAGTTGTGCAGCGACCTTGTCAAGCTCGGCGAATTCGTAACGCATGTCGGCGGCTGGCGGTAGTTTTTCTTGCAGCCCGGCAAGGTCGTCGCTATGGCCGAGGACGCACACATCAAGGTTTTGCCCTTCCGGCAGCAGGCTCAGGCTCTTCAAATACTGGCAAGTGCGGCCGAGTTCCTTTGCCACGGCATCCTGGAACGAGGACACCGCATGTACCGGCGTCAACCGCGAAATCTGCAGGCGGCGTTCGATGAAATAGCTTTGGCGCAGCCCGGCGGACTTTTCCCACGAAACAAGCAGCAGATGATCGGAAGCATGATTTTTGACCAGGGGTGCACTGACCTGCGCCACGGAATAAATTCCCGCGAGCGGAATTTCCTGCATATGCAGGATGTCCAGCCAGGGCGCGATGAGCGCGGGGTTGGTCAATGCGGATAACAGCATTTCATCGTCGCGCCGCCCGGTTTTTTGCCGCTGCAACAGGGTGGCCTGATGAAATGGCGTGCCGCGATAATACTGGTCGAATTTGCGCTGCAGGAGCGCGTTACGGCTGCGTCCTCGCAGATGCGGAATGGTTTCCGGGCGAAAATCTTCCTCGATCAAATCGGCCAGCAAATAGGCCGGGCACTTCACCGGTTGCAGGAAAGCCGCGAAGCTTTCACGCCCCTCTGGCGAGCTGTCGAATTCCTGTTGTGCGGCGATCTTTCCGCCAGCCATCAGTTGCGCATGCAGCCGGCTGGCGCTCAAAAACAGCAGCAGGCGGCGGCTCATCAGAATTTCACCTTGCCGATAATGTCGTAGATCGGCGACAGCACCGACAGCATCACCCAACCGAGCAACGCACCCAGAATGATGGTCATGGCTGGCTCGATCATGACCTGCACTTTCCTGATGGAATCCTTCACGTCGCGGTCGTAAAAATAGCCGACGTTGAGCAGCGCCTTGTCCAGCGAGCCGGTAGCCTCGCCGACCTTGAGCATGCGGATCACCAGCGGCGGGAACATGCCGGTGTTCTGGAAACTCTGGGTGAGATTCCGGCCGGATTCGATTTCAAGCCTGATGTCGTCCAGACTCTTGGCGACGGCGCGGTTGTTGACCACATCGCGCAAATTGGCGATGCACTCGATGATGCTGATGCCGGAACTGTACATCATCGCGAACGTGTTGGCGAAACGCGCCAGGATAATCTTGCGCAGGATCGGGCCGGTGAACCACAAGTCGAGCTTGAACCGGTCGAATTTGTAGCGCATCTCCGGGCTGGAGGCGATCAGCAGTTTTGCGGCGACGGACAGGGCAACAGGCAGCGCCACCAGCACATACCAATAGCCGGTGAAGAAGGCCGAAACGGCAAGCAGGGCGCGCGTTTGCGCCGGGATTTCCTGCCCCATGCCGTTGATGAAACCCACCAGTTGCGGCACCAGATAAGTCATCAGGAACACCGTAATCGCCAGCACGACACTGCCGACGAAGGCCGGGTAGAGCATGATGTTTCTGGTGTGCGAGGCCATCTCATCCTGCCACTTTAGCGATGTGGTGATATGCGCGAACACCTCGGGCAGGCGCCCGCTCTCTTCGCCGGCATGGATCAGGCTGACCAGTATCTTGCCAAACGTGCCGGGATGCTGCGCCATCGCCAGCGAAAGTTTTTTGCCGCTTTCGATGGACTCGATCAGGCCTGCGATGATCTTGCGGAAATGCGCGTCGTGCATGGTGTCGCGCAAATCCCCGAGGCTTTCCAGCAAAGGCACTCCGGCGCTGGCAAGCTGTTCGAGGTTGAAGAAAAATGTGATCAGTTCGGCGCGCTTGATTTTGTTGCGCATCAACCTGATTTTGCCGCCATCCGGTTTCGCATCGATCAAATCTAGCCCGCCGCGCTTTAACCGCAATTCAAGATCAACCAGATTGCCCGCATCATGCAACCCCTTATGGCGCTTGCCTTGCCCGTCGATGGCACAGTAGGAATAGAGCGTCATGCCGGATAGCTTAGATCACTCAGATTCACCACGCGGCTGACTTCCGTAACAGATGTGGCGCCCTGCAAAATGCGCCGCACACCATCCGCCGCCAGCGTGCGGAAGCCGCTGGCAAGCGCGGCCTCGCGGATTTGCCTGGTGCTGGCGCGTTGCGCGACCAGATTGTCCAGATCGCGATCCATGTTGAGCAATTCCATGATGGCGAGCTGCCCCTTGAAACCCTGATGATGGCAGGCGTCGCAGCCGATGGCGCGATACAGCGCGATGTCCCGGTCGGCGGCGATACCCAGCAGTTTGCGCTCCGGCGCGCCCGGCGAGTAGGGTGCCTTGCATTCCTTGCACAACACGCGCACCAGCCGTTGCGCCACGATGCCGATGATGTTGCCGGACATGATGTCCGGCAGGATGCCGATGTCGAGCAGGCGCGGGATTGCGCCGATGGCCGAGTTGGTGTGCAGCGTCGCGTACACCTGATGGCCGGTCATCGCGGCGCGGAACGCCATTTCGGCGGTCGGGTGGTCGCGGATTTCGCCGACCAGAATAATGTCCGGGTCCTGGCGCATCATCGAGCGGATGCCGTTGACGAAATCCAGCTTGGCCGCCTCGTTGATCGAGGTCTGGCGGATCATCGCCATCGGATATTCCACCGGGTCTTCCAGCGTCATGATGTTGACCGACTCGGTGTTGGCGTGGTTCAGCACCGAATACAGCGTGGTGGTTTTGCCGCTGCCGGTCGGGCCGGTGACCAGCACGATGCCTTCCGGTTTGGCGATGACCGTCTTGAGCAGGCCGAGCAGCGCATCGTCCAGGCCGAGCTGCTCGAGCGGCACGATGCCTTTCTGCCGGTCGAGAATGCGCAGCACCATGTTCTCGCCATGCGTGGTGGGATGCGAGGCCACGCGGAAATCGATCGGGCGCCCGGACAGGCGCAGCGAGACACGCCCGTCCTGCGGCGCGCGCGTCTCGGCGATGTTCATGTTGCCCATCACCTTCAGGCGCACCACCATCGACGGCCAGAAACTCTTGTGCAGGCTGCGCACCTGGCGCAGCACGCCGTCGATGCGGTAGCGGATGCGCAAAAAACTGTTCTCCGGCTCGAAGTGGATGTCCGACGCGCCGTGCTGCACCGCCTCGGTGAGCAGCGCGTCGATCAGGCGCACCACCGGCTGGCTGAATTCGTTTGCGCCGGATTGCAGCGCCTGGTACTCCGCCTCGCCCGGTTCGATTTCATGCAGGATGCCGTCGATGGAAAGCTCGAAACCGTAGTGCTGGTCGATGCCGCGCAGGATGTCGGATTCGCTGGCGAGCTGGGTGATCAGGCGGTACCCATCCCCGAGCAGGGCGCGCACCTGATCCAGCGCGATGATGTTGTCGGGGTCGGCAACCGCCAGAGTCAGCGTGCAGCCGGGCTGGTCAAGCGCCAGCGGCAATAACTGGTAGCGGCGCGCAACTTCTTTGGGAATCAGCGCCAGCGCTGCGGGATCGATGATGACGGTGGCAAGGTCGATGCTCTCCTGGCCGAGATTTTCCGACAGCACATCGCGGATGGTGGCCTCGGTCAGAAAACCGAAATGAACCAGCAAGCGGCCCAGCGGTTGATGGGATTTGCCCTGTTCCTGCAGGGCGATGCGCAACTGGTCTTCGCTGATCACGCCCTTGTCGATCAAGGTGCGCCCCAATGGCCGCTTGGCTTCCCCTCGTACCTGTTCGATTTGGCTATCGCTCATGGAGGAGGGGTTGACGGGCAGTGGCGCTAGATCAGGAAGAGAAACATTTTGAGGGAACCTTTCGGGCTATTCAGGCCGGCAATACTTGCATGGTGGTGCGGTTTATACGATAGAACATGGAGCCTATCTACGACCTGTCGCAGCTTGCCACTTACGCCATAAAAAAGATATATGCCGAAATATATAGATATTTCGGCCTAGAGGCTGGTTCAGCAGGTTTCATACCCTGTGATGGGTTTGGGGGGATACAAGGCGCAGTGCACAGCCAGCAGCTAAATCAGGCAAGGAGGCAGTTTCAAAGTGCGCAGCTTGACAGCTTCATCCAGCATGACCAGCGCCCGATAATGCCCTTGCTGGGCAGCCTGTGAGAACAGGACAGACGCATAATCAATATCTTTTGGCACGCCCTTGCCCTCAAAATAGAGCATGCCCAAGCGGTACTGGGCTTCGAGGCTGCCATATCTGGAAGCCTTGCAGTACAGTGTGGCGGCGCGCTGTATTTTGTCGGGATTATCCGCGGAGGATTCGAGTGTCGCGGCTTCGTTTAGCAGCGCGCGCACCAGAGGAGGTTCGGCGGCCAGGTCGGCATCTTTATCTTTCGCCTGGCCCGGCAACGGGCACAATGCAAGCAGCAACACGGCGCATAACCATAGCCATTTTCTGCATACATCGCTTCCCGCTGCAACGGTCATTGCATGGAAGTTGAACAGCCGCATGTTTTCTGGTTTCACGACGTTCATGATGGCCACCGTGTTGGTAACATCTTGATACGAAATCTACGCTTCTGATTTAACAATTCATATTGGACTGAAGTTCATTTTGTATTGGACTAAAGTCCAATATGGGCCTGCATCCGTCAGGCTGGCATGCATGGCGAACCACGCTGGATAAACACAAATTTGCTGTGCAGTTAAGTCCGCAATATCCGCTGTGTGCCATAGCAAATATTCGATGATGGAAGACAAAAAACGCTACCCAAAAAACCGGTTTCCGCTTATCCGGAAAATTCAACCGTTCATTGCGTGAGCATTGATTTGCGGGAGCTGACAAGGTAAGTTTCAGCCACTTGGCAAACTTGCTAAAAGGCAAGGGCGCAAAGTCACCGGCCTAAGGGAGACTATGGCAGCGGGACTGCGGCACGGGTGTTCGCCCGTGTGCATGAACTGCCTGCTCCCCGCTGTGTATAAAAAAACATGTGAAGAGGGAAGCATGGATAATTTCACTGAAACTTCTGTAGCAGAGGCCAGTGTCAATCAAGGCCAGTTTGACGTATTAGGCGTTTTCGACAATGTGCCGCCGGTTAAATCATCGCCGCCACAGGATATCAAGCCGCCACCGAGTATGAAGGAGCAACGCAAGGAGGCTCGTTATATGGTCCCGTGGCGGGTTGCCATCTCCGTAAAAGGCCGGGATTCCTATTACGGCAGAATCAAGGATATTTCCCTGTGCGGGGCGGCAATTCTGAACGAACTCAACCTTAAGAACGGCACCAGCATCACGCTAAACATTCATATCCCTTTACTAGACAGAGGCCGCGAAGCGAAGATTCTGATAGTCCACGGTAAAACTACTTACTCTGTTTATGATGCAAACCGCCTGTGTTTCAGGGTCGGTGTTGCTTTTGTCAAATTTGAGCGGGAAGCAGACCGCGCCTATCTGGAGAAGCATCTGAAAAACCACCATGTTGAGCTGCCAGACTATGTATGCCGACGGAGCACCGATCAGGCGATAGTACTCAGGTAGTGGTTTATTGTTCCGCACACAGGGGATGGCAAATTAGCCCCTGAGCGCGGCCAGCATCTTCTCCAGCCGCTTCACCGACACGATTACCGGCGTTTTCAATTCCTGCGCGAACAGCGACACGCGCAACTCCTGCAGCAGCCAGGCAAATTCATCCACGCGCGGATCGGTCTTGAGTTGCGGTGTCTGGCGCAGCTTCTGCCATGCCTGTGATAGCGGCTGCAACTGCGCCATGCACTGCGCGTCGCGCGCCGGGTTGCTGCGCAGCTTTTCGATGCGCAGGCTGATCGCCTTGAGGTAGCGCGGCACATGCTGCAAGCGCTCATAAGGCGTGTCGGCAATGAAGCGTTTATGCAGCAGCCATTCCAGTTGCGCGCGTATATCCTGCAACGCCTGAACGTGTGTCTTGATCTGCGGCAGGACTTTTTGCACAGCCTGGTATTCGGTGAGTACGTTGCCGACCAGCCGCGCAATTTCCTGCGCGATCAGCAGCAGACGGTTTTTTGCTTCCTTGCCGCGCGCGATAAATTCCGCTTCGTTGGCAGGCAGCGGATCGTTCAGGCAGCAGCGCGCGAAGGTCGTCTCCAGTATCTGCTGTTGCAGCTCCTGTTGTGTGCCGCTAAACGGGGAATTGGGTGTCATGAACAACATGCCGAGGCGCTGCGCGTCGGGCAGGTTCTTCTCCAGGTATTTCACCTGCTCTTTCAGCAGCAGCATGAACAAACGGCGCAGTCCGCCGCGATGTGCCGTTTGCGCGGCATCGCGCGTATCGAAGGCGCGCAGCAGCACCGCGTCACCGTCGTCCACCAGCGCGTTGAATACGGTGACGGCTTGCCCGGCGCGTTTCTCTACGCTGGTCTCGGTAAAGATGCCGAAGCTCCACGAGGTGTAACGCTGCTCCGTTGCCGTGGCGCCCTTTCCTTCCGGCGCTGCTGCGAGCTTGACCGGCGCGACACGCGGCGCCAGTTCGCCGTGCAACTGCGCGAAATTGCGCGACATGCCGAGTTGCCGGCCATGCTCATCGACGATGCGGAAGTTCATCAATAGATGCTGCGGCAACTGCTCCAGACGGAATGCATCGGGCGGCACATCGAGCTGTTTCTGTTCGCGGATATAGCGTGTCAAAGCTTGCACCAACGGCATATTGGACGGGAGAACATCACGGCAGAATGCCGCCGCAAATTCCGGCACCGGCACCAGATTGCGGCGCAAGCGTTGCGGCAACGTCTTGATCAGCTGCACCACTTTTTCCGCCAGAATGCCCGGCACCAGCCATTCGCCGCGCGCCGCGCTCACCTGGTTGATGAGCGCGAGCGGCACGGTGAGCGTGATGCCGTCGTCGTTCTTGCCGGGCGAGAAGTTGTAGCTCAGAGCGAAGCTGACATTGTCGATCTGCAACTGCGGCGGGAACTGGTTGGTGGTGATGCCCGCCGCCTCGTGGCGCATCAGGTCGTCCTTTTTCAGGTACAGCAACCTGGGCTGGTCGCGCTCCGCTTCCTTGCGCCAGTGTTCGAAGGCCGCGCCGTTGTGGATGTGTCCCCCAGAAAAATGATGGGGAATGCGTTCATCGTAAAAGGAAAAAATCAGTTCATCGTCCACCAGCACATCGGGGCGGCGCGCCTTGTGTTCCAGCGCCTCGATGTCGGCGATCAGCTTCTGGTTATGCGCGAAGAAGGCTGCCTGGGTATTAAATTCGCCGCCGACCAGCGCCTGGCGGATGAATATCTCGCGCGCTTCGGCAGGGTTCATCGGCCCGTAATGCACGCGCTTCTTGGCGTTCAGCAGCAGGCCGTGCAGCGTGCTGCGCTCGAAGGCGCTGACTTGCGCGGCTTTCTTCTCCCAGTGCGGATCGTAATAATGCCGCTTGATCAGATGCGCGCCAACCTCCTCCAGCCATTCCGGTTCGATGCGCGCCACGCAGCGCGCATACAGGCGATGCGTCTCAATCAGCTCGCTCGCCATCACCCACTTGCTGCCTTTTTTCGCCAACACCGAATTCGGCGCGATGAAAAATTTGATGCCGCGCGCGCCGAGGTATTCATTGCTTTCCACGCTCTTCATGCCGATGTTGCCGAGCAGGCCGCACAGCAGGGCCTTATGTATCTGCTCGTAGGTCGCGGGTTGTTCGTTGCCGCGCATCCCCATCTCGGCAACCTGTGCGTGCAGCTGCTGGTGCAGCTCGCGCCACTCGCGCAGGCGCAACGGCGACAGGAAATTCTTGCGGCATTCTTCCGCCAGCAGACGGTTGGATTGCTTGTGTGCTACCGCCTGTTCGAACCATGCCCACAGTTTCAGGTGCGCCAGAAAGTCGGAGCGCTCGTCGGCAAAACGTTTGTGCGCGGTGTCCGCCGCCTCCTGCCTGTCCAGCGGTCGCTCGCGTGGGTCTTGCACCGACAGCGCGCTGGCGATGATCAGTATCTCGGTCAGGCACTGATACTGTCTCCCGGCCAGCAACAGGCGCGCGATCTTTGGGTCGAGCGGCAGCTTGGCCAGCTCATGTCCGAGCGGTGTAAGTTGGCGCGCTTCGTCGATTGCATTCAGCTCGGCGAGCAACTGGTAGCCGTCCGCGATCATGCGCGGCGTGGGCGGCTCTATGAACGGGAATTCGGCAATGTCGCCGAGCTCCAGCGCGCTCATGCGCAGGATCACGGTCGCCAGCGATACGCGGAAAATTTCCGGGTCGGTAAATTCCGCGCGCTGCAAAAAATCCGCCTCGTCGTACAGCCGGATGCATACACCGCTCATCACCCGCCCGCAACGCCCGGCGCGCTGATTGGCGGCGGCGCGCGAGATTTTCTCGATATGCAGCTGTTCGACTTTCTGGCGGATGCTGTAGCGGTTCATCCGCGCCAGGCCGCAGTCGATCACGTAGCCGATGTTCGGCACGGTCAGCGAAGTTTCCGCGACGTTGGTCGCCAGCACCACACGCCGCTGCCCTCCGGTCTTGAATACCCGGTCCTGCTCCGCCGCCGACAGGCGCGCGAACAGCGGCAATACTTCAATACCTTTCGGATGATGTTTGCGCAACACTTCCGCCGTGTCGCGTATCTCGCGTTCGCCGGGCAGGAACACCAGCACGTCGCCGCGCAGGCCGCCGGCAGCCAGCTCATCCAGCGCGGCACTTACCGCCTGCGGCACATCCTGCGCATCGCCCGCCTCATCCACTTGCAGCGGGCGATAGCGCGTCTCGATCGGGTAACTGCGCCCCGACACTTCGATCATCATTGCGCCGAAATGCCTGGCGAAGCGCTCCGCATCCAGCGTGGCGGAGGTGATGATGAGCTTGAGATCGGGGCGGCGCGGCAATAACTGTTTGAGGTAGCCGAGCAGGAAGTCGATGTTGAGCGAGCGCTCGTGCGCCTCGTCGATGATCAGCGTGTCGTAATTTTTCAGCAGCGGGTCGCTGTGGATTTCCGCCAGCAGGATGCCGTCGGTCATTAATTTAATACTGGTGTCGGGCGACACCTTGTCGTGGAAACGCACCTTGTAGCCGACCGCGCCGCCCAGTTCGGTTTTCAGCTCGAACGCGATGCGTGTCGCCACCGAGCGCGCCGCCACCCGGCGCGGCTGGGTGTGGCCGATGCAGCCGTGAATGCCGCGCCCCAGCGTCACACAGATTTTCGGCAACTGGGTGGTCTTGCCCGAACCGGTTTCGCCGCACACGATGACTACTTGATGGTCACAAATCGCGCGCGCCACATCCTCGCGCTTGCCCACCACCGGCAGCTCGGCAGGGAACTCGATGGCTGAAAGCGAATCGAGCCGCGCCTTGCGGCGCAGGGCGCTGGCAGACATGGGGAATTTCGCTGTCACGCTTTTTGGGACGAGTTGTGGTTTTTTAGAGATGCCCTACACATTCTCTTGCAAAAAATTCTTCAACAGGTCATGTCCGTGCTCGGTAAGAATGGATTCGGGGTGGAACTGCACGCCATGCACCGCCAGCGTCTTGTGGCGCACGCCCATGATATCGCCGTCATCCGTCCATGCGGTAATTTCGAGGCAGTCCGGCAGCGTTTCGCGCTCGATCACCAGCGAGTGGTAGCGCGTCGCGATGAACGGGTTGGGCAGGCCGCGAAACACGCTGCTGTCGTTGTGGTGAATCGCCGAAGTCTTGCCGTGCATCAGCTGTTTTGCATGGATGATGTGCCCGCCGAAGGCCTGTCCGATACTCTGATGACCGAGGCATACGCCGAGAATGGGAACTCTCCCCGCGAATTGCCGGATCGCCGCGACCGACACGCCCGCTTCATTTGGCGTGCATGGGCCGGGGGACACCACGATGTGCTGCGGATTGAGCGCGGCAATTTGCGCCAGCGAAATTTCGTCGTTGCGATGCACCGCCACGTCCGCCCCCAACTCGGCAAAATATTGCACCAGGTTGTAGGTGAAGGAGTCGTAATTGTCGATCATTAATAGCATGCAGTGTCCATTTTGTCAGTTTGTCGGGGCATCAAAAGCCAGTGGCTTAGCTTGCCGGCCTTGCACGCAACACCGCCCATATCAATTGCAATTGCGCCGCAATTCTCCCCCGAAATTGCTTTCCGTGTAAGCCCCTTGAAGCTGGCTTCGGTAATTGCGCGTTGCTATATAAACCCAAATTGGTTGACGAATGTTGGTTTGGCTGTTTTTAAATAAGCTATATAAATTGGTTATATTTTTTCAAAATTACGCTATGGTAATTTCAAATTTGTTGCAAAAAAACAACAAAAATTGATTGTTTTGAGCTTGATTGATAATTGATTTTATCCCTTGATGTTGGTTTGAATTTATTTAAATCATATAGATAGCCTGGAGGTAAGGTTTGTGTGGCAAGTTGTTGGAAGCCTCTTGAGCCATTGAATATTAAAAAAGCCAAATTTCCAATTGCTACCCATACTGCTTGTAATGGATAATCCGTTTCAGAATTCCCTTACTCGGTCACTGGGATTTTCAGGATTCGTTGGGCGCAGTCAAATTCGTGGAATTTGTTTTTGAGTGGCGTATGTCGATATGGATTCCGGGTTGTGCATGGCAGCACGCGCATCTGGCAGAATTTTTTGGAAGCAGCAAAGTAAATAGAGCAAAAGAAGCTAAAGTAATTTTTATAACATCATTATTGGAGATCGTAATGAATAACAAGCAATTTCAAATGAAAAAAATAATTTTGTCGCTCGCTGCGGGAGCGGTGCTCGGAGCGGCGCCGGCCTTGGCATCTGCCGAAACAAAAGTAGACTTTGGCGGCGATATCATCATCAGGCCTTTCTACAGGGATAACGCGAGGGACTTCAACAGCGGCGTCCAAGACACAAAAAAATTCACCACAGAGCGAGCAAGGCTTAAAGCCAACATCAAGGTGGATCAGGACATCGGCGGCGTCATCGAAATCCTGCATTTCAGAAAATGGGGTGGTGCGGATCCCAATAGAGTTGTTGATGCTAATGCTGCTCAAGCTGGCGCCGCAGATGACAATTGGATGGATCTTAACCAAGCGTATATCGAAGTCAAGAACCTTTGGGATTCTGGGTTGTACATGAAAGCCGGACGTCAGGAAATGGCCTATGGCGATCAACGGCTTGTCGGTAATACCAATTTCTGGTCCACCTATCCCTTCCCGAGGGCATATGATGCACTCAAGGTGGGTGCCAAGTACGACAGCTTTGACATCGATGCATGGTACGCAACTGTGGTCGAGAGGCAGATGGCAGGCCTGTTTGGTGCGCCAACAGTATCAACTACAGCCATGAACTCAGACAGAATGTTCAGTGGCGTCTGGGCTACCTTGAAGAATATTCCGGATCATACCCTTGACCTCTATCTCCTGAATATGGACGATGGCGGGTATGTCACTGGTGGGGGACTTAGCACATATGATGCAACAACTATTGCGCCAAACTTGGGTCACTTCCCCTACCAAGTAAATGCTGCCGGCGCTATTGCCAGTAAAACAAAAGTGCACAACTGGGGTACCAGGCTAAAGGGCAAAAACGGTGGTCTGGATTACACCGTGGAATTGAACAAGCAGACTGGTCAATCTGGTACGGATAGCGCCAGCATAAGCGCTCATGGCGGTGCGGGCGTAATCGGATACACTTTCCCCGACGCAATGAATTTCAGGCTATCCGGTGAATATGTGTTTGCCTCCGGTGATGACACCCCAACCAGCGGCGACCATAAAACGTTTTATCAGTTCTCACCTTCGCCGCACAATAATCTTGGTGCTCAGGACTTCATCGCGTTCCAGAACATCAAAGCTTGGAGGCTCGGTGGTGCCTTTAATCCCAAGAAGAACCTCAAGATTTCTGCGGATTTCTGGAATTTCCAGTTGGATAAGCAACAGGATAGCTGGTACAGCTCTAACCTGACATCTACGCGGGGAGCGGGTGCGCCTTTTGCAGCATCAGGTGCCGAAGGTCTGCTGGCTGACAAGAAGATTGGAACCGAGATTGATTTGGTGGCCAATTATAATTACTCACCAGCACTTTCTTTCGAACTCGGTTACTCTGTGTTTAACCCCGGTACCGGAATAAAGAATGTCACCACCCAAGCTAATTTGGTCGGTTACACAATAGGCAAGGGTGATTCCGCCACGTTTGCGTGGGGCATGCTGATGCTGAAGTTCTAGTAACTCATCCCTCCTGCACTCCAAGTGAGTCAGGGCGGGTGTATCAAGAAGGGCGGGATAAATCCCCGCCCTTTTTATTGCCTCTGGGCAGGATAGCTTTATCTCAATTGACATTTCTATATACAGTTGATACATTGCCAAAGCAGTACTTTTATCGATCAACCCCATCAATTAACCAAGGGTCTTTACTATGTCTAATGTCATATCAATGGTGGTCGTCTCCATACCCCTCTTAATCATTGCCTTCATCATTTTCTTCGGCAAATAACCTACCTGATTGCCAGTGCTGCCTGATGTCGAAATTGATATCAGGCAAGGGGTGAGCTAAAGTTTTATATAAAGCCGGTTCTATTACAGGCTTTAAGATAGGGACTCGAGTAATCGAGTCCCTTTACTTTATCGGTCTGCCTCTTGTTGTTTGCCTCGCGCTTGAATTGAAGATGTGTTTTTGTTGTTACGCTACCGTTTCTCCTTTTTGGAAGGGCGCGCTGTGCAGGGTATTTCTGCCGGGAGCTGGAATTAACCTGTTAACCAATAACTTTGACTGCGCTCGAAAACGCTAATTCAGTTTGACATTCAGGAGGGCAGTTGGCATAATCGCGGGTTCTGTCTGGAGGGGTGGCCGAGTGGTTAAAGGCAGCAGACTGTAAATCTGCCCTCTTATGAGTACGAAGGTTCGAACCCTTCCCCCTCCACCAAGCAATATGTTGTTGGTTTTAATGGCTTCGTGTGGTTAGTTGGGCGTTGTGGCAACTGCGGTTCTGCCTTATGTGTGGCGGCCAGTTGCGTTGAAGGGAAAGCCTGCGGGTGTAGCTCAATGGTAGAGCAGAAGTTTTCCAAACTTACGACGAGGGTTCGATCCCCTTCACCCGCTCCAGTGTGAATCTCTGCCCATGTGGCTCAGTGGTAGAGCACTCCCTTGGTAAGGGAGAGGTCGCGAGTCCGATTCTCGCCATGGGCACCAAATTTTATTTTATTATTAACGTTTGACATTGATAAGGAAAAATCATGGCAAAGAGCAAATTTGAACGAACCAAGCCGCACGTCAACGTAGGGACGATCGGCCACGTGGATCACGGCAAGACCACCCTGACGGCGGCGATCACCACCGTCCTGTCGAAGAAATTCGGCGGCGAAGCCAAGGCGTACGACCAGATCGACGCGGCGCCGGAAGAAAAAGCGCGCGGCATCACGATCAACACCGCCCACGTCGAATACGAAACGGCCAACCGCCACTACGCCCACGTAGACTGCCCGGGCCACGCCGACTACATCAAGAACATGATCACCGGCGCCGCGCAAATGGACGGCGCGATCCTGGTCTGCTCCGCAGCCGACGGCCCGATGCCGCAAACACGCGAACATATTTTGCTGGCGCGCCAGGTAGGCGTACCTTACATCGTCGTATTCATGAACAAGTGCGACATGGTCGACGACGAAGAGCTGCTCGAACTGGTCGAAATGGAATTGCGCGAACTGCTCTCCAAATACGACTTCCCCGGCGACGATATCCCAATCATCAAAGGCTCCGCACTGAAAGCCCTGCAAGGCGACCAGAGCGACCTCGGCGAGCCGGCCATCTTCCGTCTGGCCGAAGCGCTCGACACTTATATCCCGCAGCCCAAGCGCGCGCTGGATGGCGCCTTCCTGATGCCGGTCGAAGACGTATTCTCGATCTCCGGCCGCGGCACCGTGGTGACCGGACGTATCGAACGCGGCGTCGTCAAGGTCGGCGAAGAACTCGAAATCGTCGGCATCAAGCCAACCCTGAAGACCACCTGCACCGGCGTGGAAATGTTCCGCAAACTGCTCGACCAGGGCCAGGCGGGCGACAACGTCGGCGTACTGCTGCGCGGCACCAAGCGCGAAGAAGTCGAGCGCGGCCAAGTGCTGGCCAAACCCGGCTCGATCACACCGCACACCAAATTCACCGCCGAAATCTATGTGTTGGGCAAAGACGAAGGCGGGCGCCATACCCCGTTCTTCCAGGGCTACCGTCCGCAGTTCTACTTCCGCACCACCGACGTGACCGGCGCGGTCGAGTTGCCGGCGGGCACCGAAATGGTCATGCCCGGCGACAATGTCAGCATCACCGTGAACCTGATCAACCCGATCGCGATGGAAGAGGGCTTGCGTTTCGCGATCCGCGAAGGCGGCCGCACCGTCGGTGCGGGTGTGGTTGCAAAGATTATTGAGTAAAGAACCAGTCGTTAGATGCTAGGCGTTAGTCGTTAGTTAAAGCAGAGCCCGCGCAGCGGACAATGCCAACTAGCGACTAGCGACTAATAACTAACAACTGCATTTAGGCCAGTAGCTCAATTGGTAGAGTATCGGTCTCCAAAACCGAGGGTTGGGGGTTCGAGACCCTCCTGGCCTGCCAAGAAGTAAGTAAAAGTTGATTGGAATAATTGCGCATGGCGGACAAGATCAAGTTGCTGGTTGCTTTTCTGCTGGTTGCGGCGGGTATCGCAGGCTACTATTATTTGCACGACAGTGCGGCAGTGCTGAAGTTGGCATCGGTGCTGATCGGTCTGTTGCTGGCTACAGGGGTGGCATGGACCAGCGAACCGGGCAAGCGTTTTTTTGCTTTCGGTAAGGATTCTGTTGCCGAGGCTAAGCGTGTGGTTTGGCCGACGCGCAAGGAAACGCTGCAAACCACGGGTGTGGTGATTCTGTTTGCGATCACCATGGCCTTGTTTTTGTGGGCGGTGGATGCCAGTTTGATGATGGTGGTAAATAAGCTGATGGGACGGGGTGAGTGATGGCCAAGAGTTGGTATGTTGTTCATACGTACTCGCAGTTTGAGAAAAGCGTACAGCGGGCATTAATCGAGCGCATCCAGCGCGAGGGTATGCAGGATAAGTTCGGCCAGATTCTGGTTCCGGTCGAAGAGGTCGTGGAGTTGAAGTCGGGACAGAAAAGCATCACCGAGCGCAAGTTTTTCCCCGGTTATGTTTTGGTCGAGATGGAGATGACCGATGAAAGCTGGCACCTGGTGAAGAGCACTCCCAAGGTAACCGGCTTCTTGGGTGGCTCGGCAATGAAGCCGACACCGATCAGCGAGAAAGAAGTGCAGAATATCATGCAGCAGATGCAGGCCGGGGTTGAGAAACCAAGGCCCAAGGTGCTGTTTGAAGTGGGTGAGTTGGTGCGTGTCAAGGAAGGCCCATTCACCGACTTTAGCGGCTCGGTTGAAGACGTTAATTATGACAAGAGTAAAATCCGCGTGGCGGTGACGATCTTCGGTCGTTCGACACCCGTGGAGTTGGGTTTCGGTCAGGTAGAAAAGGCTTAAAGAGGGGAAGGGTTAAGGGAGAAGGGTATGTTTTTGTAGTTGCTCTTCTTTCTTCCCCCTTCTCGGTTTTGAACGGGGAGCGTGCCGGAGTAGTTGCGGTATGCGTTTAACCCACTGATAAGGAGCAGTAACGTGGCAAAGAAAATTGTTGGCTATATCAAGTTGCAAGTGCCTGCGGGCAAGGCAAATCCAAGCCCACCGATTGGCCCGGCATTGGGTCAGCGCGGCCTGAACATTATGGAGTTTTGCAAGGCGTTTAACGCGCAGACTCAGGGTGTCGAACCCGGCCTGCCGATTCCGGTGGTGATTACCGCTTTTGCGGACAAGAGTTTCACCTTCATCATGAAAACCCCACCCGCGACCATTCTGATCAAGAAGGCCGCCGGTATCCAGAAGGGTAGCAAGACGCCGCATACCGACAAGGTGGGCAAACTGACCCGCAAACAGGCGGAACAAATCGCAACAACCAAGATGCCTGATCTGACAGCAGCCGATATGGATGCCGCCGTGCGCACCATCGCCGGTAGCGCGCGCAGCATGGGTATTACCGTGGAGGGTGTTTAACATGTCCAAACGTTATAAAGCAATTGCGGCCAAAATTGATCGCGACAAGCTGTATCCCTTGAGCGATGCATTGAATCTGGTCAAAGAAACTGCCGTGGCGAAATTCGATGAGTCCATTGATGTTGCGGTAAATCTCGGTATCGACGCGCGCAAATCGGATCAATTGGTGCGTGGCTCGGTGGTGTTGCCTAAAGGAACTGGCAAGACGATGCGTGTAGCGGTATTTGCACAAGGCGCGAAGGCTGAAGAGGCCAAGGCTGCCGGTGCGGACATCGTGGGTTTTGACGATCTGGCCGAATCCATCAAGGGCGGCAACCTGAATTTTGACGTGCTGATCGCCAGCCCGGACGCGATGCGTCTGGTCGGCCAACTGGGTCAGATTCTCGGCCCGCGCGGTTTGATGCCTAACCCGAAGGTGGGCACGGTATCCGCCGATGTGGCGGGTGCGGTGAAGAATGCCAAAGCCGGCCAGGTGCAATATCGCACCGACAAGAACGGTATCGTGCAATGCACTATCGGTCGTGCTTCGTTCACACCGGAGGCATTGCGTGAAAACCTGCTGGCGTTGGTTGATGCGCTGAACAAGGCCAAACCGGCGGCATCCAAGGGGGTGTACCTGAAGAAGGTATCCATCTCCAGCACCATGGGTGCCGGCATCCGCGTCGAACAGGCCAGCCTGGTTGCAGGTTGATTTAATTTGTGGTGATTTGAATTTGTTGGCGAGACTTTAGTCTCGCCGGCATTTGTTTTTGGACTGCTGGCGTGTATGCAGCATCCAAGACCGTTGGTGTTTTGAGTGATGTTGACTTGATACTTAATTGCCGGAGAAATCCGGCGGCCCACGCAGATGGTGTGCCCGCGAGCAGGAATAGTTGTTCTCCTGGCTCAAGGTCGCTGTTGTAACCAATGGAGTGCGTAAGATCCCCGTAAGCGCATTCCGGAAAATGGAGGAAGACTTGAGTCTTAATCTGCAAGAAAAACAGGCCGTGGTAGCGGAAGTCAGTGCGCAAGTGGCACAGGCGGAAACCATTGTTCTGGCTGAGTACCGTGGCATCGCAGTTGCCGATATTACCCGGTTGCGTGCCAATGCACGCCAAGCCGGGGTGTATTTTCATGTGTTGAAGAACACATTGGCACGTCGCGCGGTACAAGGAACCCCGTTTGAGCCGTTGGCTGAAAAAATGATTGGCCCTCTCGTGTATAGCATGAGTGCCGATCCGGTCGCTGCGGCAAAAGTGCTGTTCGATTTTGCCAAAACCAATGACAAGCTGGTGATTAAAGCAGGCGCAATGAGCGGTTCCGTGATGTCGGCGGAACAAGTTGCTGTGCTCGCCGCAATCCCAAGCCGCAACGAGTTGATTGCGCGCCTGATGGCAACCATGAATGCGACGACCAGCAAGTTCGTGCGCACCTTGGCTGCAATCCGCGACAACAACGAAGCTGCAACCGCTGCTGCTTGATTAATTTTGAATTAACTGAATTATTAGGAGAACAACATGGCTGTATCTAATGCTGATCTGATGGACGCAATCGCTAAAATGACTGTGCTGGAACTGTCTGATCTGATCAAACAAATGGAAGAAAAGTTCGGTGTTTCCGCTGCGGCTGTTGCCGTTGCTGCGCCTGCTGCCGGAGGTGGTGCCGCTGCTGCTGCCGAACAAACCGAATTCTCGGTGATTCTTAAAGCTGCCGGCGACAGCAAGGTAAACGTGATCAAGGTGGTTCGCGCCATTACCGGTCTGGGCTTGAAAGAAGCCAAGGATCTGGTTGACGGTGCGCCAAAACCTGTCAAGGAAGGCGTATCCAAGGCTGATGCCGACGCGATCGTGAAGCAACTGATTGAAGCAGGCGCAACTGCTGAACTCAAGTAAGGTTGTCTGTTGAAGAAAGGCTGGCGGTATACCGTCAGCCTTTTGCCGCTTTAAGAAGCCAGAGGTTAGGAAGTCAAAATATTTCTTGCCCCCTGTCTTTTTGGTTCCGGCATAACCTGGAAGTTATGCCTGCTCTGAAACTTCGTTTTACTTCAATCGTGGAGATTATATGAGCTATTCTTTTACCGAAAAAAAACGTATCCGTAAAAGTTTTGCCAAACGGGTCGGCGCGTTGCCGATTCCCTTCCTGTTGTCCACCCAATTGGAATCTTTCGCCGCATTTTTGCAGGCCTATACTCTGCCTGAACAGCGCAAGAATGAAGGCTTGCAGGCTGCCTTCAACGGTATCTTCCCGATCCAGAGCCATTCCAAAAATGCGCGCCTCGACTTTGTCAGCTACCAGTTGGGTATGCCGCCGTTCGACGTGAAGGAATGCCAGCAGCGCGGCTTGACTTATGCCTCCCCGTTGCGCGCCCGTGTGCGCCTGACCATCATGGATAAGGAGGCGTCCAAGCCCACGGTCAAGGAAGTGAAAGAGCAGGAAGTGTACATGGGTGAAATCCCGCTGATGACCCATACCGGCTCGTTCGTGATCAATGGCACCGAGCGCGTCATCGTGTCCCAGTTGCACCGTTCGCCCGGCGTGTTCTTCGAGCATGATCGCGGCAAGACGCACTCTTCCGGCAAATTGCTGTTCTCCGCACGCATCATCCCCTATCGCGGTTCCTGGCTGGACTTTGAATTCGACGCCAAGGATTACGTGTATTTCCGTATTGACCGCCGCCGCAAAATGCCGGTTACCATCCTGTTGCGCTCGCTGGGCTACAACAACGAAGACATGCTCAAGATGTTCTTCGAGTTCGACGCATTCCACTTGGGCAAAAAAGGCATCCAGTTTGAAGTCGTGCCGGAGCGCCTGCGCGGTGATGTGGCACGTTTTGATATTATGGGCAAATCCGGCAAGGTCATCGTGGCCAAGGACAAGCGTATCACCGTGCGCCATATCCGCGAAATGCACGAGGCCGGCATCGACAAGCTGGCCGTCACGGAAGAATTCTTGATCGGCCGCGTGATTGCGGACAATATAGTGGACAAGGATAGCGGCGAAATTATCGCCAACGCCAATGACGAAATCACCGAAACCTTGCTGCATAACCTGCAAGCCGCCGGTATCGCCAAGATTCACACGCTGTACACCAACGATCTGGATCACGGTGCATTTATTTCGCAAACGCTGCGCACCGACGAAACCACCGACCAGTGGACGGCGCGCGTGGCGATATACCGCATGATGCGCCCCGGTGAGCCGCCTACCGAAGATGCGGTGCAGAGCCTGTTCAACGGTTTGTTCTTCAGCGAAGAACGCTACGACCTGTCTACCGTCGGCCGCATGAAGTTCAATCGCCGTGTCGGCCGCGAGGAACTGACCGGCGCATCGATCCTGTCCAACGAAGACATCGTTGAAGTGGTCAAGATTCTGGTTGAGCTGCGCAATGGCCGCGGCGAAATCGACGACATCGATCACCTCGGTAACCGTCGCGTCCGTGCTGTCGGCGAGCTGGCGGAAAACACCTTCCGTGCCGGTCTGGCGCGCGTGGAGCGCGCCGTCAAGGAACGCCTCGGCCAAGCCGAAACCGATAACCTGATGCCGCATGATCTGATCAATGCCAAGCCGATCTCGGCTGCAGTCAAGGAATTCTTCGGCTCCAGCCAGCTGTCGCAGTTCATGGATCAAACCAACCCGTTGTCCGAGATTACCCACAAGCGTCGCATCTCCGCGCTGGGACCGGGCGGTTTGACGCGCGAACGCGCCGGCTTCGAGGTGCGCGACGTGCATCCGACCCACTATGGCCGCGTGTGCCCGATCGAAACGCCGGAAGGCCCGAACATCGGCCTGATCAACTCGTTGGCGTTGTATGCGCGCACCAACGAATATGGTTTCATCGAAACGCCCTACCGCAAAATAACCAAGGGTAAAGTATCCGATGACGTCGATTACCTGTCGGCAATCGAAGAAGGCAAGTTCACCATTGCCCAGGCGAATGCCGAGCTGGACAAGAAGGGCCATTTCACCAATGACATCGTGTCGGCGCGCCACCGCAACGAATTCGTGCTGGCCGAGCCGGACAAGCTGGAGTATATGGACGTGTCGCCGTCGCAGGTGGTGTCGGTCGCCGCTTCGCTGATCCCGTTCCTGGAGCATGACGATGCAAACCGCGCCTTGATGGGCGCCAACATGCAACGCCAGGCGGTGCCCTGTCTGCGTGCGGAAAAGCCGCTGGTGGGAACCGGCAACGAACGTACCGTGGCAGTCGACTCCGGCACGACCGTGCAGGCTTGGCGCGGCGGGCGCATCGATTACATCGATGCCAGCCGTATTGTGGTGCGTGTCAACGACAATGAAACTACTGCCGGTGAAGTCGGCGTGGATATTTACAATCTGACCAAGTACACCCGCTCCAACCAGAACACCAACATCAACCAGCGCCCGCTGGTCAAAGTGGGTGACGTGATTGCGCGTGGCGATGTGGTAGCCGATGGTGCTTCCACCGACCTGGGTGAACTGGCTCTCGGCCAGAATATGCTGGTCGCGTTCATGCCGTGGAATGGCTACAACTATGAGGATTCGATCTTGATTTCCGAGCGCGTCTTGGCTCAGGATCGTTTCACTTCCATTCATATCGAAGAGCTGACTGTCGCAGCGCGCGACACCAAGCTCGGCCCGGAAGAAATTACCCGCGATATCCCGAATCTGGCTGAAGTGCAACTGGCGCGTCTGGACGAATGCGGCATCGTGCATATCGGCGCGGAAGTCGCGGTGGGTGACGTGCTGGTTGGCAAAGTGACGCCCAAGGGCGAAACGCAACTGACCCCGGAAGAAAAATTGCTGCGTGCGATCTTCGGCGAAAAGGCATCGGATGTGAAAGATACCAGCTTGCGCGTACCGACCGGCAGCTCGGGAACGGTGATCGACGTGCAAGTGTTCACCCGCGAAGGCCTGCAACGCGACAAACGCGCGCAGCAGATCATCGATGACGAACTGAACCGCTACAAAAAAGATTTGGCGGATCAGATGCGCATCGTGGAAGCCGACGTGTTCGCGCGTCTGGAGAAGCTGCTGCAAAACAAGGTAGCCAACGGCGGGCCGAAGAAGTTGGCCAAGGGTACCAAGCTGAGCAAGGATTATCTGCACAGCATCGAGCATCACCAATGGTTCGATATCCGCGTGGCCGACGATGAAGTGGCTGCGCAGATGGAGCAGGTCAAGGAAGGTCTGGCGCAAAACCGCATCGAGTTCGATGCCGCGTTCGAACTGAAGAAGAAGAAGCTGACGCAGGGCGACGAGTTGCAAGCCGGCGTGCAGAAAATGGTCAAGGTGTATGTCGCGGTGAAGCGCCGTCTGCAGCCCGGTGACAAGATGGCCGGACGCCACGGCAACAAGGGTGTGGTATCGCGCATCGTGCCGGTGGAAGACATGCCGCATATGGCCGACGGCACGCCGGTGGACGTGGTGCTGAATCCGCTCGGCGTGCCGTCGCGGATGAACATCGGCCAGATTCTCGAAACGCACTTGGGCTGGGCGGCCAAAGGGTTGGGCAAGAAGATCGATGATATGTTGCAAACCAACGCCAAGATTGCGGATGTGCGCAAATTCCTCAACAGGATATACAACCACCACAACGGCCAGACCGTGGATATGGAGGCGTTCAGCGACGATGAGATCATCGAGCTGTGCCGCAATCTGACAAAAGGCGTGCCCTTTGCGACACCGGTGTTTGACGGTGCCAGCGAAGAAGAAATCAAGTACATGCTGGAACTGGCCGATTTGCCGCTGTCCGGGCAAACCACGCTGTACGACGGCCGCACCGGCGAGGCGTTCGACCGCCCGGTGACGGTCGGCTACAAGCATATTCTGAAGCTGCACCACTTGGTGGACGACAAGATGCACGCGCGTTCCACCGGCCCGTACAGTCTGGTGACGCAACAGCCGCTGGGCGGCAAGGCGCAGTTCGGCGGCCAGCGTTTCGGCGAAATGGAAGTGTGGGCACTGGAAGCGTACGGTGCGGCTTACACCTTGCAGGAAATGCTGACCGTCAAGTCGGACGACGTGGCGGGGCGCACCAAGGTTTATGAAAATATCGTCAAGGGCGACCACAAGATCGATGCCGGAATGCCGGAATCGTTCAACGTGGTCATCAAGGAAATTCGCTCCCTGGCGATTGATATGGATTTGGTTAGACATTAGGGAGTAGGGAGTGGGGAGTAGGGAGTGGAAAAGCCCACTCGCCACTTCCCACTCACCACTTTCCACTCTCCACTCACCAGATTTTAGGAGTCACACATGAAAACATTGCTGGATTTGTTCAAGCAGGTCACACAAAAAGAAGAATTCGATGCGATCAAGATCGGCCTCGCATCGCCGGAAAAAATCCGTTCATGGTCATACGGCGAAGTCAAAAAGCCGGAAACCATCAACTACCGCACCTTCAAGCCGGAGCGCGACGGGCTGTTCTGCGCCAAGATTTTCGGGCCGGTAAAGGATTATGAGTGCCTGTGCGGCAAGTACAAGCGTCTGAAGCATCGCGGTGTGATCTGCGAAAAATGCGGCGTGGAAGTGACGTTGTCCAAGGTGCGCCGCGAGCGTATGGGGCATATCGAATTGGCCAGCCCGGTGGCGCATATCTGGTTCCTCAAGTCGCTGCCTTCGCGCCTCGGTATGGTGCTGGACATGACTCTGCGCGACATCGAGCGCGTGCTGTATTTCGAGGCCTATGTGGTGACCGAACCCGGCATGACCCCGTTGAACCGCGGCCAGTTGCTGTCGGAAGACGACTACCTCGCGAAGACCGAAGAATATGGCGATGAATTTGTCGCGATGATGGGTGCGGAAGGCGTGCGCGCGTTGCTGAGCGGCCTGGATGTGACCAGCGAAATCGAAACCATACGCGCCGATTTGGCTGCGACCGGTTCGGAAACCAAAATAAAGAAATACGCCAAGCGCCTGAAAGTGCTGGAGGCGTTCAATGCATCCGGTATCAAGCCGCAATGGATGGTGCTGGAGGTGTTGCCGGTGCTGCCGCCGGAATTGCGCCCGCTGGTGCCGCTGGATGGCGGACGTTTCGCGACTTCCGACCTGAACGATTTGTACCGCCGCGTGATCAACCGCAACAACCGTCTGCGCCGTCTGCTCGAATTGAAGGCGCCGGACATCATCGTGCGCAACGAGAAGCGCATGCTGCAGGAAGCGGTGGACTCGCTGCTGGACAATGGTCGTCGCGGCAAGGCGATGACCGGCGCGAACAAGCGCCAGCTGAAATCGCTGGCCGACATGATCAAGGGCAAGAGCGGCCGTTTCCGCCAGAATCTGCTGGGCAAGCGCGTCGATTACTCCGGCCGCTCCGTGATCGTGGTGGGCCCGCAACTCAAACTGCACCAATGCGGTCTGCCGAAGAAGATGGCGCTGGAATTGTTCAAGCCGTTTATTTTCAGCAGGCTCGAAGCAATGGGCCTGGCGACCACCATCAAGGCCAGCAAACGCATGGTCGAGGCCGAAGAGCCTGTCGTGTGGGACATCCTCGAAGAAGTGATCCGCGAACATCCGGTGCTGTTGAACCGTGCGCCTACCTTGCACCGCTTGGGTATCCAGGCGTTTGAGCCGATGCTGATCGAAGGCAAGGCGATCCAGTTGCATCCGCTGGTGTGCTCGGCATTCAACGCCGACTTCGACGGCGACCAGATGGCGGTACACGTACCGTTGTCGCTGGAAGCGCAGATGGAATGCCGCACCCTGATGCTGGCCTCCAACAACGTGCTGTCGCCGGCGAACGGTGAGCCGATCATCGTCCCGTCGCAGGATATCGTGCTGGGGTTGTACTATATGACCCGCGAAAAAATCGGCGCGTTAGGCGAAGGTTCGATGTTCGCCAACATCGCCGAAGTATCGCGCGCTTATGAAACCCGTGAAGTCGCGTTGCAAGCCAAGGTAGTGGTGCGTCTCAAGGAAATCCACAAGGACGAAGCGGGTCAGCCGGTAGAAAAACTGGTGCGTTATGAAACGACCGTGGGTCGCGCGTTGCTGTCCGAGGTATTGCCGGCCGGCCTGTCATTCGCCTTGATCAACAAGACGCTCAAGAAGAAGGAAATTTCGCGTTTGATCAACGCCAGCTTCCGCCAATGCGGTCTGCGCGACACGGTGATCATGGCGGACAAGCTGATGTACACCGGCTTTACCTATGCGACCCGTGCCGGTATTTCGATTTGTGTCGATGACATGCTGATGCCGCCGCAAAAGAACGAGTTGATCGGCGCCGCCGAAAAAGAGGTGCACGAAATTCACACCCAGTACACCTCCGGCTTGGTGACCGATGGTGAGCGCTACAACAAGGTGGTGGATATCTGGGGTCGCACCGGTGACATCGTGGCCAAGGCCATGATGGAGCAACTGGGCAGCGAGCAGGTGCTTGATCGTGTTACCGGTCAGCCGCGCATGGAGAAGGGCAAACCGGTGATGCAGGAGTCGTTCAACTCCATCTACATGATGGCCGACTCCGGCGCGCGCGGTTCTGCCGCGCAGATTCGTCAGCTCGCCGGGATGCGCGGCCTGATGGCCAAGCCGGACGGCTCGATCATCGAGACACCGATCACCGCGAACTTCCGCGAAGGTCTGAACATGCTGCAGTACTTCATCTCCACGCACGGCGCGCGCAAAGGCTTGGCGGATACCGCATTGAAGACCGCCAACTCGGGCTACCTGACGCGCCGTCTGGTGGACGTCACGCAAGACTTGGTGGTGATCGAGGACGATTGCGGAACCGACAACGGCACCGCGATGAAAGCCATCGTTGAAGGCGGTGAAGTCATCGAGGCGTTGCGCGAGCGTATTCTCGGCCGCGTGGTCAGTGCCGACGTGGTCAACCCCGATACCGCCGAAACGATTTATGAAGCGGGCGTGTTGCTCGACGAAGCTGCGGTGGAGCGCATCGAAGTGCTGGGTATCGACGAAGTGCGCGTGCGTACCCCGCTGAATTGTGAAACACGCTTCGGTTTGTGCGCCAAGTGTTACGGCCGCGACCTGGGTCGCGGCGGCATGATCAATGTGGGCGAAGCGGTGGGTGTGATTGCCGCGCAATCCATCGGCGAGCCTGGAACCCAGTTGACCATGCGTACCTTCCACATCGGTGGCGCGGCTTCGCGTACCGTAGTGGCGAGCCAGGTGGAAAGCAAATCCAACGGCGTGCTGAAGTACAGCCCGAATATGCGCGTGGTGACTACCGTGCGCGGCGAATTGATCGTCGTGGCGCGCAGCGCCGAGGTGATCATTGCCGACGACCATGGCCGTGAACGTGAACGCCACAAGGTACCTTACGGTGCGGCCTTGACCGTCAAGCAGGGCGACCCGGTACGCGCCGGTGTGGTATTGGCGACCTGGGATCCGCATACCCGTCCGATCGTCACCGAGTATTCCGGCAAGGTGAGCTTCCAGAATGTCGAAGAAGGTGTGACGGTTGCCAAGCAGATCGACGATGTGACGGGCCTGTCCACGCTGGTAGTGATCGACCCCAAGCAGCGTGCAGGCACGCAAAGCAAGACTGCGTTGCGTCCGATGGTGCGCCTGATTGACGATGCGGGCCATGAAGTTAAATTGGCGGGCACCGAGACATCGGTCAGCGTGACCTTGCAGACCGGTTCCATCATCACCGTTGAAGATGGTCAGCGTGTCGGCGTGGGTGACGTGTTGGCGCGTATTCCTCAGGAAAGCAGCAAAACGCGCGACATCACCGGCGGTTTGCCGCGTGTGGCCGAGCTGTTCGAAGCGCGCGTGCCCAAGGATGCGGGCATGTTGGCCGAATGCACCGGCACGGTTTCGTTCGGCAAGGACACCAAGGGCAAGCAGCGTCTGGTGATTACCGATGTCGACGGCATCGCCAACGAATTCCTGATCTCCAAGGAGAAACACGTGCTGGCGCATGACGGGCAGGTGGTGAACCGCGGCGAAATGATCGTGGATGGCCCGGCCGACCCGCATGACATCCTGCGCCTGTTGGGCATAGATGAGCTGGCGCGCTATATTACCGACGAAGTGCAGGATGTGTACCGCCTGCAAGGCGTGAAGATCAGCGACAAGCATATCGAGGTGATCGTGCGCCAGATGCTGCGCCGCGTGCAAATCACCGATGTGGGCGATACCCGCTTCATCACCGGCGAACAAGTGGAGCGGGCCGACTTGCTGGAAGAAAACGAGCGCATGGTTGCCGAGGATAAGAGGCCGGCAACTTTCGACTACATGCTGCTCGGTATTACCAAGGCTTCGTTGTCCACCGACTCGTTCATTTCGGCGGCTTCCTTCCAGGAAACCACACGCGTGTTGACCGAAGCCGCCATCATGGGCAAGAGGGACGATCTGCGTGGCCTGAAGGAAAACGTCATCGTGGGCCGTTTGATTCCAGCCGGCACCGGCTTGGCTTACCACACCACGCGGCGCAAACAGCGTTTGGGCATCGATGTGGCGGAAGGGCGCGAATTGCAAGAGGATAATATGGTTGTGTCAGGCGAATTGCTTGACACCCCGGTTGTTTCTCAATAGAATTCGCAACCTTTTTTCCGTCGCAGCGGATGAATCTTGTCATGCTGCGGCGGTATATTTTTTTATTCCTTGATTTTTAACGGGAATTTTTAACAGGATTTTCAGAAATTATTTTTTTAGGATGTGTAGATAATGCCAACCATTAATCAGTTGATCCGCAAGCCGCGCGCCGCAATCGTAGAAAAGAGCAAGGTGCCTGCTTTGGCGGGCTCTCCGCAAAAACGCGGAGTATGTACGCGCGTGTACACCACGACTCCGAAGAAGCCAAACTCTGCGCTGCGCAAGGTGGCCAAGGTTCGCCTGACCAACGGTTTCGAGGTGATCAGCTACATCGGCGGTGAAGGCCACAATTTGCAGGAGCACTCGGTAGTGTTGTTGCGTGGTGGTCGTGTGAAGGATTTGCCGGGTGTGCGTTACCACATGGTGCGCGGTAGTCTGGATACGGCCGGCGTGAAAGATCGTAAGCAGGGCCGTTCCAAGTACGGTTCGAAGCGCGCCAAAAAGGCCTAACTTGCAAAAAGCGTAATTGAGTATTCGTAATTATTTGAGCCAAAAATAAACTGAGGTAGCTATGCCAAGACGTAGAGAAGTCCCCAAACGCGAGATTCTGCCCGACCCTAAATTCGGCAATCAGGATTTGTCCAAGTTTGTAAATGTACTGATGACTGCCGGTAAAAAATCGGTCGCCGAGCGCATCCTTTACGGCGCGCTGGAGCAAATCGTCAAGAAAACCAGCAAGGACGCGATCGAGGTATTCAATCTCGCATTGACCAATGCCAAGCCGCAGGTTGAAGTGAAAAGCCGCCGTGTCGGCGGTGCGAACTATCAGGTGCCGGTTGAAGTGCGCCCTTCGCGCCGTATGGCGTTGGCGATGCGCTGGCTGCGCGAAGCCGCACGCAAGCGCGGTGAGAAGTCCATGGGCATGCGCCTAGCTGGTGAGTTGATCGATGCGTCCGAGGGTCGCGGCGGTGCGGTGAAGAAGCGCGAAGAGGTGCACCGCATGGCAGAAGCGAACAAGGCATTCTCACATTTCCGCTTCTAGTCGGATTGCCGCAATTTCAACCAGAATAATAGTTAGGTATCCATCGTGGCACGCAAAACTCCAATCAACCGTTATCGCAACATCGGCATCAGCGCGCACATTGACGCAGGCAAGACAACGACGACCGAGCGCATCCTGTTTTATACCGGGGTGAATCACAAGATCGGCGAAGTGCATGATGGCGCGGCCACCATGGACTGGATGGAGCAGGAGCAGGAGCGCGGCATTACCATTACTTCGGCTGCGACCACCTGTTTCTGGAAGGGCATGGACATGTCTTTTCCGGAACATCGCTTTAATATTATCGACACACCGGGGCACGTTGACTTCACCATTGAGGTGGAGCGCTCCATGCGCGTGCTGGACGGGGCTTGTATGGTGTATTGCGCCGTGGGTGGTGTGCAGCCGCAGTCCGAGACTGTATGGCGCCAAGCCAACAAGTACAAAGTGCCGCGTTTGGCGTTCGTCAATAAGATGGATCGTACCGGGGCCAATTTCTTCAAGGTTGTCGATCAGATGGAGACACGCCTGAGGGCTCGCCCGATCCCTCTTGTGATCCCTATCGGTTCGGAAGAAGGGTTCACTGGCGTTGTGGATCTGATCAAGATGAGAGCCATCATCTGGGATGAGGCTTCTCAGGGTATGAAGTTCGAGTACCAGGAAATTCCGGCTGAGTTGGTGGCGAGCGCCAATGAGTGGCGCGCAAAGATGGTCGAGACGGCCGCCGAAGCGTCCGAGGAGCTGATGAATCAGTATCTCGAAAATGGCGAGCTGACCGAAGAGCAAATCATTCTTGGTATCCGCACTCGCACCATCGCCTGTGAAATTCAGCCGATGTTGTGCGGCTCCGCGTTTAAGAACAAGGGCGTGCAGCGTATGCTGGATGCGGTGATTATGTTCTTGCCGTCGCCGGTGGATATCCCGGATGTGAAGGGCGAGACGGAGTCGGGCGAGCCGACAACCCGCAAGGCCGATGACGGTGAGAGCTTCTCTGCGCTGGCGTTCAAGCTGATGACTGACCCGTTCGTTGGACAGTTGACTTTCGTGCGTGTGTATTCCGGTGTGCTGAAAAAAGGTGATACGGTCTATAACCCGGTCAGGGGTAAGAAAGAACGTATCGGGCGTATCGTGCAGATGCATGCGAACAATCGCGTAGAGGTTGATGAGATTTTGGCGGGCGATATCGCCGCCTGTATCGGTTTGAAAGATGTAACTACCGGCGAATCACTGTGCGATGTGAGCAAGCCGATCATTCTGGAGCGTATGGTGTTCCCAGAGCCGGTGATCCACGTTGCTGTCGAGCCGAAGACCAAGGTTGATCAGGAAAAGATGGGTATTGCGCTGGGTCGTTTGGCGGCAGAAGATCCTTCGTTCCGTGTGCGCACCGACGAAGAGTCCGGGCAGACTATCATGTCCGGCATGGGCGAGTTGCATCTGGAAATTCTGGTCGACCGCATGAAACGCGAGTTTGGTGTGGAAGCCAACGTTGGCGCGCCGCAGGTGGCTTACCGCGAAGCAATCAGGAAACCGGCCGAGGTCGAAGGCAAGTTCGTCAAGCAGTCTGGTGGTCGCGGCCAGTACGGCCACGTGTGGATCAAGATGGAGCCGAACGAAGCAGGCAAGGGTTTTGAATTTGTCGACGCGATCAAGGGCGGTACCGTTCCTCGTGAATACATCCCGGCAGTCGAGAAGGGTCTGCGCGAGACGCTGCCGAATGGCGTGTTGGCGGGTTTTCCGGTGGTGGATGTCAAGGTGACATTGTTCGATGGTTCCTACCATGATGTGGACTCCAACGAAAACGCCTTCAAGATGGCGGCTTCGATGGCGTTCAAGGACGGTATGCGTAAGGCGAGTCCGGTGCTGCTGGAACCGATGATGTCGGTTGAAGTTGAAACACCTGAAGACTATGCAGGTACGGTGATGGGCGATCTTTCCTCACGACGCGGCATGGTGCAGGGTATGGATGACATGATGGGTGGTGGCAAAATCATCAAGGCTGAAGTGCCATTGTCCGAGATGTTTGGTTATTCCACCGCGCTGCGTTCCGCAACACAGGGGCGCGCGACTTATACGATGGAATTCAAGCATTATTCCGAGGCACCGAAGAATGTTGCTGAAGCAATCATGAATAAAAAATAATTTTGATTTAAGGGGCGATAATCATGGCAAAGAGCAAATTTGAACGAACCAAGCCGCACGTCAACGTAGGGACGATCGGCCACGTGGATCACGGCAAGACCACCCTGACGGCGGCGATCACCACCGTCCTGTCGAAGAAATTCGGCGGCGAAGCCAAGGCGTACGACCAGATCGACGCGGCGCCGGAAGAAAAAGCGCGCGGCATCACGATCAACACCGCCCACGTCGAATACGAAACGGCCAACCGCCACTACGCCCACGTAGACTGCCCGGGCCACGCCGACTACATCAAGAACATGATCACCGGCGCCGCGCAAATGGACGGCGCGATCCTGGTCTGCTCCGCAGCCGACGGCCCGATGCCGCAAACACGCGAACATATTTTGCTGGCGCGCCAGGTAGGCGTACCTTACATCGTCGTATTCATGAACAAGTGCGACATGGTCGACGACGAAGAGCTGCTCGAACTGGTCGAAATGGAATTGCGCGAACTGCTCTCCAAATACGACTTCCCCGGCGACGATATCCCAATCATCAAAGGCTCCGCACTGAAAGCCCTGCAAGGCGACCAGAGCGACCTCGGCGAGCCGGCCATCTTCCGTCTGGCCGAAGCGCTCGACACTTATATCCCGCAGCCCAAGCGCGCGCTGGATGGCGCCTTCCTGATGCCGGTCGAAGACGTATTCTCGATCTCCGGCCGCGGCACCGTGGTGACCGGACGTATCGAACGCGGCGTCGTCAAGGTCGGCGAAGAACTCGAAATCGTCGGCATCAAGCCAACCCTGAAGACCACCTGCACCGGCGTGGAAATGTTCCGCAAACTGCTCGACCAGGGCCAGGCGGGCGACAACGTCGGCGTACTGCTGCGCGGCACCAAGCGCGAAGAAGTCGAGCGCGGCCAAGTGCTGGCTAAACCCGGCTCGATCACACCGCACACCAAATTCACCGCTGAAATCTATGTGTTGGGCAAGGACGAAGGCGGGCGCCATACCCCGTTCTTCCAGGGCTACCGTCCGCAGTTCTACTTCCGCACCACCGACGTGACCGGTGCGGTCGAGTTGCCGGCGGGCACCGAAATGGTCATGCCTGGCGACAATGTCAGCATCACCGTGAACCTGATCAACCCGATCGCGATGGAAGAGGGCTTGCGTTTCGCGATCCGCGAAGGCGGCCGCACCGTCGGTGCGGGTGTGGTTGCAAAGATTATTGAGTAAGGCTACAATGCGCGCCTTCGCGTGGTCCGGGTTGTTGGTTCGGGTCGCGCGATTCGTTCTTTAATTAGCGGCATTGCCGCATGAAAGCAAGAGAAAATTATGCAAAGTCAGAAAATTCGCATTCGCCTCAAGGCGTTTGACTATCGTTTGATCGACCAGTCGGCTGCGCAGATTGTTGAGACTGCCAAGCGTACCGGCGCGGTGGTAAACGGCCCGGTACCATTGCCAACCAAGATCGAGCGTTTCGACGTGTTGCGTTCACCGCATGTCAACAAGACTTCGCGTGACCAGTTTGAAATTCGTACCCATCTGCGTTTGATGGACATCGTCGATCCTACCGACAAGACGGTAGATGCGCTGATGAAGCTGGATCTGCCAGCAGGTGTGGATGTGGAAATCAAGTTGCAGTAATTGCTGTGCCCCGGTTTCGTAATTGAAGTATCAGTAGAAAAAAATCGGTTGACCAATTGTAGTCAACCCCTTAACAAGAGGAAATTAAAATGAGCTTAGGACTTGTCGGTCGCAAGATTGGCATGACCCGCGTATTTACCGACGATGGTTCTTCGTTGCCGGTGACTGTGCTGGAAGTGTCCAATAATCGTGTCACTCAGGTTAAATCCGCAGACACCGATGGCTACACCGCTGTGCAATTGGCACACGGAGTGCGTCGTCCCGGTCGCGTCAGCAAAGCTGCCGCCGGACATTACGCCAAGGCGGGTGTGGAAGCGGGGAGTGCACTGAAAGAATTCACCGTTTCGCCTGAACAACTGGCCGGCCTGCAAGCAGGTTCTGTGGTCAGTGTGGAGATTTTTCAGGTGGGGCAACTCGTAGATGTGACGGGCGTATCCAAAGGTAAGGGTTATGCCGGCACCATCAAACGTCACCATTTCAAATCCGGCCGTGCATCGCACGGTAACTCCAAGTCGCATAACGTACCCGGCTCTATCGGTATGGCGCAGGATCCGGGTCGCGTGTTCCCCGGTAAGCGCATGACCGGCCATCTGGGCGACGTGCAAAGAACCGTGCAAAATTTACAGGTCGTGCGCGTTGACGTTGCACGTCAATTGCTGCTGGTAAAAGGCGCTGTTCCGGGTTGCATAAACAGCAGCATTGTCGTGCGTCCCGCAGTGAAGGCAGGTGCGTAATGGAACTCAAAGTTATTAATGATAAGGGTCAGGCGACCGCAAATTTGAGCGCGTCTGACGAATTGTTCGGCCGTGAATACAACGAAGACCTGGTGCATCAGCTGGTCACCGCCTATCAGGCGAATGCGCGCGCCGGCAACAGCAAGCAAAAGGGTCGTAGCGAAATCGCCAAGAGTACCCGCAAGCCGTTTGCGCAAAAGGGTACCGGCCGTGCGCGTGCCGGTATGGCATCCAGCCCGTTGTGGCGCGGCGGCGGCAAGATTTTCCCGAACACCGGCGAAGAAAATTACACCCAGAAAATCAATCGCAAGATGTACCGTGCGGGATTGGCTGCGATTTTTTCGAAGCTGGTCAGCGAGAACCGTCTGGTGGTAGTGGACAGCCTGACGGTTGATTCCCCGAAAACCAAGCTGCTGGCGCAAAAGATCAAGGGTATGGGGCTGAATGGCCGCCTGTTGATCATCACCGATAATGTGGACGAGAACTTGTATTTGTCCTCGCGTAACCTGCCCAATGTGCTGGTGCTGGAAGCCAATCAGGCTGACCCGGTCAGCTTGGTACGTTTCCCGAGTGTGGTCGTCACGCGCAATGCGGTGGCAAAAATTGAGGAGATGTTCGCATGAGTACCCAACAATTCAGCCAGGAACGGTTGATGAAAGTATTGCTCGCTCCGCAAATCTCCGAAAAGGCAACTTATGTCGCCGACAAGCATGAACAGGTGATTTTTCGTGTGGCGACGGATGCGACCAAGCCCGAAATCAAGGCTGCCGTTGAAATGATGTTCAAGGTGAGCGTTAATACCGTGCAAGTGGCCAACGTCAAGGGCAAGGTAAAAGGCGGCCGTTACTCCGGGCGACGCAACAACTGGAAGAAAGCTTATGTGTGTCTGGCAGCCGGCCAGGAAATCAATTTTGCCGCAAGCGAGCAAGGATAACCATCATGGCATTGATTAAACTAAAACCAACAACTCCGGGGCAGCGTGCGGTAGTGCGCGTTGTCAATCCAGACCTGCATAAGGGCAAACCGGTTGCAGCGTTGCTGGAGAAGCAGACCAGAACCGCGGGCCGCAACAATAACGGGCACATCACCACGCGCCATATGGGCGGCGGTCATAAGCAGCATTATCGTCTGGTCGACTTCAAGCGCGACAAGGATGGCATTCCGGCGACTGTCGAGCGCCTGGAATATGACCCGAATCGCAGCGCTAACCTGGCTCTATTGTGCTACGCCGATGGCGAGCGCCGCTACATCATTGCGCCCAAGGGCGTTGCTGCCGGGGCAACTCTGGTGAGCGGCTCGGAAGCGCCGATCAAGCCGGGCAATACATTGCCGTTGCGCAACGTTCCGGTCGGCTCGACCATTCACTGCATCGAAATGCTGCCGGGCAAAGGCGCGCAACTGGCGCGTTCTGCGGGTACTTCCGTGCAACTGCTGGCGCGCGAAGGCAGTTACGCGCAATTGCGTTTGCGTTCCGGTGAAATTCGCAAGGTGCATATCGATTGCAAGGCGACGTTGGGCGAAGTGGGCAATTCCGAACACAGCCTGCGTTCCATTGGCAAAGCCGGTGCAATGCGTTGGCGCGGTGTGCGCCCGACCGTGCGCGGTGTGGTTATGAACCCGGTCGATCACCCGCATGGCGGTGGCGAAGGCAAGACTGCCGCAGGCCGTCATCCGGTCAGTCCATGGGGCGTGCCGGCCAAGGGTTTCCGCACACGCCGCAACAAGCGTACCAGCGGCATGATTGTACGCCGTCGCTTTCAGGTTTAAGGGGTAGATAGATATGGCACGTTCAATTAAAAAAGGTCCATTTGTCGACGCTCACTTGCTCAAGAAGATTGAGACGGTGCGTGCGACCAACGATAAACGCCCGGTGAAAACCTGGTCGCGCCGTTCCACGGTGCTGCCCGAGTTCGTCGGCCTGACCATCGCGGTACATAACGGCAAGCAGCATATTCCGGTGTACGTCTCCGAAAACATGGTGGGCCACAAATTGGGTGAATTCTCCCTGACGCGCACCTTCAAGGGACACGCTGCCGATAAAAAAGCAGTGGTCAAAAAATAAGGGGGCATGATGACAACGACTATGGCTGTTGCAAAAAACATTCATCTTTCCGCGCAAAAAGGCCGCTTGGTTGCCGATCAGATTCGCGGTCTGCCGGTAGCGCAAGCGCTCAACATTCTTGCCTTCAGCCCTAAAAAAGGTGCGGGGATCATCAAGAAGGCACTGGATTCGGCGATTGCAAATGCCGAGCATAACGATGGTGCCGACATCGACGAACTGAAGGTGACAACCATTTACATCGACAAGGCGAAATCGCTGAAGCGTTTCATGGCACGCGCCAAGGGCCGCGGCGCCGGCATCGAAAAGCAAACTTGCCACATTACAGTCGTCGTCGGGAACTGAGGATAAATTATGGGACAGAAAATTCACCCAACCGGTTTCCGGTTGTGCGTTCGCAAGAACTGGGATTCAAAGTGGTATGCAAACAGCAAGAATTTCTCCGATTTGCTGCTCAAGGATATTGAAGTCCGTGCTTTCCTGAAAAAGAAGCTGGCTTCTGCCGGAGTATCCAAGGTCATCATCGAGCGTCCGGCCAAAAATGCCAAAGTGACTATTTACACCGCGCGCCCCGGCATGGTGATCGGCAAAAAAGGCGAGGACATCGAGGCGTTGCGCGCCGAATTGCGCAAGCGCATGGGCCTGCAGTCCGTTGACCTGGCCATCGAAGAAGTGCGCAAGCCGGAAGTCGATGCGCAACTGATTGCCGACAGCATCACCGCGCAACTGGAAAAACGCATCATGTTCCGCCGCGCCATGAAGCGCGCGATGCAAAACGCGATGCGCTTGGGCGCTCAAGGCATCAAGATCATGAGTGCGGGCCGCTTGAACGGTATCGAAATTGCACGTACCGAGTGGTATCGCGAAGGCCGCGTGCCGTTGCATACACTGCGCGCCGATATTGACTATGGCACTTCCGAAGCCAAGACCACTTATGGCATCATCGGGGTGAAGGTTTGGGTATTCAAGGGTGAAATTGGTGGGCAGGAAGTTGCCGTGCCAGTCGCCGCTGAACCGGAAAAGAAAGCAAGGAAGTCGGGAGTGAAACATGCTACAGCCAGCTAGAAGAAAATACCGCAAGGAACAGAAGGGCCGCAATACCGGCATTGCCACCCGTGGCAATAAGGTGAGTTTCGGCGAGTTTGGTTTGAAGGCGGTTGGGCGCGGTCGTTTGACGGCACGTCAGATCGAAGCGGCGCGTCGCGCGATGACGCGTCATATCAAGCGCGGAGGACGTATCTGGATCCGTATTTTTCCGGATAAGCCGATTTCCAAAAAACCTGCCGAAGTTCGCATGGGCAATGGCAAGGGCAATCCCGAGTTCTACGTCGCTGAAATTCAACCAGGCAAAATGCTGTACGAAATGGATGGCGTGAATGAGGTATTGGCACGCGAAGCGTTTCAATTGGCATCCGCTAAATTACCAATTGCGACCACTTTTGTGGTCAGACAGGTAGGTGCGTAATATGAAAGCCAGTGAATTGAAAACCAAGTCCGCGGCGGATTTGCAACAGGAAATGCTATCGCTGACCAAGGCGCAATTTGGCCTGCGCATGCAGATTGCCACACAGCAAATGGCCAATACCAGTGAGTTGCGCAAAGTGCGCCGCGATATCGCCCGCGTGAAAACCATATTGAAAGAGAAGGGTGCCAGCTGATGAGCGAGCCAAAACTGAAACGTACCCTGACCGGTACTATAACAAGCGACAAGATGGACAAGACCGTCACGGTTCTGGTCGAACGCAAAGTGAAACATCCGTTGCTGGGCAAGATCATTCGCGTTTCCAAGAAATATCACGCCCATGATGAAGCCAATGAGTTTCATGCAGGTGACGTGGTAATGATTGAAGAATGCCGCCCGATTGCCAAAACCAAGAGCTGGCGTGTGGCCAAACTGCTTGAGAAAGCACAAGCAGCCTAGTCAGAGCCGGCTTTTGTTGTAACTGTCTTATGCGCCCTGCGGCTTGCTGCGGGGCGTTTTCATTGGCCTTTTAAAACCACAACTCAAGCCACAGAGTTCACCGAGAGACCGGCGATTTAACACGCTTTCGTGACTCACCCAAAAGGTGAATCACTATTCTCTTCAGCCGGTTGTTTTTCCTCTGTGACCTCTGTGGCAAAACGCTTTTGCTGGCTGATTGCAAAAAAACCGTCCATGCTTTGCAGCATGGACGGTTTTTGTTATTTCAACAGCAGCGTGCGGGTTGTCTGTTCTGCTACAGCCCGGCATCTGCACGCAGTGCCGCAGCCTTATCTGTGCTCTCCCATTTGAATTCGGGTTCTTCACGGCCAAAATGGCCATAGGCTGCCGTTTTCTGGTAGATCGGGCGCAGCAGGTCGAGCATTTGCACGATACCTTTCGGGCGCAGGTCAAAATGCTTTTTGACCAACTCCGCAATCTTTTCATCGGTTACTTTTCCGGTGCCGTAAGTGGTGACCCAGACGCTGGTCGGGTGCGCTACGCCGATCGCATAAGAAATCTGGATCAGGCATTTGCTGGCCAAGCCGGCAGCGACAATATTTTTGGCTACATAGCGGCCGGCGTAAGCGGCCGAGCGGTCTACCTTGGACGGGTCCTTGCCGGAGAATGCACCACCGCCGTGCGGCGCTGCGCCGCCGTAGGTGTCGACAATAATCTTGCGCCCGGTCAGGCCACAGTCGCCCTGCGGGCCGCCGACGACAAAACGTCCGGTCGGGTTGACTAGATACTTGATGTCGCCCTTGATCAGTTCCTTCGGCAATATTGGTTTGATGATTTCCTCGATGACCGCTTCACGGATTTGCGCCAGCGTCATTTCCGGCGCGTGCTGTGTCGAGATCACCACGGTGTCGATGGAGTGCGGTTTGCCATCCATATAGCGGACGGTAACCTGCGATTTGGCGTCCGGGCGCAACCAGGGTAAACGGCCATCGCGGCGCAGTTGCGCCTGGCGTTCCATTGCGCGGTGTGCCAGGTAGATCGGCAGCGGCATCAAGGTATCGGTTTCGTCGCAGGCATAGCCGAACATCAGCCCCTGATCGCCCGCACCCTGATCCATGTTGTCGTCATAAGCCTTGTTCACGCCCTGCGCGATATCCGGACTCTGCTTGTCATAGGCCACCAGCACCGCACAACCCTTGTAGTCGATGCCGTATTCGGTATTGTCATAGCCGATGCGCTTGATGGTGTCGCGTGCCACCTGAATATAATCGACCACGGCGGCGGTGGTGATCTCGCCGGCCAGTACCACGAGGCCGGTGTTGCACAGCGTTTCGGCGGCAACGCGCGAATGCTTGTCCTGCGCTAGAATGGCATCGACGATGGCATCGGAAATTTGATCTGCCACTTTATCGGGGTGGCCTTCGGACACGGATTCGGACGTAAACAAATATTCGCTCATGGTTTTTCGCTCAATCACTCAAAAATTAAATGGGCGGCCATTCTACCAAATCCGGCCAAACTTGGTAGCATTGCACTGAGAATGATGTAATCAAAGAGCCGATTTCTCTGCATGCTTTGCGGCTTGAATTGCAGTTTTTAAAGTCGTGCTTGGACTGCTTGAAATGACGAGGGTAGTATGGACAGGACGAAATATTCGATTCGGCAAAACCATTGCCACCAAAGAAGATGGATGGCAGGCAGTTTCCCAACGAGCAGTATCAAGAGGGCGGTTGCATGTTAATTTTGCGTTTGTTTCTGGTGCTGGTTACGCTACTGCTGGTGCTGAGCGCCGGCATGTATATTTTTACGCGCAACCGCCGCTATCTCAAATTCGCTTGGCAGACGCTGCGTTTTACTGCGTTGCTGTTGCTGACCTTCGTACTATTGTTCGTGCTGGAACGCTATGTGCTCGTCGGCTGGAGAGTTTTGCTTTAACGTGAAATTCGCGCAGCGATTCGTTTGCTCCCTCGCCCGCTTGCGGGATAACCAGCGACTTGGCTGCGGTCTGTTGCAGCCTAGTCGAATGGCTAGTTGTTTCATTCAGAGGGGTGGGGAGAGGGAAAAGGGCATGGCGGGTTTCATCATCGGGGGCGGTATATTTGCCATGACCGTTAGATATCCATCACTTCAAGAACGCTTAACACCTTCTGCACGCAATCCTGCAAATCCATCTCCGCTGTTTTTACCGTCAGTTCGGGCGCATCCGGCGGTTCGTAGGCAGAAGAAACACCGGTGAACTGGCCGATCTCCCCCGTGCGCGCTTTCTTGTACAGCCCCTTTACATCGCGCTGCTCGCATACTTCGATCGGGCATTGGCAATAAATCTCGATAAATTCGCCCGGCTGCACCATGGCGCGCACCTTGTTGCGATCTTCGCGGAACGGTGAAATAAAGGCCGTCAGCACGATCACGCCAGCCTCCATGAAAAGCTTGGCGACTTCGCCGACCCGGCGGATATTTTCAGCCCTGTCTGCTGCCGAAAATCCCAGATCCCCGCACAATCCATGGCGTACATTATCACCGTCCAGCACGAACGTCCGGCATCCCATGCGATGCAGTTGCTCTTCCACGGCATGCGCCAGAGTTGACTTGCCTGCGCCTGAAAGCCCGGTAAACCAGAGAATGGCGCCGCGATGTTTGTTCATCGCCTCGCGCCGCGCGCGCGTTACCGTAGCGCGATGCCACACGACATTATCAGAAATCGAAGCGGTACTTTCATTTGCCATGGTTCAGATTTTGATTCTTTGGCGTAAAGCGTTAAAAATTGATGTTGGAATATTGACAGGATACCGTGATGCGAGCCAAGCACAAATTATTTCTACATACTATGAATGTTATTTTAGGTGTTCGATCCGATTGGCTTTGTTAAAACTCAAGTAAAATACTTTGCAATGAATGATTGAGGATAGTGAGTGTGATACTAGGAAGAAACGATCCATGCATATGCGGCAGCGGGGAAAAGTACAAAAAATGCTGTGGCAGGCTCGAGTCCGGCCTGCCAGTTCAATCACGGCAGCAAAGTATCGATAACACTACACAGAACAGCTCTGTGAAGGGCGCTGTGCCTGTGCAAGACGAGTTTAACCAACTTATGGCCCTGTACAACGCCGGACACTATGCGGAGTTGGAAAGCAGGGCACATTTGCTGCTTGAGCAGCACCCGGATTCCGGGCTTGCCTGGAAAATACTGGGAGCTACTCTTCAGGTGCAAGGCAAAGACAGCTTGCACGCTTTGCGGAAGGCGACGGAGTTTTCACCCAATGATGCCGAGGCACATAACAATCTGGGTGCCGCCTTCAAGGATATAGGCAGGATGGATGAGGCCGAGGCTAGCCTTCGGCGCGCACTGGAGATCAAACCGGAAATTGCCGAGGTACATAGCAATCTAGGTCAAATCCTGCTGGCGCAATGCAGGTTTGACGAGGCCGAGGTCAGTTATCGGCGGGCATTAAAGATCAAACCTGGTTATGCCGAGGCATACGGTGGTTTGGGAGGAGCTCTCTTGTATATGGGTTGCCTGAACGAGGCAGAGGTCAACTGCCGGCGGGCGCTGGATATCCAGCCTGGTTTAGCCGAAGCGTACTGCAATTTGGGTGAAATATTAAGGCTTCAGGGACGCCTAGGCGAGGCCGAGGCCAGCTTTCGGCGGGCACTGGAGATCAAACCGGATTTCGTCGACGCATGGAGCACTTTGTTGTTTTCCTGTGGCTACCATGCCTTGCTTGATCCACGTGAATATCTTGCCCAAGCCCGCAATTGGGAACTGGACTGCGTGTCTGCACAGGACCGTCAGGCTGCGCATAACCGGACTTTTAACCGCATACCGCTCGCTGGCATGCGTCTGAGGGTGGGTTATGTGTCGGGAGATTACCGCCAGCACGCAGTGAGCTACTTTATAGAGCAGCTTTTCGCCCACCATGACCGTGCGCGAATAGAGCTATTCGCCTATTCCAACCATGTGCAAAGCGATACCGTCACAGAACGTTTGCGAGCGCTGGTGGAACACTGGGTTCCAATCGCGGGAATTCCCGATGCGGCAATCCGGGAACGGATAGAGGCAGACGGCATCGATGTGCTGATCGATCTGTCCGGCCACACCGGCCATAGCCGTCTAGGGATTTTTGCCCGCCGTGCCGCGCCAGTGCAGGCCCATTACCTGGGTTATTTCGCCAGCACGGGATTGACGGAAATGGACTACTGGATCGGCGATGAAATCCTGACCCCTCCAGAAACAGACAGCCATTTTAGCGAACGGGTCTGGCGCTTGCCGCGGGTGTGGGTAAGCTATGACGGCAAGGCTGGCGTTCCCGTTCCCGATTGGCAGCCAAGTCAGGACGGTGTCGTATGGTTGGGGAGTTTTAATAATCTGAGCAAGCTGACGCCAGCGACCCTGAACCTTTGGGCAAAGGTGCTCCATGCTCTGCCGGAGGGCAAGCTGCTGCTGAAGACCAAAGAGCTAAGCGATAATGTTACTCGCCAGCGTATTTTGGATGCCATGTCGGGCTATGGCATTGGATCCGATCGCATTGAACTGCAAGGCAGCAGCGCCACGCCTGGTTGGATGGAGCATATGGCCTATTACAACCGGCTGGATATTGCGCTCGACCCTGTCGGCGGCGTGGGTGGCGGCACCACTACTTGCGATGCACTGTGGATGGGGGTGCCGGTCATTGCCTGCGAGGGGGACCGTATGGCGTCGCTTATGACCGCCTCCATGCTGAACGCCGTCGGCCGCTCGGAATGGGTAGCACGCTCTGAGGCGGAATACATGGGCAAGGTTATTGCGCTTGCCCGTGATGTGGAACAGCGCAAGGCGCTTCGCTTTGTCCAGCGCAACCGGATGGCTTCCAGCCCGTTGTGCGATGCGCGTGGTTTGGCCATGTCCTTGGAGAATGCCTACTTTGAGATGTTCGAGCGGTGGTTCGATGAGAAAAATTAGCAAGATTTGCACAACTACGTAAAATAGCGTGCATGAAAAAAACTGACTCGGTACCGACAAACTGGCGCACTCCCCTTGAGACGCGCCCTGATCTTAACTTCGTCGTAAGGGATATGCAACGCACATTTCTGCGTGTGGCCGACAATCTGCGCTGGTACGAGCAGACTTGGCTCGGCGTCCCGATCTGGCAATTGCCGGATGACTTGGTAGCATTGCAGCGCATCGTGTCCGATGTCAATCCGAAGTGGATAGTCGAGACGGGCACCAAATTTGGCGGCTCGGCTATTTTTTTTGCATCGCTACTGGCGATGATGGGGCGCACCGCCGAGTCTGGTGGCGGTATCATTACGGTGGATGTGCATGAAACGACCGAGGCGAAGGAGCTTTTGTTAGACAAGCCACACCGTTTTGCACCTTTGGTGCGCCAACGCCTGATTGGTGATGCCAAGGCGCCTGAAATACTTGCCTCCATAAGCGCAACGATTGCGGCTGATCCAGGCTCGGTGATGGTTTTTCTAGACGATTGGCATGATGGTGACCATGTCTATGCCGAGATGTTGGTCTACTCAGAACTGGTGACACCGGGGGGAATCCTGATTGTCGCAGATACCACTTTCGAGGATCTGGCGGATACACCGGTAGTGGTGCCCAGCGAAAAATATCCCGATGCAAAGCGTTCCAATCCGCGTGTGGCATTAAGGCGCTTCCTGTCCGAACGCAGCGATTTTGCGGTGATTACGGATTACACTTCCACGGGGATCAGCAATTTTCCAGACAGCGTGCTGCGCAAGGCAGGGCTGGAAGCGCACGGCAATTCAGCATGATCCGTAAAGGGATACACCCTTCCGCCGTGGTGGAAAACTTGGGGTCTGTTCTGATACCCGAGAGCACAATAATAGAACCGCTTGCAGTGGTGTTTGTTGGCGGGCGGGGCAGGCTCAATCTAGGCGAGATGAACACGATCTATCCCGGTGCGACTATCCGCATTGATCAGGGATGGATGGAAACCGGGAGAGAGGTGTCATTTGGCTCGGGTTGTCATATCTACGAACCTCGCGCCGGCCTTACCATTGGCGATCACAGTATGATTGGGGGTGGAGTGCTGATTTGCGGGGTGAATCATGGGTATGCCATTCGGGGTGAGCCCATGCGCCATCAGCCAGTTGAGGCAGCACCCATTGTGATCGGGAAGGATGTGTGGGTTGGTATGGGCGCCATCATTTTGCCCGGCGTCACACTCGGAGACGGTGCAATTATTGCTGCCGGGGCGGTGGTGACATCCGACGTAGCACCAGGGGCTGTGGTAAGCGGTGTTCCGGCACGATTTGCGAAACACAGGGAGTAGAAAATTATGAAACTTCATCTGGGTTGCGGCCCTCGTTATATACCGGGGTTTGTACATGTTGACGCGCAGCATGCACCTCATGTGGATATTGTCGGGCCGGTAGAGTGCTTGCCGATGGATGACAATAGCGCCTCCCTGATCTATGCCAGCCATGTGCTGGAGCACTTCGGGCGACATGCCTATAAAGAGGTACTCAAGGAATGGTTCCGGGTGCTGAAACCCGGCGGCATACTGCGCCTGTCGGTTCCGGACTTTGCCGCCTGCGCGGCGATTTATTACGAGAACGGTTTGGCCGATGGGCTAAGTGGACTGGTCGGCCTGATCATCGGCGGGCAGCGCAATGAGCACGACTTTCATAAAATGATTTTTGATGAAGATTTTTTGCGCCGTGATCTTCTTTCGATCGGTTTTCGTGAAGTGCGGCGCTGGGATTGGCGGGCGACCGAGCACGCCGAAGTCGATGACTATTCACAGGCGCACATACCGCACCTGCATAAAGAGGATGGCAGGTTGATGAGCCTCAACATTGAGGCCGTCAAGTAGTTGCGGGAGGGTGTGGCAGTGGGTCATCAGATCACCGAGGGTGTAATAAACCCAAATAATCCATTAACCCAAAGCTGCGTCATTCGGCGCAGGCCGGAATGACGGGCTAGTGGACTACCCGGGATAAACTCAAAACTCGAATCAAAAATGGTAAGTAAAAAATCGACTGTTGCCAACGTAATATTTTAGGGGAAGGTGGCATTTTGAAGCAGAAAAGTATTTGTGCGACTATTCTCGCTGGTGGTAGCGGTAGCCGCTTGTGGCCGCTATCGCGCCGACATTTGCCCAAACAATTTCTGTCACTGAATGGTGACATGTCGCTGCTGCAAACCACCATCAACCGCCTGGCACCGGTGATTGATGCCAAGAATATCCTGATTGTCACGCAAGAGGCACTCGCCAAAGGCGAGGCTTATCACGCACTGCTGCCCTATCAGAGCCTGTTTGAACCGGTTGGGCGTAACACTGCCCCGGCCATCGCCCTGGCGGCCGCCTACCTGATGTTGGATGGCGCGGATCCTATCATGGTCGTGTTGCCTGCCGACCACATCATCAAAGATGAAGTGCGTTTTCTCGCGCATTTGAATATTGCGATTGAAGCTGCCGAGAGTGGCAAGCTCATTACCTTCGGCATTCAGCCCACTCGACCTGATACCGGCTTCGGCTATATCAAAGCTAAAAAAAGGACTGAGTGCCAAGAACCGAGGACTGAGGAGCGGGGGCCGAGTGCAAAAGCAGCGAGTGGTTCTACTCAGCCCGCAGCCCTCGAACCTCATTCCTGTATTTATGAAGTCGAGCGCTTTATCGAAAAGCCAGACCACGCTACCGCCGAGCACTTTCTCAAGGAAGGCGATTTCTATTGGAACTCCGGCATGTTCGTCTGGCGTGCTTCGGTGATTCTGGCTGAAATCGAGCAACACCTGCCTGCTGTTTATCAGGTAATTCAAAACATCATTGCAGAGAGCTACTCCGCTGGAACATTCCAGCAAGCCGTAGAAAATCACTTCGCCGCCATGCCCTCAGTTTCCATCGATTACGGCGTATTGGAGAAATCCAGCCGCGTATCATTGATCCGCTGCGACATCGGCTGGAACGATGTGGGCAGTTGGCAGGCCGTTCACGAAATTTCCGCCAAAGATGAAAACGGTAATGTGCTGCAAGGCAACGTCATCGCACTGGATTGCAAAAATAGTTTGATCCGTGCCGAGAAACGACTGGTTGCTGCCATCGGCGTGGAAGATATTTGCGTTATCGAAACTGCCGATGCGGTACTGATCTCAAAAAACGACCAGACTCAGCGTGTGCGCGAAGTGGTCGATGTCCTTCATCATTGCGGTGCGACCGAGCATGTTTATCACGCCAAGGTCAATCGTCCGTGGGGTAGCTACACAATACTGGAGGAAGATCAGGAAGGCTTCAAGATCAAACGCATCGAAGTTGCTCCGGGTGCGCGACTCAGCCTGCAAAGTCATAATCAGCGCTCCGAGCATTGGGTAGTAGTCGCCGGCACGGCAACCATTACTAATGGTGATGAAGTGATTACCGTGCAGAAAAACCAGAGTACCTACATTCCGATAGGCGCGAAACATCGCTTGGAAAATCGTGCTAGCGAACCGTTGCACATCGTTGAAGTGCAGGTTGGTAACTATCTGGACGAGGATGACATTCAGCGATATGAAGATAATTACGGCAGGCAGCCAGCAATCACAAAGGGTATTGAAAAATGAGCCCAACTAAAAAAGTTGCATTGATCACCGGCATTACCGGACAGGACGGGGCCTACCTTGCCGAGTTCCTGCTTAAAAAAGGCTATGACGTACATGGCGTTAAACGGCGCTCATCCCTGTTCAACACGGACCGTATCGATCACCTTTACCAAGATCCGCACGTCAATGATGCGCACTTTTTTTTGCACTACGGCGACCTGACCGATTCTACCAACCTGATCCGCATCATCCAGCAGGTGCAGCCCGACGAGATATACAATCTCGCGGCGATGAGCCATGTCGCGGTTTCCTTTGAAACACCCGAATACACTGCTAATGTAGATGGCGTAGGGACGCTACGTATTCTCGAAGCGATCCGTATCCTCGGTATGGAAAAGAAAACCCGTTTCTACCAGGCATCCACCTCCGAGCTATACGGACTGGTGCAGGAAACTCCGCAAAAGGAAACCACGCCGTTCTATCCGCGCAGCCCCTACGCAGTGGCCAAGCTATACGCTTACTGGATTACCATCAATTACCGCGAGGCTTATGGCATCTACGCTTGCAACGGTATCCTGTTCAATCACGAAAGCCCCGTTCGCGGTGAAACCTTTGTCACGCGCAAGATCACCCGCGCTTTGGCTCGCATCAAACTCGGCCTACAGGATTGCCTTTACCTCGGCAATCTCGATGCACTGCGCGATTGGGGGCACGCTAAAGACTATGTCGAAATGCAATGGCTGATGTTGCAGCAGGAGCAAGCCGAGGATTTTGTGATCGCCACTGGCGTACAGTACAGCGTGCGCCAGTTCGTCGAAATCGCGGCGCAGGAACTGGGTATCAGCATCAAATGGCAAGGCTCAGGGGCGAACGAAAAAGGCTGCAACGCTGCCGGACAATGCATCGTGCAAGTCGATCCGCGTTACTTCCGCCCCACCGAAGTCGAAACCCTGCTGGGTGATCCCACTAAAGCCAAACAAAAACTCGGCTGGACAACGAAGATCACCTTCCACGAAATGGTGGCCGAAATGGTGTGCGAAGATCTCAAGAGCGCCGAGCGCGATGAACTGGTCAAAAAGCACGGCTTTGCCGCATACGATTACCACGAATAAAGAGCATCGATGGACAAGCACAGCAAAATCTACATCGCCGGTCATTGTGGCCTTGCCGGTAGCGCAATCATGCGCGAGCTGCAACGGCAAGGCTACACCAATCTGGTAGGGCGTACGCACGCCGAACTGGACTTGGAAGACGCTGTTGCCACACATCAATTCTTCGAGCAAGAGCGTCCTCAGGTGGTATTTTTGGCTGCGGCCAAAGTCGGCGGCATCCATGCCAACAGCACCTATCCGGTGGAATTCCTGATGAGCAACCTGCTGGTTGAGGCCAGCGTCTGCCGTGCTGCTCACGCGACAGACGTGAAACGACTGATCTTTCTGGGGAGCTCCTGCATCTACCCGCGCGATTGCCCGCAGCCGATCAAGGAAGAATATCTGCTCACCGGCCCACTCGAAGCAACCAACCGTCCTTATGCTCTGGCCAAGATCGCCGGTATCGAAATGTGCTGGTCATATAATCGTCAGTATGGCACCAAATGGCTGGCTGCGATGCCGACCAACTTGTATGGCCCCGGCGACAGTTACGATTTGAATAATTCCCATGTTCTGCCCGCGCTGATCCGCAAGATGCACGAGGCGAAAGTTTCCGGTGCGACTGAGGTGGTGTTGTGGGGCAGCGGCAAACCCAAGCGCGAGTTTATGTATGTAGATGATCTGGCGAATGCGTTGGTGTTCTTGGCGGCTTTGGACGATCAGTGTTACAACTTATTAGTTGCTCCCGCTTTGTGTCCGATTATCAATATTGGCACAGGCGAAGACGTAACCATTCGCGAACTAGCAGAGGTAATTGCTGGCGTAGTGGGTTACACAGGCAAGTTTATACAAGATACACACCAACCGGATGGCACAATGCGTAAGGTACTGGATGTGTCAAAGATTCAAGGCTTGGGGTGGCAGGCGAGTACAAACCTAAAAAAAGGCATTGGTTTAACCTACAATGAATTTAGCAAATTGGCTCCAATTCCAGATAGGGCTGCCGCTAATTGACTACCGACAACCGTTCGGTTTGGCCCTTCGGTTTCACTCAGGACTAAAGATATTGTTGAAGGCAAGTAGTGGCAAGGTAATTGTGATTCGACAGGTTCTGATAACAGTTAATTAGTGACTAATGCGATACTCTGTGCTAAGCCACTGTTTAGCTACGAGCGGCTTAGTTGAGGTTTGCCCGCCCTATGCCGGTTGTGTCATGAAGTTAAGTCCGTGAGATAAAATGCCCCGCAAAGAATCGGTCGAAGGAATGTAATAAATGAGATCAGGAAGAAACGATCCGTGCATCTGCGGTAGCGGGAAGAAATACAAGAAATGCTGTGGCCAGCCCGAACCCAGCTTACCGGTTCAACCACGGCAACCTCAAAATACTGCTGCGCATAACCGCTCTGCGACGGGTGTAACGCCTGCACAAGACGAATTAAATCACCTTGCCGGGTTGTTTAATGCAGGCCGCCATGCGGAGTTGGAAAGTCGGACGCGCCTGCTGCTTGAGCGGTATCCGGATTCCGGACTTGTTTGGAAAATACTGGGAGCTATTCTTCAGATACAAGGCAAAGACAGCTTGTCCGCTTTGCAGAAGGCAGCGGAACTTCTACCTGATAGTGCCGATGTATACAACAATCTGGGCCTCGCCTTTATGGATGTGGACAGACTGGATGAGGCCGAGGCCAGCCTTCGGCACGCACTGAAGATTAAACCGGGTTTTGCTGAGGCATGTAGCAATCTTGGCATCGTTCTCAGGAGCATGGCTCGATTGGATGAAGCAGAAGCCAGCTACCGGCGGGCGCTTCAGACCGAGCCTGATTATGCCGAGGCGCACTACAATTTGGGTATCACCCTTCAGGAGTTGGGACGCCTGAACGAGGCCGAGGCCAGCTTTCGGCGGGCACTGGAGATCAAGCCGGATTATGCCAGGGCGCATAGCAATATGCTTTTTCTCCACGGCTATCGTGCCTTGCTTGATCCACGTGAATATCTTGCCCAAGCCCGCAATTGGGAACTGGACTGCGTGTCTGCACAGGACCGTCAGGCTGCGCATAACCGGACTTTTAACCGCATACCGCTCGCTGGCATGCGTCTGAGGGTGGGTTATGTGTCGGGAGATTACCGCCAGCACGCAGTGAGCTACTTTATAGAGCAGCTTTTCGCCCACCATGACCGTGCGCGAATAGAGCTATTCGCCTATTCCAACCATGTGCAAAGCGATACCGTCACAGAACGTTTGCGAGCGCTGGTGGAACACTGGGTTCCAATCGCGGGAATTCCCGATGCGGCAATCCGGGAACGGATAGAGGCAGACGGCATCGATGTGCTGATCGATCTGTCCGGCCACACCGGCCATAGCCGTCTAGGGATTTTTGCCCGCCGTGCCGCGCCAGTGCAGGCCCATTACCTGGGTTATTTCGCCAGCACGGGATTGACGGAAATGGACTACTGGATCGGCGATGAAATCCTGACCCCTCCAGAAACAGACAGCCATTTTAGCGAACGGGTCTGGCGCTTGCCGCGGGTGTGGGTAAGCTATGACGGCAAGGCTGGCGTTCCCGTTCCCGATTGGCAGCCAAGTCAGGACGGTGTCGTATGGTTGGGGAGTTTTAATAATCTGAGCAAGCTGACGCCAGCGACCCTGAACCTTTGGGCAAAGGTGCTCCATGCTCTGCCGGAGGGCAAGCTGCTGCTGAAGACCAAAGAGCTAAGCGATAATGTTACTCGCCAGCGTATTTTGGATGCCATGTCGGGCTATGGCATTGGATCCGATCGCATTGAACTGCAAGGCAGCAGCGCCACGCCTGGTTGGATGGAGCATATGGCCTATTACAACCGGCTGGATATTGCGCTCGACCCTGTCGGCGGCGTGGGTGGCGGCACCACTACTTGCGATGCACTGTGGATGGGGGTGCCGGTCATTGCCTGCGAGGGGGACCGTATGGCGTCGCTTATGACCGCCTCCATGCTGAACGCCGTCGGCCGCTCGGAATGGGTAGCACGCTCTGAGGCGGAATACATGGGCAAGGTTATTGCGCTTGCCCGTGATGTGGAACAGCGCAAGGCGCTTCGCTTTGTCCAGCGCAACCGGATGGCTTCCAGCCCGTTGTGCGATGCGCGTGGTTTGGCCATGTCCTTGGAGAATGCCTACTTTGAGATGTTCGAAGAAAAAATGGGGCAAGGATGACAAGTATGAAACCTGGAAGAAACGACCCATGCATTTGCGGCAGCGGGAAAAAATACAAAAAATGCTGTGGCCAGCCCGAACCCGGCTTGCCGGTTCAATCACGGCAACACCGGAATATCGCTGCGCAAAACAGCCTTGCAAAGGGTGCAGCACCTGCACAAGATGAATTAAATCGGCTTATCGCCCTGTACAACGCCGGAAGTTATGCGGAGCTGGAAAACCGGACATATCTGCTGCTTGATCGGTATCCGGATTCCGGGTTTACCTGGAAAGTATTGGGCGTAACCCTTCAGATGCAGGGCAAAGACAGCCTGCCTGCCTTGCGGAAAGCGACAGAACTTTTGCCGGACGATGCAGATGCGCATTACAACCTTGGGAATACCCTCATGATGCTGGGGCGGTTGGACGAGGCCGAGGCCAGCTACCGGTGCGCGCTACGGATTCAACCGGATTATGTCGACGCTTATTATAATTTGGGGAATACCCTGCGGAACATGGGTCGCATTGGTGAGGCAGAAGCCAGCTACCGGCAGGCACTGCGGATCAAGCCGGATTACGCCGAAGTGTATAGCAATCTGGGGAACGTCATGCTGGAACAGGGTCGGCTAGCCGAGGCCGAGGCCAGCTACCGGCAGGCGTTACGGATCAAACCGGATTATGCTGCGGCGCATTACAATCTGGGTAATTTTCTTCATGACCGGAGTCGTCTGGATGAGGCCGAGGCCAGTTTCCGGCGGGTGCTGCAAATCAAGCCGGACTATGCCGATGCGCACAGTAATTTGGGCAATGTCCTTCAGGATATGGGTCGGCTGGCCGAGGCTGAGGCCAGTTACCGGCGGGCGTTACAGAACAAGCCTGACCACGCCGAAGCATATAGCAATCTGGGGAATACCCTTCTGGAGTTGGGCCGCATAGCTGAGGCCGAGGCCAGCCATCGACATGCGCTGGAAATCAAACCGGACTTTGTTGAGGGGCGTTTCAATTTTACGCTGGCAAAAAAGGCGAAGGCTGGCGACGAAAACCTGGTGGCATTGGAAGCCGCCGAGGAAGCGGTGCGGGACGGCACCGCCACGCTATCGAATAAAGAGGCGGTGTACCTGCATTTTGCGCTGGGTAAAAGCTATGACGACCTCGGCGATTACGAAAAAGCCTTTCCGCATTTCCTCGAAGGCTGCAAGCTGAAGCGCGCTACATTTGGCCATGATCCAGATCATGCCTCGCGGCTTTTTGCCGGCATCATGCGCAATCTTGATGCAGCGGCGATAGACCGGCTGCGTGGCGGCGGCGATCCCTCGAATCTGCCGATTTTCGTGCTGGGCATGCCGCGCTCTGGCACCACGCTCACCGAGCAGATTATCGCCAGCCATCCCGAGGTTCACGGCGCCGGGGAGTTGCCCGACCTGATACGGATTGCGCGGCGCGACATTGACGGTGCTGCCTTCCCGGATAACCTGCGCCTGTTCGACCAGGCGCGGCTCAGCGCTTGGGGGGCGGAATATGTAGCCGGCTTGCAGCGGCGCGCACCGGATGCGCGCCGCATCACCGACAAGATGCCGGAGAATTTTCTGGTTGTCGGTCTGATCCACCTGATGCTGCCTAACGCGAAGATCATCCATGTCAACCGCAATCCGGTGGATACCTGCCTGTCCTGCTTTACCAAACTGTTCAAGCACCAGCATGAATACACCTACGATCTGGCCGAGCTGGGGCGCTACTATGCCGGTTATGCCCGCCTGATGGACCATTGGCGCAAGGTGTTGCCAGGCGGCGCCTTCCTCGATGTGCGGTATGAAGATCTGGTGGCGGACCAGGAGGCGCAGTCGCGCCGCATCATCGGGTATTGTGGGCTGGAGTGGAACGATGCATGTATCGATTTTTACAACAACAAGCGCCCGGTAAGCACTGCCAGCATGGCGCAGGTGCGCCAGCCGATGTACAAATCGTCGGTGGAACGCTGGCGGCATTATGAGAAATTCCTCGGGCCGTTGCTCGATGCGCTCGGTGAGCTTGTTACCGAGCGGTAAAAATACCTGTTTATCCAGCTTGCTCGGATTGGGTTCTGCGTAATTGTTGTAAAAAAACCACACTTCCCCCATAAACTTTTGACAGTGCTTCCATCCGCTTCTATAGTCCGCCACAGTGGTAGCAAGGGGGTTTTGCAATCACTTCGAGTTTTTAATTTAATCAACTTTTCTTTTTAGAGGAAAATCACAATGAAGAAAATCGTTCTCTCACTGGCAGGCGTGTTGGCAGCAACCGCATTTGCTCCTGAAGCATCGGCTATCCCGTCGTTTGCCCGTCAAACCGGCATGGCGTGTAACTCTTGCCACTTTAATTCTTACCCAGCGCTGACCAGTTTCGGTCGTGCGTTCAAGTCCGGCGGCTACACCATGATGGGCGCGCAAGCCAAGGTTGAAGGCGATCACGGTCTGTCTATTCCTGCAACCCTGAACGCTTCGGTTTATACGCAAATGCGTTACATCAAAACCAATGGCTCAAGCTTTGCGGCTGGCAGCACTAAGGTTGCCAACGAAGGCCGCTTCGACGTTCCAGACGAAATGGCCCTGTTCCTGGGTGGCCGCGTATCTGAAAACATCGGCGCAATGGTGGAAGTTGCAATACCTGGTACGGTAACCATGGCCAACCTCAAGATGCCGTTTGTGTTCGATGCGGGTGGTGCGAAATTAGGCTTTATCCCTTTCACCACGAACGGTCTTGGCCCAGCAGCAGCTTTTGACCTGTTCGGCACCGGCTCCAACGCCGCCGGCCGCGTCACTGAAAACGGTATTGGCTATAGCGCCGCAGAATATCTGGGTACAACGAACGCCAAGGCTGCAACCGGCGTAGCGCTGGTGGCAAGCAGCGACCAGTTCCATGTGGCCGTGACTCCTTATTCCGGCACGGGTGCTGCTGTGCAAACATCCAAACTGGGCGCAACCTATCTGCGCGCCGCTTGGACACCCAGCTATAACAACTGGGATCTGGGTTTGGGTCTGCAGAACTTCAGCGGCAAGCCTAACAGGGGCCTCGCGGCTACAACTCTAGATCAGAGCGAAGATCGTGCGACTATCGTTGACTTCCAGGCTCAAGGCGAAGCAGGCGGTATGCCTTTGGGTATCTATGGTAGCTATGGTACTGCCCCTGCGTCTACTGTAGGCGCAGTTGCAGGTGGAGCAGGCTTCAACAACCTGAACATCAGCCAAACTAATCGCAGGACCTCCTTCGGTTTGCTGGGCGATTTGTGGGTAATGCCCGGCACCTTGGGTCTGCAACTCGGCTTCATGCGCGCCAAAACAGGTTTGGCTAACACCAATACCACCGGACAGGAAAACGACAATTCCTACACGATCGGCGCACGTTACAAGATGCGTCAAAACGTGAAGCTGGGCTTGGCTTACACCAAGTTCTCCGGTTCCGCGTATGACATCGGTGGTTCCGGTGGCGCCAATACGGCCAACTACGCTCCTATCGCAGCAGCCGGTACTCTGGGTGCAGCGGCGGGTGGCGTGGCAGGTGGATTGGGTAATAGCCGCCTGACACTCATCCTGTCCGCCGGTTGGTAATCGGGCAGTATGGCTTGATCCGGCCAGTTTGGCGGATATAGCGAATGTAGGATGGGTGGAGCGCAAGCGATACCCATCAAACAAAAGCAGTTGATGTATAACAGGGGAGACTTCGGTCTCCCCTGTTTTTTGTCTTTAAATCCAACAACGCGCTGTTATACTTTGCGTCATCTTGAGGAAATGAGTTCGCCATGAAAGCGTTATTTATTCGTGCTGAGTGGGATGACGAAGCCGAGGTGTGGGTTGCCACCAGCGATGTATAAGGTGTGTTACACGCACCGCGCGTATCCAAAATTATGATGGAATCACCAGAGCGAACGGCAGGGACTCTGCTACAGCACCATAGCAAGCAGCTGGCAACCGCGCTGAAGCTGGATTGCGGCAGCGCGCGCATCGAGGTGCAATGCCTGCTGCAAGCCGTGCTGCAAGTGAACCGCGCCCGCTTGCTCACCCACCCGGAACAGTCCCTCAATCCCGAACAATATGCGCGCTACGCAGCGTTATTCGAGCGGCGCCTGAGCGGCGAACCGGTCGCTTATCTGCTCGGCGAGCGCGAATTTTTCGGGCTGGATTTCAAGGTTTCCCCCGCGACGCTGATCCCGCGCCCCGACACCGAATTGCTGGTCGAACTGGCATTGGCACGTATGTCACCGCCCTCTCCCCCAGCCCCTCTCCCTGTACCCGCAGGGGGCATCCCCGCCGCGAGCGGCAGCAAAGCTGCTCGCACTGGCGAGATGGGCGAGGGTGGCCGAAAGGCCGGGAGAGGGTGTCGTGTGCTGGACTTGGGCACCGGCAGCGGCGCGGTTGCGCTGAGCATCGCCCATGTGCGCCCGGATGTCGAAGTAACGGCAGTGGACGCTTCCGGTGCCGCGCTGGAAGTGGCCCGGTTCAACGCGCAACGGCTCAATCTCGACAATGTGCGCTTGCTGCAAGGCGACTGGTTCAGCGCGCTGGGATCAGAACGCTTCGATCTGATCGTGTCCAATCCACCGTACATCGCTGCCGACGATGCGCATTTGTCGCAGGGCGACCTGCGCTTCGAGCCGCGCACCGCGCTGGCTTCCGGTCCAGACGGGCTGGACGACATCCGCCGTATCGTTGCACAAGCGCGAGCGCATCTCAATGCCGGCGGCTGGCTGCTGCTGGAACATGGCTACGACCAGGCGGGACGGGTGCGTGCGCTGTTGCAGCAGGCGGGGTTTGCGCAGGTATGCTCCGCGCGCGACCTGGCGGGAACCGAACGGGTGAGCTGCGGCTTGGCAAACTAAATTGGTAGCGTGCGCTGTGCGCACGGCTTTGGGTTGTGTTGTCGTGCGCACAGCGCACGCTACGCGCAACTCTGCACAGATTAGCAGCCGATCAACGCGCTTCAAACACATCCTGGCCGGATCAACAGCTTGAGCAAGGGCAATAAAGCTGCTAGTCTGCGTGCGTCGAGTAGGAGGTATAAGGTATGCGTTCACGCAACACACTGTATCTCTGCCTCATCGGTGCGCTCCTGAATGCCTGCGGAACCAGGCCGATTCAACCGTCAGACCAGCACATCCAGCAACCGCCTAATCAGGCCGCCCCCAGCGGAAATATCCCGCAGACCATCAGGCAAAAAATAGTATTGCCGCCGCCGACACCGCCGCCGAAAGTTGAAATTTACAGCGTGGTGGTCACCAATGTGCCGGCGCAGGAAATCTTGTTCGCGCTGGCGCGCGATGCGAAAATCAACATGGACATCCATCCCGGCATTCAGGGCAATGTCACGCTGAATGCCATCAATCAGACGCTGCCGCAAATCCTCACGCGCATCGCCAGGCAGATCGATATGCGCTACGAGCTGGACAACGACAACCTGACCATAATGCCGGATGCGCCTTACCTGCACAGCTACAAGATCGATTATGTGAATATGGCGCGCGACTCGGAAAGCTCCATCGTCACCAGCGCGCAGGTGACCTCCAGCACGGCTTCTTCCGGCGCGGGCAGCGGGACGAACAATTCGTCGATCAGCATCAAGGACAGTTCCAGAAACCGCTTCTGGGAAACCTTGACCCAGAACATCAAGGATATCCTGCACGAAACCGACAAGATTCTGCCCGAGGGTTCCAGCGAAACATCGGTGCAGCAAGTCCGGGCGGCCAGCAGCAGCGGCACCGGCCATCAACCGGCAGCAACCAATAAAAAATCCGCAAACGCGGCGAGGGGCGGCATCGAGAACAGCCCCAATCCGGTCAGCCTCGAAGAAGGCGGAACCACGCTTACGCGGCACAGCACGTTTCGCGAAGCCGCCGCGGTGATCGCCAGCCCGGAAGCCGGTTTGATCACGGTGCGCGCCACCGCGCGGCAGCACGAAAAGATTCAGGAATTCATCGCGCAAGTGATGGGCAGCGCGCGCCGCCAGGTGATGATAGAGGCGACCATCGTCGAAGTGCGCCTGAGCGACCAGTACCAGCAAGGCATCAACTGGTCGGCGCTGATCAAGGCGGGAGGCAAGCAATTCAAGCTGGTGCAAAGCAGCGCGGGACTGCCTACCGGAGTCGGCAAGGGTATCATCGGCATCATCACCAATCCGACCGCCACGACCATCGGTTCGCAGGTGTCGCTGCTGGAATCCTTCGGTAACGTGAAGGTGCTGTCCAGCCCGAAACTCAGCATGCTCAACAACCAGACGGCGATCATCAAGGTGGTGGACAACCTGGTCTATTTCACCATCGCGGCTACCACGGTGACTAACCAGACCGGCTCGCAAACCAACTACACCAGCTCGCCAACCACGCTGCCGGTCGGCTTCACGATGAGCGTCACACCGCAGATCAGCGAAAACGACAGCGTGCTGTTCAACCTGAAGCCCGCCATTTCGCGGGTCACCAGCTACGTCAACGACCCCAACCCGGATCTGGCGCGCGCCGGGGTGGTCAGCCGCATTCCGCAAACCCAGACGCGCGAAATGGAGTCGGTGCTCAAGATCGAGAACAACCAGATCGCCGTGATGGGCGGGTTGATGCAGGACTCGGTAAACAATCTCACCGATGCGGTGCCCGGCCTGTCCAATATCCCGCTGGCCGGCGAGCTGTTCAAACAGCGCAACGACAGCACCGAAAAAACCGAACTGGTGATTTTTCTGCGCCCGATGGTCATCAGGAATGCCAGCATAGATGGGGATTTTAGCGCGTACCGGGATGCGCTGCCGGATCAGAATTTTTTCAAGGAATCCAGTGCGGCATCGCGCAAATAGCCTGCGGGGCATTGCGCCGGCAAGTGCCAGCCTTGTAACCCGGCATTCGCAAAAATGAGCCTGTTGCTGGATGCGCGCAGGAAGCAGCAAGCGCAGCAGGGTGCCGAATTTGAACTCAGTCTGGTGGAACCGCCGAATTTGGCCGCACCGGACAGGCAACCGATCCAGAATATCCGCGATGCGAGCCCAAATTTGTTTGGCGTGAAATCGCCCAACCCAGCGGCCTCGCATACCGGCGTCAGGCGCAATTTACTGGTTGCCCTGTGCGGCGCGATTTTGTTGCTTGCAGCGGGCTATTATTGGCCTATCGTTTCTGCGAGCAACACCCGGCCGCTGCAGCCATCCGCCATTGCGCCGATTCTGCGGCCAATACCTTCTGCCGCAGCAGCAGAACTAAAAACACGAAATACTTTTGCCGCAGAGCCTGCCGCACCCCATTCCGCTGACAACATGCCGAAACCGCTGCTGGCTGGAATCGTTCTGCCGGCTAATAGCCGTGCGCTGACGATACCCGCTTTCCATGAGAACAATCAGGTACGCATGGAAGGACAAAAAACCGGAACCGTCGACCCGTTGCTCAACAATGCCTATCTTGCTTACCGCAACGGCAATCTGGATACGGCGCAGCAACTGTACCGGGCAATGCTCGGCAGGGATGTGCGCAATACCGATGCGCTGCTGGGCATGGCCGTCATTGCACAACAACGCGGCGAGGACATGCTGGCGGCACAGTATTATTCCCGTGTGCTGGCGCTCGATCCGCGCAATGCGCTGGCGCATACCGGTCTGTCCGCCTTGACTGCGGACAGCAGCGACGAAGACCATTTGAAAACCTTGCTCAACGAACAGCAGGACTCGGCCATCCTGCATTTCGCACTGGGCAACCGCTATGCGGAACAATCGCGCTGGAGCGAGGCTCAACAAAACTATTTCAACGCCTACACGCTGGAGCCGGACAGCATTGAGTTTGCGTTCAACCTGGCAGTCAGTCTCGATCATCTCGGCCAGAGCAAATTGGCTGCACAATATTATCAGCGCGCGTTGCAACTGGATCAGCAAGAGAGCCACCCTGGATTCGATCACGCGCAAACCGAACAGCGCGTGCTTGAATTGACCCGCTAACCGCAATGGCGACGAGCCGATTATCTTGGTGTAGGAGCGGGCCATGCCCGCGACCAAGCAATTCGCGGGCATGGCCCGCTCCTACAAAATAGTCGGTGTAGCGTGCGCTGTGCGCACGATTTCTGAATTATTTCGTGCGCACAGCGCACGCTACATTGAGGCATCGCTCACATAGCATATTGATCGGGCTGCACAATCATTTATCATTCCGTTTTCAATTCGTAAATTCGCTTTTCCGGAGACCACCTCATTGCCCGAACTACCCGAAGTTGAAATCACAAGTTGCGGCCTGGCCGCGCATCTGGTTGGCGTGCCCATCGCCAACGTGGTCATCCGCAACGCCAGCCTGCGTTGGCCTATCCCGAAAAATCTGCCCAAGCTGTTGCGCGGCCAGACCATCGTCGCGCTCGAACGCCGCGCGAAATACCTGCTGATGGATTGCGGCAGCGGCACGTTGATCCTGCATCTCGGCATGTCCGGCAGCCTGCGCATCCTGCCCGCCGATACGCCGGCGGAAAAACACGATCACTTCGATTTGGTGCTGGGCAACGGCATGATGATGCGCCTGCGCGACCCGCGTCGCTTTGGTGCGGTGCTGTGGCATCGCGGCGATGTGCATGCTCACCCGCTGCTCGCCGCGCTCGGCCCCGAACCTTTAGAAGATGGCTTCGATGCGCGCTACCTGTATCAGGCTACGCGCGGGCGCAGCAGCGCCATCAAGCAATGCGTGATGGATAGCCGTATCGTGGTTGGCGTGGGTAACATCTATGCCAACGAGGCGCTGTTCCGCGCCGGGATAAAACCGCAACTCGTCGCCGGAAAACTTAGCCTGGCGCGCTGTGCCAGGCTGGTTGCCGAAATACGCGCTACACTTAACGAGGCCATTGAGCTGGGCGGCAGCAGCCTGCGCGATTTCGTTAATGCTTCCGGGCAACCCGGCCACTTCCAGCAACACTATTGGGTATACGGGCGCGGCGGCGAACCCTGCCGCAAATGCAGTACGCCGATCAGGCAGGTCAGGCAGGGGCAGCGTTCCAGTTTTTATTGTACAAAGTGCCAGAAGTGAATTTTATTAACCAACGCCATCCGGCAGAATAACCAAGCCCTATGAAGCTCACACATCGCTACCTGTTCGCACTGCTTACCTTAACATTCGCACTTGTCGCGCATGCCGGGAAATTACCCCGACCCGATCATGTGGTCGTGGTGATCGAGGAAAATCGCGGCTATTCGCAGATCATGGACAAGCTGCACAGCGATTCCTATATCCATGCATTAGCGAAACGCGGCATGCTGTTCACGCAGTCTTATGGCGTATCCCATCCGAGCCAGCCGAATTACCTGGCGCTGTTCTCCGGCTCGACGCAGGGCGTCAACGGCAACGCATGCCCGAACCTGTACGACACCGACAACCTCGCCTCAGCCCTGCTGGATGCAGGTTTGAGCTTTGCCAGCTTTGCGGAATCGCTGCCCGCAACGGGCGACTTGAGCTGCGCCTCCGGGGCGTATCAGCGCAAACATAATCCGGCGGCAAACTGGCAGGGTTCGCGCCTGCCGGCCGAAGCAAACAAACGCTTTGCCGATTTTCCGCAGGATTTCGCCAGGCTGCCGACCGTATCTTTTGTCATTCCCGACCAGGATCACGATATGCACGACGGCAGTTTTTATGCGGCGGACGTTTGGCTGAAGACGCATATCGCGCCCTACGTCGATTGGGCGTTCAAGCACAACAGCTTGTTGATACTCATTTGGGACGAGGACGATTTCAAGGAGGGCAACCGCGTGGTAACACTGCTGGTCGGGCCGATGGTGAAGGCGGGAAGCAGCGCCCAGCGCATCGATCACTACAACGTGCTGCGCACCCTGCTGGATATTTACGGATTGCCGCCGCTCGGCGCGAGCCGCGATGCGGAGGCCATCAAGGGGGTTTGGAAGAAACGTTGATCTGATAACGACAAAAGGCCGCGCAAGCTACCGCGCGGCCTTGGCGTGATGCACGGGTGCTTATTTTTTCGCAGCCGTCAGTTTTTCGTATTTGGCCATCAACTGATCATGGCTTTCCACATGCGCCGGATCCTTGGGGATGCAATCCACCGGACACACTTCCACACATTGCGGGGTATCGTAGTGGCCCACGCACTCGGTGCATTTATTAGGGTCGATGACGTAAATTTCATCGCCCTGCGTGATCGCATCGTTCGGGCATTCCGGCTCGCATACGTCGCAGTTGATACATTCGTCGGTAATTATCAGTGCCATGTTTTTCTCCTCTTTAAAGAATAATAAATTAACTTTTTTGCTGCAACCTCGCTGCTACCGAAGGTGATACGAATTTACTTACATCCCCGCCGAAGCGCGCCACTTCGCGCACCATGGTGGCGGATATGAAAGTGTATTTTTCTGCCGGAGTGAGGAACATGGTTTCCATTTCGGGATACAAGTTGCGATTCATCCCCGCCAACTGAAATTCATATTCAAAATCCGACACGGCACGCAATCCACGCAACACCACGCGCGCGCCCTGTGACTGCACAAAACTCATCAACAGGCCGCTGAAGCCTTCCACACGCACGTTGGTAAATGCCGCGAAGACTTCGCGCGCCATCTCCACGCGCTCGTCCAGCGTGAAAAGCGTTTGTGTGCGGCTTTCTGCCACCGCCACAATGACTTCACTGAACAGCCCGGCCGCCCGGCGTACCACGTCTTCATGCCCGCGCGTGATGGGGTCGAAGGTTCCCGGGTAAACCACTTTAATCATTTGCTGAAATACCCAGTAATTGGTAATGCACCTGTCCCGCCCTGCCCGATTTCAATACTTGCCAAGGCGGCGTGGTATCGACCACCGTGCCGGACTCGACATACAGCACACCATTTTCATTCAGGCGTTGCGGCAAGATTTCCAGCAGCCTGGGCAGATAATCACCCTGAAACGGCGGATCCAGAAAAATCACGTCATAACGCTTTACATCATGAAGGGCGAATTCTAGCCCATCTTGGCCTTGTATGAAAACATTAGCGCAGCCTAATTTTTTGATATTGCCCTGCAAGGCGCGAAAAACCGCAGGATTCTTCTCGACCATCACCACCCGCTCTGCCCCGCGCGAAGCGGCCTCAAACCCCAGCGCGCCGCTTCCGGCGAACAAATCCAGACAGGTTCGGCCATATAGCGTCTGTCCCAGCCAGTTGAACAGCGTCTCGCGCACGCGGTCCGGTGTGGGGCGCAAGCCCTCCGCATCGGGGAATTCGATTACACGGCTGCGCAGGTCGCCGCCGATAATCCGAATCTTGTTTGTTTTGCGGATGGCCTTTTTTATTTGGCGGCCTCTTGCTGCGGTGCGCCCACGATCACCGTCGCCATTGCCTGCGGGTTGATATGGCGCGCAAACGCTGCGCGGATTTGCGCGACGCTCACCTGTTCGATTTTGTGCGTGAAATCGTCCAGATAGGTCAGCGGTAAGTCGTAGAAGCCGATGGCGCTCAGGTAGTCGAGTATCTTGCGGTTGCTGTCGATGCGCAGCGGGAAGCCGCCGACGATATTCTGTTTGGCGGACAGCAATTCTTTTTCGGTCGGCCCTTTGGCGATAAATTCCGCCAGCGTGTTGCGCACCAGTTGCAGGGCTTCATCGGCCTGCTCCTTCTTGGTTTGCAGGCCGAGCTGAAACGCGCCCGGCTGCTTCAGCGGCATGAAATAGCTGTAGACGCTGTAAGCCAGGCCGCGCTTTTCGCGCACCTCGTTCATCAGGCGCGACACAAAACCGCCGCCGCCGAGAATGTGGTTGCCGACATACAGCGGAAAGTAATCCGGGTCGTTGCGCGCGATGCCCGGCGCGCCGACCAGGATGTGGCTCTGGCTGGCGGGATGTGCAATGCGCTGCTCGCTTGCGGGGATTTGCAGCGCGACATCGGGCAGCGCGGAAGGTGCACCCGTTGACGGCAATTTTGCGGTGAGCTGCTGCGCGATGGCTTCGGCCTCGGCGCGCGTTACGTCGCCCATGATGGCCACCACCGCGCTACCGGCGCGGTAATGCGCACGGTAGAAGTTGGACAGGTCTTGCGCGGTAATTTTTTCCACGCTGGTGATTTCGCCGGAAGCCGGCAGCGCATAAGGGTGCGCGCCATATACCGCCTTCTGGAAAGCCTTGCTGGCGATGCTTTCCGGCTTGGTTTCGGCTTCTTTCAGGGCGGCTATCACCCGCACCTTTTCGCGCGTCAGAACCGCTTCCGGAAACAGCGGGCTTTGCAGCACGCGCGCCATGATGCCCAGCGCCTTGTCGCGTTCCGCCGCGCTGCTCAGGGTGCGCAAGGAAATGCCGGCCCGGTCCTGGTCGAAGCTGCCGCCGAATTGCGCGCCGATGTCCGCCATGCCGCGCGAAATATCGTCCTCGCTCAACCCTTCCGCGCCCAGATCCAGCAGGTGATGGGTCAGGCCCGCCACGCCGGATTTATCCGCCGCATCGAAGCCGCTGCCCGCCGGAACGCCGACCGAAACATCCAGCATCGGGATGTCGTGATTCTCCACGAACAGCACCTTCGCGCCACTGGCGCTTTGCCAGTGCTGGATGCTGGGGGTGGCCAAAGCGGCTGTAGCAACACAGCACAGCATTGCAATGAGGATGGATTTAATGGGCATGTGTCGCTCCCTGCGGCGGGTGTTTCGGTTTTCCTGAAAGCGGCTGCGGGTCAAGCACCGCAACGGTCAGGCTGTCGTCGCGCAGAAATTCCTCCGCGACCTGGCGCACTTGCTCCGCCGTTACCGTCTGAAGTTTCTCCAGCATCACCGGGATGGCGCGGTGCGTCAGCCCGATGCTCTCCATCTGGCCGATCTGCATCGCCTGATAAAACACCGAGTCGAGTTTATACACTTCGCTTGCCGTCACTTGCGCCTTGACGCGCTTCAATTCTTCCCCGGTCACACCATCCTTGATCAGTTGCGCGATCTCCTGGCGCAGCGCGGCTTCCACATCGTTCACCGTCTTGCCTTCGCTGGGCGTGGCTTCGAGGGTGAACAGGCTGGGGCCGCGCGAAGCCGAGTCATAACCGGCACCCGCCTCGCTGGCGACCTGCTGCTCGCGCACCAGATGCTTGTTGAGGCGCGCGGATTCATTGCCGTCCAGCACGCCAGCCAGAATCTCCAGTGCATAAGGCTTCCAGTCCTGCTCGGGGTTTTTCAACGTGGGCGCGTGGTAACTCATCACAAGATGCGGCAGCTCGGCGGGGGCTTTCACCACCATGCGTTTGATGCCCACCTGCGCGGGCTCGGTGAAATTACGCCGCGCTGGAAGCACGCGCCTGGGAATTCCGCCATAGTAGCGTTGCGCCAATTCGAACACTTCGCTTGCCTTGACATCGCCGGCAATGACCAGCGTGGCGTTATTCGGCGTGTACCAGCGGTCGTACCACGCCTTCGCATCGCCCACCGTCAGCGCTTCCAGATCGCTCATCCAGCCGATCACCGGATGCTGGTAGGGATGCTCCTGGTAAATCGTCGCCATCATTTTTTCCTGCAACAACGCGTGCGCCTCATCGTCGGTGCGCCAGCGGCGCTCCTCCATGACCACCTTAATTTCCTTGGCGAATTCGGCGGGGGTGAGGTTCAGGTTGCGCATCCGGTCCGATTCCAGTTGCATCGCCAACACCAGTTTGGATTTGTGCAATTGCTGGAAATAGGCGGTGTAGTCGTAGCTGGTAAACGCGTTTTCGCGCCCGCCTGCCGCCGCGATGCGCTTGGAGAATTCGCCCATCGGCACGTCTTTGGTGCCCTTGAACATCAAGTGCTCCAGCACATGTGCGATGCCCGTCACGCCGGTGCGCTCGTCCATGCTGCCGGTCTTGTACCAGATCTGCTGCACCACCACCGGCGCGCGGTGGTCTTCCTTGACGATGACTTTTAGCCCGTTCGCCAGCGTGCGCTCGAACACTTCCGCCTGTGCGGCAGTCTGCAATCCTCCCAGCAATAGCGCGACGCAAAACAGATAAATTCTCATGTACCTAGCCCTAACGGGTACGGCAAATAGCCGCCCCTTTAATAAAATTTGCATGCCCGTTCCCTCTCCCCACCCCTCTCCCGCAAGCGTGAGAGGGAGCAAACGAATCGCTGCGCGAGTTTCACATTAAACCGTGTAATCAGCATAAAATAACAACACCAGCCACGCCATATGCCGTGTGGCTAATTTGTGCGTATTATGCCCCATTTTCCTGTGCCCAGAACTCGTCCAGCATGTTTAGTTTTCTGAAAAAAAATCCGCCTGAAGTATCCGATACGGAACCCGGCACCGGCTGGATTGCGCGCCTCAAGTCCGGCCTGGCGCGCACCGGCAGCCAGTTGGCCGACTTGTTTGGCAGCGGCGGCAGGATAGATGATGACCTGTACGAAGAATTGGAAACCATCCTGATCACCGCCGACGTCGGCATGGACGCGACCAGCGCGCTGCTTGCCGATCTGCGCCACCGGGTTAAGGAGCAGCATTTAACGGAAACGGCGCAGCTCCGAGAGGCGTTGGCGCACTGTCTGCTCAAACTGCTCAAGTCGCTGGCACAACCGTTACAGGCTCGGCCGTTTAAAACAAATGATTCGCACAAACCGTTCGTCATCATGTTGTGCGGCGTGAACGGCGCGGGCAAGACCACCTCCATCGGCAAGCTGGCGAAGTATCTGCAAGGCCAGGGATTGTCGGTGCTGCTCGCGGCAGGCGATACGTTCCGTGCCGCCGCGCGCGAACAGTTGATAACCTGGGGCGAGCGCAACAACGTGACGGTGATCGCGCAACAGGGCGGCGACCCGGCCGCCGTGATCTACGATGCGGTGCAGGCGGCGCAAGCGCGCAACATCGACGTGGTGCTGGCCGATACCGCCGGGCGCCTGACCACCCAGGCGCACCTGATGGAAGAGATCAAAAAGGTCAAGCGCGTCATCGCCAAGGCGTTGCCCGAAACACCAGACACCCCCGCCGCGCCGCACGAGGTGCTGCTGGTGCTCGACGCCAACACCGGGCAAAACGCGCTGAGCCAAGTCAAGGCCTTCGATGAAGCACTCGGCGTGACCGGGCTGATCCTGACCAAGCTGGACGGCACCGCCAAGGGCGGTGTGATCGCCGCAATTGCGAAAGCACACCCGATCCCGGTGCGCTTCATCGGCGTGGGCGAAGGGCTGGACGACCTGCGCCCGTTCGTCGCGGAAGATTTTGTCGCGGCGCTGCTGGGGCTGGACGAATGATCCGCTTCAACCAAGTCAGCAAGCGCTACCCAGGCGGCTATGAGGCGCTGAAAAATGTTTCGTTCGACATCGCCGAGGGTGAGATGGCGTTTCTCACCGGGCACTCCGGCGCGGGCAAGAGCACGCTGCTCAAGCTCATTGCCGCGATTGAGCGCCCCAATTCCGGCAGCGTGCTGGTAAACAACCAGAACGTCGGCGTGCTGAAAGGCGGCGCATTGCCTTATCTGCGCCGCAATCTGGGTATTATTTTTCAGGATCACAAGCTGCTGTTCGACCGCAGCGTGTTCGACAACGTGCTGCTGCCGCTGCAAATCTGCGGTTTCGATCATCGCGAAAGCGGCAAACGGGTGCGCGCCGCACTGGATAAGGTCGGCCTGCTCAAGCGCGAAAAGGCCAATCCCATCGCGTTGTCCGGCGGCGAGCAGCAACGCCTGTGCATCGCGCGCGCAATCGTGAACCGTCCTTCTATATTGCTGGCCGATGAACCAACCGGCAATCTGGACGCGGCCTATGCGCAGGAAATCATGGCGATCTTCAAATCCTTTCATCAGGTCGGCGTCACCCTGCTGATCTCCACGCACGATGAAAGCGTGCTGCAGGACACCGGTGTGCGCGTGCTTGCGCTGAAGCATGGGGAGTTGCAAGCATGATGCACGCACTCGCCCAACATCTGGCCGTATTGCGCACCGTGCTGCAACGCATGTTTGTGTCGCCGCTGGCGGGATTGCTCAACATTCTGGTCATCGGCATCGCTCTCAGCCTGCCGGCCGGCATGTACGTGCTGCTGCAAAACGTGCAAGGCTTGGTCGTGCAGTTATCCGGCACGCCGCAGATCAGCCTGTTTCTGGCAATGGATGCGAAAGCGGATGACGCCGATCATTTGCGCAAACAACTCGCGCAACACCCGGCCATCGCCCGCACCGAGTTTGTCGCCCGTGCGCAGGCGCTGGAGCAGCTCAAACAAAGCACCGGCCTCGCCGATGTGATCGGCGGCTTGACCCAGAACCCGTTGCCGGACGCCTTCATCGTTTATCCCAAACAAAGCGGTGCGCAAGCACTGGATGGGCTGCGCGATGAACTGGCGAAACTGCCCAAAGTGGAGCAGGCGCAACTCGATTCGGCTTGGGCCTACAAGCTCGAGGCGTTGCTCAAGTTTGGCCGCGTTGCGGTGCTGATCCTCGCCAGCCTGCTCAGCCTTGCGCTGATCGCCGTCACTTTCAATACTATCCGCCTGCAAATCCTCACCCAGCGCGACGAGATCGAAGTCGCCAAACTGATCGGCGCGACCAACGGTTTCATCCGTCGCCCGTTCCTGTATTTCGGCGCGCTTCAGGGTCTGCTCGGCGGCATCGCGGCGTGGCTTATCATCACCGCCAGCCTGCAGTTGCTCAACCATCAACTCGGCGCGCTGGCGCAGCTTTACGCCAGCCAACTGGCCTTGCACCCGCTGTCTGTCGGCGACAGCCTGTCGCTGCTGCTGTTCTCGGTGTATCTCGGCTGGCTGGGAGCCTGGCTGTCGGTGGCGCGGCATTTGTCGCAGGTCGAGCCGGGCCGGAAACCGTAGCCCACGGAGCTTGTATTGATGTAGCTGTGTTGATGTAGTAGTCTCGCTTGTTATGGATGCAACAATCCCGTCTGTCTTGGGAAAAACTTACCAATTTACCGAATTTGATGCCAAAAAACTCTTCTAATCCGCCGGCCAGCCCATCCCCGGACAAACTGCAGGGATTCATCGCCAGTTTGCCTGGAATGGCCTGCCAGATCGAACTGCAAAAAGACGGGACGTTTACTTTTCCTTACGTCAGCGAAGGTTGTTCTACGCTGTTTGGGGTTTCCGCAAGCGACCTGCAAAACGATGCGGCATGTTTTTTGAATCTCATCCACCCCGAGGATGTCGCCTCCCTTCTTGAGACCCTGAAGAACTCGGCACAAACCATGTGTTTCTGGAACTGGGAAGGGCGCATCGTCTTGCCGGGCGATGAAACCAAATGGATCAGCCTCGGCGCTACGCCGCAGGAGACGCCAAGCGGCCTGCCGCGCTGGGAAGGCATCATCCTCAACACCACGCAAAGCAAGCTGGGCGAACTCGAAGTCAAGCGGGTGCAGCAGCAGTTAATGGAGCTTTCCTCGCATATTCAGGACGCCAAAGAGCAGGAACGCCTGCGCATCGCGCGCGAAGTTCACGATGAAATTGGCAGCCTGCTCACCGCGATCAGAATGGATTTGTCGTGGATGGTGCAACGCCTGCCCGCTGACAATCAGGCGCTTACCAATAAGTTAAAAACCATAGAAGAGCTGGTAAACCGGGCGATTACTTCCGCGAGCAATCTCGCCCACAGTTTGCGCCCGGGGTTTCTCGACTGTTTTGGCATCATTGCGGCGATCGAGATCGAGGCGCAGGAATTCAGCAAGCGCAGCGGCATCTCGTGCACCGTTATCAAATCGCAGGAAAACATCGAGCTGCCCGAGGCGCATTCCATCACGCTGTTCCGGATTTGCCAGGAAACCTTGAACAACATCCTGAAGCATGCCCACGCCAAGCATGTGCAGATCGAAATCGTCAAAGGGACGGATCATCTCGAGTTGATTATCTCGGATGACGGGGTGGGATTCAGCGAGGCAGCGCGCAACAAGCCGCGTTCGTTCGGGCTGCGCGGCGTCCAGGAGCGCGTCGCGCATCTCGGCGGCACGGTTAAAATAGCCAGTACATTGGGCAGAGGGACGCAAATCGCCATCTTCGTCCCGCTCATGGAAGAAACCCCGCAACAGGCGCTTTTCGGCGATACATCGATATGATCAATATTCTCGTGGTGGACGATCATGCGCTGATCCGCAAGGGTCTGAAGATGCTGCTCGAGGAGGGTCCCGACTTCCATATCGCCGGCGAGGCGGAAACCGGCCTGCAAGCCATCAACATGGTGCGCGAACAGAACTTCGATCTGGTATTACTGGATATCTCCCTGTCGGACAAGCACGGCATAGACGTGCTCAAACAACTCAAGCTGGAAAAGCCCGATATCAAGATCATCGTGCTGAGCATGTACCCGGAAGAGCAATACGGCGTGCGCGCATTAAAGGCGGGTGCGATGGGCTATATCAACAAGCAGAGCGCGCCGGAAAAGCTGGTCGGCGCGATCCAGCAGGTCATCAGCGGCAAAAAATATATCAGCGCACCCCTGGCCGAACAATTGCTGAGCAACCTGATCGGCGAGTCGCAGGAGCTGATGCACCATAACCTGTCCAACCGCGAATATCAGACGCTCTGCCTGATGGCTTCCGGCAAATCATTGACCGAAATTTCCGAAATCATGGTGCTCAGTCCCAAGACCGTAAGCGTCTACCGCGCCCGGATGCTGGAGAAAATGGGCTTCAAAAATAATGCCGAGGCGGTTCACTACGCCATTGCGCATGATCTGGTGGACGCCAAGAAATAAGGGAATACTTTCCCTCTGTTCAGTACATCACAAATTCTGTGATACCCGATAATCACCCGAAGTAAATTACCGTCATAGCGTGCGGCGAATCTGCGCTACGGTATTTCTCGCGGTGATGTCATGCCTGATGCAACGACCATTGTTATTGCCAATGCCTCCACGGAAGATGGTGGGAGTATCGTTTTTGGCGGTTTCTGGCTTGCCGGTGTCATTTGTGCGCCTGCGGGAAATATCAGGCTTTGCCGGAAGCAATTTAATATACAGAAAAATTATTTATTGATCCATGAGTAAAGCAGCCCAAAGCCCATCCGATATTGCGCGCGAGACCCTGAAGACGCTGGCGTCGCGCAAGACTCCGCCGACGCCGGGTAACTACACCAGGATTTACGCCGAAATCAGCGGCATCGCCAGTGAAGAGGGTGGCGGTGCGGAAAAAGTCTTGCGCGGTATTGCCGATTACCTTGCGCAGACGCCTAAATCTGCGCCCACCAGTATTTTATTGAAGAAGATGATTGGGGTGGGGGACTGGGAAAAGTGCCTCAAGGAAATCGAAAAAACTCTGCCTAAAACGGGCGGCAGCGAAAATATTCAACCTTGGTCGGACCTGATACGTGACTTGTTGCGCCAACTGGAAATTACCCATAAAGGTTTGACCCTAGCCCGCAAGAAAGAGATGCTGGAAAACGTGTTGGCGCGGTTTGCGGCAAACCCGGAAGCCTTGTTTGAAAAACTGACCGGGCTGATTCGCTCGTGGGCGGGATACCAGGCTGCAACCAATATCGAGATTGACGCCGTACCAGGCGGCGAACTTGCCGCAACTGCGCTAGCCGGTGCAGCATCTTCTCAGCATATCTCCGGGGGCGGTGCCGAAATGTTCGGGCAACTCTCGGAGTTGCTGGCGCAAGCGCTGGAAAGCATACTCGGCACGCTGCCGGAGTTGGCGCAGGATGTGCAGAGCCTTGCCAGTCAAGTACGCAGCAGCAAAACTCATGAGCAGCTTATCGCGCTGACCAAGCCCCTGCGCCAATTCTGGATAAAGACCGAGCTGCGCGCCGGGGATCATGCCAGGATTCACGATGGACTGGTGCGCTTGTTGCGCCTGCTGGTGGAAAACATCGGCGAAATGGTCGAAGACGAAGACTGGCTGTTCGGGCAAATAGCTATTCTGCAAGATATCATCGACAAGCCAATGGATATGCGGGCTATCGCCGACGCCGAACGCAGCCTGCGCAATGCCATCATCAAGCAGGGAATGCTCAAGCAAAGCCTGGACGATGCCAAGGCCACCCTGAAAAGCCTGATGACCAGCTTTATTGACCGGCTTGGGGAGATTACCGAAAGTACCGGCGAATATCATCAGAAAATCGAGGGTTATAGCAAGAAGATCGGCAAATCCAACAACATCGCCGAGTTGGGTCAGCTGCTGGATGACATCATGCACGACACGCGCATCATTCAAGCCAGCGCGCTGCGTTCGCACGAGGAATTGGTCGGGACGCGCAAGCAGGTACAGGAAGCGCAAGACAAGATCAAAGAGCTGGAGCGGGAACTTAATCAAGTCAGTGAATTGGTGCAACAGGACCAGCTTACCGGCGCGCTCAACCGGCGCGGTATGGATGCCGCCTTTGAGCGCGAGGCCACCCGCGCCGATCGCAGTCAGCATCCGCTATGCGTCGCGCTGCTCGACATCGACAATTTCAAGCGTCTCAACGATACCTTGGGCCACCAGGCGGGCGATCAGGCGCTGATTCACTTGAGCAGCGTAATCAAGGAAACATTGCGCCCCAGCGACTCGGTGGCGCGCTATGGCGGCGAAGAGTTCATCATTATCCTGCCGGAAGTCGAACTCGAAGAAGCAGCCGCTACCGTAGAACGTCTGCAACGCGAGTTGACCAAGAAATTTTTTCTGCATGAAAACGACCGCATTTTGGTGACTTTCAGTGCCGGGGTCGCGCAGCGCGCGCCGGAAGAACCGCAGGAGAATGTTATTGGTCGCGCCGACAAGGCAATGTATGAAGCCAAGAAGACCGGCAAGAACCGTGTGGTCGCGGCGAAATGATGAGTTGTATGGAGCTGTTTCAAGCGGGGGAATTGGTGCATAAAGCATGCACTGCGTTTTTGTTGAAATTGAATTAGGCATTTTGCCCCATTAACCAAAGGCATCACCAATTAATCAGTAATTAGGAGGTCCAACATGACAGCGCAAATTCTCACTAATATTCCGTCCCTGAACGCTCAGCGTAACCTTACTACTTCAAGTTTGAGTTTGGCTACATCCTTGCAGCGCCTGTCCTCCGGTTTGCGCATCAACAGCGCCAAGGACGATGCCGCCGGCCTGGCCATTTCCGAGCGCTTCACCTCGCAAATCCGCGGTATCGACCAGGCGGCCCGCAATGCCAATGACGGCATTTCGCTGGCGCAGACCGGCGAAGGCGCGCTGGGTTCGGCCGGCTCCATTCTCCAGCGGATCCGCGAGCTGGCCGTGCAATCGGTCAACGCCACCAACTCCGCCGCCGACCGTGCCGCGCTGAACAACGAAGTCGGCCAGCTGGCCGCGGAACTCGACCGTATCGCCGCCACTACTTCCTTTAATGGGCAGCAGTTGCTGGATGGCTCCAACTCGAATACCTACCAGGTTGGCGCAAACGCCGGCGAGGTGATCACGGTGAGCACCACCAACTTCCGCACCGACAATTACGGCAATTACCGCATGGGCGCCCTGGCGGCCACTCCCGCCAGCAACCTGGGCGATTTGACGCTCGGCAGCACCGTGACGATGATGGCATCGAGTGCGGCTGCAGCGACCCGTATCACCGGGACAGCCATAACCGTTAACGGTGCGCTCGGCAGCGCCAGTATCACGTATGTTGCAGCAACAGCCACGGCCAAAACGGTAGCCAAGTCGGTCAATGACGTAACGTCAACGACCGGCGTTACTGCGACTGCCAAAACGGAGGTTACGCTATCCACTTTTGTGGCCGGCAGCTACTCCTGGAATATCACGTCGAATAACACCACGGCGGTCAACGTCAGCTTTGTCGTTCCCACCACGATCAATTCCGATGGCCTCGCGGCCGCAATCAATGCGATTAATGACCAAACCGCGAAGACCGGGGTAACGGCGAAGGTCGGCGCTTCGGGAGCGGGCATACAACTTCTCAACTCCTCCGGCGAGAACATCACCATCGCCTCGGTTGTCGGCACCGCGACGGTGGCAGGTACCGCGTTGGCCTCAGCGGCCTCCCTCATTAGCGTGGGCCAGCTTACCTTTGATTCGGACAAGTCGTTTGGTGTCAGCCAGCAAGTCAGCACCGACTGGATCACCGGCGCCGCCCCGGCCTCTACGGCTTCAGCGGTGCTGCAAAAGACCAGCCAGGTCGATGTCGGCAACGTGGATGCGGCCAACCGCACGATTGCCCTGGTGGATGGCGCGCTTCAGGCGGTCAACGGCATGCGGGCGAAATACGGCGCCGTGCAATCACGCTTCGAATCAACGGTCGCGAACCTGAAGACTGCGTCGGAAAACCTGTCGGCCTCGCGCTCGCGCATCCGCGATACGGACTTCGCGCTGGAAACCGCCAACCTCACCCGTAACCAGATATTGCAACAGGCGGGTACGGCGATGCTGGCACAGGCCAATGCGCTGCCTAACACCGTGTTGCAGTTATTGAAGTAACACGGTGTGGGTGATTGATGAAAAAACTAACCATTCGACTTGGCTTGCATAGTCATCTGGCTAGACAGGTAAATTACGCCAATCAAGCCATTGGTTATCATGAATTGTGCTTATATGGTGAGATAACCGCAGCCGGGAAAATGGAGAGATAAAATGCTTATCCAAAATACCGGCAGCATAGTTCAGCCCCAACAGTCTGCCAAGTTCGCTACCCAGAGCGAATTCAATGTTCCTGCTTCAAATGCCAAGGCTGTAGCAAACGCACCAGTTGAATTGCCAAATATGGCTCACGGGCAAGCTGTTGAGCGGCAGCCGTCGTCCCCGCAGTTAAAATATGCAGTGGATAGCATCAACAAATTCTTGCAACAATCCAACAGAAATATTCAGTTCAGCGTGGACGCTGACACGCAAAAGACGGTGGTGAAGCTGATAGATTCGGATACCGGTGATGTGATTCGTCAATATCCATCGAAAGACGTGTTGGAAATTTCCAAGTCGATAGAAAGCATGCAACAAGGCACGCTGTTAAAGCAGCGGGCTTAAAGTGCAATTAGCCAATTTCATTTCGCGCTGTGGCTGGGTATGGATGAATTCAAGGTGCAACGTGGCAGACGCCGCATCTTGTTGGGCATAATTTGCCCCGGGTTTCATGAGTAGAATTTGCCGGATACCGGCAGAATGTCACACACCTAAATCAACAACTAAGGAGTTTTAAATGCATAAAAAGATTATTACAGTAGCTCTTGCGGCAGCCCTGGCTTTGCCGGCGGTGGCCATGGCTGATTCCGCTACTGACCTTATTGGAGTCCTGGTTAAAAAAGGTGTGTTGACCAAAGAGGAGGGCGAACTGCTGATGAAGGGGCGCGTCGTCGAAAAGGAAGCAGCGGCAGAAAAACAAGCGGCCGTAGAGAAGGAGGTTGCGGTTGTGAAGCAGGCCGTGGCCGACAAGCAAACGGGCGGGGAAAGCATAATTTCTGCGGGGGAGCGTTTCAAGATTTATGGCGTAGCCGATGCGTCAGTGGATATAACAGACACGGGTAGCACTGCGGCGGGGTTATCTGGCGCCAAGGTCAAGAAAATATCGAGCAATACTTCGCTCATCGGTTTCAAGGGTGAGGAGGTTTTGTATGACGGCCTGAAGGGTATCTGGCAGATTGAATCTGAAATTGATCTCGATGGCACTACCGCTACCGGCGCTTCCGCCAATACTTTGGGTTTTGCTACCCGCAACACTTTCGTCGGGTTGAAGAGCGACAGCTGGGGCTCCCTGATCCTCGGTCGCCACGATACCCCGTACAAGACATCTGATCGCCGGCTGGATTTATTCGGCAACCATATCGCCGATAACCGCGCGTTGATGGGCGGAGGCATAGGCAGGGGCAGCGGTGACTTAAAGGGATTTGACAAGCGCGCCACCGACACGGTGGTATACAACAGCCCGGTAATGAACGGCTTCAAGGTGATGGCGGCTTATGTTGCCGGTGCAGAAAATGTAACGGCTGCTGCTGATGTCAAAGGCGATATTTGGTCGCTGGCCGGTACCTACGACGTGGCGCCGTTCTATGGAGTCTTGGCCTACCAGAGAAATAATTACGGTACTACTGCTACCGGAACCGTCGCGGCGGCAACCTTGGCTACGGCAAATGGAGTATCTCCCAACACCAGTGAAAGAGCCTGGAAGCTGGGCGGCGGTTATAAAGTTGAGCAGTTTGCCGTAAGCGCAATCTATGAAAAAACCGATGATAACTTCGGTGGCGGAACAGGAGCGGCTACAGCGTCTAATTTAGCCTGCACTAGTGGCGTAGCTGTGGCTGCCGGAGGAAGTTGTTATGGGCACAAAGCCTTCTATGTGGCTGGCCAATACAACATCACAACAAATGACGCGGTAAAACTGGCCTACACCAAAGCGGATAATTTACGGAATGGTAACCTTGCCAATTCCGGCGCGAGGCATGTTTCTGTCGGCTATGACCACAAGTTGAGCAATCGCACCAATGTCTATGCTACATATACCAAGCTAAATAACGATAGCTCAGCACAATATGACCTGAAAGGCGAGGGCGCGGCAACCGGTAATGTTCTTGCTAAGGGCGCAGGTGCCAGCCCTTCTGCCGTCTCGCTCGGTGTGATGCATACCTTCTAAGTTTCAGTTCTTCCAGTATCATTTTGCGGGCATCGTCAGGTGCCCGTTTTTATTTGGCTAATGAAAAAAGAATCAGCCTGCGACCTGCCTAACAGGCATGGCGAACAGCCACCCCTGATAATGAAATTCGCCATGCCCATTTCCCTCTCCTCAATCCTCTGGGTGAAACAACTAGCCATTCGACCAGGCTGCTAACGACCGCAGCCAAGTCGCTGGTTATCCCGCAAGCGGGAGAGGAGGCGAACGAATCGCTACGCGAGCTTCACGTTAAAGCAAGTAAATTGGGTATCGCAGTCAATGCATGAGTCGGGTATAGTCGTCATTTGTCATGTTATGGTTTGGGGTGTGTTCAAATGAGTCGTCTGTTAATGTTGATTGCTATTGCCGTTGTAATTTATCTGCTGATCAAGTCTTATCGCAAGAAGACGCCCCAGCAAGATAAAAAAATTGCCGAGGATATGGTGCGCTGCACGCATTGTGGTGTGCATTTACCCAAAGGCGAGAGCATTCAAACCGATGAGCGTTTTTTTTGCAGCGCGGAACATCGTGATGCCTACCGCAAGAAAACAATGTGACGCAGCCAGGCGTTGCATGCATTTGCGCTTAATGTAATGACTGACAAGCTTGTTGCGGATTTTCCAACCGTCGATTTCTGGCGCTCTCTGCGCTATTTCAATCTGTACCGGTTGGTACTGGCCAGTCTGTTTGTATTTCTTGCCGGGGTATTTGGCTCTTCGTTATCGCTGGGTGAGCGTAACTGGACAGTATTTTTTGTTGCCAGCCTGGTTTATGCGGTAGTAGTGATACTTTCCTTTGTGCCGTTGCGGCTGCGCTGGCCGCGGTTTACCTGGCAATTGGCCGGTCAGGTTGGCGGCGATATTGCTGTGTTGTCGGTGATTTCCCATGCCAGCGGCGGGATACAGAGCAGTATCGGCCTGTTGTTGCTGGTTTCGTTGGCGGCCGCAGGGATGATCAGCCGCGGTAAAATCACCCTGTTCTTTGCCGCACTGGCGAGTATTGCCGCGCTGCTGGAGCATTCCTACGATGTGCTGTATGCCGGTGCCGATGCGGCGCAGTATGTGCAGGTTGGCTTGCTGTGCGTGTCTTATTTCGCGGTGGCCTGGCTGGCGCATACGCTGGCAAAATATGCCGTGGACAGCCAGCATCTGGCGCAGCGCCGCGGCCATGATCTGGCCAGTTTGTCCGAGGCGAACCGCTTGGTGATGCGCGATATGCAGGATGGCGTGCTGGTGGTGGATGAGCAGGGTGCGATCATGCAGATGAATCCGAGTGCGGAGCGTTTGCTGCGCCACGGCGCGGTATATGGAAGCTTGCTGGCGGAAAAATTCCCATTGCTGTTCGGGCAATATGCGCTATGGAAGAGATCCGGTGTGGTCAGCCGCGCTACTTTGCAGCTGGATGCCGGGATGCAGGCGAGATTGCGTTTTGTGGCAGTCGAGCGGAATGCGGCGCATGGCGCAGTGATTTTTCTGGAAGATATGCAGCGCGTTCGCGCGGAGGCACAACAGATCAAGCTGGCCGCACTGGGGCGTTTGACCGCTAATATCGCGCATGAAGTGCGCAATCCGCTGTCGGCGATCAGTTACGCGACGGAGTTGCTGCAAGAGGAACAGGGCGATGCCAAGCAACAGCGGTTATTGCAAATCGTGCTGGACAACACGCAGCGCATCAACCGCATTTTGCAGGATGTGATGCAGCTGAATCGGCGCGACCGTGCGCAGCTCGAGGTGCTTGAACTGGATGCGATGTTGCGTACTTTCGTCGAAGAGTTTAACTTGGCGGAACGGCTTGAGCCGCGCGTTGTGGTGTTGGCCGGAGTGCGGGGTGTAGAGGTTATTTTTGATCGTGGTCACTTGCGCCAAGTGCTGTGGAATTTATGCCGCAACGCATTGCGCTATGGGCGCAAGCTGCCCGGCAGCCTGACATTGACGATGGGGATGATGGATGCGCGGGTGATGCTGGACGTGCAAGATGACGGCCCGGGCATCTCCGCCGAACATCAGAGCAAATTATTTGAGCCGTTCTTCACTACCGCAACCGATGGTACCGGTTTGGGTTTGTATATTGCCAAGGAGTTGTGCGAGGCAAATGGCGCGCTGCTGGAATATCATGAACAGGAAGGACAAGCCGACGAGAGGCAAGTGGGTGCTTGCTTCCGTATAATATTCGGAGAGCTGCATGGAAATGGCGAAGAGCATGGCGAATAGTCATCAGGCGAAAAGCGCTACCGTGCTGCTGGTGGACGATGAGCCGGATATTCTGGAGTTGCTGGAGTTGGCGCTACGCAAGATGGGGCTGGAGGTGGACAGGGCGGGTAATGTGCGCGAGGCATTGGCGAAGCTGGTGGCGCGTCGCTATGACTTGTGCCTGACTGATATGCGGATGCCCGATGGCGATGGCTTGCAAGTGGTGCAGCACATCACGCAACATAATCTGGATGTGCCGGTGGCGGTGATTACCGCGCATGGCAACATGGAAAATGCCGTTACCGCGCTCAAGGCGGGCGCATTTGATTATCTGGCAAAGCCGGTTTCGCTGGATCAGTTACGCGCCTTGGTGAAGTCCGCGCTGAGCCTGCCGCAGGCAGGGCTATCTGGCGACAAGATGCTGCTCGGTCATTCGCTGGCCATGCAGAAGGTGCGCGACTTGATCGGGCGCGTCGCGCGCAGCCAGGCTCCGGTGCATATCAGCGGCGAATCGGGCAGCGGCAAGGAACTGGCTGCGCGGCTGATTGTGCAAAGCGGTGCGCGGCAAGGTCAGCCGTTTATCGCGGTGAACTGCGGGGCCATCCCGGGCAACCTGATGGAGAGCGAATTTTTCGGCTGCAAAAAGGGTGCGTTTACCGGCGCGGACAAGGAGCGGGACGGGTTTTTTCAGGCGGCGCACGGCGGAACTTTGTTTCTCGATGAAGTGGCTGATTTGCCGCTGGACATGCAAGTCAAGTTGTTGCGTGCGATACAGGAGAAGCGCGTGCGCAAAATCGGGGCTACCGGCGAAGAGGAGGTGGATGTGCGCATCATCAGCGCGACGCACCACGATCTGGCTGAACGCGTGCGGCAAGGTCAATTCCGCCAGGATCTTTATTACCGCCTGAATGTGATCCCGATCCAGATGCCCGCACTGCGCGAGATGCGTGAAGACATACCGGAAATCGCGCAGCGGATACTGGAGCGTTTGCGCGGTGATGCGGAGGCAATTTTCTCCGAAAGTGCGCTGCGCGCACTGCAAGGCTACAGTTTTCCGGGCAACGTGCGTGAGCTGGAAAATATTATCGAAAGGGCATTGGCGCTATGTTCCGAAGGTACGATCAAGGAACAGGATTTATTGCTGGTGCCCGTGGAGCATAACCAGCCTGATAGTGCAGCCCTCAGCAGTAAATACCCGCTACCAAAATATTTAGATCATATCGAGAGACAAGCCTTGCTGGAAGCGCTGGAACAGACCGGGTTTAATCGCACGGCGGCCGCTAAGTTGCTGGGGCTGACATTCAGGACCATGCGCTATCGCATGGAGCGGCTCGGCATCAAAGGCACAAACGGTGCGGATGATGCGGATTGATGCGCAAGGGTTGTTGGCCGGATGTGAATATATTCCCTCGCCGAATTGCGATGACCGTCCTGCTGGTGCAATCGAACTGTTGGTGATACACAACATCAGTTTGCCTCCGGGCGAATTTGGCGGCGATGGAGTACATCGGCTGTTCACCAATACGCTGGATGTGAATGCCCATCCCTATTATCCGGCACTTGCAGAATTGAAGGTGTCCGCGCATTTTTTCGTGCGCCGTGACGGGCGGATTATTCAGTTTGTTCCTTGCTTGAAGCGGGCATGGCACGCGGGGGAATCCTGCTGGCAGGGCAAATCGCGCTGCAACGATTTTTCGCTCGGTATCGAGCTGGAGGGCAGCGATGCCGTGCTGTTTGCCGATGCGCAATATGCCGCGCTTAAACATTTAACCATGGCATTGCGCGCAGCCTATCCAATACGCGGCATTGCCGGACACAGCGATATCGCCCCACAGCGTAAAACCGATCCGGGACCATATTTTGACTGGGCACGTTATTTGACTGGGCTGTGCAAAACTTAAGTATGTTTACTAGAAGCTGGCCGGCATCTCTTCCACCGCAAACATGCGGCGATGTTCACGAATGGCATAGCGGTCAGTCATACCGGCAATATAGTCGGCCACTGCGCGGGCACGACCCGATTCCGCTTGGTCAGTCTGTGGCTGTAATTGCGGGGGCAACAAGCGGCTATCCGCCATAAAGATACCGAATAGATCGCTGATGATGCGCTGCGCCTTGGTGCTCATGCGCATCACGAGGTAATGGCGATATAGATGGGTGCGCAAGAATTTCTTTAGCGCAAGTTGCTGTTCGTTCACTTTCGGGCTGAACGCAATCAATGCCGGTGCGTTGCGCACGTCTTCTATGGTGTTCAAGCCTTGCATGCCGATGTTGCGCTCGCTCTGTCGGATCAAATCCGATACTAGCGTGTTGATCATGCGCCGCACGGTTTCATGCACCACGCGCCGCTCCGGCAGGTCAGGGTGAGCATCGTGAACCTCCTTTAAATGCATTGCCACCAGCGGTACTGTAGTTAGTTGTTCCAGGGTTATCAGGCCGGAACGCAGGCCGTCATCCACATCGTGATTGTTGTAGGCGATTTCGTCGGCAAGGTTGGCGATCTGCGCTTCCAGCGAAGGGCGGCGGTCATGCAGAAAGCGCTCGCCCAGATCGCCGAGTTGCGCGGCATTTTCCGCAGAGCAATGTTTGAGGATGCCTTCGCGCGTTTCGAAACACAGGTTCAGCCCGTCGAATGCGGCATAGCGCTCTTCCAGCAAATCCACCACACGCAGCGATTGCAGGTTGTGTTCGAAGCCACCATAGGCTTTCATGCAGGAATTCAGCGCGTCCTGCCCGGCATGGCCGAACGGTGTATGGCCGAGGTCATGTGCCAGCGAAATCGCCTCGGCGAGATCTTCGTTCAGATGCAGCCGGCGCGCGATAGAACGGGCGATTTGCGCCACTTCGATGCTGTGGGTAAGGCGGGTGCGGAACAGGTCGCCCTCGTGATTTACGAACACCTGGGTCTTGTATTCGAGGCGGCGAAACGCACCGGAGTGAATGATGCGGTCGCGGTCACGCTGGAATTCGCTGCGCCCGGAAGGTGCGTCTTCAGGCACGCTACGGCCGCGCGTGTTGTGTTCAGAGACTGCGTAAGGCGCAAGCTCAGTCATGTTTATTTGGTGCAAGCAACCAGAGTTTGCCGCAGCAGCTCTTCCGGTACCTCACCGCTGACTACGGCATGGCCGATGGCTTTAAGCAGCACAAAGCGTATCTTGCCGCCCTCGACTTTCTTGTCCAGCCCCATCAGCTGCAGATACAATTCCGGAGCCAAGGAGGGCGGTCCTTCGTCCGGCAAATTGGCGCGTCCGAACAGTTTTCGGATGCGCGCGACATCTTCTGCGCTGATCCAGCCCAGACGTTGCGACAAATCGGCGGCCATCATGGTACCAATCGCCACCGCTTGGCCGTGCAGCACAGCCCCATATCCCATGCCATTTTCGATGGCGTGGCCGAAGGTGTGGCCGAGGTTGAGCAGGGCGCGTTCCCCGCTTTCGCGCTCGTCTGCACCAACCACTTCGGCCTTGTTCTTGCAACTGCGCGCGATGGCGTATTGCAGCGCTTCCGCGTCGCGTGCCAGCAGCCTCTCCATGTTTTGTTCCAGCCATTCGAAGAACGGCAGGTCGCGGATCAGCCCGTATTTGATGATCTCTGCGAGGCCCGCGTACAACTCTTCATCCGGCAGGGTGTTCAGGGTGTCAATGTCGGCCAGTACCACCTGCGGCTGGTAGAACGCACCGATCATATTTTTGCCCAGCGGATGGTTGATGCCGGTTTTGCCGCCGACCGAGGAATCCACCTGCGCCAGCAACGTGGTAGGAATCTGGATGAACGGCACGCCGCGCAGATAGGTCGCGGCGGCATAGCCGGTCATGTCACCGATGACACCGCCGCCCAAGGCGATCAGCGGTGTAGTGCGTTCGCAGCGATGAGCTAGTAGCGCACTGTAAATTTGCCCCAGTGTTTCCGCGTTTTTGTATTGCTCGCCGTCCTTCAGGATGATGTCGATGACTTTTACGCCGTGGCTTTGCAGCGCAGTGTGTAATTGCTCGAGATACAGCGGGGCCACCGTGGTGTTGGTCACCAACGCCGCGCGCTTGTGCGGCAAGTGCGGCATAAGCAGGTCTGCGCGGCCGAGCAGGCCGCTGCCGATGTGTATCGGATAGCTGCGCTCTTTCAATTGCACTGTCAATGTTTGCATTATTATTCCGGTTGATTTGTATGGGTATGGCGATTTGTGCGCGGGTGCGGTGCGCTGTGCGGGTGTCCGAACAAAAGTTTTTCGTGCCCCTACTCGTTATTCTTCCTGAATTTCTCGATTTCATCGACCAGCTGCAACATCAAGGCATGCGCGCTTTGCCTGCCGCTTTGAATGACGATATCCGCAACCTGCTGGTACAAGGGGTCGCGTTGTTGATGCAGTTCTGTCAGCTTGGCGTGCGGGTCATCGGTTTGCAGCAGCGGGCGGTTACGGTCATGCTTGGTACGCTGCCATAAATCATGCACGCTTGCCTTCAGATAGATAACGATACCGTTCTGTTGCAGCATTATCCGGTTTTGTTCTGCCAGCACAGCACCACCGCCAGTTGCCAGTACTATGTTATCGCACCCGACCAGATCGCGAATAACCGAGCTTTCACGCTGGCGAAAACCGGTTTCGCCCTCGATATCAAATATATGCGGAATCGTCACGCCGGTACGTTTCTGTACTTCTTCGTCGCTGTCCACAAAGGCCTTGCTCAAATGTCTGGCCAGTGTCCGCCCCATGGTGGTCTTGCCTGAGCCCATCATACCCACCAGAATCAGGTTGCCGGATTGATATTTGCGATTGTTTTCCGAGTGGGTGTTTGCTTGGTCGCTTTGCATGTCGCATATTGTAAACGATAAAAACAAAAGCCCGGACATGGCCGGGCTTTTGAATAGCTAATTTCAAAAATCAATGCAGGTTCAGCGCATCCTGCACAATCTTGGGGGTGATAAAAATCAGCAGTTCCGTTTTCTTATCACTCTTGGTGTTGCTCTTGAACAACCAGCCGAGAACGGGCACATCCCCCAGCACAGGAACCTTATTGGTTGCATCGGAGATATTTTGGGTGAATACGCCGCCAATGACGACCGTGCCGCCATTTTCAACCATTACTTCCGTGGTTACTTTTTTAGTGTCAATGCTGGGCACGCTGCCGCCGCCAAGATTGGCGCCCGGCACATCCTGGGAGGCGTTTACTACCATGTTGATATGATCGTCCGGCGTAATTTGCGGGGTTACACCAAGGCTTAGCGTGGCAGGAATGAAAGCCGTGGTGGTGGCTCCGCTGCTCGATGCCTGCTGATAAGGAATATTTGTGCCGGACGAAATAGTGGCGGCAACCCTGTCTTTTGTCACCACACGCGGGCTGGCAATGCTTTTGGATGTGCCATCCGTTTCCGACGCGGCTAACTCCAGCGTCAGTACCTTGGTTGCTGCAGGATTGAATAATGAAACCGCCAGGATGGATGTGGCGGGGAGGTTCACATTGCTGCCGGCGGCTGTGATGGTGCCGCGTGTCGCGGTTCCTGTGGCCGAGCCCAAGGCAAATCCACCCGTTCCTCCAGCAACTGCAGCTGGGCCGGTATAGCCTAATTTAGCTCCCACACTTTGGGTAAAGTCATCAGTTGCCGAAACAAAGCGCGCCTCAATCAATACCTGGCGCACCGGAACATCGATTTGCTTGATCATTTTACGTACCTCCTCCAGGCGCGACGGCGTATCCTGAATGAATATCGTGCTGGTGCGAGGGTCGGCTACGGCGCTGCCGCGTTTTGATAGCACGGGCTGCTTTGGATCGGTCAGTAATTTGATCATCTCGGTTACAGTTTGATAACTGAGCATAAAACTTTCAGTGCGCAATTCTTCCAGTTCGGAGATTTCTTGGCGTGCTGCCAGATTGATTTTTTCCTTGGCGGCTATCTCGTCGCGGGGCGCGACCTGAATCACATTACCGTTCTTGCGCATGTCCAGACCGCGGCTCTGCAAGATGATGTCCAGTGCCTGATCCCACGGCACATCTTTCAGGCGCAGGGTGAGATTGCCGCTCACCGTATCGCTGATCACCATGTTCAGTTCGGTAAAATCGGCAATCACATTCAATGCTTCGCGAACATCGATCTTCTGGAAGTTGAGGGTCAGTTTTTCGCCCGCATAACCAATTTGATTGCCCTTTACCAATTTGTTGGGGTCTTCGGCTAACGACTTCACTTCAATGATAAATTTATTGTCGGTTTGATAGGCGGCATGTTCCCACTGTCCCTTGGGCTCGATCACCATGCGCACGTTGTCGCCCTCCGTAAAGGTATCCACGCCTTGTACCGGGGTTGCAAAATCGACTACATCCAGTTTGCGCTGCAGGTTGCGCGGCAGGCTGGTTTTAAGGAAATCGACTATCAGCGTAGTACCCTGCTGGCGGATGTCTATGCCAGTCCCGGCATCGGAAAGGTCAACCTGAATGCGACCTTCGCCATTTTTCCCGCGGCGAAAATCAATGTCGCGCAGTGTATGTTTTTGCGCGCCGGGCTTGGCTTCGGCAAAACGCGATGTATCACTGGCTGCTACGCTGCCCGCAGCTTTGCCCTGCAAGGTAATCAGCACGCTGTTGCCGTCGATCCTGGCATCGTAGGTAAGCATCTGATTAAGATTGACCACCAGGCGGGTGCGATTCCCGGCCTGAACAATATTGGCGCTACGCAAATCCCCTTCACTGAAGTCTTGTACGGATTTGCCCAGGCCGTTGGCAGTGTTCGGGAAATCAAATGCGATGCGTGGCGGGGTATTGATGGTAAACCCCGCCGGTAAATTGGCCAGCGGCTGCGCCAGTTCGACCTTGATGACGGTCTTTCCGTTGCCGGCGCTGCTGACGCTCATTGCGGTGATGCTATTCTGCGCCTCGGCCTGTGCTTGCGCACCCAATATACCAAGCATGACGAATATGCCCAGCAATCGAACCACGATATTAAGTTGTCTCATTGTCTTACTCCTAAACCGGATGAACCGGAACCAAACATTAAAAACTTCCGAAGATGCTGTGTTGCCAATCTGCTGCAAAGCATGACTAACTCACTTGCCAGCGGTGTTTTGCCACCTTATGCGTGGCATGAAACTATGCGTCATTCGACTAATTTCAGGCTGCTTATGCGCTCGGACCAGTCACCGGTGCTGTCTTGCACCATTTCCTTAATAACTACTTCCGTGTCGGTTACTTCTTTTATCAAACCGAAGTTCATGCCGATATAGTTGCCGGTTTTGACCCGATGCAACTTGCCATCGGGGGCACGAACCACCGCATAGCCAACCTTCTTCTGGTAGAGATAACCGACCATCCTGAGGCCTTCAAGCGGGAACTCTTCCAGAGCCTCTTTGGGGCGATCCATGTCCGGCTGATTGCCTCCGGTGCGACTGCCAGAGGCCAAGACCGGCTTGCGCGGCTTGAACGGGTCGGACAAATTCACCTCGTTGTTGTAGGCAAACGGCTCATATGGCTTTACTTCCGGCGGCGGAGGGATTTTTCCGCGCAGATCCTTCCCCGAATCCTTGACGAAATCGCGCAAGTCCTGAAACTCCCCGCCACCACAGCCTGTCAGCAATAGGGAAACAAGTGCAAGGTGAATTGATTTCATTAAGCACCTCCCCCATGCCCACCCGGTTTTGCCGGGGCTGCAGCTGGTTTTATCAGCGGTTTATCCGCCTTCTTCTGGGAGGCCGCTTCTTCCTGATCCAGATAACGGAAGGTTTTTGCGATGGCATCCATAGATAATCCGGCTGCGCCAGTGGGATTTATTGATATTTCGTTAAGCGTGACGATACGCGGCAGCATCGCGATGTCGCTGGAAAACTTGCCGATGTCGTCATAATTGCCTGTGACCTTGATAGTGATCGGCAGTTCGGCAAATGATCCGCTCACCTTTTCCGTGCCGGGGCGGAACAACTCAAACTGCAAGCCGCGCCCCAAACCGGCCTGATTGATGTCGGTCAATAACGCATCCATTTCCGACTTGCTGGGTAATTGCTTGAGCAGTGCACCGAAGGATTCCTGTGTTTCAGTCAACTGCTTCTTGATCAGGTCCAGATTGATCGCTTCTTTTTTCTTGGCAAGGAAAGTATCCTTCAGCGAGGCTTCCTCTTTTTCAATTTTTTGCAAACTTTCCCACTGATCCTGCCAGTCAAACCACGCGCCAGCCAGCACCACACCCAGGAACAAAGCAGCGAAGGCAATGATCTTTGCCGCCCATGGCCAAGCACCGGGATTCTTTGGGTTCAGATTTTTAAGGTCATCTAATTTCATCATGGCACTTAGCCCTTTGCGCCAGCAGGTTTGGCTGGGGCGGCAGTATCTTTGGTTTTGGACAAATTGAAGGTCAGTGTGAACTCGCTTACGCGCGCGCCGTTCGCAGTGGCTGCATGAATCTCTCCCAAGGAGGGCGAATCCAGCCAGGGAGAATTTTCAACGGCACGCATCAATGTCGAGATGCGCGCATTGGTCTGGGCATAACCGGAGATATTGATCTTGTTGCCTGTCTGTTTGAGAGTCTTGAGGTAAACGCCATCGGGCAGGATGCGCAACATCTGATCCAGCAGATGCACCACATCGGAGCGCGTGCTTTGCAGATTCTCCACAACATTCTTGCGCTCCAGCAAGGCTTGCGTCTCTTCGCGCAGCTTCTTGATTTCCGCAATTTGCTTGTCCAGGATTGCAGTCTCTTGCTTCAAGTATTCGTTGCGCCTTTCTTGATAGGATATCCGACCACTGAGTGCGGCATGCCCAAAGCCCACCAACAAGACGCCCAGCACCACGGAAATCACACTCAACGCGGCAAACTGAATCTGGCGGGCACGCCGCTTTTCGGCGCGATGCGGCAATAAATTTATGCGTATCATGACGGGTCAAACCTCCTCATTGCCAGTCCGCAGGCGACAATCAGGGACGGCGCATCGGTTTGCAACTGGCGCGGCTTGATGCGGCTCGATAGTGTCATCAGGGCAAACGGGTTCGCCACCATGGTACTCACCTGGGTTCTGGTCGCCACCGCATCATCCAGGCCGGGCAATACCGCGCATCCGCCCGCAAGCACGATGTAGTCCACTTCGTCATATTGCGTCGAGGTGAAGAAAAACTGCAACGCACGAGCTATTTCCATCACCACATTCTCGCGGAAAGGCGATAAAACATCGCTTTCGTAGTTATCCGGTAATCCGCCATTGCGCTTGGCCGAGTCCGCCTCTTCGGCAGACAAGCCGAATACCCCTTGAATCTGCTGCGTCAATTGGTCGCCGCCGACTTGCTGATCCCTTGAATATACCGACTGCCCATTACGCAACACATTGACGTTCATCACGCTTGCGCCTATATCGATCAGTGCGACACATTTGTCTACAGCGCCGTCGGGTAGCTGGGCGCGGATTTGTTCAAAAGCCGTCTCGGCCGCATAGGGCTCGACATCGACAACCAGCGCTTTTAAACCCGCTCCTTGAACCGCAGCAACTCGGTCTTCAACATTCCCCTTGCGTGAGGCAGCCAGCAATACTTCGATTTCCTCAGGGTCTCCGGGGGCGGGGCCGATTACCTGAAAATCCAGATTGACTTCTTCCAGCGCGAACGGTATATATTGATTTGCCTCTGATTCGACCTGATACTCCAAGTCCTCTTCGCGCATACCGGCAGGCAACAGGATCTTCTTGGTAATTACCGCCGCAGCGGGGAGTGCCACACTTACATTCTTGATGCGGCTGCCCAGCCGTTTCCATGCGCGCTGAATACTTTCCGAAACAGCTTCAAGATTATTGATGTTGCCGTCGCTGATGGCATCTTTTGGAAGGGGTTCGATCACATAACGTTCTACGATGAACCCGCCTTTTTTTGGAACCTCGCTCAACTCGACCATTTTGATTGAAGATGAGCTGATATCCACGCCTATCATGGGTGGAGTTTTGGTCTGCAAAAAGTCCAGCGGGATGTCAAAATTTACTTTGGGCATAGGCCGTTTCGAGCTTCTTCGTATAAACTGGTTTAAATCCTAGCAATAACTATAAATCCTGTAAAGCTATTTTTAAAGGGTTATTTATATTTGCGGAGCCGATATAATTTCATATATTGCATCATTCTATCTATTTTCGGACAACTGTACATGCCCTCCCGTCGCTGGATTCTACCTGTTCTTATTGCGCTGACCTTGTTTTTGTTTCCGGCGATATTGCTTGGCTTGGCAGTTCTGTTGACTTATCCGTCCCTGCCGTCGCTGGAGGTGCTTACTGACTACCGCCCTAAAATCCCGCTGCATATTTACAGTGCAGAAGGCGTGCTGCTCAGTGAATTCGGTGAAGAACGGCGCGCACTGGTAAAAATCTCCGAAGTGCCGGATGTGATGAAAAAAGCCATCTTGGCCGCCGAAGATGACCGGTTCTACGAGCATGGCGGTGTTGATTATGCGGGGGTGTTGCGCGCGGCAATTTATAACTTTACTTCCGGTGGCGCAAAGCAGGGAGCCAGCACCATCACCATGCAGGTTGCGCGCAATTTTTTTCTGTCCAAAGAAAAAACCATGACGCGCAAATTCAACGAAATGCTGCTCGCCTTTAAAATCGAGCATAACTTGAGCAAGGACGAAATTCTGCAGCTTTATTTCAACCAGATTTATCTCGGTCAGCGCGCCTACGGTTTTGCGGCGGCGGCTCAGATTTACTTTGGCAAGCCTCTCAGCCGGGTTACCGTTGCCGAAGCTGCCATGCTTGCCGGGCTACCCAAGGCGCCCTCTTCCTATAACCCGGTAGTCAACCCGAAGCGCGCCAAGCTGCGTCAATCTTACGTTCTGCGCCGCATGCATGAACTGAATTTCATCGATGACGAGCAACTGCAACTTGCGCATCAGCAACCCATCGTGGCCAAGCACGGCAATCAGGAATTCGGAGCCAAGTCGGACTACATCTCGGAAATGGTTCGGCAGGCGGTTTATGAAAAATATCAGGAAGACACCTACACGCAAGGTTTTAATGTTTACACCACGATACGCCAACAGGATCAGCTTGCCGCTTATCAGGCCGTCCGTAAAGGCGTGTTGGAATATGACCGCCGTCACGGCTACCGCGGCCCAGAAGGTTTTGTCGATTTGAAAAAAGGCAATAGCGAAGAATATCTGGAAGAAGCGCTGCAGGATGTCGCCGACAATGGTGACTTGATTCCTGCGGTGGTACTGGAGGCGTCACCCAAGCTGGTGCGCGCCTATTGTAAAGGCGGGGAAATTGCCGAAGTCAGCGGTGACGCACTGCAGTTTGCACAGCGTGCTTTGGGCAACAAGGTTGCGTTGAACCAACGCATTATCACTGGTTCAATCATAAGGTTGCAAAAGGATGAAAAAAGTATTTGGCAAATAAACCAGCTTCCACAAGTGGAGGCTGCCTTTGTTTCGGCAGACCCGCGCGACGGCGCTATCCATGCGCTCATCGGCGGTTTTAACTTCAGCCGCAACCAGTTCAACCGCATCACGCAAGCCTGGCGGCAGCCGGGTTCAAGCCTGAAGCCGTTTATTTATTCCGCCGCGCTGGAGAAAGGCTTTACCCCCGCCACGGTAATCAATGACGCACCCTTGATGTTCGATGCCGAGCAAACTGGTAGCGAACCATGGCAACCGAAGAATTACGATGGCAAATTTGAAGGGCCGATGCGCATGCGTCACGCCCTGACCAAGTCAAAAAATATGGTTTCGATCCGTATTCTGCAATCCATCACACCGCAATATGCGCAGGACTACATCACCAAATTCGGTTTTGACCCCACCAGGCATCCGCCCTACTTGACCATGGCTCTGGGGGCAGGTTCTGTCACGCCGTTGCAGATGCTGGCTGGCTACTCGATATTTGCCAACGGCGGCTTTCGCGTCGCGCCTTACTTCATCCAGCGCATCGAAGACGCAAATGGCAATGTGCTCAGCAAGGCCAATCCGCTTGTGGCAGGTGGTGGGGCCGATCAGGTCATTGATGTGCGTAATGCCTTCACCATGGTCAGCATGATGCAGGACGTTGTGAGGCACGGCACCGCAACCCGCGCCATGCAACTTGGACGCCAGGATCTGGCCGGGAAAACCGGAACTACCAGCGATTCGGTTGACGCATGGTTCTGCGGCTTTCAACCCACCCTCGTCGGCGTATCATGGATGGGTTTCGATCAGCCGCGCAGTCTGGGCGACAAGGAAACCGGTGGCGGTGCAGCCTTGCCGATATGGATCGGCTACATGGAAAAAGCGCTTGAAAATGTGCCGCAAGCTGTTTATGCCATGCCGGACAATATGGTTGCCATGCGTATTAACGAAGAAGGGCGCCCTGATAAGAACGGTTCGCTGGTCGAGTATTTTTATCAAGAAAACATTCCGTCCGAGCAAGTCATGCCCGCATCCGGTGAAGAAATCAAACCGGCAGATACCGTAAAAGACCAACTGCTCTGACTTTCGACATGACCAAGGAACAAGCACCGAGGCATAGGCGTGACCTGATGCGCGAGCAGTTGGCGCATCAGGCCGCAAAATTAATGGCCGAAGACGGCATCACCGATCATGCATATGCCAAACGCAAGGCGGCCAAGCAATTGGGCGCAAGCGACACGCGCCACCTGCCCAGCAACGAGGAAATAGATGCCGCACTGCGCAGTTTTCGCCAACTCTTCCAGCATGAAACTCATCCGGGAATTCTGCGCCAGTTGCGCGAAGAAGCACTGAACACCATGCGCATGCTGGCGGAGTTCCATCCTTACCTGACCGGTTCAGTATTAAACGGCACTGCGGGAGAGCAATCCGACATTAACCTGATGCTGTTCAGCGATGATGAAAAGGCAGTGTTATTATTTTTGCTCAAGCATAATTTGGCTTTTGAAGATGGCGAATGGAAAGTTTATTTTGGCGGGCGCGAGGAAACCGTGCCGAGTTACACCTTGACCGGTGAATCCGGCGTACAAACTCACCTCGTATTGCTTCCGGAAAATGCGCGGTTCAATGGCAGCCGCAAACCGGAAACGCATGCCGACATCGCTGCGGTAGAAACATTACTGGGCATACATGGATAATCAGCTTGTTAGGAATTGTCAGTAATCTCTGCCAAATTCCAGCGCGGTTTGACATTGAAGCGATAATCCTTGCGGGTTTGTTGCTGCTTGATGCGCAAGGCTCCGGCGAAGGCAATCATCGCGCCGTTGTCGGTGCAAAATTGCAAGTCGGGATAAAACACTGTGCCACCGCGTTTGCCGATATCTTCGTTCAAACGGTGACGCAACAATTGATTTGCACCCACCCCGCCCGCCACCACTAGTTGATCTAGGCCGGCCTGTGTCAAAGCGGCTCGTGCCTTGTACGCCAGTACGTCGACAATGGCTTCCTGCACGGCATAAGCGATATCGGCACGAGTCTGCACATCATCATCGCTTTGCTTCACCAGCGCCAGTACCGCTGTTTTTAATCCGCTAAAACTAAAATCCAGATTGCCGCTGTGCAGCATCGGGCGCGGCAATTTGTATTGTCCGGGGCGGCCCGATGCGGCGAGTTGCGCCAACGCGGGACCGCCTGGATAACCCAGGCCCAACAGTTTCGCGCTCTTGTCAAAGGCCTCGCCAGCTGCATCATCTAGCGTTTCGCCAAGCAGGGTGTATTGCCCTATACCACTCACGCGCATCAACTGGGTGTGCCCGCCGGAGACCAGCAAGGCGACGAAGGGAAATTCCGGTGCTGGGTCGGATAATAACGGCGAGAGTAGATGTCCTTCCAAGTGATGGATGCCGATGCTGGGAATGTCGAGTGCGTAGGCCAGCGCATTCGCAACACTTGCTCCGACCAATAACGCACCTCCCAAACCCGGCCCCTGTGTATAGGCAATCGCGTTTATTTGAGCCATCGACACACCGGTTTCGCGCATGACTTGGCGTATCAGCGGGATGACACGCCGCACATGATCGCGCGAAGCGAGCTCGGGAACCACGCCGCCGTATTCGCTGTGCATGGCGACCTGCGTATGCAAGGCATGCGCTAATAACCCGCGCTCCATCTGGTAAAGCGCAATGCCGGTTTCATCGCAAGATGATTCAATTCCAAGTGTGATCAGTGACATTTTTATGTTTTTTTCAGTGAAGTGGTATTGTAGTGAAGAATACGAACGAACATGCCATTCGGAATTATTATCGAAATATCTTAAAAAGGTGTTGACGGGAACTTTTCCATCTCTATAATGCGCACCTCTTCGCTGCCACGGCAGCCCGATCTTTAAAAAACAAACGAACAACCGACGAGTGTAGGTGCTTGGTTTTTGGGAAGTTTCCGTGCCTTTTGGGGTGGGGAAACGACTTTAAAAATATGTAGTACTTACGCGAAGTCGAAAA
>JAQTMZ010000002.1 GCA_028714075.1 Gallionella sp.
GGGTCGCCTTTTCTTTGGTTACTTTCTTTTTGGCGAAGCAAAAGAAAGTGACTAGCTGCCGGGCTACCCCCGGCGGTGTTGCTTTGCTTTCAGCCATTCATGGTTCGACAAACTCACCACGAACGGCCTGATGATGAATGAGGTTTCATTGAACAACCAGATTGAAAAAACCAAAATCGTCGAGGTCGCCGCTGCCGTCCTGCAACGCCCCGACGGCTCCTTCCTCCTCGCCCAACGCCCCCCCGACAAAATCTGGGCCGGCTATTGGGAATTCCCCGGCGGCAAGATCGAAGCGGGCGAGACGCCCTACCATGCGCTGGTGCGCGAGTTGCGCGAGGAACTGGGGATCGAGGTCGAGACCGCGTATCGGTGGATCACGCGCGTGTTCACTTATCCGCACGCGACGGTGCGGCTGCATTTCTTCCGCGTGACGGAATGGCGCGGCGAGTTGCATCCGCATGAGGGGCAGGAGTTTGCGTGGCAACCCGCCCTCTCCCCAACCCTCTCCCGCAAGCGTGAGAGGGAGAAAACCAATGTCTCTCCTATTCTCCCGGCCAACGCCCCGATCCTGCGTTCACTGGAATTGCCTGCCCTGTATGCAATCAGCAATGCCGCGGAACTGGGTATCGAGCCGTTCATGGCCAGGCTGGAGGCCAGGCTGGATGCGGGTTTGCGGCTAGTGCAATTGCGCGAAAAAAACCTCGCGCGCGACGCGTTGCGCGAGTTGGCGCGGCGCGTGACGGCACTGGCTCACGCGCATGGCGCAAGGGTATTGCTTAACGGCGATGTGGAATTAGCGCAGGAAGTGGGAATGGACGGCGTGCAGCTGACGGCCACGCAGCTTGCCGCATTGCACGAGCGGCCAGCGGTGAATTGGTGCGCGGCTTCCTGCCACAACGCGGAGGAGTTGCGCCGCGCCGAGGCGCTGGGTTGCGATTTTGCGCTGTTGAGCCCGGTGTTGCCGACCCAATCCCATCGCGGTGCGCCGCATCTAGGCTGGGAGAGCTTCGCGGCGATCGCGGCGGGGTCATCAATTCCGGTGTATGCGCTGGGAGGCTTGACGCACGACGATATGCGGGCCGCATGGCAACACGGCGCGCACGGCATCAGTTTGTTGCGTCAGGCCTGGTGAGGCGGTTCGGTAAAGTCCTGCTCGTCCGCAGGTTGCGCGACGCGGTAATCTTCGTTGGCCCACTTGCCCAAATCGATCATCTTGCAGCGTTCGCTGCAAAACGGGCGGAAGCGGTTGTTGGTGTCCCATTGATGTTCCTTGCCGCAATGCGGGCAGGTAACGATCGGCGCTGTTTTGCTTGGCATTAGGAAGGGAGGCTGCAGAAGGTCAGGTCAAACGGCACATCCTGTTCGAACAGGGTGGATTTTGCCTCGTAGTTGGCGGCAATGAAACGGATATTGATGGCGTATTTGTTGGCGCCAACCTCCGGTATACAGGCCAGCTCGCTGCTCAGGCTGACGCGCAACAACTGCGCAACCCGCCCCCCCTGCATTTGCTGGAAAGCGCCCTGATGTGCGGTAAAGTGCAGAACTTTGCCGCTGTCACGCAGCAGGCGCAGGACGATTTTAAAACCGGCATGCAAAGGCAAAAACGGGGCCAGCCACATCTGCAGGCTTTCGCGCCGCAGGCCGGCATCCTGTTCCTGCCAGTAGTGATAGGAAGGCAGGTCGAATTCACATGCCCCGCCCGGTATGCTGGTGCGCTGCTTGATACCCATCAGCCACTCGTTTTCGCGCAGGTGCTGGCCGATTTTCCCCGTCATGGCGAGCATAGCTGCGGAAGTTTCATCAATCTCCGCGAGAATGCCGTCCAGCGCGGCTTCGGATATCTCGGGATTATTATGCAGTGCGGAAAGCGCGCGTTTTTGGCGTTCCAGTTCCTGCAACAGTTCGGATTTCAGGTCGGCGCGGCTAATTACTTCAAGAATCTCAAACAGGGTAATCAGCGCGGCATGATGATCCATCCCGTGATCGTGCGCGATGAAGTGCTCCACGCGTGCAAACAAGTCCTCCAATCGCAACAAAGTGCGCACTTTTTCATTAATGGGGAACTCGTAGTCGATCACGGTTGCATTAGCGGCTAAATTTTATTTGCAAGGGATATATAGCACGATAGTCTACCTATCCTGCCACTGCCTGACAGATGGATTAAGGGTATAAACCGGCCTTAATTCGATGAATTCCCCTCTGCGTTCAAGTAGCGTTCATGCAGAACGGCAACCGGTTCCTCCAGACTATCCAGCCCGGCATCGTTGTGTATGACATCGTCGGCCAGTTGCAGCCGTTCGGCGCGCGGGGTTTGCCGGGCGATGATGGCGCGCACTTCCGCTTCGGTCATTTTGTTGCGCCCGATAACGCGCGCGACCTGGGTATCTTCGGCGCAATCCACCACCAGCACGCGCTGCACCAGCTGCCGGAATGCGGGGCTTTCCGGCAGCAGCGGCACGACGAGGATGACATAGGGACTCGCTTCCAGTTGCCGCAACTGCGCCTTGGCCTGCTCGCGTATCAGGGGGTGCAACAGCAGCTCCAGCCGCTGTTTGGCGGCGGCATCGGAGAAAATCAGCGCACGCATCTTGACACGGTCCAATGCGCCGTCATCCGCGATGTAACCGTCGCCGAAGGCGGCGCGGATCGCTTCAATGGCCGCGCCGCCGGCTTGCGTCAGGCGGTGGGCGATGATGTCCGTGTCAATGATGCCCGCGCCATGCTCCGCGAACAGCGCGGCAACGGTGCTTTTGCCGCTGCCTATCCCGCCGGTGAGCCCGATACAGAACCTGTTCTGGGTCATGTTTGTCCCGAGTTCGGTCAGGGGTTTATGGAGCAGCGAGCAATTGCAGATAACTCTGCGTCAGCGTTTTCCCCCAGAACAACGCAATCAGCCCGCCTCCGGCGAGATAAGGGCCGAAGGGGATGGGAATGCTACGGCCATGCTTGGCTGCCACAATCAGGGTGATGCCGACTACCGCGCCCACCATCGAGGACAGCATGATGATCAGCGGCAACATCTGCCAGCCCATCCATGCCCCCAGCGCCGCAAGCAGTTTGAAATCGCCATAGCCCATGCCTTCCTTGCCGGTGGCGAGTTTGAACAGCCAGTACACCCCCCACAGCGCGAGATAGCCGAGCATCGCACCCAGTACCGCGCTTTGCGGGCTGGCGAATACTCCAAACAAGTTGAACAGCAGGCCGAGCCAGAGCAGTGGCAGGGTGATGTCATCCGGCAGCAATTGCGTGTCGAAATCGATTGCCGTGAGCGCAATTAAAGCCCATACGAGCAACAATGCGCCGGCCGCCGCCAGCCCAAAACCAAAATGCCATGCCGCATAGGCACACAGAATGCCGCTGACCGCTTCGATGATCGGATAGCGCGGCGAGATGGCGGCGCCGCAGCCCTTGCACTTGCCGCGCAGCAGCAGATAGCTGACGATGGGGATATTTTCCCACGCGCCGATGGCGTGGTTGCAATGCGGGCATGCCGAGCGTGGCACAATGAGATTGAATGTCGCTTGCGGCGCGGGCTCATCGCCATGCAGTTCGGCGCATTGCCGCTGCCAGCCGGACTCCATCATTTTCGGCAAGCGGTAGATCACCACATTGAGAAAGCTGCCGACCATCAAGCCCAAGAACAGGCATAGACCGATAAAGGCGGCGGGAACCGTTTGCAGCAGCTCCAGAAAACTCATCGGCTCGAGTGGGGAGTAGGGAGTGGGGAGTAGGGAGTGGAAAAACCAACTTCCCAACCCATCACTGCGCTTGCCCCACTTCCCACGTCCCGCTCCCTACTATCTGCTTTCGTCATACCACTTGGCCCATCTTGAAGATCGGCAAGTACATCGCGATCACCATGCCGCCGATAAGCACGCCGAGCACCGCCATGATGATCGGCTCCATCAGGCTGGATAACGCCTCTACGGCGTCATCCACTTCGCCTTCGTAGAAGTCGGCAACCTTGCTCAGCATGGAATCCAGCGAGCCGGCCTCTTCGCCGATCGCCACCATTTGCAACACCATGCTCGGGAACACTTCGGTGTTTTGCATGGCGACGGTCATGTTTGAGCCGGTGGTGACTTCGCGTTGAATGGCTTTGGTGGCATCGAAATACACGGCATTGCCCGCCGCACCCGCAACCGAATCAAAGGCTTCCACCAAAGGCACACCGGCGGCAAACATGGTCGCCAGAGTGCGTGCCCAGCGCGCGATGCTGGCCTTGCGGATCAGCTCGCCGAAAATAGGCAGCTTCAGCATCAGCCGGTCCATGGCATCCTGCATTTTTCTGCTGCGTTTCCAGAAATAGAAGAAGGTATAGAAGCCGCCGCCAATTCCGCCGAAAATCAGCCACCAGTAGGTCACGAAAACTTTTGAAATAGCCATCACGACCAAGGTGGGCGCCGGCAAATCCGCGCCAAAACTCGAGAACAATTCCTCGAATGCGGGGATAACGAAAATCATGATCACGGCGGTAATGATGAACGCCACCACGATAATGGAAATCGGGTAGAACAACGCCGATTTGATCTTGCTCTTGATGGCCTGGATTTTTTCCTTGTAAGTGGCCAGGCGATCCAGCAGGCTGTCCAGAATACCCGCCGATTCACCGGCACCGATCAGGTTGCAAAACAATTCATCGAAATACAGCGGATATTTTCTGAAAGCCTGCTGCAAGCTGCTGCCGGTTTCCACATCGGTTTTGATGTCGAGCAGTAGCCGCGCGACAGAGGGGTTATTGTGCCCTTTGCCCACGATGTCGAAGCATTGCAGCAGCGGCACGCCGGATTTCATCATGGTGGCAAGCTGGCGGGTAAACAGCGTGATGTCTTTTTCGGTGACCGGCTGCGTGCTGCGGCGCGCGCGTTTTACTTTTATATCACTGATGCCCTGGCGGCGCAGATGGGCGGACACGTTGGCTTCGCCAACAGCGCGCATTTCGCCCTTGACCCGCTTGCCGGTCTTATCCTTGCCTTCCCAAGCATAGGCGTTTTCTTTTACTTTTTGAGTTTTTGGTGCGACAGCCATAGCGTTTTCCCCGAGTCACCGTCCAAGCATTGACGGGCATAATGCCGAGCTTTATGCCTCTTGTAAAGCGGTAGTAGAGAGTGGGAAGTGGGAAGTAGGTAGTGGGGAAACCTGCACTTCCCACTTCCCACTTCCCACTTCCTACTGTTTTTTCGTCTGCAACGGAAAAATACGCGCCACCTTCACGATGCGATCCTGCGTCTGGATAATCTCTATCGGATAGCCCGCAATCTTCAGGCTGACCCCTGCTTCCGGCATGTCTTCAAGATGATCGAGAATCAGCCCATTGAGCGTTTTCGCGCCGTTCAGCGGCAGGTGCCATCCCAGTTTGCGGTTCAACTCGCGCAGGCTGCTGCTGCCTTCCAGCAGGACGCTGCCATCCTCCTGAGGCAAAAATTTGCCGGTTTGCGAGGGCGACTGGGTGGTGAATTCGCCGACAATTTCTTCCAGGATATTTTCCAGCGTCACCAGGCCGAGCAACTCGCCGTACTCATCCACCACCAGCCCCATCCTTGTGTGGCGCTCCTGAAACTGTTGCAATTGCTTGAGCAACGGGGTATCGGAAGGGATGAAATAAGGTTCATGGAGAATTTCGCGCAGCTGTGCCAAATCCAGCGTTGCTTCCTGCAACAACACCAGCACGCGTTTGACATGCATGATGCCGATGATATTGCTGGGCGCACCATCACAAACCGGCAGCAGCGTGTGGTGGCAGGTAATGATTTGCTGGCGCAATTCGCTGGCATCCGCGTTGATGTCCAGCGCCTCGATCTGGTTGCGCGGAACCATCACGTCGTTCACGGTGATGCGCTCCAGATCGACCAGGTTCAGCAGCATCTTCTGGTGCTTGCGCGGCATAAAATGCTCGGCATCCAGCACCAGCCCGCGCAATTCTTCCAGCGTCATTTTTTGTTTGCTTTGATCCGTCTGGACATTGATTCTCAGCAGCCAGAGCAGCCCGCGCACAATCGCGGTAGCCACCGAGACAACCGGGTAAAACAATTTGATTAGCGGAGAAAGCACATAGCTGGAAGACAGCGCAATACGCTCGGGGTGGCTGGCGGCAATAACCTTGGGCATGATCTCGCTGAACACCAATATTACAAACGCGATGGCGAGCGTACCGATCAACATGGCCAGTTCGTTATGCCCGAACAGGCGCAGGATGATGATTTCGGTCAGCGTGGCGGCTGCCACATTGAGTAGCGTATTGCCGAGCAGGATAGAGCCGAGCAGCTTGTCTACCTTGCCCAGCAGTTCGGAGGTGCGCCTGGCGCTCTTGTTGCCCTTGCGCACCAGATGATTGAGGCGATGGCGGTTGATTGCCATCATGCTGGTTTCCGAGCCGGAAAAGAACCCGCTGAAAATGAGCAGCAGCAGCAAGAAGCCAAACAGCGTCAGCAGTGAAAATTCGTTCAAGGTTTACGATGGCCGTATGCGGTGCTTGAGTATCGTGGAGGAAAGCCGCCAGTGTCAAGGCATATGGGGATATCCAAATATATTGCGGCCTCGTCTCAGCGGTTATCCTGCATGGGCTCCAGCCCACTAGTGAATCGATACTCCTTGTAAATATTCGAGCGGATACTTGGATAAACTCCAAGTTTCTATCGCCTCTCACACCCGCATTCCCTTACCCGGTTTACGGGTTTTCCCCGCCCATTTTGTTTCATTGACCACTGTTCCTTTCGCGGGTAGGATTGCGTACTTTTTAGCTTGGCAAGGTAGCTATGATGCGTCGCAAATTGGTTGCCGGAAACTGGAAGATGCACGGCGGACTAACCCAAAACGCCGGGCTGCTGGATGCGGTACGCGACGGGATGGCTTCGATGCCGGATGTCGATTGCGCGGTTTGCGTGCCATTCCCCTATTTGGCACAGGCGCAGCAGAAACTGTCCGGCAGCAATGTGAAGTGGGGTGCGCAGGATGTCCACCAGTCGGACAAGGGCGCATTCACCGGCGAGGTGTCCGCCGCGATGCTGCGCGACTTCGGTTGCAGTTACGTGATCGTAGGGCACTCGGAGCGCCGTGCTTACTATGGTGAGAGCAGCCATCTGGTGGCCGAAAAATTTATGGCGGCACAAAAAGCCGGGTTAACCCCTATTTTGTGTGTGGGCGAAACGCTGGAGCAGCGCGAAGGCGGGGTTACCGAAGCGATAGTAGCCGAACAGCTGGATGCACTGATCCAGTTGGCCGGCGTGCAAGCGTTGCGCAATGCGGTGGTGGCTTACGAACCGGTGTGGGCAATCGGCACCGGCAAAACCGCAACTTCGGCGCAAGCCCAGGAAGTGCATACATTCATTCGCCGGCGTGTTGCATCTCACGATGGCCAAATTGCCTCCGGGTTGTGTATACTCTACGGCGGCAGCGTGAAAGCAAACAATGCGGCAGAGTTGTTTGCGATGCCGGATATAGATGGTGGGCTGATCGGCGGCGCCGCACTGGTGGCTGATGAGTTTCTGGCAATTTGCCGCGCGGGTCAGATTTGATTTGTAATTATTGGCGTTGATTGTTTTTTTGGAGTAGCGTGTGGAAACATTAGTTTGGGTAGTGCATGTTGTGGCAGCGGTGGTGTTGATCGGATTGGTACTGATGCAGCACGGCAAGGGCGCCGATATGGGCGCAGCATTCGGCACCGGTTCGGCAGGCAGCCTGTTCGGCTCCAGCGGTTCCGCAAATTTTCTCAGTCGCAGCACGGCAGTCGCTGCGACATTGTTCTTTGTTACCAGTTTGTCGCTGACTTACCTTTATGCCCATCCCGCGCAACAACAAGGGGTGATGGATAAAGTGAAGCCGGCTGCCACTCAAACGGCTCCGATCGCGCCTGCGGCTAACCCTGCCGATGACTCGAAGTCCAGGGAGATCCCAAAATAGTTTTACGGCGGTATTGCGGTTGTGGTGGAATTGGTAGACACGCAAGCTTGAGGTGCTTGTGCTCGCAAGGGCGTGGGAGTTCGAGTCTCCCCATCCGCACCAGAATATAAATATAAGCAGGCACGAAAGCCTGCCAGAAGAACACCTGTCAGAATAACAAAATAATTATAAAGTGATTCCGGGCAAACCGATGAATCACAACAAATCAAATAAGGGGGGGGAAGCCCAATGTTGGAAAATTATTTTCCGGTGTTGTTGTTTATCTTTATCGGCATCGCGATGGGCGTGGCTCCCGTGGTATTGGGCAAGCTGGTGTCGCCCAATCGCCCCAACAGCAAAAAAAACTCTCCCTATGAATGCGGCTTCGAAGCCTTTGAAGACGCGCGCATGAAATTCGATGTGCGCTATTACCTCGTGGCCATCCTGTTCATCCTGTTCGATCTTGAAATCGCCTTTCTCTTCCCCTGGGCGATCGTGCTCAAGGAAATCGGCACCTTCGGTTTTGTTTCCATGATGATCTTCCTGGCTATCCTCGTGGTTGGCTTTATCTACGAATGGATGAAAGGAGCCCTGGAATGGGAATAGAAGGCATTCTGGAGAAAAGTGTCGTCACCACGACGCTCGACACCATCATCAATTACACGCGCACCGGTTCGCTGTGGCCGATGACCTTCGGGCTGGCGTGCTGCGCGGTGGAAATGATGCATGCCGGCGCGGCGCGTTATGATCTGGATCGCTTCGGCGTGGTGTTTCGCCCCAGCCCGCGCCAATCGGACGTGATGGTGGTGGCAGGCACGCTGTGCAACAAGATGGCTCCGGCATTGCGCAAGGTGTATGAACAGATGGCCGAGCCGCGCTGGGTAATCTCGATGGGTTCCTGCGCGAATGGCGGCGGCTATTACCACTACTCCTACTCGGTGGTACGCGGTTGCGACCGCATCGTGCCGGTGGATGTGTATGTGCCCGGCTGCCCGCCGACAGCCGAGGCGCTGCTGTATGGCGTCATCCAGTTGCAGAACAAAATCAAACGAACCAATACCATTGCGCGACAGGGTTAACTATGGCTGCTGATTTAACTGCGTTGCGTACCAGCCTGACAGGCTTGCTTGGCGACAAGCTGGCCGGCATGGAGGAACGGCTGGGCGAGCTGACCGTGGTGGTCAAGGCTGCCGGGATGCTGGACGCGCTGACACGCCTGCGCGATACGGCAGGCTTCGAGCAGATGATCGACCTGTGCGGTGTGGATTACTCCGCTTACGGCGACGGTGCATGGGAAGGACAGCGCTTCGCCATCGTCTATCACCTGTTATCGGTGGCGCACAACGTACGCTTGCGGGTGCGCATCTTTGCCGGGGACGACGATTTTCCGATGCTGGAATCCGTCACCGACATCTGGTCCAGCGCCAATTGGTACGAGCGCGAGGCCTTCGACCTGTATGGCATCGTGTTCACCGGCCATCCAGATCTGCGCCGCATCCTGACCGATTACGGCTTTGTCGGCAGCCCGTTCCGCAAGGATTTCCCGTTGTCCGGTCATGTGGAAATGCGCTACGACCCGGAACAGCAGCGCGTCGTGTATCAGCCGGTATCAATCGAGCCGCGCGAAGTGACACCGCGCATCGTGCGCGAAGAAAACTACGGCCGCAACTAAGGATGCATTAAAAATGGCGGAAATAAAAAATTACACCATGAATTTTGGCCCGCAGCACCCCTCTGCGCACGGGGTGTTGCGTCTGGTGCTGGAACTGGATGGCGAAGTTATCGAGCGTGCCGATCCGCACATCGGGCTGCTGCACCGCGCCACCGAAAAACTGGCCGAGCACAAAACCTACCTGCAATCCCTGCCCTACATGGATCGGCTCGATTACGTCTCGATGATGAGCAACGAGCATGCTTACGTGATGGCGATCGAAAAGCTGGTGGGTATCGAAGTGCCGTTGCGCGCCCAGTACATCCGCGTGATGTATGACGAAATTACCCGCATCCTGAACCATCTGCTATGGCTGGGCGCACACGGGCTGGACATCGGCGCGATGACCGTGTTCCTGTACTGCTTCCGCGAACGTGAAGACCTGATGGACGCTTACGAGGCGGTATCCGGCGCGCGCATGCATGCGGCCTATTATCGCCCCGGCGGCGTGTATCGCGATTTGCCCGACACCATGCCGCAATATCAGGTATCGAAGATCCACAACGCCGCTGCGGTGAAAAAACTCAACGAAAACCGCCAGGGTTCGCTGCTCGATTTTCTGGAAGATTTTACCAAGCGCTTCCCCGCTTTCGTGGATGAATACGAAACATTGCTGACCGACAACCGTATCTGGAAACAGCGTACCGTCGGCATCGGCGTGGTCACGCCGGAGCGCGCATTGGCTTTGGGCTTTACCGGCCCGATGCTGCGCGGCTCGGGAGTGGAATGGGACTTGCGCAAGAAGCAACCTTATGAAGTCTATGACCGCATCGACTTCGATATTCCGGTTGGAACCAATGGCGACTCCTATGACCGTTATCTGGTGCGTGTCGAGGAAATGCGCCAATCCAACCGCATCATCGGGCAATGCATCGACTGGCTGCGCAACAACCCCGGCCCGGTGATAACCGACAATCTCAAGTTTGCACCGCCCAGACGCGAGGCGATGAAGCAGAACATGGAAGAGTTGATCCATCACTTCAAGCTGTTCACCGAAGGCATGCATGTGCCTGCCGGCGAGGCCTATGCGGCGGTGGAACACCCCAAGGGCGAGTTCGGCATTTACCTGATTTCCGACGGCGCGAACAAGCCTTACCGCATGAAAATACGCGCGCCGGGTTTCGCCCATATGGCCGCACTGGATGAAATGGTGCGCGGCCACATGATCGCCGATGTGGTGACGATCATCGGCACGCAGGACATAGTTTTCGGTGAGGTGGATCGCTAATGTTATCCGAACAAATACAAGCCAAAATCAACCGCGAGCTGAAGAAGTATCCGGCGGATCAGAAACAGTCTGCGGTGATGGCCGCGTTGCGTTTTGTGCAGGACGAGAAGGGCTGGATTGCCACCGATGATATGGCGGATATCGCGGCCTATCTCGGCATGCCGAAAATGGCGGTATACGAGGTGGCGACCTTCTACCACATGTACAGCCTCAAGCCGATGGGCAAACACACCATCACCGTATGCACCAACCTGCCCTGCACATTGGGCGGATCGGAAAACACGGTGGCTTACCTGAAATCCAGGCTGGGTATCGGCTTGGGCGAAGTGACGGCGGATGGGAAATACGGTCTGCGCGAAGGTGAATGCATGGGAGCCTGCAAGGATGCGCCGCTGTTCACCCTGAACAACAAGAAACTTTGCGGCCGTTTGGACAAAGAGAAGATCGATCAAATTTTGGCGGAACTGGACAAATCATGAGAGGCCCGGTCATTCTCACCACGATGGATTTCGACCAGCCCTGGGCGCTGGAAAACTATCTCAAGGTCGGCGGCTACCAGGCGTTGCGCAAGGTGCTGACCGAGAAAATGTCGCCCGATGCGATCATCGCCGAAGTCAAGCTGTCGGCATTGCGCGGGCGCGGCGGCGCGGGCTTCCCGACCGGGCTGAAGTGGAGCTTCATGCCGAAAAATTACACCGGGGATAAATACATCGTGTGCAATTCCGACGAGGGCGAGCCGGGCACTTGCAAGGACTGGGATATCCTGCGCTACAACCCGCATTTGCTCATCGAAGGCATGGCGATCGGCGCCTACGCGATGGGAGTCAAGACCGGCTACAACTATGTGCATGGCGAAATCTTCGAGGCCTATGAGCGCATGGAAGAAGCCTGCGAAGTGGCGCGTGCCGCCGGTTATCTTGGCAACAACATCATGGGCACGGACTTCTGCTTCGACCTGCACAACCACCTGGGTTATGGCGCGTATATCTGCGGCGAAGAAACCGCCCTGCTGGAATCCATCGAGGGCAAGAAAGGCCAGCCGCGTTTCAAGCCGCCCTTCCCCGCGACTTTCGGCTTATATGGCAAACCGACCACCATCAACAACACCGAAACCTTTGCCAGCATCCCCTACATCATCCGCGAAGGCGGGCAGAAATTCCTGGAATTGGGCAAGCCCAACAACGGCGGCACCAAGCTGTTTTCCGTGTCCGGGCACGTGAACAATCCCGGCAATTTTGAAGTGCCGCTGGGCACGCCGTTCAGCGAACTGCTGAAAATGGCCGGCGGCGTGCGCAACGGGCATAAACTCAAGGCGGTAATCCCGGGCGGCTCGTCGATGCCGGTGCTGCCTGCCGAGATCATGATGGAGCTGACCATGGATTACGACTCCATTCAGAAGGCGGGTTCCGGCTTGGGCAGCGGCGCGGTGATCGTGATGGACGAGACGACCTGCATGGTGCGCGCGCTGGAACGCCTGTCTTATTTCTACCATGAGGAATCCTGCGGGCAGTGCACGCCTTGCCGCGAGGGAACCGGCTGGCTGTACCGCATCGTGCACCGTATCGAGCATGGCGAAGGGCGCAAGGAAGATCTGGATTTATTGTTGAGCGTGGGCGACAACCTTGCCGGGCGCACCATTTGCGCATTGGGCGAGGCGGCGGTTTGGCCGGTGCAAGGCATGCTCAGGCATTTCCGCGACGAATTTGAATATCACATCGAACACAAGCGCTGCTTGGTGTAAAGCTGACGGGTCAGGTGAGCAATGATTAACGTTGAAATTGATGGCAAACTGGTTGAGGTCGAGCAAGGCTCCACGTTGATGGACGCGGCGCATAAGGCCGATATTTATATTCCGCATTTTTGCTATCACAAAAAATTGTCCATCGCGGCCAGTTGCCGTATGTGCCTGGTCGAGGTGGAAAAAGCGCCCAAACCGCTGCCCGCCTGCGCGACGCCTGCCACCGACGGCATGAAGGTTCATACCCACTCCCCAATGGCGGTCAAGGCGCAAAAGGGCGTGATGGAATTCCTGCTGATCAACCACCCGCTGGATTGCCCGGTTTGCGACCAGGGCGGCGAGTGCCAGTTGCAGGATTTGGCGATGGGTTATGGCGCGACGGCATCGCGCTACAACGAAGAAAAACGCATCGTGCTGCACAAGAACATAGGCCCGCTGATTTCCACCATGGAAATGAGCCGCTGCATCCACTGCACGCGTTGCGTGCGCTTCGGGCAGGAAATCGGCGGCATGATGGAACTGGGCATGGCGTACCGCGGCGAACATGCGCAGATCATGAGCTTCGTGGATGGCTCGGTGGATTCCGAGCTGTCCGGCAACATGATCGACCTGTGCCCGGTCGGCGCGTTGACCAGCAAGCCGTTCCGTTACTCGGCGCGCAACTGGGAGCTATCGCGGCGCAAGTCGGTCAGCCCGCACGACGGCCTCGGCTCCAATCTGGCCGTGCAGGTCAAGAACCACAAGGTGATGCGCGTCACGCCCATCGAAAACGAAGCCGTCAACGAATGCTGGATTTCCGACAAGGATCGTTTCAGCTATGAAGGGCTGAATTCACCGGAACGCCTGACCAAACCGATGCTCAAGCAGGACGGCAAGTGGCTGGAAGTCGAATGGCCGGCCGCGCTGGACTATGTGGCGAATGGCCTGCGCTGTGTTATTAAAGACAATGGAGCCGAACAGGTTGCCGCACTGGCGACACCGCACAGCACGCTGGAAGAACTCTACCTGCTGCAAAAACTGCTGCGCGGCATCGGCAGCGGCAACGTGGATTTCCGTTTGCGCCAGTCCGATTTTTCTTCAGATGGCAAACAACAAGGTGCGCCGTGGCTGGGTATGCCGGTCGCCGACATCAACACCCGCGACCGCTTGCTGATCGTCGGCAGCTTCCTGCGCAAGGATCATCCCCTGCTGGCGCAACGCGTGCGCCAGGCGGTCAAGAAAGGCGCACAGGCCAACATCGTCCATGCCAGCGACGACGACCTGCTGATGCCGGTCGCCAACAAGGCCATCGTCGCACCGGATGCGATGTTGAACATGCTGGCGCAAATCCTGAAGGCATTGGCTGCGGAAAAACAGGCAAAGCCGGATGCATCCGTACAGGGTATCGAAGCGGGCAGCGTTGCCGCCGCTATCGCCAAGAGCCTGGCGAGCGGCGAACATGTTGCGGTGCTGTTGGGCAATTTCGCGCAACAGCATCCGCAGGCGGTGCAACTTGCGTTGCTGGCGGAACGGATCGCTGCGTTGTGCGGCGCCAAATTCGGCTTCCTCGGCGAAGCGGCGAATAGTGTCGGCGGCTATCTGGCCGGGGCCGTGCCGTTTGGCGGCAGCGTGCAAGGCATGAATGCCGCGCAAATGCTGGCGTCGCCGCGCAAGGCGTACCTCCTGCTGAACGCCGAACCGGAACTGGATATGCATAACCCGCAACAGGCGATGGCCGCGCTGCGCGCCGCCGATATGGTGGTGGCCTTGTCGGCTTACAAACATCACGCGACCGAATATGCCGACGTGCTGCTGCCGATCGCACCGTTCACGGAAACCTCCGGCACGTTCGTAAACACGGAAGGGCTCGCGCAAAGCTTCAAGGGGGCGGTGAAACCGCTCGGCGAAGCGCGCCCGGCCTGGAAAGTGTTGCGCGTGTTGGGCAACCTGATGAATGTCGCCGGTTTTGATTACGATTCCAGCGAAGCGGTACGCGATGAAGCTCTGCCCGGTCAAAATATAGCCGGCAAATTGAATAACCATATCGAAGGTATCGCGCTGCAAGCTGTGGCCGCTAGCAGCGCAGGATTGCAGCGCGTCAGCGATGTGCCGATTTATTCGGCCGATGCCGTGGTGCGGCGCGCCGTATCCCTGCAAAAGACCCACGATGCCGCAACGCCCTGCGTGATACTGCACGGCAGCGAGTTGCAAAAGCTGGGGGTACAGTCGGGCGACACCGTCAAGGTCAGTCAAGGCAACGCCAGCGTGAACCTGACTGTGCTGGCAAATGACCAGCAGCCGGCACGCACCGCACGAGTCGCGGCAGGCCATCCGGCCACGGCGGGGCTGGGCGCGATGTTTGGAACGATTACTGTGGAGCGGGCATGATGGAATTGCTGCAAACTTTGCAACAGCTCGGCCAGGAACTGCTTGGCCCGGCTTGGCTGCCAGTCTGGACGGCGGTAAAAATCCTGGTCGTTGTGGTGCCGATCATGCTCACGGTCGCCTATCTGACACTGGCGGAACGCAAGGTGATCGGCTACATGCAAATCCGCATCGGCCCGAATCGCGTCGGCCCTTACGGTTTGATCCAACCGCTGGCCGACGGCCTGAAATTGCTGTTCAAGGAAATCATCATTCCGAGCGGCTCGAACAAATTCCTGTTCATCATAGCGCCCATCCTCGGACTGGCGCCGGCTCTGGCGGCATGGGCGGTGATGCCGTTCGGCGACGGGATGGCCTTGGCCAATCTCAACGCCGGGTTGCTGTACCTGCTGGCGATGACCTCGCTGTCGGTGTACGGCATCATCATCGCCGGCTGGGCATCCAATTCCAAATACGCATTCCTCGGCGCAGTGCGTTCCGTCGCGCAAATCGTATCCTATGAAATCGCCATGGGCTTCGCGCTGGTATGCGTGTTGATGGCCTCGCAAAGCATGAATCTGGGCGACATCGTGCGCGGCCAGCAAGGCAGCCTCGGCATGCTGAACTGGTATTTCATCCCGCTGTTCCCGATGTTCCTCGTGTACCTGATTTCCGGCGTGGCGGAAACCAACCGTGCGCCGTTCGACATGGCCGAAGGCGAATCGGAAATCGTCGCGGGCTTCCACGTGGAGTATTCCGGCATGGCGTTCGCGATGTTCTTCCTGGCCGAATACGCCAACATGATCCTGATCTCGTTCCTCACCGCGGTCATGTTCCTGGGCGGATGGCTGTCGCCGGTGCCGTTCCTGCCGGACAGCTTCATCTGGCTGCTGGCCAAGGCGGCTTTTTTCCTGTTCGTATTCCTGTGGCTGCGCGCGACCTTTCCGCGCTATCGCTACGACCAGCTCATGCGGCTGGGCTGGAAAGTATTTATCCCGCTCACCATCATCTGGGTGGTGGTGGTTGCCGTGTGGATGCAAACCCCGCTGTGGGTTTGGTAGGCGGAGAAGGCAACTATGGAAACAATCAAGAATTTCTTCAAGACCTTCCTGCTCTACGAGCTGGCCAAGGGCATGGCGCTGACCGGGCGGTATTTTTTCGCGCGCAAGATTACCGTGCAGTACCCGGAAGAAAAAACCCCGCAGGGCTTCCGCTTTCGCGGCCTGCATGCGCAACGCCGCTATGCCAATGGCGAGGAGCGCTGCATCGGCTGCAAGCTGTGCGAAGCGATCTGCCCGGCCATGGCGATCAAGATCGAACTGACCGAGCGCGAAGACGGCACGCGCCGCACCACACAATATGACATCGACCTGACCAAGTGCATCTTCTGCGGCTTCTGCGAGGAGTCCTGCCCGGTGGACGCGATTGTCGAAACCCGCGTGTTCGAATACCACGGCGAAAAACGCGGTGACTTGTATTACACCAAGCCGATGCTGCTGGCGCTGGGCGACAAACATGAAGAGCAGATCGCCAAGGATCGCGCGGCGGATGCCAAGTACCGATAAGAGGATCGCCAGATGAATTTCGAGACCATCGTGTTTTACGGGTTTGCAGCGTTGATTGTATTCGCGTCATTGCGCGTGATTACCGCGCGCAACCCGGTGCATGCAGTGCTGTTCCTGGTGCTGACGTTTATCAGTTGCGCGGGCATCTGGATATTGCTGGAAGCGGAGTTCCTCGCGATCACGCTGGTGCTGGTGTATGTCGGCGCGGTGATGGTGCTGTTCCTGTTCGTGGTGATGATGCTGGACATCAACTTGGCCCAGTTGCGCAAAGACTTCTGGCGCTGGCTGCCGTTCGGCGCGGCATTGGCCGGCTTGATGGCGTTTGAAATGATCTGGGTGCTGGGCTCCGCCGAAACCTCCGGCGGCAAAACCGCCATCAGGCATGCGGCCGATTACAGCAACACCAAAGAGCTGGGGCGTTTGATTTATACCGACTACGTTTATCCGTTCGAAATTGCCGCGGTGATCCTGCTGGTGGCGATGGTGGCCGCAATCGCATTGACCATGCGCCGCCGCAAGGATGCCAAATCGCAGGTGGTATCCGAACAGATCGCAACCAAAAAGGCGGATCGTCTGCGCATTGTGAAGATGCCGAGCGAAAGCAAAGCGGCAAACCAATTATCAGGGGAGCAAAAATAACATGTTGACCCTTTCACATTATCTGGTGCTGAGCGCCATACTGTTTGCCATCGGTGTGGTCGGCATCTTCCTAAACCGCAAAAACCTGATCGTGCTGCTGATGGCGATCGAAATGATGCTGCTGGCGGTAAACACCAACTTTGTGGCGTTCTCGCATTATCTGAACGACACCTCAGGGCAAATTTTCGTGTTCTTCATCATGACCGTGGCCGCCGCCGAAGCAGCCATCGGCCTGGCGATACTGGTGGTGCTGTTCCGCAACCTGAATACCATCAACGTCGATGATCTCGACAGCCTGAAAGGGTAATGGGTATGAGAACCTCTATAAATCCATTTTCCGGGCGAATCGCGGCGTCGCGTGCTCGCTCACTCCTCGCCTATCAATCTGATATGTCTCGTCGTTCGCTGTGCGGCTCCTTGCGCTTCATCCCGCAAAATGAATTTCTAGAGGCTCTCATATGACAATGCAAAGTTTATATCTGCTGGTTCCCCTGGCTCCGCTGGTCGGGGCGATTGCCGTCGGCCTGTTCGGCAAGAGCCTCGGGCGCGCCTGGTCGCACCGCACCACCATCGCGCTGGTGGCAGTTTCCTTCTTTGCATCGCTGGCCATCTTCAATGATGTGCAGGCAGGCAATGTATATAACGGTTCGGTTTACACCTGGCTGACTTCCGGCGACACCAGCTTTCAGGTGGGCTTCCTGATCGACAAGCTCACCGTCACGATGATGCTGGTGGTGACCTTCGTGTCGCTGATGGTGCATATCTACACCATCGGTTATATGCAGGAAGACCCCGGCTACCAGCGTTTCTTCAGCTATATCTCGCTGTTCACCTTCTCCATGCTGATGCTGGTGATGGCCAACAACTTCATGCAACTGTTCTTCGGCTGGGAAGCGGTGGGGCTGGTTTCCTACCTGCTGATCGGCTTCTGGTACAACCGGGAGACGGCGATCTACGCCAACCTGAAAGCCTTTCTGGTGAACCGTGTCGGCGATTTCGGCTTCCTGCTCGGCATCGCTTTGGTGCTGATGGTGTTCGGCACGCTGCAATATGACGCCGTGTTCGCCAATGCCGCCAACCATGCCAACGACATCGCGCCGATTCCCTGCGTGTCGTGGAACCTGATAAGCGCGATCTGCATCCTGCTGTTCATCGGTGCGATGGGCAAGTCGGCGCAGTTCCCGCTGCATGTCTGGCTGCCCGACTCGATGGAAGGCCCGACGCCGATCTCCGCGTTGATCCACGCCGCGACCATGGTGACCGCCGGTATCTTCATGGTGGCGCGCATGTCACCGCTGTTCGAGTTATCCGAAACCGCGCTGTCCTTCGTGATGGTGATCGGCGCGATCACCGCGCTGTTCATGGGTTTCCTCGGCATCATCCAGAACGACATCAAGCGCGTGGTAGCGTATTCCACGCTGTCGCAACTCGGTTACATGACCGTGGCGCTCGGCGCCTCGGCTTATTCGGTGGCGATCTTCCACCTGATGACGCACGCGTTCTTCAAGGCGCTGCTGTTCCTTGCCGCCGGTAGCGTGATCATCGCGATGCACCACGATCAGGACATCCGCAACATGGGCGGCCTGAAGAAATATATGCCGATCACCTGGATCACCTCGCTGATCGGTTCGCTGGCCCTGATCGGCACACCGTTCTTCTCCGGTTTCTATTCCAAGGACAGCATCATCGAGGCGGTCGCGCTATCTAACCTGCCCGGCTCCGGCTTCGCCTACTTCGCCGTGGTGGCGGGCGTGTTCGTCACCGCGTTCTACTCGTTCCGCATGTACTTTCTGGTGTTCCACGGCAAGGAACGCTTCCACCATCCCAAACCGACGCACGACCACGAAGGCGGCAAGGAAGACGACGGCCATGCGCACCATCATGGCAACCCGCACGAGACGCCCTGGGTGGTGACGCTGCCGCTGATCCTGCTGGCGATCCCGTCGGTCATCATCGGTTTCATTGCCATCGAGCCGATGTTGTACGGCGGCTATTTCGGCGACTCGATTTTCATCTCCGAGCACCACCACGCGCTGCACGAGATGCAGCAGGAGTTCCACGGTGCATTTGCGATGGTACTGCACTCGCTGACCAGCCTGCCGTTGTGGCTGGCGATTGCCGGTGTCGCATCCTCGGCGTTCTTCTACCTGAAACGCCCCGATATCCCCGCCGCGATCCAGAAACGCTTCCGGTTCATCTACACCCTGCTGGACAACAAATATTACTTCGACCGTTTCAACGACTGGTTCTTCGCCGGCGGCGCACGCGGCACAAGTCGCTTGCTGTGGAAATTCGGCGACGTAAAACTGATCGACGGACTGATGGTGAACGGTTCGGCAAAACTGGTGGGAATGTTCTCCGGCGCGGTGCGGCATCTCCAGTCCGGCTATATCTACCACTACGCATTTTCCATGATCATCGGCGTGTTCGTGCTGCTGACCGCGCGGAACTGGTTTGAATGACGCGGCTGCCGCGTTAAACATGAGGGAATGACAGCATGATTTTTGGATTACCCGTAATTAGCGTAGCGATCTGGCTGCCGATCATTTTCGGCATACTGGTGTTGGCTACCGGTGACGACAAGAATGCTCCGCTGGCGCGTATCTTGGCTCTGGTCGGTTCAATTCTGGGTTTCCTGGTGACCATCCCGCTGTACACCGGCTTTGCGCACGACACTTCCCAGATGCAGTTCGTCGAACTGCACAACTGGATTGCCCGCTTCAACATCCACTACCACCTCGGCGTGGACGGCATCTCGGTATTATTCATCCTGCTCACCTCCTTCTTTACGCCCATCGTGGTGCTGGCCGGATGGCAGGTGATCGAGAAGCGCGTCGCGCAATACATGGCGGCCTTCCTGATCATGTCCGGCGTCATGATCGGCGTGTTCGCCGCGCTCGACGCGATCCTGTTCTATGTGTTCTGGGAAGCCATGCTGATCCCGATGTTCCTGATCATCGGCATATGGGGCGGACAGAACCGCGTGTACGCCGCGGTCAAGTTCTTCCTCTATACCCTGCTCGGTTCGCTGCTGATGCTGGTGGCGTTGATCTACCTGTACAACCAGTCCGGCGGCAGTTTCTCGATACTCGATTTCCATCACGTCGCGCTTCCGATGTCCGCGCAGGTGCTGATTTTCATCGCGTTCTTCTTCGCCTTTGCGGTGAAAGTGCCGATGTTCCCGGTACATACCTGGTTGCCGGACGCGCACGTGGAAGCGCCCACCGGCGGCTCGGTGATCTTGGCGGCAATCATGCTGAAAGTGGGCGCTTACGGTTTCCTGCGTTTCTCCCTGCCCATCGTGCCGGATGCCAGCCACAAGCTGGCCGGCATGATGATCGCGCTGTCGCTGATCGCGGTGGTGTACATCGGCCTGGTGGCGCTGATCCAGAGCGACATGAAAAAGCTGGTGGCATACTCATCGATATCGCACATGGGCTTCGTCACGCTGGGCATTTTCATTTTCAACGCTTACGGCATGGAAGGCGCGCTGCTGCAAATGATCTCGCACGGCTTCGTGTCCGGCGCGCTGTTCCTGTGCGTCGGCGTGTTGTACGACCGCATGCACTCGCGCAACATCGCCGATTACGGCGGCGTGGCCAACCGGATGCCGGTGTTCGCCGCATTCTTCATGCTGTTCGCGATGGCCAACAGCGGCTTGCCCGGCACCAGCGGATTCGTCGGCGAATTCACGGTGATCCTCGGCGCGATGAAAGCCAACTTCTGGTACGCCTTCGCCGCCGCGACCACGCTGGTGTTCGGCGCGGCTTACACGCTATGGATGTACAAGCGCGTGATCTTCGGCGCGGTGGCCAACCCGCATGTCGCCGAGCTTACCGACATGAACCTGCGCGAAAAAACGATATTCACAATTCTGGCGATTACGGTGCTTGGCATGGGGCTGTATCCCCTGCCGTTCAGCGAAATCATGCATGCATCGGTAAACGATCTGCTGGTGCATGTCGCGCATTCGAAGCTGCCGTGATTTTGAGGTGTATATGAACTTGATAACTAATTTGATGCCGGCTGGAGCGGAAATATTTCTGCTGGTCATGGTGAGCGTGATCCTGATTGCCGATTTGCTGATCAAGCAAAGCGGCAGACTGGTCACTTACATGCTGGTGCAACTCACCTTGCTGGGCTGCTCGCTGCTTACCGTCGGCACGCACGAAAACGGCGTGATACATGCCTTCAACAACATGTATGTGGACGACCTGATGTCCGACGTGCTGAAGCTGCTGACCTATCTGGCGATGTCGATGGTGCTGGTGTATTCGCGCCAGTACCTCACCGTGCGCGGCCTGTTCAGCGGCGAATTCATGGCGCTGGCGCTGTTCGCCATGCTCGGCATGATGGTGATGATTTCCGCCAACCATTTCCTCACGCTGTACCTCGGCCTGGAGCTGCTCTCGCTGAGCCTGTATGCAATGGTTGCACTGCAGCGCGACTCCGCCGTCGCCACCGAAGCCGCGATGAAATACTTCATCCTCGGCGCACTGGCTTCCGGTTTGTTGCTGTATGGCATGTCCATGCTGTACGGCGCGACCGGCTCGCTGGAACTGGGTGCCGTGGCAAACGCGATCCAGTCTGGAACTGCGGACAAAAACCTGCTGGTATTCGGCCTGGTGTTTGTGGTCTCCGGCTTGGCTTTCAAGCTCGGCGTCGTGCCGTTCCATATGTGGGTGCCGGACGTGTACCACGGCGCGCCCACCGCGATGACCATGCTGATCGGCTCCGCACCCAAACTCGCCGCCTTTGCCTTTGTTGCGCGCATTCTGGTCGAAGGCCTGCAACCGCTGGTGCAGCACTGGTCGGGCATGTTGATCATTCTCGCCATCGCCTCGATGGCACTCGGCAACATTACCGCGATCGCACAGACCAACCTCAAGCGCATGCTCGCCTACTCCACCATCGCGCACATGGGTTTCATGCTGCTCGGCCTGCTCAGCGGCGGCATCGAAGGCTACGGGGCGGCGATGTTCTATACCGTGATTTATGTGCTGATGTCGCTGGGCGCGTTCGGCATGATCATGCTGCTGTCGCGCGAAGGCTTCGAGGCCGACACCATCAACGACTTCAAGGGGCTCAACCAGCGCAGCCCGTGGCTCGCCTTCCTGATGCTGCTGCTGATGTTCTCGATGGCCGGCGTGCCGCCCACGGTGGGTTTTTACGCCAAGTTTTCCGTGCTGAACGCCGTGGTGCAAACCGGGCATATCTGGCTGGCAGTCGTCGCGGTGCTGTTCTCGCTGATCGGCGCGTTCTACTACCTGCGCATCGTCAAACTGATGTATTTCGACACGCCGGAAAGCCACACACCGATCGCTGTCGGTTCGGATGCCGTGCTGCTGCTGAGCATCAACAGCCTGGGCGTGTTGCTGCTCGGTTTGCTGCCCGGCGCGCTGATGTCGGTTTGCGCCGTGGCGGTACAGCAATCCTTGTTGCTGCATTAGCCTGCAGAGAAACTCCAGAAATTCAGAACGGTAGATGGACATCCTGACCCACGGTCTGCTGGGCGGAACCCTTGCACAATCGTGCGGCAGAAAAAACGAAACGCGCGATGCAACAACCGTGGGTTTCCTTGCCGCGCTGCTGGCCGATGCCGATGCCTTGATCCAGTCCTCCACCGACCCGCTGCTGACGCTGGAATATCACCGCCAGTTTACCCATTCCCTGATTTTTATTCCTATTGGGGCGCTGCTGGTCGCGCTGATCCTCTGGCCTGTGTTCAGGAAACTCGGGCGCCCGCCCGGTTTCCGGCGCATCTATCTGTACGCCTTGCTGGGCTGCGCCACGAGCGGTGTTCTCGATGCCTGCACCAGCTATGGCACGCACCTGCTGTGGCCGTTCACCAACGGGCGCATTGCCTGGAGCATCGTCCCGATTTTCGACCCGCTATTCTCCCTGATTCTCGGTGCGACGCTGCTGGCCGGCCTGCGCTGGCACAAGGCGCTGCCTGCACGCATCGGCCTGTTGCTGGCTGCGGCGTATCTGTCCCTCGGCTGGCTCCAGCACCAGCGTGCCGAGGATGCGATTCGCGCAACGGCCATGCTGCGGGGCCACGCGACCGAGCAGTTGACCGTCAAGCCGACGATGGGCAACCTGCTGCTGTGGCGTTCGATTTACCGCTCCGGCGGCACCTATCACATTGACGCGGTGCGGGTCGGTCTGGGTGGAACTGGGCGAATTTATCCGGGAACGACAGTACAGGCCTTCGATCCGTCCCGTGATGTACCGACACTCTCCACCGCTTCGGTGCTGTATCAGGACATCCGGCGATTCGATGTTTTTTCGAGCAGCTACCTGGCATTAAACCCGGAGGACTCAAATCTGCTCGGCGACGTGCGTTACGCCATGCTGCCCACCAGCACCCGCCCGTTGTGGGGCATTCGCCTCGATCTGCAACACGCAGAAACCCATGCTCCATTTGAAACCTCGCGGCGCATGTCGCGCCAGGAAATCGACCAGTTTGTCCGGATGCTAAGGGACTCGGATTGAGCCGTGCAAAGCCAAGGGAACGTAAAGATTACAGCCACGAGGTACGCAAGCACCGGCTGTTGTGGGTGCGGCTTGCCTTTGCTGCGCTTGGCACCCTGTTTCTCCTGACAGGCATCGTCGGCGTGTTCCTGCCGATCCTGCCGACCACACCCTTTCTGCTGCTGGCCACTGCCTGCTATGCCCGGTCATCACGCCGTTTTTATAACTGGCTGATGAATCATCCGGCTTTCGGGCCGCTGATTGTCGAATGGCGCACCTACCGGAGTATCCCCCGGAAGATAAAACTGGTGGCAGTGATCACGATGACCTTGACCTTCGGCAGTTCGATCCTGTTTTTTGTCCATGACGGCCGCTTGCAGCTGGCCTTAACCGCTTTCGGCCTTGCCATGGCAATCTGGCTTTACCGAATTCCGTCCCGCGACTGACCGCACATTACACTCTGCCCAACAGCGCAGATAAATGTACAGGCTTGGTCGAGTGCGGCTCTATTTTCAACCCCAATAGCGTCAATGCACCGCATTCTTAAGTTGTTCCAGGATCGCAGGATTCTCCAGCGTCGAGACATCCTGGGTGATCTCCTCGCCCTTGGCGATGGCGCGCAGCAGGCGGCGCATGATCTTGCCGGAACGGGTCTTGGGCAAATTGTCGCCGAAGCGGATTTCATCGGGCTTGGCGATCGGGCCGATTTCCTTGCTCACCCAGTCGCGCAGGCTATCGGCAATTTCCTTGATCTTGGCCGGGTCGTCCGGGCGCGCGCCCTTCAGCACGACAAACGCCGACACCGCTTCGCCCTTTATTTCATGCGGCTTGCCGACCACAGCGGCTTCCGCGACCAGCGGGTTGGCGGCCAGCGCCGATTCGATTTCCATCGTTCCCAGGCGGTGACCCGACACATTCAGCACGTCGTCGATGCGCCCCATGATCCAGAAATAGCCGTCTTCATCGCGGTGCGCCGAATCCCCCGCGAGGTAAGCGCCGCGCATCTCTTCCGGAAAATAGGCCTTGCGATAGCGCTCCGGGTCGCCCCAGATGGCGCGGATCTGCGACGGGAACGGGCGCTTGATGACGAGGAAGCCGCCGTGCTTGTCATGCACCTCGTGGCCGGCTTCGTCGACGATGGTCGCGATGATGCCGGGCAGCGGCAGCGTGCAGGTGCCGGGCTTGATCGGCATCGCGCCGGGCAGCGGGGCGATCATGTGCGCGCCGGTCTCGGTCTGCCACCAGGTATCCACGATCGGGCAGCGCGAACGGCCGACCTCGGTGTAGTACCACATCCACGCCTCGGGATTGATCGGTTCGCCGACCGAGCCGAGCAGGCGCAGGCTGGATAAATCATATTTCTTCGGCAAATCGCCGCCCAATTTAATAAGGGAACGAATCGCCGTCGGTGCGGTATAGAAAGTCGTCACCCGGTGATCCTGGATCATCTTCCAGAAGCGTCCGGCATCGGGGTAAGTCGGCACGCCCTCGAAGATCACCTGCGTCGCGCCCATCGCCAGCGGGCCGTAGGTGACATAGCTGTGGCCGGTGACCCAGCCCACATCGGCGGTGCACCAGAAAACATCGTCGGGCTTGTAATCGAATACCCATTTTATCGACAGCATCGTCACCAGCAGGTAGCCGCCGCTGGAATGCTGCACGCCCTTGGGTTTGCCGGTGGAGCCGGAGGTGTAGAGGATGAACAGCGGATGCTCCGCGCCGACCCATTCCGGTTCGCAGGTCATGCCTTGTCCCGCCGCCAAGTCGTGCCACCAGATATCGTGTCGCGTGTTCCATGCGGTTTCGCAGGCGGCGCGCCGGTACACGATAACGCTGTGCACCATCTCGCAACCGCCCATCGCCAGCGCCTCGTCCACCGCCGGTTTCAGCGGCATCGCCTTGCCACCGCGCATCTGTGCGTCGGCGGTGATCACCGCACAGGCTCCGGCATCGGTGATACGCTCGTGCAGGCTCTTGGAGGAAAAGCCGCCAAATACCACCGAATGGATCGCGCCGATGCGCGCGCAGGCTTGCATCGCAATCACTACCTCGATACTCATCGGCATGTAGACGACGACGCGGTCGCCATTTTTGATGCCGCGCGCTTTCAGGCCGTTGGCGAACTGACAGACGCGCGCGTGCAGGTCGCGGTAATTGATTCTCGTCACCGTGCCGTCGTCGGCCTCGAAAATGATCGCGGTCTTTTCCGGCTGGCTGGCGAGATGTTTGTCGAGGCAGTTGTATGAAACATTCAGCACGCCGTCTTCAAACCACTTGAAGAAGGGCGCGTTGCTCTCGTCCAGCACCTTGGTGAAAGGCTGCTTCCACAGCAAGGTTTCGCGCGCCAGCCTGGCCCAGAAACCCGCATAGTCCCGCTCTGCCTCTTTGCACAAGGCTTGGTAATTTTCCATACCGGACACATTGGCCTGCTTGACGAACTCGTCGGAAGGGCTGAAAACACGGGTTTCGTGCAATATGGATTGGATGTTGGACATGCTATCTCCTGAGTGGCTTTGTTATTGGTAAATCATCCGCCTGCTGACCGGATGATACTACCCGAAATAGCGAAATACTGTAAAATCCACCAGTCAAAAAATCAAGCCAGTACCGGGAGAAACCTTGCCGCATCGCAACAGCATCAAAACGCTGCTCATCGTGGATGACAGCCGCGTATCGCGCATGATGATACGCGCCTTCGTACTCGCCAAACACCCGCAATGGATCATCATCGAAGCCGCCAGCGGCAACGAGGCGCTGGAAATTGTCGACCGCGACACGCCCAATTACTGCACCATGGACATCAACATGCCGGGGATCATCGGCACCGATGCGGCAGCGCAAATACTCGCCAAATATCCGGGCATCCGCGTCGCCATCTTTTCGTCCAACATCCAGGAAGCCCACCGGACCCGCGCCGCTTCGCTCGGCGCGCGCTTTGTCGCCAAGCCGGTCACGGAAAAAACCGTGGCGCAGGCCCTCGAATTTTTTGAAAGCAAGACATGAATCCGTTATCTGAATTGCAAATGGATGCGCTTACCGAAATTTTTAACATCGGCGCGGGCCGCGCCGCATCCAGCCTGAGCGAGATCGTCGGCGAAGAAGTAAAACTGTCCGTGCCGCGCGTCAAGCTCTACCAGTCATCCGAAATCAACGCGGAAGTTTTGTCGCTCAACAGCCCGCGCGTCGGTGCGGTAAAGCAGAGTTTCAGCGGCCCGTTCGACGCCGACGCCATGCTGCTGTTCACCGAAGAACGCGCGATGGAAATCGTGCATGACATGATGGGTTCGCAAGTAGGCATCGAGGAGATGGTCGAATTCGAGCAGGAAGCCATGTGCGAACTGGGCAACATCATCTTGAATGCCTGCCTTTCCTCGATGGCGGACATTCTCAGCCTCACATTGGACAGCTCGTTGCCGGCTTATTCCGTCGGCGAAACGGATACGATCCTGCGGCAAATTGTCACGGAAGCAAACCAGCCGGTCATGCTGGTGCTGCATATCGACCTGGCCATCGAGAAACGCCTGTCGCAGGGCTATCTGGTGTTCCTGCTGAGTTCCTCGTCCCTGCGGGAGCTCTTGACCCATATCGACCGTTTCATCTCCAGGATATGAAAGCCAGGCCAACATGAATTCCTCTCCAGTCTACAAAGCCCTTGCCTGGAAAGAAATCTGGGATGCGGTCAAACTGGGCCTGATCCTGATTGACGGTGAAGGCAAGGTTTTGCTGTGGAACGACTGGGTGGCCGAACATAGCGGCATTCCGGCCGAATTCGCGTTGAACCACTCGCTCGAATCGTTGTTTCCCGACGGGCTGACCGCCCCGTTCAAAACAGCCATCAAAAATGCGCTGTCGCACAAATTGCCGATCATCCTCTCCAACGCGCTGCATCGTTCGCCCTTGCCGATTTATCCGTTGCCCATCACGCGACACGAGCAAAAACGCATGCAACAATCCATCACGATCACGCCCATTATCGTCAATGAGGAAGAGCACCTTTGTTTGATCCAGGTCGCCGATGCCAGCATATCCGTCAAACGCGAAGGGGTGCTTAAATCGCATTCCGTGCGGCTCAGCAAGGAGGCCACCACGGACAGCCTGACCGGCGCGTACAACCGGCGCTTTTTTGACGAGCGTTTCGCCGCCGAATTCGGCCGCGCGCAACGGCAAAGCATTCCGCTCTCCCTGATCATGCTCGACGTGGACTACTTCAAGCTGTACAACGACAACTACGGGCATCCTGCCGGCGACAAGGTGCTGGTTGCGGTCGTAAAGGCGCTCAAATCGCAATTGAACCGCCCCACCGACGTGGTGGTGCGCTATGGCGGCGAAGAATTTGCGGTCATTTTGCCCGATTCCGGAGCGGAAGGAGGACAGGTAATTGCGGAGAAGCTGCGCATTGCCGTTTCCAATTTGCACCTCCCGCACAGCCAATCGAAGATTGCCGACCATGTGACCGTCAGCATTGGCGTCGCGGCCTATCAATCCGGCAGTACCGGCGATGCAGCCAGCTTGCTGAAAATGGCGGACATGGCTCTTTACGATGCCAAACATAGCGGGCGAAACTGCGTGCGGCATTTCGTTGCCCCGGAAGCGGCTGTACCATAGACAAACAGGCAAATGAATACACGCCGGAAGCGCTGGATTTTGTAACAACCCTCAACCAAAGGAACGTCATGCCTTTACCAACACCCCCACGGAAAAAAACAGCCAAAGCAGCCAAATCGGCAAAGGATACCGACACCAAGCTGTTCGTGCTGGACACCAACGTATTGCTGCACGACCCGACCAGCCTGTTTCGCTTCGAGGAGCACGACATTTGCCTGCCAATGTTCGTGCTGGAGGAGCTGGACAACAAGAAAAAGGGCATGACCGAAGTCGCCCGCAACGCGCGCCAGGCCAGCCGCTTCCTGGATGAGATCGTCAGCGATGCGCCGCACAAGATAGAAGAAGGCATCGCGCTGGATTCCGCGGCGTACAAGAACTGCACCGGACGGCTGTTCCTGCAAACCAGCTTCATCAAACACGAACTGCCGCAGCATCTCGAACTGGGCAAGGCGGACAACGCGATTCTCGGCGTGGTCATCGGCATGCAGAAACTGCACCCGCAGCGCGCGGTGATCCTGGTCAGCAAGGACATCAACATGCGCATCAAGGCGCGCGCGCTGGGCCTTGAGGCGCAGGATTACTTCAACGACAAGGTGCTGGAAGACACCGACCTGCTCTACACCGGCGTGCTGCCGCTGCCGCCGGATTTCTGGGACCGGCACAGCAAGGACATGAAATCGTGGCAGAAGGAAGGCCATACCTATTACCAGATACGCGGCCCGCTGTGCGCGGCATTTTTCACCAATCAATTCGTCTACAAGGAAGATGACACGCCGTTCTATGCCGTGGTGCTGGAACAAGACGACCAGACCGCGCTGCTGCGCACCCTGACCGACTACACCCACAGCAAGAACAACATATGGGGCATCACCGCGCGCAACCGCGAGCAGAATTTCGTGCTCAACCTGCTGATGAACCCGGAGATCGATTTCGTCACCCTGCTCGGGCAGGCGGGAACCGGGAAAACCCTGCTGACGCTGGCGGCCGGTTTGATGCAGACGCTGGAAACCAAGCTGTATACCGAGATCATCATCACCCGCGTGACCGTGCCGGTGGGTGAAGACATCGGCTTCCTGCCCGGCACCGAGGAAGAAAAAATGACGCCGTGGATGGGCGCGCTGGAAGACAACATGGACGTGCTGAACAAATCCGACGAGGATGGCGGCGACTGGGGGCGTGCGGCCACGCGCGATTTGATCCGTTCGCGCGTCAAGGTCAAGTCGCTCAACTTCATGCGCGGCCGCACCTTCCTGAACAAATACCTGATCATCGACGAAGCGCAAAACCTCACCCCCAAGCAGATGAAAACGCTGGTCACGCGCGCCGGCCCCGGCACCAAAGTGGTGTGCATGGGCAACATCGCGCAGATCGACACGCCCTACCTCACTGAGGGCAGCTCCGGCCTGACCTACGTGGTGGATCGTTTCAAGGGCTGGGAACACGGCGGGCATGTCACACTGATGCGCGGCGAACGCTCGCGGCTGGCGGATCATGCGGGCGAGGTTTTGTAATTGCACAAACCCAAAACACTTATCCGCAGATTACACAGATTACGCGAGATTAAACCGCATGATGAAGTTGCACCTGAATATCTGTTGCCGAAGAAGCCATCAACGGCAGCGCCCAGAAAATCTGCGTGAATCTGCATAATCTGCGGATAAATAGCTTTTATTCAATGGACAAAATCGAAAAATCCGATGCCGAATGGCGCGAGGAACTCACGCCGGAGCAGTATCAGGTGTGCCGCCAGTGCGGCACCGAACCGGCATTCAGCGGCGCATACTGGGATTGCCATGACGCGGGCATATACCGTTGCGTGTGCTGCGGCAACGCGCTGTTCGATTCCGAAGCCAAGTTTGATTCCGGCTCCGGTTGGCCGAGTTTCTGGCGGCCATACAAAGCGGAGAATGTCATGTCACGCACCGACACCAGCCACGGCATGAAACGCGTGGAAATATGCTGCAAGCAATGCGGCGCGCACCTCGGGCATATATTCCCGGACGGCCCGCCGCCCACCAACCTGCGCTTTTGCATCAACTCCGCCGCACTGGCGCTGGATAGAACCTGACACCGAACCATTATGAAACTACTATTCGACCTGTTTCCCGTCATCCTGTTTTTTGTCGCATTCAAAATACAGGGCATTTACGTCGCCACGGCGGTCGCGATTGGTGCCACCGTCGCGCAGATTATCTGGACAAAATGGCGCCACGGCAAAGTCGATACGATGCTGTGGGTGAGCTTCGCCATCATCACCGTGTTCGGCGGGGCGACCCTGCTGCTGCACGACGAAACCTTCATCAAATGGAAACCGACCGTGCTGTACTGGATGTTCTCCGTCATCCTGCTGGTGTCCAATTTATTCTTCAACAAGAACCTGATGCGTTCGCTGCTGCAGGAAAAAATCGCGCTGCCGCTGCATGCCTGGAACCGCCTCAACCTGAGCTGGAGCCTGTTTTTCGCCGCTATCGGCTTCCTCAATTTGTATGTGGCGTTCAACTACTCCACCGACGACTGGGTGAATTTCAAACTGTTCGGCTTCACCGGCTTGATGGTGGTATTCATCCTCGCGCAAAGCGTGTGGCTGGCGAAGTATGTGGACGAGAAGAAGGAATCGAACTGATGTTTTCCCTCTCCTCAATCCTCTCCCGCAAGCGGGAGAGGAGGCAATCGTATAGGGGATTTTGATGTTATACGCAATCATTGGTCAGGATGTTCCGAATAGTCTGGATAAGCGCAGCGCGGCGCGCCCGGCGCATCTGGCACGCTTGCAGGCGTTGCAGGAGGAAGGCCGCCTGCTGCTGGCCGGCCCATTCCCCGCCGTGGATGCCGTCGATCCGGGCGCGGCTGGGTTCACCGGCAGCCTGATCGTCGCCGAGTTCGCCTCGTTGCAGGCAGCCCGCGAATGGGCGGATGCAGACCCCTATGTCGCCGCCGGCGTGTACCGGCAAGTCACCGTGCAGCCGTTCAAGAAAGTTTTGCCTGCATAAATCCAAACCAAGTAAGCCGAAGCAAATTGTAGGGGCGTGATTTAACCAGCCACTTACCTATCGTTTTTTGATGTGTTAGTGGAATGGCTATGCAAAGCCATCACGCCCTTTTTCTGGTGCAAAAAATCAGGGCGCGATAAATCGCGCCCCTACTGAATCATTTAATCTGTGGTGGTTCAGACTTGATCTGACACAAACCGTCAGATTGCAGCATCTGATTTTGCTCAATCACTTTCAGATCATGGGAATTACGCTGCCTGAAAGTGGAAGCTCACGAAGGGCAGTTCCCGACACAAAGCGGTCATCTGTACTTTCTGAAAGCCGACATTCAACGTATGAGCTCAGGGGCGCGCCGCTTGCGGCGCGTCCCTTGGAGCGCCTTGTTGGGCTTTTTGGCACAGTATCTCTATACGGGGTTTTCGAGGATGATGTATTTCTACAGTCATCTCATACTCTTTACCTTCAAGGTTGTAGAGGATATGAGCCCTAATTGGGCCAAGCAGTTGTCTGTCGATGGGGCCGAAGTCGAAATCTGTTGCGTAGGCACCGCCTACGAGTTGACCTGGCTCAAACTTAGTAGCGAGATAGTACAAACGCAACTTCAAGTATTCGCGCAGCTGTGGTGATGGGCACTTCTGAAGAAGCATCTGCTGAATATTTACAAACTCCTCCTGTTGTTCTTTTCTCAAATAGTAAGTCGCCAGCTTTCTTGCCAAGCACCAGTTTTTATCAGGTTCGTTACTAGCGGCACACTGCTTTTCAATAGAAGGGAATATAGGGGCACGTGGGTCAAGGAAAATTCGTTGGCAGGCGTTACTTAGACCAGGCGTGAGGCTTCGTAACTCTTTGACGAATGAGTCTTGTTGCTCGGCGCACTCTCCCTTATTGAGCGTATTTGTTGGAGGAAATAGGCACTTCATCGTCGCATTCAAAAGAGCATTTTTTAGTTGGGTAATCGAAGAAAACTCATGGCCATCTATTTTGCATCCGCTCTTTAACGCACAAGCATCGGCAAAATGTGGGGCCTCGTCAAAGTCATCCACTCTGGATTGATGGCCGTCTGGCCAAGTCAGAGTAGCACAGTGATCGGACGGCGTTTCACTCGTAGTGCTATCTGCCACTGCATGATTGATGCAGAGAATAAACGCCAGCATTGGAGTAGCAAGATATTTCCACATAGACTTATCCGGATAAGTAAGAGCCCAACGTGGAGCTAAGGGGCTGCGCGCTTTTGCGCAGTCCCGCTTGAGCGCAGGGTTAGACCACATATTATTTGACCTCCCATTTTCCACCAACAAAATCTCGAAAGAAGAGAGCTTGCTTAAGAGTGAGATGGACATATGGGGGCCAGCCATTCTTCGCAGAAACGATTGGGGTCAGCATCGCAATTATTTTCAAAACTGGTAAAGCGTGCACCCTAACTCACGCCGCACTGATGGTCAATATGCCGAAATATCTAGATACCTTGAACGTCAGCAAATGGCACACACCTGCTGTTTGACTCGCTGGAATCACAGCAAGAAAGCTGCCATTCATCACTCCCACTTATCACTCTTTAGATAGCCGTGTCCTCATTGCGCTTGGTTGTCGCGTCGTTAGTGTTTACCGACTCAGTTGGTTCTGATTTGTTTTTTCGCCAGAAGACAAAAAATAGAACTCCGCCAAAAAAGCCCCATGAAAGTAGTTTTGAAATTAAATCATCTGATAAATACATCCTAATATCCTTTTAGTTTGCGTTATATGGTGGCGGGGCTGCAATCAGTATTCTTGTAGTGTAGGTATATATAAAGAAAATAGCCATACGCCGAAATATTTAGATATTCAGCTTATGGTAAGCGCAAAAAGAAAAATCGCCGGGCGATCACTAGCGGCGGCGGATTGAAGAGAATACTGGGTATCTGCATTTGGCACACAACCGGATTTCATATTACAAATTGCTTGCCGCAAAGCGGGCGTTCGCGACCAGATCCAAAACGATTTGAAAAGTAAATCTCAGACACTGTCGGTCAGATCAAGTCACGATTACTACATTTAATCTTTAGAAACAGAATTGGAATCAGCCTTTGCGCCGGTACTCGACGAAATGATACTCCAGCGGTTCCGGCGTTTCATGCCGGTGTATTTCGCGCGACACTTCCTGCCATTCCGACCGGTCGAATTCTGGAAACCATGCATCTCCAATCACATCCCGCTGAATTTCGGTGATGTAGAGCGTGTCCGCCAAGCCCAGCGCCTGCGCATAAATATCCGCGCCGCCGACCACAAAAATCTGTGGATCGTTCGCGCAAGCAGCAACCGCTTCCTGCAATGAATGCGCAACGGTGCATCCGTCTATTTTCAAGCTGCGGTCACGCGATACCACCACGGTAATGCGCCCCGGCAGCGGTTTGCCGATGGATTCGAAGGTCTTGCGCCCCATGATCATGTGATGCCCCATGGTGAGCTTTTTGAAATGCTTGAGGTCGTCCGGGATGCGCCACGGCAGCGTGTTGTTGATGCCGATGGTGCGGTTCGTCGCCATCGCAACAATGATTGAAAGGCTGCTCATACTGCAACGGGCGCTTTTATTGCCGGATGTGGATCGTAACCTTCCAGCGTGAAATCCTCGAAACTGAAGCCGAAGATATCTTTCACATCGGGGTTGATACGCATCACCGGCAATGCGCGCGGTTCGCGCGACAATTGCAACTGTGTCTGTTCCATGTGATTCGAATACAGGTGCGCATCGCCGAAGGTATGCACGAAATCACCTGGCTTGAGGCCGCACACCTGCGCCATCATCAGCGTCAGCAAGGCATAGGAGGCAATATTGAACGGCACGCCGAGGAAAATATCCGCGCTGCGCTGATAGAGCTGGCAAGATAGCTTTCCATCTGCGACGTAAAACTGGAAAAACGCATGGCAGGGCGCGAGCGCCATCTTGTCGAGTTCGCCAACGTTCCATGCCGAGACGATCAGGCGGCGCGAATCGGGATTGTTCTTGATCTGCCCCACCACCTCGGCGATCTGGTCCACTGCGCGCCCATCCGCCGTGGCCCACGAGCGCCATTGCTTGCCGTACACCGGGCCGAGGTTGCCCTGCTCGTCCGCCCATTCGTCCCAGATCGACACACCGTTGTCCTTGAGGTATCTGGTGTTGGTGTCACCCTGCAAAAACCACAGCAATTCGTGCACGATGGACTTCATGTGGCACTTCTTGGTGGTAACCAGCGGGAAACCATCTTGCAGGTTGAAGCGCATCTGGTAGCCGAACACGCTGACCGTGCCGGTGCCGGTGCGGTCGGATTTTTTCGTGCCGTGTTCCAGCACATGTTGCATGAGATCGAGATAGGCTCGCATAAGGTCAAAACCTTTTTATCCGCAGATTGCACAGATTTACACAGATTAAAGTCGCTGTCATTACGGTTGATCGAGGCAGGCAATTCCGGTTGAAATCTGCGTCAATCTGCGTAATCTGCGGACAAGATGTTTTTACAGGATAATGACAACATCAGTCATCTATCGAGGCCATAATGCTAGCACAACTCACTCTGTCCCAGACCCTGCCCGCCACCGCGTCAGCCACACATTTGCTGGTGCTGTTGCCGAAGGCCAAAGCGTTACCGAAAGACCTGCCGCATGCCGCCCTGCTCAAGACCGTGCTGGCGCGGCGCGACATGAAGGCCGACGAACTGGCGAAATCGCCCGTTGCCGCCAATGCCGCAAACGGCGCGCTGGTGGCGTGGGGCATGCTGGATTTCGAGAAGGATACGTTCGCGCAGCAGGTGCAGGTGCGCAAGGCCTTGCAATTGTTGCTGGGAGAAAATCCCAAGAACATCGCTATCGCCGTGCTGGGCAATGACGCGCAACGCAGGCGCACAGCCGAACTGGCGGTGTACGGAGCATGGGTGAACGGCGCACTGCTACCGGTGCACAAGAAAAAGGACGAGCGCAAACCGCTGCAAAAGATTGAGCTGTCCGGCTGCGCCGACAAAAAAATCTTCGCGCCGCTCAAGGCGCAGGCCGAAGGCAACCTGCTGTGCCGCGAGCTGACCGTGCTGCCGCCAAACGAGCTGACCCCGGCGCTGTACCGCGGGCGCATCAAAAAACTGGCGCAGCAACATGGCTGGAAGCATGAAGAGTTCGACATGAGAAAACTGCGCAAGATGGGCGCGGGCGCGTTCATCGCCGTAGCACAGGGCAGTGATCCGGAAGACGCCGCCATTGTTCATCTTTCATACAAACACCCCAAGGCCAAGCAAACCGTCGCGCTGGTTGGCAAGGGCATCTGCTTCGACACCGGCGGGCATAATCTCAAGCCGTCGCGCTACATGCACAACATGCACGAGGACATGAACGGTTCCGCAGTCGCGCTCGGCATCCTGCTTGCCGCCGCGCAGGAAAAGGTGCCGGTGAATATTGACTGCTGGCTGGCGCTGGCGCAGAACCACATCAGCCCCAAGGCCTACAAGCAGAACGACATCGTCAAGGCGCTCAACGGCACCACCATCGAAATCATCCACACCGACGCCGAAGGCAGGATGGTGCTGGCCGATACGCTGACCCTCGCGGCGCGCGCCAAGCCCGACCTGATGATCGACTTCGCCACGCTCACCGGCAGCATGGCGACCGCTTTGGGGGCGCGCTATTCAGGCGTATTGGGCAACCGCGACGAGCTGGTGCAGCGCGCGGTGAATGTCAGCAAGCAATGCGGCGAGCGCCTGTGCGCCTTTCCGCTGGACGAGGACTACGAGGCCGGGCTGGAATCCAAAGTCGCCGACATCAAGCAATGCGCGCAGGCCGGCGAAGCCGACCACATCCTTGCGGCACGCTTCCTGCAACGCTTCATCAACGATGTGCCGTGGCTGCACGTAGACCTCTCCTCCAGCCGTTGCGAAGACGGGCTGGGCATCGTCGCGAGCGACGTGACAGGGTTTGGCGTGGCTTGGGGGCTGGCGATGCTGGCCTAAAGCTAGCAACAGAATGAAAGAGTGGTAGCATGAAAGCAATTTTTTAGATGGCAACAATTTAATAATTGCAAAGCTATGCCTGACGAAAATACAACCGCACCAACCACGGTAGACGCCAAAGGAAGCAGCACTCCTGCGGGCCAGGCAAATCCACCGTCTACGCCGGATGCGCCCAAACATATTGAGAACCGCAGCGAGCCTCGCGTTCGCATCAGATGGCATGTGGATGCCTTTGTTGAAGGACAGCCCGTACTTCATGGCTTCGTCAGGGATCTTTCCGCGAAAGGAGCGGATATTTTCCTTGGCCGTAACCTGCAAAACGTGAAATCCATCAAACTGCATATCCATGTGCCGCCACTCAGCGTGACAGGCGAGCATCACATAGTGGAGGTGTCCGGAAAAATCGTTTATACGGCCCATGACAGCGAAGAACTTCTTTTCCATACCGGAATAGTGTTCGTCAAATTCAATCTGGATTCAGATCTGGAATACCTCAAGTCGCGCTTGGTCAAACACTAAAGTTTTCAGGGAATCTCTTTAATTCGGTAAGGTAAACCCCCGGCTTTGCCGGGGGACTCACAAGGGTTTGACCTATACGGCGGTCATGCGAACGTGGCGATGACTACGTAGTTCCCTCCCTTTCAAGGGGAGGGCTGGGGTGGGGATGGGTTTTGGTGGTGGGGCAGACGCTGTTCTCGGTGTTACCCCATCCCCCTCCCAACCTCCCCCTTGAAAGGGGAGGAGCAAACCTGCCGCCTTGGGCGGCTCACGGTTTTATCAGCGCCTTTGAGGCGCTCACCTGATAAGCCTGTCCTGAGCCTGTCGAAGCGGCCACCGGCTTTGCCGGTGTTCATTTAACTTTGAGCGTTACCCGATGACCTCGAAACTGGTATAGCTGCCATCATCCTGCCCGATCTCGACGCGCTCCACATGCGCATGCTCCGGCCCCCGGTGCGCCCAGCGCACGATGGCATCCACATCGGCGGATTCGCCCTGCACCGCGGCTTCCACCGAGCCATCGATGCAGTTGCGCACCCAGCCCGCAACCCCCAGACGTTGCGCTTCGCGGCGCATCGAATCGCGAAAATACACGCCTTGCACACGGCCATGAATCACGAGGTGCAGCGTCTTGTTGGGCATGGTTTGGATGGTCATTTTTGGTACCCTCCGACGAATGATTATTTCAGTCGCTGCATAACCCGAAGGCTGGCCGCAACCGCAATTCCGCTTTCGCCCATTCGCCACCCATTGCTGTGAGCTGGCGATTGCGGATATTTACTGGCTGAAAATAAGCGCGCTCCGCATCGATACTGCAATCACCCAGTAGCGCGCAAATTTCCCTGCCGCCATGAACAGCGCGGCTTGCCACCAACTGAGGCGCAGCCATCCCGCCGTCAGGCACAGCGCGTCGCCGATCAGCGGAACCCATGCCAGCAGCAACGCGGGGGTGCCATAGCGGCGCAGTTTTTCCACATGCTTGAGCTGCTGGGTCTGCGGCAGCAACCAGCCCATGCCGAAGGTCACCATACCGCCCAGCGTGTTGCCGATGGTGGCGATGGTGAGCGCAAGCCACAATGTTTCCGGGTATACCTTGAGCACGCCGAACAATACGGCTTCCGAGCCGCCGGGCAGCAGCGTGGCGGCGAGGAAGCTGCTGATGAAGAGCGAGTAGAGGCTGGCGGTGTCGCTCATATTCTGAATATCGGATCGGGATGGCGAAACCGCGTTAAAGTATCAGGCGTAATTAAAACTTGATCGCCGAGAAAACTTTTTTCGCCAGGCTGCCCGTCGCTTCCAGCGGGTTCGCGCGAATGGCTTTTTCCTGCTCCGCCATCATCAGGAACAGTCCGTCCATTGCCTTGCGCGTGATGTAGTCGTCGAGCTTGGCGTCGCGCTCATCCACCAGACCGAACTTCACGCCTTTGCCGGCAAACTGGTCGTATTTCTCCGCGACCTTCACCTTCAGCATCGCCTTGTTGATGATCGGCTTGAACTTGTCTGCCAGCGCGGTTTCGGTGTTCTTGCGGAAGTATTGCGTGGCGGCGTCATCGCCGCCGGTGAGGATGCTTTTGGCATCTTCCACGGTCATTTTTTTGACAGCACCGACCAGCAGGGTCTTCGCTTCCGGCACGGCGGCTTCGGCGGCGCGATTCATCGAGGTAGCCAACTCATCGGCATATTTTCCCATGCCGAATTTGCGTAGCGCACCATCCACTTTTTTCAGGCTTTCCGGCAACGGGATGCGCACCTTGTCGTTGCCGAGATAGCCGTTCTCTTTGGCCAGATTTTTAACCGCGGTCTCCGCGCCCTGTGTCAGCGCCTGCTTCAGGCTGGCGACCTGATCCTTGTTGCTGAAGCTGGAAAGATCGAGGGCGGATGCGCTGGCGGCGACGAACAAAAACGAGGCGGCAAAAATGGTGCGAATCAGTTGGTGTGCTTGCATGGCGAGACTCCTTGGATAATGATTTTGCCGGGTGCATTCCACGCACCCGATGGTACTTCGTTTCCGAATTTATTTTTTGCGCGGCGCCAACAGATCGGTGATCGAGCCTTCGGCCAGTTCCGCCGCGAAGCCGAGCGTTTCCGACAGCGTCGGATGCGGGTGGATGGTCAGCCCGATGTCTTCCATGTCCGCACCCATTTCCAGCGCGAGCACCGCCTCGGCGATCAGCTCACCGGCATTGGCGCCGACGATGCCCGCGCCGAGGATACGGCGCGTCTGCGGGTCGAGCAGCAGTTTGGTGGTGCCTTCTTCGCGCCCGATGGACAGCGCGCGCCCCGATGCCACCCACGGAAAATTGGCCTTCTCATAGGCGATGCCTTGCGCCTTGGCCTGCGTTTCGGTCAGGCCCATCCAGGCGATTTCCGGGTCGGTGTACGCCACCGACGGGATGGTCAGCGGCTCGAAAAATGACTTGTGTCCGGCGATGACTTCCGCCGCGACCTTGCCTTCGTGTGCCGCCTTGTGCGCCAGCATCGGCTCGCCGACGATATCGCCGATCGCGTAGATATGCGGCACATTGCTGCGCATCTGCTTGTCCACCGGAATAAAGCCGCGCTCGTTGACCGTCACGCCCGCCGCTTCCGCGCCGATGTCGCGCCCGTTGGGGCGACGGCCTACCGCCATCAGCACGCGGTCGTACAGTTGCGGTTCCGGTGCCTGTTCGCCCTCGAAGGTGACTTTTAGCCCATTTTTCTGCGCTTCGATTTTGCCGACTTTGGTTTTCAGGTAAATCGCTTCGTAGCGCTTTTCGATACGCTTGTGCAGCGGGCGCACCAGGTCGCGGTCCGCGCCGGGAATCAGTCCGTCGGCCAGCTCCACCACGCTGATCTTGCTGCCGAGCGCGTCGTATACCGTGGCCATTTCCAGCCCGATGATGCCGCCGCCGACGATCAGCATGCGCTGCGGCACATCCTGAAGCTTCAGCGCGCCAGTCGAGTCGATGATGCGCGGGTCGTCGTAGGGAAAGCCGGGGATGCGCGCCGTGCTGGAACCCGCCGCGATGATGGCGTGATCGAAGGTAATGGTTTTGCTGCCGTCGGCGGTTGCGACGACGAGGCTGCTGGGCGAGATGAATTTTGCTTCGCCCTGCACCACCTGCACCTTGCGCTGCTTGGCGAGCTGCTTCAAGCCGCCGGTGAGTTTGGCGACGACACTGCCCTTCCAGGTGCGAATTTTGTCGATGTCGATTTGCGGTTTGCCGAACGTCACACCGTGCTGCGCAACTTCTTCCGCTTCGCTGATTGCTTTGGCGATATGCAGCAACGCTTTGGACGGGATGCAGCCGACATTCAGGCACACGCCACCCAGGCTGGCGTGGCGCTCCACCAGCACCACCTGCTTACCCAGATCGGCGGCGCGGAACGCGGCAGTGTAGCCGCCGGGGCCGGCGCCGAGCACCAGCACTTCGGCGTGCATATCGCCTGCTCCAACCTTGGCTTCGGTAGTCTGGCTCATGTTGCTTCTCCCTGAATGATTAACTTATGGGAGCCTCTAAAAATCCACATTTCATCCCAACTGCTGCGTTGCGTAAAAAATTTCTTGCTTACATATCAATATATGCGGCGCTACAAAATTTTTTCCGCGCCTTGCATTTGGGCGAAATCTGGATTTTTAGAGGCTCCCTTATCCGCAGATTGATTCAGATTGAAAATCTCTGGTTTTAATCTGCGGGAATCTGTGTAATCTGCGGATAGTGTTGTTGCGTTAAATGCGAACTTGCCCGCCGCCCAGCACGATGAATTTCTGCGACGTCAGCCCTTCCAGCCCGACCGGGCCGCGCGCGTGGATCTTGTCGGTGGAGATGCCGATCTCCGCGCCGAGGCCGTATTCGAAGCCGTCGGCGAAGCGCGTCGACGCGTTCACCATCACCGAGCTGGAATCCACCTCGCGCAGGAAACGCATCGCCTTCGTGTAGTTCTCGGTGACGATGCTGTCGGTGTGCAGCGAACCGTAGGTGTTGATGTGTTCGATGGCCTCGTCCAGCCCGGCGACCACGCGCACCGCAAGGATCGGCGCAAGATATTCGGTACGCCAGTCTTCTTCGGTGGCGCTTTTCATTTGCGCAACGATGGCGCGCGCCGCCGCGTCGCCGCGCAGCTCGACATTTTTCTCGAGATAGATTTTGCACAGCGGCGGCAACACTTTGGCGGCCACGCCTTGCGCGACCAGCAACGTCTCCATCGCGTTGCACACGCCATAGCGGTGCGTCTTGGCGTTGTCGGCGATGCGAATCGCCTTGTCGAGGTCGGCTTCATCGTCGATGTACACATGGCAGATGCCGTCCAGATGCTTGATTACCGGGATGCGCGCCTCCTCGGAAATGCGCGCGATCAGGCTCTTGCCGCCGCGCGGCACGATCACATCGACGTAATCCTTCATCGTGATGAGTTCGCCGACCGCGGCGCGGTCGGTGGTGTTCACAACTTGCACGGCAGTCTCCGGCAGCCCGGCGGCGCGCAGCCCGGCATGCACGCAAGCCGCTATCGCCTGGTTGGAATGGAGCGCTTCCGAACCGCCGCGCAGGATCGCCGCATTGCCGGATTTCAGGCACAGCCCGGCGGCATCCGCCGTGACGTTGGGGCGCGACTCGTAGATGATGCCGATCACGCCGAGCGGCACGCGCATCTTGCCGACCTGGATGCCGGACGGGCGGTAACTCATGCCGCTGATCTCACCGATTGGATCGGCCAGTTGCGCGATTTGCAGCAGCCCTTCGGCCATGGAGCGCACGGTCTTCTCGGTCAGCGTCAGGCGATCTATCGAGGCAGCGTCCAGCCCGTTGGCTTTTGCGGCGACCACATCCTTGGCGTTCGCGGCAATAAGTTGCACGCTGCCATTCAGGATGGCGGCGGCGATGGCTTCCAGCGCACGGTTCTTTGTGGCGGTGTCGGCCTGCGCCATGATGCGCGAAGCCGCACGTGCCGCCTGGCCAACGTTTTTCATGTATTGCTTGATGTCTTCCATGATGTTTCCTGTGTTGCGTGTGATGCGCATTTTAGCATCACGCTTACGCTAGAATGTGCACCTTAATTAGTGCGTAGGGGCGTATGGCAATACGCCCTTTTCTGATATACAACCAAGGGCGTATTGCCATACGCCCCTACAAAAGTTGTTATTAAGGGAAACAATGTCCGACATACTCAACAAGATTCTCACGGTGAAGGCGCAGGAAGTGAGCGCCGCCCTTGCCGCCAAGCCGCTAGCAGCCGTGCGCACCGAGGCGGAGCGGGCCGTAGCGGTGCGCGATTTCACCGCTGCGATCCGCGCCAAAATTGCCGCAGGACAGGCCGCCGTGATCGCCGAGATTAAAAAAGCCAGCCCGAGCAAGGGCGTGTTGCGCGCCGATTTTCACCCCGCCCAGATCGCCGCCGGCTACGCGCAGCATGGCGCGGCATGTTTGTCGGTGCTGACCGACGCGCAGTTTTTTCAGGGCAGCGCCGAATACCTGAAGCAGGCGCGCGACGCCTGTGCGCTGCCGGTACTGCGCAAGGATTTCATCGTGGACGAATACCAGATCTACGACGCGCGCGCGATGGGCGCGGATGCGATCCTGCTGATCGCCGCCGCACTAGATGTGGTGCAAATGCAAACATTCGAGGCGTTGGCGCACAGCCTCGGCATGGCGGTGCTGGTGGAAGTGCATAACAGAGAGGAACTGAATGCCGCGCTGCAACTGGTCACGCCGCTGATTGGCGTAAACAACCGCAACCTGCGCACCTTTGAAGTGAGCCTGCAAACCACATTGGGCTTGCTGCCGCACATTCCAGCCGAACGCATCGTGGTCACCGAAAGCGGCATCCTCAAGGCGGAAGATGTCGAGCTGATGCGCAGTAACCGGGTCAACGCATTTCTGGTCGGCGAGGCGTTCATGCGCGCGGACGATCCGGGTATGGAGCTGGAAAAAGTATTTGGATAAAGAATTGGTGCTCCGCCCCCTTATGATTACCGAACGGCAGCGAGGGAGACGATCAGCTTGGTGAGCTTGGTTCGGTTATCGACGCCGGTTTTCTGATAGACCTGCCTCAACTGGCTCTTTGCCGTACTGACACTAACGCCAGCCTTTGCGGCGACCTCCTCGATGCTTCCCTCCTGACAGAGCGTTACCGCAACACGGATTTCAGCCGGCGTCAAACCGTAGGTTTTTCTGAGTAACTCCGGATCGACCTGTATCTCCTGAGCGGGATCGGAGATAAAAATGATCGCTTGAGGGGCGTCCTTGTCTTCTCCAAATTCATTGTTGTTCGCCAAGCTCGAAAACTGGAGGGCGTAAGGAAGTTGTCCGGACGGGCGGCGCACGCGCACACTTTGCGCAAAATGCGGCACGGCTTGCGCCATCGGTTCGATGGCATTGCTCAAGGCGGTGTCAATGTCAGCTTGGGTTTTCACGTCTCCGGAAAACAAACGCCCCAGCGCGCCCGCACCCAGTTTGCGCAGAGACAGGCCATCGTCATCGGCCAGGAGGTTTTTTGCCGCGCGATTGGCGAACAGAATCGAACGGTCACCGCCCACCAGCAGCACACCGGTGCCGATGCGGTCCAGCGCGGCATAACTGGCAACCAGTTTGAATTCGGCATTGCGCAGCTTGAGCATCACGCCCAGCGCACGCGAAATATGTGGCAGGATCAGCGACAGCTTTTGCTTGTCGTCATCATCAAACGCCTCCGCACCGAGTCCTCGGTACAGCGAACAGACCACACAGGGATTCTGACCGTCGCTGCCATCGAAAACGATACTGGTCACCAGATGGATTATGTCTTCGGGGGCCAGGACTTCACGGTACCAGCGCGACTCTATGAGTTCGGCCACCGGCACCAGCTCCTCCCCCACGCCGACGTTACCCTGCACAATAAAGTTGTGTTCAACAGCACTCTCTACCCATACATCCAAGGGCTTAAGGTGTGTCGGCCAAAGCTCGAAGAAACGCTGGCTTATGCCATGAGGAAACATAAAACCACCCTCCGCCGGCACATTCTGCGGCGTAAACAATAATATCTTTGGCGCTTCCATCCACGCGGCAATGTCCTGAATGATTTCCGGCCAAACACCGGGGTTGGTCGCTCCCTGATAAATGCGATCGATGAGCGCGGAGAAGCTGCGCATTTCGGTGTATTGGGCAGTGTCCATGGGTGGAGGGTAGCTTCGTTGAGGTGGGCTAGTAGCGCATGCGGAAAATTATATTTGATTGGCGATGAATTTGTCCGCGAAAAACATATTTTTAACGGTGAGTGCTTCATCAGCTTTCATAGGTATTTCTGAATTGCTTTGCAAAAACGTGAATGGCGGGTATGCCTCCATGCTTGTTGAAAAACTCCAATTTTCGGAAATGCTGAAATCCTGCCAAAAGTCGCTGTGGCGCTATTCCTGAATCACCTCAAAATCATGCGTAATCGCAGCAGTCGCACCGAGCATGATGGATGCCGAGCAGTATTTTTCGGCGGATAGTTTAATGGCTTTTTCAACCGCTTCCGGCTTGATGTCTTTGCCTGTCACGACGAAATGCATGTGGATTTTGGTGAACACCTTGGGATCGGTTTCGGCGCGCTCCGCTTCCAGTTCCACATAGCAATCGGAAATAGCCTGACGACTTTTTTTCAGGATGGAAACCACGTCGAAGCTGGTGCAGCCACCCGCACCGAGCAGCAGCATTTCCATCGGGCGCGGGCCGAGATTACGCCCGCCTGCGGCAGGCGAGCCATCCATCAAAACAGCGTGGCTGCTTTCCGTTTCACCCAGGAAAGAGGCCTGTTCCACCCATTTAACGCGAGCTTTCATATTGATCCTTTGCCTTGTTAGCTATTGGAGATTACTGACTTTACCCGATACCAGAGCAATCCGATCATTTCATGAACGAAAATCCTGCTGCCGCCCAGCGACCCTGCATTCGGCAGGAATGCGAACAGGTCAGTCTGGTAGCGCGTGGTAAAAGCGGTCGGCGCCTCGACTACCTCGAACCCGGCGCGGCGGAACACTTCGGCAGAGCGCGGCATATGCCAGGCGTGGGTGATGAGATAGATTTTTTTGATGCCGGCCTTTTGCAGGGTCTGGAATGAGTAGCGTGCATTTTCGAAGGTGTTGTCCGACGCATCTTCAACCCAGCGCACCGGCACCTGGAAATCCTGTTCCAGCGAAGAGCGCATTTGCTGCGCTTCCGAAATACTGTTGCCGAGCGGTTTGCCGCCGGTCACCAGCACCGGTTTGCCGGTCTCACGCTGAAGCTTCGCGCCGTAGCGCAGGCGAACCAGAGTGGCATCGCCAATGGTGTCCACTCCCGCATATTCCGGCGCATGGAAATACGTCCCGCCGCCGAGTATTACAATGGCATCGGCGGCTTGGGGCTGCCCATTGGGATGCTGGCTCCCCAATGCGACGGTACGCGCCTCCAGCAAGTGCAGCGCACTCTCGGCGAAATAAGGTGTGGATGCAATCCACAGCAAGCCGAAAGCGATGAATATCAGCGGCTTGGCAAGTTTTTGGCGGCGATAGAGCAGAAAAATGCCCAGCGCGAGCATGAGCAACAGGCTGAGCGGCGGCAGCAGGAAAGCGGCAATGAAATTGGTGATAAACCAGGACATATAAGTATGGCCAAAAGTGGAACGGCTTTATTTTACAGACTTTCACTCACTTTTCTGAAATTCGCAAGAGTTAGCGACGGGACAGAAGGAGCCGCCAATAATTCGGAGCTTATCCAAGCCGGACGAGCCCGCACCAAAAATGTAGGTCGGGCCATGCCCAACTATAGTGGGCATAGACCACCCTACAGTTACTAACAGGCGGTCAAATAGCGTTTGACAGGGGTAGCCCGGCTGCAATAGAATGCGCGCCCTTCGAGGTTTACTTAATTTAAAGAATTTTTAGGAATAATGGCTATGAAAACATTCTCCGCCAAAGCCGAGGAAGTCCAGCACGATTGGCTTCTGGTTGACGCAGCCGATCAAGTGTTGGGCCGCTTGGCCGCCCAGATTGCCGCGCGCCTGCGCGGCAAGCATAAGGCGATTTACACCCCGCACGTGGACACCGGCGATTTCGTCGTTGTGGTCAACGCGGACAAGCTGCGCGTGACCGGCAACAAGGCGGAAGCCAAGCTGTATCACCGCCATACCGGTTATCCGGGCGGGCTGTACACCACCAATTTTGCCAAGCTGCAGGCGCGCCATCCGAGCCGCGTGCTGGAAAAAGCGGTCAAGGGCATGTTGCCCAAAGGCCCGCTGGGCTATGCGATGCTGCGCAAAATGAAGGTATATGCCGGTGCTGCGCATCCGCATGAAGCGCAGCAACCGAAACCCGTTAATTTATTGAAAGCCTAACCATGAGCGTGAATTACAACTACGGAACTGGCCGTCGCAAGAGCGCGGTGGCGCGCGTGTTTATGAAGCCGGGCAAGGGTGACATCGTCGTAAACGACAAGCCGGTGGATGAGTTTTTCTCCCGCGAAACCGGTCGTATGGTCGTGCGCCAACCGCTGACATTGACTGAAACTCTGACCAAATTCGATATCATGGTGAATGTTTCCGGTGGTGGCGAATCAGGCCAGGCCGGCGCGGTGCGTCATGGCATTACCCGTGCATTGATTGACTACGATGCCTCGTTCAAGCCCGTGCTGAAGCACGCCGGCTTGGTAACCCGCGATGCGCGCGAAGTGGAACGTAAAAAAGTCGGTTTGCGCAAGGCGCGCCGCCGCAAGCAATTCTCCAAGCGTTAAGCCTGTCCTGCATCTGCCGAAGGATTGGTTGGATACCCCGCAAAAGCCGCCTCCGGGCGGCTTTTGCTTTAGAAATTTTGTTGTATGATACAAAATGTTGGTTAAGGAAAACTCATTGATGATTAAAGTTGGCATAGTTGGCGGAACAGGCTACACCGGTGTCGAGTTGCTGCGCCTGCTGGCGGCGCACCCGCAGGTCGCGTTGCAGGTAATTACCTCGCGTGCCGATGCCGGTACACCGGTCAGCCAAATGTTTCCCAGCTTGCGCGGCTATGTGGATTTGCCGTTTACCCATCCTGATGAAGCACACCTTGAGCAATGCGACCTGGTGTTCTTCGCCACCCCGAATGGCATCGCCATGCAGCAGGCACGCGCACTGCTGGAGGCGGGCGTGAGAGTGATCGACCTGTCTGCGGACTTCCGTTTGCAGGACATCACCGCATGGGAAAAATGGTATGGCATGACCCATGCCTGTCCGGATCTGGTTGCCGAAGCGGTGTATGGCTTGCCGGAGGTGCACCGCGCACAAATCAAATCAGCCAGGCTGATCGCCAATCCCGGTTGTTACCCGACTGCGGTGCAATTGGGCTTCATTCCGTTGCTGGAAGCGGGTGTGATCGAGCCGAACAGTTTGATCGCCGACGCAAAGTCGGGAGTTTCCGGCGCGGGACGCAAGGCGGAAATTGCCACCTTGTTCCCCGAAGCAGCGGACAACTTCAAGGCTTACGGGGTTGCGGGGCATCGCCATTTGCCGGAAATCAGGCAGGGGTTGGCGCGTGTGGTTGGCAAGGAAATTGGGCTGACATTCGTGCCGCACCTCACCCCGATGATCCGCGGCATCCATGCCACGCTGTATGGCCGGCTGACCGGCGAGACGGATTTGCAGGCATTGTTCGAACAGCGTTACACCGACGAGCCTTTTGTCGATGTGATGCCCGCCGGTAGCCATCCGGAAACCCGTTCGGTGCGCGGCGCAAACTGCTGCCGTATCGCGGTACACCGGCCGCAGGGCGGCGATACGGTGGTAGTGCTGTCGGTGATCGACAACCTGGTCAAAGGTGCGGCGGGGCAGGCGGTGCAAAACATGAACATCATGTTCGGGCTGCCGGAATCCGCCGCCCTCAACAACGTGCCGTTGTTACCGTAACATGTGGCGGCGCGTTAAACGCAGCTTTGGCATTTCCGCACCGAAACTGTCGGTGCGGTTGCACATCCCGTGGTATTTGCGCTGGAGCTTGGTGATTCCATTCGTGCTGGCGGCACTGGCGCTGGCTTGGTGGGCTTACGGAAACGGGCTGGAATTGGCCGGATTCCAGCGCGGGCAAACCCAGGAGGAATTGTCCAAATTGCGCGAACAGGTCGCCAAACTGCTAGTTGAAAATAAACATATGAACGACCAGGTTGCGCAATACGAGCGGCAAATTCAAATCGAACAGGCCAGCAGCAAAGAAACATCCAAGCAATTAAAAAATCTGTCGGACGAAAATTCCCGCCTTCAGGAAGACTTGGCATTTTTCCAGAATCTCACCGCAACGCGCGGCAAAGAAGGCGAACTGGGGGTGCATCGCTTGAGGCTGGAACGGGACAAAATGCCCGGCGAATACCATCTGCGCATGTTGCTGGTGCAGAGCGGGCAACGCGCCAAGGAATTCAGCGGCAGTTACCAGTTGGTCGCCACAGTGCTGAAAAATGGCGTGAGAACCACTCAATTATTCCCACAAGATGCGCCTGGGAATACCCAATTCCAGCTCAATTTCAAGTATTATCAGCGCGTTGAGCAAAGCATCCAATTACCGCAGGATATCCAACTGGAAAACATACAAATACGGATATTCGAACAAGGCGCACGCGAACCCAAAGTGCGGCAAAATGTCAGCCTGTCGTAGGAAAAAAGTTTAGCTCAAATAATATACTTGGCATAAGGAGGACTCATGTTTGGCAAAAAACACAGTAAGCCGCAAAACCGCATTGACTCCCTGATCGGTGCTGGTACCACCATCGAAGGCAATTTGAATTTCAGCGGTGGAATGCGCATTGACGGACATGTCAACGGTAATGTCATTGCCACGCATGGCAAACCAAGCACGCTGGTGCTGAGTGAACACGCACGGGTGACCGGCGATGTAACTGTCACCCACTTGGTGGTCAATGGCACGATCAGCGGCCCGGTATCCGCCAGCGAATATCTGGAACTACAAGGAAAAGCCAAGGTCACTGGCGATGTGCACTACAAAACGCTGGAAATTCAGTTAGGTGCAATCATTGAAGGACGCCTGATACACAGCGCTGTCGCGGCACAGGACAAAGTGGTGGCATTCAAACTGAATAGTGGTGAATAATTTATCAAGGAGATGAACATGAACGCAGTAACCGAAACACCGGCAACCGAAACACAAGACCCGCTGATCTTTACCGACAACGCGGCCAACAAGGTAAAACAATTAATTGAGGAAGAAGGTAACACCGACCTCAAACTGCGTGTATTCGTCAGCGGTGGCGGCTGTTCCGGCTTCCAGTACGGCTTCAGCTTCGATGAAGAAACCAATGAAGACGACACCGTGATGAACAAGAATGGTGTTCAATTATTGATCGACCCGATGAGTTTCCAATATCTGGCCGGAGCGGAAATCGACTATCAGGAAGGACTGGAAGGATCGCAGTTCGTCATCAAGAATCCGGGGGCCGCATCGACTTGTGGCTGCGGCTCGTCATTCTCGGTTTAATTTAGTTCTGTTTCAAAGATGAATAAACCACAAGGGCGCAATACATAGCGCCCTTGTGGTTTTTTTACTATTAATCGTAAATTGTAATTACTTAAAACGAACAGAACTCATTGCCGATTTGGACAATACGGCAATGATGGTTCAATTGTTCAAAATCCAGACTAGATCGGGCATACCGGGGCAGCAGGCTCACCTGGCTTGCCATCAGCACCTTTGGCTCCCCCATTTTCACCCTCCCCTTTGCCCCTGACCTTGTCTATGGAAAGCTTGGCGGGGATATCCACTTTTATGGCGCGCTCCGCCGGAATCACGGCCGGGGGTGTATTGATACTCCCTACGAAGCCGAATTGCCCGGCATTGAACAATTGGGTTCCGGCGGAGTTTTTTACAATTACAGTCCCTTCCTGCACGTCAAGGTGGGTTCCATCGGCAAGCGGGCTGCCATCGGCGGGGAGCGGCATGTCTTCGCAATCACCCTGGCAAACCAGCACGCCGAATTTGGTGCCGCGAATGCCCACTGTCGCTGTGCGTGTCTTTATGCTGTAGCTGTCCGGGTCGCCCCGCTTGCCGATCAATCCGCTGACGGCGCGCATGCCTCCCTTGAGCAGGTCGAACTTGGCCGCGTCTTTCCCCGGTTCCTGCTCGTCGTGGTGGTAGTCTTGAATCTTGAACTGGCTGATCGGCTTCAGGCTGATTTGCCCGCCATCGGAAAATTTGACGCGCGCGTAGCTATCCTTGCCGGTGAACAGGATATCGCCGATGAGCACTTTGCCAAAAACCCCCAGCTTGCGGAGCATGCCGTCCGTCCCCTTGGCCTGCAAATCGCCTTCCACGTTCATGACCATGCCAATATCGCCGGTGGCGGCAAAAGCACCGCCCGCCATGCCGAAGCACAACCACATAAAACAGGCCAACCGGCCGAATCTATGGATTAGTTGTTTCATTTGTTTATCCTCCTTGCCATGTGCAGCAAACGATTATGCAACAACAAGTGATTCGCCATATCACTCCATACATAGCCCTTATATCCCCGGAATTCATATATCCGGATTAAGTAAAAATGGGGACGTCGCCGTCCCCATTTCATCGGCAAAACGCGAACTGCTTAATCCATGTTTGTGTTCAGATTACCGTTTTTCAGCATATTCAGCAACGTCGCGGTCTGATCGACATCGTGAGCATGTTGGCCATGACCACCTTGTTCTACGGTGAGATCGACACCCTTGAGCACAATAGTCTGGTCTTCCTTGTTGGAATTGTAATGGCCATCCTCAAACTTGCCATCTGTACTGATGTGCAGGACGGTATCGTTTCCAACCTTGGCAACATTGATGTAGTTGAGCAGGTTGCCGGCGGCATCATCGTCACCTTCATGACCATCTTTATCGCCTACTCCACCGCTAAGCAAATTGCGCAGATCCAAGCTATCCCCGTTCTTGTTGAAGTCGGTGATCGTATCAACCGCCGCATGCCCGGACTTATTACCCGTTGTGCCCGCATCTGCCAGTGTCCAAGCAAATACGTCGTTACCAAAGCCTCCAGCCAATGTGTCATTACCAGCACCACCAGACAAATTATCATCACCCTTACCGCCGGACAGTGTGTCATTACCCTTACCGCCCGATATTGTGTCGTTTTTATCAGTGCCGGTATGTGTATCGTTACCGGTAGTGCCGACATATGTTTCGCCTACCTTAGCAGCAGCGGCGGCATCCGCGGCAGCTTGGGCGGCGGCAGCATCCGCGGCAGCTTGGGCGGCGGCAGCATCCGCGGCAGCTTGGGCGGCGGCAGCATCCGCGGCAGCTTGGGCGGCGGCAGCATCCGCAGCAGCTTGGGCGGCGGCAGCATCCGCAGCAGCTTGGGCGGCAGCAGCATCCGCGGCAGCTTGGGCGGCGGCAGCATCCGCGGCAGCTTGGGCGGCGGCAGCATCCGCGGCAGCTTGGGCGGCGGCAGCATCCGCGGCAGCTTGGGCAGCGGCAGCAGCCGCAGCAGCTTGGGCGGCGGCAGCAGCCGCAGCAGCTTGGGCGGTAGCAGCCGCAGCAGCTTGGGCGGTAGCAGCCGCAGCAGCTTGGGCGGCGGCATCCGCAGCAGCTTGGGCGGTAGCAGCCGCAGCAGTTTGGGCGGCGGCATCCGCAGCAGCTTGGGCGGTAGCAGCCGCAGCAGTTTGGGCGGCGGCATCAGCAGCAGCTTGGACGGCGGCGGCAGCATCAGCGGCTACCGCTGTGTTTACCGTAGCTACATCTTGGGTAGCAATAGTGGCTTGCTGGACAGCCGTAGCAGCAGCAGTCTGTGCAGCAGCGGTATCACCGGCGGCTAAGGCATTAGTGGCAGTAGTAGCGGCAGCCTGTGCGGCAGTAGCAGCTGCGGTGGCAGCTTGTGCAGCAGCGATTGTTGCTGCTGTTGCGGCAGCGTCGGCAGCAACAGCAGTCGCGGCGGCAGCGGCGGCAGCGATGGCAACATCGGCAGCTACTGCTGCGTTGGCTACTGCGATGGCTGCAGTTGCGGTAGTAGTAGCAGCAGCAGCTTGGGCTACAGCAGCTTGTGTACCGGCGGTATCACCGGCAGCCAAGGCGTTAGCTGCAGTTGCAGTTGCAGCTTGCGCAGCGGCAGCGGCAGCAGTTGCGGCAGCGGCAGCAGCGATTGTTGCAGCAGTTGCCGCAGCGTCGGCAGCAACAGCAGTCGCGGCGGCAGCGGCAGCAGCGACGGCGGCATCGGCAGCTACTGCTGCATTAGCCACTGCAATGGCTGTATTGGCGGCAGCAGTCGCGGCAGCAGTTTGAGCAGCAGCAGCCTGGGCAGCGGCAGTATTACCGGCAGCCAAAGCTGCGGCAGCATCCGCAGCAGCAGCCGTAGCAGTAACAGCAGCAGCCGTAGCGACAGCAGCAGCCTGGACAGCGGCGGCAGATTGTGCACCCAAAGCAACGGCATCAGCAGCAGCAGCTATTGTTGCTGCTGATGCCGAAGCGACAGCTTGAGCGGCGGCGGCATCGGCAGCAGCAACTGTAGCGGCAGCCTGTGCTGCCTGAGTTGCGGCAGAGGCAGCGGCTTGTGTTGTTGCAGCAGTCGCGGCGGCAGCCTGCGCGGCAGCAGTGGCTGCGGCAGCCTGTGCGGCGGCGGCATCGGCAGCGGCAGTTGCAGCGGCCGTGGCGGCAGCAGTGGCTGCAGCCTGGGAAGCGGCAGCAGTGGCAGCAGCAGCCGTAGCGGCGGCCGTAGCGGCGGCAGTAGCTCCAGCGGCGGCAGCGGCAGTCGTAGCGGCCGTAGCGGCAGCGGCATCAACAGCAGCTTGGGCAGCGGCAGCCGTGGCGGTCGCTTGAGCGGCGGCAGCGGCAGTAGCAGCAGCGGAAGCCGAAGCGACAGCTTGAGCGGCGGCGGCATCGGCAGCAGCAACTGTAGCCGCGGCAGTAGCAGCCTGTGTAGCAGCAGTGGCAGCAGCTTGCGTTGTAGCAGCAGCGGCAGCGGCAGCCTGTGTAGCAGCAGTCGCAGCGGCAGCTTGAGCGGCGGCAGCATCGGCAGCGGCAGTAGCAGCGGCCGTGGCGGCAGCAGTTGCAGCGGCCTGGGAGGCAGCGGCTTGTGTAGCAGCGGCCGTAGCGGCGGCAGTTTGCGCAGCAGTAGCAGCAGCTCCGGCAGCAGTCACTGCCGCAGCAGCAGCCGTAGCGGCAGCGGCATCAACAGCAGCTTGGGCTGCAGCAGCCGTGGCGGTCGCTTGGACGGCAGCAGCGGCAACAGCAGCAGCGGAAGCCGAAGCGACAGCTTGAGCGGCGGCAGCATCGGCAGCAGCAACTGTAGCCGCGGCAGTAGCAGCCTGTGTAGCAGCAGTGGCAGCAGCTTGCGTTGTAGCAGCAGCGGCAGCGGCAGCCTGTGTAGCAGCAGTCGCAGCGGCAGCTTGAGCGGCGGCAGCATCGGCAGCGGCAGTAGCAGCGGCCGTGGCGGCAGCAGTTGCAGCGGCCTGGGAGGCAGCGGCTTGTGTAGCAGCGGCCGTAGCGGCGGCAGTTTGCGCAGCAGTAGCAGCAGCTCCGGCAGCAGTCACTGCCGCAGCAGCAGCCGTAGCGGCAGCGGCATCAACAGCAGCTTGGGCTGCAGCAGCCGTGGCGGTCGCTTGGACGGCAGCAGCGGCAACAGCAGCAGCGGAAGCCGAAGCGACAGCTTGAGCGGCGGCAGCATCGGCAGCAGCAACTGTAGCCGCGGCAGTAGCAGCCTGTGTAGCAGCAGTGGCAGCAGCTTGCGTTGTAGCAGCAGCGGCAGCGGCAGCCTGTGTAGCAGCAGTCGCAGCGGCAGCTTGAGCGGCGGCAGCATCGGCAGCGGCAGTAGCAGCGGCCGTGGCGGCAGCAGTTGCAGCGGCCTGGGAGGCAGCGGCTTGTGTAGCAGCGGCCGTAGCGGCGGCAGTTTGCGCAGCAGTAGCAGCAGCTCCGGCAGCAGTCACTGCCGCAGCAGCAGCCGTAGCGGCAGCGGCATCAACAGCAGCTTGGGCTGCAGCAGCCGTGGCGGTCGCTTGGACGGCAGCAGCGGCAGCCGTAGCGGAGGCGGCAGAGGCAGTTGCTTGAGCAACAGCAGCTTGAGCGGCAGCCTGGGTAATCGCAATAGCAGCAGCGGCAATATTAGCAGCCGTCGGAGCAGCAGCGGCCAGAGCAACGGCTGCTGACGCACTAGAAGCAGCGGTGGCTGCAGCGGCAGCGGCAGCGGTGGCATCGACAACCGTCGTCGTCGTGGCAGCAGCAGCCGGAGCGGCGGCGGCCGTAGCAATTGCACCTGCATCGACGGCCACAGTAGTTACAGCCGACACAGCCGCAGTATTTGTAGCTTGGGTCGCAATGCTTGCGGAAGCCGCAGCGGCAGTAGTTTGAGTCGCCGCTGCATGAGCTGCCGTATTGGCGGCTGTCGCAGCGGAAAAATTGGTCGCAGCAGCAGCAGCAGTAGCAGCAGATTGGGCCGCCGCTGCGCTAGCAGCGGCTTGATTGGCGGCAGCAACGGCAACAGTAGCCTGAACAGCAGCAGCGGCAGCAGCATCAGCGGCAGCTTGAGAAGTGGGGTCAGTTGCAGCAGCAGCGGCGGCAGCTTGAGCAGCAGCTTGAGCGGCGGCGGCATCAGCAGCGGCTTGAGCGGCGGCGGCAGCAGCAGCATTGGCAGTGGCTTGAGCATCGGCGGCAAGCGCAGCATCAGCAGCAACCTGAGCGGCAGCCGCAAGCTGGGCAGCAGTCGGGCCAGAAGCAGCAACAGTGTGGGTAACTATAGGCGCACGCGCTTCCACTGTAGCAACCGGAGGCGGGGCGATCGTTTCCACGGCGCTGGTCAGCGTAACAAAATCATGTATACCATTTGAGGCAAGAACAGTGTTATTGCTGCTATCCAAACCGGAAGCCGTCGCCTGAAGCAGGCTATCCAGGCTGCTACCCTTATCAATTGCGCTAACGATGGCGCTATCCATGGCACTGGGAGCGCCAAGAACTTCTGCGTCGAGAGTGACCGTTTGTTTTCCTTCAACCAGCTTTACGTCACCGCTACCATCCATCGATTCCAGTACTACAACTGCACCGTCGGCCGTTTTGACAACTTCGCCTTCTGCAACTTTGTCGCCTTCTTTAATTTCGCGCACTTCGCATTTGGCATTGGTTGCGGTAACTTTTCCTTTTACACCGGTTGCTTTCATTTCGGCCATGACTGTGTCTCCTGAATTAAACTTTAATTAACTGATTGAATTTAAACTACAATTAATAACATACTACTTAAGAAAATTCCTAATTTGAGCTCGGAGGAGTTTAGCAGCGCTTTCAAGAAAGCCTATTGTACTAAAGTACAGTATTTGCAAAAAACTGGGGGTGAGATGAAATTATGGAATGCAAGCAGAGGGCAGATAACTGGATGCCAGACTTGATCCGGCATGGCAAGTTCTTAGAAACTCCCCCATGAATAAATACGCCACCACACCCTGGCGATCAATGCTGTCAGCTTTTGACTACTCCATTTACCAGCAGGGTGAGATGCATCCGGTCGCGCAGTTTCAACTTGTCGAAAACAGAACCAAGGTGCGCCTTGACGGTGCGTTCGGTGATATCGAGCCGGTTGGCGATTTCCTTGTTGCCGAGGCCGCTTGCCACGGCGCGCGCCACTTCGACCTCGCGTTCGGTCAGACCGGATGCCCACGCGGAAACCTCGGGCGGGGTAAATTTCTGGGCGGCGGCACGCGCTATCCCCGCCAACAGCCGTTGCAGCAGCCATTGGCCGACCCAGATACCGCCCCCCAGCACCGTTTCGGCGACCTGCCGCAGCACCGCCGGTGCGGCATGCCCATTGCAATATCCCACCACGCCAGTGCCCAAAGCATCCAGCCCCTGCTGGTCGCTGGGAAGGTCGGAAATGGCGATGACCGGCAATTTGCCGGCGACAGAACGACATTCGGTGAGCAATTTTACAATATCGCCCTCTTCCGGCAACAACACCCAGATAACATCGGCACTAGGGGCAGCTGAAACCTGGTCGCATAGCGAAGCGCCCGGAAATGCTTCCAGCCAGTTTGCTCTAAGTTTTGCGTCCGGCGCGATAAAAAGGTGTCTGAGCTGATCCATTTGCATTCTCCTTTGTAAAAGGCAGTGTTCCCGCGCGGAGCGTGAAAACGATGAAAATCTGCGTTAACCTCGGCACTATTCACCTAACCGTCGTGGTGAGTTTATCGAACCACCAGCCACTCACCCAAGGCCCTTCGACAAGCTCAGGGCGAACGGAGATTTTTCTTAAGCGAACAATATTGGCGTCAACCTGTGCAACCTGCGGATTGTAAAGTTACCGTTCCGACAGTGCGCGGCTCTTGGCACGCAAAACGGGTTTGAGAATGTAACTCAACACGGATTTTTCCCCCGTCAGGATGTCCACTTCCACGACCATGCCCGGCATTATAGGCATATCTTTTCCCAGACTGGACTTGCTGGTTTTAACCTTTACGGTATAAAAAGCATTACCCTTCTCATCCACCACGGTATCCGCACCGATGGTCTCCAGAGTTCCTTCCAGACCGCCATAAATCACAAAATCATATGCGGAGACTTTAACCGTGGCTTTGAGTCCCGGGCGCAGAAAGGCGATGTCTTTGGGTTGCACCCGCGCTTCCACGAACAAATTATCTTCCATCGGAACGATTTCGATCACATCTTTGCCCGGCTGGACGACACCCCCGACGGTGTTTACCATCAAACGTTTGACAATACCATTTACCGGAGAACGGAGAATGGAGCGGGCCACCTTATCGGAGAGGCCGACACTGCCTTCGGTCAGGCTGTTGAGCTTACCCAGTGTTTCGTTAAGCTCCTTGCGCGCCTCATTGCGGAATGCTATTTCGACTTCCTGCACCTTGCGGGTGGATTCCACAACCGCCGCAGACACCCGGGAAATTTGTGCGGACGCCATGTCACGCTCACCGCGGAAGCGCGCCACATCGCGCTCGAGCCGCAAAATTTCAACGTCCGAAACGGCACCGGCCGCCACCAGCGGTTTGGTAGCCGCCAATTCTTTATTGGTAAGTTCATACGCCCTGGATGCCTGCTCCTGCTTGGCTTTAAGCTCTACCAGCTCCTGCTGGCGCTGTACCATTTGCTGCCTGGACATGGATACCGTGCCGTCCAATTCTGCTCTCCTTGCCTCATAGAGGCGGCGCTCTTCTTCTGCTGTTTTGGGGTCTTCCGCAATGACCTCCGCAGGGGGAACGAACGTGCTCCCTTCGGCAAGGGCGCGCAATCTTGCCGCTTTGGCCATCAGGGAGAGATATTGCGCGCGGCTTTCTTTTACCGAGGAAAGAAAGCGGGTCTGGTCTATACGGATCAACACCTGATCCTTTTTTACTACATCTCCTTCATGCACCAGCAATTCCGCAACGACACCGCCGTCCATGCTTTGCAGCACCTGTATCTGGCTGTAGGGAATCACTTTGCCATCCCCCCGGGTAACTTCGTCCACCTTGGCGAAAGATGCCCAAACTACAAACAATATGGCAATCCAAATCAGCGCGCGCAGCAGTGCGCGGGCACGAACGGGTTCTTGCTTCAAAATGGCATAATCGGCCTCGGCGGCAAAATCCAGAAGTTTTGCATCGTCACGCTCTTCATTGCTCCTGCTCATCAGCCAACCGAACAACGGTTGCATTTGTTGCCGGGGTTTTTCAAGCAATTTCTTAGTGCGCTCACCAGCCGCGTTCATCCAGGGGAGCGCCTCGACGAAACGCTGGGCGGTTAAATTCAAACGGGAGAGCAGCTTGGCTATCATGATGCTTGTCCTACGCGCCCGGCCTTCAATGCCGCAAGCACTTCAGCCCGCGGCCCGTCGGCCACTATGCGGCCGTCGTCGACCACGATAATGCGATCCGCGATGTCGATCAGGCTGGACCGGTGGGTTGCAATAAGGAGTGTTTTCCCTGCGCTGAAACGCTTGGCAAAGCGGCTCAGGCGGAGCTTGAATTCGTTTTCCGTGGTGTAGTCCATGGAGCTGGTCGGCTCATCCAGCAACAGGATGGGGGGCTCCATCAAAAACGCCCGCGCAATGGCGACACACTGGCGCTGCCCGCCGGAAAGCGAGGCGCCCCGTTCGCCGATATGCATGTCGAAACCGCGCGGATGCTTGTTGACGAATTCCCTCAACCCCGCCAGTTCCGCCGCCGAAACAATGGCGGAATCGTCTGCGTAGGGCGCCCCGTAAGCGATGTTCTCGCGCAACGTGCCGTAGAAAAGAATGGCTTCCTGGTCGACGCAGCCGATGTTGCGCCGCAGGTCGGCGGGGTCAAGCTGGCGAAGATCGATGCCATCAACCAGCACCGATCCTTCCTGCGGCTCGTAGAAGCCGAGAATCAGCTTCTGCACGGTGGATTTTCCCGATCCCACCCGTCCGAGAAACACCACGGATTCGCCGGGGTTTATTTTGAATGAAACATTTTTCAGGATCGGATCGCAGTCGGGATAACCGAAAGTAACATTGCGGAATTCGATGCCGCCGCGAATTTCCGGGCGATGGACAAACGATGATTCGGGGGGGCGCTCAATCGGCTTTTCCATTAATTTATTCAACGAATCAAGCGCGGTCTTTGCACCCTGATACTGGATCAGCAAGCTGGCAAGCTGGCCTAGGGGAGCCATGGCGCGCCCCGTCAGCATGGTGCAAGCAATCAGGCCACCCTGGCTCAGCGAGCCGTTGTGAATCAGGTAAACACCGCCGATCAGCACGCCGACATTGATAATTTGCTGGATAGTCTGGACGCTATTCGTGGCCGATGCCGAAAGCATGCGCAGTTGATTGCTCGTTTTTGCGAGGAATGCCGCCGTCTTTTCCCAGGTCGCCTGCACATGGCTTTCCGCACTGAGCGCCTTGATAGTTTCCATGGCGGTCAAACTCTCGACCAGCGTGGCATTGCGCAACGACGCGGCGCGGTAGGTGGTTTCGGAAAGCTCGTGCATTTTTTGCTGGAGGGCATAGATATAAATGACCACAACAATGAAGCCTATGATGGGAATGAAAACCAACGGCCAGGCTATCCACGCGATGACCAGATAAAACAGCAACGCAAAAGGCATGTCGATTAAAGTTGAAACGGTTGCCGACGCGATGAAGTCGCGCACCGTTTCAAAGGATTTCATCGTCGAGGCAAACGCCCCTACCGATGAGGGCTTGGCTTCCATCTTGAGGCCCAGCACGCGCTCCATCAATAAGGAAGAAAGCTGGATGTCGATGCGCGACGAGGCCAGATCGACAAAATGCCCGCGCATCAAACGCAGCAGCATATCCAGCCCCAGCAGCAATACAACGCTTATGGCCAGAACCCATAACGTATCCACCGCATGATTGGGAACCACACGGTCATAAACATTCATGGAGAACAGCGGAATCGCCAGCGCGAATACGTTGATCAGGAGAGCGGCGCTCAGTACGTCCCGGTAAACCTGCCACTGTTCCAGCATGGCTCCCCAGAACCAGTGGCGCTTGGCCAGCTTCGCAACCTCGGGGGTGCGGCTATCAAACTTGATGCGTGGCTGAAGAAAAATGGCGATACCCAGATAACGGGTGGAAAGTTCCTCGCGCAACAGGGTAAACGCCATCTGCCCCGATTCCGGAAAAAGCACCTGGGCCTGTTCGCGCTGTTCATCCCATCCCACCAGGACGCAGGACTCATCCCCGTTCAGCAACAGAATGGCAGGCAGCTGAATGGGGTCGATTTTGGCCAATTCCCGGCGCACGATCCGGCAATTAAGCCCCGCACGGTTCGCCGCGCGCGCCACCAGGGAAGGCGTCAAACGCCCGTTCTGGAGAGGCAATCCGGCGGAAAGTGCCGCCCGGGTGCTGGGCCGGCCGTGGATGCGCGCAACTTCCAGCACACTGTCCAGCAGCGGATCATGCAACAGCAAATCTTCCCGCAACCCCAGGTTTGCGGGGGGCTGGTTTGTGGGGGGGGTATTGCCCGGAATATCACCGCTCGGTGAAGTTTTTTGATTGTCGCTCATCAGCTCTTGTCGCTTATTTTCTGCCACTTATTTGTCCGGGCAGCAACTGTCATCCAAATCGAATAAGCAGATTACACCATCACAAGTTTATTGGGTAGGGTTTACACATCGAAGGCGCAAACACCTATGCCAACACCATTTGATCCTGCCCTGCCTGCTTGGCTTTATAAAGTGCCTGGCCTGCCGCGTCGCCCAGTTTTGCGGCATCATCGAAGCGCGCAATATCGGCGATCCCGCAACTGAATGTAACGGAGAATTCTTTTCCATCTTCAAAATGGCGCAACCCGGAAAATTCCTTGCGAATTTTATCCAGCACCGTTACGGCTGTCGCGCCATCGGTATCGCACAGGATTATCGCGAACTCCTCGCCGCCGCAGCGCCCGATCAAGTCGGTCTGGCGCAACCGTTGTTTTAACAGGCGCGAAAGGCTTTGGATCAGCCGGTCACCAGCCAAATCACCGTAGGTATCATCGATCTGCCCGAAGAGATCAATGCCGATCATCGCAAGGGACAATGGCACCTTCTTGCGCTTTGCCCTGGCCACTTCGCGCCCCAACTGATTCATGACCGCATCGAAACCATCCGGCAACGAAAGTTCGAGAATTACCTTATCGTGATGGTCTTTCTTCGGGATATTCCCATACGACAGCAGGGACTGTGCATTGGAAACCTGCTCCACCGCCTGCTTTAGCGTTTCCACCAAATAAGCCTGGTTGACAGGCTTGTCAATCCATTCGATCACGTTGAATGTTTCGCCGTGCAGTTCCTTTTGCATCTCTGTCGCATTGACCGAAACCACCAGTATCGGCAAAGCAGCAGTTCCCTTTGCCGCGCGCAATTCACGGATCAGCGCAATACCCTCCTGGCCCGGCAACATCAAGTCAAGCGTCATTGCGGCGTAATTTCCCTGCGCCAGCATTTGCTTGGCCTGCACCGCATCGCGGGCGATATCGGCTGCCAGCCCAATCTGTTGCGCCATCACGCACAACGAGGAGGCGATATCACGGTCATGCTCACAAACCAACACCCGCTTGATGTTCTCTGTTAACTTCTTGTCCACTTCTGCTCCCGACACTCCGTCACACGCGTTTGAAGCGCGTTAAACCCGTTACCCGGCTGCGGGCAATCGTTCAATTCTGGTTCGTCCAGTTCCACGCCATTATATAATTGCAGTGTGCTGAATGCAGCACCATCTTCGCTGAAATTTAACGGGTATCCAAAATGAAAAATTTAATACTGGCAATTACGCTGATGGCTATCGGCATTGTGCTTCCCATCGGGGCTTCCGCCAAGATCGACTCGGCCACCCTGGAAAGACAGAGGACAATCAACAGAGCCCAGCTGGAAAAAACAAAGAAGCTCCGCGCGGGGCAACATGAAAGAAGAATCTTCAAGAAGTCGGATGCAGAAATCAGAGAGGGCCGCTCCCTGAAACTCGACGCTATTCCGCCCTCGCCGCGCCGGACCACAAAAACCACTTCGAAGAGCTCAAAGTCAACAACCAAGCCGGAACATAGCCCCGAAGCGGCTAAAGCGCCAAAGGAATAGCAGCAAGATCAACCTCACTTGGTTAACGAGCGCCGCTCCAGCTCTTCCCAGCGCGCCATTGCCGCTGCCACTTCCGCATCGATTTCCTCGCTGCGCAATTGCAGTTGTTTGGCGCGCCGGGCATCGTTGCGGTAAATCGTGCCGTCGGCAAGATGCGCGGCAATGTCGCTTTGCTCGCGCTCCAGCACCTCGACGCGCTTGGGCAACTCTTCCAGCTCGCGCGCTTCCTTGAAGCTGAGCTTGCTGGCAGGCTTCGCTTTTTCGGCTGCGGCAACCGCCGCGCGCGGCGGCGTGGAAACGGCGGGTTTGGCAGCCGCAACGGTAGCCTGGTATTTTTTCACGCGCACCCAATCCTCATAGCCGCCGGCATATTCGATCAGCTTGCCGTCGCCCTCGAACGCGATCACCTGCGTCACCACGTTGTCGAGAAACGCGCGGTCATGGCTGACCAGGAACAGCGTGCCGTCATAGTTCGCCAATAATTCCTCGAGCAGCTCCAGCGTCTCGATATCGAGGTCGTTGGTCGGCTCGTCGAGCACCAGCACGTTGGAGGGCTGGGTGAACAGCCTTGCCAGCAGCAGGCGGTTGCGCTCGCCGCCGGAGCAACTCTTGACCGGCGAACGGGCGCGCTCCGGCGGGAACAGGAAATCGCCGAGATAGCTGATGACATGCTTCTTCTGCCCGCCGATTTCGACAAAATCCGAACCCTGGCTGATGGTGTCGGCCAGCGTCGCGTCATCATCCAACTGCTCGCGCAACTGGTCGAAGTACGCGACCGAAATCTTCGTGCCGAGCTTGACCTGCCCGCTGTCCGGCTGCAACTCGCCGAGGATGATCTTGAGCAGCGTGCTCTTGCCCGCGCCGTTCGGGCCGAGCAGGCCGATTTTGTCGCCGCGCTGGATGCGGCAGGAAAAATCGCCGATGATTTTGCGCGCGCCATATGACTTGCTGACATTGTCGAGTTCCGCCACCAGCTTGCCGGAGCGCTCGCCGGTATCCACGCTCATCTCGACCTTGCCGAGTTTCTCGCGGCGCGCCGAACGCTCGCGGCGCAATTGTTCCAGGCGCAGCACGCGGCCTTCGTTGCGCACACGGCGCGCTTTGACGCCTTGGCGTATCCACACCTCTTCCTGCGCCAGCACCTTGTCGAACTTGGCGTTCACCACCGCCTCGTCGCTCAACATGCGCTCCTTGATCGCCTGATAGGCGGAAAAATTGCCGGGAAAACTCGCCAGCTTGCCGCGATCCAGTTCGACGATGCGCGTGGCGACGTTGTCCAGAAAACGCCGGTCATGGGTGACGAACAACACGCTGCCGACAAAATTATTCAGCAGCCCTTCCAGCCACTCGATGGACTCGAAATCCAGATGGTTGGTCGGCTCGTCGAGGATCAATACATCCGGCTCGGCCACCAGCGCCTGCGCCAACGCGACACGCTTGCGCTGCCCGCCGGACATCTCGCCGACGCGTTTGTCCGGGTCCAGATCCAGTTTGGCGATCGCGGTCTCGATGCGCGCCTGCACCGACCAGCCGTCTTGTGCTTCCAATTGGGTCTGCAAGTGCTGCATTTCTTCCAGCAGCTTGTCGTAGTCGGCATCCGGCTCGGAGAGTTGATGGGATACATGGTGGTAATCATGCAACAGCTTTTGCAGCTTGCCCAAACCTTTCGCCACCGCATCGAACACCGTGTCGTCGGCATCCAGCACCGGCTCCTGACTGACATAGCAGATCCGCGCGGTCGGCGCGCGCCATACCAGCCCGTCATCCAGATTCCCCTGGGCAGCGAGCACGCGCATCATGCTCGACTTGCCGCCGCCGTTGCGCCCGATCAGCCCGACGCGCTCGCCCTCATCGAGTTGAAAGTCGGCATGATCGAGCAGCGCGACATGGCCGAATGCGAGGCACGCCTTATCGAGGGTAATGAATGGCATAAATAAAAACTACTTTCTTGAAAGTGCAGATTGATAAATAAAAGAAAAACCCACCGCCCAGCCCGCCACCGCGATATAACCGAACGCGACGGCAAGTTTTGACAGCACCATTGCCGCACCGCGGCTTTCCATCAGGTGATGGACAAAAGGAAAGATGAACAGCATGGCAGCCAGCAAATTCGCCGCCAGCACCAGACGATGGCCGACGCGAAAACCGTTCCCTTCCGGCTTGCCCTGCGGCGGCAACCTGCCGCCGAGAAAATACTGCGCCAGGAACACCGCGCCGAACAACAGCAGCGCGCCAACGATGCGCCCCGGAATGCCTTCTTCCGGCGTTTCGACACCGCACAGGCTCAACACGCCACGCCCGACGGCAGCCACCCAGCCCATCGCCAGCGTTTGCGGGATCAGAAACCACGCGGCAAACAGATTGATACGGGCCTGCATAAGTTTTCCTGGGGGATAATTTTTTTCCAAACGGCGCGCATGATACCAGTCAAGCTTTAGGATGCCTCTATAAATTCAAAACCCCAAGCGAGGCAAGGCGCGAGGGAAATTTTAGCGCGCCGCATATGTTTGATATGCAAGCGTTAAAATTTATCGAGTAACGCAGTATCGCGACGGGGTTTGGATTTATAGAGGTGTCCTGTATGGATTACAGCGCATTTCAGCTAGAATGCTAACCGCTGTCCTCGTAGTTAAATGGATATAACCGGCCCCTCCTAAGGGTCAATTACAGGTTCGATTCCTGTCGAGGACACCAATTTTATTCTCTCTTCTCGCGCCGCGAGGCCTTCCTGCTCCTGCCATGCGCGCCGGGCTTTACGCTGGTTACAGCGGGGCTGACAAGCCTGTCGCTCATGAGATGGTGGTTCAAGTGATGGAAAACCTTAATTGCCAAACACATTGCTAACGATAGCGGACAAGATCGACGCCGTCCTGCCGCAGACGCAGTGCGGCAAGTGCGGCTATCCCGGTTGCAGGCCTTACGCCGAGGCCATCGCCAACGGGGAGGCGGACATCAATAAATGCCCTCCCGGCGGCGAAGAAGGCATCCGCGAACTGGCGGATTTGCTCGGCGTCGCATTCAAGCCGTTCGGCGCAGACGTCGTACTCAAGCCGCCAGCGGTCGCCTTCATCGACGAAAACCTTTGCATCGGCTGCACGCTGTGCATCCAGGCCTGCCCGGTCGATGCGATTTCCGGCGCGTCCAAACTGATGCACACCATCATCGCCCCGCTGTGCACCGGCTGCGAACTGTGCGTCGCGCCCTGCCCGGTGGATTGCATCAGCATGCTGCCGTTGCCGCAGCAGATGCTGACGCGCGATCAGAAACACACCGCCGCAAATGCCGCGCGGGAACGCTACCGGTTTCGCCTCGAACGCAGCGAGCGCGACAAACGCGAGAAGGCCGAGAGGCTGGCGCAGAAAGAACAGGCTGCCGCGAAACCGGTTGCCGCGCTGGAGACTGATGCGCAAGCTCTGATCCAGGCCGCACTGGAACGTGCCAAGGCGCAGGCCGCCGCCATCAAGCCGCAGAATACCGCGCAACTGACCCCCGCACAGCAAGCGCAGATCGCCGAGATCGAAGCGCGCCGCGCCAAGGCTCACGAACCGGCGCATACACTGGATGTACCACATAAACACAAGAATGAAGATTGATCCTGCGTTGCATGGATGTTGACAGGAATAACAGTATCTACGCCAACCACAACTGCTTCAGTGTACAATTTCGTCGTCGCCATGGAGATTGATATGACACACCAATTTGATGTGATTGTTGAAAAAGATTCGGCGGGATATTTTGTAGCCTCGGTTCCGGCGCTGCCGGGCTGCCATACGCAGGCCAAGTCACTCGACACTTTGATGGAACGCATCCGCGAGGCTATCGAGCTTTGTCTTGAAGTTCAGGGTGACGCAACGGAACCGCTCGATTTTGTCGGAGTGCAACGCATCTCGGTTGCCGCATGACATCCCTGCCCAGCCTGACTGGCAAGGAGTTGTTGTCGATCTTGAAGAAAGCCAGTTTTGAAGTGCTCCGCGTCAAGGGCAGTCATCATTTCATTCATCATCTGGATGGCCGCTCGACCGTCGTACCTGTTCACTCCGGCGAAACCATAGGGCCGGGATTATTCGCCAAAATTCTGCGTGACTGCGAACTGAACCGCGAGCAATTTCAAAAACTTCTTTAGCTCGTCCAGCGTATAGCATTACACCCGCTAATTGGTGCTCTATCCATGACCCCCACCAAACGTCTCGAAATCTTCACGCGCTTCCGCGCCGCCAGCCCGCATCCGAAAACCGAGCTGGAATATTCCACGCCGTTCGAGCTGCTGGTGGCGGTGCTGCTGTCGGCACAGGCCACCGATATCAGCGTCAACGCAGCGACGCGGCAACTGTTTCCGGTCGCGAACACGCCGCAGGCGCTGCTCGATCTCGGCGAGGAAAAACTGCGCGAGTATGTGCAGCGCATCGGGCTGTACAAGACCAAGGCCAAGCACCTGATGCAGACCTGCCGCCTGCTGGTGGAACAGCATGGCGGCATCGTGCCGCAGACCGGCGCGGCGCTGGAAGCCCTGCCCGGCGTGGGGCACAAGACCGCCAACGTGATTCTCAACACCGCCTTCGGCCAGCCCACCATCGCGGTGGACACACATGTGTTCCGCGTCGCCAACCGCACCGGCATCGCGCCCGGCAAGGATGTGCTGGAAGTGGAGCGGCAGTTGTTAAAATTTGTGCCGGACGAATTCAAGCACAATGCACACCACTGGCTGATCCTGCACGGGCGCTATGTGTGCCAGGCGCGCAAACCGAAATGCGGCGCATGCCTCATCAACGACCTGTGCGAATATCCTGAGAAAGAGCTCTGATGTTTTTTAACCCGTCGCGCGACGAAGCGCGCAACTTTTTATTCGAGTCCTGGCGCAAGCGCAGGGCCGGTGAATTGCTCACGCCGCTGGAAGACCTCGCCGCGCAACTCATCGGCAAGCATCCCGAATACCATGCGGTACTGGAGAATCCGGAGCACCACCAGGACAAGGACTACCTGCCGGAACAAGGCGCGCCCAACCCGTTCCTGCACCTGATGATGCACCTCACCATCGAGGAGCAAATCTCCATCAACCAGCCGGCGGGAATACGCGCGCATTTCGCGCGCCTGACCCGGCAATACGAATCGGAACACGACGCGCAACACCGCATGATGGAGTGCCTCGGCGAGATGGTGTGGCAGGCGCAACGCGACCGCACCCAGCCGGATGCGGCTGTCTATTTTGGTTGCTTGGAAAGACAATGAATTCCGTAGGAGCGGGCCATGCCCGCGAATCACCTGATCGCGGGCATGGCCCGCTCCTACAAGTCTGGTAGGGTGGAAAAACGCCGGAGGCGTGAATCCACCCTACGAAAAACTGCGTTTTTCAAAATCAGCCAAACTCCTTGACGATATGCTGCTGGCGGCGACTGATCGCGATCAGCTCATCCAGGCCTTTCAGCTTGACCATCCAGCCGCTGCCCTCGCCTTCTTCGCCGCCGCTTTTCTCGAAGCCTTCGATACCCTCCTTGGCCACCAGGCAGTTGCGGTGAACCCGCACGAAGCGCGTGGCGAATTCCTTTTCCAGGGCGGTGAGCGATTCTTCCAGCAGGTATTCGCGTTCGGCGGTGCGCACCGTGACGTATTTCAACTCGGCGCGCAGGAACAACACCTTCTCGACAGGGATCAGATGAATCTTGCCGCGCTCGTGGATGGAGAGGAATTTGCGCGGCTCGGGCAACAGTTCGTGCAGCACTTCAGTTTGCACCGGCACGGCTTCGCGTGCGCGGGTCAGCGCCTCGAACAGGCGCCCGAGGCGGATCGGCTTGAGCAGGTAATCGATCGCGTGCAGTTCAAATGCCTTGATCGCGTAGGTATCGTAAGCGGTGGTGAAGATGATCACCGGCGGCCACTTCGGCGGGCTTTGGATCGGCCCATCGGCAGGAGCAAAGACAGGCTTGGGCATTTTTTGAATGTGCTGCGCGAGCTCGATGCCGTCCATCTGCGGCATGCGAATATCCAGCAGCACCACGTCGACGGGCGTTTTCATCAGCATTTCCAACGCTTCCTGGCCGTTGCCCGCCTCGCCCACCACCACCAGCGCCAACTGGTCGCTGCAGTCATTCAGCAGGTCGCGCAAGCGGCTGCGCGCGGGCGGCTCGTCGTCCACGATGAAAACGCGCAGAGCCAGTTCGATAACGCTCATATTGTTTTCTCCTTCATGCAGGGCAGCATTATTTCCACGCGATAAAAATCCTTGCCGCTTTCAACCTGGTAGCGCGCCTCGGCATCGAACAGCAAATCCAGGCGTTCGCGGATATTCTGCAACGCCATTCTGTTGCCGGTGTGCGGTCGCGTCAATTTCCTGAATTTGCCGGAGCCGGTTGGGCTTCCCGCATCCTCCTGCGGCAAGGATCCCGGTGCGGCATTTTGCGCTTCATCGCCGCGCGCTGCGCAAGGATTCTCTACCCCGAGCCGCAGCTTATCGCCGCTGCGGCTCAACACGATGTTGATGCAACCGCCTTGCGACAACGATTCAATACCGTGATACACGGCGTTTTCCAGCAACGGTTGCAACAGCAGCGGCGGGATCAGCATGTCATCCGGCACATCCTGAATTTGCCAGTCCACGCGCAACCGTTCGCCCATGCGCAATTGCTCCAGCGCGATGTATTGCTTGCTCAACTCGATTTCCTGGCGCAACGGTACAAGGTCTTGCGCATCCGACATCGCCATGCGGAACAAGTCCGCCATATCTTCCAGCGCGGTCTCGGCCTGTTTGGGCTGGGTGCGCACGATGCCGAGCACGGCGTTGATGGTGTTGAACAGAAAATGCGGGCGGATGCGCGCGCGCAACACCTGCAAACGCGCATCGTGCAAAGCGCGCGACAACACCTGGCTGCGCCAGCGGAAATATGCCAGCAAAATGCCGCACACCAGCATGCCGAGCAAGGCATAGCGCACCACATCGAACCAAGCATCATCGTGACCCAGCGGGTGATACAGTTCGCCGCCGAAGTGATAGATGGACAGCGTCAACACCACCACCACCACGTTCACTGCCAGCACGCCGTGCCAATAGGCAAGCCGGCTCAGCCACGGCTGCGCCGCCCACAGCAACAGCAGCGCAGACAACAATATCGGCGTGAGCAGCGCGGCGATCTGCATCATCAGCTGCGGCACGTCCGCCCATCTGCCCGCCTGCAACAATGCCTGCAACAATGCCAGCCCGTTGCAGGCCAGCAAAATACGCAGCGTCACGCCGAGGTTGCGGAAATTGGGCAACGTATCGGGCCAGGCTTTTTGTTTTATACTGCGCGGGTTATTCATGGCGGGAAAGTTTACCGCCTTTCAGGGGCGAGCGGGGGCAACAATGCAAGATCCAACACAAGATAAAAATCCAATGCACGAAAAAAACCCAATACAAAACAAAAACGACGATACCTGGTCGGGGCGTTTTAACGAACCGGTGGCGGAACTGGTGAAGCGCTACACCGCGTCGGTGGGTTTCGACCACAAGCTGGCTCTGTTCGACATTCAAGGTTCGCTGGCGCACGCGCAGATGCTGGCGGCTTGCGACATCATCGGATTACAGGACTTGAAGGATATTCAGCGCGGTCTCGGGCAAATCGAAAATGAAATTCTGTGCGGCGAATTCGCCTGGTCGCTGGACCTGGAAGACGTGCATCTCAATATCGAGAAACGCCTCACGACACTGGTCGGCGATGCCGGCAAACGCCTGCACACCGGGCGTTCGCGCAACGACCAGGTGGCGACCGATGTGCGCCTGTATCTGCGCCACGCGATTGACGACCTGCTGCAACTAATCAAGGCGTTGCAAAGCGCGCTGCTCGACCTCGCCGAAAACCATACAAACACCATCATGCCCGGTTTCACGCATTTGCAGGTCGCGCAGCCGATCAGCTTCGCGCATCACCTGATGGCGTACTACGAGATGCTCAAGCGCGATGCGGAACGCCTGCGTGATTGCCGCAAGCGCGTGAACCGCCTGCCACTGGGCGCAGCGGCTTTGGCCGGAACCAGTTACCCGATCAAGCGCGAGTATGTCGCCGAACTATTGGGCTTTGACGGCGTATGCGAGAACTCGCTGGACGCGGTGTCGGATCGCGACTTCGCCATCGAATTCACCGCCTGTGCCGCGCTGATCATGACGCACCTGTCGCGCTTCTCCGAGGAACTGATCCTGTGGATGAGCCCGCGCTTCGGCTTCATCGACATCGCCGACCGTTTCTGCACCGGCTCGTCGATCATGCCGCAGAAGAAGAATCCCGACGTGCCCGAGCTGGTGCGCGGCAAGACCGGACGCGTCAACGGCCATCTGGTCGCGCTGCTGACGCTGATGAAAGGCCAGCCGCTGGCCTACAACAAGGACAACCAGGAAGACAAGGAGCCGCTGTTCGACACGGTGGAAACACTGACGCAAACCCTGCGCATCTACGCCGACATGATCGGCGGCATCAAGGTCAAGCCGGAGGCCATGCGCAGCGCGGCATTGCAGGGCTATGCCACCGCCACCGACCTGGCCGATTATCTGGTGAAGAAGGGCGTGCCATTCCGCGATGCGCATGAAGCCGTAGCGCAGGCGGTGCGCTTCGCAGAGCAGCGCGGCTGCGACCTGGGCGACATCGGTCTCGCCGAATTGCAGCAGTTCTCCGCCCTGATCGGCGATGACGTGTACCAGGTGCTGTCGCTGGAAGGCTCGCTCGCCAGCCGCAACCACACCGGCGGAACCGCGCCGAACCAGGTTGTCGCCGCGATTGCACGGGCGCGTACCAACCTCACCAAATAGCTTGGGGGAACCTCTAGAATTCAGTACGCAGGCTGGGTAAAGCCTGTTCTGAACTGGCCGAAGGACATAGCGTACCCACAGCAGAGGCACCGTACCCCTGCTTTTCCCATTTACTCCAGTTCGTCCCGCCTGGGTTTATCAAAAAAACCCCAAAGGCACATCCTGCAATCACACGATGCAACGCTCCGGATAATTCGTAATAAATCAAAAGGGTTGTGGTGCATTGTTGCGAAATACTTTAATATCTGCGGCGCAACTTGCCCGACAACGGGTATCAGGGGGTGGCAATGAAGAAGTGGTCGTTCTGGAAAAAAGACTGGTTCGTCGGTTTGCTGGTCGCATTGATATTCCTTTTTGGCGCGAACAGCGACCTGATGCAAAGCCTGGAGCGCAAGGCTTATGACTTGGGCGTACTGGCCTCGACGCGCGTACCGAGCGACAAGATCGCGGTAATCGCGATCGATGACCAGAGCATCGCCAATCTGGGGCGTTGGCCGTGGCCGCGCGAAATACACGCCAAGATGGTGGATACCCTGGCGGCAGGCCATGCCAAGGTCATTGGGCATACCGCCTTCTTCTTCGAGCCGCAGGTCGATGCCGGGCTAAGTTACATTCACAAAATCGCCGGTTTGCTCGGCAAGTCTTCCCTGCTGGAAGTGACCGCACCGGAAAATGCCCAAAACCTGGCCGGCATGCCAGTTCCGGCAAGTGCTGTGAGCGCGATAAACCCGGCCAGCATGGTCGCTGCCACCAATCCGGTGGAATTATCCCCGCTCGATACTTTGCTGGTAGATGCGGCAAAAAATCTCGATAACGACAAGAAGCTCAGCGACAGCATGGCCAAAGCCAACGATGTGCTGCTGGCGATGTTTTTCAATCTGGGCGAACCGCAAGGCAAGCCGGATAAGCCTTTGCCGGACTACGTGCTGCGCAACAATCTCACCAACGTGAAAGATGACAGCGGCTCCGGTGCGCTGCCGCTGCCCTCACGGGGTGTGCTATCGCCAATCCCGGCGCTGGGCAACAAGGCGCTGTCCATCGGGCACCTGAACAGCTTCCCGGATGTCGACGGCGCGGTGCGCACCGAACCGCTGGTGGTGGGCTATTACAATCAATATTACCCGTCGCTGTCCTTGCTGCTGGCGGCCCGGAGCCTCAATCTCGAGCCCAAGGACATTCACGTCAACCTGGGCGAAGGGGTACAGTTGGGCAACCAGAAAATCATTACCGACCAGGCCGTGCAGATGCACACCTATTTTTACAAGGATAGCGACGGGCGGCCGGCCTTCCCGGTGGATTCTTTCTATGACGTGTTCACCGGCAAAATCCCGGCGGAAAAATATCGCGACAAGATCGTGCTGATCGGCGCATCGGCAGCCGGTGTCGGCACGCTGCAAGTAACGCCGATTTCTGCGGGTATGGCTCCGGTGTTTATTCTGGCGCATTCGGTATCCAGCATCCTCAAGGGCGATTTCTTCGTTGTGCCAGGCTGGGCGGCGCTGGCTAAAACCGGCGTATTCCTGCTGATCGCGCTTTATTTGATCTTGTTGCTGCCGCGCCTGAGTGCAGCCATCGGGGCGGCGGTGACGGGTACGTTGCTTGCGTCGTTGCTGGCGACGCATTTCGTGTTGATGACGACGCAAGCCTTATGGTTGCAACTGATGCTGCCCGCCACGCTGTTGCTGGCGGGGCATTTATTGCTGACCACCAAACGCTTCCTGCTGACCGAAAAAGGCAAGCAGAAATCCGATGCCGAATCCGCCGAGAGCAACCGCATGCTCGGCTTGGCTTTTCAGGGGCAGGGGCAACTGGACATTGCCTTCGACAAGTTCCGCAAGGTGCCGATCGACGATAGCCTGATGGAGGTGTTGTATAACCTGGGTCTGGATTTCGAGCGCAAGCGCCAGTTCAACAAGGCCGAATCGGTATTCAAATACATGGCGGAATATAACCCCAAATTCCGCGACCTGAATGCACGCCTGGCGCAATCCAAAGCGATGTCGGAAACGGTGATCCTCGGCGGCACATCCGGCAAGGGCAACGCCAGCACCATGGTGCTGGGCAAAGATAGCGTGTCCAAACCGATGCTGGGCCGCTACGAAATCGAGAAGGAGCTCGGCAAGGGCGCGATGGGCGTGGTGTATTACGGCAAGGATCCCAAGATCGGCCGGGTGGTGGCGATCAAAACCATGGCGCTATCGCAGGAGTTCGAAGCCGACGAATTGCAGGATGTGAAGGAGCGCTTCTTCCGCGAAGCCGAAACGGCGGGCCGCTTGAACCATCCGAACATCGTGTCGATCTACGATGCGGGCGAGGAGCACGATCTGGCCTACATCGCGATGGAATTCCTCAAGGGCAAGGATCTGGTGCCTTACACCAAGCCCGAGAACCTGTTGCCGTTGCCCAGGGTGATGAGCATTGTCGCGCGTGTCGCCGACGCGCTGGACTACGCGCACAAGCAGAATGTGGTGCACCGCGACATCAAACCCGCCAACATCATGTACGACCCCGACACGGATACGCCCAAGGTGACGGACTTTGGCATCGCGCGCATTACCGACTCGAGCAAAACCAAAACCGGCATGGTGCTGGGTACGCCATCGTATATGTCGCCCGAACAACTGGCCGGCAAAAAGATCGGCGGCAGCTCGGACCTGTTTTCGCTGGGCGTGAGCTTGTATCAACTGGCTTGTGGTAAGCTGCCGTTCACAGGGGACTCGATGGCGCAACTGATGTACCGTATCGCCAATGAGGCGCATACCGACATCTTGAGCATCAAGGCGGATTTACCGCCGTGCCTGGTGGCGATCGTCAACAAGTCGCTGGCCAAGCAGAATGAAGACCGTTATGCCAATGGTGCAGAGATGGCTGATGCGCTGCGCAAATGCGCCGCCAGCCTGGAGGGTAAGCCATGAAAGTAATAGACGCTTTGGAAATAGTCAGCCAAACCAATCCCGGCATGGTGCGCTCGCACAACGAGGATAGCGTGGCATGCGAGGCCGCTTGCGGCCTGGTGGTGTTGGCGGACGGCATGGGCGGCTACAATGCGGGCGAAGTTGCGAGCGGTATCGCTATTTCGGTGACAGCCATGGAAATCGCCCATCGCTTGCAAAATGCCAGCCCGATTGAGCGCGATGAACAATCCGGTGAGGAGCTGGGCGTGTTGTTGCTGCGCGACAACATCCAGAAGGCCAACGCTTCGATTTACCATGCCTCGAAAAGCCAGCCGCAATATGCGGGAATGGGGACAACCATTGTTGCCGGCCTGTTTTACGACAATCGCGTGGCCGTCGGGCATGTAGGCGATTCGCGCATGTACCGGTTGCGCGGCGAGGTTTTTGAAAGCATTACCCGCGACCATTCGTTGCTGCAGGAGCAGATCGATAGCGGGATAATCAGCATCGAGGATGCACGCCATTCCAAGAACAAAAACCTGGTGACGCGCGCGGTCGGGATCGATGCCGAAATAGCGGCGGAAATTCACGTGCATGACGTGCGGGTAGGCGATATTTATTTGCTCTGCTCGGATGGTTTGAACGATATGGTCGAGGACGATGATATCTGTGCCACCCTGCATGCGATGCAGGGAAATTTGCCGCTTGCCGCGGAACAATTGATCCAGATGGCGAATGACAACGGTGGCCGCGATAATGTTTCGGTGATTCTGGTAAAGGTAAAAAGCGAGTTTGCCGCGCCACGCGGCTGGCTCGCAAAAGCGATCGACTGGTTTAACAAATAACTGGCTTAAAATTTAGCACGCAAGCAAGGAGCACAACTATGGCGGCAAAACTGATACTGAGCATGGATGGGGTGGTAATCAACGAATACCCCATAAGCAAAGAGCGCATGACCGTCGGGCGCAAGGCGCACAACGACATCGTCATAGACAACCTCGCGGTGAGTGGCGAACATGCGGCGATCGTTACCATATTGAACGATTCGTTCCTCGAAGATCTGGATAGCACCAACGGGCTGGCGGTAAACGGTGCGGTTGTCAAAAAGCATTTTTTGCAGCCGAATGACGTTATCGAAATCGGCAAATATCACTTGAAATATATCAACGACCAGGCCAGCCAAACCACCTCTGCCGATTTTGAAAAAACCATGGTATTGCGTGCGCCGGTAAAACAGGCGGCTGCAGCGGAGAAACCCGCTGAACCCGGCTTTATGAGCACTCAAGTCGACGCAAACAAGGCGGCAGCTGCGGAGATGGTTGAGAAAACCGGCAAGTTCGGCGCGCTCCGCCCTGCCGAAGCCGCGCCAGCACCGGCAAATACTGCTGCCACTCCTGCACCAGCGGCACCCTCCGCGCCGGCTGCTTCCGCCGCACCGGCAGCAACTGCGCCGCAAGCCGCCGCGATACAAATTCTGACCGGGCCGAATGCCGGCAAAGAACTTGACCTGGTGAAGAACCTGACCACCCTGGGTAAACCGGGCGTGCAGGTAGCGGTGTTGACGCGCCGGCCGCATGGTTTCTTCATCACCCATGTCGAAGGAGAAAATTTCCCCTTGGTAAACGGGCAGGCATTGAGCGACAAACCGCATCAGATGAACGATCACGATGTGATCGAACTGGCCGGTGTCAAGATGGAGTTTTACTTCAAGGGATAAGCGGTAAATTAAGGGCAGGCATTCGCAGGGGCAACCGCACTTTAAAAGGAACTGCGTGAAGAAACATTCACTTTTGATTGGAATTGGACTGCTGATAGTCCTGGTTTTTGTCGGCAATGCAGCCCATTTATATCGGCTGCATTTTGTCGATCAGCTGTCCAATATCCTTTATGACTACCGCTTGCGGCTGACCATGCCGAAAACGGTGGATGACCGCATCGTCATTCTCGATATTGACGAGAAGAGCCTCAAGGAAGAGGGGCGCTGGCCGTGGAGCCGCGACCGGCTGGGCCTGCTGATGGACAAGCTGTTCGACAAGTACGGCGTTGCAGTGGTTGGCCTCGACGTGGTGTTCGCCGAGAAAGATGAGAGTTCCGGGCTTAAGGTGTTGCAGAAGCTCGGGCAAGACCAGCTTAAGGATGATGCCAGGTTCCAGGCCACGCTCGCGCAAGTCCGCCCGCAGCTCGAATACGACAACCTGTTTGCCGGAAAAATCAAGAACCGGAATGTGGTGCTGGGGTACTACCTGACCGATAAAAAAGGCAGCGTCTCCGGGATGCTCCCGGAACCGGCGTTTCCGCCCGGCACATTCAAGGGCCGCCCGATAACATTTACGGTTCTGAACGGCTATGGTGCCAATCTGCCCGAATTGCAGCAGGCCGCGGCCAGCGCCGGGCATTTCAATCCTGCGGTGGACTCGGACGGCGTGGTGCGGCGCGTGCCGATGCTGTCCGAATATGACGGCGCATATTATGAGTCCTTGTCGCTCGCGATGGTACGCACCCTGTTCGGGCATCCCAAAATGCTGCCCGGTTTTGCCGAGGGCAACACCAGCGGATACGCCGGCCTGGAATGGCTGGAACTGGATTCGCCGATCGGCTCGTTAAAAATACCCGTGGATGACGAAGTAACCACGCTGGTGCCGTTTCGTGGCAATGCGGGCAGCTACCGCTATATTTCCATCGCCGATGTATTGCATGGCCGCACCGAGCTGGCGCAACTGAAAGACAAGATCGTGCTGATCGGCACGACTGCACCCGGGCTGCTGGACTTGCGTGCCACACCGGTGTCGGAAGTTTACCCGGGGGTGGAAGTCCACGCCAATATGATTTCCGGCATTCTCGACCAGAATCTGAAAGAACGCCCCGCCTATATGATGGGGGCGGAAGTGGTCTGGCTGCTGCTGACCGGCATCGTGCTGAGTCTCTGGTTACCGCAACTTAGCCCGGCCAAGGCGATACTGGTTATAGTGTCCATTTTTGCCGTCACCACGGGGATGAGCGTTGCCGCCTGGCAATACGGCAATATTTTGATGCCGGTGGCCAACAGCCTGGTGATGATCGCGCTGCTGTTCGCGATAGATATGTCTTACGGCTACTTTGTCGAATCGCGCACCAAGCGCCAGATCACCGGCCTGTTCGGGCAATATGTGCCGAGCGAACTGGTGGACGAGATGAGCAAGAACCCCGGCAGCGTCTCGATGGAAGGCGAGAGCCGCGAAATGACCATCCTGTTCTCGGATGTGCGCAGCTTTACCACCATCTCCGAAGGGCTGGATGCCAAGGAACTGACGCTGCTGATGAATGAATTCCTGACGCCGTTGTCGCGCATCGTTTACAAACACCGCGGCACCATCGACAAGTACATGGGCGACTGCATCATGGCGTTCTGGGGCGCGCCCTTGCCGGATGCGAACCATGCGCGCAACGCCATCGCAGCCGGGCTCGAAATGCTGGCGACCTTGAAAACTTTGCAGCCGCACTTCAAGGAACGCGGCTGGCCGGAGATACATATCGGCGTGGGCATCAATACCGGGCGCGTCAGCGTCGGCAACATGGGCTCCGAGGTGCGTGTCGCCTACACCGTGATGGGCGACGATGTAAACTTGGCATCGCGCCTGGAAGGCATTACCAAACAATACGGCGTGGGCATCGTGGTCGGCGAGAACACCAAAAATGCCGTAACCGACTTTGTCTACCGCGAACTCGACCAGGTGCGGGTCAAAGGCAAGGACAAACCCGTGGCGATTTACGAACCAATCGGCGTGGCCGGTGAAGTGAGTAAAGAGCTACAGGATGAAATCAAGTTATTCCACGAGTTTCGCCGCCTGTACCTCAAACAGAATTGGGAGCAGGCGGAATTGCAACTGATGAACCTGCAACGCATGTCGCCGGACACTGCGCTATATGGCATTTACGCCGAACGCATCGCCTACTTCCGCAACAACCCGCCGCCCGCGGATTGGGATGGCGTATTTGTGTTCCAGACCAAATAACCCGGCACGATAATAAAGGCACACACAAGATGAAACTCAGGGTATTGGGATGCAGCGGTGGGATCGGTGGCAACCTGCGCACCACCTCGTTCCTGCTCGACCATGATGTTTTGATCGATGCCGGCACCGGGGTGGGAGAACTTAGCCTGACCGAACTGGCCGCAATCGAACATGTCTTCGTCACGCACTCTCATCTTGACCACATTGCCTGCATTCCGTTACTGCTGGACAGTGTCGGATTTACGCGGGATCGCCCGCTGACAATTTATGCGATTGGCGAAACACTGGAAATTCTCAAGCAGCATATTTTCAACTGGAAAATCTGGCCGGATTTCAGCATGCTCCCGAACGCGCAACGCCCGGTCATGCGCTACCAGCCGGTCAAGCTGGGTGAAACCGTCACCCTGGACGGGCGCAGGATAACCGCCATCCCGGCCAATCATACCGTCCCCGCCGTGGGGTATCACCTGGATAGCGGCCGTACAAGCCTGGTGTTCAGCGGCGATACCACGACGAATGATGCGTTATGGGAAGTAGTTAACCGGATTGAAAATTTGCGCTACCTCATTATCGAGACGGCGTTTCCAAATAGCGAAAAGAATCTGGCGATTCTTTCCAAGCATCTATGCCCCAGCCTGCTGGGCGAAGAGTTGGCCAAATTCAAACGCGAGGCAGAAGTGTTTATCACCCATCTCAAGCCGGGTGAAATCGAGCCAACCATGCGGGAAATCGAAAATCTTGCAGGCCGGTTTCGTCCCGAGATGTTGCTGAACAATCAAGAATTCGACCTTCAGGAGTAAGTGATGGCTTGCGCATCCCACAGCAGGATATCGATTGAATTGGAGCCGCTTGCCGGTTGCCTCGACGCGCGGCATCCGCCCGTAAAATTATCACAAGAACCAGAATATTTCTTATCCTGTACCGGCAGGCGCGCCAGTTGTGCGGCGGGGCGGCACGGTGGGACAGTATCAGTATGGGCACAATCATGACCGACAACACCGATGAAATGAGCACCAAGCTCGAGCTCACCAAGAGCCTCAACCATGTCATCAACAAGATTCACGCCACCAGCAACATCGATGAAATCATGCTGGACGTCAGCAAGGACATCTGCGCGATGTTCAATGCCGACCGGCTGACCATCTATGTGGTGAGCGAAGACGGCACCTCGCTTATTTCCAAGGTCAAGACCGGCCTGAATTCATTCAAGGATCTCAAGCTGCCGATTGCCGAACAAAGTGTCGCCGGTTATGCGGCGATGCACAAGAAACTGCTCAATATCAATGATGTCTATGACCAGCAAGAACTGACCGTGTATAGCGCGCACCTGCGCTTTTTGCAGGAAGTGGACAAGCGCACCGGCTACCGCACCAAACAGATGCTGGTCGCACCGATTCTGGATGCCGAAAATGACAGCCTGGTCGGCGTCATTCAAGTTATCAACAACAAGGCCGGACACCCGTTTTCGTCGATGGTCGAAGAGGCTGTGCATGAGTTGACGCAAACCATGGCGGTAGCGCTGCGCCAACGGCAGCAAAACAAACCCATCAAAACCAAATATGACTACCTGATGGCCGATGCGGTGCTGTCTGCGGCGGAATTCGAATTGGCGGCGCGCACCGCACGGCGCAAAGGAGTCGATATCGAAGAAGTGCTGATAGACGAATTTCAGGTCAGCATCCCGGCCTTGGGCAAGGCGCTGTCCAGCTTTTTCGGGGTTCCTTACGAGCCGTACAAGGCGGACCGCATCAAGCCGGCCGACCTGCTGAAAAACCTGAAGCGCGAATATGTCGAAAGCGGCCTGTGGCTACCCGTCGAGGAAACCCAGGAGGGGCTGTTGATCTTGACCACCGACCCGGAGCGTATCCAGGCCTCGCGGGTGGTCAATAATATTTTCCCCAAGCACCGGCTGGTCTATAAAGTTTGCCCGCAGCGCGAATTCCTGCAAACCCTGAATTTGTTCTATGGCGGAGGCGCGTCTGCCGATGGCGGCGGTGTGCTCGCAGGCGATGAATCGTCGATGGACGATTTGCTGTCCAGCCTGGGGGATGATGAAGAAAGTTCAACGGTCAGCCAGGACGATGTCAGCGCGGCGGCCGACAACGAACTGGTCAAACTGGTCAACAAGGTCATCGTGGACGCTTACCGGATGGGCGCCTCCGACATACATATCGAACCGGGGCCGGGCAAGGCCAAGACACAGATTCGCGTGCGCAAGGACGGGTCGCTGCTGAACTACATCGAAGTGCCGTCCACCTACCGCAACGCATTGGTGACACGCCTCAAGATCATGTGCGACCTGGATATTTCCGAGAAGCGCAAGCCGCAGGACGGCAAGATCAAGTTCAAGAAATACGGCCCGCTGGATATTGAACTGCGCGTCGCGACTATTCCATCACAGGGCGGTGTCGAAGACGTGGTGATGCGTATTCTCGCTTCCGGCGAACCGTTGCCGCTGGAGAAAATGGGTTTCTCGGCACGCAACAACGAGCTGATCAAGGAAACGGTGAGCAAACCATACGGACTGTTTTTCGTGTGCGGCCCGACCGGCTCCGGCAAAACCACCACGCTGCACTCCATCCTGAAGTACATCAACAAGCCGGACACCAAGATATGGACGGCGGAAGACCCGGTAGAAATTACCCAGAAGGGCTTGCGCCAAGTGCAGATCAACAAGAAGGCCGGGCTGGATTTTGCCACCATCATGCGCGCCTTCCTGCGCGCCGACCCGGACGTGATTATGGTCGGCGAAATGCGCGACAAGGAAACCGTGTCCATCGGTATCGAAGCCTCGCTGACCGGCCATCTGGTGTTCGCCACCCTGCACACCAACAGCGCGCCGGAATCCATCAACCGTTTGCTGGACATGGGCATGGATCCGTTCAATTTTGCCGATGCGCTGCTGGGCATCCTGGCGCAACGTTTGGGCAAGCGCCTGTGCGGCGACTGCAAGAAACCGCATACCGCAACCCCCGACGAGATCAAGGCGATGCTCGCCGAATACAGCGGCGAGCTGATGAATACGGCGACCTGGAAAAAAGATCCGGCTGCGGCCACCAAGGCACTGCACGCCGAGTGGGTAAAGCTGTTCGCCGACGACAAGGGGCAATTTACGCTTTACACGCCGGTCGGCTGCGAGAAGTGCTCCGGCACCGGTTATCGCGGCCGGGTGGGCTTGCACGAGTTGCTGATCGGAACCGATGCGGTCAAGAAAGGCATTCAGGAGCATGCGCGTGTCGCCGAACTGTTGGCTCTCTGCCTCGAAGACGGCATGCATACCCTGAAACAGGACGGCATGGAGAAAGTGCTGCAAGGAATTACCGATATGCACCAGATACGCGCGGTTTGTATCAAGTAGAAAGGGATATCATGAATTCTACCGACCATATGCTGCATCGCCTCAAAGAGCTGAATGAAATCGGCATCGCGCTGTCGCAGCAGCGCAATATCAACAGCCTGCTCGAAACAATCCTGGTAGCGGCCAAACGCATCACCAATGCGGATGCCGGCACGCTCTATCTGCACGATGCGGAGCAACGGTTGCTGCGCTTCGAAATACTGCGCAACGATAAACTGAAGACGGCGATGGGCGGAACCAGCGGCGTGGCGATTACCTTCCCCGCGATCCGGCTGTACGATGATGCCGGCAATCCCAACCACAACAACGTGGCGAGCCACTCGGCTCTCAGCAGGGACACGGTGAATATTCCCGATGCCTACACCGCACAGGGTTACGATTTTTCCGGCACCAAAAAATTTGACGGCGCAACCGGCTACCGCTCTCAATCCTTTCTTACCGTACCGATGCTCGATCACGAGGATCAAGTCATCGGCGTGCTGCAACTCATCAACGCGCAAGACCGCGAAAGCGGCGCGATCGTACCGTTTTCAAAGGACGACCAGCAGTTGCTCGAATCGCTCGCCTCGCAGGCCGCCATCGCGCTCAGCAACCGCCGGCTCATCGCACAACTGGAAGAGCTGTTCGAATCCTTTATCCGGATGATCAATACCGCGATCGACGATAAATCACCCTATACCAGCGGCCACTGCGCGCGCGTGCCGATACTGACCATGATGCTGGCCGAGGCGGCTAACAACACCGACACAGGCCCGCTCAAGGACTTTGCGCTGACCGACAAGGACCGGCGCGAACTGAGGATCGCCGGGCTATTGCATGACTGCGGCAAAATCACCACCCCGGTGCATGTGGTGGACAAGGCGACCAAACTGGAAACCATTTTCGACCGCATCCACATGGTGGATACCCGGTTTGAAATACTCAAGCGCGATGCCGAAATCGCCATGCTGCGCGAAATGGCGGAAGCGCACGGCGATGCCGGACGCAGCGAAACCGCGCGCCAGGCCTATGCCGCGCGCGTAGCGCAACTTGACCAGGACCGCGAATTTCTGCGCCACTGCAATGTCGGCGGCGAAGCCATGTCGGATGAGGCACAGCAGCATTTGCGCCAGATCGCCGCCTACCAATGGCGCGATGCCGAAGGCAAGATGGGCAATTTCCTCAGCGACAACGAACTGGAGAACCTCTCGATACGCGCCGGCACCTTGACGGCGGCCGAACGCGAGATCATCAATCACCATATCGTCATGACCATCAAGATGCTGGAAGCCATGCCGTGGCCGGTACAACTCCAGAGCGTCACCGAATATGCGGGCGGGCATCACGAACGCATGGACGGCAAGGGCTACCCGCGCGGCCTCACCCGCGAACAGATGTCGGTGCAGGCGCGCATGATGGGCATCGCCGACATTTTCGAGGCGCTCACCGCCAAGGACAGACCGTACAAAAAGGGCAAGACGCTGACCGAATCGCTTACCATCCTCGGCAAATTCAAACTCGGCGGACATATCGACCCGGACTTGTTCGATGTATTCATCCGCGAGAAAGTCTATCTCGATTACGCCAAGCAATTCCTCTCGCCCGAACAGATAGACGAGGTGGATTTGAGCAAGATACCGGGTGTCAACCTCGATGCCTGATCTCATCCCCCCTGTTTTCGCCATCCATTTTCGATTGACCCGGGCGCAAGACCTCGGCTACTATCGCGGCAGTCCAAGCCTGCCGAAACCCTGCTAATGCCATTGATTCGACTTATTTTTTCCGCGTTTATCGCCATTGGCACCCTGACCTCATTCGCGCATGCGGAAGAGCTCCTCGCGCTCGATACATCCCTGACCGATCCTGCGGCACCTCTGGCGCTGTCTACCGCGCGCAATATCCAGCTGACTATTATTCCGGGCAATGATTTGCCCGCACCCGACCTTTGGGAGCGCATACGCAACGGTTATGCCATGCGCGACCTGGATAGCCCGCTCGTCGCCAAGCATGAGAAATGGTATGCCAACCATCCCGATTACGTGGCGCGCATGACCGACCGCGCGCGACGCTATCTTTACTACATCACCACCGAAGTGGAACGGCGCGGCATGCCCAGCGAAATCGCGCTGCTGCCGATCATAGAAAGCGCCTTCAACCCCGGCGCGTATTCGACCAGCCGCGCCTCCGGTATCTGGCAATTCATTCCGTCCACCGGCAAGAATTTCGGCATGCAGCAAAACTGGTGGTACGACGGCCGCCGCGACGTTATCGGCGCGACCACCGGCGCGCTCGACTACCTGCAAAAACTGCACGACCTGTTCGGCGATTGGGAGCTGGCGCTGGCAGCCTACAACTGGGGGGAAGGCGCGGTACAGCGCGCGCAGGAGCGCAACCGCAAACGCGGCCTGCCGGTGAATTACACGAGCCTCAAACTGCCCGATGAAACGCGCAACTATGTGCCCAAATTGCTGGCCGTCAAAAACATCATCGCGAACCCGGCCAGCTTCGGTCTGGCATTGCAGGGCATTCCCAATGAACCTTACTTTGCGGCTGTCGCCACCGCCAAACACATCGATGTAAAACTGGCCGCGCAACTGGCCGATATCCCGGTGGAAGAATTCATCGCGCTCAATCCCGGCCACAACCGCCCGGTAATTTTGCAAGGCAGCAGCGACCTGATTCTGCTGCCGTTAAGTGCCGTGGAGACGTTCCGCACCAACCTGGAGGGCTATGACAAACCGCTGGTCAGCTGGCAAGCCTATCAGCCCAAAAAAGGCGAGCGATTTGACCGCCTTGCGCCGCGCTTCGGGCTTTCCGTGGAGAAACTCAAATCGGTGAATGGCCTGTCGGGCCGCGCCAATGCGAGCACCGGGCAAACGCTGCTGGTGCCGGTCAACGGCGAGGAAAACGCGACCGAAAGCGAATTCGAAGCGTTCAACATGCATCTGGCGCCCACCAGTGATGGCCGCACCCGCACCCTCAGGCACACGGTGCGAAAAGGCGAAACACTGGCGAGTGTGGCGCGCCGTTACAATGTCAGTGTCGCCGGCCTGCAAAGTTCAAACAGCAAGCTGAAGCAGCTCAAACCGGGCCAGACCATTGTTGTCGTGCAGACAGCGCCCCGCAAGCATTCCAGACGCCTCGCCAAATCCGGCAATCACCCGCACCAGGCAGCACGGCGCGGTACCGCCAAGAATCAAGTGCCGGACAAGACGCAAAAACGCCTGCATGTCGTATACAACGACACCCGCTGAAAAAACGCTTAATTCCAATTCACTTCAAGGATCGATTGCCGGCTCAATCTTGTCTTTCCGCCCGTTGCGGCGGTGATCCAGCCACCAGGCCAGCAGCGGGAGCATCAAAATGCCGCCAGGCATGATCAGCGGAATCAGGTAAGGGCTCAAGTTTGACAAGGCGCGCAGGTCGCGCTGCAACATCGCGCGCTCTTCCACACTCCATTGCCCGCCATTGCGGTGTTTCATCAGGATAGGGATCAAGCCGCGCACTTGCGAAAGCTCACCACGGATATACAAACGATGGTTTTCGTGTATCGAGCGCACCGCCGCCCATTTTCGCTGCAATGGTGAAATAATTTTTCTGCGGGGTAGTTGTGTCATTTGCCTGGATGAAATTAATAATGGGCTGGTACGGCATCCTGACAGACGCTTGAAAAACTACTGCGCCTGCCGAAACAATTCTTCTTAATGATGCGAGCGGGAGGCTATTTTTGCAGAAAAAGACACGGCGGATTTATACCATCGCCACATCCGCCAGCCGGCCGTCAACATGCCCGCCACGTTGCGCCGCCGGATCGCAATAACGGCAACCACAGCGGCGACCAGCACCGGGTTGGAACGCAGGAACCGTATGGCGGCCAAACCTTTATCGGCGAGCGCCAGCGGCGCTTGCCAGCGCATTGCCGCCGCCGCCACCTGTTCGCGTTGCGTTGCGATTCTCGCCTGCAGTTCAGCGCGCCGTTGCATCAGCGCGAGCATCTGCTTATTCATGCCCTGCGCCTTCGCGAACCGCGCCGAGCTGCTCCCTGTCCCTGGCCAATTCGGCCAGGCTAGCGGAAAACAGTCTGGATTTTTTCTGCGCCTTGCCGCGCAGCAACAGCACCGCCAACGAGCCCGACACGAAGAAAACAACGCTCAACGCGCCGAGCACCGCGAGACGGTGATCGTCCCAGAACAGCACCACGATAAAAACGCTAAGCAGCAGCAGGCCCATGCCGAAACAGAACAGCGCGCACAATGCAAAAAGGAGCATCTGCGTCAAGCGCAAACGCTCCTCCTGCAACTCGTTCGCCAGCAGTTCGAGCCGCGTCGAAACGATGGAAGTCAGCGTCGCGGCCAGCCGTTTGGCCGACCCCAACAGGCCTGAAGCGGCTTCCGGCATCGCTTAACGTCCGCGCGAAATCAGCATGCCTATAATCAGCCCTGCCCCCGCGGCGATCCCCACCGCTTTCCACGGATTCTCATGCACGTATTCGTCGGTCACTTTCGCCGCCTGCTTGGCCTTCGCGGTGACATGCTGCTGCGCAATGGCAAGGCGCTCCTTGGCGGCAGCCAGGTTTTCCTGAATGCGCTCGCGTGCCGCGGCCACTTTCTCGCCCGCCTGGCTGGCCGTTGCGCGCAACAACTCCTCGGCATCCGATACCACCACGCGCAAATCCTGCATCAATTTTTCTTTGCTGACTTCGCCTTCCACGTTTGCCAATCTGGTATTCATGATTCACTCCTTTTATAAAGATAAAAAAGAACTGCAAGAAAGGGATGCAAGTTGGTGCCGGGTAATTGTACTACAACTGCCGAAGTGCCCAGAAAATCTCCGACTACTCCTAAAACAAGTGGCAGTGCACCACATGCGTTGCCGAGCAATCCGTCGCGGGAGGATAACCGGCGCGACAGCGGTCGCTGGCCTGCGCGCAGCGCGGGGCGAAGTGGCAGCCCGGCGGCGGATCGGCCGGCGACGGCAGATCGCCCTCCAGCCGGATGCGCTCGCGGCCTGTGCCATCGATGCGCGGCACGGCGGACAGCAACGCCTGGGTATAAGGATGTTTCGGCGCGCGCAACACCTCCTCCGCCGTGCCGCGCTCGACGATGCGCCCGAGGTACATCACGCACACCTCATGCGCGAGATATTCCACCACCGCGAGATTATGCGTGATGAACAGATAGCTCAGGTTCAATTCCTGTTGCAGCGATTTCAGCAGATTCAGGATCTGCGCCTGCACCGACACATCCAGCGCGCTGGTCGGCTCGTCGCAGATCAGCAGTTGCGGCGACACCGCCAGCGCGCGCGCAATCGCGATGCGCTGGCGCTGCCCGCCGGAGAACTCATGCGGATAGCGCCATTTGGTAGCGCGCGCCAAACCGACCTGATCGAGCAAGGTATCGAGCTGCGCCTGGCGCGCCGTGCTGCCACCCCCGATATTCAGCGTCGCCATGCCCTCTTCGAGAATCTCCGCGACGCGCATCTTCGGGTTCAGCGACGCATAGGGGTCCTGGAACACCATCTGCATCGCCGCGCGCCGCGTGCGCAATTCGCCAGCCGCAAGCCCGGTCAGCTCGTGCCCTGCCAACTGCACGCTGCCCGCCGTCGGCGCGATCAATTGCAGCAGCGCCTTGCCCAGCGTGGTCTTGCCGCAACCCGATTCGCCCACCAGCGCCAGCGTGCGCCCCTGCGCAATCTCCAGCGACACCCCGTCCACCGCCTTCACCTGTCCGACCACGCGCTGCAAAATGCCCTTGCGGATCGGGAAGTGGACTTGCAAATCTTTGACTTGCAGGAGCGAAGATTGAACTCCCCTCTCCCGCACTACCGCACTCCCCTCTCCCGCTTGCGGGAGAGGGGCTGGGGGAGAGGGTATTTTTTCTCGCGCCTTACTCCCCACCCCACGCTCCGAATAAAGATGGCACCGCACCCCCTGCCCTTCCCCCACCTCTGTCCAGCCCGGCGTCTGCTCACTGCACAACGCCCACGCCTTATCGCAGCGCGGCGCAAAGCGGCAACCCTGCGTGATGCTGCCCGGCGGCGGCACGCTGCCGGGAATCGCGGCCAGCGGCTGACCGCGCCGCGCCGCATCGGGCAGCGCGGCAAATAATTTTTGCGTGTAGGGATGCAGCGGCTCGGCGAACAACTGCGCGCGGCTGGCCTGCTCGACGATCTGCCCGGCATACATCACACCGACCCGGTGCGCCATCTCCGCCACCACGCCGAGATCGTGGGTGATCAGCAGCAGCGCCATGCCGCTCGCCTCCTGCGTATCGCGCAACAGTTGCAGCACCTGCGCCTGGATCGTCACATCCAGCGCGGTGGTCGGCTCGTCCGCGATCAGCAATTTCGGCTGCCCGGCCAGCGCCATCGCGATCATCACGCGCTGCTTCATCCCGCCGGAAAGCTGGAACGGATATTCCGTCACGCGCCGCGCCGCATCCGGGATGCCCACCTGATCGAGCAACTCGATGCAGCGCTGCAAAATCAACCCCTCCCCAGCCCTCCCCTTGTCAGGGGAGGAGTTGCAGCTCCCTCCCCTGACAAGGGGAGGCCGGGAGGGGTTTGATGGCAGCTGTGAAATGGCGGCATTTTTTCCCCCATGCAACTCCAACACCTCGGCAATCTGCTGCCCCACCGTCAGCACCGGATTCAAACTCAGCGCCGGCTCCTGAAAAATCATCGCCGCGATCCCGCCGCGCACCTCGCGCATATCGCGCTCGCGCAAGCCGAACAAATCCACACCATCCAGTCGCGCCGTGCCACCCGCATGCACCACGCCATCCGGCAACAGGCGCAGCAGCGACAATGCGGTCATCGACTTGCCGCAACCCGATTCGCCGAGCAGCGCGAAAGTCTCGCCCTGTTCGATGCCGAACGAAATGCCATCGACGATAGCAACACCGTTGTGCAACGAAGTGGTTAAAGAATCGACTGAAAGAATTGCGCCCAAGGCTTCACCTGTCCAGCGGGCTGATCACGTCGTTCAGCCGAAAATCGGCTTTTTTCTTAACCGGCATTACCTTGCCTTTCTATTGATTTGCCATCGCATTGAGCGGGCGTTCTACGAAGCAACGAAACGATGATGTCAGGCCGGATTATACGGTAGCCGCTACCAGACGAGGCAGCAAAGGCATGGCGAAATTTATGCGTGCAAGAGGATGGCAATAAAACAATTCAAGAAAATACTTATTCAATACGGCACGCTATTTTCAGGCTAAAAATAAGCCTTTCGGCATATACACTTTCTCCGGGTTCTATGCTTCAATGTTTCCTCAAATCAAGTGGAGTGTCGGCAATTTGAGGCGAATAGGAAATCAATTGAAAAACACTGCGCTCAAGCGGGACGGCGCAAAAGCGCGCAGCCCCTTAGCTCCACGCTAGCCCACATAAGGAGTCTCGCTATGAAGAAATTGTTCTTATTATTCGCACTATCTGTACCGCTGATGGCTCAGAGCGCATGGATCGACTCAAACGGCAAGCCGATTGCGGATACAGAGAACATGCGTAGCATGTGGAGATTTTGGTGTTCAATTGGTTCTTACGTCTGACGACAATCAATTTCGGCAGACGTGGAACTCGACCAAGGGCACGCCAAAGCTAAGCTCTACCAATTCTGTACGCCTTGGATCGTCAATCGCAGCCGTACTCATTTTCCACGGCTGCTCTCCAAGCTCATCTGGCGTTTGCGATGTTGTTTCGGAGTTCATCTTGGAAAGCCCAGGCGGAGCAAAAACTCCAGCAGGTGGTGGCCCTGTCTGGTCTGGCGCTCCATTGCAGAGAGGCCTGTTGCAACTAGGGCATGCCAGCCTAAAATTGGGCTTTGATAGCAGCGACCCAGTGGGCACCTACAAAATTATCGCAAACGTAAAAGACAAAATATCAGGCCGCACTTTGAACCTCACGTCTGAATTCAATGCCATCAAATAGGCTAGCCCGTCCGTCGAGAGGGGCTGTGCAAAAGCGCGCAGCCCCTCATTTTTACGTTGGACATTTTTATCGGAGTATTATTATGCATAGTTACGTTTCAAAACTTCTGCCATTGATTTTTATCTTTTCAATCTCGAATTCATCGTTCGCAGAAGAAGCGCTCCTCGATACATCGCAGAACCGTGCCGCCATTGCCACTCGCATAGTGGCAGATGGCTCGTTTATCATGATGGTTCTCGATAACGAGATTCAAAAGCTCCCCATCGACAAGCAGGCCATAATGCGTCAAAATTTTTCCAAAGCTGGAATAATGGAGGCAATGCAAAAAGCATTGTTTTTGAGCTTCTCAGAAAATTTTACTGTTTCAGAACTCATTATTCTTGAGCCATTATATGGATCAAAAACAGGCGTCGACGCATTGAATAAGTTTGGTAAGTTTAATGGCGACGTGGCGAAAAACATGATTCTAGAAATGTCACGTCTTCGGAAATAGTGAATCCGATGCCCAACCTCTCGTTGCAAGGGACGCGCCGGATAAAGCCCCGGCGTGCCCCTGAACTCAAACGTTGGTTTACGCGTTTGCCTCCGTGCGGTTCAGGCGCGGATCGAACGCGTCGCGCACCGCGTCGGCAAACAGGTTGGCCGCCAGCACCAGCGCCAGCATGAAGCCGAATGCCGCCGCCAATGCCCACCACACCATCGGCTCGCGCCCCATTTCCAGGCGCGCGGCGTTGATCATCGTGCCGAAGCTGATCGTGGACGGATCGACGCCGACGCCGACGTAGGACAGCACCGCCTCGGCCAGCACCAGCCCGCTGAAGTCCATCACCAGTGCGATCAAAATAATGTGCATCACGTTCGGCACGATGTGGCGCGTCAGGATGCGGAACGACGACACGCCGAACGCCTGCGCCGCCTGGATGTATTCCAGCTCGCGCAGCTTGAGCGTCTCGCCGCGCAGCAGACGGCACAGCCCGGTCCAGCTGGTCATGCCGAGGATCAGGCACAGGAACACCAGGCGCAGGTCGGCGCGCGATGCGGCGGTGTCGAACCAGTGCGGGTGCGTCTCGATGGTGACCTGCATCATCAGCACCGCCGCCGCGATCAGCAGCACGCTGGGGATCGAACTCAGCACGGTGTAGACATACTGGATCACGTCGTCCACCCAGCCGCGCAGATAGCCCGCCGCGATGCCGAGCAGCAGCGCCAGCGGCAGCGTCACCAGCGTGGTCACCGTGCCGATAATCAAGCCGGTGCGGATGCTTTTCAGCGACAGGTACAGCACGTCCTGCCCGACCTTGTCGGTGCCAAGCACGTGATAGGCGGTGGCGAGGTTGAAGGTGATGCCGATCAGCGTGGCGATGATGAGCGTGGCGATTAACAGAGCACGCAACGGTAGCCCCCTCTCCCGCAAGCGGGAGAGGGTTGGGGAGAGGGGCGTTGAGCATAAGCTGCCTTCCCGTTTCTTCTGCTTCGATTGACTACCCTCTCCCTCAATCCCTCTCCCGCTTGCGGGAGAGGGAAGCAAGAGCCAAGCGCCGGCCAGCACAACCAGCAGCCCCGCCAGCAATCCTGCCAGCGCACCTTTAAAGCCGCGCCACGCCACATCCCCGTCGCGCTGCGCCTCATCCGCCAGATGCGCGCCGCCGAATTTCAGGCGCGGATAGTCGCGCAGCACCCTGCCCTGTGCATCGCTGGTGCTTTCCTTGGCATACAGCGTCAGCGCCAGCGGCGCGGAATAGGTCTTCTCGGTCTGCACGCGCAGCGGTTCGACCAACTTGTCGAACACACTCAACACTTCCGGCGAATACACTGTTGCGCCGCCGTTACGTTCCGGCAGGGCGGCGCGGTAATGCAGTGTGTCCAGCAGCCCGACTACAAGAAACAAAGCCAACACCAGCAGCGACACCAGCGCCGTCGCATTCTGTGCCACGCGCCGCCACGGCAACAGCAGATGCTCGTGCTGCCGGATGTACCACGCACCGGCGAGGCACGCCGCCAGCAGCAGGAATACCAGCGCGTCGCTCCATAAAATGACGGGGGTGAAATTCATGACAATCGCACTCTGGGATCAACCATGGTGTAGGAAATATCGGTCAGGATCAGCCCGACGATGTACAGCAGCGAGCCGAGGAATACCATCGCGCGCACCACGGAAAAATCCTGCGCGTTGATCGCGTCGATGGTGTAGCTGCCCAGGCCGGGGATGCCGAAGAACGATTCGGTGAGCAGGCTGCCCATGAACAGCAGCGGGATCACCACCACCACGCCGGTGAGGATCGGGATCATGGCGTTCTTCAGCACATGGCGGAACAGCACGCGCAATTCCGACAAACCCTTGGCGCGCGCGGTACGCACATAGTCCTTGCCGATCTCTTCGAGGAAGATGGTGCGGTACCAGCGGCTGCTGGAGCCGACGCTGCCGACCACGCCGATGACGATGGGCAGCGCCACGAACTTGAAGCCGCCGAGGCCGCCGTCGTAGCCGGAGATCGGCACCAGATGCCACAGCTTGCTCACCACGAATTGCCCGCCGATGATGTAGAACAGGCCGGACACCGACATCAGCAGCACGCACAGCGCCACCCCCGCGATGTCCAGCGCGGTGGCACGGAACAGCGTCATCAGCAGCGCGAAGCTGACATACACGACCAGACCAACCAGAAAGGTCGGCAGCGCGATCGCCAGGCTCGGCATCATGCGTGTCTGGATTTCGCGCGAGATGTTGCGCCCGTCGTCCGAGTAGCCGAAATCCAGCACGAACATGCTGGCGGACTTCTGCCAGAAGATCGTGTCGGTGACTTTGCCCGCGCCGCTGGCCGCGCCGTTGAGCAGCAACGGCTTGTCGTAGCCGTGCTGCTGCTTCCATTTTTCGATGGCCTCCGGCGTGACGCGCTTGATGCCGAGCTGCATGCGCGCCATATCTTCCGGCGTGTTTACCACGAAGAACAGCGCGAAGGTGAGCAGGTTCACCCCGATCAGGATCGGCACGGCGTAAAGAATGCGGCGCAGCAGGTAGGCAAGCATCGGGCGTGTATCGCGGGCAAGTAACGGTTGCGCGGATTATAGGGCAATATCCGCGCAGTCGGTTTGGTGCGCTGCCTGGCCGCAGAAAAGGCACGGCATATGAAACTTGCTGAAGCGCGCTGTTTAAGCGCGACGCAGAAATTTGCTAGAATGCCGCCGGAGCGGCCTCCCGGACAAAGTTGCGTATATGGCGCATGTAAAGACACAGCTTTGGTTTTTGCCGCGTAACTGGCATAATGCCCACTGTCAACCACAATACATGCGTTGCGCAGGAATTTCTACCCATGAACAAACTTTCCGATGAACTGAATAAAAAGCTTGGCGAGGCCGTGGAGCGAATGCCGGCTTTTCCGAAAAGCGTGCAGAAAATCCTCGAGTTGACGCGCGATCTCAACTGCTCGCCGAAGGTTCTGGTGCAGGTCATCGAAAACGATCCGGTCATCACGATGAAGATCCTGCGGGTTCTCAATTCGGCCTATTACCGGCTGCCCAGCAAGATCACCTCGATCAACCATTCGGTGGTGTTTCTCGGCCTGAATACTGTCAAAAACATTGCGCTGAGTATTGCCGCAATCGGCATCCTGCCCAAGAAAAATGCCGCCGGTTTCGATGTCGGCCAGTATCTGCTACATTCCCTGTCAACTGCCGCCCTGGCCAAGCATTTAGCCATCAAATCCCTCAAGATAGGCGAAGCCGACCCGATGGACTGTTACGTTGCGGGGCTGCTGCACGATTTCGGCAAAATAGTATTTGCCCAGTTCATGCCGGAACAATTCAAGATAGCGCTCGAAAAAAGCCCGGCAGATAATATACCGCTGTTTACGGCGGAGCAGATGGCTATCGGGACAGACCACACCGTCGTCGGCTCGATGCTGGCCGAGAAATGGCAGTTCCCGAAAGCGCTGATCGATAGCATCCGCGACCATCACTCGGAAAAAGCGGGCGCGACGGCAATGGGAGCTTGCGTGTTCGCCGCCAACCAGATCAGTAAAAAAATGCAGTACGGTTCCGCCGGAGATGCGCGTATAGAAGCCTTGCCTCCTGCAGTCGCCAAGTATTTCGGCAGCAGCCTCGAGGTATTGATCGATTCCATCGGTGAAGAGGAACTGCAGAAGATTATCGAGCATGCCAGACAGTTTGCCCAGGTGGACGCGTCATGAAAATAAAATTCTGGGGGGTGCGCGGCTCGATCCCGTCGCCCCGCGCCGGCACGGTGCGGTATGGCGGCAATACGACCTGCATCGAAGTCCGCACGGACAACAATGAGCTGATTATTATCGACGGGGGCACCGGGATTTTCCCGCTGTCGCAGACTCTGCTGAAGGAGTTGCCGGTCACCGCCAATATATTTATCACCCACAGCCACTGGGATCACATCCACGGCCTGCCTTTTTTTATCCCCAACTTCATCCCCGGCAACAAGATGATATTGCACGGTGCGCTCGATCCGGTTTCCGGGCGCGGGGTCGAACAAGTCATGGATGTGCAGTTGCAATACAGCTACTTTCCGGTACGCGAGGCGGAGATGAAGGCGAACATCGAATACGTTTCATTATCGCCCGGAGAGACAATCCAGGCCGGTTCGGCCACGGTGACGGCGACCCTGCTGAACCATCCGGTCGTCAATTTCGGTTATCGGGTGGAATGCAACGGCAAGTCGCTATTTTTTACCGGGGACCATGAACCCTATTCCAATATCTACTCGCCGGGCGACGAAAGCTACGAGGAATATCACGGGCTGATCGAGGCGCAGGAACGGATGGTTTTCGATGCGATGCACGGCGTGGATGTGCTGATTGCCGATTCTTCCTACACCATCGAGGAATATCCCGCCAAAAAGGGCTGGGGGCACGGCACGTTCGATTCCTGCATGAGCATGGCCGATGCGGTCGGCGCGAAAATCCTTTACTGCACCCACCATGAGCCGACACGCGACGATGATATGCTGGAACGCGAATTTGCCAAGGCGCTGGAGCGGCATCCGCGGCGCGAAGGAATGGCGGATTTCCGGCTGGCACGCGAGGGTATCGAGATCGAATTTTAATCGCTGGCATTATCGGCATGGCAACGGTATTACGCGCCATGCATGGAGCAAATCATGAGTTCCACATTCAGTAGCCCAAAAATCAATCCTGCCAATGCCGTCGAGGAGCTGGCGGCCGAGCGCGAGGCGCACGCGGGAACCAAGGCAAGATTAAAGCTGCTCGAGCATACCGTATTGCAATTCGTCCCGCGCGATTTGATCTCTTTTCTGGGCAAGGGAAGCCTGCTCGATGTCGAACTCGGCGATCAGGTTGAAAAAACGATGTCGATAGTGTTCACCGACATACGCGACTTCACCACCCTGTCGGAAAGCATGACGCCGCAGCAAACCTTCAACATGATCAACTCCTACCTGTCGGTGATGAACCCGGTCATCAGCACCCATCAGGGGATCATCGACAAATACATGGGCGACGCGATCATGGCGCTGTTCCCCACCTCGGCCGACGACGCGCTTTCTGCCGCCCTGGCGATGCTGGCACGCCTCGATGAATACAACAACGGCCGGTCAAGGGCCGCCTACCCTCCGATACGGATAGGGATCGGCGTCAATACCGGATTGTTGATGCTCGGCGTGATAGGCGGCGGCAACCGGATGGAAGGCACGGTGATCAGCCACGCAGTCAACCTGGCGTCGCGCCTGGAAACCCTGACCAAGACCTACGGGGTGCCCTTGCTGATCAGCGAACATACGCTTTACAGCCTTTCCGATGCGGAGCTGTTCTCGGTGCGCTACCTCGGGAGATCCAAAGTAGCCGAAAACACCCCGGCCGAATCGGTCTACGAAGTGTTTGACCACGACACCCCGAAGATCAAGGAACTGAAGATAAAATCTCTGAAAAAATTCGAGGAGGCAGTCGCCTATTACCATACCCGCGCGGCCACCAAGGCGCTTCCCATGCTGGAGGAGATAGTGCGCGAAAATCCCGGCGACAACCCGGCGAGAGTCTATCTGAAACGCTGCCTCGATTACATCAAGACCGGAGTCTACATCGGCACTGAAGAACTTCCTGATGAAATAATTTGGCGCAAGGAGCATGAGGTCGGCATCGAAGAAATTGACCGCCAACTCCACGAGTTATTTACTCTCATAAGAAACCTGCACGAGGCTGTGTCCGTTGAAAACAACCGGGATGCCATATCATCCGCAATGGATATTCTGGAGAGGCGTATTCAGGAACATTTCGAGTTTGAAGATGAATTGATGACAAAACATTACTATCCCTTTTCTTCAGACCACATCGCCCAGCATAACTCCTACAAATACTACTTCTACAAACTAAAAGACGAAATCGAGACCAACATCGAGAACTCGCTGTATCTTGGTTTCCGCATCAATTTATCCCTGGCCAACTGGTTGCTGAACCATTTATCCCGCGACGACCGCCATCTTGGACGCTTCCTGAACGAACGCGGATGCGTTTGAAACACGCCGACCGCCTGCACGGAAGTCCACGCACCATAAAAAAACCAGCCGAAGCTGGTTTTTTTGGCTACTTTTATTTGGAACCGGTGAACAACTGCTTCAACATCCACAAACTAAACAGGACTGCTGCCACTGCGGTACCAATTGATGCTACGTCAGCGATGATCGCCATTTTCTCCTCCCGAGAGAACTGAGTTGAACACAACAACAAGCTCAAGTACGACGAATCGTAACACAATTTTTTGTGCGGACAAACCCTTTTTGACAACCGCCTGCCGCATACAACAGACTGACCTGTTTCAGTCTCTGGTGCTATCATTTCAGGGTGACAAACCTCTCTCTCGCTTCAGCGGCCGACCGTTCCTATCGACCGGCCGATACCGAATAGTAAATTCCGCAAAATAATATTCCACAGTATGTCCAAAAAACTTTATATCAAGACCTACGGCTGCCAGATGAACGAGTACGACTCGGACAAGATGGCGGATGTGCTGCGCGCCTGCGCGGGCATGGAGCAGACCGACAAGCCGGAAGAGGCCGATGTAATCCTGTTCAACACCTGCTCGATCCGCGAGAAAGCCGAGGAAAAAGTATTTTCTGATCTGGGGCGCGTGCGCCCGCTCAAGCTGGCCAAACCGGATTTGCTGATCGGTGTGGGGGGATGTGTGGCAAGCCAGGAAAGCGCGATGATTATGCGGCGCGCACCCTATGTCGATATCGTGTTCGGTCCGCAGACCTTGCACCGTTTGCCGCAACTTATCCAGGCCTACCGCGACACCGGCCGCGCGCAAGTTGATGTCAGTTTTCCGGAGATCGAGAAGTTCGATTATTTGCCCGCGCCGCAGACCACTTCCGGCACGGCTTTCGTTTCCATCATGGAGGGTTGCAGCAAATACTGCACGTATTGCGTGGTGCCCTACACGCGCGGCGAAGAAGTGTCGCGCCCGCTTGCCGATGTGCTTGCCGATGTGCGGGAGCTGGTCGCGCAAGGCGTGGTGGAAATCACCCTGATCGGGCAGAACGTGAATGCCTACTGCGGCGCAAGCGATGACGGCGATACGGTGGATTTCGCTTTCCTGCTGCAAGCCGTCGCCGCGCTGGAAGGCGTGAAACGGCTGCGCTACACGACCTCGCATCCCAAGGAAATGACGCAGCGGCTGATCGATGTGTACGCCACCACGCCCAAGCTGGTCAGCCATTTGCATCTGCCGGTACAATCCGGTTCGGATCGGATTCTGGCGGCGATGAAACGCGGCCACACCGCGCTCGAATACAAATCCATCATTCGCCGGTTGCGCGCCGTGCGCCCCGATATCTGCGTTACTTCGGATTTCATCGTCGGCTTCCCCGGCGAGACCGAGCAGGATTTCGAGGCCACGATGAAGCTGATCGACGATATCGGTTTCGATAACAGCTTCAGCTACCTGTATAGCCCGCGCCCCGGCACGCCCGCCGCCGAACTGCGCGACGACACTCCGCAGGAAGTGAAATCGGCGCGCCTGGCAAGGTTGCAGGCGCGCATCGATGAACTGGAGCAGCAGGTAAGCCAAACCATGCTCGGCACGGTACAGCGCGTGCTGGTGGAGGGCGTGTCGAAGAAAGATGCACTGGAACTGGCCGGGCGCACCGACAACAATCGCGTGGTAAATTTCCCCGGCCCGGCGGGCATGACAGGCCGCTTTGCCCATGTAAAAATTACCCAAGTGGTGCGCCATACCTTGCGCGGTGAGTTGGTGTAGAGCCAGACATAGAAAATCAGTCGATGGATAAACCACCTACCCCCAAACTTTCCCTGTCCGTGCAATACGCCAGCACCGCGTCAAATCTGCCGACTCGCGCGCAGTGGCGCCGCTGGATCAAGCACGCATTGCAACGCGATGCGTGCTTGACATTGCGCATCGTGGATGAAGCCGAGGGGCGCGAACTGAACAAAAACTATCGCGGCAAGGATTACGCCACCAATGTGCTGACTTTCGTATATGACAGCGCCGCTGCTCATTGTGGCGACGTGGTGATCTGCGCGCCGGTGGTGGCAAAAGAAGCCGCCGCGCAACACAAGGATTTATCGGCGCACTACGCACATCTCGCCATTCACGCCACCCTGCATTTGCAGGGCTACGACCACGAAAACGATACCGGTGCGGCACAGATGGAAGCACTGGAGACCGCGCTGATGTTAAAATTGCACTATTCAGACCCTTATCAGACAACAAGCACCAAACATGGACGAGCCAGAAAGTAATAAACCCAGCCTGCTGGAACGCCTTTCCGCGTTTCTGCTGCGCGAGCCGGAAGACCGCGAGCAATTAGTGCAGTTGTTGCATTCCGCCTACGAGCGCAACCTGCTGGATGCCGACGCGCTGTCCATGATGGAAGGCGTGCTGCAAGTATCCGAACGCCAGGTGCGCGAAATCATGATCCCGCGCGCGCAAATGGATGTCATCGACATCAGCGAAGCGCCGGAGAAATTCATCCCCTTTGTCATCGAGACCGCCCACTCGCGTTTCCCCGTGATCGACGGCGACAAGGACAACATCATCGGCATCCTGCTGGCTAAAGACCTGCTGCGCTATTACGCGGGCGAGGAATTCGACGTGCGCGACATGCTGCGCCCGGCGGTGTTCGTGCCGGAAGCCAAGCGGCTTAACGTGCTGCTGCGCGATTTCCGCAGCAACCGCAACCATATCGCGCTGGTGGCGGACGAATACGGCGGCGTATCCGGCATGGTGACGATCGAGGATGTGCTGGAGCAGATTGTCGGCGACATCGAGGACGAATACGATTTTGACGAGGACGAGGACAATATCATTCCCGATGGCACCGGGCACTACCGCGTCAAGGCCGATACCGAAATTGCCGATTTCAACGAGGCGCTCGGCACGGAATTCAGCAACGAGGAATATGACACGGTAGGCGGCCTCGTGCTAAAAACCGCGGGGCAACTCCCCAAGCGCGGCGACCATGTCCATTTCGGCGAACTGACTTTCACCGTGCTGCGGGCGGATAGCCGCAGGCTGTATTCATTATTGGTGGAACGCAAAAAATCTGTAGCGAAAAACACTTGATCCCGTTTTTAAAACTGTATTGCCAAAAGCATATGGATTTTATTGACGCCCTCAACTCCCGGCCAAGACACCCGAATTAAACTGTTTGGCATATTGTGCTTTTAGTATAGTTTTGAGATAGTTGTATTTTAAAGGATAAATTATGCTGCCTATACCGCACAGTTTATCCGGCAGGATTTAATCCTGATTGGGAGATATTTATATGTTCGACGAGTTGGATCGCGAAGTTTTTGCCGCCGGAGAGCAAATATTCAAGATCGGTGACAGCGGTGATTGTGCCTATCTTATCGAGAAAGGCACTGTCGAAATTTTTGTGGTGATCCAGGGTATAGAGCAGCGCGTCAGCTCGATGGGCAAGGATGAAATGTTCGGCGAGATCGCGCTGATCGACCAACAGCCACGCACCGCAACCGTCAGGGCTGCCGAAAAAACGGTGCTCGTCCCCGTCAGGCGCAAGCTGGTAGAGAACTTGCTGGAAAAAAGCGACCCAATTTTACGCCATCTGCTACTGGTGGTTCTGGAGCGCTTCCGGGGCAAGCAAAGCAATACGGCCAAACCGGCGATAAGCACGGACGCAGAACAGGAACAATCCAACCGCCGCAGCGCACTGAAGGGCGAGGCAACGCAAAAACTGTCCCTCGCCCACGGAATCACGCGCGCACTAACACATGAAGAATTCCAGCTTTACTATCAACCGATCTGTAATCTGACCGATGGCCACATTGCCGGGTTCGAGGCGCTGATCCGCTGGCACCATCCCACGGAAGGCATAATTCCACCGATGGATTTCCTCTGGCTTGCCGAGCAAACCGGCCTGATACGCGATCTCGGGTTGTGGACGCTTGAGCGTGCCTGCCGCGACTGGCCGACGTTAAAACAATACACCTGCTATGAGTCACCCTTCGTCAGCGTCAATCTGTCGCCGAGCCAATTGACCTGCGAATCCGTGGTGGATGATATCAAGGCGATCATCGCGCGCCACGATATGCCGACGGCAGAACTGAAGCTGGAGCTCACGGAAACGGTCATGGTCGAGCACCCCGAGGTTGCGTTGCGCATCCTGAACCGGCTGATCGAATTGGGCAGCAGCATCGCGCTGGATGATTATGGCACCGGCCACTCCGGACTGGATCACTTGCAGCGCTATCCGATCCGCACGCTAAAGCTTGATCGCGCATTCATTGCGCCGATGCTTGGATCGATGCAGAGTATGCAAATTGTGCAGTCCTCCATTGACTTGGCGCATTCGCTTGGCATGAACGTGGTTGCCGAAGGAATTGAAACCAAAGATGTGGGCGACAAGCTTCTGGAGATGAAGTGCGACTTCGGGCAAGGCTGGCATTATGGCAGGCCAGCCGCGTTAAAAGATTTGGCGTTGCGCTACGCGAAGACCTGATTTTAACTTTACCAGTAATGCTCCTACGCTTCTCAAGCTACACATCCAATTTCAGAACTGCTCGTTCTCACCCAAATAGCGCCACTGCCCGAGCGGCAGATTGCCCAGCTTGACCTTGCCGATGCGGATGCGTTTCAGTCCGGTCACCTTCAGCTCGACCAGCTCGCACATGCGGCGGATCTGGCGTTTCTTGCCCTCGCGCAGCACGAAGCGCAACTGGTCTTCGTTCTGCCAGGTCACCTTGGCGGGCTTGAGGTATTCCCCGTCCAGCTTCAGTCCCTGATTGAGCAAAGCCAGTCCTGTGTCCTTCAACACACCCTGTACGCGCACCAGATACTCCTTATCCACTTTGGAATCTTCGCCGATCAGTTGTTTGGCGATACGGCCATCCTGGGTGAGCACCAGCAAACCCTGCGAATCAATATCCAGGCGGCCTGCCGGGGCGAGGCCGAGCAGCTGGCTGCGGTGGAAGCGCAACGGCGACGGGTCTTCCGCCCAATGTGTCGCGCTGTCGATCAGGGTGACGGCGGGCTTGTGGTTGTGCTCGGCTTGCCCGGACACATAGCCGATGGGCTTGTTGAGCAGGATCGTCACACGCTGCTGCTGGGTGTTCTGCGCGGCGTTGCGCAAGGTGATTTTCTGGTCGGGGTAGACTTTGCTGCCCAGTTCGCTGACGATCTCGCCATCGACTTCCACCCAGCCTTTTTCGATATAGCCATCCGCTTCGCGGCGCGAGCACAGGCCGAGTTCGGACATGCGTTTGGAGAGACGGATTTTTTCCATGGTGTGCGGTATTCCTGAGTAACGAGGGAGCGATTTAATCACAAATGCCGTATCGCAAGGAATCGGTTATTCTTCGCGCGTTTCATGTTTCGGTTTTCCCGATGAACAAAACTCAAAAATCATTGGCTGGCGCATTTGCGGCAGGCCTGCTGTGCGTGTTCGGTTTCGCGCCGTTCGGGATATACATCATTCCGGTACTGGCGCTCGCCGCGCTGTTCGCGTTGTGGAACCGTGCCTATAATCGGTCTGCGGCAGCATGGCTGGGCTTTGCCTTCGGCCTGGGATTGTTCGTCGCGGGCATCAGCTGGATCTATGTCGCGCTGCACGATTACGGCGACATGCCGCTGCTGCTGGCATTGCCCGGCACGCTGCTGTTTGCCGCATTCCTCGCGCTGTTCACGGCGCTGGCCGGTTATGCGCAGGCGCGTTTTAGCAAAACTCAAGGTACGCGTTCCCCGGCGACAAACCTGTGCACGGTGCTGGTCATGCCGACAGCATGGGTGCTGGTCGAATGGCTGCGCGGCACGATCTTCACCGGTTTTCCGTGGCTGACGTTCGGCTACGCGCACCATGACAGCCCGCTGGCGGGCTATGCGCCGCTGCTCGGCGTATACGGCGTGTCGCTGGTAGCGGCGGTGAGTGCAGGTCTGCTGGCAGTGCTGCTGCGGGAACGCTGGAGCAGGCAGGGGCGGATAGCTTTGGCAATTCTTGCCGCACTATGGGTCGGCGGCGCGCTGCTGCGCGGCATCGCATGGACGCAGCCGCACGGCGAACCGTTCAGCGTGGCATTGGTGCAGGGCAACATCGCGCAGGACATCAAGTTCAACGAAGACGCGCTGGTCGGCACGCTGGAAACCTACCGCAGCTTAGCTCTGCAGAATTCGGCGCGCCTCACCATCCTGCCGGAAACCGCGCTGCCGCTGATGCGCCACCAGGTGCCGCCAGCAATGCTCGGGCAACTGCGCGACCACGCCAGAAAAAACGGCGGTGACATGCTGATCGGCGTGTTCGAGCGCAACAACGGCAGCTACTACAACAGCGTGTTCACGTTGGGCACGGCGGACGAGCAGCGCTACCGCAAACAGCATCTGGTGGTGTTCGGCGAATTCATCCCGCTGCGCCCGCTGCTCGGCTGGTTCATCAACGGCGTACTCAACATCCCGATGGGTGACCTGGCGCGCGGCGATGCGCGGCAAGCGCCGCTCGACGTCGCCGGGCAGCATGTGGCAGCGAACATCTGCTACGAGGACGTGTTCGGCGAAGAAATTATCCGCGCCCTGCCGCAGGCCACGCTGCTGGTCAACTTCACCAACGACGCATGGTACGGGCACTCATACGCGGCGGAGCAACACAACCAGATATCGCAGATGCGCGCGCTGGAAAGCGGGCGCATGATGCTGCGCGCCACCAATACCGGCGTGACTTCCATCATCGGGGCGGACGGCAGGCTGTTGCAGCGACTGCCGCAACACCAGCAAGGTGTGCTGAATGGCATGGCGCAAGGCTATGAAGGCATCACGCCCTATGTGCGCTGGGGCAATGCGGCGGTGATGCTGCTGATTGCGCTGATGCTGGCTTATGCCTGGGCGCGCCGCAAAATACCCCCTCTCCCGCAGGCGGGAGAGGGTCGGGGTGAGGGTGTGTGAGCGATAATGAACTGGCATTGCTACCTGCTGCGCTGCGCCGATGAAACCCTGTACTGCGGCATCACCAACGATCTGGAAAAACGCCTCGCGGCGCACAATGCCGGCACGGCCTCAAAATGCACGCGGGTGCGCCTGCCGGTGGAACTGGTGTTCGCAGAGCCTTGCGCCGACAGATCAGCCGCGTCGAAACGCGAGATGAAAATCAAGAGTTTGAAGCGGGAGGACAAACTGGCGCTGATCCAGTCAAATTTGAAATGACCGGAGCATTTGCTTGATTTTGCCTTCGGATGAATGATGGCTTCAACACCAAACTGAACTTGGTGCCAGGCAGCATAATGCGGGTTGGACGTGGGCAGTACGGGCTTTGCCGCTGTTGCACTTTACTTCGTGCCCGAATCCTCGGTAGACAGTTCGATTATAAACTCCACCATGGCTTTAATTTCCTTGTCGTTGGCGTTTAGACCTCTTGGCGGCATCCTCATGCCCGAGTTCCAACCAGACGTACCACCTCTATTAATAATTTCGGTTAGTTTGTTGGCTGCATCGGCATCACCGCGATATTTCATGGCGATAGCCTTTAAAGATGGCGCATATAGTGTCTTTTCAACCGCATGGCATCCGCCGCAATGATCTTTGGCTATTGCTGGCATCTCTGCGGCATGTGCGTTGATGTCCATCAACAGACATATAATTAATGCAATGTATTTCATGAACATTTTGTTATTAACCATTGCTTTGGCAATCATGCTCACCATAAATTTATATATTGGCAACCAATTAGGTAAGTTTACCCCATAATCAGACCGAACCATATCTCTCACCAATGTCAGCGATTGGCAGATGGCGGGATATCGATTTCCTCGATAACTGACGTTCACGCAAAGAGCATGACACATACCGTGTTCGCTATTTGCGGGCTTAACAACCCAAGTATTCTGCCCATCGTCAATTTGCAGCAGCTTGGTAATTTCATCCGGAATGTAAAATAATTTCGCTACCGCTGGTTCTCACATCCGCGATGAGAAAAGCAGTTCGCGCGCCTCATCAAAACAGTCATTGCGCCAAGAGCATTCCATCTTGCTGCACTCGCCGTTAACTGGGGCTGCATAACAGGGGGCCCGCCCATCTGCGGTTTGGATCAGCCGGATAATTTCTGCCTGAATGCTGAATAACGGGATTTTTTCTGGTCCCATGATGCCTTTCTCGTCTGCTGAATTCATCTGCTGGCACGCCGCTATATTTAAATGCGGGCTAATCACAATGCTGTTCACTTTAGGAATTTGTAACGAGACCGCGAATCACGATTTGCATTCCGCTTTCTCAAAACAAACCTTGGGAGAGAAACCTAAAGTGAACAGCGTTGTGCACAACATATAGTGCCGAGCCGCATGATTTGCATAAAACACGCAACGTATCGACATAATCGTCACGGTGGGCACACATCACATTTGGAATGATTGTTCGGTACTACCGGTAGCTCCGGCAAAGCCAACGCATCTACCACACAAGCAGGTAATTTCGGGGTGCGAAAATGAACGATCTCCAACATGTCCTGTGCTTTTGCAAGCCCCTGTTGGGCGGCCAACGAAAACATTGCTGCCGCAAAATCATTACTTTCAGGCATACCCATGCCGGTAACGTAGAGCATGCCCAAGTGATACTGGGCTTCGAGGCTGCCAAGCATGGATGCCTCGCAATACAGTATGGCGGCTTGATGTGCTTTATCAGGATCACTCTTGAAAAGTTCGAGCTTCAAGGCTTCGTTTAGTAACATGCGCACTTGTTGAGGCTCGACAGATAGCGCCTCATCTTCCGCATGGTTCGGCAGCGGCCACAACACAAACAGCAGTGCAACGCACATCCATTTACTGCACTCCCGCGCTCTGCGTGTGACCAAATGCCGAAAAGCCACAGATGCATCGCTTTTGGCAACGATCATTGGAGGAATGCCAAATGGCCACATTTTCAGAAAACGCTGAACCAGTATCCGCATGCTTACCGAACCTTTATACTGCAAAGGCATTCATCACTTTGTCGGCCATAACGCCGCCTTTTGTTTAATTAATATTCGTTTTCCCTCAATGCTGATATGACCATCGGCCACCATATTTTTCAATATCCGCGTAATCATTTCCCGTGACGCACCCACAACATTCGCCATATGCTGGTGGGTGGGTTTTTCATCAACAACAAGCAGGCCATCTTGATCTTCGGCTAACTCAAGCAGCATATTCCTCACCCGCCCATAAGCATCCATAAATACAAGACTCGATATTTTTTTGTTCGCTTCGCGCAGGTTGGCTACCAGACCCAGCATGATTCGTTCGGAGATATCAGGATTGGATTGCAGGCATTCCCTGAAGTTTTTTTGGCTAATTACCGTTAACTTCGTGCATTCCATGGCCATTACTCCGGCGGAGCGTTCATTCTTGTCAATCAGTGCCATTTCGCCAAAATACTCCCCTGCTTTTAATTCACTGAGAACAATTTCCTTACCTTGCTCATCGCTAAGAAATACTTTTACCCTGCCCGAATTGATGATATAGGCGCTATTGGAATGGTCGCCCTCATCGATAATGATAGTGTTCTTCTCATAGGACTCTTGCTGCCCATTGCAAAAGAGGATATCCAACTCACTTTTTTTCAGAGAGCCGAGGATAGATTGCATGGAATTAATCATAAGTATCGAAATGACCGAGCTGACTGAATCATGTTTCCGAAAAAAGCTCTTGCGTCTGGTTGAACGGCATCCTTCGCAGAACTCACCGCCGCATTTACGGAGCCGAAAAAACAAATGTACGGATCGATACGGACAAGACAACTAAAATTATTTAGCTCGTACGACATTTACTCTTGAAAAGACTAAAGACAACTATAAACAAATACTCCATTTTTACTCAACTTTATTTAAATTCAAACCTGCGGCAATTTTGATATGGAAAAATATCCGCTTAGCCCATCTTGAAATAGTTGCACAACCCTACCAGGCAAAAAAGGAACTTTGTCACAATTGGCCACAGTTGTTTTGCCGCCTGTGGATGAAAAACGATTATTGAAAAAAAGGGCGATCATAGATCGCCCAAAGAGGGAAGAAAGACTAGAAGAAATGGAAAACACCAAAATCTCTCGCCCGAATACCAGACGCACATTGCATCTGCTCTCCGAAAGATCTCGTGCAAGTCAGCGTATATATTTGCATAACCCTGCCAGGCAAAAAAGGAACTTTGTCACAATCGGCTATAATTATTTCGACCTTGTAGCGAAACCCCTGTGTCGCCTCCAGATAAAAAACGAGCAACCATTGGCTGTTTCGAGACGTTCGCCTTCGCAACCAAAGCTTCGCATTAACTGTTGGAACAATCGCACCCCGTTGCCCATACCTTAAATTAGCCCCGCAGATCCAATCGAATGGCGAACACAATGCCTGAAAACCAGTAAAATGCGTGCCTTTGCAATTGCCTGACAACAACCGATGCTTACCTTTCAGCAAATCATCCTGACGCTACAGAATTATTGGGACAAGCAAGGCTGCGCGCTGCTGCAACCTTACGACATGGAAGTCGGCGCGGGCACGTCGCACACCGCGACTTTCCTGCGTGCGCTCGGCCCGGAGCCTTGGCGCGCCGCTTACGTGCAGCCGTCGCGCCGCCCCAAGGACGGGCGCTATGGCGAGAACCCGAACCGCTTGCAGCATTACTACCAGTTTCAGGTGGTGCTGAAGCCTTCGCCGGCCAACATCCTCGATCTGTATCTCGGCTCGCTGGAGGCGCTCGGTTTCGACTTGAAGCAAAACGACATCCGCTTCGTCGAGGACGACTGGGAAAACCCGACGCTCGGCGCGTGGGGGCTGGGCTGGGAGGTGTGGCTGAACGGTATGGAGGTGACGCAGTTCACCTATTTCCAGCAGGTCGGCGGCATCGACTGCAAACCGATCACCGGCGAGATCACTTACGGGCTGGAACGGCTGGCGATGTACCTGCAAAGCGTGGAAAACGTGTTCGACCTTACTTGGACGCCGGGCGTGACTTACCGCGACGTGTACCACCAGAATGAGATCGAGCAATCCGCCTACAACTTCGAGCACAGCGATGTGGAATTCCTGCTCGGCGCATTCGGCAGCCACGAGAAGCAGGCCAAGCATCTGATGGAGCAGCGGCTGGCTTTGCCCGCCTACGAACAGGTGCTGAAAGCCGCGCATAGCTTCAACCTGCTCGATGCGCGCGGCGCGATCTCGGTGACCGAGCGCGCGGCCTACATCGGGCGCATCCGCAATCTGGCGCGCAGCGTCGCGCAGAGCTACCTCGACAGCCGCGCCCGCCTCGGCTTTCCGATGGCGAAGAAGGAACATGCCGCCGAAGTGTTGGCACAGATCGAGAAGAAAGCGGTGGCGGCATGAGCACCAAGAATTTGCTGGTCGAATTGCTCGTCGAGGAGTTGCCGCCTAAGGTGCTGAAGAAGCTGGGCGAGAGTTTCGCCGAAGGGTTGACTACAAGCCTGAGGGCACAAGGCTTGGTTGCTGCCGAGGCGACAGTGACTGCCTATGCCTCACCGCGACGTCTCGGTGTGCATGTCACCGGTGTTGCTGCGCAGTCGGCAGACAAATCTGTTTCGCAAAAACTGATGCCGGTCACAGTCGGGCTCGATGCGACAGGCCAGGCCACTCCAGCACTGCTGAAGAAACTTGCCAGTATGGGTGCGGATGCATCGATGGTTTCCAACTTAAAGCGTGAGAACGACGGCAAGGCAGACATGCTGATATTGGACAAGATAGAAAAAGGCATGGGTTTGACGCTTTGCTTGAAAAAAGCGCTCTATGAAACCTTGGATAATTTGCCGATTCCCAAGGTGATGACCTACCAGCTCGCCGATGGTTGGAGCAGCGTGCAGTTCGTGCGTCCCGCGCATGGGTTGGTCGCATTGCATGGCGAAGAGATCGTGCCAACTGAAATATTGGGTTTTTCCGCTGGACGCGAGACACAAGGCCACCGCTTCGAAGCGGCAAGCGTAACGCTGGATATCCGCGATGCCGACAGCTACGAGGCACAGATGGAAAACGAGGGTGCGGTGATTCCGTCCTTCGAGAAGCGCCGCGATGAGATCGTGCGCCAGTTGGCGGCGGCAGCGGTGCAGGCGGGCGGCGGAGTAACGCCGATTGTGGACGATGCGTTGCTCGACGAGGTGACCGCGCTGGTCGAGCGCCCCAATGTGCTGATCGGACAGTTTGAAACAGAATTCCTCGAAGTGCCGCAGGAATGCCTGATCCTGACCATGAAGGCGAACCAGAAATACTTCCCGCTGCTGGATGCCGGCGGCAAGCTGACCAATAAATTTTTGATCGTGTCCAATATCCGCCCGGCGGATGCCAGCCTGGTGATCGGCGGCAACGAGCGCGTGGTGCGCCCGCGCCTCGCGGATGCGAAATTCTTCTTCGACCAGGATCGCAAGAAGACGCTGGAATCGCGCGTCGAAAAACTCGGCAGCGTGGTGTACCACAACAAGCTGGGCACGCAGCTGCAGCGCACCGAGCGCGTCGCCACGCTGGCGGGAACGATCGCGCGCTTGCTGGATGCGGACAAGGCGGACGCGGAACTGGCGGCGCGGCTGTCCAAGGCCGATCTGCTCACCGATATGGTCGGCGAGTTTCCCGAGTTACAGGGCATCATGGGGCGTTACTACGCGCTGCATGACGGAGAAGACAAGGTCGTGGCGGATGCCGTCGAGGCGCACTACCACCCGCGCTTTGCCGGTGATACGTTGCCGCAGGGCGCGATAGCGTGCGCGGTGGCGCTGGCCGACAAGCTGGAAACGGTGGTCGGTATCTACGGCATCGGCCAGGTACCCACCGGCGAAAAGGACCCGTTCGGCTTGCGCCGCCATGCGCTGGGCATATTGCGCATCCTGGTCGAGACGCCGCTCAATCTGCCGCTGCACCCGCTGATCAACACCGCTGCCGGAAACTTCCCGGCAGGCATGTTGAGCGCAACGGTTGCCAACGATGTGGAAGGCTTTATGCTGGATCGCCTGCGCGGTTATCTGCGCGAACGCGATTTCGAGGTGCCGCATATCGAGGCAGTGCTCCATATACTGAACGGACGCATGCACGAAGTCCTGCCGCGCCTGCAAGGGGTGCGCACGTTCGCGGCACTGGAAGTGGCGAAGGATCTGGCGGCAGCCAACAAGCGCGTGCAGAACATCATGCGCAAAAATGCCGAGGAACTCGGCGCCGATCTTGCCGGCGCAACCGTGAAACCTGCATTGCTGAAGGAGGCGGCCGAACGCGACCTGCATCAGGCTATGCAGGACATCGCCCCGTTTGCCCAAGGCTACCTGGGCCGCGGCGACTATGGGCAAAACCTGAAAACGCTGACTACGCTCAAACCCTTCATCGACGATTTCTTTGATAAAGTGATGGTGATGTGCGAGGAAAAAGAGTTGCGCCTGAACCGGGCGGCGCTATTGCAGCAGCTCGGCCAACTGATGAATCAGGTTGCCGATATTTCCAAGTTGGCGGTCTAGGGACTTCGGGATAAAACAGCCATGAAACTCATCATTCTCGACCGCGACGGTGTCATCAATTACGACTCCGACCAGTTCATCAAGAGCCCGGAGGAATGGAAGCCGATACCCGGCAGCCTCGAAGCGATTGCGCGCTTGAACCAGGCCGGCTATCGCGTGGTGGTGGCGACCAACCAGTCCGGCATCGGGCGCGGCCTGTTCGATATGTCGATGCTGAATGCGATCCACAACAAGATGCACAAGGCCTGCGCGCTGGTCGGCGCGCGCATCGACGCGGTGTTTTTTTGCCCGCATATCGACGAGCATAATTGCGATTGCCGCAAGCCCAAGAGCGGAATGCTGGAAGAAGTCGCGGCGCGTTATAACCTCGGCAACCTCAACGGTGTGCCGGCAGTGGGCGACTCGTTGCGCGATCTGCAATCCGCCGTCGTGCTGGGCGCGCGACCTTATCTGGTGCTGACCGGCAAGGGTTCGAAGGCGCAAACGGCAGGCGGCCTGCCGGAAGGCACACAGGTTTTCCCCGACCTAGCGGCGGTGGTTTCCGAATTGCTTTAGGTTGACATGCTGGCACTGCGCTCACTGATTTTCCTGCTGCTGCAAATCATCATCACGCCGGTTTTTGCGATGCTGGCCTTGTTGTCCTTTCCGCTCGGGCGGCTCACGCGCTACCAAATCATCTCGCAATGGGCCAAGCTGATGCTGCCGTTGTTGCGCCTGGTATGCGGCATCCGCCATGAAGTGCGCGGTATCGAGAATATCCCCAGGGAACCCTGCATCGTGTTGTGCAAGCATCAGTCGGCATGGGAAACCCTGGCGTTGCAAAAAATCTTCCCGCCGCAAGTTTGGGTATTGAAACGCGAACTGTTATGGATTCCGTTTTTTGGCTGGGCGCTGGCGCTGACCAGCCCGATCGCCATCAAACGCAGCGACGGCAAGGGCGCGATGAAACAACTGCTCAAGCAGGGCAAGGAGCGGCTCGCACAGGGCTTCTGCGTGGTGATTTTTCCGGAAGGCACGCGCATCCCGTTCGGCCGGCGCGGCAAGTACAAGATCGGCGGTGCGTTGCTGGCGGCGAGCAGCGGTGTGCCGGTCGTGCCGGTGGCGCACAACGCCGGGCGGCTGTGGGGGCGCAACGCGTTCAGCAAACATCCGGGGCTGATCACCATGAGCATCGGCACGCCGATCGAGACCAAAGGGCTCAATGCGGACGAGATCAATGCGCGCGTCGAAGCGTGGATCGAGAACGAGATTCAGCAACTGCCGCATTGATGCTGACAAAATCAATTAGCCACAGAGAACACAGAGTTCACAGAGAAAAACCATTGGTTAACTTCATTCGCCAGACAATCCAGAAATATTTCCCACAGATAAGCTGTGCGGCGTTGGCTCACAAAAGCAAGTTGGGGTCGCGCCATCTCTGTGTGCTCTGTGTTCTCTGTGGCTTGAATTACGGTTTTTAGGGCTGATGCTGAAACGCCTGCGCAATCTGGTTTCTCCGCCCGTTATCGAGCAACGCGCCGCACAGCTCGCCGGAAAAAATATTCCCTACACCCTGAAACGCAGCAGCAGGCGCAGGAGCATCGGCCTGCGCATCGATGACCGCGGGCTTACCGTGAGCGTGCCGTTGCGTGCCTCGGAGAAATGGCTGCACAGCGTATTGCAGGACAAGGCGTACTGGGTAGTGGAGAAGCTGGATGGATGGCAGACGCGCAAGCCGGTTGAAACATGCTGGACAGACGGCGAGGCAATCTCCTATCTGGGTGAGTTGCTTACCCTGCATGTGGTGCAAAGTTTGTTCGCCACCCCGGTACAGCGGCGCGGCAGCAAACTGTGGATATTCGTTGCCGGTGACAGCGCGCCGGCGCATGTCGAACAAGCCGTGTTGCGCTGGTACCGGCAGGAAGCGGAACAATTGTTTGCGCAGCGCGCCGCACATTTCTCGGCATTGCTGGATGTCGCGCCGCGCGCGGTCAAGCTTTCGGCGGCGAAGACGCAATGGGGCTGCTGCACCGCACGCGGTTCGGTGCGGCTGAATATCCAGTTGATCAAACTGCCGCTGCACCTGATCGATTACGTGGTGGTACATGAACTCGCCCACCTGCGCGAGATGAACCATTCGGAAAGATTCTGGAAATTGGTGGAAAGCGTTTGCCCGGATTACGCAAGGCTGCGCAGGGAGCTTAAGGCCATTGCGTTGTAGGGGCGAGATTCATCGCGCCCCTACAATACGATTTTTTCACCCTGCTCCGCAAACAGCTCCGCGAGCTTGTCGAACAGCTCGCTGCCATCGCGTCGGCTATGCCAGGCGCCATCCTGCCACGCATAGTGAAATCCGCCGGACTTGGCGGCGACCCAGATTTCCCGGTTCACGTCGTGGCGGTTGATGATGATTTTCTGGCCGTTGCCGAATTCGATTTCCAGCACATTGCCGCTACGGTTGCATTCGGCATCGCCGTCGCTATTATCAATAGCTGTTTCGATACGCGCCAACGCGGCATCGGCCAATTGATTGAATTCGCTTTCAGTCATGGCAAGCCCTTATAATTCGTTTCATTAGAGGTTTCCTAAATTTTGCTGGTTAATTTTCGTGGAGTAGCATCATGCGTCTTAATATCGCTTTGGGCATTATCCTAGCTTTGGCCTTGCCGCTGCAAGGCTGCGGAAAAAAAGGCCCGCTTACGTTCCCGGCACCCCAAACTCAAGCCCCCGCTCCGCAACCACCGGAACAGCTGACGCCAGCCGCGTCGGCTCCCGAGCAAAGCAAGCAGCCATGAGCAACTATTTTCATTACCGGGGCGACCGGCTTTATGCCGAGCAAGTGCCGCTGGCGGATATCGCCGCGCAGTTCGACACCCCCTGCTACGTGTATTCGCGCGCCGCGTTGACGGATAGTTTGCGCCAGTTCACCGATGCTTTGCAGGGGCGCGAGCATTTGATTTGCTATGCGGTCAAAGCCAATTCCAATCTGGCGATCCTGAATGTCTTTGCGCGCCTGGGCGCGGGCTTCGACATCGTGTCGGGCGGCGAATTGCAGCGCGTGCTGGCGGCAGGCGGCGATGCGCGCAAGGTGGTGTTTTCCGGCGTGGGCAAGAGTGTTGCGGAAATGCTCCTGGCGCTGGATGCGGGCATTCTGTGCTTCAACGTCGAGTCGGCCGCCGAACTGGAGCGCCTCAACGAAGTAGCCGGAAGCATGGGCAAAATCGCGCCGGTCAGCCTGCGCGTGAACCCCGACGTGGATGCCAAAACCCATCCGTATATTTCGACCGGCCTGAAGCAGAACAAATTCGGCGTGGCCTATGACGAAGCGATTGCGCTGTACCGCAAGGCGCGCGATCTGCCGCATCTGCGCCTTACCGGGATAGATTGCCATATCGGCTCGCAACTCACCGAAACGAGTCCGTTCATTGCAGCAACGGAAAAAATATTGGCGCTGGTGGATACGCTGGCCGGTGAAGGCATTCGACTGGAGCATATCGATCTGGGCGGCGGCCTGGGTATCCGCTACCACGATGAAACGCCGCCGGCGATTGCCGATTATGTGGCTGCGTTGCTGGGCGCGCTGCGCGGGCGCAGCGAGAAGCTGATCCTCGAACCGGGGCGCGTGCTGGCTGGCAATGCGGGCGTATTGCTGACGCGCGTGGAGTATCTCAAGCATGGGGAAGAGAAGAATTTTGCTATCGTCGATGCGGCGATGAACGACCTGATGCGCCCGGCTTTGTACGATGCGTTCCATGAAATTTTGCCGGTATGTCGCCAACCCTCTCCCCAACCCTCCCCCGCTTGCGGGGGAGGGAGCGAACGTGAAAGGCAATCTTTGCTTTATGAAATAGTCGGGCCGATCTGCGAAACGGGCGACTTTATCGGCCATGCGCGCAACCTGGCAATCGCTCCACAAGCCTTGCTGGCTGTGCTTTCCGCCGGCGCGTATGGGATGAGCATGAGCTCCAATTACAATACCCGCCCGCGCGCCGCCGAGGTGGTGGTGGATGGCAATACCGTGCATTTGGCTCGCGAGCGCGAGACGGTGCAGCAGCTATACGCGGGAGAAAAACTGATTTAGTGAGTGTTGTAAATTCCGCAAAATATTTTTGCGAAATTTGTTGCACGTTTTTTTAAACATGGATACAGTACCGATACCGCAAGCGTCTTTCGCTATAAAAGACAGGGCGTTTGGGTGTGCAATGAGTCGCATGAATGTTCTAAATTTTTATGGAGAATGAAAATGGCAACATCAAAAACACCCGCAGCAAAAAAACCGGCAGCAAAAAAGCCCGTAGCGAAAAAAGCAGTAGCAAAAAAACCGGCAGCCAAAAAAGTTGTAGCGAAAAAACCGGTAGCAAAAAAAGCAGTAGCCAAAAAGCCGGCAGCGAAAAAAGTTGTAGCCAAAAAGCCGGCAGCGAAAAAAGCAGCGGCCAAACCGGCAGTCAAAAAAGCAGTAGCCAAAAAGCCAGCAGCGAAAAAAGCAGCGGCCAAACCGGCAGCCAAAAAAGCAGTAGCCAAAAAGCCAGCAGCGAAAAAAGCAGCGGCCAAACCGGCAGCCAAAAAAGCAGTAGCCAAAAAGCCAGCAGCGAAAAAAGCAGCAGCCAAACCAAAGGGTATTTTGGGCGCGTAATTTTGCCTTACCACGGGCGGCCGCTTTTCCGCCCTTTTTTGGTTTTCTGAAACGAAGCTCTTACCCCGGATCGTCCATTAGGCCGCTCGTGCCTTGCGGGGTTACGCCCTGCTGCAAATCGCGACTGTGAGTCGCTCATGTAGCGGCGTTGTTGTCCAAAAAATTACCCCGGCTTACCTCGCCCGCATTTCAGTGCGGGAGGGTGTTTGCTCGCCATTAGTTCAGCTAGCTTCAACCTGAAATCAGTCAGTTGGAGGGGTTGTGGAACAACCTGCAAATCCAGAAGCGCGCTGCGACCACATTTTGGATTCACGTTTGAACTGGAAACGGAATTAAACCAGGAAAATTGTCGCCAACCCCAGGAAGATGAAAAAACCGCCACTGTCGGTAATGGCGGTGATCATCACGCTGGAGCCGATGGCCGGGTCGCGCCCCAGTTTTTGCATGACCAGCGGAATGGCCATGCCGACGGTCGCGCCTACCAGCAGGTTGAGCAACATCGCGCTGGTCATCACGATGCCGAGCGCTACGCTGTGGTACAGGAAGTAGGCGAACAATCCGGCAATGCCGCCCCACAACATGCCATTAAATCCGCCGATCGCCAATTCCTTGAGCATCAGCCTGCGCGCATTGTCCTGCGTGATTTGCCCCAGTGCCAGCGAACGGATGGCGATGGTGGTGGTCTGGTTCGCCGAGTTGCCGGCAATACCCGCGACAATAGGCATGAGCGTGGCCAGCGCGACAAATTTTTCTATCGTGCCTTCAAAGTTTCCGATCACGCGCGAGGCGAAGAATGCGGTACACAGGTTCAGCGCCAGCCACGCCCAGCGGTTCTGTGCGCTCTTCCATACCGACGCAAAAATATCTTCCTCTTCGCGCAAGCCGGCCAGGTTCAGTACGTCGCTTTCCGATTCGTCGCGGATGAAGTCCAGCACCACATTCACCGTCACCCGTCCGACCAGCTTGCCGTCCTCATCGATCACCGGCGCGGAAACCAGATCGTAGCGCTCAAACGCCTGGGCGGCCTGCTCCGCCTTTTCCTCGGGATGCAGCTGTATGGTGTCGGTCAACATCAGGCTGCCGACGATTACTTCCGGTTCGTTGACCACGATGAGGTTGATCGGCAGCACACCTTTGAAGTGGTCGTCCCGATCCACCACGAATACCTGATCGGTATGGTCGGGCAGTTCGTCGAAGCGGCGCAGATAGCGTGATACCGCTTCCAGCGTGACATCCTCGCGAACCTGGATCATGCCGAAATCCATCAGCGCGCCGACCGAATTTTCCGAGTATGACATCGCCGCACGCAATTGTTCGCGCTCTTCGATGGACAGCGACTTGAACACGTCGCGCATCACATTTTGCGGCAAATCGGGCGCGAGGTCGGCAATCTCGTCGGTGTCGAGTTGTTCCGCAGCCTCGCGCAATTCGTCGCGGCTCATGGTCGCAATCAGCGACTCGCGCACCGCATCGGAAACTTCGATCAGAATTTCGCCGTCACGCTCCGACTTGACCAAATCCCATACCAGCAAACGCTGCTCGATGGGCAAGGCTTCCAGAATGTAGGCAATATCCGCAGGATGCAGGCTGTCCAGCTTGCTGTGCAACTCGGCGAGATGCTGTTTGTGCAGCAGGGTATCAACCAGCGTATGGCGGTCTTCGCGTGGGAGTTCCTGTTTATGCGCTACATCCTCCACCAACGCGTGCTTGTGCAGCAGCGATTCCACCTGCTTGAGGTGATCCTGCACATTTTCGGTGTAATGATTTTCCTTATTAATATTGGCCATGGCACGCACTTTATGAATCGCGCGCTATTGTAAAGAATTTGCCGTGCCGCTGTGCGGCAAATTTTTGCCGGAGCACGGTGCGCCGTGCGGTTGCCCGAGCAAAAGTTTCGTACCCTTACCGCAGATTATCGAGAGTTAATGCCGCAGCCTTGTTTCATTTGTCGAATGCATCGAACTGACGAATGCCTCGAATTGTTCAATCGGCAGCGGGCGGCTGAAGAAATAGCCCTGATAGTTATGACAGCCCTGCAAGGCAAGGAAGTCGCGTTGCCCTTCGGTCTCCACCCCCTCGGCGATAACCGCCAGACCCATGCTCTGGGAAAGCGCGACGATGGTTTTGGCGATGGCGGCATCGTTGGGGTCGGTGAGCACATCGCGCACGAAGGACTGGTCGATTTTCAACTGGTACAAAGGCAGGCGCTTCAGGTAGGAAAGCGAGGAATAGCCGGTACCGAAATCATCCAGAGAAAAGTTTATACCTCTGGCTTTCAGTGCGATCATTTTGGCGATGATGTCATCCACATTATCCAGCAACATGCTTTCGGTGATTTCCAGCTTTAGATTTGCGGTGTTCACTCCGAAGTAATCGACCAATGCCAGCACTTCCTCAACGAAGTTCGGCAGACTGAATTGTCGTGCGCTGACATTCACCGCCACCGTCAAGTGAGCCGTTTCAGGATGCGCCGCCCAGGTTGCCAGTTGCTGGCAGGCGGTGGTAAGCACCCAGTGGCCGAGGGGCAGGATCAGGCCGGTCTCCTCGGCAAGTGGGATAAATTCGGCCGGAGACACCATGCCGCGCTCGGGATGCTGCCAGCGCACCAGGGCTTCGGCGCCGATCAAGTGGCCAGACGAATCGATTTGCGCCTGATAGTAAAGCAGGAATTGCTCCTGTTCGGAAACGGCGCGGCGCAGGTCGCTTTCCATCGCGACGCGTGCCATGACCAGCGCCTACAAGGCGGGATCGAAAAAACGCATGGTGTTGCGCCCGCCCGCCTTGGCCTGGTACAGACTGACATCCGCCCGCCGGAGCATTTCTTCCGCCGTCACCACCGGCCCGCGCAGCAGCGTGGCACCGATACTGGCCGTGCTGTGATACTCGCACCCATTGAGAAGGTAGGTCTGCCCCAGGGTCGAGCGTATCTTTTCTCCCACCGCCTCGGCCTGGGCTGCGGCAGTCGGCTCGTCCTCATCCAGATCCTCGAGCAGCACAACGAATTCATCCCCGCCCAGCCGCGCGGTGGTGTCACCCTGCCGGACGCAGGCTTGCAGCCGGGTAGCCGCTTCGACCAGCAACAGATCGCCGGTGTCGTGCCCCTGGGTGTCGTTGAGATTTTTGAAGTTGTCGAGATCGATGAACAGCAATGCGCCTTGCCGCTTGTTGCGGGCATTGGTCGCCAGGGCCTGCTTCAGCCGGTCGATCAACAGCCTCCGGTTGGGCAATCGGGTAAGCGGATCGTAGAAGGCCAGGTTACTGATCTGTTCTTCTGCTTCCTTGCGCTTCGAAGTATCGTAGAAAGATGAGATGTAGTGGGTAACCTGCCCGTCCGAACCGGGTACGGCGGTAATGATCTGCCACCCCGGGTAGGTTTCGCCGTTTTTGCGCCGCCCCCATATCTCGCCCTGCCAATAACCGTCGCGTTCCAGCATTTCACGGATAGACTGGTAGAACCCCGCATCGTGCTTCCCGGATTTAAGCATCGAAGACCGCTGCCCCACCGCATCCTCGGCACTGTAGCCGGATACCTCGGTGAAGGCGCGGTTGACCCGCTGGATTATGTCGTCGGCACCGGTGATGAACATGCCCTCATGCGTCTCGAACGCCTTCGCTGCGATACGCAACTCCATTTCGGTTTTTTTGCGCTCGGTGATATCCCGGCTTAAGGCAAAAAGACACCTCTGCCCATCCAGTTCAACGCCGGATACACTCACTTCGACATCCATCAAAGTACCATCCTTGCGCCGATGTAGCGTTTCAAATACGGCACGGCCATCCAGCAACTTTTCGATATTTGCTTGCAACACATCCTTAGTCAATTTTGCATCAACGTCAAACACGCTCAACTGCAATATTTCCGCCTGCGTATAGCCCAAATGGCGGCAAAACGCATCATTGGTTTCTATGAAATTACCCTTCTCATCTAGTATATGAATACCGTCCGGTGCATTCTGCATCAACACCTGGTTGCGTTTGATTAAAGCATCGGCCTTCATCTCTGTCTGCTTGCGCTCGGTAATATCGCGAATGTAGGCCGTAAAAAGTTTACTGTCGCCATCTGGGATAGCCGTGATCGACAATTCAATCGGGAACTCCGAGCCATCGCGCCGCAGCGCCGAAATTTCGATGCGGCTGTTCAGTATCCGCGCCTCGCCGGTGTCCACGAATCTGGCAAGCCCATCATGGTGGGCCCTGCGGTAACGCTCCGGGATCAGCAACTCGGCCATCGGAAGCCCGATGACCTCCTCTTTTCGCCAGCCGAAAATAGTTTCCGCAGCGTGGTTGAACTCGATCAGTTTGCCGGACGCATCGATGCCGATTACACCATCCAAAGCCGAATTGATCGTCGCCCGCAGCCGCCCTTCGCTATCCGCCAATTTTCGGGTATCGTTGGCAAGCGCCAGATCGGCTCTGCGAGCAAAGAAAAACAGCGCTATATACAGTGCCGCAAAAACGCCAAACACCACCAGAGCAAGCTGGATAACTTTAGCGTGGATGCGTTCGATGATCGGTGTAGCATCTGCATAAACCTCGATAACTCCAATATATTTCCCCGCATACATCAGCGGCATATACGTAATGGCAATATAACGGTCATGCAGTTCACCTGCTGAACTAAGGAACGTATCGCGGAATTCCATCTGATGCACTGTTTTGCCAAGTAGCGCTTTCACCAGTAATTTTGGGTGCTTGGAGGCTCCGCCGATCTCCTCCTTAACTGTCGAAAAAATGGTTGCCCCCACCCGATTAAATATCTTCAACTTGAGAACATGATGTTCGCGAACTGTGTCTAGGGTATCGGCAAATAAATTGACGTTCGGATTTGCCTGCAAGGCACGCACATCGAGTCCTTCGGTGGCGACAACAAAGGTACTGAGCTGTTCGTCCAGTAGATGGATGAGGTGAATCGCGGTTCTTTCGTTCTCCTGTGCGGCAATTCCCTCATGCTCGGCAAGTTGGTCGCGCTGGTACAGAAATATCAGAAGAGCGGCGGTAACAAGCATCGCCAGCAGGCTGGTGATCGAGAGGCGGCGCAACAACGGGAAGCGGTGGGGCGCAGGGGGGGTACTCGCACGGCACATCGTGCTTTGATTATTGCCCTGTCCGGCCATACGATTTTCGGTCAGGCGATCATCCGCCACGCGGTCTGCTTGCCGCACGGCATCAACGCTCACGTTAGCCGTTGATGGTTGACTATCCCTGCCTTTTTGTTCCATGTGACTGCGAATCGCCCCTCATAGAAATTTTTCGTATTATATCCATATTAGCAGGGGCACGGCGCGCCCTGCAGCACCCGATGGCACCACATGCACCTACGGTATTTCCGCGTCGTTCATGCGTCCGAGAATGATGCCGGTTTTGCGCAGCAGGCCGCGCGCTTCGCGGTGCGTATCATAGTAGCGCGGATTGGGTACCATCGCGGCGAGCCTGGCCGCTTGTTCAGCGTTAAGGCTGGCCGCGCTGGTGCGGTAGTAGTGGCGCGCGGCGGCTTCCGCGCCGAACACGCCGTTGCCCCATTCGATCACGTTGAGATATATCTCGAAAATGCGCCGCTTGTCCATCACCGCTTCCAGCATCACGGTGATGATGGCTTCCTCACCCTTGCGCCACGGCGTGCGCTTGGTGGAAAGAAACAGGTTCTTGGCGAGTTGCTGGCTGATGGTGGAGCCGCCTGCAACGATCTTGCCCTTCTTCAGGTTTTTCTCGTAAGCCTTCTGGATACCAGCCCAGTCAAAACCTTCATGATCGACAAACTTCGCGTCCTCCGACGCGATCAGCGCACGTTTGAGATGGTTGGAAATCTTCGCGTAGGGAACCCACTGATGCTGAAGTTCGGCATCCGGATTCTTGTCCTGCATGGTGGATAAACGGCTTTCCATGAACGCGCTGGTGGACGGGTTGAATTTCACCCACCAGCAGATATGCGCGAAAATCCACAGTTGATAAAGCAGCAGCACGGCGAAGCAGATCGCCATGCCGCGCCACAACAGGCCCCAAAGTTTTGTCATTGTTCTAAAAACCGCAATTCAAGCCACAGGGATCACAGAGATAAAGCGTATCCCTCATATTTTTGCGCGCAGCCGCCATGCGGATTGCCTGCGAGAAGCATTTCAGGCTCACTTGATGGGTAAAGTAACTATTTCCGGCAACCAATTGTTTTTCTCTGTGAACTCTGCGGCTAACTGATTTTTTGGGGTCATTGTTTTCGCAATGCGGCGATGACCGGCGCGGTGTCCGGGCGCACACCGCGCCAGATATAAAATGCTTCGGCGGCCTGTTCGACCAGCATACCCAAACCGTCCGACACTTTGGCAACACCCTGTTCGCGGGCAAACTTCATAAACGGCGTCTCGCGCCCGTACATCATGTCATAAGCCAGCGCACCAGGAGCAAAGATGGTGTCGGGAAGCGGCAGCATTTCATCGGTCAGCCCGGTGGAAGTGGCGTTGATGATGACATCAAATCGCTCATCGCCCAGTTCCGAATAAACCTTTGCGGCTATTTCCATACCGGGCCGGTCTTCATAGAACCGCTGGCCATGCACAAGCATCTCTTGCGCCCGTTCAAGCGTGCGGTTTGCAATGGCCATGCGCTGAACCTTTGCGAATACCAGCGGTATCAGGACTCCCCGGGCCGCACCGCCCGCTCCCATCAGCAGTACCCGCTTGCCTTGCAATGGAATACCGAAGTTGCATTCGATGTCGCGCACCAAACCTGCCCCATCCGTATTGTTGGCAACAATGGCTCCGTCCTTAAACGTAAGCGTGTTTGCCGAATTTGCTTCCAGTACCTCGGGCGTAAGATAGGAGGCAAGATCGGTAGCCTCTTGCTTGAATGGCACGGTGACGTTGCAACCCTTGTAGCCCTCCTTGCGTAACCGCTTAACGGTCGCGATGAAGCCGTCCGGCGGCGCGAGAACCGCCTCGTAGCTGATGTCCTGCCCGGTCTGTTCGGCGAACATTTTGTGGATCAGCGGCGATTTGCTGTGGGCGATGGGGTTGCCGATGACGGCGTATTTGTCGGTCATGGATAAGAATCAAGAAAATAGCTCTGTTTACGTTTTTCAATTATAAGGGCTGCTGGTTTAATCGCGGTCTAAAATTTTTCCGGAAAATACCGGGTCAGAAAACGTCATAAGGGAGAAGTTATGAGGGCTATGGGAAATCGGTTGCATAATCTGAAAGTCAGCACCAAGCTGCGCCTGTCATTTGGTCTGATCGTGGCATTGATGGTGGGGATGGCTGCGGTCACGCAGTTTTACCTGAACGAAATGAATGGCAAGTGGCGCAAGATCGAGCAACAGGTATTTGTCTGGCAGGATGCCAATATGGAGATCTATCGCTACCTTGGCGATGGCGTGCACCATTTCAAAAACTATATATTGCGCGGCGGTGACTATGAAGCAAAGTTTCGCGACGATATGGGCAAACTGCTGGGTGCGGTCGACAAGTACCAGAAAGCCGGGGAAATCGAAGCCGAAGCGCAGAGTCAGTTGAACGAGATCAGGAATGCGGTGGGCGCTTATCTTGTCGCCCTCGATCAACTCAAGAAGCTCAAGGATGATGGCGCATCCATCGCCGACCAGGACAAGGGCATCAAGGGCGCCGACAAACCCATTGCCGCGGCGGCAGCCAAACTGGATGAAATCACCGGGCGTGAACTCAGCGTGGCATCCGGCCAATTTGGGGCGCTTCAGCAATCCACGCTGCGCATCGCGCTGATCATGGGAATCATTGCCGTCGTGTGCGCCGCAGCATTTGCCCTGTTCCTGACCAGGAGCCTGATGCGCCAGTTGGGCGGCGATCCAGCAGAGGTTGCACAGGCCATCGGCGTGATGGCGGCAGGCGACTTTTCGGCACAACCGGCCCGTGCGGCAGAAGGCAGCCTGCTGGCCAATGCCCAGGATATGCAATCACACCTGCGCGACATGATCGCCACGGTAAAAACGCAGGCCGACCAGGTCGGCGACATGGCGGAACAATTGGCGGCAGCGGCGCGGCAGATCACGGAGAACGTAAACCATGAATCGGATGCGGTGAGCGGCATGGCCGCAGCGATTGAGGAAATGAGCGTCTCTTCCGCCCATATCAGTGATCAGGGGAGCAACGCCAAACAAATCGCCGACCATTCGCGCGCAAACTCCGAGCAAGGGGCGCAAGTAATCAATAAAACGGTGGCCGGACTGATGGAGGTTGCGCAACAGATCGAAACGGCATCGGCCGAAGTCTCCCGGTTGGGGGGAGACGCCTCGCGCATCAGCGAGGTGGTAAAAGTCATCAAGGAAATTGCCGATCAAACCAACCTGCTGGCGCTCAATGCGGCAATCGAAGCGGCACGTGCCGGCGAACAGGGGCGCGGTTTTGCGGTGGTGGCGGACGAGGTGCGCAAGCTGGCCGAACGCACGGCCAATGCCACCGCGGAAATCAACCAGATGTCCGCACAGATAGGCGACGTGGCCAGCCATGCGCTGGGCGGCATGGAAAAGGTGGTGAATACCACGCGCCAAGGGGTGCGTGATGCAGAAATCGCACAGAACGCCATTGCCGGCATTCAGCAAAACTTTGGCGAAATGTCGGGGGCAATCGACGATATTTCCGGTGCGCTTGCCGAGCAAAACGCCGCAGCAACCGATTTGGCGAAACGCACCGAACAGGTTGCGCAGATGTCCGAAGAAAACTCCGGTGCGGCGCGCAGCCTGTTGGATCTTGCGACTGAACTGGAACAAAAGGCGGCGCAGGTGCGCGGGGCGGTGGAGAGGTTCCGCGTATAACGTGCAATCAAAATCCGGCTTTATTGCCGTTTATGCATAAACGCTTGAGACAGGTTATTCGCCTTCCAGCCGGTCCGACGAGGTAAACGTCCAGGTGCGCGTGATGTCCAGAATGTCGACATCCTTGGTGATGTCCGGCGGCAGCGGGGCGTAAGGCGCGGCCAGTTTGACGATACGCACCGCCGCCGCATCGAGCAGGCGATGCCCGGAAGAGCGGCTGACTTCGACGTTTTCCACGCTGCCATCGGCGCGTATCGAGACGCTGAGCTGCAAACTTCCGTAGAGTTGCTGGCGGCGCGCCTCCTGCGGGTAATTCAGGTTGCCGATGCGCTCCACCTTGATGCGCCAGTCTTCGATGTACTGCGCAAAACGGTATTCCTTGGTGCGTGCGCCAATATGTTTGCGGCGCGGCAGCTTCTGGTACTCGTCAAAATTTTTGCTGATTTGCGCTTCGAGACGCGCGATCTCCAGGGATTTTTGCACCAAGTCATCACCGCTGCTGGCATCGTTGCTCTGCTGTTTTTTAACTTCCGGCTGCGTCAATTTGTAATCGCTTTTGAGCCGCGTCATTACCTGCTTGGATTCCTCCTCGAGCTGCGCAACACGCTTGGTCATCTGCTCGGGAGTGAACTGCTTGTCATCGCGTATGGTGGGGAGCGGGGTTTTGGCGCGCCGGTCTTCTTCGGTGTTGCCGCCGCCATCCAGATTGGCCTGCGCCAATGCGTCGGCCTTCGACGGCCTGGATTTCGATTTGCTGTTGACCAGCACCACTTGCAGCGGCTGCATGATGTCCGATGCCTTATGCGGCTCAGGCAGCACCAGCGCGACGCCGAACAGGGCGAAAGCGTGCAGCGCGACCGAAAAGGCCATCGAGGCAGTCAAGGTCGTCGCGCCGAATAAACGCATATTCAGCATAGCCATCAAGCCGTCGCCTCCTCCACCGTCGCGACAAAGCGCGTGCGCACATCCAGATCAAGCAAATCAATTTCGCCAATGGCCAGTTGCACGCGGGTATTGGCGGGCAATTCCGGCAGCGACGGCGCACGGAATATCAGCGGGATGCCGTCGACCTTCACCAGATTTTCGCGCAGCACGATGGCCGTAACAACAAATTCGCGCAGCGATTCGGGAATTAAAGATTGCTCTTCTCGTTCGCCTCCTCCCCCGCTTGCGGGGGAGGATTGAGGAGAGGGTGTTTGTGGAAGAGAGGTGTTGTCAACCAACCCAGCCTGCTCCTGCAACAGCCACCTCAAGCACCAGTAGCGTTCCATATTTTTCTGGAAGTCGTTGTAGATGGTATACATGGTATCGAAATCGCGCATCGCGGCGTACAGCGCGGTGTCGTTTTTCTCGTAGGCCGGCGCGCCGGCGCGCAGCATCGCGATGATCTGGCGCTGGTTCACCATGTCCACGTAACGGCGCAGCGGCGAACTCGACCACATGTATTGCGCCACGCCCAGACCCTGATGCGGCGCGGCTATCGTGCTCATCTTCACCTTGCCGTTCTGCTGCGTGCGGTAGATGCCAACAAAGCCGTGTTCGGCAAGATGCCTGCCCCATTCGCTGTTGACCAGGATCATCAGTTCGGAAACCACCTTGTCGATCGGCGAGCCGCGCCGACGGTTGGTGATGCTGACGCGGTCATTCTCGATATGAAAGTTGTAATCCACTTGCTGCGTGCTGTTGTCGGCAGATTTTCCGCGTGCTGCTTCGAGTTTTTGCGCCAGATTCCACAACAGCGTCAGTTCGTTGGCATAGGGGTAATCGAGTTTGCCTGCCGCCAGCGTCTCTTCGTTGAACAGCGGTTCCAGCGTGTCATGGCGCAGATTCGCCGCGATGTGGATGCGCTCCACGCGGCTCTCGTGACCGAGTATTTCCAGCGTTGTGCCGTCAATTTCGTTATACATCGACAGCGCCGGGCTGACGCGATCCGCGCACAGCGTGAAAGCCTGCACCACGCTGTCCGGCAGCATGGTAATTTTCTGCCCCGGCATATACACCGTGGACAGCCGGGTGGCGGCGATCCTGTCGCCCTCCGAATCGCGCGGCATTCCCAAGGTGGGCGCGGCAATATGCACGCCGATGCGCCAGTTGCCGTTGGCCAATTTTTCTACCGAAAACGCATCGTCGATTTCCGTGGTGGTCGCATCGTCGATGCTGAAAGCGTTCACACCGGCCAGCGGTAATTCGTCCCATGCGCTCAACTCGACGGGCGGAAAGCCGGTGCCTTTGGGGAAATGCTCGAACAGGAATTTCTGCAAATGGTAATCGTGCGTGGAGGGCAACGCGCCGCAACGCTGCAGCAGATGCGCGGCGGACAAATGCGTCGCGGCGCAGGCCGCTTCCAGCGCCTTGACTTCGAGGGTGTTGCGATCCGGCTTGTAGAGCAATTGCATGAGATGTTCGGCAAACTCTGCGGGTAATTCAAACCTGCTCAGTTGTTCGGTGTAGCGCGCCTGCAACGCCAGTTGTTGCCGCTTGCGCTCGGCTCCGGCCAGCGCGGCCTTGAGCACATCGGGCGGCGCGGCGCAGTAGCGGCCCTTGCCTTTCTTGTGAAAATAGATCGGTGCGCCATGCAGGCGTATCAATGCGGCAGCCGCTTCCAATGAACTCGGCGTATGGCCAAAATATTCGGCAGCGATTTGCTCCGAACCAAACTCGTCCGGCGGGCAGCACTCCCAAAGAAAATCCACCTCGATGCCTGCGGCGAGAGACTCCGCCTGCGCCATGAATTCGCCCAGGGCAGGCTGGCTGAAGCGCAGCATCACATTGGCCGCCTTGACCTTGCTGCGCTTGCCGGACACGCTTTCAACCTGGAGCGAGGTAATATTGTCGGTCATGATGCTGCCGACCTTGAAACTGCCATCTTCTTCGTAAAGGATATTCATGGAGGACTGCGGGAAAATTTGGCGCGGATTATAGCAGTTCGGCCATGCCTGAACGGCTGGTAGGGGCGAGATTTATCGCGCCCTTGTGCCCAGTACACGAATAGATCAGGACGCGAAGAATCGTGCCACCCACGAAAGAAGCCGGCTCACGCCGGCTTCTTTATGCGATCGACAGAAGCTTATTTCCGGCTCAGAACCCACGCCACCATAGTCTTGATGTCGCCATCGCTGACCGTACTTGCGGTGGGCGGCATAGGCATGGCGCCGAACGAGCCCTTGCCGCCGCTGCGCACCTTGGCCTCCAGCGTGGCTTGCGCGCCCTTATCGCCCTTGTACTTGGCGGCAATATCCGACAGGGCAGGCCCTACCGCCTTGCTGGCAGGGGTATGACACATGCCGCAGTTGTTTTTCTTGAACAGGGCTTCACCGTTATCTGCGGCAAAGGCAGCGGTGGAAATGGACAGGGCGGCGGTCAGGGCAACAAGATTGCGAATTTTCATAATGGTCTCCTTGGGCAAAAATATCGATGCGGGAACTCCACGCATTTTGATAATACATCAAATCGAAGCGGGTCAAACTGTCGAAAATGATCGACGTTGTTGACCTGCTCTGCAAATATTAGTTCATTAAATTACTGTGAGCCATCACAAGTGGTTAAGAAAACTCCGCTCAGATTTATAAAAATACTACATAAGTAAACAAGGGAAATTCTATGAGTTGATGAGAGTAATTTTACGTTTCTATAAGTTATTGATAATAGATACAACTTGCCACTTGAAGTGCTATTTTGCTGTGCTAGCATGGGGTATGCCTGTTAGAAAAATTCCAAAAAATTACATGTCCTCGACTGGAGTTTTTTCCAGCCAAAAGAACGGGCGGTCACTCGGCTGCGAGTCGCTGCTTGAGCGCGATTTGATGATACTACTTGAGTTTGACGATACAGTTGAGCGCTTTGAGGAACAGCCAGTCAAGATTTCATTCCGCATTAATGGAAAATCAAGACGATCCTACGTCCCCGATATTCTCATTCATTATCTTCCTTCGCCAACAGGCGAAACACCGCACCCAGTCCTAGGCGAAGTAAAGCATACCGATCACCTGAAAAAACATAGGGCCAAATACAAACCAAAGTTCGAGGCAGCCGCACGTTATGCTGAAGAACACGGTTGGGAGTGGCGCATTTTTACGCAAAAAGAGATTCGCACCCCCTACCTCGACAACCTCAAATTTCTGCGTGAATACCACAGTTCAGACCCTGACATTGCCCTACAACATGAAGTCATCAGTTATTTGCAGAATGCCCGTAGCCCGGTAACGGTCGAATCGTTGCTAAATAAGCTGTGCTCCACCGATGATAGAACGCTACGGATATCCCCTGCCATCTGGCATCTGGTCGCCACCAAATGCATCGTCACCAATCTGCAAAAACCTTTGGGCATAAAAAACAAGCTGTCACTATCGAAAGAGGTGATCTCATGACACAACCATCCTCTCCGCTGTTAAACCTTTCCAAGGGTGAGTTGGTTAATTACAACGGGCAGGAATACGTAGTATTGAAGCCCATCGATCTCACCAAGGTGTTAGCTAGAAACACCAGCTCAAAAAACACCGAGGTGCTGGAGATAAAACATCTATCTCAATGGTTCGTAACGCAGGATAAACATAAAAAAGATGAGCGGAAGGATATCGATCTTTTGGATGTTTCTGAAGAGGACTGGGAAGAAGCGAAGCTTAAATTAAAAGCTATTGTTCCGATGCTGGTTGTACAAGAGCGCGGATCCGGTCTGGTTGACCGTATTTCGCAAGAAACGGGTTATAGCGTGCCGACGCTATACCGGTTTCGCAATATCTATAAAAGCAGTGGATTACTGTCATCGCTACTTCCGACCAAACGCGGAGGTGGCAAAGGTAAGGGCAGAATCAGCAAGGAAGTTGAAGCAATCATTGCTGACACACTGGAGAATTTTTATCTGACCGAGCAGAAGCCAAGTATCGAAGCGACGGTAGAAGAGATACGCCGGCTCTGTGTAAATGCCAATTTACCCAAGCCGCATTGGCAAACAGTCAAAAATAGAATCGATTGGAAATCTGCAAGAGAGCGCTTTGAAAGACGTGAAGGAAAACGCGCAGCGCGGCAACTATTCGATCCTAATGAGGGATCTGTGCCAAACGCCGGCTGGCCGCTTGCCTTGACGCAAATCGACCATACGCCGCTACCGCTGATGATTGTGCATGACGTGAGTCGGCGCTCGATAGGTCGCCCATGGGTGACATTCAACATTGATGTCTACAGCCGCATGATCACGGGTATGCATCTGTCGCTGGAAGCACCTTCTGCTATGTCAGCCGGAATGTGCCTGTCTCACTCCATCCTTCCGAAAGAAAAGTGGCTCACCGAAGATATAGGGCTACCCGATGTGGAATGGCCGTGCTGGGGGGTGATGGGCATATTGCACATGGATAATGCTCGTGAGTTCCGTGGCAACATGATTAAGGACGCATGTCTGGAGTACAACATCGATCCTCAGTTCAGGCCCGTCAAGACGCCAAACTATGGCGGTCATATCGAACGTTACATGGGCACTGCATCCGAAAAGCTGAAAAGGCTCGAAGGCGCAACATTTTCCAATCCAAAAAAACGTGGTGAATACGATTCAGAAGATCGTGCAACGATGACGTTGCATGAGCTGGAGAGGTGGTTGGTCTTATTCATCGCCAAGTATCACCGTTCGCCACATGAAGGCATCAATGGGGAATCGCCGATAGATCGTTACCGCAAGGGGTTGTTAGGCGGGGATGGCAGGTTGCCACGTGGGCTGCCGGCCCGTCGTTTGGATGAAGAAAAAGTCAGAATCGACTTCATGCCTTTCATCGAGCGCACGGTGCAGAGTTATGGTGTTGTCATCGACGATGTGTATTATTTTGCCGATGTTCTGCGGCCTTGGGTAAATGCTCCTGATTCAAAGAATCCAAAGCTGAAAAGGTTGTTTAAGTTCCGGCGCGACCCGCACGACATCAGTCGGCTGTATTTTTTTGACCCCAACTCAAAACGTTATTTTGTTATCCCATATCGTAATAGAAGCCTGCCACCGATCAGCCTATGGGAATTTAGGGACGCACACAAAAGGGCTATGGATGCAGGAGTGAAGGATATTAATGAGCGAGTCATCTTCGAATATGCAAATAAGCAACAAGCTTTACAGAGCGATTCGGCGCTAAAAACCAAGGTTGCCCGCCGCAATGATCAGCGTAAGCGGGAACATGCCAAGGTACGCCAAAAACGTGAGAAAGATTTGCCAAAGGTAACTAAAACCGAGGCCCCTGCCATGCCGCCAGTAATTCCAGGATACGACCCCAACAGAACTTCGTATTTCGAGGATGAGGAATAATATGGACAGTTCTTATCCGCATCTAGGCAAGGAAGCGCTCAAGCAAATCGATCTGCCTGACAAAGACCGTATCTACGCAATTCAGGCCGGTACTTGGATTCTATATCCGCGCGCCAAGCAGATATTAGCGCGGCTGGAGGAGTTGCTTGCATATCCGCGCATTCACCGGATGCCTAACATGTTGATCGTGGGGGCAAGCAACAATGGCAAGACAAATATCCTGCACCATTTTGCGGAAAAGCATCCGCATAACCCTAATCCAGAGGGTGATTACTCCATCATCCCGGTTTTGTTTGTTCAGGCACCAAAGAAGCCGGACATAAATCATTTTTACGACCTGATTCTGCGGGCTATCGGGCAACCTTACGCTATTCGTGCACGTGATGCGGATAAAGAGCGTGAGGTAGAGGATGTACTAAAAAATATCCAGCTAAAAGTGCTCTTGGTGGATGAAATTCAACAAATCATGGCAGGTGGACAGGTCAAGCAGCAGGAATTTCGCAACGGATTAAAAGGGCTTGGGAATGATCTGAAGATTAGTATCGTGTGCGCCGGTGTTGAAGAGGCATTCAACACATTCAATACCGATCCGCAGTTATCCAACCGCTTTGAGCCAGAATTTTTGCCGAAATGGGAGCTAGTTGATGAATATGGGGATTTACTCAACAGTTTTGAGCGAAAGCTTCCGTTGAAAAAACCTTCAGGTCTGCGCAGTACGGTGATCATTGCACAGAAGGTGCTATGGATGAGCGAGGGTATCTTAGGCGAAATACATGAAGTGTTGAAGCGAGCAGCCGTATTGGCGATCAAGAAGCGAACAGAGCAGATAACGATAGAGATTTTGGAGGGCATCAAATGGACGATGCCATCCAAGCGTAAGGTGGCACCACCATCAGCCTGACATGACCAACGCTTCACAGCTTTGGTTGTATCACCCCAAACTGCTCCCTGATGAGCTGCTATCCAGTTGGCTTGTGCGCATTGCTCATGGCCATGACATGAAGCTGCAAACGTTCTGCCGCCTTTCTCTGGGGAAAGGCCAAGAAATGTGGTTCAGGGACATTGATCGTCAAGCGCCGGATTGGTTGGTGCATGCGCTGTCGGAGCATACTGGCGTTGGTGCTCGTGAGATAAAACGCTCCAGCCTACTAGCATACAAAGGTGTGTTATATCGTCGCTACCACTGGAGTGGTCACCAGTATTGGTTGCTGCCACTCAATATGGCGGATGCACGTTATCAGCATCATGGGATGCAATTCTGTCCGCTATGTTTGGTTGAGGATAAACAGCCGTATTTCAGGAAACGCTGGCGGGTGGCGTTCTATACGATGTGTACCAAACATCATTGCATGGTGCATGACCGGTGCCCTTCGTGCGGTGCAACGGTGGCCTTTCATCGGCGCGAGATGGGTAAATTTAGCCAGGTTGATGCAGGATCAATCACCCAGTGTCATGCGTGCGACTTCGATTTGCGCAAATCGCCAGTAACTGCGCCAGTGATCTATGATAATTCGGCCTACCAGACATGGCTGCCGGCACTCCGCATACTTGAAGGTTGCAGTGAGGTTGAAGCGCGCTACGGCTTGGGGTTCTTTGCGGTGCTGCACCAGTTATGCAAGATTATGCTGATGCATTATTCGCATGTTCATTTGCGGCAATACGTGTCAGGCAAGATTGGTACGCCGGAAATCCAGTTGCACCCAAAACATAAGTCGTTTGAGCACTATTCATTGAAAGAACGGCATGTAGTGATTCAATTGGGGATGTGGCTGCTGACGGATCCAGAGGCCAGAATCATTGACGCCTGGCGTAATAAGGCAGTGCGTTATAACGTGCTAAAGAAGGATTTTCAGTTGAGGCCGCGGTGGTATCGGGAAATTATGGAAAAGTGTACTGATTGGCAAGAAACGTAATGTACTTGTTTGCAAGATGCCACAAAGCATCAATCACAGAATAGATTTCAAGTTAAACTCCTTAACTGTGCGTGTTGAAAGCGTGTCGCATGGACGAGTTTTAAAACTGGGACACTACCAACAAGCCGGTAGTGCCTCAGTTTGAAATCTTATTTTTGTAAGGTCCGCGCTTCTTCGATTCTGGTTCCTGCACAAGCGCGGAAGTTATAAAAAAATTAAACTACTTCAACTTAAACTTCACCAACCCTACTGGAACCCGTAATAATTGAGCAATATGCAATACAGCATCATTTTCAGGAAACCGGATTGATAGATCGGTATGTATCTTTTTTAACATCGGTATCCAACTATCTGGCACAAGTAGTTCAGCGGCTCCCCACCATGCCACTTGGTCGGCCATGGTTTGATTGTCTATTAAAACCCCAAGAGCCAAACTTTCAAGTAATTCGTTTACTTCAACCAAAGTTTTTGTTGATGACAATCCGTTATCGATAGTATGGCAATGCATCAATTCTTTTGCAGCTAAAAACCTCGCTTCACAATAATTATCGCTAGCGGAAACTACGATTCTTGCTGACTGCTTTTCATCTTTAGAATACTTTTTAAAATATGCTGGTAAAAATGTAGCTTCAGTTTCTGGCCAATCAATTTCCGTATCAAGTATTTCTTTTGTGAATGTTAATAGGCTGTACTGATCTGGCTCAAAAATAGGAATAGGCCTTATCTCGCTTCCTTTAGTGGGATTTATCTGCAAATTGTTTTCTTTTATCAATTTGGCCTGCAAATTTTTTGCCGTTTTTGTGATTTCTTGAATATGATATTCAATATGGTTTTGTTCTAATTTTTTTGTCATGGCAATAATAAAAAAGGTGCCATTTCAGCACCTTTTTACCTTTCAATCACAAAATTAATCGATTTATAAATGGGCGGCTTCAATCACCTTCAAAACTTCTGTTGGAATAACAGAGGTTGGGTAGGGTGGTGTTTTTTTCACATAACCAGCACTAATCACAGCTTCGGCTGCCAACAGTTCGTTTTTAATGGCCGTGCTAGTTACACCCTTTCCTGCCATTACGGCAAATTTAATATCAACAAGACCACTACCCTGCTGCGCCTCAAACCAAGTTTGAAAATTGTTCATTTATATACCCCTAGCTAAAACTAAATTTTAGCCAATGCTCATTTATAATTATTATTAGCACAAGCTGCCCCCAAAACTTTGTGCAAATTTCTATGACTTTCTACTTTGCTACCTATTTCCCTATCACACAATTAATTGCGTGTCAACGGCAAGAATGGCTATATTAATGCCCTTATTCTTAACAGTCAACATAAAAAATTAGCAGTTACTTAACACTATTACTTATACAAGAGCTATTGCTTAAAAAAGATTATCGGCAAAGCTTTTAGTTCCTTTATAGCTACAGTATCAACCATGGGGTACTCTTTTCATAGAACGTGGTTAGGGGAAAATTCCCAGCTATTCCCTGATTCGGCATTAATGCGCGCGCACTATGACGGGATACTCCGAGCGAATAATTCAAACTGAGACACTACCCACATGTTCCTGATACCATAACCGTTCCGCTTCGGAACGCTTATGCTGCCTAGTCAGTATTCAACCTAGTTTCTGGTATATGTCTTTAAATACTGCCTGGAACTAGAAATTCGCGACTATAGGCCAAGCCTGCTTGATACTTCTGCTATCGGGTAACGGTTCTCGGTGATTTGCTTCACCGCTCCAATCCTGAATTCTTCCGGGTAACGCTTGCTGCTCATAAACACCTCCTTGTAGCCCTAATTTTAGGCTGAAAGGTGTCTACTGATTCAGGGGCGATTCACCCACAATACGTTGGTAACTGGGAACCCCCAAAGCTATAGGTGGTTCATCAGCTAATTAGAGATGGTATAGCTAACCTGTCCATCGCCAGCTGGCCAAAAGAAAATGCAAGCAGAATGTAATAGCAGGCGCTTTTCTAACACCTCAATTGCTTTAGCGATTGTATCAAAGGCATTATTTAGTTAATTTGGAATTAAATATTTACCAACTTTGATGCCAATCCCATTCTCTCTGGTCATTTCATTATTAAGCTGTCTATCTATTTCTTCACGGGCGCTTATTGAAAGCATCCAGCCTAATGGGAGAGGTACGTTTCCATTTTCTAGTCCGACAAAAATATATTGGCCATTTGGAATTTCAACTTCCTTATTTATTGCCATTTGAGAATAACTGCCTCGTGCATCTCTGGTGTTAAGCAAGGTACGCAAAGGGGACAGAGCTTCGTTCATGAATGTGGCAACGGAAGGCTTTTCAATTTCATAATGATGATCCGCTTTCTTCGGATCGTTGCTAATCATTATTACGATTGGAATAATCTTATTTCTGATATCAGCAAATTCTTGTTCATTTAGTACACCTAGCGCTGCTGACAAAATTTCGCTTGCAGTTGCAGCCCCAGAGTTTTCAAAATATCCTCCATCAACAATGTGCCCCCATACTTTATTGGATTTCCCATCTTGAATTGTTCCTGCAGGACTAACATATGTGAACCTTGCGCTCCCGTGGATGGCAGTACTAAACGGAATCTCATTTTTTATAATACTCTGAGCATCAAACGCATCTACAAATTCTGGCTTCCCTTCAACTTTACTAATAACCGAAAGATTGCTAAATATAAACCGTTTACCAGTTTCAACAGATGTGCTATTAAAAAATAATGCAGGCAGTTCAGCTTTCGTATCCGACTCCCATAACTTATTGAATGAGTCTGACATCCGGTTATTTTCAATACTCTTTTTCCAACTAGCTTCCCATGCGCCTTCGAGGGATTTTGCTCTATCGAATGAATTAATGCCTATGGGTAAAAATCGTTGAATAAGATCGGGATAAAGCATGGTTGCGATGGTTGGTGATAGGAAGTCTCTAGACAAAATGTTACTTGAGCAACTAAATAATGCTGCCTTATTAGCTTCATCACGACACATTTTGAAACTATTTCCCTCCTTTTGTTCTTTTACCAATAAGTTAAAAATACCTGCCCCGAGGCTTCCGCCAGATATACCGCTTATTGCAAAGACATGAGTGGCGAAATTAGGATATTTATCTTGCAATGAGGTTAGAACAGCAGCAGTCCAATATGCCGCCCTAATACCACCACCTTCTGCGGCAACAATAAAAACCGGATATTTATTTTGACTAGCAGAAATTTCAGCCTGGCGAGTTGTGAGCCAATGCTTGGTGTGATCACTTACAGAGGCTTTTTTGGCTAAAGGAGTATTACTATTTATTGTTCTGATCTCATGGTTATCGTTGTAATAGCTAAATGCAATAGCAAATACAAGGAGGAGCGTCAGAATGGGGAAATTGTAACGGCTTCCCCAGTAAACAAATAAACTGCCAACAGGTACCCAGGCAATAGCAGCAAGCAATATGATCGTTGCTGCCCCTATGTGCGGTGCAGCCCGTATTGGTGCGAGAGTGAATACCACAAAGCAAACAAAGGCCAATAATGCAAGAAACCAAATCTGAGTCTTTATGTCCTTATCAAAATCTCTAAAATGCTTGACAGTATTTTGTTCTTCGATAGGCATAATTTTTAAGATGCTACGACGCTTCCAGACAAATATAAAAAAGAAAATACATAAGGCTAGTTGGATTAAAGCTAGAATTTGTAAGATAGAAGCCGCGTGATTGTTAGTATGATCATAAGCAGACTTAGCTAATAACAACGCAGCAATAACAGAGAGGAACACAAGTAGCCCAAGTAATCTTGGTATCCATCTCTTCAAGGAAATGATTCTTGAGCTGTCTTTTGATGTTGTATCCGTAAAATTAAACCTAAGCATCTGGCGAGCTACGCCCCAAGTGGCATAGGCTAATATTGGTACTGCAAATGTAAATAAGAGTAGTTCAATAATATTTTTTTGGAAATCTTTAGTTTCACCTAACCCTCGCAAGGCTTCTTGTCCTTGCTGAACAAGTACCAAAAAGCATGCAACTACTATTACGGTTATTGCGCTAAAGCGACATGGCTTAAGCACACTAAACAAGTCCTTTAACCAGCTCCACATAGTGCACAAAACAGAAAATAATCGCATACCCACGCCTCTTTGATATTAAGAACCTAATTGAGCTTAAATTTTAGAATCGCTTTATCATGCCTCTGGATACTTAGAGCTCTATCAGAGATCCCATTCAAAATTCAGTGTGGCAAAGTTGAAAATTGCCGCTGACCCGGCAGGAGAGCGGAATTCCGATCCGCGTCGATGGATCAGTAAACTCAGCCTGGCACCATCCTTTTTTAAATCATCGTTATATTTCAGCCCTAGTACACCACCAAAGGTAAGCTGGGGAACAATTTGCTTGCTGCTCAAATAGGATACATGTGGATCTCTCCGCAACAGGCTGCCATCAATGAAGGTATTGTGAAGCACGCCCTTTATATCCAATCGTGCTAGTAAGTACGCTGCATTGTCGGTTTCTTTGAACTGACCGATAGACGGGCTCTCGATTGCATTGGGTGCTTCGTCGGTTAATTTGCTACCAAAACGAACCGTAAATCCGCCGTTGACATAGTCAAACAGCGTTCCTACTGCACCACCATAATGGCCAGAAAAATCAAGATGTGACTGACCGTCGTTGCTTGGGTATTTCCATCGCTTGATGTGTGAGTAGCTGAGCTGAACCCCAGGTTCTGCCTTGATCTGATTGCCCCAGCCAGACGGCATGGTCGAATTACTGGCTGCATGGATCACTCTCTGCAACTGTTCGGCACCAGAAATGGGGCCAGTCACGCCCACATCCAGTTCTAGCGTTTCCAGTTCATCCTTGTTTCTTTGTTTTGCCGATTGCTGCCGTTTGTCATACGGCTGTCTTTGCGCCACGATGCCGGCATACAACCAACCACCCCAGAAGCGATCCATCGGCTGCGGCGTGGCCACGGTGAGATTTTTCGGAGTGAACATCAACTGGCCGATGACATTCCCCGTCTGTATGGTGTAAGTGTCCTCCCCGTTGGGTTGAATGTCGCGTAGCCTCTCTATTTGACCACTCAGAAAATTTGGTAGGTATTTGGGAACACAATCTTTTTGGTAGCTGTTGTAATACTTAAAGCCGTTCGTATACCACTTGTCAGAGCGGCCAAATAACTTCCCGGTGAGTACATCGTTTTCCCACAATAAATGCTTGCCGCTCTCTGCTGCGCATTCGTCAGAAGGTTTCGGTGTGCCATCTGCCCATACCGTTCCGCAACACATCCACAATAAAACCAGCAACTGGCCACTTACTTTCCAGAATTTCATATACCCCCCCATTGGCAGCAACCTCTCTTTGGAGATGCTGCTGCGCGCAAATTGTGATAAAAAACACCCGTATGCCATTCTTGATGCTTTAGCTGTACCTCTCACCAATTTTATAGTTGCCATGAGCCATTTCGTTGCTCTATCCAATGTCAAAGAAGAGGATGCTGGCGGGTTTTTATGGCATTACTCCTTGTAGCATGCTCAATGCAAACCCTTAGTTTTGATGGGATGATCTTTGCATTACTGAGAATAAATTTTTTGATTTCCGACTCTTCATTTGTGACACTGCCATCCCAAACCGTGAGGTAGATGTTTTGCATGGGATTATCGTAAAAATACAGAAAGCCTTTGTCGTTGCCGTGATTGTTGATATAGATGACATGCCAGTGAAGATACTGGTACGACTGAAGAATTTCAGTAGATTCAATATTGAACTTTTTTGGGATAACAGAAGCCAGTTGATTTTTGCGGCTTTCGCTAAGAGAAGTATCTACACCATCGCAAGGCGATGCTAATGCAGTACATGTAACTAATGAAGTAAGGCTTAAAAACAAGAATTTCATGACAAATAGTAAATGAACAAAATTACCTAATTAATGCTATTTGTTGAATAGATAATATCTAAAGCCTAGTAACAAATTGAACCACGCCATTTACAATCTGCATATATGCCGAAATATCTATATATTTCTATATAGATATTTCGGCATATATCAATAAAGGGTTTTTGCTGCTATGTTGCGCGCTATGTATTTTAAGCTCCCATTGTTACTTGGGTGGAGTAGTAAAAATGCATAACACTCGCCAATAGTATTGAAATACAGGCCATGGCATCGACAGTTGTTTACACGATAACACGTATTTAATACGTACTTAACGTCAAACAGTGTCTATGCGCTTGGCTTACCAACAGAAATGGCGATATGGCGAAGTAGTCTAGTACTTAAAAACGGGGATGATTTAATAGCCTTAGAGGCGAGCTTTCCATAATTCTAAAGGAGACACAATATGGCAGCGCATGATGATTTACAGTTACATCCGACTTTTTCATTGCATATCTTGCCTTGCTTCCAAGAAAAAGTGAATGCAATTGGTAGCGAAAATTCCATTAGTTGCATGAAGAAGGCTATAAAAGATGGAAACCCAATTGGATTTGATCTTGGTGATATAAATCAAGTCAAAGCAAAATCACAAAAAATCTTGCTTGAGGTTGCAGCAGGAAATATGCCTCAGGGAGGGCCTGCGTGGGGCATAAATAGAGTACGTAACTTTGCACGTTGGATGGATCAGGGGTATGCCCCGTGAATAAACTGTATATGTGGTAGTTCTGATTTGATCTAATAGAAGATGTCTGATTTTCGGCCAAAACTGCCATTATTAATCAGTCTGAATTACTTCCGGTAAGCGTACTATAGTCGCCGTTAATTTGGTACTGAAAATGGCAGTTAGGTCAGCCAATACCCCTTGCGACACAATCACTGGTGACCGCCCCAGTAATATGGTTAAACTCTCACAACATTCGGTATAGACTTCCTCGGATGGCCAGCCAGCAGGGGCTGCATACCTCGCATATGACAAAGGCGTTTGTTCCGTGGCGCTGTGACAGGAGAAGAATAAATGCAGATCGATTTTCATCATGCTGTTACTTACGTCGTCGCCCGTATGGCTGGATTTACGCATGCCAATGCGAACATCGTTGCATACTCTGCCCAATACGTCGACGATTCGATAACGGACGGCTTCATCGAGTTTGGCAATGGAATGCGTTATCGCAGGTTTGCCACAGCGCACCCTACGAAGGACATACAGAATGTCACGAACAACAACGAAAACGCGCAAAGCTGGCAGCCGTTCCACTTTCTTCCCGGCAATGCCGGGCAGGCGGCTGATGCCGATACGACAGGTATTTCCTATGAAGACCGGTTGATCTGCCTACCGGATAGTCCTGTGGCAAAGGCGATGATGGCTTCCGTGATCGCTACGCGGAATGCTCCTTGGGGCCTCCATCGCCTAGGCCTCGCTTCGCATGTCTTTGCCGACACCTTTGCCCACCAAGAGTTCGTAGGCCTGAACCATTCACTCAATGACGTCAACGATGATATCCAAACTTTTTCCGGGGAGCCGTTGAAGCGACTGCCGCTGCCTCCCGTCGGTCACGCCAAAGTCGATACCTACCCGGATCGACCGTATCTGGCATGGACCTACACGAAAGGCAACGGCAAGTCTGTCAAACGCGACAACACCGAAATTTTCACGACTGCAGCCACGCGGATGTTCGAGGAGTTTAAGCGCTTCCAGGCCGGTGAGGCTACGGCTGTCGTTCCGCAGATTCCGGAGCCAGACCAGAAGGCATTAGCAGAGATGTTCAGCTCACTGGTAACCGACAAGGAGAAGGATCGGCACGACAAGTGGCTTGAAGCTATCGAGGCGGGTCACTTCAGCTTTGGCAAGGCACCGCTCAAGTATGACGGCAGCGGCACAGATAGTTGGAAAAGCTGTGCATTGGGGCAGAGCTATATCGAAGGGCTGGCTAACCGTATCAAGGAAGCAACGCATGATGAGGTCGGGATCAGCGTAAACATCAAAGCCGATAATGCAGGCGTTTTCTTGGAAAGCGACTACAAGCGCTTCCACGATGCGGTCCGAATGCATCGTCACCAGATGCTTACAGAGGTGTTCCCGTCATTCGGATTACACATTGGGTGATCAAGGAGGTTTGCTAGCATTATCAAGTTAAGCTTTATGTGTAGTAATTTCGACTTGATCTGCAGTCATTTTCGTCTGGGCTGGAGAGTCAGCCACAACGCGAGCGTAGTGTACGCAATATATCGTTGGACAATATCGAGAAAATTGCAAAAGCCTTCGACGTGCCGATAGCAAAGTTGTTCAGGCCGAATACGTAAGGTATCGGCTTTCCTAACTAGCGAGAACGGCGATTATTACTGGTTGACCACTTTTCTGCCAGCTTATGACGTACTTCACAGCGACCGATCCTCGGCCTTTGCTGACTTTGAAGGTGTACCAAGGATATGGCTGTAATGGGACGGTTACCTGTCGCTGAAAAAACTGTTTGTCATAACCTCTCAGTCCGAATGACATTGTAAAACTGGAAAATTTAGCTGTAGAAGTTTAGCGGTTCCCTGAATCGAAGCACGGCCATTTCCATCTTTACTTGTCGTGAGCGCTAAGCTCGGGTTACGGTCACGCGCTGAAGCAGATAACGGATGCCGTGTCACGCGTGTGCCCCCTGAGCTTCATCAATTCTGCCACAGGTGCATCCGATACTTTTAGTACGAATTCCATCAGTGAGTTGGCTGGTTGCGCACACACGCATATAATTCCCAAGCTGACGGAAGGTATATGATTGAAGCATAATCGAAATATAGGGGGGTGACATGCAACGCTACTTTACTTTCCTGGTGTTTTCCTGCGCTTGCCTGCTGGCCTCGATCTTGCCAGTCACCCACGCGGCGGCATCACTGACGCCAGAACCGACGGATCGCTCTGTGGGCCTGAAGTCGTTGGCTAGGGATATCTCGAAACTAACGAAAACACAATCACAAGTGCTGCAAGACGCGGGGGACGACCTTCACGTCCTAGCCTTTTATTTGCAAGGAGATTTCGAGACGATTGCCAACAAACCGGACCCCAACAAAGATGATTTCGCTTCCATCGGTCACATGTTTTGGGAACTTGCAATCGTGGCTCCGGGCATCTATCGATCGCTGCTGGCCGATCCTTCGATCCGAGGAAGGCTGTTTGAATCCGAAAAGTCCTTCCAAACCTCCATCTTTGCCGACAGCAGGTCCAATACCCACGCTAAAGCCCTGTTAGAACAAATACGACTGCTAGCTGAGAATATGGTTGCTGAAAGGCCTGACAAGAAAGCCGAGCGTATTGATAATGATTTTCATCTGAGCCGCAAGCTCAGCAAGATCAGCAGCCAGCAAGAATTGGACGCAGCACTTCAGAACCTAGGTGAAGCCCTCGGCAGCGCCAATGAGCTGCCGGTTTCGAGAAACCATGCAGCGGTCGTTTTAGTACTGGCAGCCAAGTTCCTGCATGGCCATTTGATCGCCGAAGCGAAAATAAAGGAGCTCGAATTCGGGAAATATCTGATGCGTTATCTGGGCGACGGGCACAGGTGGCAGGCCTATGACCTGTTCAGGCATTTTGCCACCTTGGAGCCCGACGATGCCGCCATGGCTGCTAAGCTGGGAGAAGTCTTTTTGCAGACGCATTGCAAGTCAGCCTCGAGCGCAGACTATGTTTGCCTTAACACGCTGTCGCTACTCCAGTTTCAGTATCAGATATTGCACGACCCCAGCCATCTCAGGAAGACACGGGCCAGGCTTGATGAAGCGCTCAAGCAAAATCTGAAACTGAAACGTGTACTTTCCCAAGCGGACGTTCCGGGCAAGAAAGATTCTGTCGTCGAACTGCAGTCGTTGATCCCCCGGCTTGGCAACCTAGGAGGCGAGTACTGGTTCGAAGACAACTTACGCATATCGAACGAGCTTAATGCCGTTTCTTATTGGCTCATCAAGGCGGCGGGGAAGAATCCGCAGCAGTTGGTGCGGATGCTGTCAAGCCAGCAAGACTCGTTCTTCTCTCCCAAAATCGAAAGCGAACTTTTGATGATTATGACGATGGCCTATAGGCGGGCCATCGAACTGGAAGATGGCAAGGTCGCGCAGTTGGCCGCCAGTATGATGCGTAGCGAATTTGAAAAGAAGGCCGAGGGCATGTCTAGCAACAACCCGAAACTGCTACAAGTGCGAGTCTCGTTCGACATTATGGAACTGCTGGCTTTGCAGATTAGCAACAACCTGCCGCAGAGCCGACGGATTGTCCAGCGAATAAAATCCAATATCGCGCCCTTCCTGATGCAGCGGCGTGCGGTTGATGATGGCATCATGACTACCTGTCCACCGCCCGCCGAAGAGGATGGCTTCTTGGGGGACAGTGCGCAACCAGACTTCTTCGAGAGCGTGCATAACCTGATCACGCAACTGGAGATTCAGTGGGATATCAAAGAAGGAAAGCAGATATCGCTTCAGACCATCAATACCGCCCTGTCGCTGGATATTCGCGATCTGTTCAGACCTCAGCCGAGCGGTGCCTCTCGACAACTTAACAACAATCAGGAAGAGCCACCCGAGCCCTTGTCGCCCGCACAGTTCATCATCCAATGGGAAAAGGTCTATCGGCCCGCATTTGTCGGTAATACTGATAAGCTTAGACAGGCTGCAACCACTATCAAGTGCCTATTGGGTCAGCCGAGCCTCGAAATGAAGCTATCTGCTGACTTAATCAATAAGCGCAGTACCGAAAAGGCCGAACTTGGTAAAGCAATCTTCCACTTGATTGAGGACAGTGGCACGCTAGCCCAAGGGCGGGTTCGGGTCGCGGATGACGATTTCCGCCTGCTGCAGCTGGTCTCCGTCCTTCAAGCGCATACGGGCATCAGCGCGGCCGCCGCACGTTCGGTTTTCCCCAGCGAGGTGCGTGAACAGGTGCGGCAGGTGGAGGCCGACCTCGGTAATCTGAAGCGCAATATCGATTCCATCCAGAGCATGGTGAACTTTGTTAAGCAGGGGGGGGGCCCGCAAGGCGGCATGCTCTCCACACTGATGCAGGTGGCCATTGCCTATCCCGATGCCTATGCAAAGTATTCGAACCTAAGGCAACAAAGCATTACGACACTTGACGGCATCACCAAGGTGCTGGGAAGCGATGAGGCTGCCGTGCTGTTCTCATCCGCTGGCGAAAAATTGCTGGCGGTGGTGGTCAGGAAAAGCGGCGGAACTATCATTCCGATCAAGGTGTCGGTGTCGACCCTGCAAGCCACCGTGTCCCAGTTGCTCGCAAGCCTTCGCTTGCCGAGCGACCGCATCCACTCCCTGCCGTCCAAGTTTCGCGCGGACGCGGCCTGGAAGGTGTATCAACAGGTATTCCAACCCTTTGAAGACTCGCTGGCCGGGGCGTCAACGGTGTACCTGGTGGGCGGAGAAGTGCTGGCGGACCTTCCGTTCCAGACATTGCTGACTGCGCAGCCGCCGCCACAGGATAAGGTTGATTTCTCCACGTATCGCCGATTGAGCTGGCTAGGCGACAGATTTGCATTTGTCTCCCTGCCTTCGATGCACAGCCTGCGGCGGCTGTCAGAACGGCACAGGCAGGACACCGCGGCTAAGTTGTGGGGCGTCGGCGAGCCAGCCATATCGGCCACCGCTCTCCAAGCGATGAAGCTCGTGGGGATTCCTGATACGGCACACCTTCTTGTCAGGGCCGGCAAACCCGACGACCCGCAGCCCTTGCTGGGTGCCCGTGCCACCTATGCCAACTTCGCCAGCCAGAGCCGCAACGGCATTCTTTCCAAAGCAGATATCGTCTTGATCAACTCGCATACGCTAGCGGCAGGCCAGGGGGAACGCTACGGCACCAAGGACGCCGCCATCGTGCTTGCGCCTTCGTCTTTGGAAGATCGCGTGGGGGCCGATCTGCTGCCCCCCTCCAAGGTGGTCGAGCAGAACCTGCCGGTACGGCTGACCATGCTCCTGGCCTGTAAGACTGCAGGTGGAATATCTGCAGGCCATGAGCAGCCATTTGCAGGTTTGGTAAACGCCTTCTTCTTTTCTGGTGCTGACTCAGTCCTGGCGACGGTACGGCTCGTGAATTCGGAGGCGAGCGAAGATCTGGCGGTCAATTTTCTGCGCCATGTGAGGGATGACCGCATGTCCAGCGCCGAGGCGCTGCAGCGCGCCAGCACCGAGGTCCGTTGCCCGGACGACAAGAGTCCATGTGCGGCTGGCAAAAAGTTTGTGTGGGCACATCCTGCCTATTGGGCTCAATTCATGCTGGTCGGCTCAGGCCGTTAGAGGGGGTATCTTGATCAAGATCGCCGGATTTCGTCGCATCGCTGTACATGCCGTTTGCATTGTACTGTTCTGTTGTGGATGGCAGACGCCTTGCAACAGTGCCGTCAATGAAAAGCCCTCATTAACTGGGGCTTCAGCTCAGTCGATGTCTACGGCCGATATGTTGGCATCGATCACGGCCATACGTCCCAAATCGAATGCCGAATCGATATTGCTGCTCAAGGCGAAGACCGAGGCGATGGAGCGGCTCGCGACCGATACGGAAGAGATGGATGAGAAGGTGGCGCTGGCGTTTTGCATATCGGCCATTAACGACGCCAAGAAGCTATTCGGCGACCAAACACCCAAACTCGTTCCTGTGCTGCGGGTGGCCGCGCAGGTGGCGCTGCGATTCAACCAGGCCTCGCGTGCCGTGGAACTTCTGCTGAAGGCCGAAAAGATTTCAGAAATGGCGATCGGTACTGACGATCCCGCTGGCAGATTCATCCAGGCGGAACTAGCCCAGGCGTACGCACAAGCCGGCCAAGCGAGCAAGGCCAAGGCAGCGAAGGATAGGGCCGACTATCTAGAGAAGATTTCAGTGGCCGCAATCGAAGGCGGAGATACGCTGGGCAGCAACGAGGTCTCAGATTCCAATGCCTTGTACCAAATCATCCCGGTGTTCTTTAAGACCACTCGCGTAATGACGAGCCATCGTGACTCGCACGTGTCCTTTGGAACGAGCCGCGACGACCAGAATGATCACTACGGTGTTTCGTATGTGAGTGTGCCCAAGAAGCGAGATATCGGCACGATCCCGCACCCATCGGTCTTCCGATTAGACTTGCGTACTGATCCCAGCCGTCATGTTATCCTGAAGGAAATTGTCGAGATCAGCGACCAGAATGATTTCTGGAAAACGATCAAGCGCCGACTTACATCGACGGTTCGCAAGGAGGCGCTGATCTATATCCATGGATTCAATCAGTCGTTCCAGGATGGAGTGGAAACGGCTGCCACACTGTCGGCTGATCTCGAAATCGACGGCGGGGTCGTGTCCTTCAGTTGGCCATCGCGAAACAACTTGCTGCTCTATTCGGCGGATATTGATGAGGCTACAGCCGACCGCAATCGCGATGCCCTTTGTGATCTCCTGTCCCATCTCGCCGCCGAAACTGGCGCCCAACATGTTTATGTGATCGCGCATTCGATGGGAAACCGCTTGCTGCTGGAGGCATTGAGACTGATGGGCAACACGGAGAGCCAGCCTCCGATCGACAAACTGATCTTCGCTTCACCCGACATGGAGAGCGCAGATTTTACCCGTGCAGTCGGCAAAATCGGAGCGCTTTCTAAGCGAATGACCCTTTACACTGCCAACGGTGACTTGGCGCTGAACCTGTCTAACAAACTCAGAGGTGTTTGGTCGCAAGCGTCGCGTGCGGGCGATCGCGATGGTGGAGTTAAGCCGACGGAGTTGCTGGATGTGGTGGATGCGTCGAAGGCCAAGGCCGACCTCTTGGGGCATTCCAATTTCATGCACCTTGCCAAGGATGATCTGCGAGCCCTGGTCTGGTTCGGACTGCCCGCCGAAAGACGATGTATCCTCATGGGCAAGCGATCAGAAGGCTGGCGCTATAATCCGGCCTCTCCTTGCACATCCGAAGCATTCACTCTGGCGTCATTATACTTCCGGCGCTATGCCGATGGCGTTCAAGCGCTGTCTCAACTCAGTTCTCTTGGCGACTCCCGGTCACGCTCTGCGAGCATCATCCTACGAGCCATGTTGGTGGCGAAGAAGTAGCAGCGAACTGAAATGTTGGGGGAATAGAGAACACCCGTTAGACGTTTCGTATGCCACGCAAGAATACCCCACAGCGGTGCGAACTGACGTACTGCATAGTTGGCACTTAACGAAGGAAATAAGCTAGGCATGTGGACAGCATGCTCCGCAGAGGATCGGGAGCACGTAACCGCCGATGGGGAGGCAGTCGTTCGGCCAGCAATCAAAGCCAACGGCAGCTTGAGGATTCATTGCTGCCCCACCCAACCTGAAGGAGAATGACAGCTAAGGCCGAGAAACGGCCTTTCGTGGCTACATCATTGACCGTCTGCTTCATGGCGCTAAGATATGGGGGCTTGGCTTGTGTAATAGGTAACGTTGTGCAAGGTTTTGAATAACAAGTTGGCAAAGTGCTAGACTTCTAACCACTGCATGGGGCAGTAGCTAATTACAGGGAGACAACAACATGAACCGCAAAGAATTGATTGATGCACTGGCTGGTAAAACAGGCTGCACCAAGGCTTGTGCTGATCGTAGCATCGGGTCACTAATTGAAATCATCACTGCCACTCTGAAGAAGGGTGACAACGTGGCCTTAGTCGGCTTCGGTACTTTTGAAGTTCGTAAACGTGCCGCACGCAATGGACGCAACCCGGCAACAGGTGCAGCATTAAAAATCAAGGCTTCCAAGGCTCCAGCATTCAAGGCCAGTGCTACTCTCAAAGCTGCTGTGAATGGTAGCAAGAAGTAATTGATTCGATAGCAACCATCGGGGTGCCTTGGTGGTTGTTTTTGAAGGGCAGCTTACGGGCGGAGTGACCTACAGAAAAGCTGTACGCTACCTAGAGCCACGTAGGGGTGGTCACCCATCCTTGTTCTTTGCCTATTACCTTGGCGGCACCAGCAATCGCCATGGCTCTACATTTAGCGCATCAGCAATTTTCTCGATATTGCTCAGTGCAACATTCCATATGCAACGCTCCACCGCTGAGATGTAGGTTCTGTCTAGATTGCAGCGAAATGCAAGCTCTTCTTGTGATATTCCATTTTTGAAGCGAAGCAAGCGGATATTGTAGGCGAGCGCACCCCTTAAAGTTTTTTCAAACTGACTCGGTATTGGTTTGGCAACGCGCTTTGGCATGGCGCGTAGAATCCACTTATGCGGCGTTTATTACCACGGCGTTTGCTTCTCTAATAATATTTAGTTAAAGTGCCGGTAGCGTGGCAATTTCGTTCATTCTAAAAAGGGAAAAACATCGTGCGTTTAATTCTTGCAATTGTCTTACCTTGGCTGCAATTTTTCACTATTGGGCGACCAATTGCGGGGATTATTTGCTTGGTTTTACAACTCACCCTAGTCGGATGGATTCCCGCAGCAATCTGGTCGGTGTATGCCTTGAGCCAGTACAAAACAGATAAGAAAATTGAAGATGCCCTTTCCAGCCGCCGATAATTCTTCACCGTTCAGGAGTTAAGGAGCCCGCCATGTCATACAAATGCCCAGTTTGCAAAGATGAAGGAACACAGAAAGTTTCAATAGCCTATGAATCTGGAATTTCTGTTGTCGAATCAACAACAGTAGGCCTGGCAGCAAGTATTGGGAGTGGCCCCACTATGTTGGGAGTTGCCAAAACGCGGGGAACTTCGCAAACCGTGGCGGCTATGCGGCTTTCCCCACCAGAAAAAATATCTTACCGAAAATTATTTTATGCCTATGTGTTCCCAAGCAGCGTCACAGATTTCATGAAGCGGCTTGTTCCTGGCCTTCCGAAATCAAGCGTTGTCAGGCTATACCGTGATCTTCGTGCAGCACAAACCTTCAATAATCACGAATATCCCAAACTAATTGAAGAGTGGCACAATCAATTTGTCTGCTTGAGGTGCGGAAGCAGATTCATGCCTGATTAGTGAATACTTGCCTTGAGGGCGAAGCTGTACCGATTAACCACCGCTTTTCTAGGTGGATTGGCGTGGTACGACTCACGCCAGCGGGCTAAAGGCATGGTCAGAAAGAAGGAAAAGGATAAAAAAAGGGGCAACCTTGCAAAGTCAACGCTGATAAGACCGGAGGTTTTCCATGAGTGCCAATTTCGACAATGCAGCCAGGCAAGGGCTGAAGGATGCGATCCCTTCTTCTCTGGATGACATTATTCGCGCCAATAGAGATATTTGTTCTCTGTATCTTTCAACACCGGCTGAGCTTGGTGAATTGCCAGCGATTGTTGAGTTGATGGGAGATCAGAAGCATGTAAGTGCTGTATTAGATGAATGGAGATTTATCTGTCTAAATAGGACAGGGTACGGCGGAAAATCACACTTTTTGACAGGCATTCACACAACTCAAAACTGTTATTGGGCAACGTCAGAAGTGGTTGCCGTTGATCTGGAGCGTGGATTTGTACTAACCCAAAGTGGAAGTATTTATCAATTAGGCACTAAAGGTGTCGGCGAACCAGAAGAAGGGATTCTGCTTCACATTTGCGCCCAATTCCATAATTGGGGTTTCGGAAAATTGTTAGGTGTACCGCATATATTCTACTAAAGGTATGAAAGCCCAGCCCTTTCTGGTTAGACCAGAAGCACAATACCCATTATGAACAAATTAAAAATGAATTTCTGCATGGATATCAGGAAGGGTGGTTTTTATTCTGGCTGCCCTTCGCTGGCTTTAAGCGCGCGTATTTTGCTTTATGGTGCTCACACAAGTGAGGTTATGTGCCAACAGTATTCTTTGACACTGAATTTACTACCGCCAGTGCGGATGGCATTCGTAAGCTAATCAGCATCGGCTGCATTGCCCAAGATGGCCGTGAGTTCTATGCGGAGCTTTCCGACACGTACCATGAAGGGTTGTGCTCGGATTGGGTCATACAGAACGTCCTGCCATTACTCCAAGGTGGCGAGTGCCGCATGACCGAGGCCGAGCTTGCGATTCGCCTCAAGGAATGGGTTGAGGGTCTGGGAGGCAAGGAGGTGATTTTCCGTAGCGACTGTCCAGGACTGGATTGGCCTTGGGTTGAGCAGCTTTTTCAATTCTATGATTGTTGGCCGAAAAATTTGCGTCAGAAGTGCGGGGAAATCGAATTTAACACCGGCCAGCAGCAGCGATTCAACACGGGGCTCAAGGACTACTGGAAAATCAACATCGCCAGACAGCACCATGCATTAGTAGATGCCCGGAGCCTGCTGTTCGCATGGAAGCTCGCCATTCGGAGAGGTGTGTAATGCCCTGCAATTGTAAAATGTAGAGGGCAGAAGCATGTGCGCTTCACTTCTCATCGTTGTCTTTCTCTCCGCCGCGTCGAGTGCAAACGCGGCGACTTGTACTTTCTCAAAGTGGAACACCTACCTCGGTTCGCCGCTGCTGCGACACGAGCAGACTTCGACCTATGTCTTTGCCACACTGCATGTGAAGGTAGATGCAGACGGAGCACCCAATGCTTATCACCCAGCCGATATCGGTCTCCACTGTACCAAGAGTACTGGATTTAAAGGCATCGACTTCCCGTAATCTGATGGTTTGTGTCAGATAAAGTCTGAACTACTATAATTTATTCACTAATATCCGCTTGCGTCGGTTGCTGATCTTGCTTGTGTTTACTCTTTGTTTTTTCTTTATCGCTGTCTATTTTTGCCATGGGCTTTCTAGATTTTGACCAAGTGATTATCTTTGATAGCCGCTTGTTCTTTGCTGCCTGAAGGTCGCGCTCCCACTCCTGCACAAACTTTTGATGCCACTCCCGCGCTGACTTCTTTGCGGCAATTTGTTTCTGTATTTTGTTGTAGATGGTTCCCTCAGTCATAAACTCTTGGACTTCATATGTGCTGACGGCGCGCCCCATTAGCTTTCGCAATATCTGTGTTGCATTTATGATTTCTTCGTTCGAGTGTGTATCTATTGCAGGCTGTCTACTGCTCACTGGCACCGGAACGGCTGAAAGCCAATATGACTCATCAATACTTTCAAACAACGTGCCATAGTTAAGCTTGGACTTCTCAGCATAAGCAACCAATCGTGTAGGCCACTCCCCCATCAGCCAATTTGCAAGACACAAGATGATTGCCCGATCTGCAGCTTGCCAATTTTCAATGTCTGCATCTTTGGATGGTTTAAGCGGTTTTGCTTGGTATGGCGCAAACTCAATACCACTCATTTTCCCAACGCACTTCATGCGATCAGTGCTCTCTATCCATGCAACAAGAGACCGGGCAACACTGTAAAAAACATCCAAATAGGCTCGTGAGTTCACGTATCCTTGATCTGGGATATCGAATGCACCGCGATTGATACCGGCCAGAATGTTTTCTTGAATGGATAACGCCATGTCGAGTAGATTGCCGCCCCATGAGGGAGATTGCTGCATGATGCTGACATCGCCACCGCATGACCAGCACGTTCTGATTGGATCAGTAATGTTGATGCTCTTCTGATTTACCGGTTGCATGTGGCTGTATGGGCGACTGCAATGCGGACAGATGCTGCGAAGCGGTATCCGGTGCTTAGTGCAGATTGCGTAATATGCGTAGCGCCAATTTTTTCGATAATACGGAGTTTTGTCAGTACGCAGACATTCTGGACAATAGGCCATGCCGGCGGTGTAATCGTTGATCTTGGTATTTACTGTAATGGCAGGAATAATCCAGCGGCTGATGCCTTTCCCACTTTGGCTGAAAACATAACCTTCCTCAGCCAAAAGTGATGTTTCTCGAATTCGTTCAACTGGAACCCCAGTTCCCTCGGAAAGCCCTTGAAGCAATAAATCATCAGGAGAGCGATCGGCTACTCTTAGGTTTGGTTTCTTGATATAGAGCACTTCGGAACAAAACTTTGTGGCGCTCATCCCACATTCTGAAGCAATCCGAATTAGCCAGGAAGACAATAATTCGTCTTCTTTTGGCTTTGGATGGGTCGCCCAGATTGGCATGAAAAATTAGCAGAAAACCGTTTGCTAGAGCACGAATGCACAGTTTATCAATGAAAAACGACTTGTGTAAATTCTCATTTACTTGTGTAGTTTCTCATTTACTTATGGGTGCTCACAATTACACCTGCCCGCTGCGCCTGCTCATCGGCATAAAAACTGCTTCGTACCATCGGCCCGCAGGCGGCATGGCTGAACCCCATCTCCCTTGCGGCTTGTCCGAGCATGGCGAACGTCTCGGGAGGCGCGTAGCGCAGCACCGGCAGGTGCCCGTCCGAAGGTTGCAGGTACTGGCCGATGGTGAGCATATCCACATCATGCGCACGCAGGTCGCGCATCACTTGCAGCACCTCCTCATCGGTCTCGCCCAGGCCCAGCATCAGGCCGGATTTGGTTGCAATATGCGGGAAACGCGCCTTGAAATCCTTGAGCAGTCGCAGCGAGTGCGTGTATTCCGCACCGGGGCGCGCCAGGCTGTAAAGGCGCGGCACGGTTTCCAGATTGTGGTTCAGCACATCGGGCAAACTCGCGGCGAGCGCGTCCAGCGCCGCTTCCAGCCGCCCGCGAAAATCCGGCACCAAAATTTCCAGACGTGTCGCGGGGGAGCTGGCGCGAATCGCGCTCAGGCAAGCGGCAAAATGCTGTGCGCCGCCGTCGCGCAAATCATCGCGGTCCACGCTGGTGATGACCGCATACTTGAGTTTGAGCAGGCCGATGGAACACGCCAGATTGTCCGGCTCATTTGCGTCGGGCGGCTGCGGCTTGCCGTGCGCCACATCGCAGAACGGGCAGCGCCGCGTGCACACGTCGCCGAGAATCATGAAGGTCGCCGTGCCCTTGCCGAAACACTCGCCGATGTTCGGGCAGGAAGCCTCCTCGCACACCGTGTGCAGATTGTGCTCGCGCAGCACGCGCTTCATGTCGTTGTACCCCGCGCCGCTGCCGGGTTTCACGCGGATCCATTCCGGCTTGCGCAGCCGCTGCTGCAACGGCACGATCTTGATCGGGTTGCGCGCAGTCTTGTCTGCGCCGGTCTGCTTGTGTTCAGTACCGCTCATGCTGTTTTATTTCCAGGTGTCGCTGCAAACCATGAATCAAATTCTGCGCCAACTGCGCTTGCAGTTCTCCGATACCGACGGTGATGCCAAGCTCACAGCATTGCGTGACGCGCAGCCCGGCATAGCCACACGGGTTGATGTTGGTGAACGGCGTCAGATCCATGTTCACATTAAATGCGAGGCCGTGATAGCAACAGCCGTGCTTTATTTTCAGCCCGAGCGAGGCGATTTTCGCATCAGCCACATACACGCCCGGCGCGTCCTTGCGCCCCTGTGCGGCCACGCCGAATGCGCCGAGCAGGTCGATCACCGCCTGCTCCATCAGACTCACCAGTTCGCGCACGTTGATTTTCCAGCGGCGCAGGTCGAGCAGCAGGTAAGCGATTATCTGGCCGGGGCCGTGGTAGGTGATTTGCCCGCCGCGATCGATTTTGACCAGCGGAATATTCGTGCTGCGCAGCAGGTGTTCCGGCTTCCCGGCCAGGCCTTGCGTATAAACGGGCGGGTGTTGCACCAGCCAGATTTCGTCGCGCGTACTGGATGTGCGCTCGACCGTGAATTGCTGCATTGCTTGCCAAGTAGGTGCATATTCAACAAGCCCCAGCGATTCGATGTGCGGGATCATGCCAGCTTCATTTCGAAGGTCAGACAAGGCGGCGACGAGTGAACGACGCTGGCAGTGCAAGTAGCACGACTAGGAGTGAACGAGGATGCCAACGCAGTATCACCGATGAAATGGAGTTGGCATCACAGCACCATCACGATCAGCGGGTGGTCGCACAAGTCCTGATACAGCGCGTCGAGCTGCTCGCGCGAGGTGGCGCGCACGGTGCAGGTCAGGCTGACATAGCGGGCGTTTTTGCTGGCGCGCATCTCCATGCCGGACGCGACATAGCCGGGGTCATGCTTGTTGACCACCTCCAGTACGGCTTTTACGAACCCCTCCTGCTGCAGGCCGAATATCTTCAGCGGGAATTCGCAGGGGTATTCGATCAGGCTGTCGGTTAATTTGTCGACGGGTGATTCGCTCATGGCTGTTTATGCGGCGCGCATCACGTCGCGTTTGAAATCCTGGTACAGCGCGTGCAGCCGGGCAAACAGCGCGCCCGGTTTGCCGGCGCCGACCGGCTTGCCGTCGAGCCGGGTGATCGCCAGCACCTCCTTGGTGGACGAGGTGAGCAGCAATTCGTCGGCGTCGAACACTTCCGCGACGGCGATCCTGCGCACTTCATGCGGTATGCCGTTGGCGGCGGCGAGCTCCAGCACCACGTCGTAGGTGATGCCGGGCAGCATTAAATTATCTTTGGGCGGCGCGAGCAACTTGCCATTTTTGACCACGAAGATGTTGCTGGCCGCACCCTCGGTCATGAAACTATTGTCGCGGATCAGGATGGTCTCGGCGCAGCCCGCGTCGACCGCCATCTGGCGCAGCAGCACGTTGGGCAGCAGCGCGATGGCCTTGATGTCGCAGCGCAGCCAGCGGTTGTCCGGCGCGGTGACGCACGCGATGCCGCTGTGCAGCAGTTCGGCGGGCGGGGTGAGCAGCGGGCTGCTCATCATGAACACGGTGGGTGTTACCGGCGGGTTGGGAAACGCATGGTCGCGTTTGGCCACGCCGCGCGTGATGTGCAGGTACAGGTATTGGTCTTCTGCCGCATTGCGCGCGATGAGTTCGCCGATGAGTCCGGTCCATTCCGCATCGCTGTGCGGGTTGGCGAGCTTGATGCCGTCCAGGCTGTGTTGCAGGCGCTTCAAGTGTTCTGGCAGGCGGAACGCCTTGCGCGAATATACCGGGATCACCTCGTACACGCCGTCACCGAATATGAAACCGCGATCCAGCACGGAAATTTTCGCGTCTTCGATGGGCATGTAGTGCCCGTTCAGATAAATTGTCATAAGTGATTCACCGTTATTGAAAAAGCAGGCGGATGCTATCCCAGCCGCGCAAGAACACATTCGCCAGCGGCGCGTTGTCGAGGGCGACCAGCGGGAACTCCGCATAGGGTTTTCCCGCCAGCGTCAGCTTGAGCACGCCTAACGGTTGTCCGGAAATAATCGGTGCGATGATGGGTTGACGTGTTTCCATGGTCGCCTTGAGTTGGTCGAGTTTTCCTTTGGGGATAGTCAGGAATAAATCCTCCCGGAAGCCGACCTTGATGTGGCTTGCGGTGCCTTTCCAGACGCGCACCTGGGCGACCTGCTGGTTCTTCTGATACAAGCGTACCGCATCGAAATACTGGAAACCGAAATTCAGCAGCTTCTGGCTTTCGGCGGCGCGCAGGTTATCGGAACTCACGCCGAGCAACACCGAAAACAGGCGGCGCTTATCGCGCTTGGCCGACCCGACCAGGCAGAATCCGGCGGTTTCGGTGTGTCCGGTTTTCAGGCCGTCCGCGTAGGGATCGATCCACAACAGACGATTGCGGTTGGACTGGGTAACGTTGTTGAAAGTGTATTCGCGCAGCCTGAACAGCGGATAGTGCTGCGGGTAGTCGCGCACGATGGCGGCGGCCAGCAAAGCCAGATCGGACGCGCTGCTGTAGTGTTGCGCATCCGGCAACCCGACCGGGTTGGTGAAGTTGGTATTGACCATGCCCAGCCGCTTTGCTTCCTTGTTCATCAGGTCGACGAAGCCGGCTTCGCTGCCGGCGATATTGAGCGCCAGCGTGATGGCCGCATCGTTGCCGGATTGCACGATCAGCCCGCGCAACAGCTCATCCACGGTCACGATCTGCCCTGCTCTGAGCAACATGCGCGATTCGCCGCCGGCAATGCGTACCGCAGATTGCGGGACGGTCAGGTTCTGTTTCAGCGACAGGGTGCCGTGCTTGAGCGCGTCAAAAGCCAGGTAAGCGGTCATCAGCTTGGTCAGCGAAGCGGGCTCCATGCGCGCATCGCCGTTCTGGTTCACCAGGACTTGATTGCTGGTGTAGTCGTACAGCAGGTATGACTTGGCTGCCAGAGACGGTGCCACCGGCATTTGCGGCGGCAGCGCAACGCACGGCACGGGCAGCAGGAAGCCAATCAGCAAGAGGATAAATTTCATGGTCGGAAAGCGGTTACGGTCGGCAATTATAATCTTTGCGCCGCAATTGATGATAGCAGGAGTTTTTCAACATCCTGCCAGAGGCATCCTTTATTCGGAACGCATCGGCGGCTTGGCGAGTTTGCGTTGCAGCGTGCGGCGGTGCATGTTGAGCGCGCGGGCGGTGGCCGACACATTGCCTTTATGCTCGTGCAGCACGCGCTGGATGTGCTCCCATTCCAGATTTTCGAGGTGTGTCGTCTGCACCTTGACCGGCGCATCGCTGCCGGCGGCGCGCCCGAAAGCCGCGACGATCTCATCCGTATTGGCGGGCTTGGCAAGATATTGCGTCGCGCCCAGTTTGATCGCCTCGACGGCGGTGGCGATGCTGGCGTACCCGGTCAGCATCACGATGCGCGTATTCGGGTCGAGCTTGTGCAATACCTTGACCAGCGCCAATCCCGGCGCGCCACCCATCTTCAGATCCACTACCGCGAATTCCGGCGGGTTCGCCTCGGCCAGCGGGATGGCCTGCTCCACGCTGTGCGCCACCGAAACGCTGAAGCCGCGTTTTTCCAGGGCAGCGCCCAGCACCCTGCAGAAGGTGATGTCGTCGTCCACCAGCAACAGCGTGGCAGATTCTTCCTGTGATTCGGTCATGTGGCAGTTCTGGTTATTGGCAAGATGATTTCCGTGGTTGCGCCGCCCTGCTCGCGGTTGAACAGGCGCACCGAGCCGCCCATGCGCTCCAGGGTGGCGTTGGCCAGGAACAGGCCGAGCCCGTGCCCTTCTTCCTTGGTGGTGAAGAATGCCGACCCGGCCTTGAGTTCCGCTTCTTCGCTCAAGCCCTTGCCATGGTCGTGGATTTCCAGCGTGAAGTTATCGGCATCCCAGTGCGTGCGGATTTCAATCGCTTGCGGAGTGTCGCTTGGCGGTGCCGCGTCCGCCGCATTGTTGAGCAGGTTCATCAGCGCGGCGCGCAGCGTGGCGTCCACGCTGATGAGCGGCACGGCAACCCCTCCCGGCCGCCCCTTGTCAGGGGAGGAGTACTGATATTGCACGGTGGGGCGCAACAATTGCCATTCATCCAGCACTTCGGCCATCAGGCGGTCGGCCGGTTGCAGCGAGGCGGCCCCGCTGACTTGCGCGTTGGCCAGTATCTTGTCGAGGATGCGTTTGCAGCCGTGCACCTGCTCGTTGAGGATGCCCAAGGCATCGCGCCAGCCCGGTTGCGCCACGGCTTCATGCTGCAACTCGCCGATCACCACCGCCATGGTGGACAGCGGCGTACCCAGTTCATGCGCGGCGCCGGCGGCCTGCGTGCCGAGCGCCACGATCCGCTCGTTGCGCAGGATCTCCTCGCGCACGCGCACCAGCATCTCGTCGCGGTTGCGCACCGCCTGCGCCATCTGCACCACGAAATAGGCCACCACCACCGTGCTGAACACAAAACCGAGCCACATGCCCACCACATGCTCGTTGAACGCGCTGTCGCCGCCATGCTGATGGCTGTGCGGCAACGGAACGTAATAGAACATCAGCACGCTGTAACAGGCGGCGGTAAGCGCCGCCATGCTCCAGGTGTAGCGGCCCGGCAGCGTTGCGGCGGCGATCACCAGCGGCAACAGGTACAGCGAGACAAAAGGATTGGTCGAGCCGCCGCTGTAATAAAGCAGCACGCTGAGCGCCAGCACATCCACGCACAACTGGGCGAACAGCTCCATGTTGGGAACCGGCTTGCCGCTGCGCAGGCGCAGCCAGGAGTACAAGTTGATCGCGGCCAGCGCGGCGATGGTCAGCAACATCGGCTGCCAGTTCAACTCCAGCTCCATAACCTTCCAGACTGCCGCGAGCGTCAGGAGCTGCGCCGCGACAACCATGCTGCGCAATGCGACCAGGCGGCGCAACTGGCTGTGGCCCGGAAGGGAGGAAAGTATCGTGCTGTTCATAATGACCATTGTAAGCGCAGAAATAAGCGGAGTGGTGCGGCATATTGTCGCGGCGACATATTGCGGCATTCCCAGCCCGCCTCTTTTAACGGATAATCCACACTTCCAAATTCACTTCCAATGGGAAAACTCACCATGACTAAATTTTATCGGTTTGGCGGGCTGCTGGCAGCCCTGTTGCTGTGCACCGGCGTTTATGCCGACGACATCCAGGTTGAAGGCGCGAGAACGCGCGCTACCGTTCCCGGGCAGGAAACGGCAATGGTGTATTTTTCCATCACCAGCAAACAGCCCGCAACCTTGGTGGGCGCCTCCAGCGCGGCGTCCAAGACCGCGGAGCTGCACCTGATGACGCATAAAAACGGCATGATGAGAATGCAGGAAATCAAGTCCATCGACTTGCCGGCCAATGAGCGCGTGGAAATGACCGAACATGGCTACCACCTGGTGTTGTCCGGCTTGAAGACCCCGCTCAAGGCCGGCGCAACCGTGCCGCTGACACTGAATATCGAAATGGCCGATAAGCGCAGCGTCAAGGTTAATGTAAAAGCGGAAGTCAAGCCGCTGAAAAACGCGCCGCAGAAATAGCGTGCATTATCCCCATCGCCAGGCAAGCCTCGCCAAGATAACAACAGGCGGCGCCAGGCTGCCTGTTCTTTGTGCTCGAACCGAATTTCCCATAGGCGCGGACCGCGCTGCGGAGACTGCGCTAAATCTGATTTTCGGCCCGTGAATAGAATGACCATGAAATGCACATGAATAACGCCGAAAAAAATACCCTGCTGGTGGTGGACGATACGCCGGAAAACATCGATGTGTTGCGCGGGATATTGGGTGCGGACTACATAGTGAAAATCGCCAATGGCGGCCAACTGGCGCTGAAAATCACCGCTGCACAGCCCCCCGATTTGATCCTGCTCGATGTCATGATGCCCGGCATTGACGGCTATGAAGTGTGCCGCCAGCTCAAGGAAAACGAGGCTACCCGGCATATCCCGATCATTTTTGTCACCGCGCGCGGGGAGGTGGCCGATGAAACGCTGGGCTTTGAACTGGGTGCGGCGGACTACATCACCAAACCCGTCAGCCCTCCCATCGTGCATGCCCGCGTCCGCGCGCACCTGGCCCTGTCCAACCAGCGCCGCTACCTGGAACAGCTGGTGGCGGAACGTACCGGCGAGCTGGAACGCAGCAACCAGCAACTGGCCAAGACCCATCTGGTCATGATCCAGCAACTGGGGCGCGCGGCCGATTACCGCGACAACGAGACGGGCATGCACGTCATGCGCGTGGGCAATTTCAGCAAGCTGCTGGGGCTGGCCTGCGACTTTATGGAGTCGCGCGCGGAATTGCTGATGTACGCTTCGATGATGCACGATATCGGCAAGATAGGCATCGAGGACAGCATCCTGCTCAAACCGGGCAAACTGACGGCGGAGGAATTCGAGGTCATGAAGCGCCATCCGGAAATCGGCGCCGGAATCATCGGTGACCACGACGCGGAAGTGCTGAAGATGGCAAAACAGATCGCGCTGACGCACCACGAGAAATGGAACGGACAGGGCTATCCGCACGGCCTGAGCGGGGAAGCCATCCCGATTGCCGGACGCATCGCGGCGATAGCCGATGTGTTCGATGCGCTGACCTGCGTGCGCCCCTATAAACAGGCGTGGTCGATAGAACGCGCACTGGAACTGATCGAAAAAGAGGCCGGGCAGCACTTCGATCCCCGGCTGGTGAAGTTGTTCATGGGTCTGGAAACGGAAGTGCGGCGGATTGCTACCGAATACAGCGATGCTGCCAATGCGCCGCAAGAAAACAAATGAATAAGTTTACGAGCCAGCCAGTAAAACCAGCCATTCTGGTGGTGGATGACACGCCGGAGAACATCGACGTGCTGCGCGGAATACTGGGCGCGGACTACACGATAAAAATTGCCAACAGCGGCCAGTTGGCGCTGAAAGTAGCGACGACACAGCCTCCCGACCTGATTCTGCTCGATATCATGATGCCCGGCATAGACGGTTATGAAGTGTGCCGGCAACTCAAGACCAATGCGCTCACCCAGGCCATCCCGGTCATTTTCATCACCGCCAAGGCGGAAACCGCAGACGAGGTGCAGGGGCTGGCGCTCGGCGCGGCGGACTATCTGAACAAGCCGGTTATCCCGGCCATCGTGAAAGCGCGGGTGCAGACCCAGCTCGCCCTGCGCCAGGCGCGCCGCGAACTGGAAGAAAAAAACCTGATCCTCCGCGATGAAAAAGAATTGCTGGAGGACATCGTTACGAGAATGCGCTCGGCAAGCCCGTTCGACCCGCGCAAAGTGCGGCATATCCAGTCGTCGCTGGAAAGAACGGCGGGAGACATCGTTTTGTGCGCCTACCGCCCGGACGGCGCACAGCATGTGCTGGTCGGCGACTTCTCCGGCCACGGTTTGACGGCTGCATTCGGCGGCCCGCTGGTGTCGTATATCTTTTACCGCTTGAGCGCCGAAGGTTGCGCCATGCGCGACATCCTTGAGGAAATAAACCGTATCCTGTGCCGCCAACTTCCCACCCAGCTCTATATGGCAGCCGGCGCGCTGGAGCTGTCGCCCGACCGGAAGCAGGCAATGGCATGGAATTGCGGCTTGCCACCGGTGCTTTGTTTAAGTGCCGCGCACGGCGTAAACCGGATAAGCTCCAGCAGTCTGCCGCTGGGCATCAGTGAATCGATAGATACCTTTGAACCGCATACGCAGGCCGTGATGGAATCCGATATGCATATCTACCTGTACTCTGACGGCATCACCGAAGCGATGTCGGTCGGACAGGAACTGTATGGACAGGCACGGCTGGAAGCGCTGGTAGCGCGCATTCACCGCGAGCATCTGCCGCTGGAAGCAATCTGGCAGGAACTGGATGCGTTCTGCGGCGGGCAAGGCCTGTCAGACGATGCGGTGATGGTCGAAATTGCTCACTAGCAAGGCATAGAAATACCACCCGTCTGTTGGCTGCGCCGGGAATGTAACCGCTGGTTGATTTTTACGCCCACCTCACTTGAAATCGAATTGCCGCACCCTTATGTCAGGCAGTACGGGGATGTTCCCGGATTGACGACGAGGAGAATAAGATGGCTAACATTTTGCGCTACAACCCGGCGGATGATGCGTTTGACGACTTGTTCCGCGGTTTTTTCATGCGCCCGGTGCGTTTTGAAGGGCAACCGGAAGTACAGATCAAGATAGATGTGAGCGAAGACGACAAGGCTTATACCGTGCATGCCGAGATTCCCGGCGTGAAGAAGGAAGATATCCATGTCACCATTGACGGCAACCAGGTTGCCATCAGCGCGGAAATCAAGCATGAAAAAGAAGTGAAAGAAGGCGAAAAAATGCTGCGCAGCGAACGTTATTACGGCAAGGTATCGCGCGCTTTCACGCTGTGTCAGGATGTGGATGAGGCTGCCGCGCAGGCGAAATATAACAACGGCGTGCTGGAATTACGCCTGCCCAAACAGATTGCCGCCAAGGCCAAACGCCTCAACGTTGAGTAAGTCTTAGCTTCGCCGCAAAATCAGGCGGCTTATGCCGCCTGATTTATTTTCGGCCATTCAAATAGTGTAGAATTCGCGGCAAATTTGCAAGCTTTCGCTTGGCGGTGAATGCCTGCTACCCCACTTTAAGAGGAAAAACTCATGTCCCTTACGCCTTCCGCCGCAGACAAGAAAGCGCGCACGCTTTCCGAGGCGATGCCCTACATCCAGCGTTTCTTCGACAAGACCATCGTGATCAAATACGGCGGCAACGCGATGACCGACCCCGCGTTGCAGGAGAGCTTCGCACGCGATGTGGTGCTGCTGAAACTGGTCGGGATGAACCCGGTGGTGGTGCATGGCGGCGGGCCGCAGATCAACGACATGCTCAAGCGCGTCGGCAAGCAGGGCGAGTTCGTCCAGGGTATGCGCGTCACCGACGAAGAAACCATGGACGTGGTCGAGATGGTGCTAGGCAAAGTCAACAAGGACATCGTCAACCTGATCAACCGGCATGGCGGCAAGGCCGTCGGGCTGACTGGGCAGGACGGCGCGTTCATCCGCGCCGAGAAATTGCTGCTGGAAAGCAACGAAGAAGCTGGCAAGATGCTGGATATCGGGCTGGTCGGCGAGATAGTCAAAATCGACCCGTCGATCATTTCCTTTCTCGACTCCGGCGATTTCATCCCGGTGATCGCACCGATCGGCGTGGGGCCGGACGGCGAAACGCTGAACATCAACGCCGACGTGGTATCCGGCAAGCTGGCCGAAGTATTGCACGCCGAAAAGCTGGTGCTGCTCACCAACACACCCGGGGTATTGGACAAGGACGGCAACCTGCTGACCGGGCTGACTCCCAGGGAAATCGAAGGTCTGGTCGCCGACGGCACCTTGTCCGGCGGGATGCTGCCCAAGATCGCCTCCGCGCTGGACGCGGCGCGCGGCGGGGTGCGCTCGGTGCATATCATCGATGGACGGGTGCAACATGCGCTGCTGCTGGAAATTCTGACGGACGAAGGTGTCGGCACTTTAATTAAAAGCAAATAAAAAGCTTATATCCGCAGATTACGCAGATTAAATAGATTAAGGAAAAGGCATCAGAACATTCGGCACTTCAACAGTACGTGATCGTTATTGCTTTAGCTGCTTGGATGAACTTGCGTTCTTGAATCTGTTTAATCTGTGTAATCTGCGGACAAAATGCTTATGACAAAGCTGCTGTGGATTTTTGATTTGGACAATACGCTGCATAATGCGACGCCGCATATCTTTCCGCACATCAACCGCAGCATGACGGCCTATTTACAGCAGCATCTGCAACTGGACGAGGCGGCGGCAAATGCGTTGCGCATGCATTACTGGCAGCGCTATGGCGCAACGTTGAGCGGCCTGATGCGCCATCACGGCACCGACCCGGAACATTTTTTGTGGCACACCCACCAGTTCCCGGATCTGGAACGGATGGTGTTGCGCGAGCCGCGCCTGCGCCATGTGCTGAAGGCATTGCCGGGCCGGAAGGTGGTGTTCTCGAATGCGCCGCAACGCTATGCGCAAGCGGTGCTGAAGCTGTTGCGCGTGGCGGATCTGTTCGACGATGTGGTGGCGGTGGAGCAGACGCGCTACCGCCCCAAGCCGGACAGTTTCGGCTTCATACGCCTGTTGCGGCGGCAGCGCATCAGGGCGGCGCAATGCGTGATGGTCGAGGACAGCCTGGAGAATCTGCAAACGGCAAAACGGCTGGGAATGCGCACGGTATGGGTGAATGCCGGAAACAAAAGCTCGCCGTGCGTGGATGTGAAGATTAGAGATGTGATGCAGTTGCCGGGCGCGCTGCATCGTTTAAATTAAAGGGGTGAATATGGCAAGCAAACCGGGCGAGAGAAAATTCCAGATACTGCAAACCGTGGCGCAGATGCTGGAACAACCCAAGGGCGAGAAGATCACCACGGCGGCATTGGCGGCCAGGCTGGAGCTTTCCGAAGCGGCGCTGTACCGCCATTTCGCCAGCAAGGCGCAGATGTTCGAGGGGCTGATCGAATTCATCGAGCAGTCGGTGTTCGGCCTGATCAACAAGATCACCCAGGAAGAGAAAAGCGGCTTGCGCCAGGTCGAGGCGATTGTGTCGATGCTGCTCGGTTTCGCGCAGAAAAATCGCGGCATGTCGCGGGTATTGATCGGCGACGCGCTGGTGAACGAGGATGAGCGTTTGCAGCAGCGCATCAACCAGTTGCTGGACCGCATCGAGGCGACGCTGAAGCAATCGCTGCGCATGGCCGCCACACAGGGCGAGATGGGCGCGGCGGTGGATGTAGGCGCACACGCCAACCTGCTGGTGTGTTATGTGATCGGGCGCTGGCAGCAGTTTGCCAAGAGCGGCTTTACGCGCGACCCGCTGGCGCAATGGCCGGCACAGTCGGCGATATTGCTGGGCAAATAATTTCAGGAATAAATCATGATTCTGATTCTCACCTCCAACGTCAACGAACAGGCGCAGGAATACCGGCAACTGCTGGCACATCTGGCGACGCTGCAAGGCATCCAGACGCGCGTGCATATCGAGCGCGGCAGCGAGAAAACGCTTACGGAAATCTACCTGATCGGCAACACCAAGGCGCTGGATGTCGGCGACATGCAGAATCTGCCGTGCGTCGAGCGCGTGGTGCGCGTTTCCGAGGAATACCGCATCCTGGGGCGGCACAAGGACGAGCAGCGCCCCACCCATTTCGACTACAACGGCGTGCGCTTCGGGCAGGACACGCTGCATGTGTTTGCCGGATTGTGCGCGGTGGACAACCGCGAGCATGTCGAACTGATGATGAAAGCGGTAGCCGACAACGGCCAGGTCTGCACGCGCATGGGCGCATACAAGCCGCGCACCAGCCCGTATGCGTTCCAGGGGCACGGCAAGAGCTGCCTGCCCTACGTGTTCGAACTGGCGGGCAAATACGGCATCAGGGTTATTGCGATGGAAATCACCCACGAATCGCATCTCGATGAAATTCGCGAGGCGCTGCACCGGACCGGCAACCCGACCGGCGTGATGCTGCAAATCGGCACGCGCAATACGCAGAATTTCGAGTTGCTGAAAATCGTCGGGCGGCAAACCGAAATGCCGATCCTGCTCAAACGCGGTTTCGGCATCACGCTGGACGAATCGCTGAACGCGGCGGAATACCTGGCTTCGGAAGGCAACCGCAACGTGGTGTTCGGCCTGCGCGGCATGAAGACCAACATGGGCGACCCGCACCGCAACCTGGTGGATTTCGCGCATGTGCCGGTGGTGAAGCGGCTGACGCGCATGCCGGTGTGTGTCGACCCGTCGCACTCGGTCGGCTCGCGGCAGGCGTCGCCGGATGGCATACTCGACACGATGCATGTCACCGCACAGGGCGTGCTGGCCGGTGCCAACATGGTGCTGGTGGATTTCCACCCCGCCCCGCCCAAGGCGCTGGTGGACGGCCCGCAGGCCATGCTGCTTAAGGAACTGCCGTATTTTCTGGACGATGTGCAGATCGCGCGCGACGCGTATCTCAAGCGCGTGGCACTGCGGCAGCGCCAGGAGTAACTTGATTCAAGTGCCGAAACACATCGCCGAAATTCCAGCATAAGGGCTGATGCGGGATATGCCACAAAGGTGGCCGGGAACATTTGAGCGGCTGAAATATCAACGTCAATCGGGTTGACTGGTATAGACTAGACTAATATCATGCAAAGCAGCGCAGATATTTAAACCGCTGAAAAGCCCAACGCGGAGTGTAGTGCGCAGTATGGCAAATTTGCTCGTAAGTATCTCAACCCAGAATCAGCGAGGTGACTAACATGGCAATGCAAAAAGCAAAACCGGCAGCAAAAAAAACAGTTGCAACCAAAACGACGGCAGCGGCAAAGAAAGTAGTGGCAAAGAAAACTGCGCCCGCAGTTGCAAAACCGAAAACCACTAAAACTCCGGCAGCAAAGAAATCAACTGTAGCAAAACCTCCGGCGAAAAAAGCTGTGCCCGCCAAGGCAGCAACGGCAAAGGCTGTCCCGGCCACAAAGAAAACGGCGATGAAACCAACTCCCGAAGAACGTTATCGCATGGTAGAAACAGCAGCTTATTTTATTGCCGAGCGCCACGGTTTCCAAGGCAACTCTGCCGAACATTGGGCGGACGCCGAAAAAGAAATTGCAGAAAGATTGGGCGTATAGACCCGGCTCCCCGAAAAAACCGCACAGCGAAAGTTGTGTGGTTTTTTGTCGGCATCAGTAACCAACCACGGAGGCGCCCTTCCAGCAGGCAAGGTACCTCATGCGCAAGTCGTGCACCCACGTTTCAAGTTCGACCGGCGCGTGCAAACAAACCTAAAGTTTTCCCGGATTTTCCCGATAACTACAGTGGCTGCGTTTGGTAAGTCCGGAGTTTTGGTCTGACAAAGCAGTCGCATTGGATGTGTAGCAATCTTTTGATAACAATCTTGCTGCGGCAAGAAACTGATCATCAAAATGAATGTTGCACTTCAGTACGATACTCAACCGGGGTTGCGACCCCGACACACTGGGAGAATTAAAATGAAATATCAATCAGGTTTTTCAATGGTTGGCTTTTCTTTGGTCGAGTTGGTCATGATGGTCGTGATTTTGTTCTCATTGAGCAAACTCTTCGCATAGATTCAAAGGTAACAAAACAACCAGCGCGTTTTGCCGTTTCATAAAAGCGCTGGCCAACAACAAAGGCCGCATGCTGTCATGGTTTGCGGCCTTTTTACGGGTGGGATCCCTCTACCCCAGTTCAAAATTTACGCTTAAATGCCATTCTGGCCGCATGAGAATAAAACACTGCAGGCGATTGCACCGAAGAACGTCCGCATGCTCCTTTGCTAAAACGACAGCCCATCGTTTCACTTATAATCCGCTTCCCTATTAGCCCCGCCTCTGGCTGTTTTCCATGCTGCTTTCGTCATCCCATTCCCGCCCGCGCTACTCGCAGTTGATCGGCTCGTCCGATGCCCTGGCGTTGGCGCAATACGCCGCATTGAAAGCTCCGCTGGCGGTGATCGCCGCCAGCGCGCTGGAAGCGCAGCGGCTGGTCGAAGAGATTCCGTTTTTCGCGCCCAAGCTGCGCGTGCATCTGCTGCCGGACTGGGAGACGCTGCCCTACGACCATTTCTCGCCGCACCAGGATCTGATTTCCGAACGGCTGGCTACGCTGCATCACATTCGCAGCGATTCGTGCGACGTGATCGTGGTGCCGGTGACCACCGCGCTGTATCCGCTGCCGCCGGTCGAATATCTCGCCGCATTCACTTTTTTCCTCAAGCGCGGCGAAAAACTCGACCTCGCCAAGCTGCGCGAGCAGATGACTTTCGCCGGATACAACCATGTGCAGCAGGTGCTGTCGCCCGGCGAATACTGCGTGCGCGGCGGCATCGTCGATCTGTTTGCGATGGGCAGCGTGCTGCCGTACCGCATCGACCTGTTCGACGACGAGATCGAAACCATTGCCACTTTTGACGTGGACACGCAGCGCACCCTGTTTCCGGTACCGGAAATCCGCCTGCTGCCCGCGCGCGAGTTCCCGCTCGACGAGGCCGGGCAGTCGCGCTTCCGCCAGAATTTTCGTGAGCGCTTCGAGGGCGACCCGTCCAGATCGCACATCTACAAAAACGTGAGCAAGGGCAACGCCCCGGCGGGCATCGAATATTATCTGCCGTTATTTTTTGACAAAACTGCGACGCTGTTCGACTACCTGCCGAACAACACCACGCTGTGTCTGCACCATGAAGTGGACGAGGCCATCGCCACCTTCGGCAGGGATGCCGCATCGCGCTACAACCTGCTACGCGGCGACCCGCAGCGCCCGCTGCTGGAACCGAAAGAATTATTTCTGGATGCGGAGCAGTTCTTCATCCGCGTAAAGGATTTTGCACGGCTGGACATTGTCACTGGTGAAAGCGGTGCAACACTCACTCCCTGCGCCACCGCCCCCCTGCCGGACATCGCCGTCAACCGCCGCGCCGAAATTCCGACCCATGCCTTGGCGCAGTTTCTGCAAAGCTTCGACGGGCGTGTGCTGCTGCTCGCCGACAGCCTCGGGCGACGCGAGATCATGGCGGACTATCTGCGTGAATATGGCCTCGCGCCTGCCGTGTGCGAGGACTATGCATCCTTTCTTGCCAGCAAGGAAAAGTTCATGCTGTGCGTTGCACCCATGCAGAATGGTTTTATTCTGCTGGGAGCGCGGGCGTTTCGCCCGCCTGCGGGCGAGACGCCCGCGCTCCACGACAGCTTCGCCATCGTCACCGAAACCGAGCTCTACGCGGCACAACCGCGCAGCCGCGCAGCCCGTGCCGCGAAGAAGAGCAACGTGGAAGGCATGTTGCGCGATCTGTCTGAGCTCAAGATCGGTGACCCGGTGGTGCATGAGCAGCACGGCATCGCGCGCTACCAGGGGCTGATCAATCTCGACCTCGGCGAAGGCGAAAACGAATTCCTGCTGCTCGAGTATGCGGGTGAAGACAAGCTCTACGTGCCGGTGGCGCAACTGCATGTGATCAGCCGCTACAGCGGCGGCGCGCCGGAAGCCGCACCGTTGCACAAGCTCGGCACGACCGCCTGGGACAAGGCCAAGCGCCGCGCGATGCAGCAGGTACGCGACACCGCCGCCGAACTGCTGAATCTTTATGCGCAGCGCGCCACGCGCAAGGGCCACGCGTTCAAACTGGCGCCGCGCGACTACGAGGAATTCGCCGCCGGTTTCGGTTTCGAAGAAACCCCCGATCAGGCCGCCGCGATCGCGGCGGTGATCAACGACCTGCAATCGGGCAAACCGATGGACCGGTTGATCTGCGGCGATGTCGGCTTCGGCAAGACTGAGGTCGCGCTGCGCGCCGCGTTCGTCGCGGCGATGGACGGCAAGCAAGTCGCGGTGCTGGTGCCGACCACGCTGCTGGCCGAACAGCATTTCCAGAATTTCTCCGACCGCTTCGCCGATCTGCCGGTCAAAATCGCCGAACTGTCGCGTTTCCGCTCCGCCAAGGAGCAGACGCAGGCGCTGAAGGACATGGCCGACGGCAAGCTCGACATCATCATCGGCACGCACAAGCTGATCCAGAAAGGCGTGCAGTTCCACAACCTTGGGCTGGTCATCATCGACGAGGAACACCGCTTCGGCGTGCAGCAGAAGGAGCGCTTCAAGGCGCTGCGCGCCGAGGTGGACGTTTTAACTTTAACCGCCACACCGATCCCACGCACGCTGGCGATGTCGCTGGAGGGGCTGCGCGAGTTCTCGATCATCGCCACCGCGCCGCAGCGGCGCCTGTCGATCAAGACCTTCGTCGCGCAGACCAGCAACGGCATCATCCGCGAGGCGGTGCTGCGCGAACTGAAGCGCGGCGGACAGGTGTATTTCCTGCACAACGAGGTGGATACCATCGCCAACATGGCGGAGAAGCTCGAAGCGCTGCTGCCGGAAGCGCGCATCCGCGTGGCGCACGGCCAGATGGGCGAGCGCGACCTGGAAGCGGTGATGCGCGATTTCTACCAGCAGCGTTTCAATGTGCTGCTGTGCACCACCATCATCGAGACCGGCATCGACATTCCGACCGCCAACACCATCATCATGAACCGCGCCGACCGCTTCGGTCTCGCGCAGCTGCACCAGTTAAGAGGGCGGGTCGGACGCTCGCACCATCAGGCCTACGCCTACCTGCTGGTGGAGACCGAAGCATTGACCGCACAGGCGAAGAAGCGCCTCGAAGCGATCCAGTCGATGGAACAGCTCGGCAGCGGTTTCTATCTCGCGATGCACGATCTGGAGATACGCGGCGCGGGCGAAGTGCTCGGCGAATCGCAGAGCGGCGAGATGCAGGAGATCGGCTTTTCACTTTATGCCGACATGCTCAACGCCGCGGTGGCCTCGCTGCGCCAGGGCAAAGAACCGGACATGGCGCACCCGCTGGGCGTCACCACCGAGATCAACCTGCACACCCCCGCGCTGCTGCCCGACGACTACTGCGGCGACATCCACCAGCGGCTGGTGATCTACAAGCGCCTCGCCAACTGCAACACGCCGGAAGAGCTCGACGAGATGCACCAGGAACTGATCGACCGCTTCGGCCTGCTCCCTGCGCCCACACAGGCGCTGCTCGACTGCCACCGCCTGCGCATCCTCGCCAAGGCACTCGGCATCGTCAAAGTGGACGCATCGAGCGAGGCGATCCAGATCCAGTTCGCACCCAACCCGCCGATCGACCCGATGCGCATCATCAACCTCATCCAGACCAAGCGCCATTACAAACTAAGCGGACCGGACAAGCTGCGCATTGAATTAAAATACGGTGACCTGAATCAAAGGGTGTTGGCGATCAAGAATTTTCTTGGCGAGTTGAAGTAAGCGGTAGGGGTACGACTCATCGCGCCCGATCTATGCATCCGGAAACATACGGCGCAATGCCTATTGGTTATTGCGTCCTATGCAAATTAAGTTTGTTAGGGAGAATATGTTGTTTTATATATTGCAATTGATTGCTCTTTGTTTCAGCATTCTTTTAACGATTTATTTTTTGAATAATCGAGTTTTGAAGGAGAAGCCGAATTGGGGGTTGATCATACCGTCAATTATCGTAATTCTCGGCTGGTTGGTTGGATATCACATGGAAACATCACGAGATTTGGAAAATAAACGTCGTGAACAACGTGTAGAGATGCTTACCAAAGCATTTCAAAGTCTCGCTAAAGCCTACAATCATGATCCTTCAGATGTAAAAGAAGATGTGCAATCCGCGCTGATAGCAGTTCAGTTGCTGGGGAGCCAGACGCAAGCTGAAAGAATTAAGTTTTTTGTTAAGCGCATAGAAAATAAGGAAGGTTGGTCTTGGAGTGACTACGACAAAATTGTTGAAGATTTACGTAATGATCTTCGTCATGAATTAGACTTGCCTGAAATCAAAGATAAGGTATGGTGGATTCGTATAGAAAAACCACAAGAAACACCCAACAAATTATCGCAGCCTAATGGCATGGGTGTGCCTGCCAATACGAACATCGCTCGCTCTCAGGCCAAGCAGTAAGTAAAGCAATCCGCATAGGGCGCAATAACCAGTGGGCATTGTGCCGCATGTTCTGTTTTTAGAGGCATCTAAAAATTCAGAGTTCGCCCAAATGCAAGGCGCGGGAAAAATTCCGCCGCGCCGCATATGGGTTATATGCAAGCAAGAAATTTTTCCCGCAACGCAGCAGTTGGGATGAAATCTGGATTTTTATTTGAGCAAAGCAGGGAGGCTTACTTTGGAGCCGCCTTCACTTCAGGATTTTTTGGGGCGGGGCGAGTCAGCCTTACATTGAGCGCTTCGCTCTTTTCCACGACGTAATCACTGCCTTGGTCGAAGCGCCAGACCCAGGCGCCGGCACGACGGGTTTTGAATGTGGTATCAGTCCAGTATTTCCCGGCCACGGATTCCGGGAAAAATGCTTTTGCAATGGTAGGGCCGGGAGGGGATATGCTGGTATCCACGATGGAATTTAACTCAAAACGGCTTGGCAGATACCAATCGGTTAAACCGCAAAGTTTTTTTGCATTAATTGCTTTGATATAGGAATCGGTATCGCAATCGCTGCCGCTGCATACCCCGCCTTTGGCCTTGCCCGCAAAACCGCCGTTGGTGGTGTTATCCGGGTCATACCAGGTGTAAGTGTTGTTGATGTTCTGCAAACCCGGTTCGGCGGTTTTTACTTCCCACATCAAACCGGACTGGTTGTCTTTCACGCATGCCCATGGTTGTTTGGCGTAGTCCTTGCCGTCATTCACGCTGCCATCCTGGTTAATGCGTGTCATGTCGAATATAAACGGCTTGAGAGAGCTGGCATCGCCACAGCCTGCGATGACCAGAACACTCAGCAACATAGCCATGTTACGGCAGGAGGCAATGGGAGTTTTTGATGCCGCGCTTTTGTTGATCATTATTTTCATTTGGTTTGGACGTAAACGAATGTAGGGGTTATTGTTCGGTAGAGGGCGGGCATTATCGTGGAATTGCGTGCGTTGTTCAAGCATTCATCTGTCCGCCATTGGCTCAATTCTGCCCGTTGCGCTTAATTGAGAATTGTTATCCCCGGCTTAATACGAAACAAATTTTGGCACTTGACGCATTGCTTGACCCGTTTCCGTTTTGCCAGTTTTTCATGGCGCATTCTTACTCGGCCTGATCACGCAGAGTGGCGCGGAACGATTCCAGCTCCTGGGTTAGCCCCCTGAAGTCGGCGGAAGATGCCCAGAATTGCCTGATTCGTCCGTGCTCGGTGCGGCCGCGCAGGCGCGGCTCCCGCTTCGCAGCCAGGCGCTGTTCCGTCCACAGCCCACCCATGCGGTGGTAGCAGTCGCTTTCGCGGCAACCGGTGATAAACACGCCATCGACCTGATGCTCGCGCAACGCATACTCGATGAAGGATGGCGGCAACATGGCGGTACAGGGCAGGCTCATTACAGCCACGCCGGCACTGCGCAATTTGCCAATATCCGCCGCGTTATCGCAGCCGAACACCATGACCCGCGCATCTCCTGTGAGTTTGGCCAGATCGTTCATCATTGCAGCGCGAAGCCCGGATATCGGCAAGGATGGCATTTCTATTCCGCTTACATAGTTGGCTTCGCTCCTGAAAGGAGTCGATGACGGGCAAGATCCGGCGCAAATGCCGCAACTGACACAGCGGTCCGGCACGACCACCGCCTCTTCCGTAAAGTGCATGCCGTCGCTGCGCGGTTTCATCACCACAGCTTCATATGGACAATCGGCGACACAAAACCCGCATCCGCTGCAGTATTTCAGGTTTACTTCGGCAACCGGTATTTGCTTGAATCTGGATGGCAGCCACGGCAGCACGCCGAGCAGCAGGCTGATCCCGATCACCAGTGCCCATACCTGCCCGGCCGACCAGACATCCAACAGCGGATAAATAAATAAATAGAACCAGTCGATACCGATATTGCGCGGCTCAATCCCCATGTCTGCCGGGCCTTGGCTCAGCGCCGGTTTCACCAAGGCGAGAACCAGCATCGCCAGCAGCACCCCAACCACCAGCTTGCGCCTCGGGTTGACCACCGGGTAGCTGATGCGCAGAATATGTATCCACAGGAAAAACAGCACAAACAACGGAATGGTCGCGTGGGAAAACGATATCAGCGAAAAGAACCGGTCATTGAGGACTTCCTGTGAAATAAAACTTTGCGACAGCGGCCCGCTAAATATCGGCAGCCAGTCGAGCCATTCCATGGTAGCCACGGTGGCATACTGGGCCAGTTTGTCCCACGGCATCCAGTAACCATTGATGCCGGAGGTATAAATCAGCCAGATCAGCGGGATCCCGGTAACCCAAGAAAACCAGCGCGCCCCGCGATAGCGGCCGAGAATGAATTCGCGCAACAGATGCAGCACCATCACCACCACCAATGCATCGGCAGCATAGCGGTGCAGGCTGCGCATGACGCCACCGAGGTACCATTGTTCGTTGGTGATATATTCAACTGACGGATAGGATAGTTCTATGCCCGTCCGGTAGAAACCATAAAGATAGACGCCGCTGACAACAAGCACCCAGAAGAAACAGAAGCCCAGTGCGCCCAGATAGTAAAGCGGGTTGAGGTCATTGCCGAAGATTTTATTCAGGATGCCTTCAAGGCGGAGCAGCGCCTTGCGCGCGGATGATTCGGTGAGATCGGGAGCGGTCAATTCAAGGAACCTTTGCAAACTGTCTACGGCGGCGCATTGCGGTATTGTGCAATGCCTCGTCAGTTACTTGATATGCCCCGGCCGCTATGTGCCGTGCACCCTGTACTGCACCACCTTACCGGGCTTTGCGAAGTTTCCCAAAACCCTTGAATTAATCTTGCCTGCGATGCAGATGAAAATAACTGGCTTAAACTCTCTGCTAAAAGTCTAACGTCATAATATAATGTTTAGGTTTAGCATATCAAATGGAGAATAGACTTGGAAATTATTTACTACACCATGGTGGCCGCTGGCCTCTACCTCGTGTCCGACTGGATACTTGACCGCCTTGAGGTTTCACGCGGAGCACGTTTCAAGAATCGCAGCATCGTTTTCTTTCTTATCATTCTGGTGCTGGCATTCATCTCTTTCGGCCTCATCAATTTTCTGATACTTGATTCCAAATAAGAGGGAAACCGCCCCGCAGTCTCACAACGCCGGTTGTCTCCGCCAGCCGGAATTTGGAAACATGCTTATGCCGGCCGTCGCATGGCTTTGAAAACCACCACCAGGAACATGATGCCGCCAACAACGGCTATCAGCCCGCCCAATCCCATCAGACCCATGCCGGCCGTCTGCGCAAAACCATGCAGCCCTTGCGCCGCCCCCGCCACCTTGCGCTGCACGCCATATCCGCCGGACCAAAGCAACCCGAGAATATGGAACAGCTGCCCTGCAGCGTATACATAGGGCATCAAGGTGGCCCACTTCAAATCCGGTTCACGATAGCCGAGACGCGGCAGCAGATGGAAGGTCAGCCCCATGAAGGCCAGGCTGATTGCACCTCCGGTTCCATGGTAGTGCGCGGTGATAATCGTATTGCTGTCACCGATCATCAGGCTTATCCCTCCGCCGATGGCGAACAATATGATCGACGAGAGCAGCGCGGCACGCTGCGGTTTTGTCGCCGCAGTGCCTTTCCCCGCCCCGATTCCATAAAGTACCGCCAGACCGAGCGGGACCGGCGCGAAGGAGCCGCCGACTTTCATCAATTGGGTGAACTGCGCCAGATAATCACCTTCGCTAAAAGACAAGTAAATAACCGGGGCATAGAATACTGGCAACAACCCCAGTATCAGCAAAGCCGATGCTACCCGCGGCGTCAGCGGCAGTTTCGCGCCACAGGCATCGGCCAGCCACAGCCAGCCGGTCAACATTAACAGCGAATAGGTAAACTGGAGCACATGGCCGCCGCCCCAAAACAGCATATCGTAGTATTGCGTGCTATCGGAAATGCTCGGGACAACCGCATACGACCAGCCAAAAGAAATCAGTGCAAATACCGTGGCAATGGAAGCCGCATAAAAACCGATGCGTATCGAGCCTTCCCCGCCGCGCCACAGTTCGCCAGATGGCGCCGCTATCAGGCTACGCAACACCAGTACTGCTATACCCACACCAAAAATAATCAAACCCGCAAAAAAGAAGGTGCTTTGAATCACCGGCACGTAGTTGCTCATCAGCGGTTTGCCCGCACCAACAAAGGGAGACAAGACGATCGCAACAGCTCCCACAGCAGCCAGCACCAAAGCCAGCCAGCCAATGCCGATAAGCCTGGATGATGAATTCACGCTCCACAACACCCCGGCAAATGCCATGAACCACAACAGCACCGACAAATCCACATGCACCACCAGTGCGCTGTGGAAAAAATCAACCCAGGGGAAAATATCCTGAATATAAGGAGTGCGCGAAAGTACCAGAAGAATGGCGAACAGGCCGGCTCCCACCAGCGATGCAATACCGAGCCACAACCAGCCGGAGGCTAGCTTACGGCAGGCTTCCGATGGTACGGTAAGCGAAAATTCAAGCCCTCCCCTGTCTTCCGTTTTGACGCCTGTTTGCTGATATGCCGAATTCATTTATTGCCCTAACGTTACGTTCTTGTTTCTGAAAATAAATCCGCCGGTCGCCGCCTTGAAATCGATCACCATGATGCGCCCGGCAGCAAGGGTTATCGTCTCTTCATGCGTGTAGTTGAAAACACCGTCCGAACGATCGCTCAGGCGCCCCTTCAGGGTATGGACACCCGCTTTCACCGGGATGCGCCGGTAAATGTTGGAATTGCTGCTGTGCGCCAACCCGGTCGGCCTCAGGATTTCATGATAGAGCTGCTTCCCATCCAGTTCCAGTTCGACGATTACGTCTGACCGTCCGCGCGGGCATACCTTGGTTCCACCTTTGCGCTGGTATACGGGCAACTTGGCCATTTCTTCGGGGGTACGCTCCCGGCACGCTCCAGCGATCTCGCCTGCATGCCTGAAACTCAGCTTGATCAATGTTTCATCCGGCTGCAGGTGCGTGTATGGGGGGAGGGTCGAAAAATAGCCGATCACCCCCATGAACAAGGCATAAAACAGCCCTTGGCTGATGTATTGCAATGGCTTAACCATGTTTCACCCCCTCGGAGGATATTGGCGCTTCCACAGCCGGAGCTTTGTGGCAAACAAAAAATGCATCGGAGAAATATTGATCTTCCGGTAATCCCCTAGCCATAAATGGCGCGCGGCCGGCCTCGACCATTTCGGGTGAGCCGCAGGCATATACCTGGCAGTCGCCAAGATTTTGATAGTCCTGCAAAATAGCCTCATGAACAAAGCCGGTTCGACCCTGCCAGCCATCTTCCGGCTTGGGTTCAGACAAGACTGGTATGAATTTGAAATTGGTATGCTCCTGCTGCCATTTTTCCGGCAAATCCGAATACAGGCCTTCCGGTGTCCTGGCACCCCAATACAACACGATGTTGCGGTTAAGCCCGATATTAAAGGCATACTCCACCATGCCCTTGATGGAGCCGAAGCCGCACCCCCCAGACATGAAGATAATAGGTTTATCGCCTTCTTCATGCAGGAAGAAACTGCCCAGCGGGCCTTCCACCTGCAATATGTCACCCTCTTTCATTTCATTGAAAACATGCCCGGTGAATTTTCCGCCCGGCACCAGGCGGATATGCAGTTGCAAGAGATCCGCTTCCTGCGGTGCATTGGCAATGGAATAACTACGCTTGGTACCATCGCCCAGCAGTACTGCGATATATTGCCCGGCGATAAATTTCATCTGCTCGCCGCCTTCCGGACGTAAGTCAAGCAGCATGACATCTGACGCAGCCCGCTCCATTTTTTGCACCCTGAAACTCATGGTCTTTATCGGAAACCGCCCCAGTTCATCGATCTCGTGGCACTCTATGTCCAAATCGGATAGCGGCCTGGCGCGGCAGAACAGCGCCTTGCCCTCCGCTTTTTCCGCGTCGGTGAGCACATTGCTCTGATAAGTGCCGTAATCGACCGTGCCTCTCAATATTTTGCCCTTACAGCTTCCGCAAACACCTTCCCGGCAAACATAGGGCAAATTCAATCCATGGTGCAATGCAGCTTCGAGCACGGTCTCGCCATTCCTGGCAGTCACCGTATGCCCACATGGAATCGTGGTGATTTCATATTCGCCCTTGGCGCGCTTCGTCCGTCCGAGAAACGGCAGCAACAATAAAAAGCCGGTAACCCCTCCTACCACTACCCAAACCTTGCTTGGGTTCCAGATATAAAGCAATGGATACATCCACAAATAAAACCAGTCCACCTTCAATACATCCGCCACATTGTCCAGATTCGTATGGCCTTGGCTTATGGCAGGCTTGATCAGCGCAAGCACTACCATGAACAGAATCAATCCGATGGTAACGTCTTTAGGGGGAGATGTTTTGGCATTGGGAACGCGCTGGGTGTGAATCCAAATAACAGCAAAAGCACCCAGCGGAACACCCATGTGAATTAACGAAAGCAACGAGAAGAAACGGTCATTTACGCTGCCATGCTCGAGAAAGTTGCGCACCAGGGGGGCACTGAAAATCGGCAGCGCATCCAGCCATTCTGCGGTAGCCACTGCAACAAACTGCGCCAATTTATCCCAGGGCAACCAGTAGCCACTTATGCCCGCCATGACAGTCAGCCACAGCACCAGAATGCCCGTGTACCATGAAAACCAGCGGAAGTTCCGGTAGCGGTCAAAAGCAAAGTTGCGCAACAAGTGAAAAACGGCAAACAATATCATACCGTCGGATGCATAACGGTGCAGGCTGCGCATTACGCCGCCCAGATACCATTGCTTATTGGTTATCTGCTCCACCGAATTGAAGGCTTTTTCCACACCGGTATCGTAAAACGCAAAAATGTAAAACCCGCTGACTACAATGATCCAGAACATCAAATAGGTAACCCCGCCCAGATAATAAAACGGGTTCGACGCTGTCCCAAAAACGCCATTGAGCATACTCTCCAGACGCAAAAAAATGCTCTGACCGATTCGATGTATGAGTTTAATCATTTAAAATCCTCGGAAAATAATCTTAAATTAAAGAAAAATGCACATAGTCAAATGATGCATTATTTTGATTTGAAAGCGCTCTACAAAAATTCAAAATACAGTCCGATACATTATCCGCCCGGCCTGATACCCAGCAACCTGGCCGCCATTCTTTGGCAACACTAACGGGATTTATGCAAAGGCTCCTTAAGTCAAACATCGCCCGTGTGATCCCGTTTTGGGCTGCGGCGATGCTCGTACACTATCCACCAGATAATAAAAAAAGACACCACAAAGCCTAATCCAATCCCGTAGAAAAAACTGTAGTCTCTAACGTATCTCCCCGTTTTTCGTTCATAAACCGTGCATAAGAGCCGCACACTCTTAGCAATACCGGCTAAACCCGGTTCTGCTGTCTCGTGGTTGTATATCGGATCCGAAGCCTTGATGTTGTAAATTAAATTCTTTAAGGGTTCGAGCAGTGTTTTGTTATCAAACTCATCCCCGTAAATATGCAGATTAACCTTACCCTGCCGATCAACCAGGGTTGTCTGTGCTATATGATTGAAACCGCCCTCATCCGCCGGAAAAAAGACAAATCCCAAATCCTTGCTCAATTTTTTAATCGTGTCCCGGTCAGCGCTGACGAACTCCCAGTTAGGCAGATTTACATCCATCCGTTTGGCAAAATCGCCCATTACCTCGGGAGTATCGTTTTCCGTGTCAAAACCGACGGTCAGCACACCGAAGCTATCGGCACCCAGCCCCTCCTGAGAGAGCTTGAGGATATTTAAATTGCGTGTTGTGGTTAAACAAATTGTCGGGCAATGGGTGTAAATCATGCTGATCACCAGTGGTTTACCCCGGTAATCGGATATACGCACCGTGCGCCCGCTGCGATCTTTAAAAGTATAGTCGCCGAGCTGGTTACCTATTGCACCCCGGCTAATTTTCAGGGCTTCTGCCTCATCAAAACTTCGGGTGGTGGTGCTCCCCCCTTGCTGCCCCTGCTGCTTTGCCGCCGAAACAGCGGCCTTATACAGCGTTACACCACTGATATCGCGATCCTGCGCCAAGGAAGGGAAGGCTGCTGACAGAAATACCGCCAAGCTTAACGGCAACAAGTAATGATGCATTAATTTACACTTTCATGAAATTTCGGTTCGTCGAAATAAAACCTCTAAAACCCATTTTTGAATCAACCAATAATACTTGACTATTTTAATAAGATATACCGAAAAAGCAAGCCCTATCTTGGATACCTACTTCAATAGAACGCACTTGGCAACACACCCAGCGGACGTTAAGGGGAACGCACCTACTGAACGTGTTTTTAATGTCACTTTGGCGTAGAAGCGAAAAAGAAGACTAGGCTGGACACAGCAAAGCCTCTCGGAAGCCAAAAAACAAAACCCGCCTGCGTAAGTGCCAGACGGGTTAAATTATTTTCAATAAATGAAAATCAGGAAGCGAAATTCACTTCCAGCATTAACGCTATCATCAATATGCTAAATTGTACCAGCGATGCAACAAAGTTAGCCATGGCAGTTTCCTTCGTCGGATCACGCACCAATTGCACGCTTTTAATTATGAAATATATCCCTCCTGCCAATGCTCCAGTTAGATAAACCCAGCCTAAGCCGTACAATACCGGCAAAAGTGAAACCGCCACCAGAAGTAGGGTATGCCCCAGAATAATACGTGCCGCTTTCTTGTCACCCTTCACTACCGGCAGCATCGGAACGCCTGCTGCAGCATATTGATCACGGATAACTATTGCCAAGCTCCAGAAATGTGGTGGCGTCCACAGAAACAACACCAATGCCAGCAATCCGGGAAGCGGGCCAAACGACGGGTCGACTGCTGCAGCGCCCGCAAGCACCGCAAAGCTCCCCGCCAATCCGCCAAACACAATATTCAGCCAAGTACGCCGTTTCAACCAGGCCGTATAAACAATTGCGTAGGTGAATGCACCGAGAAAAATGTTCAGTGCTGTCATCGCATTAAACGCCAAGGCGGCGGATGTCACCGCAACCGCCAGCATTAGCCCGATTATCACCAACCACTTGCGGCTATGCTGAAAATAACCATTTAAAAACGGACGATTTTTGGTGCGCGTCATTTTTGCATCAATATCGCGCTCAAAGTATTGGTTGAAGGCTCCTGCAGCTGCAGAGGCCATCATGACCGTCAGTGACAAAATCAGAACTTGCCAACTTGACAGCGCTTGCCCCGGAGTAATTGCCATGCCCCCCATGGCAGCCAGAGTAATTACTACGCCAATACGTAATTTGAAGAGATTGATGTACTGTTTAATTGCGATCATTATTAATGTCCGTATCTTTCCTCTCTCCGCCATCTGGAGAAAGTCTTGGTTGATTTTTCGGATTTTTACTTCTGAATACTTCTAACCTAAGCCGTATTTGCGGTACTGCCATTTACCGAAGACCCAGCACTCGCTCCGGATTACACATACCGAAATTGCTCACATTCAGCTTAGGTTAGAGGTCTCCCCCTAACTGAATCTCTACTTTTCTTGCAGGAATCAGGGAAAGATGCCGAAGCATCCTTCCCGTCACCTTACTTTTTTAGGATAATGTCCACAAAGAAGACAAGTACTTAAAGTTGATAAAGTAGTACAGCACGATGGTTACAAACAAGGTCAGTGCCAAGACGAAAGTACCAGGCGCTTCGAAGCCACCCATACCGATGTGCTTCTTACCGGATTTTTCGAATATTGCATCGGCATCTTGCACTTTTGGCCATGGAGCAGAATCTTCCGGAATGCGCTCACCCGTAAAGATAGAGGCCAGCACGACTACGATAAACATGATCGCACCGACTGCCATGACCATACCAAAGAGTTCGCCCAAATCCATCAAACCCTTGGCGATTTCCGGATATTCATAAGCCAATGGTTGGCCGGCAAATGTAATATCCGCATGACGACGTTGCACGCCCAAAGTACCCGCACCCATCAACGCGATACCGAATACAGCGGCACCGAGAGCGAAGACGTACGGCTGCAATTTTGCCACTCCTGCCAAAGCAAGCTTGCGCTGGAACACTACCGGGATCAGGTAATAAGTAACCGCCATAAATGCCATGGTGGTACCGCTTACGATGGTGCCATGGAAATGGCCCGGCAGGTACATGGTGTTGTGGATGACCATGTTGATCTGTTCCACGCTCATCACCACGCCAGTGACGCCGCCAATAAAGCCGAAGCCGATCAACGACAGGAACATACCGGAAAAGACCGGATTACCCCAAGGCGCCTTACGAAGCCAGGTAAACATACCCGTATCCAAACCCCTCCTGCGTTGCGCAACTTCAATAGCGCCAGGAACAGTCAAACCGTGAATCATACTGGCCAGCACTGCAAGGTAGACCATGTAGCTGGTGTTGAACACCTTCCAAGCGGAAGTCAATCCCGGGTCGGACAGCAAGTGGTGAACAGAACCCAGCTGCAGGAACAAGATATACAGCAGGAACGCGCCGCGGCTAACCTTCTCGGACATCGGCTTGGCGCCGAATACCAATCCTGCGATGAGATACCAGATGGAGATATGAGCCGTCACGTTGATCTGCTGCGAGGAGTGACCGAACGCCCACCAAACAACCCGGTATGCCATGGGATCAATATGACTGATCAGACCTATCGACCAGAAAAAGGTAGGGATCAGAATCGCCGCACCGGAAAGAATGGTGAAAATGGCAATAGCTACGGCTATCAATGCACCATATACCACCAGCGGAAGCGACCCCTGATAGGTATTTTCTCTCTTGGCAACTGTCAGCGTGCCCAAGAACACGAAGCAGCCGATCAATGCACCCACGGCAAATAGAATCAACCCCAGATAGAAATGCGGCTCTGCCTGAAGCGGCGGATAGGAAGTCATCATCACGCTTGACTTGCCTCCCAACACCGCCACAGCAACCAGGGCTGAACCAACGAGCATAAGCCAGTACTGCACCCACGCCCAAGCTGGTGTCGCAATCCGGTTACCCAACAGATGTGCACCGCAAAAATATATCAGGGCCATTTCAAAGAAAATGATCCACACCGCCAAGCCAACCAGGCCATGCGCCGTCAGTGCCATATAAAACAGCTCCGGCGGAAGCAACTGCACGCTCGGCATGCGGGTAAGCGCTACTAAAACACCGAACAGCCCAGCCACCAGCAAAAATACCACCGCGGTAAATGCATTCCACTGAACCAGCTTGTTGGCCACCCTGTGAACCTTGAGGCCGGACACCGGGTCAACCCGGAAATCAGACATTGTTGTCGTCGCCATTATTTTCTACTCCTTTACGTAAATTCTGCCCAGCATCGTATGATGCCCCATGGCGTTAACACCGCCACAGTATTCGCCGCACGCTATGCTGAAAGTGCCGGATTTATTCGGGGTCATGTTAACAACCTGCTCATAACCGGGATAAACTTGAAAGTTGATATTCTCGGGCTGCAATGAAAATCCATGGCCCACATCGAGAGAAGATATGTGGATACGGTATGTTTGCCCTTTTTGCAACTCAAGAATAGGCCGCCATTGCCACTGCATTCCTGCCAGATAAACATCACTACCAGGAGGAGGTGCTATTACATCCTCAGTTGGCATGGATGCATCCTTGCGCACGGCATACTTCGCCGCCTGATCTTCCAATTTCTTGGAGTATTTCTCGGGCGTGGTTGTATATGCCTCATTTCTCATATTCTGGTTACCGATCCAGTGCCAGGCGATCATCCAGCCGAACATGAACAGACACCATGAAAAAGCGAGCGTAATCCAGATAATTTCGGTGCGCTCGATCGGTTCACGCCACCAATGTGGATTTGTTGGGGTGGTATAAGACGTTCCCATAGTTGCATTTCTCCTTGTAACTTTTAATTAAACAAGCGCGGCATTCTTATTGGCCTGCTGGTATATTCATAACGTCATAAAGACCCCACAGTATATAAATCACCGTAGGGACCACCGTGCATAGAATGCACATATACCACTGGTTATCCAAAAATGTTTGCATGCCATGAATGCTTGTGCCGCTTGAAGTTGGCTCTGACATTATTTACTCCTCCCTTAAATTAATCGGCTGACGCCATTGACGGTTAATACAAGACAACTTAAAAACTGCTTTCAACCTTCTTTTTGCTTCCATTATTGCAATTACTATTTACGATTTTTCAACAGCTACATCCAATATCAAAATCCAGACTGGAATATTTAGTGCCTGAGCAACATATAAAGCGCTATACCAAAATAAGCCGCACCACCGACGGCCAAAAATACGGTTAGCATCATGAACTTGTTGTGCAGCAACTGATACAAGAAGGGTTCTGGCGCGCTGCCAGCTTCGGATGATTCCATTTGAATAGCCTCCCGTTTGATTTTCATTTACATATTTTTCGCTCAATTGTTCTTGCGACAATTTGACGCGCTTTTGGATTCTGTCTCAAACCGTAAGGGTGTGTCAAGTATTAATTAGCATGTAATTTAGTCAAGTATTTTTACGGTTCTGTTTCACCGCAAAAAGGCAGGCTACTGCTGCCTTCCAGCCAAATTAAATCCACTAAGCCTAAGAGGGTAATCTTTAGTTACAGGCTGCAAAAAGAGTCACCCCGCTATCCTCATTCACCGTCCGAAAATTGGTAGCTACCCTGACAAATCGGCGGCTTGGCAAAACCTCCGACAATTCCCGCCAAAGGGGTTAAATAAACCGGTATTTTCTCAAGCCTTCCACAACGTCCAAAGGCCGATAATGACAAAACCCGCCCCGGCGGCGTAATGCAGGTATTTTTCGTCAACATATTGGGATAGCGCGCTGCCAACCAGCACACCGATACCGGAAGCCGCAACCAGAGCCAGCGATGCGCCGAGGAAGATCGTCCACTTGCTGACCTCCTTATCGGACGCGAACAGCATGGTAGCGAGTTGCGTCTTGTCGCCCATTTCGGCGATAAACACAGAGATAAAAACGGTTGCGAGTATTTTCCAGTCCATAAATGTAAAGTATTCCAGGATTTTTGCTGTAAGTTTTTCAGCGCACGTCAATGGCAGCCTTGAACCCTTCCCCTCCTCCCACGATTAAAGGAGAGGCTGGATGAGCCACCTCCTACTTCAACCCCAGCACATCCTGCATATCGTACAGGCCGGCCGGATTCTCCTCCAGAAAGCGGGTGGCGCGCAGTGCGCCCAAGGCAAAAGTAGCGCGGCTGCTGGCTTTATGGGTAATTTCGATACGCTCGCCGGTACCGGCAAACAGCACGGTATGGTCGCCGACGATATCGCCGCCGCGCACCGTGGCAAAGCCGATGGTGGACGAGTCGCGTTCGCCGGTCACGCCTTCGCGGCCATAGACCGCGCATTGCGCCAGGTCGCGCCCCAGGGTGCGCGCCACCACTTCGCCCATGCCCAGCGCAGTGCCGGACGGCGCATCCACCTTGTGGCGGTGGTGCGCCTCGATGACCTCGATATCGTAGCCGTGCGCCAGCACGCGTGAGGCGGTTTCCAGCAGCTTGAACACCAGATTCACGCCGACGCTCATGTTGGGGGCGAACACGATGCCGATGTGTTGCGCCGCCGCACCGAGTTGCGCCTTTTGCTGCGCGTTAAAACCGGTGGTGCCGATCACCATGTTTACGCCCAGTTTGCGGCAGATATCGAGGTGATGCAGCGTGCCTTCCGGGCGGGTAAAGTCGATCAGCACGTCCGCGCCTTGCAATACGGCATCGGCATCCGCGCTGATTTTCACGCCGCAGGACGCACCGAACAGCTCCCCGGCATCTTTACCGAGCAGCGGGCTGGCGCTGTGTTCCAGCGCGGCGTGCAGCACCAGATCATCGGCTTGCGTCACGCCCTCCAGCAGAGCGCGCCCCATGCGTCCGCCGCTGCCGGCGATGGCGATTTTTATTTTGCTCATCAATTCATCCCTTAATGATTATTTGGCGGCCTGTTCGGCAACGATGAACCATACATCCCCGGTTTTCTCAAGCAGCAGCGTCTTGCGTGCGCTGTCCTTGTATGAATCGGAACGATAATCCTGCATAAAAGTCGCGCTGGCATGGCTGCCGTCGTGCAGCTTGATTTGCAACTCGCTGACTTTCACCGCAATGGAATGCGCCTTGCCGATGCGCTCCTTGCGCTGTGCTTCCCACGCGGCCTTGCTCATTTCTTTCGGCTTGAATGCCGCACCGTAGCTGGCGAGGTATTTATCGGTATCGCGCGCCGACCACGCATCTGCCCAGCGCTTAACCGCATCCTGCACGGCCTGCTGGCTGGCGTTTAGCGGCTGCGCGCTGGCCCCTGCCGGCTCATTTGCTTGAGCTTTCGCCTTCGCCTTGACTGCCTTGCCGACATGCTCTCCGGCAATCAGCCAACGGCCGGACTGGTTGACCAGCTGTAGCGTCTTTTCAACCCGGTCGCGGTAGTTATCGGAGCGGTAGCCCTGCGTAAACGAGACCGTCGCATGATCGTCGTCTTCCATGCTAACGTTAATATCGCTCAACGCGACCTCGATAACTTTTGGCTTGCCGATACGATCAAGGCGCTGTTTTTCCCAGGCAGCGCGGCTCATGCCGTCCGGCTTGAATTCCGCAGCGTAAGCGGCCAGGTAACCGCGCGCATTCTTGGCCGACCATGCTGCCGCCCATCCTTGCACACTCTTCAACACATCCGCCTCCGGGTCAGCCTTGGCTACTGGCTTGTGCTCCGGCGGCTTGGGCGCCTCAGGCTCGACAGCCTGTTTTGCAACCACCGGCGGCACAATCGTCGGCGGCGCAACTACCGGCGCAGTTTCCACCGTCTTGCCATCGTCGATTTTTACCAGGTTATCGCCGTCAAAATACAGCGTCAGATGCTGCTTCTCGACGATTTCGCCGTGATGCTCCAGGCTGTACACATAATCCCAGCGGTTGCCGTGAAACGCGTCGCTGATCATCGGCGTGCCCAGCACATAATGCACCTGCGACCTTGGCATCCCCAGCTTCAATTTTTCGCGCATCTCCGGCGTGATGTAGTTGCCTTGGCGGATGTCCATTTTGTATGGCGCCAGCAAGGTGCCGGACGGCATGGAAAAGTCGCTGCATGAAGCCAGCAGCACGGAAAGCAAAATCAGTTTGGTGCGCATAGTCGTATTCTCGTAATATCCGTGCCGGACAAGCCGGAACAAAAATGGGAAGCAGCCTTCCCGTAAGTTTCAACTGCATTTATTCTGGATCAAAACCGCCGCATGATACCTCAAGCGGCCACGCCCAACATCTCCGCCGCATGTTTGCGCGTCGTCTCGGTGATCTTCACGCCGCCCAGCATGCGCGCGATCTCCTCGACGCGCTGTTCGCCGTCCAGCACGGCGATATGGCTCAGCGTGACACCGTTTTGCGCCGCCTTGCTCACTTGCCACTGATGATCGGCGGCAGCGGCGACCTGCGGCAAATGCGTCACGCACAACACCTGATAATTTTTGCCCAGTTTCTTGAGCAAATGCCCGACGATTTCCGCGACGCGCCCGCCGATGCCGCTGTCCACCTCGTCGAAGATCAGCGTCGGCACGCTGGCGACCTGGCTCGCGGCAACCTGGATCGCCAGACTGATACGCGATAATTCACCGCCCGATGCGACCTTGGCCAGGCTGCGCGCCGGCACACCGGGATTGGCGGCGACCTGGAACTCTATCGTCTCCAGGCCATATGCATTACCTTCGGCCAGCGGCAGCAGCGCCACGGCGAAACTGCCGCCCTGCATCGCCAGCGTCTGCATCGCCTCTGTGATCTCGCGCGCCAGTTTGTCGGCGGCTTTGTTGCGCGCCGCCGTCAATTTTTGCGCCGCTGCCAGATAGCCTTGCTGCGCGGCGTTTTCCTGTTGTTCCAGCGCGGCCAGATCGGCATCGCCGCCCAGTTCCGTCAAGCGCGCCACGATGCGCTGCAAGGCTTCATCCAGTTGCTCCGGTGCGACGCGGTGTTTGCGCGCGGCATCCATCACATTCTGGATGCGCTGCTCCTGTTCATGCAGACGTTGCGGGTCGGTATCCAGGCGCTGCTGGTAATGGCGCAACGCATACACCGCCTCCTGCAACTCGGCCTGCGCGCTTTCCAGCATGCGCAATGTTTCGCCGAGACTGGCATCGTGCACCATGCCATCGCGCAAGCGCGCCACCAGCGCGTTGAGTTGTGCCAGACAGGCTCCGTCCGCCTCGCTCAGGGTTTCGATGCCGAATGCGGCGGTCTCCAGCAGGCTCGCGGCATGGGCAAGACGCGCGTGATCCGCTTGCAGTTCCTGCCACTCCGCCACATTGAAACCCAGCCCTTCCAGCTCGTCGCGCTGAAAGCGCAACAGCTCGCGCTCGGCGGCCACCGCCTCGGCATTCTCGCTGAGGCTGATGCGGCGGCGGCGCAGGGTTTGCCAATCGCGGTACAGGGCTGCGACTTTCTCCGCATCGGCGGCCACGCCCGCATAACCGTCCAGCAGCATACGTTGCGCGTCGGGCCGCACCAATGATTGGTGCGCGTGCTGGCCGTGGATATCGAGCAACTGCTCACCCGCTTCGCGCATCTGCTGCAACGTGGCGTTGCGCCCGTTGATGAAACCGCGCGAACGGCCACTGGCATCCAGCACGCGGCGCAACAGGCACACATCCTCATCGCCGTCCAACCCCTGCTCAAGCAGCCATACCTGCAAATGCGGCAGCGCGCCGATGTCGAATTCGGCGGCGATCTCGGCGCGCTCGCAGCCGTTGCGCACCATGGCCGCGTCGCCGCGTTCGCCGAGCGCCAGCGACAATGCGTCGATCAGTATGGATTTGCCCGCGCCGGTCTCGCCGGTCAGCGCGGTGAAACCGGCAGAAAAATCCAGCTCCAGCGAGGAGACGATAACGAAATCGCGGATAGCCAAAAACTTCAGCATTTACCTGGGAACTTCAGCATTTACAGGGTCTGGTTCCAGAGCAGCTTCTCGCGCAGCGTGTGGTAGTAGCTATGCCCCACCGGATGCAGCAGGCAGGCAGGCTCGGGATGGCGCGTGACGATGATCTTGTCGTGCAGTTGCAAATCGTAGTTGGTGTGGCTGTCGAAACGCACGCGGATATCGCCGGTGCGGTGCATCAGAATTTCCAGCACCGATGAACCTTTCACCACGATGGGGCGGTTGCTCAATGTATGCGGGCATACCGGCACCAGCTCGATCACATCCAGGCTGGGGTGCAATATCGGGCCGCCGGCCGACAACGCATAGGCGGTCGAACCGGTGGGCGTCGAGACGATCAGCCCGTCGGCGCGCTGATTGTAGAGGTATTCGCCGTCGATGCGCACCTCGAACTCGACCATACTGCTGGCATGGTTGCGGTGCACCGCCACCTCGTTGAAGGCCAGCCCGCTGAACACCTCGACATCGCCGCGCAGCACGCGCGCCGACAGCAGCAGGCGCTGCTCGGTGACGAACTTGCCGTCCAGCATCGCCGCCATGCTGTCCTGCATGTTCTCCAGCGTGAGATCGGTGAGGAAACCCAGCCTGCCCTGGTTCACCCCGACCAGCGGCACCTGATACGGCGACAGGGTGCGCGCGATGTTCAGCATCGTGCCGTCGCCGCCGATCACGACGGCCAGATCCACCGCATGCGCCATCTCGTTCAGATTCATCGCCGGGTAAGGGCTGGATTCGATCTGCTCGGCAGTCAGGCTATCCACCACCACATGCAGCCCCCGGGACGACAAAAACGCGGCCAGGCGCAACAACGGCCCGGCGATTTCCGGGGCCTTGTGTTTGCCGATCAGCGCGACATTCTGGAAGGGAAATTTCATGGGCGCGATTAAACCACATTGCCCCTGTAATGACAAAACTGGCGGATTACGCTGTCGCGAGCTTTCGATCTGTCAGGTTTTGTAGCGCGCAACCTGTTCGATACCACTGTGATAGCGAAGGTGCGGGTTGCGGGGCTTATTGCAAGCGCCGTGACTTGAACGGCCAGATGTAGAAGCTAATCCTACTCCCTTGATAGCAGTCATTCGCCACAGGCAGCAATCGACACATAGCCGCCCTTGGCGAATGTCCGCAATCCGGCAAGCAATTTAGTGGGATAAATCACCCTGTCGGCACATTGCGGCAGTCGTACATACACAACCTTAAATGCCCTTGCTATTGCACCTTGGTTGCTACCCATTGACATGAACTTGCGTTTATCGACTGAGCATAAGTACCAACAATTTTCCCTGCTCCAGTCACTTTACCCACTATCTGCAACCTATTGTTAAGGCCAGCTATAACTCTGTGAGCTTGGATTGTTACCGTTTTACCTTCAACCCTGCCGTCATCAATATTAAAAGTAGCCCATGTACCTGTTATTGATTCACCGTCGTCACTTTGAACAATTTCCATAACGCCAGTGCCAGAACCATAGTCGCACGTTTGCTTCAAGTTCCAGCTTCCACTCAGCGTTTCTGCCTGCACTTTCTTCTTTATCTGGCTAAGTTTAAGCATGGCAATATTGAGATAACGTCCTTCCGGGTAGGCGTTACGGTATTGCTCATAGCTGATCAAGTCACTACTGTTTTTGATTTCTTCCCAGTATTCATCTTCGATTTGTTCATTAGTTTTGATGCGCACTACTGGTTGTGCCGGAGCGGAGACAGGTTTCAAACTCGGTACCTGCGTGCCTTGGCCGGGCTTGAAGTAGAACTCTCCCACCATGGAGGAGCTATCCCAAGGCATCTGCGCATCGCCGCTCTTGGCTGCGACACTGGCGCGTACATGCATGAACAGTTTTCCCAGTTCCACGCCGGGTTCATTGATCTGCCTGAGCAGTTCCTGCGTGAACAGCCCATTCTTGCCATCACCATCATTAGCGGTCTTGCCGGGCGCGGTGGCATAGGCGATGAAGCTGCCCTTGGGTGCGTCCATCTGCGCCAGCCCTCCACCGCTCATTTTGCGGAAGCTGCGCTCGAACGGGTTGTTGCGGCAGGCATCAAGGATAATGATGCTGACGGGGCTGGCGTTGAGTTGTTCCAGTACTGTGTCCACGCTCACGCTTTCGGAGGCAACCGCCGATTCATTCTTTATCTGGGCGTCCACGGGAATAATGTAGTTTTTTCCTTTGACCTGCATTCCATGACCCGCATAGAAAAACAGGGCTGAGGTTTCAGTATTGAGCTTTTCACCGAAAGCGGTAATGGCACGAAGCATTTCCTTCTGGGTGGCATCGGTAACCTCAATGACCTCGAAACCCAGCCCATTGAGGACGTTTGACATGGCACGGGCATCGTTGACCGGGTTGCGTAAGTGAGGCGCGCCCTGATATGCGGCATTACCGATAACGAGGGCGACGCGCTTCTGCGTCTGCACAGTGCCGGTAGTGATCTTCAAGTTGCGTTGCGCGGCATTGGCTGATGCAGCCAATAACAGGCTGCATAGCACGAACGCGAAGATTTTCAGGAGCTTCATTTCTGTGTGGACAAATCGGCTTCTAATGAATAATTTTCATGCTATCAGATTTTCTACTTATTGAGTGATGAGCTAGCCATTCAGGGGGTGATGCTGAGTATATGCAACTGGCACATTCCAGCCCCTCACCAATATCCGATTTGGTTGTTCTCAAACTATCTGACAGGCAGTGTCAGGTTAAATCACGGCTGCTGTCGCTCAAGTAATTCGCTATTTTTGTGAACTCCGCCACACCGAGATTCTCCGCGCGCAGTTGGGCATTTATGCCGAGCTGCGCGAAGTCTGTTTCGTTCAGGTAGTTGCGCAGGGTGTTGCGCAGGGTCTTGCGGCGTTGGCCGAACGCCGCGCCGACGATTGCGGAAAACAGTTTTTCGTCGCGCACCTGGATTTCGCCGGCTGGCAGCGGGACCATGCGCACGATGGCGGAGTTGACCTTGGGCGCGGGGCGGAAAGATTCAGGCGGCACGTCGAGCAGTTTTTCCATGTTGAAGCGGTATTGCAGCATCACCGACAGCCGCCCGTATTCGGGCGTGGAGTGTGCGGCGACCATGCGTTCGACCACTTCGTTTTGCAGCATGAAATGCATGTCGCGGATGCGCCCAGCATAGGTGGCGAAGTGGAACAGCAGCGGCGAGGAGATGTTGTAGGGCAGGTTGCCGACGATGCGCAGCGGGGCGGGCAGCGTCGCGATATCAAACTCCAGCGCATCACCGGCATGGATGGTCAGCTTGGATTCCGGATTGTCCTGCGGGTAGTCGTGCTCCAGCCGCGCGATGATGTCGCGATCAATCTCCACCACGTGCAGGTGGTTCAGGCGCTTCAGCAGCGGGCGCGTCAGCGCGCCCAGGCCGGGGCCGATTTCGACCATGTGGTCTTCCGCTTCGGGACGGATCGCGCCGATGATGTCGGCGACGACTTGTTCATCGACGAGGAAATTCTGGCCGAATTTTTTCTTGGCTTTATGCACGATTTGTTCCGTGGAGTTTGCGGTGTTGGAATAAGCAACCAAGGGCGCGATAAATCGTGCCCCTACACATTTGCATCCCGCTCGTTGCGCGCCATCTGTGCCGCGAGGTTGATGGCTTCCAGCAGGCTGCCGCTGTCGGCTTTGCCGGTGCCCGCCAAATCCAGTGCCGTGCCGTGATCCACCGAGGTGCGGATGATCGGCAGGCCGAGCGTGACATTCACGCCGTGGCCGAAGCTGGCATGTTTCAGTACCGGCAGGCCCTGGTCGTGGTACATCGCGAGCACGCAGTCGCACTGCGCCAGCTGGTGCGGGGTGAACAGCGTGTCGGCGGGCAGCGGCGCGCTGACCTTCATGCCTTCGGCGCGCAGTTTGTCGAGTACCGGGATCATCACTTCGATTTCCTCGCGCCCCAGATAACCGCCTTCGCCCGCATGGGGGTTCAAACCGGCCACCAGAATGCGCGGTTGCGCGATGCCGAAACGGCGTTGCAGATCGCGCTGGATGATGCGCAGCACCTTTTCCAGCAACGGCGCGGTGATCGCACCAGGCACGTCCTTCAGGGCAAGATGGGTGGTGGCGAGCGCCACGCGCATCCCGCCGCCGACCAGCATCATCACTACCAACGCGGTGCCGGTCTGTTCGGCGAGAAACTCGGTGTGCCCGGTGAACGGGATGCCGGCATCGTTGATGATGCCCTTGTGTACCGGCGCGGTGACGATGCCGGAAAACTCGCCCGCTTGGCAGCCTTGCACGGCGCGGCGCAGCGTCGCCAGCACATATGCGCTGTTGGCTTTGTCCAGCACGCCGGCACGGCAGGGTGCAACGAGCGGGATATGGATTACTGATAGGGAGTGGGGAGAAGCAAATGCATTTCCACTTTCTACTTCCCACTGCCCACTTCCCACTTCCCCGTTTTTTTGTCCGGCCGCGTAGTCTTGCAAGCGCAAATCGATGCCCAGTTGCGCGGCGCGCTGTTGCAGTAAATATTTATCGGCAATGACGACAAAGGGGATAGCGGGCGAGGCGACCGCAAGCTGGACGCACAGATCTATACCTATTCCTGCGGGTTCACCGGCGGTAATCGCCAGCGGGAAAAGGGCAATGTCTTTCACCGATTATGGGCACCGGTTACTGGTTTTTTTCCAGGCGGTATTCGATGAACGCATGATCGCGCAGTTGGCGCAGCCAGTCCTGGTACTGCTCGTCGGATTTGAATGTGCCGATGGCGGTGCGCGCTTGCTGGCGCTGCTGTTGCACGCTGACATCGGTGTTGCGCCGCTCCATTACCTGGATCAAATGCCAGCCGAATTGCGTTTGCGCCACACCGATCATGCCGGGCTGCAGTTTGTCCATTACTTCTTCGAATTCGGTCACGGTTTGGCCCGGAGACACCCAATCCAGATCGCCGCCTTGTTGCGCGCTGCCGTCCTGCGAATAGCGCTTGGCTTGTTCGGCAAAATCGGCGCCATTTTCGATGAGCTGTTTGATTTCCATGATGCGTTTCCTGGCTTCGGCCTCCGGCACGATCTCGCTGGTCTTGATCAGGATATGCCGCGCGTGGGTTTGCGTTATCACGGCCGGCGCGTTGCTGCTGCGCTTTTCGACCAGCTTGAGAATGTGGAACCCGCTCGGGCTGCGCAGCACTGCGGTAGTTTGCCCGGGCTTGAGATGTTGCAGCTCGCTCATGAACACCGGTGGAATGCGGTCGCCGGGGAGCCAGCCGATATCGCCGCCCTTTAACGCGTCCTTGGCGTCGGAAGTGCCGGCCGCTACTTGCGCAAAATCTGCGTTGCCCTTCAATTGGGCCAACGCCTGTTCGGCTTTATTGCGGGCAGCCTGAATTTTCTCCGCGCTGGCCTGCTCCGGCACCACCACCAGAATATGTGCCAGATGGAACTCCTCGGTCTCGCCGCCCATTTTGGCTTTATTGGCGAGATAATTGTCGACCTCGGTATCGCTGATGACCAGCTTGCTTTCCACCTCGCGCTCGCGCAAGCGCGTGGATATTATTTCGTTGCGGATTTCCTCGCGGAATTTCTTGAAGTCCACGCCGTCCGCCTCCAGTCTGGCGCGGAATTCAGCCAGGTTGGAGAATTTGTTCTGCTGCGCGATGCGCGTAATCGCCAAATCCAGTTGTGTATCGTCTACGCGCACGCCGCTTTCCTTGGCGAATTGCGTTTGCAGCATGTCGTTGATCATGCGCTCGAGAATTTGTTTCTCCAGCACCTCCGGTTCAGGCAACGGCGTGCCCTGTTTCTGGAGTTGACGCACCACCATGCGCAGGTGCTCGTCCAACTCCTGGCGGGTAATCACATCGTCGTTGACCACCGCAACCACGGAATCGATTACCGCAACCTGCTTTTGCGGGTCGAGTTTTTTTGGCGCGCTTATGGCGGGTGCAGCCTGCGCTTGATTCGCCATCGCGGCATCGGCAGCGCGGGCAGAGTGCATTGCTGCTGCGCAGCAAATCAGCGCGGGGAAGGCCATTCTGAATATCATTATCTCTCCGGCTTGTTTAACGCAAGACTGAACTTGGCTTGCTGGTGGGTTTTATGTTTAGCTTGGTGTAGCTCGGTACATTCGTCTTCAGGGCGGGTAAAGGATCCACCCCGACGCTGACAAAATCGTTCAATTCGAGCTGCACGAAAATACCTGTAGTGGCTTGTTGCGCGGCGACCACAAAGCGTTGCGCCACGACGCGGAACGTCCAGCAGCTTCGATTATACTCAAGGCCCACAATTGACTCCAAGGTTTTGCGGTCTTGCATGGAATAGTTCCAGCGCGCCACCGCATGCCAGCGATTGAACAGCGGCCATTGTGCGGAAATATCGGACTGGCGCAGGGTGTTGCGGCTGAAGCGGTAGCCGAGATTGAGGGTCTTGCCCACTTCGGACCGGTAATGCGCCGTGGCGTTATAGTTTTGGGTGTGCGATAGATTCGGGTCATACTGGAGTGCGCTGTCGAAATCCAGTTTGTCGGTAAGCTGCCCGGCAGCGGCAAGCAAGACGTCGGATTTGTTGGTCGTCGTTGCGGGCGTGGTCAAATTGACTTGCGGTGTTTTAAAGCTGAAGCGTTCGCCCACCATCAGCTTCAGCCGTTCCCTGCCGTTCGCCTGTTCCAGCAAACGCGAGGTCAACGCCAGGGTGATATGGTTGGCGTCACCCACGCGGTCATTTCCGACAAAGCGGTTCTCGGAGAATATCTGGGTGAAATCGAAACCCGCCTGTCCCGAGTCGAAAACGGGTAGCGAGTCCTGATTTTTGTACGGCACATACACATAAAAGGCGCGCGGCTCCAGCGTATGCAGATAGTCGCCGCCGAACAGCTTCCAGTCGCGCTCGAACGACACCCCGCTATCCACGCTATAAAGCGGCAGGGTGCGCGAGGCATTCGGCAAGGCACCGGGGTTGTTCGCGCCAATGGTGTAATACGTGCTGCGCAAGGCAACCTTGGGCGTGAGGTAAAACGCCGGGTCGTTGACCAGCGGATAGCTGGCACTGACATTCGTCGCCAAGCGTTTGGCATTCAGCGCGGTGGGGTGGGCAAAATCGACATATTCGCCGGCAAACATGAGGTTTGCGTCGGCGTATCTTTGATTGGCATTAAGCGTCAGTTGCGGCAAGCGTTTATAAGGCGTGCTGTTTGGGATCAGGCTCTGGTAGCGCTGCACGCGTCCGGATGCATTCCACCAGCCGGCGTTATAGTTCAACGCAACGTCTTGCAAAAGGCTGCTCTGCGAAGTCAAGTCTGTCGAGTTGGACAAATCCTGAAAATAGCCATCATCCGAAACACTGTTCAAGTTGACCGAGCCGCTTAACCCGCCGGCTATGGTCTGGTTATGTTGCAGGGCCATGCGGCGCCGATTTTGTTTGGTAAGTTTGTCGTTGGGCAATACATCCAAATGTATTTCGCCGCTGTAGGCAGGTTCCAGATAACGGAATTCGTTGTAGAGCAACATGCCGCGATTGGTCATCACGCGCGGTGCAATGGTCGCATCGCGGTTCGGCGCGATATTCCAGTAATACGGCAAAGTTAGCTCCCTGCCGCTAATGATGGTGTTGCCAAAAACCGGCGACAGGAAACCCGATTTGCGCTGTTTGCTGAGCGGAAAATCCATCCACGGCGAATACAGGATAGGCGCACCCATGAATTCGACCCAGGCATGATGGGCGGTGCCGATCTGCCGGTCACGGTCAATTTCCAGTCCGCTCATTTTCAGCAGCCAGTCCTGGTTGTCGGCAGGACAGGTGGTGTAGGTCGCATTGTCCAGCGTGTAATGCTGTTTATCCTGGATATGCATCACATCCGCCGAACCGCGCCCGTCGCTCTCCGCGAGATAGAACACCGGTTGCTCCATGGTGCCGATGCTGGTGTCCAGATTGAGCTTGAGATGCGGGCCGCTCATGGTGCTGCCGCCCTGTTCCAATACCACCGAGTCTTGCGCGTCGACATCCTGCGTATCCTGAAAATACAGGAGCCGGTCTGCGCGGAGGGATTGCCCGTGCTTGCGCAATATCGCGTTGCCGGTCGCCTCGATCTGGTTTTCCTTTTTGCCTTCCAGATGATCCGCCTCCACAAACGAGGGCGTTTCCTGTGTCGGCGGATCCATCGCCATGAAGGTTCTGTCCATACGCAGCGCGGGCAAACCCGTATCCGCGGCAGCATGATGCGCGAACGTGCATAACAAAGTGAATGCGATGGGTTTTAGACGGAACCGCATAACGCGCAGTAATAAATAGTAAGGTGGTAAACTTTCGCCAGTTTACCATTAACGCTATCCGAAAAGCCCAACATGCTACGCCAACAACAACTTACCGAATGGCTGCAAGGCCAGTTTCCCAGTGAAACTTTCACCCTCGCCCCCGCTTCCGCCGATGCCAGCTTCCGCCGCTATTTCCGCGCTACGTTTTCCGACCGTAGCCTGATCGTGATGGATGCCCCGCCGCAGCACGAGGATTGCCGCCCGTTCCTGCATATCGCCAAGCTGTTCGAGACCGCCGGGGTGCATGTGCCGCATGTGTATGCGCAGGATTTGCAACAGGGTTTCCTGCTGCTGTCCGATCTCGGCAATACCACTTACCTGCAAGCGCTGTGCGGGGGAGGTAGCGCGCAGGAACTGTATAGTGCGGCTACCGATGCGCTGATAAAAATCCAGCTCGCCTCGCGCGACGACGAATTGCCGCCCTACGACGAAGCCCTGCTGCTGCGCGAGATGCGCCTGTTCCCCGAGTGGTATATCGGCAAACATCTCAACGTCACGCTTACCGACAAACAGCACGCCAAGCTGGAAGAAGTCTTCGCGCGCATCGTCGCCAACAACCTGGCCCAGCCGCGCGTGTACGTGCACCGCGACTACCACTCGCGCAATTTGATGTATATCGAGTCCCCTCTCCTCAATCCTCTCCCGCAAGCGGGAGAGGAGGCAAACGAGAAAGTCAATCTTCTAACCTCGCCCGGCATCCTCGATTTTCAGGATGCCGTGTACGGCCCGATCACTTACGATCTGGCATCGCTGTTCAAGGATGCCTATATCCACTGGGAAGAAGCGGAAACGCTCGACTGGCTGATACGCTACTGGGAAAAAGCGCGCAAAGCCGGGCTGCCGGTGGCCGATGATTTCTCCGGGTTCTACCGCGATTACGAATGGGTGGGCGTGCAGCGCCATCTCAAAATACTGGGTATTTTTGCGCGCCTGTACCATCGCGACGGCAAGGACGGCTACCTGAAAGATTTGCCGCTGGTGCGGGCATACTTGCGCGCCGCTTGCGTGCGCTACATCGACCTCAAACCGCTGCTGAATCTGCTGGACACCATAGAGCCGCACAGTGTTCAGGAGGGTTACACATTTTGAATATGATGCTGCGCACCTCCCCCCTATCCAACTTTCCCCCGCAAGCGGGAGAAAGGGCAATCGTGAGAAACGTAACATCATGATGCTGCGCATTTCCCTCTCCTCAATCCTCTCCCGCAAGCGGGCGAGGAAGCAAACGTGAAAGGCATAAATCCATGAAGGCGATGCTTTTGGCGGCGGGGCGCGGCGAACGCATGCGCCCGCTCACCGACCGCACACCCAAGCCGTTGCTGGAAGCCGGTGGCAAGCCGCTGATCGGCTGGCATATCGAAAAGCTGGTGCGCGCCGGCATCCGCGAACTGGTGATCAACCATGCCCATCTCGGCGCGCAGATCGAAGCTGCTTTGGGCGACGGCAGCCGGTTCGGCGCGCGCATTCGATATTCACACGAAGCCAGCGCGCTGGAAACCGCGGGCGGCATCGCCAATGCTTTGCCGCTACTCGGCGATCAACCCTTCGCCGTAGTTAACAGCGACATCTATTGCGACTATGATTTTGTGCATTTGACCGAGCGCGCTGCCATGCTGCAAGCCAGTGGCGATGCCGCGCATCTGGTGCTGATCGACAACCCGCCCCACCATCCGAATGGTGATTTCCTGTTACACAACGGGCGTCTCGTTCCGCCCCCCTCCCCCGCAGGCGGGGGAGGGGGAGAGGGGCTGCCCACGAAGCTCACCTTCAGCGGCATCGGCATCTACCGCCCTTCACTGTTCAAGGACATCCCGCGCGGCGGCACTGCTCCGCTCGCGCCGTTGCTGCGCGCGCAAATCGCCCTCGGCAAAGTCAGCGGCGAGCATCACCGGGGCTTATGGGTGGATGTCGGCACACCGCAACGCCTCGCCGAACTCGACAAGCAGCTTCGCTCAGCGTTGCATAGCCATTCGGCTAAGCTGGCAAACGACGCCAGCTAAGTCGCTGGTTACAGTACAATTCACCATGACTATCGACCCGACCATCCACGCACAACGCCGCGCTCACCTGCTGGAAAAAATGCAGCGCGGCATCGCGATCATTCCCACCGCGCCGGAAGTGCCGCGCAACGGCGACACGCATTACGGTTACCGCTACGACAGCAATTTTTATTATCTGAGCGGCTTTGTCGAGCCGGAAGCGGTGCTGGTGCTGGTTGCCAGCCAGGATGAGCAAAGCCAGCCGCAGTCCATCCTGTTCTGCCGCGAAAAAAATCCGGAGCGCGAAGTCTGGGACGGCTACTGCGTCGGCCCCGATGCCGCAAAAGAGCAATTCGGTTTCGACGCGACTTATTCCATCGCGCAACTGGATGAGAAACTGGCCGAGCTGATGGGCAACCAGCCCGCGCTGTTTTATCCGCTCGGTTTTGATGCCGCATGGGATCAGCGCATCCTCAAGTTGCGCGGCGCAGTGCAAGCCAAAGTGCGCAGCGGCATCCGCGCGCCGGACGAGATTCGCGACGTGCGCGCGCTGCTCAACGAAATGCGGCTGTTCAAGGACGCCCACGAACTGGACATCATGCGCCGTGCCGCCGCCATCTCCACGCAGGCGCACCGGCGCGCGATGCAATTCACCCGCCCCGGCCAGTTCGAGTATCAGGTCGAGGCGGAGTTGCTGCATGAGTTTTGCCGCCACGGCGCGCGCCACCCCGCTTACACCTCCATCGTGGCCGGCGGCGCAAACGCCTGCGTGCTGCATTATGTCGGCAACGACGCCATGCTCAAGGACGGCGACCTGCTGCTGATCGATGCGGGCTGCGAGCTGGACGGTTACGCCTCCGATATCACGCGCAGCTATCCGGTGAACGGGCGTTTTTCCGCCGCGCAAAAAGATGTCTACGAAATTGTGCTCGCCGCACAAGCAGCCGCGATTGCCGCCGCGCAACCGGGCGACACTTGGGATGTGCCGCATGACGCCGCGCTGCGCGTGCTGGCGCAAGGCTTCATCGACCTCAAACTGTGCCAGGGCAGCGTGGATGCCGTGCTGGAAAGCGAGAGCTACAAAAGGTTCTACATGCACCGCACCGGCCACTGGCTGGGTATGGATGTGCACGATGTCGGTGATTACAAGATCGGCGCTGACTGGCGCAAGCTGCAACCCGGCATGGTGCTGACCGTCGAGCCGGGTTGCTACATCCGCCCCGCCGATGACGTGCCGCCGGCGTTGTGGAGCATCGGTATCCGCATCGAGGACGATGTGGCGATTACCGCGCAGGGCAATGAAGTGCTGAGCGCAGCCGCGCCGAAAACGGTGGCGGAAATTGAAGCGTTGATGAAATGACCGCGCGGCCAGCAATGACCCGCTACAGGATTTCCCGTGCAGGGTTGACGCAGCGATAGTAAAAGCCTAAATTGAACCACCTCGCACCAACCACCCAAAGGAGATAAACATGGCTGTTCTCGTTGGCAAACCCGCACCTGATTTCAACGCCGTTGCCGTAATGGGCAACAATGAAATCAATGGAAGCTTCAATCTGAAAAATTATATTGCCGATAAATATGCGGTGATATTTTTCTATCCGCTGGATTTCACTTTTGTGTGCCCTTCCGAGCTGATCGCGTTCGATCATCGCCTGGACGAGTTCAAGAAGCGCAATGTCGAGGTGATCGGTGTCTCGATCGACTCGCAGTTTTCCCACTTCGCGTGGAAGAATACGCCGATAAACAACGGCGGCATCGGCCAGGTGCGCTATCCGCTGGTGGCGGACATCAAGCACGAAATCTGCAAGGCTTACGACGTGGAAGCGGCAGGCGGCGTGGCCTATCGCGGCTCGTTTCTGATCGACCGCGCCGGCATGGTGCGCCATCAGGTGGTGAACGATCTGCCGCTGGGGCGCAACATCGACGAAATGCTGCGCATGGTGGACGCATTGCAGTTCCACGAAGAGCATGGCGAAGTTTGCCCGGCTGGCTGGAGCAAGGGCAAGGCGGGCATGAACGCGTCGACCGAAGGCGTGGCGAAGTATCTGGCCAATCACGCCAAAGAGCTGTAATCCGGTTTGCCCGCACGGTGAGAGGCCACCCGAGCGGTGGCCTCTTTTGTTTCTAAACGGGTATTTTCCAAACGGGCGGTCTCGCTGCTAAAATCCGCCTTACTGCAATTTTCAAGTGGGTGCCTGTCATGCTGATCTGGTTCGTTGTCCTGTATTTGCTGTTTTCCGTAGGCATCGGCATCTATGCTTCGACGCGCGTGCATAATTCCAAAGACTTCGTGGTGGCCGGGCGCAACCTGCCGTTGCCTATTGTTACCGCCACGGTGTTCGCCACCTGGTTCGGCGCCGAAACCGTGCTGGGGATTTCCGCTACTTTCGTAAAAGAAGGTCTGGGCGGCGTGGTGGCCGATCCGTTTGGCGCCAGCATGTGCCTGATCATCGCCGGGCTGTTTTTTGCACCGCTGCTGTATCGCATGAACCTGCTCACCATCGGCGATTTTTATCGCGCGCGCTACAGCCCTCTGGTGGAATTGATCATGACGCTGTGCATCATGATTTCCTATCTGGGCTGGGTGGCGGCGCAAGTAACGGCATTGGGGCTGGTGTTCAACGTGATCAGCGACGGCGCCATTACCCAGCAAACCGGCATGATCATCGGCCTGTCCATCGTGCTTGCCTACACCATGTTCGGCGGGATGTGGTCGGTGGCTTTGCTCGACTTCGTGCAAATGACCGTCATCATGGTGGCCATGCTGTCGATTGCGGTGTTGGTCGGCGGCGACGCGGGCGGGGCGGGCAACGTGGTCAGCCATGCGCAGGCTTCCGGCAAGCTGCAACTTTTTCCGAGCGGCGGCTATGAGGTGTGGATACCCTTTGTCGGCGCGGCGTTGACCATGATGCTGGGCTCCATTCCGCAGCAGGACGTGTTCCAGCGCATGACCTCGGCAAAGGATGAAAAAACGGCGGTGCGCGGCTCGGTGCTGGGTGGCGTGCTGTATTTTGCTTTTGCCTTCGTGCCGATGTTTCTGGCGTATTCCGCCACGCTGATCGACCCTAAGGTGTTCGACGAACTGATCAAAACCGATTCGCAGATGGTGTTGCCCAACCTGATTCTGCATTACACGCCGCTGGCCGCGCAGGTGTTGTTTTTCGGCGCGTTGCTGTCGGCGATCATGAGCACAGCTTCCGCCACCTTGCTGGCGCCGTCGGTAATGTTCACCGAAAACATCCTCAAGCATCTCGTGCTCAAGCATATGAGCGACCGGCAATTGCTGCGCACGATGCGCCTCATCGTGCTGACTTTCGGCGGGTTCGTGCTGTGGTTCGCGATGCATTCTGAATTGAGCATTTTCAAGATGGTGGAGAATGCCTACAAGATCACGCTGGTCGGGGCCTTCGTGCCGCTGGCATTCGGGCTGTACTGGAAGCGCGCCGACACCCAGGGCGCGCTGCTTTCCATCGTGATGGGCCTGGCTACCTGGCTGCTGATGGAGAATTTGTATGACGGCAATATCTGGCCGCCGCAGCTGGTTGGCCTGCTGATGAGTATCGCCGGGATGCTGATCGGTTCTTTGGCGCCCAACATGATGCGCCGCCGTCATGCCTCGCATTTGAGGCAGCCATCACCTTAACCTTTGCCGCGCCATTTTATGGGGGACCTCATGATGTCCGCCCATGCTGTCATCTTATTGTCATCAATTCTTCATATCCTTGCAATTTCCGAACCGGAAATAAAGATTAGATGATGAGCGCAAAAATTTTGATCGTGGAAGACGAGCCGGCCATTCAGGAATTGCTGGCGTTCAATATCACGCAGGCCGGTTTCCAGGTGCTGTGCGCGGAAGACGCGGACAGCGCGTGGCAACAGATCCGCAACCAGATGCCGGACTTGATCTTGCTGGACTGGATGCTGCCGGGCATCAGCGGCGTGGTGCTGGCGAAACAGCTGCGCGCCGATGCGCATACCAAAGACATCCCGATCATCATGCTGACCGCGCGCGGCGAAGAACGCGACAAGGTGCTGGGACTGGAGTCGGGTGCGGACGATTATGTCACCAAGCCGTTTTCCCCGCGTGAATTGATGGCGCGTATCCGCGCCATGTTGCGCCGCCATGCTCCGCAGGCACCGGGTGAAACGGTGGCGGCGGGTGCGCTGGAGTTATCGCCCGCGACGCATCGCGTAACCGCAAAAGGAATTGCTGTCGAACTGGGGCCGACGGAGTTTCGCCTGCTGCATTTTTTCATGACTCATGTGGAGCGGGTATACAGCCGCGCGCAATTGCTCGACCAGATATGGGGCACGCAGGCGTTTGTCGAGGAACGCACGGTGGATGTGCATATTCGCCGCCTGCGTGCCGCGCTGGAACCGGTAAAAATGGATAATCTTGTCCAGACGGTGCGCGGCAGCGGTTATCGTTTTTCCATAAACTAGGCTGAAAAAAACGGCAAGAATGTAATTCAGGGAGAATTTTTTGCAGGATTTCTGGTTCAGGTTGAGTGTGCCCATCGTGTTCGGCACGCTGTTTGCGCTGCTGCTGTGGGGCTTTTTTTCGGCCACCTATGCGCTGTGGTTCATGCTGTTGGCGTTGCTGGTGGTGATGGTGCGCCATGCGTGGCAGCTCTTCAAGCTGTTGCAATGGCTGCATGATGCGCGCATTGAAGCCATCCCCGAGGCCGGCGGCATATGGGGCGAGGTGTTTTCCCGGCTGTACAAAATGGTCAAGCGGCATAACCGGAACAAACAGGACATGGTTGCCGAATTGCAGCATATCGAACAGGCCACGGCCGCGTTGCCGGAGGGTGTGGCGATCCTTAATGAAGTGAACCGTATCGAGTGGTGCAACCCGCTGGCGCAGCAGTATTTCGACCTCGACTCAAAACGCGACTTCATGCAGGACATCACTTATCTGGTGCGCCAGCCGGAATTTGTCGAATATCTCCAGGGCTCCAATTTCAGCGAGCCGCTGGTGATGCGCCCGGCGCGCCATGACGACATGGTGTTGTCCATCAAGCTCATTCCCTACGGCGAAAACAAGCGCTTGATGATCAGCCGCGACATCACGCAACTGGAGCGCATCGAGGCCATGCGCCGCGACTTCGTCGCAAATGTTTCGCACGAACTGCGCACCCCGTTAACCGTGGTGAACGGCTATGTAGAAAACTTGCAGGATATGCCGGATATCAGCCAGGATAACGCGCGGCGCGCTTTGCAACTGATGGCCGGGCAAACCAGGCGCATGGAAAATCTGGTCGCCGACTTGCTTACCCTGTCGCACCTGGAAAATGACCGGAGCCCGCTGCTTGAAGAAGCGGTGGATATGGGTGTGCTGCTCAACGAGATTTATCAGGAGGGGCAGTTGCTGAGCGGCGGATCGCATTCGTTGCGGCTGGAGCTGCCGAGCAGCGCAAAATTGCTCGGCAACCGTGAAGAGTTGCGCAGCGCCTTCGGCAATCTGCTCAGCAATGCGATCCGCTATACGCCGGAAGGCGGCACAATTTTATTGCGCTGGGCCGAGCGCGGCGAACAGCTGGTATTTTCCGTGCAGGACAGCGGCATCGGCATTTCGCCGCAGCATATCCCGCGCCTGACCGAACGCTTCTACCGGGTGGACCGCAGCCGCTCGCGCGAAACAGGGGGAACCGGCCTGGGCCTCGCAATCGTCAAGCATATTGCGATACGCCATCAGGCCAAACTTGAGGTGTTTAGCGAAGAGGGCAAGGGCAGCACCTTCGCGCTGGTGTTTCCCGGCAAGCGCGCATACATTGACGCAACGCTGGCACCGTAACCCAAGCCGGGCAAACCGGAGTCAAATTGTTTGGGTGAACCCCAAAGTTTTTAGAGGTTCCCTTTGGGCTCGTCAGTTGCGGGCATGGTAAAATGCTTGTCCAAAAGTGCATTTTACCCTTGCCCACATCATGTCCGAACCGTTCCCGCTAGTAATGACCTTCGCCGCATCCGACCCCAGCGGCGGAGCCGGCTTGCAGGCCGACCTGTTGACCATTTCCAGTATGGGTTGCCATCCGCTGTCGGTGGTCACGGCCATCACCGTGCAGGACACCAGCGGGGTGGACGATGTGCTGCCGATAGACCCGGAATGGGTGGTAGATCAGGCGCGCGCGATGCTGGAGGATGTGCCGGTGGCGGCGTTCAAGATCGGCCTGCTCGGCAGCGTGGAAAATATCGTCGCGATTGCCGAAGTGCTGGCAGACTATCCCGATATTCCATTGGTGCTCGATCCGGTGCTGGCTTCCGGGCGCGGCGACGAATTGGCGAACGACGACATGCTGGATGCGATGCGCGAACTGCTGATTCCGCAGACCACCATCATCACGCCGAACAGCATGGAAGCGCGCCGTCTCGCGCTGGATGAAGACAACGAAGAGGACGACCCGACGCTCGAGGAGTGCGCCAAACGCATCCTGCGCCTGGGCTGCGAGTATGTGCTGATCACCGGCACGCACGAACAAACGCCCAAGGTCATCAATACCCTGTACGGCGAGCGCGGCATATTGCGCAGCGATAACTGGGCGCGCCTGCCGGGGATTTATCACGGCTCCGGCTGCACGCTGGCCTCCGCGATTGCGGCGTTGCTGGCGCAGGGCGTGGATGTGCCGGATGCGGTCAAGGAAGCGCAGGAATACACCTGGCAAACTTTGAATGCGGGCTTTCGTCCCGGCATGGGGCAGCATATCCCCGACCGTTTATTCTGGGCGCGCGGCGAAGAGGATGAAGAGCAACCTGAACGGCCAAACTAAAAAGCCCATCCCCTTTTGGGGATGGACGATTGCCTCCTCTCACGCTTGCGGGAGAGGATTGAGGAGAGGGCGGTAAGGTGGTTAGAGGCTTATACGCAATTACGCCGGACGAAGCCGACACGGCGGAATTGCTGCGCAAGGTGCGCTTGGCGTTGCTCGGTGGTGCGCGGGTAGTGCAGTACCGCAACAAGATTGCCGCTGCGGCGTTGCGCCTGGAGCAGGCCGACGCGTTGCGCGGGCTGACGCGCGAATTTTCCGTGGCGCTGATCGTCAACGATGACGCGATGCTGGCGCGGCAAGCGGATGCCGACGGCGTGCATCTGGGCGGCGCGGATGGCAGCGTGGCAGCGGCGCGCAAGCTGCTGGGCGGCGGCAAAATCATCGGCGTGTCTTGCTATAATCGTCTCGAACTGGCGCATGAGGCAGTGCGGCAAGGCGCGGATTACGTGGCGTTTGGCAGTTTTTTCTGTTCCACGGTGAAGCCCGCTGCGGTAGTCGCCGCGCCCGATTTGTTGCACCAGGCGCGCCGCGAACTGGCGGTGCCGCTGGTGGCGATCGGCGGCATCACCGTGCAGAATGGCGCGCAGTTGCTCGAGGCAGGCGCAAACGCGCTGGCGGTGATTTCGGCGCTGTTTGATGCGCCGGATATTCAGGGCGCGGCGCGGCAATTTTCAAATTTGAAGTTTCCCTAAAATTATTTAGCCAAGAAAGACGCAACATGACTTCGCACAACCAACAACTATTCGATGAATCGCAAAAAATTATTCCCGGCGGCGTGAATTCGCCGGTGCGCGCGTTCCGCTCGGTGGGCGGTACGCCGCTGTTTTTTCAGCGCGGACAGGGCGCTTACGTGTGGGACGCGGACGACAAGAAATACACCGATTACGTCGGCTCGTGGGGGCCGATGATCGTCGGACATTGCCATCCCGAAGTGGTCAAGGCGGTGCAGGATGCGGCGGCACAGGGCTTGGGTTTCGGTGCGCCGACCGCGGCTGAATTGGAGCTGGCGAAGCTGCTGTGCAAGCTGTTGCCGAGCCTGGAGATGGTGCGGCTGGTGAGTTCCGGCACCGAGGCGACGATGACGGCGATCCGCCTGGCGCGCGGTTTCACCGGGCGTTCGCGCATCGTCAAATTTGAGGGCTGCTACCACGGTCATTCCGATGGCCTGCTGGTGAAGGCCGGTTCCGGCGCGCTGACCTTCGGCCAGCCGAGTTCGTCCGGTGTACCGGCGGAGATCGCGGCGCTGACCACGGTGCTGGACTACAACGATGCGGCCGGGTTGGAGAAAGCCTTCGCCGCAATGGGCAACGAGATCGCGGCGGTGATCGTCGAGCCGGTGGCGGGCAACATGAATCTGATCGCACCGAAGCGCGAATTTCTCGATGCGCTGCGCAACCTGTGCACGCAGCACGGCGCGGTGCTGATCCTCGACGAGGTGATGACCGGCTTCCGCGTCGGCCTGCAGGGCGCGCAGGGTTACTACGGCATCAAGCCGGATCTGGTGACGCTCGGCAAGGTGATGGGCGGCGGCTTGCCGGCGGCAGCGTTCGGCGGGCGGCGCGACATCATGCAATGTCTTGCGCCGCTCGGCCCGGTGTATCAGGCCGGCACGCTGTCCGGCAATCCGGTCGCGGTGGCGGCTGGGCTGGCCACGCTGAAACTGGTGCAGCAAACCGGTTTCTACGAACGCCTGGCGCAACTGGCGCAACAGCTCACCGAAGGTTTGACCGCTGCGGCAAAGAAACACGGTATCCCGTTCTGCGCGCAATCGGTGGGTGGCATGTTCGGTCTGTACTTCAGCAAGGCCGTGCCGACCAGTTACGCCGAGGTGATGAGTTGCGACAAGGAGGCGTTCAACCGTTTCTTCCACGCGATGCTGGATGCGGGCCACTACCTCGCGCCGTCGGCGTTCGAGGCGGGCTTCGTCTCCGCCGCGCATAGCGATGCGGACATCGCCGCGACCATTGCCGCCGCCGATAAAGTTTTTGCCAGCTGGTAATGGGACTATTCTCGCAGGCGGCGTTCTTCACTACCGTCAATCACCTGAAAGATTTGCCGCAGCATGGCGGCAGGGAGGTGGCGTTCGTCGGGCGTTCCAACGCGGGCAAGTCGAGCGCGATCAACACGCTGGCGAATCATGTGCGCTTGGCCTATACCAGCAAGACGCCGGGGCGCACCCAGCATCTCAATTACTTTTCGCTAGGCGGCAACAATTTTCTGGTGGACTTGCCCGGCTACGGCTATGCCAAGGTGCCGCCGGACGTGCAGCGGCATTGGGAACAGTTGCTGAGCAAGTACCTGCAAACCCGCGAGGAACTGGCGGGACTGGTGGTTATCATGGACTCGCGCCACCCGTTGACCGAGATGGACGAGAACATGCTGGACTGGTTTGCGCCGACCGGCAAGCCGGTGCATGTCCTGCTGACCAAGTCGGACAAACTCAGCAGGCAGCAAGCCACATTGACCCTGAATCGCGTAAAATCGCATCTGGCCGAACACTTTCCGCAGTGCTCCGTGCAGTTGTTTTCCAGCCTGAAAAAAATCGGCATGGAAGAGGCGGAAACGGTGATCGCGGGCTGGCTTCAGAAATAATAAAAAAAGCCCCCGGAAAACCGGGGGCAAAAAAGTCTTAACAGGGTTAAGACACCCGCTCAGGGAGGAGAAACGGGGAGTGACTCGCACCACTCGTTTACTCAGATAAGCAACTTCTAAAATAGTTCCGGAGAAGCAATTATTCAGGGAAAGATCATGCAAACACTTGGACAATACCCCCATACTCGGATGCGCCGCATGCGCCGCGATGTCTTTTCGCGGGACTTGATGCGTGAGCATGTGCTCACACCGGCAGACTTCATCTACCCGGTCTTCGTGCTGGAAGGCAGCAACAAAGCCGAGGATGTGAAGTCCATGCCGGGGGTGCAGCGCAAGACGCTGGATCTGCTGCTCAAGGATGCCGAGCAATGCGTCAAGCTGGGCATTCCGGTGATGGCGCTGTTCCCGGTGATCGACGCGCCGCTGAAGAGCTTGGACGCGAAAGAGGCCTATAACCCGGACGGCTTGGTGCCGCGCGTGGTCGCCGCGCTGAAAAAGAATTTCCCCGAACTCGGCGTGATGACCGATGTGGCGCTCGATCCCTACACCAGCCACGGGCAGGACGGCCTGATTGACGATAGCGGTTACGTGATCAACGACGAGACCGTCGCGGTGCTGGCGCAGCAGGCACAAGTCCACGCGATGGCCGGCGCCGACATCGTGGCACCCTCCGACATGATGGACGGGCGCATCGGCGCGGTGCGCGCCGCGCTGGACCGCAAGGGCTGCATCCACACCCGCATCATGGCCTATTCGGCCAAGTACGCCTCCAGCTTCTACGGCCCGTTCCGCGACGCGGTCGGCTCCAGCGGCAACCTCGGCGCGGGCAACAAATACACCTACCAGATGGATCCCGCCAACTCCGACGAGGCGCTGTGGGAAGTCGGCCTCGATCTGCAGGAAGGCGCGGACATGGTAATGGTCAAGCCCGGCATGCCCTACCTCGACATCCTGCGCCGCGTGAAGGATGAGTTCAAGGCGCCGACCTTCGTCTACCAGGTCAGCGGCGAATACGCGATGCTCAAGGCCGCCGCACAGAACGGCTGGCTGAACGAACAGGCGTGCGTGCTGGAATCATTGCTGGCGTTCAAGCGCGCCGGGGCGGACGGGATATTGACGTACTTTGCGCTGGATGCGGCAAGGTGGTTGGAAGAAGGCAAGTAACAGGGTGTTTGTCTGGATTATTAAGGCGTTTTTTTAATTAGGCCTCAGAAACAGCCATGCCGTCCTGTCTGTATAAGTACGAGCCATTCACCCAACAAAGCCTAGAGAACTTGAAGGCGCAATCGATCTACTTTGGTTCTCCATCTGGCTTCAATGATCCATACGACTGCGCCTTTCTGCCTCACATCCGTACCCCGTCAGACGCAGAGGTGGAATCCATTCGGGAAGTGTACCTGCATGATCCAGCTACACCGGAACTTGCCCAGAAGCAGTTTGAAGTATCGTCAACGGAACAACTCCGCGAGATATTTCTACGTGAAGGTCGCTCGGTGCTCGATCATGCGGTACAGGAATTCCTTACCAAACGCGGCGTATCTTGCTTCTCCGAGCGAAACGATGATCTCCTCATGTGGTCGCACTACGGAGGAAGGCACAAGGGCTTCTGCCTAGAGTTTGACACTTCTCACACGCCTTTCGAGAAGATCATGAAGGTTAAGTATTCCCAAACCCTCCCAGTTGTTGACATTGCGCCGCTGCTGGCTTCAGACAATTACGAACAGGTCTTGGAACTCTTCACTACCAAGGCCGAAGCATGGAGGTACGAGTGCGAGTGGAGAGCTGTTCACGCTGAGGCGGGCACGTTGTATACCTATTCAGCGGAGAGCCTGACTGGGGTATATTTTGGCTCAGAGATCAGCGACCAAGCACTTGAGATCGTGTGTCTTATTCTTCAAGGGCAAAACGAAGGGGTACGCTTTTGGCGCGGACGCCGCAATCCGACCATATTTAAGGTGGACTTCGAGCCGTTTACTTACACGTCATACTTGCGCGCAAAGTCGATGGGGTTGCGCGATTGAGCAGCCAGCGTAGCGTGCTCTACGCGCACGACAAAACAAAAACACGCGCGCAGCGCACATTACATTTTCGGTTTTTCCTTCCCCTGTGCGCCGCCGAGTAGCGCAGGTTGGTCAGGGGATTTCGGCGAGGACTGTCTGAGCGCGTAGCCCGGTAGGATGGGTTGAGCCCTTCGACAAACTCAGGGCAGGCTTCGCGATACCCATCAATAACAAGAGATAGGTCGCGTTCTTCTGTACTAGCAAAAATCAAACGAAACTAGTACATCGTCAGCAGGAAGACACTTTCCTGCAACCTGCTCAGGCCGCGCTCCTTGAAGCGCGGGTTTTGCGGCAATACGTCCAGTTGCGCCAGCAGATGCACATCGGCATGCCCGAGGTAAAGCGCCTCCACCTCGCCTGAGGAAACCGCAAATGGCGGACCCGCCATTTGCGGCTGGTGATAGTCGAAGGTGACCAGCAGAATTTGCGTTCCGGACGGCAGGATGTCCGTCAGGTGGCGGACATAGCGTGCGCGCATTTCCGGCGGCAGCGCGACCAGCGATGCGCGGTCATACACTGCACCCACGTTCGCCAGGTCATCTTTGCTCAAATCGAAAAAATCCCCGCACAGAATACGGATGCCATCCGCTTCGTAGTGGTCGAACTCTCCGGCGCTGACGTGATGCAGGGTGTAGCTGTTTTCCTTGAAGAACGCCTGCACCGCGATGTCGCTCAACTCCACGCCCAGCACCTGGTGCTTCTGCTTGCGCAGCCAGAGCATGTCGCGGCTTTTGCCGCATAGCGGCACGAACACCTCACTGTTGTGGACAGGATGCAATTCCCGCCAGTAGCGGCGCAAATACGGGTTGATCTCGCTCTGGTGAAAACCGATCTCTTCACGCTCCCAGCGTTCCAGCCAAAATTCTTTTTTCATTTTTTGAAGTTATCAGGATCAGGCAGGGTGCATTCCATACCCCCTGCTTGATTTTGCCGTTTTGAAAGATAAACGGAATCAGCTCTCTAAATAGTCGACCAGAATGCCGCTGGTAAGACGAAGACGCTGGCTGAGCAGCTGCGCTATTTTGAGCAGCAGTTTTGTCGAGAGCGCGGGTTTTTCGCGCATGATCTGCAGGAAATTTTCCTGGGTCAGAACAGCCAGGATCGACGGCTCAATGGCCACTGCGGTAGCCGACCTGGGCTCGCCGTCCACGATCGTCATTTCGCCGAGGCTGCGTCCCGCAAGCACCGTTGAAACGGTTTTATCGACACGCTGATTGTTTTCCTTATGGATTTCGAGCTTGCCTTGCAGCACGATGCACATGAAATCGCCCCGGTCGCCTTCGCGAAACAGGACGCCACCCGGCGCGGCGCGGTAAAGCTGGATATAGCCGGATAAACTCTCGATTAGAGACCAGTCGAGATCCTTGAACATTTGCGCCTTTTCGAGCATTGCCGCAATCCGGGCCGAGGCCGCCGCACTGGGTTTTTGCGGTTGCTGGCGGCGTTCCGGGGCCGCTCCGGCGGATTGCTGGCGGCGTTCCGGAAATTCGGCGTTCAGCTTTTCCGGGTCCAGTAATTCCAGCGATTCCAGCGGCGACTTGTTGGGATTCAGTAGCATATTTTTTGAATCGGGAGCCGGAAAAATCGAACTGCTCACGGCTCGCGGTTTTCCTCTCAGGTATTTAGCATTACAACTTTCGGAAATACGGTGCTGTGGTTCTGCGCCATGTCCGCAACTTTAACTGCAACGCGCCGCGCAATCTGTTTATATGACTTTGCGATGTTGCCGTCCGGGTCGGCGACTACCGTAGGCTTGCCGGAATCGGTCTGTTCGCGAATGCGGATATCCAGCGGCAGGCTGCCGAGCAGCTCGGTATTGTAATCGGCGCACATCTTTTCGCCGCCGCCCGACCCGAAAATATGTTCTTCGTGCCCGCATTTGGAGCAGATGTGCGTGCTCATGTTTTCCACGATGCCGATAATCTTGACGCCGACCTTTTCGAACATCTTGAGCCCCTTGCGCGCATCCATCAGCGCGATGTCCTGCGGCGTGGTCACAATGATTGCGCCGGTCACCGGCATTTGCTGGGCCAGCGAAAGCTGGATGTCGCCGGTGCCGGGCGGCAAATCCACGATCAAATAGTCCAGGTCATCCCAGTGCGTCTGGCGCAGCAATTGATTCAGCGCCTGGATGGCCATCGGGCCGCGCCAGATCATCGGTGTATCATCTTTGCCGACGAGAAAACCGATGGACATCGCCTGCAAGCCATGATTGGTCATCGGTTCCACGAGATTGGTGCCGCTGGTCTCGGGATGGCCGGAAATGCCCAGCATGGTCGGCTGCGAAGGCCCGTAAATATCGGCATCCAGCACGCCGACACGCGCGCCTTCGGCAGCCAGGGCCAGCGCGATATTTACCGCCGTGGTGGATTTGCCCACACCGCCCTTGCCGCTCGCTACCGCGATGATATTTTTTACACCGGGCACCAGTTTTACGCCTTGCTGTACCGCGTGCGGCACCACTTTGCTGGTTACGTTAACGCTGACCTTGCCGCTGCCCGGCAGCGCTGCCTTGAGATGCGCTTCGATTTTCGCGCGAATCTCGCCCAGCACGCTCTGTGCGGGGTAGCCAAGCAAAATATCCAGCGACACATCGTTGCCGCTGATATTGATGTTCTTCAAAGATTTGCCGCTGGCAAAATCTTTTTTGGTGTTCGGGTCGATCAAATTCTTCAATGCGCCTTGCACATCGGCTTCACTAAAACTCATTATTTACTCCTGAAAATCATATAAAAATAAAGACTGGATTCAAAACTGATGCAGCCAGACCCGGCATTTTAACTCAATGGCAGGCCAGCCTGCCGGGTCAGCCGCGCGCCAGCCGTTTTGCGGGCTGGCGAATTGGCAAAAGATGGTGAAATATGAGCCGCTCAGGCGTGCCCGCAGCCGCTGCCACAGCCGCTTTTCTTTGTTTCGGGCTGGTTGCCGGGTTCGCGGCTTGCGCCCACCGCAGCCAATTGCGCCAGATATTCTTGCCACAAATCGGCCTGATGTTTGCCCAGGTTGTAAAGATAATCCCAGGAATAAAGACCGGAGTCGTGCCCATCGTCAAATACGATCTTCATTGCATAATTGCCAACCGGAAGAACCTCGAGCACCCCGACATTCTTCTTGCCTACCTGCAGTGTCCCCTGGCCGACGCCATGCCCCCGCACTTCGGCTGACGGCGAATACACCCGCAAAAACTCATATGGCAACATGTAATTGGCATCGTCGCCATATGTGATTTCGAGCACGCGGGATTGTTGGTGCAACTTAATTTCGGTAGGGTGTCCTGACATGATTCCGGATTAGCTCCTTAAAGTTTTGTGCAGCAGATTTATTGCGCGTAACAATTATACTTCAGCGGCTATTACTTTAATTCTAAAAACGGCGATTGGTCCGCGAAAAACACGAAAGACATAAAATAAATCAATAGCATGCACAGATTTAATTGTTTACCCATTTCGTGCCTTTCGTGTTTTTCGCGGACAACTCTTTTCCTGAATAGCTAATAAAACATCCACCTTCCAACAGCCTCAAATCACACCCAGTTTTTCGGCACTAAAAATTTCTCATACAACTCCGCTTCCGGCGTACCCGGCTCAGGGTGCCAGTCGTAGCGCCATTTCACCAGCGGCGGCATGGACATCAGGATGGACTCGGTGCGCCCGCTGGTTTGCAGGCCGAAGATGGTACCGCGGTCGATCACCAGGTTGAATTCGACATAGCGCCCGCGCCGGTAAAGCTGGAAGTCGCGTTCGCGCTCACCGTAGGGCGTGTCCATGCGCCGCTCCAGAATCGGCATATAGGCTGACAGGAAATGGTCGCCGACGCTTCGCTGGATCGCGAAAGCGGTGGCGAAATCTGGCTCGGAAAGGTCATCGAAGAAGATACCGCCAATGCCGCGTTGTTCGTTGCGGTGCTTGAGATAAAAATAATCGTCGCACCACTTCTTGTATTTTGGATACAGCCCATCGCCAAACGGCGCGAGTGAGTTCTTGCAGGTTTGGTGAAAATGCACCGCGTCTTCCGCGAAGCCGTAATAAGGCGTCAGATCCATGCTGCCGCCGAACCAAAACACCGGCTGCTCACCATCTTTCATCGCGACGAACATGCGCACGTTGGCATGGGCGGTGGGCGCGTAGGGATTGCGCGGATGCAGCACCAGCGACACGCCCAGCGCCTCCCAGCGGCGGCCCGCCAGTTCGGGACGATGCGCGGTCGCGGAAGGCGGCATCCGGTCGCCCGTCACATGCGAGAACGCCACGCCGCCGCGCTCCAGCACATTGCCTTCTTCGAGGATGCAGCTTATGCCACCGCCCCTGTTATCGTCTTTGTCCCAGGTGTCGCGGCGGAATTGCTTGCCGTCTGCCTGTTCCAGGCGTGCGACGATCGTATCCTGCAACTCGATCAGATATTTTTTGACGGCGGCGGAATCGAAGTTGCTCATGTTTATTTGCGAATGATTTGGCCATCCGCCCATGCGCGGATCGTGGAAGGTTTCTTGCGTTTGCCCATGCGCCCCGGCAGCACCCACACCTTGCGCCCGAACAAGCGCTGGCATTGCGCGTAAGTCCTGGCGGGATGCTGGCCGCTGCGGTTGGCGCTGGTGGAAACCAGCGCGCTGTTCACGCTGCGACAAAGTTGCGCGGCTTGGCGGTGCGCGGTGATGCGCACCGCCAGCGTGTCATGCGTGCCACGCAGCCAGCGCGGCGCGGAATGGTGAGCCGGCATCAGGCAGGTGATTACCTGCGCGCCTGCCTCATGCAGTTGCCGCTGTTCGGCGGGGGTGAGCGGTTGCAGGTAGTGCGCCACTTGATGGTAACTTGCGGCGATCAGGATCAGCCCTTTACGCTGCGGGCGTTGTTTGAGTTTAAGCAGGCGCTGTACGGCGACGCGATTGTCCGGGTCGCAGCCCAGCCCGTAGCAGGATTCGGTGGGATAGGCGATCAGGCCACCGCGCCTGAGGTGCGCGGCAATGCGGCGATACGATGCACTGTGGCGAAACAATTACTTCCTGTTGGCAATGGCGCGCCAGCCGATGTCGCGACGCATCTGGCAGCCGTCGAAGTGGATGGTGTCGGCAATCTCATAAGCGCATTTCTGCGCCATTTTTACCATGGTGCCCAGCGCGGTGATGCACAGCACGCGCCCGCCGTTGGTCACCACCTTGCCGTCCTGCATGGTCGTGCCGGCGTGGAACACATGTGCGTCTTCCATGCTTTTCGCCAGTTGGCTGTTGGGCAAGCCGGTGATGACATCGCCCTTGCGCGGCGTGTCGGGGTAATTCGCGGCGGCCAGCACCACGCCGAGCGCGGTACGCCGGTCCCACTCCGCTTCCACCTTGTCCAGCGTGCCGTCGATGGCGTGTTCGATGATCGCGGCGAAATCGCTTTTCAGGCGCAGCATGATCGGCTGGGTTTCCGGGTCGCCCATGCGGCAGTTGAATTCCAGCACCTTGGCGTTGCCCTGCGCATCGATCATCAGCCCGGCATACAGGAAGCCGGTATAGGTGATGCCTTCCTTTTCCATGCCGCGCACCACCGGCTGGATCACCTCGCGCAGCACGCGCGCATGAAGCTGCGGGGTGACCACCGGCGCGGGCGAATATGCGCCCATGCCGCCGGTATTGGGACCGGTGTCGCCATCCAGCAGGCGCTTGTGATCCTGGCTGGTAGCCAGCGCCAGCACGTTCTTGCCGTCCACCATGACGATGAAGCTGGCCTCTTCGCCTGCAAGGTATTCCTCGACCACCACGCGCGCGCCGGCGTCACCCAGCTTGTTGTCGGACAGCATCATATCGATTGCGGCAAACGCTTCTTCCTTGGTCATCGCCACGACCACGCCCTTGCCCGCCGCCAGCCCGTCTGCCTTGATGACGATCGGTGCACCGTGTTTTTTCACATAGGCATGGGCCGCCTTGATGTCGCTGAAGGTCTCGAAAAACGCGGTGGGAATGTTGTGGCGCACCATGAAACGCTTGGCGAAATCCTTGGAGGATTCCAGTTGCGCGGCGGCCTTGGTCGGGCCGAATATTTTCAGCCCGGCGGCGCGGAACGCATCCACGATACCCGCCGCCAGCGGCGCTTCCGGGCCGACCACGGTCATGTAGATATCTTCGCGCTGCACGAATTCGATCAGCTCGGGAATGGCGCTGAGAGCGACATTCTCCACGCCGTCCTCCAGCGCGGTGCCCGCATTGCCCGGTGCGACATACACCTTCTGCACCTTGGCACCCTGCGCCAGGCGCCATGCCAGCGCGTGCTCGCGTCCGCCGGAACCGATAACCAGAATTTTCATTTCAACCCCTTTTTGCCACAGAGCACACAGAGAGAAGCAAGCCGGTTTTCTCTGTGATCTCTGTGTACTCTGTGGCTGGATGTTTTTAGTGTCTAAAGTGACGGAAACCCGTAAAGACCATAGCCAGCCCATGCTCGTCCGCCGCCGCGATCACTTCCGCGTCGCGCATCGAGCCGCCGGGCTGGATCACCGCTTTCGCGCCGGCTTCTGCCAGCACGTCGATGCCGTCGCGGAACGGGAAGAACGCGTCGGACGACACTACGGAATTCTTCAGGCTCAAACCCGCATTTTGCGCCTTGATGCTGGCGATGCGCGTGCTGTCCACGCGGCTCATCTGTCCTGCACCGACACCCAGCGTCTGGCCGTTTTTGCAAAAAACAATCGCGTTGGATTTCACGTATTTCGCCACGCGCCACGCGAACAGCAGGTCTTGCAGTTGTTCGTTGCTCGGTTGTGCCTTGCTTACTACTTTGAGTTGCGCGGCCTGCACGTTGAGCGCGTCCGGCGATTGCACCAGCAGGCCGCCGCTGACGCGCTTGAAGTCGAACTGGTTGTGCGCGTTGGACAGCGGCACGGTGAGCACGCGCACGTTCTGCTTCGCCGCCGTGACCTTGAGCGCGGCCTCCGAGGCGGATGGCGCGATGATCAGCTCGACGAACTGGTTGGCGGTGATCTGCGCGGCGGAGGCTTCGTCCAGCTCGCGGTTGAAGGCGATGATGCCGCCGAATGCCGAGGTGGTGTCGGTCGCGTAGGCCAGCTTGTAGGCATTCAGCGCGCTGTCGGCGATGGCCACGCCGCACGGGTTTGCGTGCTTGACGATCACGCAGGCGGGCTGCTCGAAAGTCTTGACCAGCTCCCACGCGGCGTCGGCGTCGCCGATGTTGTTGTAGGACAGCTCTTTGCCCTGCAACTGGGTATAGTCGGCGATGCCGCCCGGCACCGGGTTGAGGTCGCGGTAGAACGCGGCGCTCTGGTGCGGATTCTCGCCGTAGCGCATGTCCTGCACCTTGGCGAAGTTGAAATTGATCTGCGCCGGGAACGCGCTTTTCGTGCCGTCCGCATCGATCGCGGTGAGGTAGTTGCTGATCGCGGAATCGTAGGCGGCGGTGTGCGAGTAGGCTTTCTTCGCCAGATCGAAACGCGTCGCGTCGCTCACCGCGCCGCTGTTGGTCTGCATCTCGGCCAGCACGTCCGCGTAGTCCGCCGGGTCGGTGACGATGGCGACATGTGCATGGTTCTTCGCCGCCGCGCGCACCATCGTCGGGCCGCCGATGTCGATATTCTCGATGGCATCTTCCAGCGTGCAGCCGGGCTTGGCGACGGTTGCCGCGAACGGATACAGGTTGACCACCACCAGATCGATGGTCGGGATGCCGTGCTTTTCCAGCGTGGCGACATGCTCCGGCAGATCGCGCCGCGCCAGGATGCCCGCGTGGACTTTCGGTTGCAGCGTCTTCACGCGTCCATCCAGCATTTCCGGAAAGCCGGTGTAGTCCGCCACCTCGGTGACCGGGATGCCGTTGTCGGCGAACAGCTTGGCGGTGCCGCCGGTGGACAGGATTTTTACGCCGAGCTGGTTCAGGCCCTGCGCGAATTCGAGAACGCCGGACTTGTCCGACACGCTGATGAGTGCTTGTTTGATCGTTGCCATGGTGGTTTCAATTAAATATAAAAAATTCTGGTTTGCCTTCTTGTGCGGCAAGTGAAAAGGCGATTGAATCCGCAGATTACACAGATTCAGTTGCTTAAAATCTGTTTAATTTGCGGGCAACTGTTTTTTCAGAGTTACGCAATTCCGTGCTGCTGCATCTTCTTGCGCAGGGTATTGCGGTTGATGCCGAGCATCTCCGCCGCGCGGGTCTGGTTGCCGCCGACATGTTCCAGCACCATTTCAAGCAGCGGCTTCTCGACACAGGCTATTACCATGTCATACATGTCGCAGCAGGGCTCTTCGCCGTCGAGGTCCTTGAAATATTCCTTGAGTGACTTGCGCACGTAGCGCGCCATGTCATTTTCGCTTATCAGGCAATCGCTCATGCCGCTAACCTTTCGCTGTAGTGCAACTGTGCTTCATGCTGCGCTTGTTGCGCAAAAAAATCGTCCACTGCGGCCAACTGTCCGCTAACGCTTTCCAATTGATTCATGTGATGGCGAAACTGCGCCGAACCGGCCAACCCCTTGGTGTACCAGGAGATATGTTTGCGCGCCACGCGCAACCCGTTGTGTTCGCCGTAGAAGTCATACAGCTCTTGCACATGCCCCAGCAGCACGCGATGGATTTCGCCGCTTTCCGGCGCGGGCAGATGCGCGCCGGTCTTGAGAAAATATTCGATTTCGCGGAACAGCCACGGGCGGCCTTGCGCCGCGCGGCCGATCATCACGGCATCCGCGCCGGTGTATTCCAGCACGTATTTGGCTTTCTCCGGCGTGGTGATGTCGCCGTTGGCGATGATGGGGATGTTCACGCTGGCCTTGACCGCCGCGATGGTGTCGTATTCGGCATCGCCGGTATAGGCGCAAGCGCGGGTACGCCCATGTATCGCCAGCGCCTGTATGCCGGCCGCTTCGGCAATTTTGGCGATGCGTATCGCGTTGCGGTTGTGCTTGTCCCAGCCGGTGCGAATCTTCAGCGTGACCGGCACATTCACCGCGCCGACCACCGCTTCCAGCAATTGGGCGACCAGAGGTTCGTTTTGCAGCAGCGCGGAACCCGCCATCACATTGCAGATTTTTTTTGCCGGGCAGCCCATGTTGATATCGATGATTTGTGCGCCGCGATCCACGTTATATTTGGCGGCCTGTGCCAGCATTTTGGCATCGGCGCCGACAATCTGCACCGAAATCGGGTCGGCTTCGCCTTCATGGTTGGCGCGGCGCTTGGTCTTTTCCGAACCGTACAGCAGCGAATTGGACGCCACCATTTCGCTCACCGCCATGCCCGCGCCCATGCGTTTGCACAACATGCGGAACGGGCGATCGGTTACCCCGGCCATGGGGGCGACGATGAGGTTGTTTTTTAGTTGGTAGGAGCCGATGCGCATGGCAGTTCTTTGCGATGGTGGAGGGCAATTATAAATGAAACTTGGTGTCATGTTATGATTGTCGCCATGAATTTTAACCGGTATTTGCAAAAGTAGGCAGGCGGCTTATAGCGGCCCCTGGAAATTCAGATTTTCGGGCATCCGCCGTTGCGCGCCTTGTGCAAGCAGGATCAGGATGCCATCGTTTACATCAACACAACCAAAAAGAATGCCCATGAAAAAATCCTCTGCACTGCACTCACTGAAGTGGCTGGTCCCGTTTTTGCTGGTCATGTTGCCTGCCGCCCAAGCCGGTGAAAATGAAATCCGCCAGTCGTTGCAAAGCAAGTTTCCCAATATCGGCAAGATCGAGCACATCGTCAAAACGCCTTATGCGGAGCTTTATGAGATTGTCGTCGACGACCAGCTTTTGTATACCGATGCGCAAGGGCAATACCTGTTCGACGGCAGCGTGATCGACGTGAAAAATCGCCGCAACCTGAGCGAGGAGCGCCGGCGCCAATTGTTTGCCATCGAATTCGACAAGCTTCCGTTCGACCTTGCGATAAAGAAGGTGAAGGGCAACGGCAAGCGCAAGCTGGCGTATTTCACCGACCCGAATTGCGGCTTCTGCAAACGCCTGGAAAAAGAGCTATCCAAAGTCAGCGATGTCACGCTGTACTTTTTCTTGTATCCGATCCTGCAGGGCTCGGATGAGATCGCGCGCAATGTGTACTGCGCGAAAGATCCGGCCAAGGCATGGGATGCCTGGATGCTGGGCGGTGTCGCACCAGCCCATGTGGTTTGCGATACGCCGATCGACAAGGTAATGGCATTGGGCAAGAAGCATCATGTCGACGGCACGCCCAATCTGATTTTTGGTGACGGGACGCAAGTCCCGGGATATTTGCCTGCGGAAGAACTGGAAAAACGCTTGAATGGAACCGGCAAAAAATAAGGTTTGTCCATGAGTCCCGAAGCCGAAATTTCACGCAAACTGCTCGCTCATGCAATCGACCAGTCGCATGACGGCATCACCATCGCCGATGCGCAGCAGAAGGGTTTTCCGCTGATTTATGTCAACCGGGGTTTTGAGAAACTGACCGGTTACACCTCCGGCGAAATCATCGGCAACAGCTATCGCATCCTGCAGGGAACGGATACCGAGCAAGCGGGGCTTGACGTTATCCGTGCCGCCGTCGCCAAAGAGGAAGGCTGCGTCGTCACGTTGCGCAATTACCGCAAGGATGGCTCGATGTTCTGGAATGAACTCAGCATTTCTCCGGTGCATGACGCCGACGGCAAGCTCACGCACTACATCGGTATCCAGAAGGATGTGACCGCGCGCATCCTGCTCGAGCAACACATGCACCAATCCAATCTCGATCTGCAAACGCTTAACCGGCAACTGAATACGCTGGTTTACACCGACCCTCTGGTCGGCCTCAGCAACCGCCGGCATTTCGACGAGCAGTTCACGAAACTGCTTGCCACCGCGCAACGCACCCACAGCGAGCTGTCGGTGCTGATGATCGATTTCGACCATTTCCAACAATTTAACGAGCGTTACGGCCGGGCGGCGGGGGATGAGTGCCTGCGCATGGTGGGCGATTGCATCGCCAAATCATTCGTTCGCACCTCGGACTGCACGGCGCGCTATGGCGGGGATGAGTTTGTCGTCGTATCGCTGGCCGCCAATATTGTCGAGTTACGCCATCATGCGGAAAAACTCTGCGATCAGGTGCGCGCGCTCAACATCCCGAACAGCGACTCATCGCACGGCGTGGTGACCATCAGCATCGGCGGCATTCACCGCCTGCCTGACCGGGAATCCACCGAAGCGGACATCATCAAGCTGGCCGATCACGAACTGTTTGCCGCCCAACGCAGCGGCGGCAATTGCGTCCGTATTACGGACTGAGCACCGGCTCCGCACCCTTCGGGAACAACACCCACATCTGGCCGCTCTGCTTCATGCGCCCCGCCTGAACGCCCGCCTGCTCGCCGAAGCCCCAGAAGAAATCGGCACGCACCGCGCCCTTGATCGCGCCGCCGGTATCCTGCGCCAGCATCAGGCGGTTCAGCGGTTCGGCGCTATTCGGGTAGGTGGTCGCGAGGAACACCGGTGCGCCGAGCGGGATGGTGCGCGGGTCGACCGCGATGCTGTACGCCTCGGTCAGCGGCACGCCCAGTGCGCCGAGCGGTGCGGACAGGCCGTTTGGCAGCTCGCGGAAAAACACGTAGCTGGGGTTTTGCGCCAGCAGCGCGGGAAGTTTTTCCGGATGCCGCTCCGCCCAATTCTTGATGCCCTGCATCGATGCTTCCTCGATCTTTAGCTCGCCTGTTTCAACCAGCTTCTTGCCGATGGAAACGTAAGGGTGGCCGTTCTGCTCGGCATAACCGACTTTCACCAGGCTGCCATCCGGCAATTCGATGCGCCCCGAACCCTGGATTTGCAGGAAGAACAGCTCGACCGCGTTCTCCACCCAGAACAATTCGCGCCCTTGCAGCGCCGCTTTGCCGTTGTCGACGTCGGCACGGTTGTAATAAGGCACAACGCGCTTGCCTTGCAGCCGCCCGCGCAAACGCAGGTCTTTCAGTTGCGGATACACTTCGCTCAGGTCGATGGTCAGCAAATCTTCCGGCACCGCATACAGCGGATAGCGGAAACGCGCCGTCTTTACGCGGCTGCCGGCCAGCTTCGGCTCGTAGTAGCCGGTGATCAGCCCTTGCGACGAACCATCCGGGTTGAACACCTGATAGGGAGCGAAGCCTTCCTCAAAGAATGCGCGCAACGCGGTGTTGTCCGGTTGCGCCAGTTCGTTGCTGCGCGCGCATACCGCTTGCCAGTTCGGCTTGCTCTTCAACGCGCGGCAGCTTTGCAAAAAGGCCGTCCAGGCCGGTTGCAAATCGATCGTTTGCCAGTTCGGCAGCATCTCCCATTTGCTTACCGCGAACGGCGCAACAGGCAACGCGGCAGGAGGGGCGACGGCCGGAGGAGCAATCGTCGGCGGAGCGATGGTCGTTGGAGGCGCAACGGGCGGCTTGGGCGGCGCGGCGCAGGCGGCAAGAAAAATCAGCGGCAGAAGTACGGCCTGTAACGGCAATTCATGAATTGCCCTTGCCATGTTGTTTAAAAACCCGTTAATGCAAAACACGCGGTACGCTCAACACAAATTGCGGAATCTCGATATCGAACTCGGTGCCGTCCGCGGCCTGCATCCGATAGCTGCCGCGCATCGTGCCGACCTGTGTGGACAGCACCGTGCCGCTGGTATATTCGAAGCTCTGGTTCGGATCAAGCGATGGCTGTTCGCCCACAACGCCCTGCCCGCGCACTTCCTGGACATGGTGATCGGCATCGGTGATGATCCAGTGGCGGCTGATGAGCTTGGCGGTGTCGCTGCCGAGATTGGTGATGTTGATGGTGTAGGAAAACACAAAACGATTGCCTGATTCGTCGGACTGGTCCGGCAGGTAATTGACCTGTGTTCGTATCTTGAAACCATGTGGGTCATTTTTTTCCATGCGCGGTATTTGAACCGATTTTCCTCCGGCTCGCAAGATGCAATGCACCTTATGCGTAAGCTATTTGTAGGAGCGGGCCATGCCCGCGAACCGTTTGGTCGCGGGCATGGCCCGCTCCTACAAGTGTCAACTGTTCTTCAGGGTTAATTTACTTCCAGCAACTCCACATCGAACACCAGCGTCGCATTCGGTGGGATCGCCCCGCCCGCGCCGCGTGCGCCGTAGCCGAGATGTGCGGGGATGATCAGCGTGCGCTGTCCGCCTACCTTCATGCCTTCCACGCCCTGATCCCAGCCCTTGATGACATGCCCCGCGCCGAGCGGAAAATCAAACGGATCGGCGCGGTCGCGCGAGCTGTCGAATTTCTTGCCCTTGTGGTCGGGCGCGGCTTCGTCGTACAGCCAGCCGGTGTAATGCACCAGCACCTCTTTGCCGCTCACCGCCAGATCGCCTTCACCCAGCTTGATGTCAATTTTAATCAGTTCGCTCATATTATTTGTTTCCTATTGTGGCCTGCTCGATGCAGGCCGTGGTTGAAAATGCCGGCCGACAACAGTACGGCCAGCGCTAAAAAAGTGATGCATTTCCTTCTGTGCCGGATCAGCGTATGGCCAGCAATTCCACATCGAACACCAGCGTCGCATTCGGCGGAATATCGCTGCCTGCACCGTCCGGGCCATAGCCGAGGTGCGACGGGATGATCAGCGTGCGCTGTCCGCCCATCTGCATGCCTTCCACGCCCAGATCCCAGCCCTCGATCACGCGCCCGCCACCGAGCGGAAAAGCAAACGGTTTGTTGCGGTCGCGCGAGCTGTCGAATTTTTTGCCCTTGTGGTCGGGTGCGGCCTCGTCGTACAGCCAGCCGGTGTAATGCACCACCACATCGCAGCCGCTGGCCGCCGGTTCGCCTTCGCCAAGTTTGATGTCGGTTTTGATTAGTTCGGTCATATTGCGTATTCCTTTATGGTTGGTAATTGTAGGGTGCAATAAGCGTAGCGCATTGCACCATTGATTTGGTTAAACATCCGGGGCAATGTCCGTTGGTTATTGCACTCTACGCGAATTATGTTTGTCGTTTTGTTTAGATGAATTTGGGTAGCGATTTTCAAACCGGAAAATTTTTACATCTGGAATATCTTTTTCTAGCTTGAGTTCGTTTCGTAAATGAATTCTTAGAAGCTCAAGAAGAGAGTTTATTGATGCTCCACCTTTTGAGGAATTCCAATCCGCAAGAAAACGCATCAATTCTTCAATTTGTAATTTCGTGCCGAGTAATTGAATATCAGCAAGGGCAGATTCAAACTTATCCTGTTCATCCTTGCCGGCTTCTGGGCGATTTGCAGCAGACTCGAGTCGCCGATATGCTTCCAGCAGAAACTGGATTCTCAAATCGCGCTGCTTATTTGCTCTATCTCGATAAATATTGAACTGGTGAGCAACAAACCAACCAAGTACAGCAACTATTGCAGGCAAAATAAGTTTAAGAGCATCGCCATTTAGCATGTTAACTCCTTAGTAACCCAACACCGGCGCCAGCCAGCGTTCCGCCTCTTCCAGGCTCCAGCCCTTGCGCCGCGCGTAGTCTGCCACCTGATCCCGGTCTATCTTGCCGGTGGCGAAATACTGCGCCTCTGGGTGCGAGAAGTGGAAGCCGCTCACCGCGGCGGTCGGCATCATCGCGAAACTTTCGGTCAACGTGATGCCCGCGTTGAGCGGTGCCTGCAGCAGGTCGAACAGCGGGCCTTTTTCGCTGTGTTCGGGACAGGCGGGATAGCCGGGGGCGGGGCGGATGCCGCGATATTGCTCGGCGATCATGGCGTCGTTATCCAGCGCCTCGTCCGCCGCATAGCCCCAGAATTCGCGGCGCACGCGCGCGTGCAGCAGCTCGGCGAAGGCTTCGGCGAGGCGGTCGGCCAGCGACTTGAGCAGGATCGCGTTGTAGTCGTCGTGGTGCTTCTCGAACTCGGCGACGCGCGCTTCGATGCCGATACCGGTGGTGACGGCGAACGCGCCGATGTAGTCCGCCACGCCGGTTTCTTTCGGCGCGATGAAATCGGCCAGACAGTAGTTCGGAATGTTGTCCGGCTTCTTGGTCTGCTGGCGCAGGTTGTGCCAGGTTGTCGCCACTTTCTTGCGCGTCTCGTCGGTGTAGATTTCGATGTCGTCGCTGTTCACGCTATTCGCTGGGAACAGGCCGAACACCGCATTCGCGGTGAGCCATTTCTCGTCGATGATCTTTTTCAGCATCGCCTGCGCATCGGCGAACAGTTTGCGCGCCTCTTCTCCCATCACGCTATCCTGCAATATCTTCGGATAGCGTCCGGTCAGCTCCCAGGCGTGGAAGAACGGCGACCAGTCGATGTATTCGGCGATTTTGTCCAGCGGGTAGGCTTCAAATTTATGCACGCCCGTCAGCCACGGCTTGGGCGGGGTGTATTTTTTCCAGTCGGTCTTCAGCCCGTGCGCCCGCGCCTCTGCCAGCGTGACGTATACCGCCTTCACTTTCTTGCCTTCATGCTGCTCGCGCGCCGCAGCGTAGTCCGCCTTGATGCCCGCGACATATTCGTCGCGCAGGGTGTCGCTCAATAAATTACTGCACACGCCCACCGCGCGCGACGCATCGGTGACGTACACCGTCGCGCCGCCCGGGTAGTTCGGCTCGATCTTCACCGCCGTATGCACGCGCGACGTGGTTGCGCCGCCGATCATCAGCGGGATGGTGAAGCCCTGGCGCTGCATCTCTTTCGCGACATGCGCCATTTCCTCCAGCGACGGGGTGATCAGCCCGGACAGGCCGATGATGTCGGCGTTGTGCTCGCGTGCGGTGTCGAGGATCTGCTGGCACGGCACCATCACGCCCATGTTGACCACCTCGAAGTTGTTGCACTGCAACACCACGGTGACGATGTTCTTGCCGATGTCGTGCACGTCGCCCTTGACCGTGGCCATCACGATCTTGCCCTTGGCGCTGGTGTTGCCGCTGCGCAATTTTTCCGCTTCGATGTACGGCACCAGATGCGCGACCGCCTGCTTCATCACGCGCGCGGATTTCACCACCTGCGGCAGGAACATCTTGCCCGCACCGAACAGGTCGCCGACCACGTTCATGCCGGTCATCAGCGGGCCTTCGATCACCTCGACCGGGAACTTCGCCTGCTGGCGCGCCTCCTCGGTGTCCTCGACGATATAGGTGGTGATGCCGCGCACCAAGGCATGCGTCAGGCGCTGCTGCACCGTGCCCTTGCGCCATTCCAGATCCTCGACTTGCGCCTTGCCGCCGCCCTTCACCGTTTCGGCCAGCGTGACCAGTTTCTCGCCCGCATCGGGGCTGCGGTTCAGCACCACATCTTCCACCGCGTCGCGCAACTCTTTGGGTATCTCCTCGTACACGCCGAGTTGTCCCGCGTTGACGATGCCCATGGTCAGGCCCGCCTTGATCGTGTGATACAGGAACACGGTATGGATCGCCTCGCGCACCGCCTCGTTGCCACGGAATGAGAACGACACATTCGACACGCCGCCGGAGACTTTCGCGAACGGCAGGTTTTTCCTGATCCACGCGGTCGCCTCGATGAAATCCACCGCGTAGTTGTTGTGCTCCTCGATGCCGGTGGCGATCGCGAAAATGTTCGGATCGAAGATGATGTCTTCCGGCGGGAAACCGACCTTGTTCACCAGGATGTCGTAGCTGCGCTGGCAGATTTCCGTCTTGCGTTTATAGGTGTCGGCCTGCCCCTGCTCGTCGAACGCCATCACCACCGCCGCCGCGCCGTAGCGGCGCACCAGTGTCGCGTATTTGATGAAATTTGCTTCGCCCTCTTTCAGCGAAATCGAATTGACGATAGCCTTGCCCTGCACGCATTTCAGCCCGGCCTCGATCACTTCCCACTTGGACGAGTCGATCATCAGCGGCACTTTGGAAATGTCCGGCTCGGACGCGATCAGGTTGAGGAACTTCACCATCGCGGCCTGCGAATCCAGCATCGCCTCGTCCATGTTGATGTCGATGATCTGCGCGCCGTTCTCCACCTGGTTGCGCGCCACGTCCAGCGCCTGCGCGTAATCGCCGCTCAGGATCAGGCGTGCAAACATCTTCGAGCCGGTGACGTTGGTGCGCTCGCCGACATTGACGAACAGCGAGTCGTCGCCGACATTGAACGGCTCCAGCCCGGACAGGCGCAGCTTCTTTTCGATGGCCGGAATTTTGCGCGGCGGCACATCTTTGAGCGCCTCGGCGATGGCTTTAATATGTGCGGGCGACGTGCCGCAGCAGCCTCCGGCGATGTTGAGAAAGCCGCTGGTGGCGAATTCTTTCACCAGACGCGCGGTCTTTTCCGGCAGCTCGTCGTAGCCGGTTTCGGACAACGGATTGGGCAGCCCGGCGTTGGGGTGCGCGCTGATATAACAGCTCGCGACGCGCGACAGTTCTTCCACATACGGGCGCATCAGTTCCGCACCCAGCGCGCAGTTCAGGCCGATCGACAACGGCCTGGCGTGTGACAGGGAATTCCAGAACGCTTCTGTCGTTTGGCCCGATAAAGTGCGTCCGGACGCATCGGTGATCGTGCCTGAAATCATGATCGGCACGCGCACCTGGTGCTGTTCGAAATACTGCTCGATCGCGAACAGCGCGGCCTTGGCGTTGAGCGTGTCAAAAATGGTTTCGACCATCAGCAGATCGGCGCCGCCATCGAGCAGGCCGCGTATCGCTTCGGTGTAGCTTTCCACCAGCTCGTCGAAGGTGACGTTGCGCGCGCCGGGGTCGTTCACGTCCGGCGAGATCGATGCGGTGCGCCCGGTCGGCCCGAGCACGCCCGCGACGAAGCGCGGTTTGTCCCTGGTGGAAAATTCGTCGCACAGCCCGCGCGCCAGCTTCGCCCCGGCCACGTTCAGTTCGTACACCAGATGCTGCATCGCGTAATCCGCCATCGAAACGGAAGTGGAATTGAAGGTGCAGGTTTCGAGGATGTCCGCGCCCGCTTCCAGATATTCGCGATGGATGCCGCCGACCACATGCGGCTGGGTCAGCAGCAGCAGGTCGTTGCAGCCTTTTACGTCAATCGGATGGTCAGCAAAGCTCCGGCGCGCGCCTTTATACTCGCCATACAGCGTGGTGCCGCGATAATGTTCTTCGGTCAGTTTGTAGCGCTGGATCATCGTGCCCATCGCGCCGTCGAGGATCAGGATGCGTCGTTGCAGGAGCTGCTCAATCGGGTGAGGTGTGTGGTTCATGGCTTGCCGACTTAAAAATGAGCGCGAATTTTATCATGTAACGGCATTAACGCCGCTGCTCTGACCGCAAGTTGCCTCGCAGGTTGCGGCCGAATTCAGGCGCATTTGAATCAAGAAATGTTATATGATTGGACACGTTTTATTCTGCGCTCGAGCAAAGGAGGAACCATGTTTAGCTTCCCACGTATTGCGGCAACCTCACTGATCGTGTTTTCTCTCGCCGCTTGCGGCACCGTCCAGGTGGGGCAGAATTTTGACCTGCGCGCTTTTGAAACCAGGATCGAGCGCGGTGTTTCCACGCAAAGCCAGGTTCGATCATGGCTCGGCGCGCCGACGGGTACCGGGGTCAATGTGGACACGGCCGGCGAGCACTTTGACGAATGGACCTATTATTTTGCGCTAGGGAAGCTGCCCGACATGTCCGGCGCAAACGTGAAAATGCTGCAAATCAAATTCGACAAGCAGGGGGTCGTGCGCGGCTACAACTGGTCGACTTCCAATAAGTAACCGGCACCTTCTATCCCGGCCTGCCCTGATGCATTAACTAGATTACTGTCTTATCGGGCGGCAGAAGTTGAATCAACTCACCTTTCGGGTTAAAGGCAATAAAGCCTCCGATGTTGCCTTCTTTAACAGAAAGAGCCATGCCTTTCAAATATTGTTCCGCGTCTTTGCCGCTTGGCGCGATGCCTGACTTCCCTGACATACCGGCCACAAACACGATATCCCAGCTCATTTCTGCCGGAACAAATTCTTTGACCAAATCGGCAAATCCCCCCAGCTCGCTTGCCAATTTATCGGCGCATACCACCGGCGTCAGGTCGCCTCCTTTGCGACCCTCAAACTGCTCTTTCTGGCTCTTGGCGATTTCGTCCGGCAACTCGGCGCCGGCAAAGACAAGCAGCATGCGTTGCGGTTGATCCTGGTTGTTCGCGGCATTTAATAAATCGTTGTAATTAGATATGTACACAGCAGATAGCCCTTATTAAAAACAAACATTAAACAATTTTCTATATGTTCCCTCGCGTTGCGCGGGAGTGCAGATTAGACGTGTCGTATTACGAATAAAACTCATGCTCCGTAACTGGAGAAGTATAGCGTTTCCACGTGTGGCGAGTAAACCCGACTGAAGTATAGCGATACCCAGCGGGTTTATTTCCTACCCTTATCTGTCCATCCTGCGGTATTGCACCGCCTCGGCGATGTGTTTGGTTGCGATGTTATCCACCCCTTCCAGGTCGGCGATGCTGCGCGCCACTTTGAGCACGCGGTGGTAGGCGCGTGCCGAAAGATTGAGGCGGCTGATGGCCTGTTGCAGCAGCGCGATGCCCTGCGCATCGGGCGCGCATAGCGCGTCGATCTCGGTCACCGAAAGCAGCGCGTTGGCCTTGTCCTGGCGCGCCAGCTGGCGTTGCCGCGCGATCTCGACGCGCGCCTGCAAGTCAACACTGTTCTCGCCATCCGCCCTGTTGAGCAGATCATCCTGTGCCACGGCGGGCACTTCGATCTGGATGTCGATGCGGTCCAGTAGCGGGCCGGAAATCTTGTTGCGGTAGCGCGCAACCTGATCCGGCGTGCAGCGGCATTTGCCGCTGTAGTGGCCGAGATAGCCGCACGGGCACGGGTTCATCGCGGCGATCAACTGGAACTGCGCGGGGAAATCGGCGCGCTTGGCGGCGCGCGAAATGGTGATGCGCCCCGATTCCATCGGTTCGCGCAACACTTCCAGCACGCTGCGCTCGAACTCCGGCAACTCGTCGAGAAACAGCACGCCGTGCAGCGCCATCGAAATTTCGCCGGGGCGCGGGTTGCTGCCGCCTGTAAAAGTTAACGCTATTTGCGACTAGAGCTGTTTTAAATGGCGTAATATGCGACTCATGACTTCATTGAAGATTGAGCGCACGCCCAAAGGTGTCCGACGCATCCCCATTAATGTCAGGAGCCTTACCGGCGAGGTAAATGGGCAAGAATTCGAGTCTTCGCTTGAACGCGATCTTCTGCTGCTAGCTCATTGGGACAATGAAGTTGAGTGGTACCAAAGTCAGCCGGTTAAAATTGAATACACTGACCCCAATGGCAAGTTGCGCAGCTACACCCCAGATCTGCTGATTTCATTCAAGACTGATCGCAAACCCCTTCTTTGCGAGGTGAAGTACAGATCGGATTATGCAGAGCAGTGGAAGCTGCTAAAGCCAAAATTCCGTGCAGCTTGTGCATACGCCAAGGCCAATGGTTATGAGTTTCGGGTGATGACCGAACGAGAAATCCGAACTGTTTACCTCGATAACATTCAATTTCTCTGGTCCTACCGCACTGCCGAATACTATCCAGAGCACTATGAGAAACTGAAATCTGTCCTAGGCGAATTGGTAGAAACCGATCCGTCCGCATTACTGGACATCGCAGGCTACACCTCCAAATTCCCACGCGGCGAGGCGTTATGGACGCTGTGGTGCATGATTGCTCGTGATTGGATACAGTATGACCCGAATATACCGCTGACCATGAAATCCCGGATAAGGATAGCGCCATGAGCAAACATTCAACTGTGCGGATCATCCCCGGCATGACTGTTCGTCATGCGGGCGCGCTTTGTCAGGTTGTAGATTTGGTCAATGCCACGCAAGTGCTGATCAAGGGAGAAAAAGGTAAGAAAAAGGTCGTCGCTGCTGTGGAATTGGTTCCTGTATTGGAAAGTCCTTCTATCTTATTATCGGATCTTGCCAACCTAGAAAGGAGCAAGTGGTCAGAAGCCATCGAGATATACAAAATAATCGACCCGCTGGTCACCATGGACGCAAAATCGCGTACGCGTGCTGTTGTGAAAGAAATCGCCGATTCAAACCACCGAAACATTGCCACTATTTATCGCTGGATAAAGAATTATGAGTCCACAGGGCTGCTCTCGTCCCTGCTCAGAAAACCTAGGAAGGATATCGGAACCAAAAAACTGGATGAACGCGTTGAAAAAATCATTGCCGATACCATTGAAAGCTTCTATCTAACCGCGCAGGTCAGAACACCGACCAAAACTGCTTACGAGATTCGGAAGATATGCGCCCAGAACAAACTCACTTGTCCAAACGTAGCCACTGTTTTCAATCGGATCGCCGCTATCAGCGAGGAATATCGTCTCCGCCGCAGAAGAGGGGCCAAAGCCGCCGCCGAGCGATTTGATCCTATACTCGGATCGTTTCCTGGTGCTGATTTCCCGCTTGCAGTCATACAAATCGATCACACGCCCGTAGACGTCATCATCGTCGATGACAAGCATCGCAAAGCAATCAGGCGTCCATATCTGACTATAGCCACTGATATTTACAGCAAAATGTGCACCGGTTTCTACCTTTCTCTTGATGCGCCAGGTGGCTTGGCAACTGGGCTGTGTATATCGAATTCCATTTTAAGCAAAGAGAAGTACCTCTCCAGCCTTGGACTGAGTGACCTTGATTGGCCGTGCTGGGGAGTAATGCGCAAGATACACACAGATAATGCCAAAGAGTTCAAAGGGACGCTGCTGGGCATGGCGGCACAGCAATATGGAATTATTGCGGAGCGCCGCCCCAAGGGGCGCCCACAATACGGTGGTGGCGTTGAGCGTGCTTTTCGAACCTTCATGAATGAAGTGCATAACGAGATCCCGGGGACAACGTTCTCTAACGTACAGCAAAAACTGGAATATGACTCCGAAGGCCGGGCCGTGATGACGCTTGATGCCTTGGAAAAATGGTTCGCACTCTATATCGTCGGCGTCTATCACCAACAGCCGCACTCTGGGAACAATGGCATACCACCCATAGTTCAATGGGAGAGAGGCGTCTTCGGTACGGATTCAGACAAGGGTACCGGCATACCGATGAAAGCAACCAACGAAGATCGATTGAGAATCGACTTCATGCCTTTCGAGATGAGGACCGTTCAAGAGTATGGGATTTCTGTAAACAGCCTTCCATATTGGTCTGATGTGCTACGACGCTTCATCCATTCAAAAGATCCGAATGCTAGACATCGCAAACAACAATATGTATGCCGATATGATCCTCGTGATCTCAGTAAGGTGTGGATGTACGAACCCGAGTCAAAAAAATATATTGAAGTGCCCTACCGTAATTTATCGCGGCCACCGATTAGCTTGTGGGAGCTTAAAGACGCCAAGAAGCAGCTACGCGCAGACTCCAAGGCATCGACCAACGAAGAATTAATCTTCAAAACAATCGACCGGATGCGCGCTCTTATATCAAGCGAGTCCGATAAAACGAAATTGGCTAGAACCAAGCAACAAAAACAAAAGCAAAGGGATGCCGCACCCAAAGTTTCTTTGAGTGACAACACGGCCAAACTTCAAAAAAAGGTAGACAAGCCTGCATCAGCGCCAGAGTCGGAAGAGTTCAAGCCATTTGATGGGATCAGGGAGTCGTAATGAGTAAATCAGCTGAAAGATTATCGCCTCGCGCAATGGAGCTTCTCAGTGCTACCGACAGCGAGCGTCTTGAGCATATTGATAAGCCGGTATTCATCACGTACGGCCGAGCCTCGGACATTTTGGCAGAGATGGAAGAGCTACTAGTTCACCCCAAGACGAACAGAATGCCCAATATTTTGATCGTTGGTCAATCGGACAATGGCAAGACTGAAATTCTGAAGGAGTTCTTAAAGCGACACCCGGCTGAAGACCGGCGCGAACTTGACTCTATTTATGCGCCGGTGATTTATATCCAATCACCTCCCGGCCCAAACGAGGATTTGTTTTTAGACAAAATGCTGATGATGCTTGGGGAGACCGTCAAGGCGAACGATACCCCCAGAAGAAAACTAATACACCTCATTGAAATATTGGAGCGGATTCAAACCCGGGTTCTCTTGGTTGATGAGTTGAACGCGCTCCTTGCTGGTAGCGTTACCAAGCAACGCTTCTTTCTTAATATGCTGAAATACATCAGCAACGAGTCAAAAATCTCCATTGTTGCTGCTGGCACAGTTGAGGCCGAGTATGCGGTGAATAGCGATCCGCAGCTAAAAAGCCGGTTCCCGTTACGGCCTCTTCCAATTTGGAAGGAAGATAAGGTCTTTAGAGACCTACTGTACAACTTTGAATACGTTTTACCTCTTAAGCAGTCATCCGAAATATACAAAGGTGAAATTGCAAGCATGCTATACGGCCTGAGTGAGGGTGTTATTGGCGAGGTCGCGAAGATATTGCGGAGTGCGGCCAAACTTGCCATTACAACCAAGGTTGAGCGCATTACGTTGGATGTGATCGCCAAGTGCCCTTACGTTGTCCGCAATAAATCTGGCGATGACAAATCGATCTAGTCCTCTTTTTGGATTGAGCGGAACGCTGTGGCCAATCCACCTGAAACCGCTGCCAGACGAGCTGTTGAGTTCTTGGATTGTTCGTCTATCCCACGCGCATGGCTACAAGGTGCAAACGATGTGCGCACTAATATTCGGGCGAGACAGCACAATTTGGAACAGAGATATTGATCGGTTGGCACCACAAAATGTTGCTAATATTCTGACGCATGTTACTGGGGCGGACATTGCCCAAGTTGAGAAAACAACACTGAGAGCCTACGAGGGAACGCTTTTTGAGCATCACAATGCTAACGGTATGTGCCGCTGGATTGTGCCGCTTGGAATATTTCACCGCTCTCGCCGCCGCCCAGGTTTGATGTTCTGCCCGCAATGCCTTTCTGAAGATGCGAACCCATACTTCAGACGGTGCTGGCGATTGGCCTTTTCGACTGCCTGCACCAAGCATGGCTGTTATTTGCTGGATACTTGTCCAAAATGCGAATCGCCGATCGAACCCCATCGGTCGGATATGCAAGGAAGGGGAATACTCCCGCAAACGGGATTAAATGTTCATTGCTGGAATTGCAGTTTTGATTTACGCGCTACGCGAAAAATTGAGGTGATCAACGAGTCACTGCTGCAATTGCAAGCTAGGCTGGAGATCACACTCGATAATGGATATGTGGATTGGGCTGGGAATCTGGCGATGCATTCGATGGTTTTCTTCGACGGTCTTCGTGAGTTTATTGCGGGTGTTACCTCCAAGCGGACGCAAGATCGCTTGATGAAATCAGCCAAGCTTGGTGGTATAAGTTTAAAAGGCTGGCCGCGCACCGGGCTTGAAATGGCATCACTGCCGATGCGGCGTGAGCTATTTCGATTGTTGACCATCGTACTGGAGGACTGGCCTGATAATTTCATTGAGTTGATCCACGAATGCAAACTGCGTTATGCCGACCTGAAGGGTGAGAGTGATCAACGCCCATATTGGTACGAGGGTGTTATTCGGCGTGAGGCCGGTGGTGGATATGCTCCGATAAGTAAGGTTGAGGCAGAAGCGATTGCAGCTTCAGTAGAAACAAGGTATGGGCATTTTAGTGTTGATGTAGCCAGGGCGTTGTCTGGTCGTGACATAAGTGCGCATATCCCAGAGCGTTTGCCACAACCAGTTTTGGATGAGGTGTATGAGGATTTGCTGACGAGCATAGACCACCAGATTGCTGGCACATTGGATAAGACGGAACGTGCTTGCTTGATCCGGGATAAAGTGATGTTTGCTGCAGGGAGGCAGCTTGGATTGAGTGAGAGTGAATTAGCTGAATTGACGCTTGATCGGTTGCGTGCGTTGGTTCCAGATGAGGTGGCTGTGGATTTCTCAGATGTTGCCAGAACTCCGGAGCAAGTAAGGGCATGGGCAGAGTGGTACTGGAAGAAGATGCGTATTCAATTGCGGCCACAGATAGACGAAGAAAGCCTATTTACTTCGGTAAGGACAAGGAGCAGGTTCAGCCATAGCTCAATAGGTGCCCGATTTCAAAAGGCCGTTGATGTTGCGATGCTGAGAAAGGAAATTCCAAGTTATAAGCATTGGTTTGAAGTGTAGGCGAAATAGCCATATGCGGGCCTCTTGACATCATCGTCAAAAATGACGATGATGCTTCGCATGAGATATTCAGGCGGCAAGGGAAAGTGCTTTCAGCACTTAATAAATATGATGCCCCCACATGGCACTTACATAGAGTCCCATTTGGGCGGCGGAGCAGTTCTTCGAAGAAAAATTCCGGCAAGGCATAGCATTGGAATCGACAAGGACTCAAAGGTAATTCTGGAGTGGGAGAATCGCTATCCTGGCTTATGTGAGCTGGTGCAAGCGGATGCTACCGACTATCTCCACCACTATAAATATAGTGGTAATGAGCTTATTTATGCAGACCCTCCATATGTTAAATCGACGCGTAGACGCGCCCGAGTGTACAGTTGTGATTACACAGATAGTGATCATGAGCAGCTTCTGAATGTTCTTAAGCAATCGCCGTGCATGGTGATGCTTTCTGGGTATGACAATGAGATTTACAACGACATCCTTGTGGACTGGCGCAAGGAGACGTTTTTTGCCAAGACCCATGTTGATGTGAGACAAGAATGTGTATGGCTAAATTTTAAGCCGTCGACACGGTTACATGATGTATCTCATCTAGGGACGAATTTCAGGGAGCGGCAAACAATAAAAAGACGACAAAATCGTTTGCGTGAGCGTATTCAACGATTAGCCCCCATCGAGCGCAGCGAACTAATGCGATGGATCTCCTGCACATATGGAAATTTATCAGGGGAGAGTGCATAAAATGCAACAAGGTTCAATTTGGAATGGCTCGACGATGGTTGATCTTGAATTTCCATCGGAAAGTGAGGAAGTTATTCCTGGGGTTAAGTGGGGTTCGGTTGCAGCCTTTCCGTCCCCTGCGTACTGGAAATATCAAGTTCATGCGCGGCGAATACAGGGAACAAAAATTAACTATAGGCTAGGCGATTCCTTGGTCGAAGAAGTTGGCGCATGTTTGCTTGGTGGGCATGGAATACCAGCTTATATAGGGCTTGCCGCTTATGAGCATTTAAAATCCAGAGATGCATTTGTTAGTTCGGCTCCTACAGAAACAAAGTTATTTGAGTGGTTGAGTGAACCAATCAAGGCAGGAGATAAAACTGTTCGTTATAGATTTGCTAAACAGAAAGCTAGGTATTTGGCTGCTGCGCTCAATAAACTTGAGTGTGAAATAGCACCAAGTGAGACGGGAAAAGGCCTAAGGAACTGGCTTTTGGATGTGCCGGGTATCGGCTACAAAACAGCATCATGGGTTGCGAGAAATTGGCTTGAGGCTGACGATGTTGCAATTCTTGACATTCATGTGCTCCGAGCCGGGATGCTTGGGGGGTTTTTCAAGAAAGGTTTGACGGTTGAGCGCCATTACCTGCAAATAGAAGAACAATTCATTGCGTTTAGTCATGGATTGGATGTTAAGGCATCAGAACTTGATGCTGTCATATGGCATGAAATGATGTCGTCGCCATATGCAGTTCACCATGTTTTAGGAGATAAAGCTTCACCTCAAATAGAGGCGCGCTTACAGAGGAGTTCTCGACCCAAGCAACGCCATGCCAACGCCGGCCAACTGGCATTGGTTATCTAATTTCCCTGCCCATGGCTCTCCGGTAATACCAAGGGGGCAAAAGTTTAAATGTAATGCTTCAGCAACTAATGCCATATGCCCAATAAGAACCCCGGCATCTCGCCAGATTAGACTATCAGCAAATTTATATTTCGCATAAGTTTTACCAGGCTCAGCTACGAATAATAGTGCTGTTCCATCCTCAGGGTCGATAACATCAGGTATTTCAGCCCATAGCTTAGAGAGTGGGCTCTCAATATTCCCAAGTTGCACAAAGGCATGGTTCTCAGGTTCATATCGCACCCAATTATTATTTGGATTACCTAGTAATAAATGTATTGGATGGATGGCTCCAGCAGAAGGAACCGGTCGTTGCGTAATCTGGAATCCAACATGGTCTTCGCCTTTCGCATTAATTCGGCATGATAGCCATAGAAAGGACGCTAGCTGCTCTCGATTGAGTTGGCCGAATGTTCTCCTTGTTCTCCGGCAAGCAATGATTTCTTCCAATCTTGGAAGATTCAGCTCAATGGGGATGGGCAGATATTCGACATTCTGTGATGGCCAAGTATAGGGTTCATACTTGCGGAGTTTGTCGCGGGGAATAGGATTACCTAGGTCTGTCCAAGTCATATCCGATCTCGTCATACACTTCAAAATATTTATTACAGCCTCGACAATTTCCGCAGGCTACATTGGACTTGTGGCAACTATGGGCCCAAGCTAAGTATCCACTAGGAATGCAAGAATGGCGAATTAAGTCGGCGGTTGACATATTAATGGCTGGGGCTTCGACGATAATCTCACCTTCTTGGCACATAAGTAGGCTTGTGAGCCGCTCAATAAATTCTTTAGTGCCATCTTTATGAGTACCATCGGATCGAACTGTGCCAATCAATAGTCTATTTGCGCCGAGTTCAATAGCGCGCATGGCGGCTAAAGTCACTAATAGTTGGTTGCGATATGGCCACCAATCACTGGCAGGAGCATGTATATTGGTTACTGTGCCTGCCATATCACCGGAGCCAAGTGAACTGCAATCGATTCGGATAATGTTATGAAGTATCCCGAGTCGTTTACAAATTGTTGCTGATGCAGCAATTTCAGCAGCAGCGGCCAGCTGGCCGTAGTCAATAGTGAGCGCAAAATCTGGTTTTTTCCACCAAGCTAATGACAGGGAATCCATTCCGCCTGAAAGTAGCAGAGCAGACTTCATATTTCAGCTGAAGTCCATAGGGTTTTATATATGGCAGTGACATAATCTTCGCAGAGGATGCAATTAGAGCCAAGCATCATTTTTTTATCTTCGCTCGATTCATTCTCTGAATAAAAAATGACGGGCTTCTCTAGCGATCGTGCATATCCAACTTCATAAATTGTTCCCGCGTCCAGCCCATCGCCGATAGCGAGAACAATATCGCATTCATGAATAGCTTTTAAATCTAACTCGACAACGTCATCTGCTGAGCCATGGCCTACATCGTGATAAGGAGAAAAAACACGAAGTCCCATTCCATTGAGATTGTTTCTAGCTTGCTCAACAAGCCAAAGTTCAGCGAGCGTAAAAAATGGGCCGGCTAAATAAACAAGTGGCTTATATCCGCTCAGGTATCGATCCGACAACTGGAGTGCTTCAGGATTGAACGTGTTTAGATTCTTGTCTGTGACAAATCCGCGGTTTTCACAATAGAATGCAGTAGCTTTTGAGGCGAGTAGCGCAGCCTCTGCTGCTTTTAGGCGTTGCTCCATCCAGTAGTAGGCAAATATGGCAACAAAGTTATCCCCGGAGCCAATTTTCCAGACACGAGCAGTTTTGAATGCAGGAATTTGTGTGAAAGTATCTTTTTCATACACAAGCGCTCCCCGAGGCCCCATTTTGATTACGACTACTTCCGCTTTGGATTTTAGCGAAATATTGCGCGCCATATCTTCTGGGGAAGATGCACTTAGGCCGGTCACAACAGAGGCTTCATGATGATTTAATACAATTGCTAGATGATTGGCTTTTGAGCCGTTTTCATGGAACTCTTCTGGGAAATGGATGTTCTGAGGATCGTAAACCGCATAATCTGCCTTAACAATTGCACTACCTTCAATCATCCCGAATCGGATCACTTTATCTTGTGAAATTCGTATTGGATTATATTTTTCAGCTGGAGCGCGAAGTATAGGTGCTGAGAGAGTGTGGTGGTAATTAAAACCAACTCCTTCTGGCACAGTGATTGACTGCAAACAGAAGCCCTCCAGAGCGGCTCTAATTTCCATTGTTATTGCATCTAAAGAATCAAGGTAAGTGTGTAGTGTCGCATCCCCACCGATTTGAGCAATCGCGGATGCCGCACGTCCTGCCGACCCATAAACCTCACACCATTTTGGGTGCATGCAAAGCTCGCGATATACGCCTCCTACAATATGTAACATAACCAATCCCGCTGATCAGGGTTTCTTGGGTTTAATGCGAACGCGGACTTGACCTCCGTTTAAGCTGGTAACCGTGGCATCGTATATTGTCCCCTGACTAATGCATTCACGAAGTTTCTGTACTTGTGGCGCGGCAATTCCACCAGCTACTTCCCCCTGATGAAGGACAACAACGACAAGTGTTGTTCCAAACTGACGGACATCAACGCTCAGAATATCTCCAACACTTAATGTGCGGATTACATCTTCCTTTGGGGAGCTTAGTTGCGTCTCAATGAAAAGCGAATCGCACGTATCAATAGGTTCAAAACCACCGCTATAACCACTGCCGCCAGATCCAGACATTCTTATCTCCTAATAAATGTACTTTAGATATCCCTCAAATTTGACCGAGATAATGCCATTTGAACGATTGCAGGTATATAGGCCGAAATATATAGATAATTAGGCCTATTCATCTCGGTCAGAAGTAAAGGTAGTCATTAGGCATCCCGCATGTGGAAGCTTGCCGTGTTCTGAGGAGGAAGTGTTTGCGGATCACGCCGCACGATGGGCAGCACTGAGTACCCGAATCGCCCCAGCGCAGCTTGACCATTTCCTGTCAAGCTTCCGCATCGGTCAGGCGCGCGATTTTCTTGACGGAGAGTTGCCTGGATTTGGAGGAAAGAAGGAAGTGCTGAGCCATTAAGAATTCGTTTCGTTAGAAACAAATCCTGCCTATCTCGACTATTTTCCAAAGCGATATTTTTAGTTATTTATACTATTTCAAGCTTACTGCGTCCATAACGGACGATGAGCGATTTTGTACAACTTTTTGCGTCCAGCCTAGACGGCAGGATTCGTTACAGGCAGTGTCAAATGCATCGCCTCCTGCTCAATCGCACGGCCGTCGTCATAGATGCGCTGCGCCAGCTGTCCCCACCCCCACTGTTCGCCAATTCTGACAATCTCTCTTTTTTCATCATTGGAAAGACTCTTCCTAGCAGTTACAGAAGGAAATTCTGCAGGATCCATCGACCACAGATTCAAGGGTGAAGAATCTGCCGTCCTGGCGAATGCCGCCGCAATGCGGAATCCACCCAAATCGATGTCCCCCCAATGGAACCGCCGCGAACCTTGCTTCAGGGCAGCCATGATGAGTCGATACACGCGAAGTAGTGCCGGAGAGGGCATTCCCGCTGTGTAAAGAACAACACCATGAAGACTACCTGCCTTGCCAAGCGCTAGTTCGTTGAAGATTGTGAGATTTTCGACGGTTAGCACATAGGCATCATCGTCAGAAAGAGAAATATTTTTGATAGATTGCGGTGCCAAACCGATATAGGGCGCAGGAATCTGGATGGCCGTCCCATCTATAAGCTCCACAATACCATTGCCTGCAATTAGAACGGGCATGGGATGCTTTACAAGGCCCAATCCGCTCAGTATGTCTTCGATATCTCGACCTGGTACATCAAGGGATTCAATGGTAAGCGCATCTAGGGCTTGAGCAATAGCCTCGATTCTTTTGCTGTCCGCGAATAGGGCTGCACTAAGACGCCTAACCGGCATATCCTCGCTTGGGGGAAGCTGCCGACAGGCAGCAATGACTTTGCAGCCATCAACGAAATCCCCAACACGATCCGCGCTGAGTCCCTTAACCTGCTTACCAGCACGCCATTGAGCGAGAACTGCTTGCACAGACAAGTTTTCACGCCAAGGCTGCAACCGATTTTCCGCCAGCTCGAAAGTACGCCAAATCGGGAGCCTATTGAGCATCGCCGCAACGAGTTCTGCATCGACTAGCTGAACGCGAAGAATCTGGCCGTCAATGCCGGCTCTACGGTCCCATTCTGCCGTAATGGCACCTGCGCGCATTGCATTTCTCAATTCAGCATGCACAACATCCTTGTCAGCCCGCTGCGGCAATTTGAGGTAGTCCGGAAAAGACGCATCCGAAAATACCAGCGAGCATGTCATCTCTGCTTGACGGGCCCAAGCGCGCTCAGCTTTTTGGAGCAACTTCTCCAGCGCTAACTTGGCTACCCGATGTCCTGCTGCTGTCATGCAGATTCAGCCTGGATGCTCTCGATCATGCGATCGATGAGGTCAGGGTGCTCCGAAGGCATGTCCGACGTTAAAAGCCGATGTGCAGGTTCTTTGATTTTCACCGGATCGAGGTAAATATCCATTTCAAAGCGATTCAACTCGTAAATCGTATCAAGCATTGGTGCCAGTTTGCTATGGTCTGCCTCCGGAGCCGCCATGATCATCTGGAGGCCGATGGAATCAAGAAAACGTCCAGCCGCGAGAGAGTTCTGCTGGTCCATTCCGTAGAAAGCTTCATCCATCAACATCAGGCCTGCTCCAGTACTGTGCTTGCCGGGGTCAATCCGATAGGCTGCTGCCATGGCTGCACCAGCAATGACATAGAACGGAGCTCGATGCTCACCATTTGATCCAACGCCAAGTCGCTTGGAAAGAACCGTGTCTTTTCGGCCCTCGCGGCTAATAACCAGATCAAAGGTGAATAAGGTGCGGTAGTCGTCGAGAGGGTTATCGCCTTTGATGTCCCCCTCAGCATCATCGAGCAGATCCATGATGGCAACATGCGAGTTATCTCCAAGTGGCAACTCATCCTCCTTGGCCTTATCGCCTGCCTCCATGATGTAGTTGTAGATGGTCTTGTGTGCTTCAGCAGGCTTGACCTCGAATTTGTACCGCTCTCCGTTTGAGAACGCAGGACATATCGCAAGCGTCTTGTTGATGGCGTCTATTGTTTGTCGCATCTGCATGATACTTTCGCGCATGCGAACAGCTACGTCGTGGCGAAACGCCTCTTCCGCCGCATTGCGGGCGTCCTTGACTTGCTCCTCCCGCTCTACCAACTCGGTATCGACTAACCGCCTCTCTTCGCCTTGGACCCATTCCAAGGATATTCGCCAGTGTGACACACTACCAATGGAGATATTGTTATGCGCCAAGTAGCGGTCCAGGCTTTGGATCGCTTCGGTCTTGATCGGCTCAGCTTCCTGTTCGGCACGCCTGATTCGCGTTTCGCAGCTCACCATCTTGTCTGCGTACGGGCGGTTCGCATAGCCGGAATCGATATCAGTTCGATAGTCGGTGAGGACATCGCCATCAATGTCTTGATGCGACAATGCTGAGGACTTCAGCATGATGACAGCATCACGCCCCTTCCTCGCCGTTATCAGACCCGCAATTTCGCTCCTGAGTTTTGCATCCGTATTAGTCAATTCTTTGAATTTCACCTTTACTTCCTCTTCGAGGCCCCTCCAGGCCTGTTCTTTCTCCAACTTGGCATCGCGTAAAGGCTGAATGTTGCCGAGGTTCATGGATTCGATCTCGCGCTGAACCTCGAACTTCTTAGTTTGGCTGTTAACTGCTTGTGATGCTTCGTCGGAAATACGCTTTGCGAGATCACCAAGATCACCTAGTCCCAATATGGCCTTCTTGATGTCGCTAATCTGCCTGCACAACCGATCTGCATTGTTGTATTCATCGGTAGCCTTCTCGAGATTCCCCTGAATCTGGATTTTTTCAGCATGTGTCAGACGCTTACCGAACAGGAGTTCGCCTTGAGAAAATAGGCGCATGCGGCTCGTCGTGAAATTAGCGCTGAGCATGCCATCAATCGTCAAAGCCCGCGGGTTCTTTTCCAACTCATCCTCGGTATCAACACATTTCATGCTACCGAACAGCCCACGAAGATACGACAAGGCAACGGTATTCTCGCTGACCAGCAGGTTGCCAACCAAGGCAGCGTTTGATTCATCCCAGCGTTGATCGCGCAGATGATAGGGTTGCACGACCCGCGCTGCGAACGGGTTATCACGGTCTGGCAGTTTCCGAATGATAGCGACAGCATCGCGCTCTCGCCCAGGCGTTACAACCAGAGCTTCGCGGTTGCGCTTCAAATAGGTTTCGATGGCGGGCTGCCATTCAGGCTTCGTGACTTCGACCAAGCTGCAAATGGGATCGGCTTCAATTCCATGCTCATACAGTCGTGCGATGATCTTTGCGACGTCGCCGCTGATTGGTGCTCCACCTTTATCGGCGTTCTTCACCATTCCAGTCAAGGTCGTTAGCGTTCCATCAGCCGTCTTCTTGGTAGCAAGAGCCTCTTCCTCGGTCGTATCGAGGTCTACCTTGCATTGCTCAAATAATTTGAGCGCCGTAATAATTGGCCTATCAACATCATTGACGTGGCCTTGCTCAAAACGGGTAGCGTGATGGCTTAGCTCCCGGTCAATATCCTTGAAAGATCGCTGCCGATTCGGGAGAATTTTGAACTCAACAACGTCGTGCAATATCTTGGCGATCTTTGACAGGATCACCTCGATTCGACGGGAAGCCAAGCCCAAGGAGTTTTCGTGCTCACGCATGAGCAAATTCTTGTCTACGAATGTCTGTACACCTGGAACTGTGGAAAGAGCTGTTGCAGCACGATCATATGCGGCCTTCGCCTCCGCCTCACGATTCGAGGCATTCTTGTATGCGTGGCGGTTGGAACGGCGCGTGATGTATAGTTTTCCGATGGAATCCTTGCGAGCCGCGCAGTTCTTTTGCGTTTCCTCGATGGCGTAGGTTGCCTCCAGTGCTTTCAGGCTCGCAACTCGCGTTGCGTATTTCTGGACCTCTTCGTACTTAGTCCGAATCCCGAGAAGATCGGCAATTTGCTGCTTAACCTGTTGCAGCAAATTGTTGAGTTGCTTGAAGTGCTCGATCTGGGTCTTGGCTTTCCTCCGATCAATGATCTGTGGCTCAATCACAAAGTCACGAACAAAGACATCCACACTTTCGATATTCCGTAACAGAACGGACTTATTGAAGATCTTCAGGTAATCGCGCGGATTAATGGACTTCGCTTTTGGTTGAAGTGCATGCAGCATTTCGCCGATGTAAGTAGTAGGCTGCGTTGTAAAGAATGGCGTACGCTGCATATTCTTGTATCGAGCTCGAACGGCAGCAGCGAAATCAGTCCAGTGAAGCGAAACATCGCCGCCATCGGATTTTTCAATGTGTTCGGAGAGCGTCAAGCCGAGGCCCGGCAAGATGTACATCCCCATAATCTCGTGGTTTGGATCATCGACACTCGCCCTTAAGCAAACGCCAATTGAGATAGGCTCGAAGGTAACATCGTCCTCAAAGACCAAAGTAATGTAGGTGATGGCTGAATCGCGCTTTCGATCAAATTTTCCACCTGCCTCGCCCGTATCGTCAATGACGCCCAAGCAGTAGTCGCGGACACTTCGTGGGTTGCGTCGGCCTCCGCCATGCGTACCGACAGATTGTGTATTAAAGGCTAAATAGTTCCCGTGCGCCCCAAGCATGGCGATCTGAATTCCGTCGAGAATCGATGTTTTGCCAGAGCCGTTTTGCCCAAGGAAGGCCGCATGACCTCCAATCGACAACTCGACTGCGTCGTACAGGAAGAACTGAACAAGTACCATCCGTTGAAGTTTCTTCATTGCTCATCTCCCATGTCTTGTCCATCCGCAGTATCACGCTTAGCAGCCTGAGTAGAGCTGACGGTGTAATCGGCCAGCCGTGCTAACGTACCTTCATTGACCAGCGCTGTGATGCCAGGCAGGATCGTGATGTCGAATGGCTGATCCGAACCACTGTCTGCTTGCATAATTCTGACTACACCGAAGGATTTCATCGGTGCCAATGCTTCCTTGAGATTTCCAACCTCGCTTGGGAGCTCACGGCCAGTTTCCACGCGATAGATTTCGCGCATCTCTTCGATGCTAAGTACGGCGTGGCCCATATCGAGATTTCCCCGAATTGCTTGCTCGTGATACGCCTTGCGCAACACCAGAAGTATAAGAGCATCCGCTAATCGCATTGGCGGTTGCTTATTCGCCGTCGGGATGGCAGCTATGTAACGGTAATCAGAATCAAACTTCAATGAAAGTCCGAAAAGGTCGAACGCTTCCTTAAACGATTCGCGATACCGATCAATGAGCCGGTAGGTAATACCTTGGCCATGAGCACTTTCGTAAATGATCTGGCTCGTAAGCAGATGATAGGCTGCATTACGAAAATCGCTCACCTCGTATGGATCGTCTTCTCGAATTACGTCTTCCCAGTTAAGCGGCATAGCGACTCCCTGCTTTATGGCGAGTTACAGTGAATTTAGGCACCCGAAGGTATGCGTTGTCAGTCCATTGCCCGGGCTGGCATTCAAAACGAAAATCACGAAGGCCCATCAGCATCGGGTGAGCCTTATGCCCCGCGCTGACGTGATTGCGATTTGCGAGTGCAAGTCTGGAAACAACCACGAACAGGCAAAACTCGTGGATCGAGTTAATCGGTAGTACGTCAGAGTCAATAGTCGCGCGGCTGTCCAGATTCTCATTCAGATAATCGGAAACTTGCGCTACTGTAACCTGTCGGCTCATTTTCATAGCGCGTTTGAGTCTGATTATGGCCTGCTGCTCGATGGTCATTACCTTTCTAACCATTGTGGTACGCACTGGCGGTCCATCCTTCCTCGCGGCTGTGGGAAAGCGCGATTCACCCAATAGGGGGCCAGGAAGCATTCCCATTGTCGGCTGCGCTGGGAATTCCGGCTTAGTCAGCTGGATAATAGCTCCATTTATCAGCCTATCCAGATGCCCTTGTGTCCTCAATTTATACTGGAGATAGGCCAGTGCACGCGACGTAGCTCGGTCAACACTCGAATTCAGTCGGTTTAGGTGTGCATCAATATCCTTGAACATCAGGAACCGCGATACATCTTTCTCGAACTTTTCTTCGGCTTCATCTGAAACTGTGCAGCGGAACGCGACTTGATAGTAGGCAACCATAATCTTGCGCTTCTCAGGATCGTCTCGCAGGGTAAGAACAGAATTGATGATCTCCCAGCGATGCCGCAGCGGGTGATTCTCGGTTCGCAGTTCATGGTAATCGCGAATGTAGAGTTGTCCGATGTAGTCATCGAAAAAGGTTCGAATGAAGGCAGCCGTTGTCTCTTGAGTCGCCAGTAGATCCATCGCTTCTTTTACTCGCATGGTCGTGGCACTCAGGATAGAAATAAGTTGCCGCGCCTGAAGAGCGGCCTCGTGAAAGCCGCTGGCCTGTGTGGCAGGGTCAAGGACAACCTGCCTGAGTTGGTTGTAAATGAGTTGAACCTTGCCGCCGATGACTTGGGGGCCTTCCTCGGCAAATTGGTGCAGAAGTTCTAGGAACTTCTGCACTGTGGTTGGCATGATCACAAAGTTCCGAACGCCAATCCGGTCCTCGCGTAGCCAGCCGGCGGTTACCAAACGCCGATAGATAATATTGGATTGAACATTCAGCGGTGTATCCGACACATCTCCATCTTCGGTCGCCCAATCGGTTACATCCAGGATATAGCGCTCAATTTCTAGCGTGATGGAACGTTGCAGATAGCCTTCACCTTCAGGGGGCGCGGCTTCAGGCCCAAAGAAGCGGCCGTAAAGGCGCAGCAAGAGATTCCAATACCGCTCATGGTTTGGCGAGGCCAGCGGTCCAAATAGACCACGGGGCAGTCGGTCGAATAATCCCAAGCCAATCATCTATCTATAAGTCCCCAGCAACTTTGGAATTGTCTTATCTATAATGATAAGTTATCATAAAAGATAATATCAAGCACTAAATGGAAATGCGATGGCCAATTCGCCCAAACTGAGAGATCAACGCCTCCGAATTATGGAGGGCGTTCTGGATTGGGAAGGCGAAATTGGCAACGCCAGGGTACGGAAGCTTTTCGACTTGCAACCCGTCCAAGCAAGCCGGCTTCTAGCGGAGTTCCGAGCACAGCTTGGCGATCAACTGATCGAGGACGGGCGAGCTAAGGTTCTCCGGCTTGCTAATCCAGAGCAGCCGTGTTCAAAAATGTTGCTGGATGAATATGTTCGCCAGACACAGATAGTGGATGATCCCAATACCTGTATTGTCGATGCCCGCGTCGATCTAACCGATGTCCGCGCGCCTATATTCGCAACCCTGCGAAAGTCGGCATTAGATCAGACTGGGGTGCTAATCAGTTATGCATCAATGACCAATCCTGCATTCTCAGAACGGATTGTCTTTCCCCATTCGATTGTCCATGTCGGGCGAAGATGGCACATCAGGGCTTGGTGTGCAAAGCGAAATGAGTTCAGAGACTTTACACTTGGGCGAATCAAGTCGGCGGAACCACTTACCGAGAGCACCCCGCATCCTATTGCCGATGACGAGGCATGGAATCGAATTGTCCAACTTCGATTGATTGCCCATCGCCACCTATCAGCAGAACAACAGTTAGTTGTCCGCAATGAATATTTCCAAGGAACAATGGCTCGACGCCTATCGGTGCGAGCGTGCCTTGCTCAATACATCATCCAGGATCTACGGGCTGCTATCAACCCGGGGCGCGAGGTGCCACCAGACTACCAAATGGAAGTCTCTAATGCGGCTGACATCAAGCTCTGGCCTAGCTCGAATTAGCTTGAACGATATGGCGAACTAGATAAATTAAACGCTATTCCAATTGCTGACATAGCGTAGATAAACAATAAACTGGGAACCACAATATAAGGGCAAACCTTGAATCTGCATTTAATTAAGAGGGATTCGGAGAATCCCCCCATAACAATAATCTGTTGATTTGTAATATTGTGCATTTGCTACATAATTTCGCGTAGCAAGAAAAAAGCCCGCAAAAGCGGGCCTTATGAAATAAACAACTCATGAGCTAAGTTACGAGTTAACAAATTTTTTAATTACTAATTCTAATTACTCGAACCACCACCGATAAGTATTTTCATTTCAGTCCCCTATTTAATTAAATTTCAAACGATCTACAAAAACAACAAATTGACATGCCACAACAAAAAACCTGAAAAATTCGAACGCGATTCTAAACTAATAAAAGCAACTCTGCATTGGAATTATCGGCATAATCCCACACTTCTTTAAGGTTTAACAATACTGTGTTAATAGTATTCAATAACAATCACAGCAAGTTAACTGCAAAATGAGACAAGATAATATACATAAAGTTTAAATAAAGTTGCTTTTTTAAACTACTGCTACACCCCCTTTCCACCAAAAAATAACAGATTGATATGGGAAAATCCCGTGCTCAAGCTCCCATACATGCCGCATACCTCCTTCAAATGATTCATAAGTTAACTTTTTCGAATGGTTGGCATATGCATGCACAGAAATGGATTTCGGTGCTGAAACTTCCAATTTAATGCCGTCAGACGGAAGAATGGATGCCCATATTTCAGAATCTGTTTTACGTTTAATGGTATGTGCCCTAATAGCAATCTTAGTTTTTGATTTCGCTGGAATACTGATTTCATGTTTTAGCTGCACATGTGTCGATGTAAACTCGCAGCTATTAGATATATCAACAGGTACGCCATCCACTTTCACACTTTCTATCCTGACGAATTTCAACAAATTTTCATCAATTGGGCGTTCCAGAGATACGCATATATCAGTCGCTGTTCGTCCTTCACTAATATTTTCAAGTTCGTATGTAGGCGACAATTCACAAAATAGATGATTGTTCATATCATCTTGCGTAATCCCCTCATTAGCAGCTTCCATAGCAGTAATTTCTCGTAACCAAAAGTTAACTATATAGTTTCTTCGAATTACATTTTTAGTCAGAAGACAATGTTCTACCTCTTCAAATATTTCTTGTGGAATATGGCGTCGATAAATAGCATGAAAAAGATTCGTTTTAATACGCTCGATCAAACTATCAGCTGCCCGCTCGTGCTTATCTCTCGTAAACCGTTCAATCGTTGCGATGAGTGCCAATGCAACAAAGCCAGCGATTCCAACTTCAGTGAAAAAGAGTTCAGAAAAATGTGCCCAAAATGATTGGGACGCTCCTTCAGAATTAATGTGTAGAAATTTTCCAATGGAGAGGCTCCCTATTGAAGCTAACCCGAGAATGACGTATACACTCTTTTCGAATGGTGAGAAAGTTGAAACAGAAGTGGCGCCCCTATTATTTTCAATGTCCATCTATTATCCCTCTCGTTCTCTATGCGTTTGTTGATTAATAGTAAAGTTAAATATAGCGCGAGTTCAGGTTTGAAGCGCAACCCCTGACTTGAAGAATACCTGACTAGGTGTTTTGTATTCAAGTCTTTTCCTTTCAACCAAATTAGTTATTACAGATATCCAAAATGAACGCGCACTTTTTCCGAATTCTGCTTTTGGTGGCATCTCTGTTTTTTATTAATATTTCTACCGCAGACACGCTGCTCGGTAGTATTGTAGGCGTTGCTGATGGCGACACAGTGATAGTTTTGGATGATACCAATACTCAATGGAAAATCCGGTTGATGGGAATTGATGCACCAGAGAAAAAACAACCATTCGGCAGCAAGTCAAAAGAATCCCTATCCGCGCTGTTGTTCAACAAACAGGTGGAGGTTGAGTTTAACAAACGAGACAAATATGGGAGAACAGTTGGCAGGATTATTGTGGATGGTGCTGATGCCAACCTTGAACAGGTCAAAGCTGGCATGGCGTGGCATTACAAAGCCTATGAGCGTGAGCAATCCGAAGCAGACCGCACAACCTATGCTCACGCCGAGGAGCAGGCAAGAGCAGCGAAGCGCGGCTTGTGGGTTGACCCTGATCCCACACCTCCTTGGGATTGGCGCAAGCAACAGAAGCTTGGGAGTGGTGCAGTAGCGGAGTGGACAGAGGTTGGCGGCAATGAGAACCAAACCGTTTACGCCGACCTAGCGACTATTCACAAGGCCGGCAAAGGAGTGAAAATGTGGAGTCTGCTTGACCTGAAGGCGGCTGATACAACGACTACTCGCCCTTACTTATCGATGAAGATGCTTAATGAGTTTGACTGCAAGGGGGAACGGTATCGATTCCTCGCATCCTCTAACCACTACGAAAATATGGGCAACGGGGAAGTGGTCTATAGAATGGATAGAGTTGCCGAATGGAACCCAGTTCCGCCTACCTCGGCAGTGAAAACACTTTGGAAGGTCGCTTGTGGGAAGTGGTAGGCGTTTGTGATCTGCCATCAGAAAGCTAATAGCTCATTGGAATTACGCTGCTTGAAAGAGGTACTTCATGACATGCTGCACTGACACTGAACGGTCATCCGGCAGAGCGATCATGAGCCTTCGTTTCTCGGTGCGGTCACTTGGGGGCAATCCGATTTGGTTGGCTGCGAGCGTCTGCTTATTGGGTTATCGAACCGGCCCCACTATTCGCGCTTCCGCATAAGAGCTATTTTGTAATAGTTAGGAGTGCGTCTTTCAAAGTCTGTGATGCATCTGGTAGTTCTTTTACCAGTTGTGCGATTTGCTGCCAGTGAGACGGATTCAAGTTTTGGCGCGTACATTTTTCACACCCATCCACTGGCTTGCAAATATGCAATTTTTGCAGGTATCTTTGTAACTTGTCTGATGTGAATACTAGCTGTGATAGTTCGGTAGCTAAAGCATTCACGAAGGCTTTTCGCACAGTCTCTTCGAACTGGCCAGGCAAACGGGCTGAACTTAAAGTTTCAATGACACCGGGGAGATCAAGGTCGGCTGGTTCTCTCCTTGTTAACAAAACCTTGTTTGAATTTGGCCCTATCACGAAGCCAGAGCTATTGTCGCTAGAAGGTGCGTAAGTCCACTTCAATGCATCAAGAGCCTTTAAAGTTCCTTGACCATAGTGCTCAATGTTGTAATCTGCGAAACATTTTGAGGCAGATTGAGATAGTGCTTGGTACACAGCTTCGCTTTTTTCCCAAGACCGCCATTTATTTTCACCGATTTGTCCTTTGTTCTTTTCTAGCCACAGGGATGCAGCTGCTGATACCTGTGGGGCTGCATGTGAAGTACCTCCTCCATCGTTTCCAATAACATTGTTATCGCCAAATTCAGAGCTAGAGCGGCTGATGTTGGGCACGTAAGTAGAAATGATATTTCCATCATTCATGACTGACGCTGGCCCAAAATTCCCCCTAAGCATCCAAGATCCTATTCGAGAAAAATAGTCTGGTCCAAAGGAAAACCACCAGAATAGACTAGGATTTTCACCATAACTTTTTCCGTCCATAGTTACACCAGCAACCCCCATTACTTGGCTGTAGCGTGCAGGGTAGACTACAGACTGGAACGTTCTCCCCAGAAATAAGGGGAACTCAAGGAAGTCCCCCGTCGCAGCAAATATTGGGGTCCCTGATAAATAGGCATAATCAACGGCTGAAGCCAACCGAAGTGAAGGAAATCCGCCGTGACTCAAAGTAACAATATCTGCGTTTTCGTTTTCGACGGCATCCTCAATACCGGCTGCCATCCGACGACTGTCTAGGTGAATGAACGAGTCGTGAATATTAATTGAGAATACGTGAGCACTTGGATTTCCTCCCATTACGATTTCTTGTTTGGATTCGGTGGAATAGGTATTGCCAGCGAGGTTAGACAGAGTTGCTGTTCCATGCCCAGGGCTGACCATTAAACCTTTTGCATCCCAGTGAGCCTCTCCGCCTGGTGCACATATTATTTTTGTCTCTCTCTCTTCACAGGTTTTGCTTAGCTTGCGGTTAAAATATTTTGGAAGCATTGGATCGTCAGGAAAGTAACCAGTATCCAGATGGGCAATCAACACGCTTCCTTCTGTATTGATGCCTTCTGGAAAGACTAATTTATAGGCAGATGCAAGCTGAGAGTAATCCTTGTCGAGATGCCAGCCAGGCGCACCGCTTGGCCACACCGGTGAAGCAGAAATAAATCGTGTTTGCTTGCTACCGATTTGCATTTGCCGTTCTTTATTTGAAGTTTCTCTTTTTCTGCGCAACTCTTCATTCACCAAATCAAGGACAGGCTCAACAGCATAGATTGTAGTATTAGCACCTAAAAACTTACTAATAAAGGGTGTCCCATCAGCTGCCTTTGTGTCAGCCAAGCCTTTCAGGCATCCATAAGCTGCTTCCCATGCTGCTGCACGTGATGTTAGCTTTGCTTCTGTAGCGGATGAACAAAACGGTGCCGCAGAAGAGAATGCCTTCGACGTATTATCAGCATCTAACGCATACCACTTAATGAGCAGAGGTTGATTTATAGGCAGTAATCCAAGATTATCTTTTTGAATGGCTGCAAGATTGTGCTCGCCAATTGTTGGAAGTAAATCGACTACACCAGACTGAGATGTATCCATGAGGGTATGGGAGTTGGGGCGCAAAATGCCAATGTTAAGGCGAAGTGGCTCTTGAGGAATTTCCCATGAAGTGCAAAATGCGTTTTGTACAAATAACAGGCTTGAAATTGAGCAGATGGTACAAAACTTACGATTCATGACACCCTCCATTTTTATTTTCGCTTTGAATCTCAGATAAAAACTGCTCCGAGTGCCTCTGATTAATATCTACATTCCTCGACCACCATCCAGATGACATCTGGCTCTTCGAGCATTGGCGCTTTTCTTTGATTTCTTGCGATATTGAAATGTTGCGTGGCCTATGCCCGCTCAAAATTACTCTACTACAAATCATCGACACAATTCAGCACGCCTTTGAACGAACTGAGGTTGACGAGCGATCATGGCGTTGCCTCCTTCGCGATAGCTCCAACTATGCGCGCTCTCGCTTGAGCACGTTTAGCCAAGAGCACTTCTAGCCAAGAGTACTTCCTCGCCTGTTTGACTCAGCCATTCCAAGAATCGCTGTAGACCGTGCCGGGTATTGGCGTCATCGCGACATGTTGCGGGAAAGCCAGTTCATACGCCGTCAGTTTAGCCCTCAGCTCCATCTCTATGCAATCATCAAGCCCCGTGGCCATATCGCACAACACTAGATTACTCAGCCCGTTGGCGAATTGAGTGGCTATGTCATCCAGTGCAATCCAGGGCAATAGCGCCTGATTGGTATTGAGCAGGTAACGCTCGATTTCATGCTGCCTGCATTGAGAAATGGACATGCCGATCACCGGGGTGACGCCTACTATTCGTGCGGCGATATCGTCGGAGAACTTACTGCGTAACTGGTTCAGGTCGAATCTCTCGCGCAATCCTGAACTGATCACTATCTTCCATTTTTGGAAGTCACGCATGATCGTTTCGAAACGTGTGAAATGGCAATATGCGCCGCCATCACGGGCAGTCATTGACGGTGGACACAGCACACCATCAATATCGAGAAAGATGTTCAATTTACTTATCCTTACATGCAGGGTTGCAAGTGTACCCATTCCACCGTCACCCTTGTATATGCCGAAATATATAGATAATTCGGCATATTGACTTTCTCGACTTGTGGGTGGGTAAAATGGTAGGGAATTTTAATTTTGTGCCGTGCAGTCAATACAACGCCTGATTGATGTTTGCCAGATCAGACTCGGACAGTGTTCCGGCGGCAGCTTTCAGGCGCAACTGGCTGATGAGGTAGTTGTATTCGGCCTGATACAGGTCGCGGCGGGTCGAGTAGAGTTGCTGCTGCGCATTCAGCACATCGAGGTTGGTGCGCACGCCGACTTCTTGCCCCAGTTTGCTGGCTTCCAGGACGCTCTCGCTGGAGGTAAGCGCCTGCTGCAACGCCTTGACCTGTGCGATGCCGCTGACCACGCCGAGATACGCCTGGCGGGTTTGCAGGGCGACGCTGCGGCGGGTGTTTTCCAGCTCCTGCCTGGCGCGCTCGAGGTTGGCTTGCGCTTCGCGCCATTTGGAATTGACCGCGCCGCCCTGAAACAGGGGCATGTTCAACTGCACGCCGACGCTCTTGTTGGTGTTGTCGCTGCCCACGCCAAAGCTGCCGCCGTTGGACTGGTTGTTGGAATAATTCGCCACCAGATCCACCGTCGGATAGTGCCCGCCGCGATTGCGCGCCACTTCTTTTTCGGCAAGCTCGGAGCCCGCCTGGGCGATGGCGAGTTGCGGGCTGTTTATCTGGGCATTGTCCACCCATTTTTCCATGTCGGCGGGTTGCGGCGCTTCCAGCTTGAATTCCTTGCCGAGGTGCCTGAGGTCTTTCGGCATCGCGTTGATCAGTTGCTGCAAGGCGCGCCGTTTTATTTCCAGATCGTTTTGCGCGGCGATTTCCTGCGCAGTGGTCAGGTCGTAACGCGCTTGCGCTTCGTGGGTATCGGTAATGGTGGCGCTGCCCACCTCGAAGTTGCGCTTGGCCTGTTCCAGTTGCTCGGAAATGGCGGTCTTCTGCGCCTCGGCGAGCTGCACGCTGTCTTGCGCGATCAGCACGTCGAAGTAGGCCTGCGCAACGCGCAGGATCAAATCTTGTTCGGCCACCCTGAATTGCGCCTCGGTTTGCGCGACCTGCAATTCGGCCTCGGTATAGGCCAGCCAGTTTTGCTGGCGGTACAAGGGTTGCGTCAGGTTCACGCCGTAGCCGTGGTTGTTATAGCGGGTATTGCCGGCAGGAAATGGAAACGCCCCCTTGTACTGGATGGTCTGATCGTTAAACGTGCTGTTCGCGTTGAGGCTGATGCTGGGCATCAGCAGCGAGCGGCCTTGCGGCAGCTTTTCCTGGCCGGCCTGCTGCGTGGCGCGCGCGGCGGCAAACACCGGATCGTTTGCCTGGGCGGCGCGGAAAGTTTCCAGCAGATCGGCGGCGTTTGCCTGATGGAGCATGGCTGCCGCCATGATAATGCCAAGAAGTGCCCTGTTTCTCATGTCAGATGCCTGCCATCAAGATTCAATCCCGATTTCATCAATTGGCCGGCTTGCCGTAGAAATGCTCCACGAATGGCGCACGGAAAGTCTGGTGGCAACTCTGGCAAGCCGATTGCAGCTTATGGAACGAATCGATGACCTTCTGGCCGTTTTTCTCCTGTGCGGCCCTGGCCATCTCTTCGGCAGCATCATGCGTATTGCCGTCGAATGCCTTGAATCTCGGCATATCGGAGCCCATGAAGGCCATGATGCGCATTTTCTCGGTCAACGGCGGTTGCGGGTGGTTCGCGATCAGCGGCGCCGTCCTCGCCACCGTCTCCCAGTCTTCGCGGGAAATGCCATCGGTGACGGTCTGCATGTGCCGGCCGAGGTCTTTCATGATTTTCTGCAACTCGAGAGGCTCTGCCGCTTGCGCGCCGGAGGTTGCGAGCGTGAGGCCCAGAATTACCGCAGATGGTTTGTTCATGGTGGTTTCCTTTGGTTGAAAGTCAAATTGCATCGTGGCGTTTCCTGACGCCATGCAGATAGATCGGGAATGTTTTGACGGCGTCCTGTTGCAGCGAACGCTTCCCGCCAAAAATCGATGCCTGCATGACCAGCCCCTGAATCATGCCGATATACAGCACGGCAGCGCTCTTGCTATCGAGATCGTCCGGCACCAGGGACTGCGATTTTGCGGCTTCCAGCAGCCCGGCGATCTTGGCCTCGTAGCCGGAAATGATCTCCTGGATGAGGTGCCGCAATTTGCTGCTCTTCTTGTGCAGCAACTCGGAGAACAGCAAGCGCGGAATGGCCGGGTGCTTGCTGATGAACGTGATATGCGCGAAGAACATACGCTCGATGGCATCCAGCGGGTCGGTGGCATCGGCAGCAGCCTTGTCCAATACTTTCATCAGGCGATCGCGTATCCACTGCATGACGGCGACCCAGATGTCATCCTTGGTCGCGAAATGCCGGAAGATCGCGCCCTGGGTGAGCTGCATCGCATCGGCCATATCCTGCGTGGTAACGCTGTCCACTCCCTTGTCGGCGGCCAGTTCGACCGCCACGCGAATGATCTCGCCTTGTCTCTCTTCGGTGCTCAAGCGCCGCTTTATCGTTTCCTGATTCAAGATGGCTCTCCTTAAAAAATTCTTTCAAACATGCCGGCCTTCGCCGGCCTCCTCATAGGTGCGTCCGTCGCGGATATGATAGATGCGCTTGAACGTGGGGATGATTTTTTCGTCATGGGTGACGACGATAATGGCGGTCTGGTACTGCTCCGCCATCCGGTTGAGGATGCGCACCACGTTCAGCGCCCGTTCGCTATCCAGCGGCGCGGTGGGCTCATCGGCGAGGATGACCGGCGGATGGTTGGCCAACGCGCGCGCGATGGAAACGCGCTGCTGCTCGCCGCCGGACAGTTGAGAAACACTGGCTTTGGCCCGGTGCCCGACATCCAGCGCATCGAGCAACTCCTGTGCACGGTTGCGCGCAGCGGCATTCGAAGCACCGGCCAGCATCGGCAGCAGTGCAACGTTGTCGGTGACATCCAGGAACGGGATCAGGTACGGCGCCTGGAACACGAAGCCGATGCGATCCCGCCTGAGCGTGCGCAGATCCTCGATCTGCCATTGCCCGTCAAAGATCGTTTGCCCGCCGAGCGTCATTTGCCCCGCGGTGGGTTCGATCACCGCACCCAGGCATTTTAGCAGCGTGCTCTTGCCAGAGCCGCTCGGGCCGACCAGGCCCACCACTTCACCCGGCCAGATGGTCATGTCCACGCCCTTGAGCGCATCCACGGCCGTTTCGCCCTCGCCGTAGCGCTTTTTCAGGTTCTCGATATGAATCGCGGGTTCACGCATGGCTCAACCTCCGATCGCCGTCGCCGGATCGATGCGCAGCGCGGCGCGAATGGCAAAGGTGCTGGCGATGGCGCACATCAGCATGACCAGGATGAATCCCCTGGCGGCATCTCCCGGCAACAGCAGCACATATTTCGGAAACAAGGGGCCCCACAGGGTCGCCGACAGTTTGCCGACCATGAAACCGATCAAGCCCAGGCCCAGCGCCTGCTGCAGGATCATGCCGCTGATCGTGCGGTTGGTCGCACCGATCAATTTGAGCACGGCGATCTCGCGTACCTTGTTCAATGTCATGGTGTAGATGATGAAGGCGACGATGGCCGCGCTGACAATGGCCAGAATCACCAGGAACATGAAAATCTGCTTGGAGGAGGTGGCAATCAGGCGCGCCACCAGAATCTCGTCCATCTGGCTCCTGGTGTAGGCTTGCAGGTGTTTCCAGCGCCTGATCCGTTCGGCCACCTGCAGATCATCTGCCGACGGGGCGACGCGCACCAGCACCGCATTCACGAAGCGGCTGGATGTCTGGCTGGCCTGTATAGCGTCCAGCAAACCGGGCACGCCGGGGCGGTTGAAGGCGGGGTTGGCTGCCGTACGGGCGCGCTCGTTGTGCAGGGCATCGTTATCCTTGAGGAACTGCACTTCCTGTGCATCCTTGAGCGGGATGAACACCATCGGATCGCCGCTCGACGAAACCATGCGGCGCGTCAGGCCGACAACGGTATATTCATGGCGCCGGATGCTGATCTTATCGCCCAGGGAAAGGCCGGTTTTCACGTCGGCCAGCGCTTCATAATGTGAGCGGGCGATGGGGCGCCCGACAACGAGATAAGCCGGCTCCCCGGGCTTGCCGGGATCATAGCCCACCAGCATCACGCGCACATCCTTGCCATTCTGCTGTATCTGCATGGTCAGGTAGGTCACATTCCCGGCTTCCAGAATCCCCGGCAAGCCGCGCAAATCCCTTACCACGTCATCGCGCACACTGGACGGCTCGGCATAAGGCCCCAGGGTGTCCTGCTGTACCACCCAGAGATCGGCGCCGGCATTCTCGATCAGCACCTGCGCATCATCCACCATGCCGCGATAAACCCCGGCCATAGTCAGCGTCACCCCGATCAGCAAGCCCAGTCCCAGGCCGGTAAAGATGAACTTTCCCCAGCCATGCAGAATATCGCGACCCGCCAGATTGATCACGGCTTACCCCGAACGAGTTCCGCCACGGCCTTGACTTTCATCCCGACATGCAGGGGTTGCTGACTGTAAACAACAATCTCGTCGTCATCGCCAAGGCCATCCAGGACTTGCGTGCGCCCATCCAATGTCATCACCCCCATCCTGGCCGGCTTGAACCGCACCTGACCATCCTGCAACAACCAGACCCCATCGCGTTGATCGACACGCTTGACTGCCGCACTCGGGACAGAACGAACCTTGTCCATCCCCGGCAGTTTGATGGTGATCTCGGCGGTCTCGCCGATGCTGCCAACAGGCTGTTCAGAGCGGAAAGCGACATTTACTGTGCGCTCTTCCGTCACCGCATCGCTGATCATATCCACGCGCTCGACCTTGCCGGTGACCGGCAATTGGGGCTGCGAACGCAGCACGATCTCCGCTTCCTGCCCGACGTGCACTTGGCCGGCCTGTTTCTGATCCACGCGCGTCCTCACCCACAGGCTGGCCGGGTCGATAACCTGCAGCACGGCTTGTCCGGCAACAATCGTCACGCCCGGCTCGAACAGCCGCGCCACAACCACGCCGTCGACCGGACTGACCAGCCGCGTCTGTTCGCGCAATTTGCCGATTCCTGCCGCATCCGCCTGCGCTCTGGCGCTGTCCTGACGGGCGGCGGCCAATGCCGCGCCGGCAGCATCTGCGGCGGCCAATGCCGCATTATTTTCATGCCGCTTTGCCTCGAACATCTCCTGACTGACGAAGCCGCGCCCGCGCAATTCTGCGTAACGTGTGAGAGTCGACGACGACAGCTTCGCGCGGCTGTCGGCCTCGGCCAACTGCGCTTCTGCCATCCGGATCGCGTGGGCAGCCCGTTCTGCCGCGCGTCTGGCACCGTCCAGTTTCTCATCCAGATCGACCGGGTCCATCTCGGCAAGCACTTGTCCGGCAACGACACGCTCACCCTGGTCGACCAGTACCGTTTTCACGCGGCTCGTCATGGTCGGCGCAAGGTTATAGCTGTATCTGGCTTCCAGTGTTCCAATGCCGAAAACCGCGCTTGAGAGATTCCCCGTTCTGACCTTTTCTGTCGTTACCTTGACTGGCGCCAGCGGCCCCTGAGTCATGACGACCCACGCAAAAAACACCGCCACCCCGATTCCCAGCGCCACCAACCCGATTTTCTGTCTGGACATAAAGCACCCAACAAGATAGTAATTGATTGCTATCTTAACTGGGGCTGTGAGAGATTGCAACTTGATTTCAAGTTATTCCGGGCAAGCGGTTTTTTGGCGCGGTTCCCTGCTAGGGAGCTGTCTGCAAAGCGCATGCCCGGCATGCGCTTCTGGCTGGAACCCACCGCTCGGCAATATCGGCTATTGGCACGAAGCACTCATGGCGTAAGGATATTCCAAAGCGGGCGCCGACAGTCGCAAATCCAAACCGCAGAATCAGATTCCGTTCAATCAACAAGGAGTCTGAAATGGAAATCTCTCAATCCCGCGAACCTTGGAATAAAGGCAAACTGATCGGGCAGAAGTCTCCTCTGAAACTGAAGGACATCTGGGCCATTCGTATTCATTTGCAACTCGGCAAACGTATCCGTGACTTAGCAATGTTTAACTTGGCCATCGACAGCAAACTGCGAGGTTGTGATCTAGTCAACCTACGGGTTCGGGACGTTGCTCACGGCAACTCCAGCAGCCATAGCAGGTGTTGTATGCAGCGATTTATGAATCCGCACGAAGTTGTAATGCATAAAGTGCAGCGCAACCATGTGTTCAAGGTTCTCAACCTTCTTGCTGAATCCGTTTGTTAGCCGTGTGAACCTGCGCATGGACATACGCATCGTTAAATTCTGGCGCTCTACATGGCTTGTGGAAACGTGCCTCATATCTGGATCGCCCATCTTGACGCGCTTTTCTGAACCGGAGAATTCAGAAGGGCTGTAACGGCGACTATCGTTTGTTGATTGCCCTTCGCTACCGTACATTTTCACCAGTTGGGCGAAATCTATATCACACCCAAAAGCACCTTCTACAGCATCAACGTAAGCCTTTAAGCCATCCGTTGTCAGTTGCACACGTCCAGCCAAGCGCGAGGCCAGATCGTTGATAAACGCTTCCGCATATTCGGCTGTGCGCTTTCCTACCATGAAGGACGGAACCAGCTTGGTAACTGGATCAATAGCTGTCCAAGTCCAGACGTCACCAAAGCCAAGGATGTCCTCATGCTCTGGCGCAACATTCTTTTGCTTGCAGTAGCAGAATGCCCATATTTCATCGCACTGGATGCGCTTGCATGTCAGATTGCGCATAGCCTTGTCCTGATACTCGCTACAGGCAGCGCCAACGTCTATAAGCAACTTGGTAACGGTGTTGATCGAGCAATCGGCAATGCGAGAAGTGGCGCGCATGGAGTTACCTTCAACCAGCAGGTTAATAATCTGTGTGCGCTTTTCAATTGACAGGACGTTCATGGCAACCCCTTAAGTATAGTTTAGATTGAAATCATGCATGCTTTTCGCGTATTGCAAGCACGCGCTTGCTTTTTATTTAATTGCATGTAGAATTATTACGCCATCATTAAAAAAGGAGTTTCAAATGGATAAAGAAATTAAAGGTCGCGCTAAAGGAGGAATTGCTCGAAAGGAGAGCCTGACCCCAGAGAGGCGTAAAGAAATTTCAGCACAAGCTACTGCTGCAAAAAAACAATTGGCAATGCTTCCTAAAGCAACACATGGATCATCAGATCATCCTTTGACCATTGGGGCGGTAGAAATACCATGTTACGTACTTGACGATGGCACTCGCGTATTATCTCAGCGAGGACTTCAAACAGGCATCGGCATGTCAATCAGTGGAGGGTCAAAAGTCGGTGAGCAGCGGCTGGTAAGTTTCTTTGCCTCTTTGCTGGAAAAGTCTAGAGAAAACATTGAGTTGTCTGCGCGCATCGAAGTTGTTATTGAGAGGCTTCTTAACCCTATTCTTTTTCGCCAGCCAATAGCTGGAACTGCATTCGGATATGAGGCGACCATATTGGCAGATGTGTGCGATGTAATCCTTGCATCTCGTCAAAACGGGTATCTGCAAAAACAACAATTACACATTGCTCAACAATGCGAGATTCTTGTCAGAGGCTTTGCCCGCGTTGGTATCATTGCTCTAATTGATGAAGCTACTGGCTATCAGAAGGATCGAGCAAAGGACGATCTAGCGCAGATTCTTGCTGCATTTGTAGCAAAAGAACTGCAACCATATTTAAAGACGTTTCCTGCCGATTATTATGAGCAACTATTTAGGCTTTATGAGTTGCCGTATCCCCCGATTGGCAATAAATCTTGGAGGCCAGGATTCTTCGGGCATATAACTAATGAGGTTGTTTATTCGAGACTCGCGCCAGATTTATTGCCAGAACTAAAGAAAGCAGCATCTAAAGCTGAGAGAAAAACAAAATTACATCGTTGGCTTACGCAAGATATTGGGCATCCAAAATTGAAGGAGCATTTATCCTCCATCGTATCTATCTTGAAATTATCTAGGACACCTAAAGATTTTATTCAGAATGTGAATATTGTGCATCCGAGATATGGCGATACAAAACAAATGGATTTTGATTCAAAAGAGGGGCAACAACCTTAATCTTTTTTCGCCCATCGAGATTGCGCAGCCTTCTTCGCAATCTCTGAATCTATCGAACTGCACGAACAGGCTTTGGTATGGTTAACAGCAAAGCTAGATGAACCTTTTTACGGCAAAACGGTTGTAGTGACACACCACCTACCGAGCAAGCTATCAGTGGCGGAACGGTTCAAAGATAGTTCTCTATCCGCTTGCTTTGCATCGGAGCTTGACTTTTTGTTTGGGAAAATGAATTTGTGGGTGCACGGCCACACGCACGACAATTTCGACTACGAGGCAAATGGCGCCCGCGTTATCTGCAATCCGCATGGGTATGTGACGTACAGCTGCCAAGAAAACTTTGATTTCAAACCCGGATTGGTGATCGAAATATGAGCAGGGTGGCGAAGGGACGGATTTTTGCGGCGACGTTAACCTAATCTGAACTGATCCGCGTCTTGTTCGCACGTTGGCAAGGTTTTGCTACCCAAATGGGGCGTTCGGCAAAATTATGCTTCCGGGACGACATGACTGAAATCCCAGAGACGCTGTAAAAGCCCATTTGGAGGCAAAATTATGATTCCAGAGGCGGTAATGTTATGGTTCGCGGGACACTCTGAGCTGCAGAAGTCACAACTACTGGTAATCGGCCTTTTTTATCCATGCCTCCCATCCCCATCCCATGGCTAACCCCTGATCACCGCTCTTGGCGAATAGACTGGTTTGGAGATATATCCTTTCCCGGCGGCACCAATCGTCGCAGCCAGCCATGTGTGCGTGTTGCAATCTCACCGGCTCTTTGCGATCCAACTGAGCATGGTATTCTGCTATCAGCCACGTCAACTGACATCCACAGGCAACAACAAAGATGGCTCCCTGTCGGCATGCTCCCTTATGTTCAAATAGGCGATATATGGCAGAACAAAAGATACGCCCTTACTCCGGAATATCAGCAAGAGACTTTTCAGGATGTTGACATAACGAGAGGAACCGCTAACTTTATCAAGGCTGGGCTGCCGATCAATGACGAATTTATACTTCCGCTGGATCAGCACCCTTGGCATCGCCAGCACACTCAGAGTTACTGCATCAGTGTAAAGCTTGCAGATGGGAAACGGATCATCATTCCTTGCATGGAGATGATTCGCTTTTACTTCGGATCGTCATCAGGCCTGCTTCATAGATTATTTACCTCTCAGGTGGCGTTTGACCATTTGTGGAAATCCAAACACCACAATCCTCGCTCTGGGCTGCTTCATTTGAAACTGGCTGACGGAATCTCAGGTGCATCAGCATCGGATATTGGTCGTATTGCGCTCGATCACGAAGCGCTGCATGCGGCGAGCATGCTTTTCAGCACATGCCAGCTTGCATTACTCAATTCTCAGCCTGTCTATCCGTACACAGGATTCCCATTCACCGGCAAAACCACCCTGGTAGCTTCCGGAAAATGGCTGTCTCGTGGATGGGCTAACAATTCAACCTTTGTTGTATACCGCCTGCAAACCTGTTCACACCCATTCCCATTTAAGTCGCTGGACTATGAGGTCACGGATATCAAAAAAGTCCGGTCAAGAAAAAACAAACCCGCTGATCAGACTCAAGCAGATGAAGAGCAAAAAGCAACCGGAAAAAGTACGCACGGCGGCAATCAAACGCTTTCTGATGACGATCCCGGAAAATCAAGATCCAGCCAGGAACACAGAGTAAAAAGGAAATCCTGTTTCCCTGACCTAGATTTGAAGCCAATATGGAGAGTGCGTTACGACACGGTCGATGCGCCATCCACTTTGCTCAAATTCACGCCTGGAGATGAAGAGGTTAGTGTTGGGGAAAGTCACGGCAACAGCAAAGTTCGAGCCGTCGACATTGTTTGCCAGGTAAACACAAGCCTGTCAGCACATGTCGGCAAGCTTCCACAATTTGTACGCGATGGAATTAAGGCGGCCTCCGATAACGCGAAGCTATTGGCTCATAATGCTGGGGTAGAGTTGATTACCCTGCCGGGATACTCGCATCCTGTGTTTTCACTTCCATATCTGATTGATGAAAACGGTGAGATCGACCCGGTTTCATTTTGTTTGGATGGCTATGGGGATAACAGGTCGCGCAGAGGATGCTTCGTTGAAATTAAGGAGGGCGGAATACCACGCTGCCGAGTATTTATTGTCGAGTGTGAGGATGTTGCGGGCGAAGCAAGGGTGATCGATGTAGATGAATTCGATCTGAGGATGGCGATGGAAAGGCTAATTGATAGGAGGGAGAATCAGACCAACGGGTGCTGTGGCGATGAGGTGAGAGTAAGTGTCCATCCTTCGCTAGATACGTCGCCCACTAAATCCTGATGGGATAAAGTCATAGGTAAATCACCATCTGGTAAAATCAATCTGAAGAGCTGATTAATCTATGGCAACCTTGCTTATATTATGGGTTAAACCCTATCTTATAGGTTTGTTATAAGCTCGGCTTGGTCATATGTTAAAGGATCAGATGATGTCCAGCATGCATGTGTTTGCCGTTGCCGTCGAAAAATACCAGGATAATAAAATCCCTGATGTTATCTTTGCGGAAAATGATGCCACGGCATTTGTCAGCGCATGGAACAGTTTAGGCGTCGATCATGGAAATTGTACTATCCTCTTGAGCCAAAAGGCGACGCTGACCACTATCAGATCGAATCTCAAGCGGTTTCTGAAAAATCTCATGAAGGACGAAACAGCCATAATTTTTTATGCTGGACATGGTTTGTCCGTCAATGGCGAAAGCTATATTACAGCTCATGACTCCCAGCCCGAAGATTATCCTTCCACAAGCCTACCGCTGAATGAACTGTTCCAGCTGGTGAAAAAATCGCAAAGCAAGCGCGTTATGATTTTCCTCGATTCCTGCCATAGCGGGCTACCTATTACTTCTGACATGCGGTCCATAACAAGCCACATGACCGACGCGGAAATTGAGTATTTTTGTCATGACTCGGAATTTCATGTTGGCTTTGCCTCCTGCAAGGATGATGAAGTTTCCTGGCCCAGCACCCACCATAAACATGGTATCTGGACATATTGCTTGTTGCAGGCGCTAACCGGAAAAGCAAAAGATGCATTTCATGATAAGCATCTGATAACCAGTGAATCGCTGCAAAACTATTTGATCGATGAAATTCCCCGCACGCTAAGACAAGTGCGTTTCAATAAAGAAGTCCAGACACCCTGCATGTTTGGCAATTCCACCAAGACGTTCGTCGTTGCGAGTCTGGTTGACCTTCTGGCTAAAGAGGCCGCCAAGTCATCAGACATGGGGCCCATATTTAAAGATGGCTTTTTCAGGGGTGAAGAGATTGCCTCTATTGCGACATTAAGTGGGTTCAATAAGCGGATTCACCGACTTCCTGATGCAGTTACTAATGCAACCGAAGCATTTGTTCAGAGTGTTGGGGTTGTTGAAGTTGACACGCGAGGAACCAGTTTATGGGATGAATTGAAAGGCGCGTTTAACCTGAAGCAAAAAGACATTCAATATTCCTCAAGTGATAGTGATGTATCCATAACCACACCTGACTTTACAGTCGAAATTTCCTTGACGCAGCACCCCACCCAGATTACCCAATATCGTTTAAGAACGGAGGTCAAGGATATCCGGCATCCTGAAATTGTTACACAGGAAAATTTCCAGGAAGTTTTTTCTTCATATTGCAATTCGGTAATAGTTGAGTTTAAAAATAATAATTTCCCGGTTGAAGACATGATCAACCAGATCGAAGATATTCCTGAGCTTAGTCCTTTTTTAAAAAGTAATCCCACGGCCAGTAGCCTGACCCTGAATCTTACATCGCCAGCACCGGAACTCAAGATTCTCATCTCTAAACGGTCAATGAAGTTTTCTCTCCCCCGCAGCACAGGAGGTAATCTCGGATTGCTACTTGGCAACTTGAAACAGGCGGTAACATTTCTGTCTGGGGCCGGAGTAACACTTCTGCCTGATAAGAGTATAGGCCGCAGGCTTGATTCACGCTGAATATGGTTTTCTAGTCTTTGGCGAGGCACTACAAATTATCAATACCAACTAATATATTCAAGAGATATTGCATGGATTGCCACCTGTAGTCGCAAATATCGACCACTCAGTCGCATTTATAGTTCTCCAGTCGCAAATAGCGCTAACTTTTACACCGCCGCCGACCAGCGCCACGCCGGATGCGGTGTGGTGCGGCGAGCGGTAGGGCCGCGTCTTCCATTTTGCTACATCGAAGTGGCCATCCAGCGATTGCAGTGCTGCGCTCTGCAACGCTTCGGTTTCGGTCATCTGCGGCAGGATGCCGGGGAAGCGCGCCGCCAGCATCGACTTGCCGGTGCCCGGTGGGCCGACCATCAGCACGCTGTGTCCGCCTGCGGCGGCGATTTCCAGTGCGCGCTTGACCTGCGCCTGCCCTTTCACTTCGCGCATGTCCGGGTAGTGCGGCGCGATCCTGTGCGGCTGGCTGATATACGGCGCGAGTGCTTCGCGTCCGGCGAGATGCGCGGCGACTTGCAGCAGCGATTGCGCCGGGTACACGGTCGCCTCTTCCACCAGCGCGGCTTCGGCGGCATTCGCCTGCGGCAGGATGAAGGCGCGCCCGCTGCTGGCGGCGCGGTAGGTCATCGCCAGCGCGCCGCGTATCGGGCGCAGCTCGCCGGTCAGCGCGAGCTCCCCGGCAAATTCATAATCGTTCAGGCGCTCGGAGGGAATCTGTCCGGTCGCGGCGAGGATGCCCAGCGCGATCGGCAGGTCGAAACGCCCGCTTTCCTTGGGCAGATCGGCGGGGGCGAGGTTGACGGTGATGCGGCGCGCCGGAAAATCGAACTGGCAATTCTGCAGCGCGGCGCGCACGCGATCCTTGCTCTCCTTGACCTCGGTTTCCGGCAAACCGACGATGGTGAAATTCGGCAGGCCGTTGGCGAGATGCACTTCGACGGTGACCAGCGCCGCCTCCATGCCGGAGAGGGCGCGGCTGTACAGCACTGCGAGGCTCACCGGCCTCCTCTGGAAAAATAGCGTCGCGTTATTCCTGCGCAGACCGGAATAGCGGAAGTCCAGGCATCCGCAAGTTTGAACAAAATTATTTGCGCTGCGCTTCCAGTGCGGCAACCCGTGCTTCAAGCGCGGTCAGATGTTCGCGTGTGCGCGCCAACACTTGTGCCTGTATGTCGAACTCTTCGCGGGTTATCAAATCGAGTTTGGCGAAGCCTTGCATGAGCAGGGCGCGGACATTTTTTTCGATGTCCTTGGCCGGGCCGCTTTTCATCACATCGCTTAATTTGGCGGATAAGTCGTCGAAAAATTTTGCGTTGAGCATAGCGTTAAACCTCCTGTGGTTAACCAGTTTTGGAGTGTAGCAATTTACGCGCTTGTTTGTCGCACCTAATGGGTGCGATGGCAAGCGGGCGCGCACCATGGTCATGCGCCAGGTTGTTTCCGGTATCTTGTTTGCTATTGCAACATATTGTAATCAAATAATAATTCAAAGTGGCACGCATCCTGCTAAGTCAATGATGCGGATGTTGTTATCCCCACTCAACTTAAGATAAGGGATCGTGATGAAAACGAACAAAGTGAGTTTCTCTAAAACGAAAGAAGTGAGTTTCGCCAAAACCAGCAAGCCGGGTTTCCGCGCAGCTAAAAGCAAACTGTTGAATTGCTTGCTGTTGGCCGCATTGGCAGCACCCGGCGCAGCGATGGCGGCTGATGTGGAAACTACCGAGCATAAGGAAGGGATACACGTCATCCCCGCATCCGCGCACTCATTTACCGCAAACGTCGGCCTGGTGAGCAATTATGTGTTCCGCGGCATCACCCAGACCAAGGATAGCCCGGCATTGCAGGGCGGCGTGGACTATGCCCACGCGAGCGGGTTTTATGCGGGCCTATGGGGTTCCAACGTCAGCTGGATCATCGGCAGCGGTGCGACCGGCAATGCGGGGCTGGAACTGGATACCTATGCCGGTTTCAAGAACAGCTTTGCCGGAGACTTCAGCTACGACGTGGGCTTCGTGCGCTATAACTACCCCGGCAGCTATACCCCGCCCGCCACCTATGCGAAGGCCGACACCGACGAAATTTACGGCTCGCTCGGCTACAAGTGGCTATCCGCCAAATACTCCTACGCGCTGGGCCAGTTTCTGACCGTTCCGGGAGCCAGCGGCACCAGCTACCTCGAAGTGAATGCCAGCTACCCGGTGGGCGATAGCGGCGTCACGCTCGGCGCGCACTTCGGCAGGCAGAATTACCGGGGCACCTTTGCCGACAGCCTTGCCACGGCCGGAAACACCGCCTCTTATTCCGATTACAAGCTGGGTGTCACCAAGGACATCAGCGGCTTTGCGCTCGGCCTGGCATACAGCAACACCAACGCGCGCAAAGGCGGTTACTACACTTACAACGCGAAGGACTGGGGGCGCAGTGCTGTGGTGTTGTCTTTGACGCGTGCGTTTTAATCAAAACCCGGGCGGGATTTACCCCACCCATAACATAGGAGAATGTCATGAAAATGGTCGTCGCTATCATCAAACCGTTCAAGCTCGACGAAGTGCGTGAAGCCCTTTCCACAATTGGCGTGCAGGGCATCACCGTCACCGAGGTAAAAGGCTTTGGGCGGCAAAAGGGTCACACCGAGTTGTATCGCGGTGCGGAATATGTGGTGGATTTTCTGCCCAAGATAAAGCTGGAAGCCGCTATCAACAGCGATATGCTCGATCAGGTTGTTGAGGCGATTGAGAAGGCGGCCAACACCGGCAAGATCGGTGACGGCAAGATTTTCGTGTCCGATCTCGAACAGGTGATCCGCATCCGCACCGGCGAGTCCGGCGCGGATGCTTTGTAAATTGGAAGCGTTACTAAGGAGTCATGTCATGAAGAAATTATTCGCACTCTTTGCACTGGCGGTGCTGTGCGGCTTGTCCGCAACGGTCTTTGCCGAACAGGCCGCCAGTGCGGCAGCGCCTGTGCCCAACAAGGGCGACACCGCATGGATGCTGGTCGCAACCATTCTCGTCATCCTGATGTCGTTGCCCGGTCTGGCGTTGTTCTACGGTGGCTTGGTACGCGTAAAAAACATGCTATCGGTGCTGGCACAAGTGTTCGCGATCTTCTGCCTGATCTCCATCTTGTGGGTGGCGTATGGCTACAGCCTGGCGTTCACGGCAGGCGGCGGCATGAATGACGTCATCGGCGGATTCTCCAAGGCGTTTCTCGCCGGGGTGAGTGCAGATGCGATGGTGGAAACCTTCAGCAAAGGAGTGGTGATTCCCGAGATGCTGTTCATGGTGTTCCAGCTCACTTTCGCGGCGATCACCGTGGCGCTGACCGTGGGAGGTTTTGCCGAGCGCATCAAGTTTTCCGCGCTATTGGTGTTCGCCGCGCTGTGGTTCACTTTGTCCTACCTGCCGATGGCGCATATGGTGTGGTTCTGGGGCGGCCCTTCGGCCTACGCCGACCCGGCCGGTTTCATCTTCGGCAAGGGTGCGCTGGACTTCGCGGGCGGCACGGTGGTGCATATCAACGCGGCGATGGGCGCGCTGATGGGCGCCATCGTGCTGGGCAAACGCATCGGCTACGGCAAGGAAGCGATGGCGCCGCACAGCCTGACCATGACGATGATCGGCGCATCGCTGCTGTGGGTGGGCTGGTTCGGCTTCAACGCCGGTTCCAACCTCGAAGCGAACGGCACGGCGGTGCTGGCGATGGTGAATACCGTAGTCGCGACGGCGGCAGCCGCGTTCTCGTGGATGCTCGCGGAATGGCTGCTGAAGGGCAAGCCGAGCATGCTGGGTCTGGCTTCCGGCGCGGTTGCAGGTCTGGTTGCGGTCACACCGGCATGCGGCTTCATCGGCCCGATGGGCGCGATTGTGCTGGGCCTGTTGGCTGGTGTGGTGTGCTTCTGGGGCGTCACCGGCCTGAAGAAACTGCTCGGCATCGACGACTCGCTGGACGTGTTCGGCATCCACGGCGTGGGCGGCATTCTGGGCGCATTGGGCACCGGCATATTGGCATCACCAAGCCTCGGCGGTACCGGCGTGTATGACTACGCCGCCGGCAAAGTGGCGGAGTATTCCATCATCGGTCAGGTTACCAGCCAAGCTTGGGGTGTGGGCGTGACGATCCTGTGGTCGGGCGTGGTCAGTTTTGTATTGTTCAAGCTGATCGACAGGGTGATGGGGTTGCGTGTGACGGAAGAAGCGGAGCGCGAAGGGATGGATACCACGACGCATGGCGAACGCGCTTACAGCCTGTAGCTAGATGGGGCTTTTTAACTTTAAGGATGGTATGACAACCACGAAAAAAACAAGGCTGGTGGTGATCGGCAACGGCATGGCCGGGATACGCACGCTGGAAGAATTGCTCAAGCTCGCCCCGGACATGTATGACATCACCGTGTTCGGCGCCGAACCGCATGGCAATTACAACCGCATCCTGCTGTCGCCGGTGCTCGCCGGAGAAATGACGATCAAGGACATCATGCTGAACGATGTCGATTGGTACGCGCAAAACGGCATCACCCTGCACCTTAACAAGACGGTGACGCAGATCGACCGCGTGCGGCGCAAAGTGATCGCCGCCGACGGCACCGAAGCCGATTATGACCGCCTGCTGCTGTCTACCGGTTCCAATCCGTTTATGCTGCCGGTGCCGGGCAAGGATTTGCCAGGCGTGATTTCTTACCGCGACATCAAGGACACCGACGAGATGATAGAGGCCGCATCGCGTTATCGCCACGCGGTGGTGATAGGCGGCGGGCTGCTCGGGCTGGAAGCGGCCAATGGCCTCAAGCTGCGCGGCATGGATGTGACCGTGGTGCACCTGATGCCCTGGCTGATGGAGCGCCAGCTCGATCGCACCGCCGCCGGTTTGTTGCAGAAATCGCTGGAAGCCAAGGGGCTCAAGTTTTTGCTGGAAAAGCAGACTGAGGAGTTGGTTAAAGGTGAGTCCGGGCGGATATGTGCGGTCAAATTCAAGGATGGTGAAACGCTGCCCGCCGACTTGGTGGTAATGGCGGTCGGCATCCGCCCCAACACCGGGCTGGCCGAAACCGCCGGCCTGTATTGCAATCGCGGCGTAGTGGTGAACGACACGATGCAGACTTACGATCCGCGCATCTATGCGGTGGGCGAATGCGTGTCGCATCGCGGCATTGCCTACGGGCTGGTGGCGCCGCTGTTCGAGCAAGCCAAGGTGTGCGCCAATCATCTGGCGCAGCTCGGCATCAGCCGCTATACCGGCTCGGTGACTTCGACCAAGCTCAAAGTCACCGGCATCGATCTGTTTTCTGCGGGCGACTTTATCGGCGGTGAGGGCACGGAGGAAATCGTGTTGAGCGATCCGTCCGGCGGCATGTACAAAAAGCTGGTGATCAAGGACGACAAAATTGTCGGCGGCGTGCTGTACGGCGACACCGCAGACGGGTCATGGTATTTCCAGTTGCTGCGCGACGGCCAGAATATTCGCGAGTTGCGCGGCCGCCTGATGTCGGGCCAAAGCCATCTCGGCAACAGCGGGCATCAAGGCCAGAACAATGCGGCGTCCATGCCGGACGAAATGGAAGTGTGCGGCTGCAACGGCGTGTGCAAAGGCACCATCGTCAAGGCGATCAAGGAGAAGGGCCTGTTCACCCTGGAAGAGGTGCGCAAGCACACCAAGGCTTCTTCCTCCTGCGGCTCATGTACCGGGCTGGTGGAGCAGATACTCGCTTCCACCATAGGCGGCGCCTATCAGCCTGTGGATACCAGCAGAAAACCGCTGTGCGGTTGCACCGACTATACCCACGAAGAGATACGCAAAGCGATTGTTGAGCGCAAGTTGAAATCTATTCCGGAGGCAATGGGTTTTTTTGAATGGCGCAATGTCAACGGCTGCGCTTCCTGCCGCCCGGCGCTCAATTACTATTTGTTGTGCGCCTGGCCGTATGACTACCGGGATGACCCGCAGTCGCGCTTCATCAACGAGCGCGCCCACGCCAATATCCAGAAAGACGGCAGTTATTCGGTCGTGCCGCGCATCTACGGCGGGGTGACCACGCCCGCGCAACTAAAGCGCATTGCCGAAGTGGCGGAGAAATATGCCGTGCCGACGCTGAAGATCACCGGCGGTCAGCGCATCGATTTGTTGGGCGTGAAGAAGGAAGACTTGCCGAAAGTCTGGGCCGATCTCGACATGCCTTCCGGCTTCGCTTATGGCAAGTCGATTCGTACAGTTAAAACCTGTGTCGGTTCGGAGTGGTGCCGTTTTGGCGTGCAGGATTCGACCAGCTTGGGCATCGCGCTGGAGAAGGCGCTCGACCGCATGTGGGCGCCGCACAAGGTGAAGCTCGCCGTCTCCGGTTGTCCGCGCAACTGCGCCGAGGCCACCATCAAGGATGTCGGTATTGTCGGCGTTGATTCGGGCTGGGAAATCTATGTCGCCGGCAATGGCGGCATCAAGGCGGAAGTGTCACTGTTTCTTGTCAAGGTGAAGAGCGCGGAGGAGGTGATGGAATATGCCAGCGCCTTTATCCAGCTCTACCGCGAGGAGGCGCGCTACCTCGACCGCACCGTGCACTGGGTGCAGCGCGTCGGCATGGACTATGTGAAGAAACGCATCGTGGCAGATGCCACGGGGCGCAAGGCTCTCCATGAACGGCTCAAGGATGCGCTATGCGACGAGAAGGATCCATGGCAGGAGCGCGTGCGCGGCGCGGAAGCGCAGGAGTTCATGCCGATCAGGTTTCAATCGAAAAATCACGTTTCAGGGGATACCCATGAGTGAATGGATAAGGATATGCCCGCTTGAAGAAATCCCACGACTGGGTTCGCGGGTAGTGCAAACCGTGAAGGGTGATGTCGCGGTATTTCGCAACGGCTCGGACGAGGTTTTCGCGCTGAGAGACCAATGCCCGCACAAGGGCGGGCCGCTATCGCAGGGCATCGTGTTTGACCGCAAGGTGACCTGCCCGCTGCACGGATGGACGGTGCAACTCGACAGCGGTGAGGCTGTCGCGCCCGACTGCGGCTGCACGCACCGTTATAGGGCGCGCGTGGACAAGGGCGAGGTGTATCTCAATCTTTCCTGATGTTTGAGACCGCAAAGGGCTGTGTAAAACAAATTGCTTGCAAAGGAAAGTAACCATGTACCTTGATACGATCCAGAAATTCGCGTCAGCAGCGGAACATAAAGCCGCTGCCGTGCGTGCTTCCATGCCAGCATTTTTCGTTGCCGCCATGATGGCGGGTGCCTATGTTGGCTTGGGCATCATCCTTATTTTCAGTGTCGGCGCCACAGTCGATCCGGCCTATCAGAAACTCATCATGGGCGCATCTTTCGGCATCGCGCTCACGCTGGTGGTCTTCGCCGGCTCGGAGCTCTACACGGGGCATACCATGATTATGCCGATCGGCTGGTTGTGCCGCAAAATTGGGCTTGCGGACATCGGCAGGGTCTGGACGATAGGCTGGATCGGCAACCTGGCTGGGGCAGTCTCGCTGGCGCTAATTTTCGTTGCGGGGGGCGGCGGCGTATTGCTTGCAGATGGTGCTCCGCTGTTGTTCAAGGTAGCCAGTGCCAAGATGAACGCGCCTGCCGTTGAACTGGTTGCGCGCGGGATATTGTGTAACTGGCTGGTGTGTTTGGCCATCTGGATGGCAAACCGCACAACCAGCGACGCAGCAAAACTGGGCATGATTTTCTGGTGTCTGTTCGCGTTCATTGCCAGTGGCTATGAGCACTCTGTTGCCAACATGACAATTTTCAGCATTGCCCTGCTGGGTGAACATCCCGATACCGTCAGTCTGGTGGGCATGTGGCACAACCTGTTGTGGGTGACATTAGGCAACACGATCAGCGGTACCCTCTTTATGGCCGGCGCCTACTGGTTTGTCTCGGGTTCGTCCACAGCAATCAGAGCTGATGGTGTAAGTGGTGAAGTGTTGCTGGTTGAAGCAGAAAATTGAGCGTCGATGGAAATTGAAATTTTGCCAGCGGAGTATAGCGACCTCGATCAATTGGCCGACCTGCTCGCCGAACTGTTCACACTGGAAAGTGATTTCCGCCCGGATCGCGAAAAACAGTTGCGCGGCTTACGCCTGATTCTGGATAACCCGGCGCTGGGCAGGCTCTTCGTGTTGCGTGATCAGGGCTGGGTGGCGGGCATGGCGAACGCGCTGATCACCGTCAGCACGTCGGAAGGTTGCCGGGCGGTGGTGCTGGAAGACGTGATAGTCCGTAACGAATACCGGGGTAAGGGGCTGGGGAGGCAGCTGGTCGAGCATGTTCTCGCTTGGGCAAAGACAGGAGGGATGACGCGCGTTACCTTGCTGGCAGACCGGGATAACAAAGTCGCATTGGACTTTTACCGGAAGCTGGGCTTTGACCGTTCGCATATGGTGGTGCTGCGCAGGCGGCTCATTTCTCCCTCAAGTTTGTAGAGTGCAGCGTGACACCTAGCGGAACACGATCGTCTTGTTGCCGCACACCAGCACGCGGTCTTCCACGTGATAGCGCAGGCCGCGCGCCAGCACGTTTTTTTCGATGTCCTTGCCGTAGCGCACCATGTCTTCCACGGTGTCGCCGTGATCGATGCGCGTGGTGTCCTGCTCGATGATCGGGCCGGCATCCAGTTCGTCGGAAACATAATGACAGGTCGCGCCGATCAGCTTCACGCCGCGATGATAGGCCTGATGATAGGGTTTGGCCCCGGCGAAGGACGGCAGGAAGCTGTGGTGGATGTTGATGATGCGCCCGGCATAGCAGGTGCATAAATCCGGCGGCACAATCTGCATGAAGCGCGCCAGCACCATGACATCGCCGCGATGCTGCTCGAACAGCATCGCGATCTGGTCGAATGCGGCGGCCTTGGCCGGCTCGTCATTGTTCGGCATATCGACATAAATAAACGGGATGCCGTGCCATTCGACGAAGCCGCGCAGGTCTTCGTGGTTGGAGATCACGCACGGGACATCGATCTCGAGTTCGCCGCTGCGCCAGCGATGCAGCAGGTCGTTGAGGCAGTGATCCTGTTTGCTGACCAGCAGCACCGCGCGCTTCCGCACGGCGGAATCGCTGACCCGCCAGTTCATGCGGAATTTCTCCGCCAGCGGCGCAAAGTGACTGCGCAGCTCCGCCGCATCGAACGGCAGCGAGTCGGCGCGGATTTCCTGGCGCATGAAAAAACGTTGCGTTTCCAGATCGGTATGGTAGCTGGCCTCGACGATAAAGCCGCCATGCTGCGCGACAAAGCCGCTCACCGCCGCGACGATGCCGACCCGGTCCGGGCAGGAGATGGTCAGCGTGTAGCGGTGCGTGGTGGTCATGTCGTTATTCCGCGAATAGGGTAAGGAGATTTTAACGGATAACGTTGGCTTGCTTGTAAAAATTGGAAGTTGGGGCAAACTTGGCAGGAACGTACAACGGCTCCGGGGTGCCCAACGCAGATATTGGTGGAAGGCAGAAGTGTGCCACGACCAGAACTTCGCGTAATGCCATTGCTTGTTTACCGAGTGCCCGATCAAAACTCGTTATATAAAACAGATAGATGTGGCAGGCTATTTAGTCTTTATTGTTCAATAAGTTACGTAGCTGATTGTATTGTATAACCAGTTGAATGGACGGCTTTAAAGGTCTGCTGAAAATCTGTTTTGCCTGCAATTAACGCTGATTCACCAATTTGGAATTAAGTGTTGGTTGATGGTGGGAATGACGAGCAAATTTAAGCGGCCCAATTATTCTCGTTTACAGCTCCTGAAAATGGATATATGTCGTTATATCTATATATTTCAGCCTATATCTATTTTGAAAATAAGAGTGCATACTGAAAAATGAACTCTGTATGCGGCCCGCTCAAAGCGGGGCTTGAAAAAATACTTCAGGCGCCACAACCAGAACAGACCGCATTCTTCGCTTGTCGACAAGACACCGAATGAGTTCTACTACGACAATCTGCCAGCACTACCAGAAGCAGCGTAGGCATTAACCGCAGGGCTTCCACTTAATAAATGAGAAGAGCTGTCCAACCAAGAGTAGCCGCTTTTATCGTCACCAGTTTATACGGCATTTTGCCATAGTAATGTAGGTTAGAAATTAAGGAGGAATCACCATGGATAACATGATTTTGATGGCAGTCATCTTAGCACCGGTGGCAATTTTTACAGTCTACTTTATTTTTTATAAACAAAGCTGAATAGCTTGCTCTATACAACCGCTCGCCAAGGGTGGTTGTATAGCGCCTATCCATTTCAAGTGCAATATCAACAACAGTCGGAATGTACTAGAGGGCTTACTTGGCCTGGATTTCCCTAAATGCTCCCACTATCAATATGTCACAGTAACCTCTAATGGACATTAGACAGAAAATTAAAGGGGTCGTGGTCGAATTAAATTTCCAGCTTTGAAGCAATCCCAGTATTTGCAACGCGTCGAAACCCGCCCTTCATAAACATAAAATTCGTGCCGCGAAGCGGATGATCAAGGTATGAAAACGGGCGCAGACGGCTTTTACAGCGCCATCCCCTGATCGCGCAAATACTCTTCATAGTTGCCGTGGTAGTCAGACACGCCCTTGGCGGTGATTTCGATAATGCGCGTCGCCAGCGACGAAACAAACTCGCGGTCATGGCTGACGAACAGCAGCGTACCTTTAAATTCCAGCAGCGCGGTGTTGAGCGACTCGATGGATTCCATGTCCATGTGGTTGGTCGGCTCGTCCATCAGCAGCACGTTGTTCTTTTGCAGCATCAGCTTGCCGAACAGCATGCGCCCCTTCTCGCCGCCGGATAACACTTTCACTTTTTTATGGGCATCGTCGCCGGAGAACAGCAAGCGACCCAGCGTGGCGCGCACCGTCTGGTCGTCATCGTTCGGCCCGCGCCAATAAGTCATCCAGTCGGTCATGATTTCGTCTTTGGTAAAATCGGCCGTGTGGTCCTGCGCGTAGTAGCCGATCTTGGCTTTGTCCGTCCACTTGATGGTGCCGGTGTCGGGTTGCAGATCGCCCGCCAGACAGCGCAGCAGCGTGGTCTTGCCGATACCGTTCGGGCCGATGATGGCGATTTTTTCGCCTGCGTCGACACGGAAATTCACATTGGAGAACAGCATCCGGTCGAAGCCTTTGGACAGGTGCTCTACTTCCACCGCGGTGCGATGCAGCTTTTCGCGTTCGTCGTATTCGAAGCGAATGAACGGGTACTGGCGGCTGGACGGTTTGATGTCCTCGATCTTGATCTTATCGATCTGGCGCGCACGCGAGGTGGCCTGCTTGGCCTTGGAGGCATTCGCCGAGAAGCGCGCCACGAAGGCTTTCAGTTCGGCAACTTTCTCCTTGGCTTTGGTATTGTCCGACGATTGCTGCTCGCGCGCCTGCGTGGCGGCCAGCATGTACTCGTCATAAGTGCCGGGGTACACGGTAATCTTGCCGTAGTCCAGGTCGGCCATGTGGGTACACACGCTGTTCAGGAAGTGGCGATCATGCGAAATGATCACCATGGTGCAATTGCGCGCGTTGAGAATATCTTCCAGCCAGCGGATGGTGTTGATGTCGAGGTTGTTGGTCGGCTCGTCGAGCAACAGGATGTCCGGGTTGGAGAACAACGCCTGCGCCAGCAACACGCGCAGCTTGAAGCCGGGCGCGACCGCGCTCATCGGCCCGTTATGCAGCTCGATCGGAATGCCCACGCCGAGCAATAATTCTCCGGCGCGCGGTTCGGCGGTGTAGCCGTCGTATTCGGCAAACTCGGCTTCCAGATTGGCGGCCCGCATGTAGTCTTCCTCGCTGGCATCCGGGTTGGCGTAAATCGCATCGCGTTCAGCCATCGCCGCCCACATCTCGGTATGGCCCATCATCACCACGTCCAGCACGCGCATGTCTTCAAAGGCAAACTGATCCTGGCGCAACTTGCCGAGCCGCTCATCCTTGTCCAGCATCACGTTGCCGGAAGTCGGCTCCAGATCGCCGCCGAGGATCTTCATGAAGGTGGATTTGCCGCACCCGTTCGCTCCGATCAGGCCGTAACGGTTGCCGTCGCCGAATTTTACGGAGACATTTTCAAACAGGGGCTTCGCCCCGAATTGCATGGTGATATTGGCGGTGGAAAGCATTAAATCTCAATCGTGGAAAATTTTGGAGCGCGATTTTAACACCGTGCGGCGTTTATACCTTCGATATGTGATAGCTTCGGGTGCATTTGAAGGTGTTGGTCAAGGTTGCTGTGGGAGCACGGGCATCTTGCCCGCATCGTAATCATGGCTTCAACATTGCCCAAAACACGATGGATCATGTAAACCTGCGGGCAAGATGCCCGCGCTCCAGAAAACCGTTAATCTTTTCGCAGCACGATTCCGCGAAACCAGCCTCCGGCGAGCAGCGGCACATCGCTGACCATTTGCAGCCCCGGCACTTCGCGCAGCACCTCTTCGAACACCACATCCATCCTGGTGGCGATGCGGCGCGACAGCGGGTTGAGCGCGCGGCGCAACCAGGCACGCTGTTGCGGGCGCAGGAACTTGTCGAAAATGATAATCGTGCCGCCGGGCTTGATTGTGCGCGCGGCCTCGCGCAGTGCCTGCGCGGGTTGCGGCACGACGGCGAGAATGAGATGCAGCACGGCATGGTCGAATTGTGCGTCGGCGAACGGCAACGCCATGCTGTCGCCCAGCACCCAATCCACCTGCAACCCCGCGCCGCGCGGCCTGGCGCGCGACAGCATCGCCATGTTGAAATCGAGTGCGGTGTAACGATGCAGCGCCGGCAATAACGGCAGATCAAGCCCGGTACCGGCACCGCTTAACAGCACCTTTTCGGCCACATCGGACGGCAACGCGCGCAGTGATCTTTCGCGCGCCTTCAGCAACGGGCGTTCTATGGCCAGGTCATAGAGCGGCGCGATCAGGTTGTAGCTCAGCCTGAGCAGCGGATTTTCGCGGTAGGGTTGTTCGGTATTAGCCATAGTGCGAGTGTAGTAGAAATTTTGGGCCGTGAGGTATAGAGTGCAACTGCTTGTCTGCATCGTCCAAGGATTGCTTCATCATTATTCACCAACGATAAGGAGAACATCATGAGCAAAACCACCATCAACATCGGCATTTCCGAAAAAGACCGCAAAAAGATCGCCGAAGGCCTGTCGCATATGCTGGCCGATACCTACACCCTGTATCTCAAGACCCACAACTTCCACTGGAATGTCACCGGGCCGATGTTTCAGACCCTGCATCTGATGTTCATGACCCAGTACAACGAAATCTGGCTGGCGGTGGACATGGTCGCCGAGCGCATCCGCGGGCTGGGCTACCCGGCTCCCGGTACTTACAAGGAATTCGCCGCGCTGAGCAGCATCAAGGATGCCAGCGGCGTGCCCAACGCGAAGGAGATGATCCGGCAACTGGTCGACGGGCAGGAAGCCGTGGTGCGCACCGCGCGGAAACTGTTGCCGGTCGCGGAAAAAGCCGGCGACCAGCCGACCGTCGACCTGCTGTCGGCGCGCATGATGGTGCATGAGCAAAACGCGTGGATGTTGCGCAGTCTGCTGGAGGAATAACGCGCTACGGGGTGCGTGCAAAATAATCCAGCGCGATACCCGCGAACACCGCCGCGCCGAACCAGTTGTTGTGCAGAAAAGCTGCGAAGCATGCTTCGCGGCTTTTGTTTTTGATCAGTGCGTAGTGGTATAACGCGATACCCGCCGCAACCAGCAAGCCCAGGTAATACGCCAGTCCCAGGCCTGCTATCTGCCCCGCTACGGCAAGCAATGCCAGGGTGACGGCATAGCAGGCCATTACCGCCGCCACATCGTATTTGCCGAACAGCAATGCCGAGGAATGGATGCCGAGACGGATGTCGTCGTCGCGGTCCACCATCGCGTATTCGGTGTCGTAGGCAATCGCCCAGAACACATTGGCGACAAGCAGCAGCCACGCTAGCGGCGGCACGCTGCCGAGTTGCGCGGCGAAGGCCATCGGGATACCAAAGCCGAACGCGATGCCGAGATAGGCTTGCGGGATGACGAAGAAGCGTTTGGTGAACGGGTAGCTGGCGGCGAGCAACACTGCCGGAACCGAGAGCAACAGCGTCAAATCGTTGAGCGGCAAAATCAGCAGGAAGGCGGCGCAGGCCAGTGCCGCAGCCAGCCCCAAAGCCTCGCCGGGCGCGATGTGCCCGCTGGTGACGGGGCGTTCCCGGGTGCGCTTTACATGCTTGTCGATGTGGCGATCCGCATAGTCGTTGATGGCGCACCCGGCGGAGCGCATCAGCACGGTGCCGAGCACAAAAATGAGCACGATGTGCCAGGCCGGATGGCCGTCACCCGCGATCCACACGCCCCACAGCGTCGGCCACAGCAGCAGCAGGATGCCGATCGGGCGGTGCAGACGCGTGAGTTGGATGTATTGCGATAGGCGTTCGGTGAATGTCATTTCCTGGCCGGGGCGCAAACTATTGGTTTCAGGGAAAAGCAGTTGGCCGCAGATTACGCAGATTTTCGCCGATTAAACCATAGATAATATCGATTACCTACCCGCCAATCTGGTGGTCGAGCACACCTTCGCAGCGGGCTGAAAATCTGCGTTAATCTGCGTAATCTGCGGATGGAACTGCCGTTTATTAGCTGAAACGGCAATTAGACCTGCATGTTCATGATGTCGTTGTACGCCTGCACAACCTTGTTGCGCACCTGGATGGTGGTCTGGAGGTTGATGCCGGCTTTTTGCATCGCAATCATGGTGTCGCTCAGGCTGACGTTGTTGTCGCCCAGCACAAAAGCCTTCTGCAGGGCTTCCGCCTTGGATTGGGCCTGCGCTACTCCGTCCAGTGACGACTTCAGCACATTCGCAAAATCCAGTTTGCCGGGTTGTGCGGCCTGAGCCTGATTAAGTTCAGGCAGCCCGGCTTTTGCCGCCATGACACGCATTTGCGCCAATAAACTGTTTACTGCCGAGGTATCCACTTTACGCCTCCTTTTTTAGGTGAACGCACAATATCCGACAAATTGCCATTTTTATAATGGGAAAAGGCGCGGGTTTTTACCCTTATTCGATTGTTTGAAAGGCCTTTGGCGGCAGATAATACGCGTAGTGCCCGAGCGGCTTTGAGGGTGTGGTTGAATCATATGGCAGAACAGGAAGATAGGGTAAAAAATCAATTCGGACAACTCAACATCCAGCAGAAAATGGGGCTGGGTGTTGGAGTTGCGGCGTTGTTCGCGCTTATCGCCGGGGCGTGGATGTGGGGGCAAACGCCCGATTACCGCTTGCTGTACAGCAACTTGTCCGACCGCGACGGCGGGGCGATCATCGAGTCGTTGCAGCAAATGAATATCCCTTACAAGTTTGCCGAGGGTGGCGGGGCGTTGATGGTGTCCTCCAATAAAGTGCATGAGGCCCGGTTAAAGCTGGCTTCGCAGGGGCTTCCCAAGGGCGGGAATGTCGGTTTCGAGTTGATGGAAAACCAGAAATTCGGCATCACCCAGTTTGCCGAGCAGGTCAATTACCAGCGTGCGCTGGAGGGTGAGTTGGCGCGCTCGGTGGAAAGCATTGGCGCGGTGGCTGCCGCGCGCGTTCATTTGGCCATCCCCAAGCCCAGCGTGTTCGTCAAGGAACAGCAGAAACCCAGCGCATCCGTGGTGCTATCCCTGCAAGGCGGGCGATTGCTCGATTCCGCGCAGGTCAGCGCGATTATTCACCTGATTTCCAGCAGCGTACCGGAAATGTCCGCCAAGAACGTGACTGTGGTGGATCAGAACGGCACATTGTTGAGCGCCAACCATGAGGGCAATACCGGTGAGGGGTTGGACCCGAGCCAGCTCAAATATGTGCAGCAGATCGAGCAGAGTTACATCAAGCGCATCGAGGCATTGCTGACCCCGATGCTTGGGCCGAACAATGTGCGCGCGCAGGTGTCTGCCGATATCGATTTTTCGCGCACCGAGCAAACCTCTGAAACTTATAAGCCAAACCAGAATCCAAAGGAGAGTTCGGTGCGCAGCCAGCAAAGCACCGAGGTGATAAACGGCTCCGGGATCAGTGCGAGCGGTGTTCCCGGCGCGCTGACCAACCAGCCTCCGGTTCCGGCAACCGCGCCGATAGTCGCTGCGGCAGGCGCGCCTGGAGGGGTGGTGGTCGGCAACAACGCCAACGTATCCAATTTGCAAAAAGAGTCCACGGTGAACTATGAGGTGGATCGCACTATACGCCACACGATATTGCCGGTAGGTTCCATCAAGCATTTGTCGGTTGCGGTGGTGGTGAACGGCAATCGCAAGGCGACCGATGCCAAGGGCAAGAGCAGCAGCAGGCCTTTGAGCGATGCGGAAAAAGAGCAGATCAACAACCTGGTCAGGGATGCCGTGGGCTTCGACCAGAATCGCGGCGACACCCTGAACGTGCAGGTTGCGGCGTTTACCGAAAGCAAGGAAAGCATCGAAGAATTGCCGTTCTGGAAGCAGTCTGATTTGATTGAACTGATGAAGGATATGCTCAAGTACTTGCTGATTGGCGCAGCCATGCTGTTTGTTGTGTTCCGCGTCATCAAGCCTGCCTTGCACCCGTTGTTTGTGGTTCCGGAATTCAAGGCGGAAGATGTCGAAAATGAAGAAGTGCAAGATGATATGAAGGAGGCTTTAAGGCAGAAAGCATCCTTTGACACGAACCTGCAAACAGCCCGGCATATCGCCAAGCAGGAGCCAAAGATTGTAGCCAGCGTAGTCAAGGAGTGGGTGGGTCATGGTTGACGGGGTTGAAAAAAGCGCGATTTTCCTGCTGACGCTCGGCGAAGACGAGGCCGCCGAGGTATTGAGGCATCTTGAGCCCAAGGAAGTGCAAAGAATCAGCGCGGCCATGATGACGCTGAAGAACCTCAGCCGAGACGAAATTTCGGAGGTGTTTCACGATTTTGTGGTGACCGCGGCGACCAAGACGACCGTCGGCATGGATCCCAACAACTATATCCGCGCCATGCTGATCAAGGCGCTCGGCGACGACAAGGCTGCCGGGCTGCTTGACCAGATCATGCACAACAGCGACACCGAGGGCATCGAAAGCCTGAAGTGGATGGATCCGGGTGCCGTGGCCGAAATGATCGGCAATGAACATCCGCAGATTATCGCGACCATTCTGGTGCATCTGGAGCCGGATCAGGCTGCCGAAATCCTTAAAATGTTTTCCGAACGCACCCGTAACGACACGCTGTTGCGCATTTCCACGCTGGATAGCGTGCAGCCCGTTGCGCTGCGCGAACTCAATGACGTGCTGGGCAAGCTCATGGCCGGCGGCGCTACCGGGAAGAAAAAATTGCAGGGCGGGGTGGGTACCGCTGCAGAAATCCTCAACTTCATGGGCGGCGCGCTGGAAACGGAAATGATGGACAACGTGCGCAATTACGATCCCGAACTGGCGCAAAAAATTGAAGACAAGATGTTCGTTTTCGAAAATCTGCTGGACATCGAAGATCGTGGCATTCAGCTTATTCTTCGCGAAGTTCAGTCCGAATCGTTGATTATCGCCCTCAAGGCCGCCAGCGAAGAGTTGCGCGAAAAGATTTTCAAGAATATGTCAAAACGCGCTTCCGAGATGATGCGCGAAGACCTGGAAATGAAAGGGCCGGTCAAGCTCAGCGAAGTCGAGGCCAATCAAAAGGAAATCCTCAAGATTGTGCGGCGCCTGGCCGACGAAGGCCAGGTAACACTGGGTGCAAGCGCCGAGGACACCTATGTCTAGCGTAATCATTACCAAGGAGCAACTGACGGCATTCGAACGCTGGGAGTTGGCTTCGTTTGATTTGCATCCGGACAGCAAACGCCGCAGCAGTGTCGCAGAGCTGGAGGCTATCCGCCAGCAGGCATATGATGAGGGTCACGCGCAAGGCCGTGATACGGGTTATGCTGCCGGCATCACGCAGGCGCGCACCGAGGCGGCGCAAATTCATGCGCTGCTGCAAAACCTGCAGGGCGCCCTCAATCAGGTGGACGAACAACTGGCGCAATCACTGCTCGATTTATCGCTGGAAATTGCCCGCAAGATGGTGGGCGAAAACTTGCAGGTAAAACCGGAAGTGATTTTGAAGGTCGTCAGCGATGCGATTAGCGGCCTGCCGCATTTCAACCAGAATGCCCATTTGATTTTGCATCCCGATGATGCCGAGCTGGTGCGCAAGCAAATGGGTGAGCAACTGACGCATGCCGGATGGAAAATTTTTACCGATGTGCAAATCAAGCGCGGCGGGTGTCGCGTGGAGACTTTGCACAGCCAGGTGGATGCTACTGTGGAAGCGCGCTGGAAGCGTGTTGTCGAATCGATAGGCCAGGATAAATCATGGCAAACCTGACATCTGCCCATAGCGTTAGATGGCAAAGCTTTCTCAGTGAAGGCCGCGAATATGTGGCGGAGTGCAACCCCATGCCGCCGAGCGGCCACCTGACCAAGGTGACCGGCCTGGTGATGGAGGCGGTTGGCTTGAAAATGGCGGTCGGCAGCACTTGCTCGATTCACTTGCCGAGCGGCATTGTGGAAGCGGAGGTGGTCGGCTTTTCCGGGGAAAAATTGTTCCTGATGCCGGAAAACGATGTGTATGGTTTGGTGCCGGGCGCACGCGTGATGCCGGTCGAAGCGGCTCATGTGCTGACCCTGGGCGGCAAACGCAAATCGAAGCACCGCCGCACAAACGATAGCGCCAAACATTTGCCGGTCGGCAATATGCTGCTTGGCCGCGTGCTGGATGGCGCGGGTAAACCGCTTGACCAGCTGGGGCCGTTGCAGGACTGCGGATATGCGCCGCTGCAAGGCCGTCCTTTTAATCCATTGGAGCGTGCTTCGATCGATTCGACGCTTGATGTCGGAATTCGCGCCATCAACAGCATGCTGACCGTAGGGCGCGGCCAGCGCATGGGATTGTTCGCCGGCAGCGGTGTCGGCAAGAGCGTGCTGCTCGGCATGATGGCGCGCTATACCAGCGCGGACGTGACGGTGGTCGGGCTGATCGGCGAGCGCGGCCGCGAAGTCAAGGAATTCATCAACGATATTCTCGGTAAAGAAGGCATGGCCCATTCGGTGGTGGTCGCCACGCCGGCGGACACTTCGCCGCTGATGCGCTTGCAGGGCGCGGCTTATGCCACCACCATCGCCGAATATTTTCGCGATCAGGGCAAGAATGTGCTGCTGATCATGGATTCGTTGACCCGTTTCGCCATGGCGCAGCGTGAAATCGCGCTGGCGGTCGGCGAACCGCCCGCCACCAAAGGCTACCCGCCATCGGTTTTCGCCAAGCTGCCGCAACTGGTGGAGCGTGCCGGCAACGGCCTAGAAGGCAGCGGCTCGATCACCGCCTTCTACACCGTGCTGACCGAAGGCGATGACCAGCAGGATCCGATTGCCGACAGCGCGCGCGCCATCCTCGATGGGCACATCGTGCTGTCGCGGCGCCTGGTGGAGCAGGGGCATTATCCGGCAATTGATATCGAAGCCTCGATCAGCCGCGTGATGTCGCGTTTGGTGTCACCGGAGCACTTGTCGGCGGTACAGCGCTTTAAACATATGTATGCCCATTACCAGCGCAACCGCGATTTGATCAGCGTCGGCGCCTACGTCAAAGGCAGCGACCCATTGCTGGATGAGGCGATTGCGCTCTATCCGAGGATGGAGCATTTCCTGAAACAGGGCATGTTCCAAAGCGAACCTTATGCGCCGAGTGTTGCCCAATTAATGGCACTGTTCGAGCCGTTACATTAACGATGCTTATCATGACCAAGCCATTCTCTTTGCAATCCGTGATGAACCTGGCGCAACACCAGAACGATTCGGCAACGCGCAAGCTCGGCCAGTTGAATAAACAGCAACAGGGCGCGCAGCAACAACTTGAAGCCCTGCGGCAATATCGCAGGGATTATCAGGCGCGCTTGCAGGAATCTACACAGGGCGGCATGGATCATGCCGAATTGCGCAATTTTCAGGAGTTTATTAACAAGCTTGACGAGGCGATAGCACAGCAGTTCCAAGTCGTCGAGCAGACCAAGGTGTCGACCCAGGCAGGACGCGGCGAGTTTGACTCCACGCGGCGCAGACTAAAATCATTCGATATGCTGCAACAGCGTCATATCAAAGAGCAACAAAAGGTCGCCGAGAAGGCCGAACAAAAATTATTGGACGAGCATACCGGCAGGCTTGTCACCCGCAAGATGCTTAATACTGAAGATTCGAACAGATAACTAGGAGAATGCCATGACTAATCTGCCTATCACCGTCAACAATTCGCAACCACCCGCAAAAGGCGGGTCGGGAGATGTCGCGCTGCCCCGTAACGGCTCTCCGGCAGCTACGGCCAATACCGCTACCGGCGCAGCCCAAAAAAACGATGCGGCAGCGCAGCCTGCGGATCCGTTTGGCGCAGTGCTGGCGCGACGAATACAAGCAGATGAAACCAATACGGCCGCCCCAAATGCGCCGCCTGCATCCGGCATCGATGCCAAAACAATGGCGGATTCCTCAGCCACGCCCGGCAAAACCGAGCAGGACAAAACACTGACTGCCGCGATGACCGGTGACCCATCCAGTGCCTTGGCGGCTATGCTGCAACTTCCTCAGGAAATCAAACCGCCAGTTGCCAAGGATGCAACTGCAGGCACGACGGCCAGAGGGATGACCGACATAGCGGCAACGGCTCAAGGGGTGATCGGTACAGTTATGGCCCGAGGGATAGCAGGCGCAACGACGATCCGCGAAACGAGTACCAATAAAGCGGTGGTAAATCAATCGGCCGCCAATGCGGGCACAATAAAAACCAAGATGGGGTTTGGCTTGACGGATGCAGCACCCGGCAAAGCGGACGCTGCGGTCATGATTGCCGATAATTTGACGGCTGTTGACAAGTCGGCTTTGCGCAACGGACCCGGCTTGGGAATCGCCACGCCTGCTGAATTGTCTGGCAGCTTTCCGGATGCCGCACGATCCGCGCAAGGCCTTGCCCAATCGGCCACCTCGGTAGCTGCATCCGGTATGTTTCCCAACATGTTGGTGAACGACAAAACCGCCAGCAACTTACAAACCGTTTCCTCGCCATTAGGCAGCAGCGGTTGGGCTGACGAATTCTCACAAAAGATCACCTGGATGGGGACGCAACAAAATCAGGTTGCCGAACTGCACTTGAATCCGCCGAATTTGGGGCCGCTGGATGTAGTGCTGAAAATCTCCGACAATCAGGCTACCGCCTTGTTTACGTCGCCACATAGCGCGGTGCGCGATGCGGTGGAAAGTGCCCTGCCCAGGCTGCGTGAAATGTTGGCGGATAACGGCATTATGCTGGGCAATACTATGGTCAGCGATCAACCTCCGCGCGACCGCAGTGCGGATGGATTTATAGACCATGGTGCCGGCGCGGCGGTGCAGCGCGAGGCTTCCGGCGATGCCATCAAAACGCTATCATCCACGACCGCACAGGCTATACCGGCGCGCCGCCACAATGGGATGGTGGATACTTTTGCTTGATCGGGTGGGGCATCGCGCTTTTGTTTCTTGATGAGCGGTTGCTGACAGGGAATGTTGACAGGCAAAGCTGCAAGTTTTGCACATCGCAACATGGATATACGCGATGTTGGCGGCATCCTGCTTAAACTTTACGCAGTATTGGCCGATAAAGATGCCAAGTCGGGTAATGTTAGCGCCGCTGCCTTTTGAGAACGAAGCCCAATTTAATGGAAAATTGCAGGGTTAATCGAGTTATCATTAGCATTGGATTTTCAACCATCAATTAATGGGCAACCATCAATTAAGGGATCAAATATGGCCAAACCAGAAAAACCGGCAAAACCCTCCGAAGATGAGGTAACAGATGCGGTACCCAAAAAAGGTATAAAAAAGCTCATCATTATCATTATCGCGGTTGCGGTGCTGGTAATTGGCGGAGTGGGTGCGGCATTCTGGTTTATAAAATCGTCGCATGAACCGGCAACGGCAGCAGGAAAAGCAGCAGAAGAAAAGGCCGAGGATGATGCCAGCGCCAGGAACCCGCCGAAATATGTCGATTTGGGGACGTTTACCGCCAATCTGGTACGGGAAGAAAGCGACCAATATCTGCAAGTTGCGATTTCACTCAAGATAACCAAGCCGGAGTTGGAGGAAAGAGTCAAGGCTAGCAGCCCGGAAATTATGCACCGTGTGAATATGCTGCTGCAAAGCAAACGCCCTTCTGAACTCATCACTTACGAGGATAAAACCAAACTGGCTGTGCAGATCAGGGAGCAGATCGAATATGTTCTCCGCTTGCGCAAGACTGCTCCCGTCATCAGTTCCGACAAGGTTGAGGCGGAGCCGGCCGAAACCAGCACCCGCAAAAGCGGGATAGCCGAAGTATTATTTACGTCATTCATTGTTCAATAAATAACAAATGGCAATAACGGGCAATAGCGAAAAATGAGCGAATTCCTCTCACAGGACGAGGTCGACTCACTGCTCAAGGGCGTAACCGGCGAAGATGAGGAGGTGCTTGCCGAATCGGAAACGGCAGCCGGGGAGGTTCGTGCGTACAACCTTGCTTCGCAAGAGCGTATCGTGCGCGGGCGCATGCCCACGATGGAAATCATCAACGAGCGTTTTGCTCGTTTGTTTCGTATTGGCCTGTTTAATTTTATCCGCCGTACCCCCGAAATCTCGGTCGGACCGGTGCGCGTATTGAAGTTCGGTGAATTCGTCCGCAATCTGCATGTACCCGCCAACCTGAACATCATTCAAGCTCCGCCGTTGCGCGGCAATGGCTTGTTCATCTTTGATCCGAATCTGGTGTTTTTGGTGGTGGACAATATGTTCGGTGGCGATGGGCGTTTCCATACTCGCGTGGAAGGCCGCGAATTTACCCAGACCGAACAGCGCATTATCCTGAAGTTGCTTGATGTGGTGTTTGAAACATATGGAAAATCCTGGGAACCCGTCCACCCGCTGGTGTTCGAGTTTGTGCGTTCGGAAATGAACCCGCAGTTTGCCAATATCGCCACTCCAAATGAAGTAGTCATCGCCACTACTTTTGACATTGAGCTGAGCGGCAATGGTGGCGCGTTCCATATTTGCCTGCCCTATTCCATGATCGAACCGGTCAAGGATTTACTGTTCAACAACGTGCAAGGCGAACATATGGCCACGGACCACCGCTGGCTGCAACTCCTGTCCAGGCAAGTGCAATCCGCCAGTATCGAATTGATTGCCACGCTCGGCAAAGCCAATTTGACCTTTGAACAAGTATTAAAAATGCGGGTCGGAGATATCGTCCCGCTGGCAGTTGATGAAAATATTATTGCTTCGGTGGATGGCGTACCGATGATGGAATGTAAATATGGCGCATTTAACAATCAATACGCATTGAAGATTGAAAAAATGCTCTCGGTCGATAAAGGAGAAGATCATGCCTGATGAAACAGCAACCAACGAAGAAGCGATTACCGCCGACGATTGGGGCGCGGCCTTGGCCGAGCAAACTACGACCGCCGACGATTGGGGGGCGGCCATGTCCGAACAGGCAAGCACCGCGAGCCAGCCGGCTGCATCCGCCAAACCGCATGTATTGGAGCAATTTGGGGCGAGCGGCGCCGCAACCACCACAAACGACCTCGACATGATCTTGGATATCCCGGTGCAACTGACCGTTGAACTGGGGCGCACCAAAATGCCGATCAGGAATTTGCTGCAATTGGCGCAAGGCTCGGTAGTCGAACTGGCCGGCATGGCCGGCGAGCCGTTGGACGTAATGATCAACGGATTTTTGATCGCACAAGGTGAAGTTGTGGTGGTGAATGACAAGCTAGGTATACGGTTGACGGACGTTATTACGCCTTCGGAACGGCTGCGGCGCTTAAACAGATAACAGGTTCCAGATGACAGAAGGCACAGCAATTCGGCTAATGAAACTACGGGATATCCCATTGGGCAATCTAAAAATAATTGCCGGGTGGCTGGCCGCAGGCTGTCAAAAAACGATAACCCAATTGCTGGTTATATCTTCTATCTTTTGGTGTTTGCCTTCGGCCTATGCCGCAGAGGCAACGCGCTCCGCCTATACCCCGCCGCCGCCCGCCGTCAGCTCTGGCAATATTGCACAAATCATTTTCAGTTTGCTTTTGGTGTTGGCCGCAATCGTACTGGTGGCATGGCTGCTCAGGCGCATGAATGTGGCACAGCGGGGTTCGGGCAACCTGCTCAAAATATTGGGCGCTGTGCCGATAGGGCAACGCGAGCGCATCGTATTAGTTGAAGTGAATGATACGTGCCTGGTGGTAGGTATAGGCCCCGGGCAAATCCGCACGTTGCATACATTTCAGAAGCCGGAGCTCCAGATGGCAGAAAACAGCGGGCAGCGAGCAGAAAATTCAGTCGCCGACCCTCAGCCTTCCGAAAATAAATTTGCCAGCCTCCTGTCCTCAGTCCTCAACCGTCGCAGACAAAAAACAATAGACAAATGACCGTGTTTCAGCAAACAAAAAACCGGAAGCAGAACATATTTCCTTCGCTGATCAAGGACAGGTGGAAGGTGTTGATGGCCTGTCTTTTGACAACGGTCTTCTGCCTTCTGATTAGCCAGTCCGCTTCTGCGGAAATTGGATTGCCTGCGTTAACCAGCACACCTTCACCGGGCGGTGGCCAGACATACAGCCTGAGCCTGCAAACGTTGTTGTTGCTCACCTCGCTGAGTTTTCTGCCGGCGGTTCTGCTGATGATGACCGGATTTACGCGCATCATCATCGTGTTAAGCCTGCTGCGTTCCGCCATCGGCACACCATCTTCGCCGCCCAATCAGGTGTTGATCGGCCTGGCATTGTTTCTCACATTCTTCGTCATGTCGCCGGTGCTCGACAAAATATACACTGACGCCTATTTGCCTTTCAGCGAGAACAAACTCGATTTTCAGCATGCCGTAGAGAAGGGCAGTGTACCGCTGAAAACCTTTATGTTGCGCCAGACCCGCGAGGCGGATCTCGCCCTGTTCGTGAAAATTTCCAACAGCGAGCCGCTGCAAAATGCGGATCAGGTACCGCTGCGCATTCTGGTGCCGGCCTACGTGACCAGCGAATTGAAAACGGCCTTTCAGATCGGCTTTGTAGTATTCATTCCGTTCCTTATTATCGATATGGTGGTAGCCAGCGTGCTGATGTCCATGGGTATGATGATGGTGTCGCCGGCAATCATTTCGCTGCCCTTCAAGATTATGCTTTTTGTGTTGGCCGATGGCTGGAATTTAATAATCGGCTCTTTGGCGCAAAGTTTTTATACCTGAAACAGTCGCTAGTCGTTAGATGTTCGTTTTTAGTTAAACCCAAAACCCCGCGAAGCGACTACACCAACTAACGACTACAGACTATAACTAATGGCTAATTTATGACCCCGGAAACCGTCCTCACCATTGGACAGCAGGCCATCGAAATGACGCTGATGATTTCTGCTCCGCTACTGCTCAGCGCGCTGGTTATCGGGCTGATAGTGAGCATTTTTCAAGCCGCTACGCAAATCAACGAAATGACCCTGTCCTTTATTCCAAAGCTGCTGGGAACTTTTCTGGTGCTGATTTTTGCAGGGTCGTGGATGGTGAATACGATGGTGGATTATATCCAGCGATTGTTCGGCAATATCCCCTGGATGGTCGGGTGACGCATTAGATGGGCAGGATCGTCTCGTGATCAGTATTACCAGCGCGCAACTCGATGTGTGGCTTGCCACGCTGATGTTTCCGCTGGTGCGCATCCTGTCCATGATTGCCAGTTCGCCGATACTCGGTAACAAGCAAATTCCGGTGCGCGTCAAAGTCGGCTTGTCTGTCCTGATCGCCATTATCATCGCGCCGACCATCGGTGAAATGCCGCCAGTCGCCATCGGCTCGCCGCAGGGTCTATTGATAATGATTCAGCAAATTATCATCGGCGTGGCAATGGGATTCACCATGCGCCTGATTTTCACCGCCGTCGAAATGGCGGGTGAATTAGCCGGCTTGCAGATGGGATTGGGGTTTGCCAGCTTTTATGATCCGGTCAATGCCGCTCATTCCCCGATCGTTGCCCAATGGCTGGGGATGGTCGCGGCACTGGCTTTTCTGGCTATAAACGGCCACCTGTACATGCTGTCCGCATTGGCAGAAAGCTTCCGGACGCTGCCGATCGGAAACATGATCCCCAACCACGGCTTTCATGCAGTAGCCAGTTGGGGCGGGAGCATCTTTGCCTACGCCTTGCAGATTTCGCTGCCTATACTGGCGGCGCTGTTGATCACCAATATTGCGTTGGGGATACTTACCCGCGCCGCGCCACAGCTTAACTTGTTCGCAATCGGTTTTCCCATCACGCTGGCGATTGGATTTCTTGTGCTGATGCTGTCCATGCCCCACTTTATCCCGATGCTGGACAGGCTGACTCAGGAAGGATTGAGCGCAACGCTCAATCTGGTGAAGCCGCCCCACTGACAAAAATTAAGGGAGCCGCTAGAAATTTAGATTTCGCTCAAATACAAGGCGCGGAAGCGGGGTAGGCAGGCAAGCCGCATAACGGCGGCTCGCAAATGTGGATTTTTTAGAGGCTCACTTAAATGTAGCTGAATAAAGAAAGGCTCGATACAGCGGCAAACGATTTTTGTGCCGCCTGCAACGACATATTTTGCTGCGCGATATCGCTCAATGCCTTGTTGTAATCCACATCCTGCAGTTGCGATAAGGTCTGCTTGAATTGCAAGCCCAAATCGTCACCTGCCGTCTGTAATGCATCGGCCTCTTGAAGGCGCAAACCCAGCGAAGACCGGGTAGACAGAATATTGTTCAACGCGTTATTCAGGTTGTTGAGGCCGCGGCTCAGGTTGTTGGTCAGACTGGTTGTTCCCCCATTCGCGGAGGTTGCCACCGGAGCGTTCAGCGTAGCAATCAAATCTGAGATGGTTTTGAATATGCTTTCGTTGGTGCTCGGCGTGACGGTAAAGGTGTCGCCATTGGCAGGGGCACCTTGAATGTCGAATTGCATTCCGGCAAAGCTGATGGCTTGCCCGCTTACATATGGGTTGCCGGCAGAAACCACAGTAGCCGGTACGGTCGATGTGTTATTCACCGTATAAGTCGTCACATTTGGAGCACCCGCTACACCAGGTACCACGGTGAATGCCACGCTATAGTTGTTGCCTGTCAACAATGCGGTGTCGGATACCGAGCCTATGCTGATAATGCCGGTGCCGGTATTGGCGGCGGCGGGTTGCGTAACAAATGTGCCATTGCCATTTTTTACTCGCATGAATACATCAGCACCCGAATTGCTCGATGCGATTTGCCGTGAGGCATTTGCTTGTATCAGGCGCTGTCCGTCGTCGCCATTGTAGCTTGTAACTCCGGCCACATCGACAAAAGGCTTGGTTCCGGACTGAAATCCTGAAAACAGATAATTGCCTGCACCATCTGTGCCGTTTGCCAAGCCAACCAATTCCTGCAATTTTCCGCTTAAGTCTGTTGCTATGGTCTGGCGGTCAATACTTGAAAGAGCACCGTTGCCGGCATTGACGGCAGTAACTTGAACATCCTGGAGCAGGGATGTCACGCTCTGCAGGTTGCTTTCCGCAAGCGACAAAGTATGGCGCAATGCCGTGCGGTTCGCGGTATATTGCGTATTCATCGAATCGGCTTGATTGACGCTTATTGCGCGTGCTGCCGCGACTGGGTCATCCGCAGCGGTTTGCATTCTCCGGCCGGTGGAAACCTGCTGCTGGGTTTGAAACAAGCGGGTTTGTTGCTGCCCTAGCGCGGTCACATTGCTGTCGTATATGGTATTGGTACTGATACGCATCACACACCTACCTTCCTATAGCTAACACTGAATCAAACAGGGTGTTGGCAATTTGCATTGCCTTGGCAGCCGCTTGATACGTTTTTTGATAACGCATTAAATTGGCTGCCTCCTCATCCAGATTCACGCCAGAAACTGCCTGTTGCGCCGCAACCGTCTGGGCGGCCATATTGGTTTGTGCAAGGCTGGTCACGGATAATTCGCTAGTTTTTGCGCCAACATCGCCGACCAATTGGCCATACGCCCCCTGAAAACTTGTCGTGCCCACTCCCGCTGCGGTGGCAGCACTGCCCCCCAGCAGATTATTGGTTTGCATACTCGACATCAATAGAATGTTGCGATTGTCGCCGGTCGCATTGGTATTGGTTGTCACATTGAAGACATCGCCTGTTGCAGGAGTGCCTGTAATTTGTACCGTCCAGCCGTTATAGCTGATGTTCTGTCCGGAGACATATGGCTGTGGGCCAACTGCAGGTACGGCACCAGCCACAGTGAAAGTGGTTGGAGTGGTGAAGGTGATACTGACCGGTGACTGCAAATTTAAGTCGGTTGTCGGATGTGCCGGATTCAGGGTCACGGGGGGCGGCGGATTAACCGTCCCGCTGCTGATCTTTGCTGTCCCGCTATTGGCTGCGATGTTAAAAGTATCACCTATAGCTGGCACACCCGTGACCTGCATTGTCCAGCCGTTATAACTGATGCTCGGTGCCACATATGCTTGTGCTCCGACAACGGCCGGCACTGCGCCACTCACGGTATAAAAACCCGGTGCTGTAAAGGTAATGCTGACTGGGTTGGATAAGTTCGCATTAGTCGGCGTGTTAACTGCCACACTGGCAACAGTAGCTATATTGGTTGGCCCAGTAGTTGCCCTCAATAGCGCAGCTGTACGCATCGGAGCCGCCGCTGCAATTTTGGTGGGGTCGTTGGTAGCCAGCGCAATGTCGCGCGCGCCGTTTGCGGTGGGGCGTATCAGGAAGGTATCGCCTGCCGTAACAGGAACTGGTGCAGTAATGGTTATGCCATCTACCGTCGAACCAGGAGCCACGAGTGCCGCCGCTGCAAAATTAGTCACCGTGTTGTCCGACAGGCGCAACAATGTGTAGCCGGCAGCGCCATTGAACGTCAGCTGATAGTCGCTCGTAGTCAGTTTCGATATGTCAGCAATCGTAACGGAAGGAGTACCCGAAGCCACAGCATTATTCGCATTCGGGATGACACGCGGCACAGCGGTGGTAAAAAGATTCCCCCCCAATGCCCCGTTCAAATCTTGACCCAACTGGTTCTGCTGGTTAATGCTGGTTGCCAGCCCCAACGCTACGCGCCCGAGCGCATTGCGGGCAGGCTCCAGGCTCTGGTCGCGAAAGGTAAGATACGCCCCCAGGTTGCCGCCCTGAATGCTGCTTTGCTGCATGGAAAGAATTTGGCCATTTCTTACATAAGCAATGTCCATTTTATTCGGGTCGCTTGGCGATTGAACGGCTCGCAACGTCATCGCCTGATCATCCAGCACCAACGGCTGACCATTACCCACAAAAACGCTCAGCGTCCCGTCCGGCTGTTGCACTTGGGTTGTCTTGATTTCCTGGTTCAATTTGGTGATCAATTGATCGCGCTGGTCGAGCAGGTCGTTGGGTTGCTGTGTCGGCGTTGTCGCAATGGCACGCCTGATGCTGCCATTCAGGACGGCAATTTGCTGGGCATAAGTGTTGGCGGCGTTGACGCTGCTGGTGATTTGTCCGTTAAGCCCATTGGCCATATCGGTCATGCGCTGGTCAATGGCCTGAAATCGATTTATGGCAAACTGTGCGTTACCGAACAAAGTTTGGCGTGCGGGGACAGACTCGGGATTGTTGGAAACCGCACTCATCGCATCAAAAAAACTCTGTATCGCCGGCGATGCGCCGGCTGCCGGATCCGCCAACAGATTATCGATTTGTTTGAGCGCCGTGTAGTAAGTGGTAAGGTTGGTCGCCTGGCTTTGTTCCTGCAAGACTTGGGCGGACAGGTATCGATCGTAGATTCGTGTTACATTTTGTACGTCTACACCCTGCCCGACAAACCCTGAACCGGTCTGCTGGCCAAGCCGTGCAACAGGCAGGATCTGCTGCCGCGTAAATCCGGGAGTACTTGCATTGGAGATGTTATGCTCAGTGGTCGCCAGACCTAGCTGGGCAGTGTTCATGCCACTTAACGCCGAGGTAAATAAGTTTGCCACGATATTTCCTTTGTTCGCTCAATGGCGATCTTGTGTTAGGTTATCGGCACATCCGGAAGATTCTTTAGCGTATGCTACCAAAGCCCGCTACTAATCTCACCATGAAAAATGAGTGAATCCTGCCGCATTTCTCAACACGCCATGGGTGATCAAACCGTCAGATTAATCCTGTCCATGACGCTCACCAACTTGTCGGCATATTTGGGATCGGTTGCATACCCGGCTTTCTGCAATGCCTGTGCCATTCCCGCTGCATCGCCCCCTTGCTGCAACACATTCGCATAGCGCGGATTATTGCCCAGCATGCTGGCGTAATCCTTGAAAGCCTCGGCATATGATGAATAAGCGCGGAACTTCTCCACCTGCTTGCTTGGCACACCGTTCTTGTATTCGGTAGTCATCACTTCGGCCACCTTGCCATTCCAGTCGGCATTGGCCTTGATGCCAAACAGGTTGTAGCTGTTGCTGCCGTCCGCCATGCGGATTTCACGTTTGCCCCAACCGCTTTCCAGCGCAGCCTGCCCCAGCATTAATTGCGGCGGCACACCGCTTGCCTGGCTGGCTTGCATGGCGTGCGGCAACATGCGGTTTACAAACTCCTGCTGGGCATTTTGCGAGTTGGGCGGAAATTCCCCCATCCCCGCCAAACCCATTTCGCTATAAGCAGGCGGCAAGGCACCCATCAAGGATCGAGGATCAGAGGTCGAGGACTGAGGGCCGATTTTTTGCCCGCTGTCGGCTGCCATTTGACCCCTGAGTTGCTTGACCATAATGTCAGCCAGGCCCACTCCGCGACTGGCCATGCCTTGCGCCAATTGCTGATCCAGCATACCGGTAAACATCTTGGTTTGCTCGCTATCGAACACACCGTCCTGCGGTGTGGCTTCACGCATGCTCTTCAGCATCATGTTAAGAAATACCGACTCGAATTGCTGCGCCGCCGCCTTGAGCGCTTGGTCCGGCGACTGCTTTGCCTGAGCGCGCAACCGATCCAGACTCTGCGCATCGAGAGCAATGTTTGCGGAGGTGTTCAGACGATTAACCATCAGGGTATCCCTTTAGATGATTTCCAGTTCGGCATGCAATGCACCCGCCGATTTCATCGCCTGCAATATCGCCAGCAAATCCTGCGGTGTCGCGCCTATCGAATTGAGTGCTTTGACCACTTCGCTCAGCGACACCCCTCTTTGAAGTTGCACTAGGCTACCCTTGTCCGCTTTGACGTCTATGGTGGTTTGATCGGTCTGCACGGTTTTTCCTTCCGAGCGCGCATTTGGCTGGCTCACCGAGCTTTCGGTATTGATCACTACGGTCAAGTTACCGTGCGCCACAGCGCAGGTATCCAGAGTCACCGCCTGGTTCATTACTATCGAACCGGTGCGGGCATTGATAATGACTTTGGCAATGCCTTGCGCCGGGCTGACTTCAAGATTTTCAATCTTGGAAATAAACGCCACGCGTTCATTGCCTGCTGGCGCGCGCACTTGTATCACCCGACCATCCATGGCTGAAGCGATACCCGGCGCAACTTGCCCGTTGATGGTCTCGACGATGCGCGCGACCGTGGTGAAATCCATCGTTTTCAATTCCAGATTAATAAATTCGCCTTGGCCCAGCAGTGTCGGCACGGCGCGTTCCACCTGCGCGCCATCCGGTATGCGCCCGACGTTCAGGTGATTTACCTGCACCGAAGCGCCACCCGAAGAAGCTCCTACTCCGCCAACCAGCACATTGCCTTGCGCCAAGGCATACACTTGGCCGTCCGCACCCTTCAGCGGCGATAACAGCAATGTTCCGCCCCGCAGGCTTTTGGCATTGCCGGGTGATGACACCGTCACGTCTATGTGTTGGCCCGGCCTTGCAAAGGCCGGCAGCGTGGCGGTTACCGATACGGCCGCGACATTCTTGAGTTGCAAATTGGTGGCAGGCGGCAGATTCACGCCCATTTGCGACAACATACTGATGAAACTTTGTACCGTAAACGGCGTTTGAGTGGTTTGGTCGCCGGTGCCATCCAGGCCGACTACCAAGCCGTAGCCGGTCAATTGATTGTCGCGCACGCCTTGAATACTCGCCATATCCTTGATGCGGTCGGCATATGCTACGCTCCACAAGGCAGAAGACAGCAGGCAGCAGGCAGACAGGCAGATAACCGCTCCGACGCGGAAAGCGGCATTTGATAACTTGACTGAAAAAAACTGTTTCATGCGTTTTTTACCCTCAGAATGGCAACACCGACATGAAGAAGCGTCCCAGGAATCCGAGCGACTGGGTGTCGTTTATTACCTCGCTCATTGCGCCGGCCTTCTTGTACTCAAGGTGCGCATCGGCAACCTGGGTGGACTGCACGGCGTTCAGGTTGGTGATTGTAGTCGGATTTACCACGCCGGAGAAACGAATAAATTCGTCGCCCTGATTCAATGACACCTGTTTTTCGCCGCTGACCAGCAAATTCCCGTTTGCCAATACTTCGATCACCGTTACGCTGATCGTTCCGGTCAAGTCCTCGCTGGCAGACCCCGCGCCCGCATTGGCTGACTTGTTGCTTGTTGTGCCGACAACGGAACCCGTCAGTGAGAAAAGATTGGCGAGTGCATTGGAAATCGCTCCGGGCATCCTGACTTTTTGAGGTATGTTTGTCGTTATAGTTGGAAGATTGGCATTGATACTATTTGAATAACTGGAGCTGCCGCTGTCCTTCCGGTTACCGGTGGTTTTTTCCACAATATTGATGATCAGTATGTCGCCCACATTGCGCGCACGCCTGTCCTCGAATAATGAGCGCTCATTGATGCCCGCATGGAAAATTGCCCCGTCCGCCGGAGCGACCACTTTCCTCTCAACGGGTTTGGCGGTCATCGGTTGATGGATATTGGTGGGCGGAGTCATGGAGCAGCCTGCCACCAAAAGGCAGAATGCTAATACCGGGAAACTGAAGATAGCAAGTATCCGAATCCTGTTTTCAGATTGTTCACTGCGATTCAACTCTAGCTCCTTAATTCATTTATCATATCTGCGATAATTTTTGCAGCATCTGATCCGAAGTTTGAATGGCCTTGGAATTGATTTCATAAGCGCGTTGTGTCTGGATCATGTTCACCAATTCTTCCACCACATTCACATTGGATGTTTCCACATAGGATTGACTCAACGAACCGCTGCCATTCGTTCCAGGCACGGTGGTGTTCGGCGTTCCGGAAGAAGCCGTTTCCTGATAAAGATTTTCGCCCATGCTTTGCAGTCCGGCCGGATTGATAAATGTTGTCAGTTGCAGCTGACCAACTTGCTGCGCCGCGACTACGCCAGCCTGCGTCACGGTAACAATGCCATCCCGGCCGATGGTAACACCGGTAGATGTTGCAGGAATCGTGATAGCGGGTTGTACGGGGAAACCGCTGGATGTCACCAACTGCCCCTGGCTGTCAGATTGAAACGAGCCGTCACGGGTGTAAGCCGTCGTACCATCCGGCATCAATATCTGGAAAAACCCCGCCCCTTGAATCGCCACGTCCAACTGGTTGCCGGTTAGCTGCAAATTGCCTTGGGTATGGATACGTTCTGCCGCAATCGGGCGAACCCCCGTGCCAATTTGCAAACCGGATGGAACCTGAGTTTGTTGCGAAGATTGGGCGCCCGGTTGCCGTATGGTCTGATACAGTAAATCCTCAAACACCGCGCGCGAACGCTTGAAGCCGGTTGTGCTGACGTTGGCCAGATTATTGGCAATTACATCCATCTGGGTTTGCTGCGCATCCAGACCGGTTTTGGAGATCCACAAAGAACGTATCATGATTGTTATCCTTTATAAAGGCTAAGGGTTAGGGAGGCAGGGTTTGGAGGTTGGTTGATTCAGGTTTCCCATAGTCACCCAGCCCCTAATCGCTAGCCGGCAAGGCTCATTATCTGACTGGCCTGCCGTGCGTTGTTATCCGCAGTTTGCAACATCTTCATCTGCATATCGAATTTACGCGCCAGTGAAATCATATTCACCATTGCCTCGACCGTATTTACATTGCTGCTTTCAATGCTGCCGGATACTACGCTCACATTGGCATCCTCCGGTGCAGTCGTACCATCCTTCAAACGGAACAGTCCGTCGCCGCCGCGTTCCAGTTGCCCCGGGGGAGGGTTGACCAATTTCAGGCGTCCCGCCGCCACGACAGCAGCTACTCCGGTGCCGCTGGGTACCGTCGAAATTGAGCCGTCTTTGGCGATCGTCACTTCGGTATCGGGCGGTATCGTGATAGGGCCGCCGTCACCCATCACATTCAAACCACTGCGCGTTTGCAGCACGCCTTCCGGCGTGACCTGAAGGCTGCCGTTGCGCGTGTAGGCTTCCTTGCCATCTGGCCCCTGTACCGCAAGCCAGCCTGCCCCCGGCAATGCAACATCCAGTACACGACCGGTTTGATAAATTACCGCCGGGGAAAAATCCGAGCCGGGGGTGGAGTCCACCACAAAAGTCCGGGTTGGCAAGCCTTCGCCAACCAGCGGCACGGCACGAAAGGTACTCAGTGCTGCGCGAAATCCGGGAGTGCTCGCGTTGGCCAAATTTTCAGATACCACGGCCTGCTGCTGCAGCACCTGAGCTGCGCCGGTCATTGCGGTGTAGATCAATTTGTCCATGGCTTTCTCCTGATTTGCAGGGGCACGAGAAACTTTAGTTCGTGCACCCGTACGGCACGCCGTGCCCCTACCTAACCGCTATTTCAGATTCACGATGGTTTGCAGTATTTGATCCTGCGCCTTGATGGTTTGTGCATTGGCCTGATACATGCGCTGCGCGACAATCATGCTCACCAGTTCGGCAGTCAGGTCCACGTTGGAATCTTCCACGGCGGAGGATTGCAGCACCCCTCTGCCGCTCGTGCCAGGGGTAAGCGGACCTAAATTACCCGCAGCAACAGTGTCCACCCATTCGTTATTGCCCACCGGTTGCAAGCCTTGCGGGTTGGAAAAGTTGTTTAATAATATTTGCCCCAGCGCTTGGGTTTGCCCGTTGGTGTAGCGCCCGAGAATTGTACCGTCCGCGCCGGTCGAATACCCGCTCAGCGTTCCGGCGGCATAGCCATTCTGGGTCAAGCCATTCACATTGAAAGTGCCTGCATATTGCGTGCATTGGGTAAGGTCGAAAGTAATGGGTGCAGCGCCCGCCCACGCCGGCGTGCCCGATAGTACCCCTGCGGCAGGCGTTATCAGGCTACCGCTGTTACCAAAAGTAAGCATGGTCATTGAGTTTGCCGCTGCGGGAGCTGCGGGAGCCGCCGCAGGAGGCACTATGGCGCCATCCACTGTCAAAAAGACATTCCAGTTCAGCGAACCCGCATTGGAAGTAACGGCAGGGCCGGCAGCTGTTAAAGTCGATGTTGCCGGAGAAAAGGTTACCACGTTCCCTGCAATATTGGTGATTGTCGCCGCATGCGTTGCTCCCGCAACGCCTGCGGTGGCGATATTGATGGTATTGCCGATAGTCAAGCCTGCAGCAGAAGGCGCGAGGGTTACTGACGTTGCGCCGGCAGCAACAGCCCCTGTGGCGGTGGTAGGAGTAATGGCGGTAAGAGGTATCCTTTGGAAATACAACGACGCCACATGGCTGGCACCAGCACTGTCATAGACCGCCAATGCGGTCGAATTATTGTACGTGGTCGATGTTAATGGATTAAAAGGTGTTACAGCGTTATCGATTGCTGTTGCAGTCGAAATAAGATTTACTCCGACATTTGCGGTACTGGTGAGTTTCGGCGGATTACTTTTATCAATAGCGCTGATTTGCAGAGGTACCGGTGGTTGCACTTGCGCAACCACTCCCAGCGTGGCTTCGTAGCCGGTTACATTATGCCCCAGGCTATTGACGATAAAGCCATTTTTATCCTCATGGAACTGCCCGTTGCGGCTGTAAAAAATAGCCCCGGTTGGATCGGCCATACGGAAGAATCCTGCCCCGCTGATGGCTACATCCAGCGGATTATTGGTTGTGGAGATGGTTCCTTGAGTGAACTGCTGTGCAACGGCCGCCACCCTGCTACCGGAACCTGTTTGCAAAGAGCCGCTACCGCTAAGAGAAGCAGCATATGCATCGGCAAATTGTGTCTGGGATTGCTTGAAGCCGACAGTACTGGCATTCGCTACGTTGTTGCCGATCGAATCCAGATTTTTGGCCGATGAATTCAGGCCGCTTAGTCCTTGCTGAAAGCTCATGATGTTCTCCTTTGAAAAATCCCGCTGTGTTCAGGGGTTTCTTTAAATCAATCCGGTTTTAAAGAATCTGTTTGACTTGCGACATGGCGATGCCATCCAGTTGCCCGACACTCAATGTAACCCCCTGCTTGCCTTGCGATACGCTGTTAACCATGCCGAATTGCAGCCCCGAGACGTCGGTCTTGGTTCCGGTGCCGGTTTGATCGGCATTAACGGCAAAAGTGTAGCTCCCGTCCGCCACCTTCGCGCCGCTATTGTCCAACCCGTCCCATTGCCAATGCCCCATTCCGGCCGGTTGCGCCCCCAGTTGAATGTTGCGTATCAAGGCGCCCGCCTTGTCTGTTATGGATATATTCAATCTGTCCGCGCTCTGCGTTAATTCAAATCCGCCGAATGCGCTACCGTTAGCCAGATCGAGACCATTACCCGGCACCAAAACGCCATGCCCGATCATGCTGGCCGCTTGCAGCGATTGGTTGTTGGTCATACTGTCGCTCAGCGCCTGCAGGGTGACGTTCAACTTGTCGATCCCGGATACCGTGCTGAGTTGCGCCATTTGCGAAGTCACTTGCGCATTGTCCATCGGATTAAGCGGATCCTGGTTCTTCATCTGCGTAACCAGCAGTTTCAAGAACCGATCCTGTGTGTTGGCTGCCGAACTGCCAGTTGCCGCAGCAGCGGCAGTGGCGGCATTTGTTGCGGAGGTGGCACTATTCGTTTGTGTTATGGGCATGGCAATTTCCTTTCATTGCAGGCCGACCATTACTGGCCGATGGTTAAAGTTTTAAGTAACAGCGTTTTAGAGGTATTCATTACATCGACATTATTTTGATAGGCGCGCGATGCCGAGATCATGTTGACCATCTCATCCACCACTTTTACATTCGGCATTGACACGTAACCCTGCTCGTTGGCCATCGGATGCTTGGGGTCGTAGACCATGTGCATCGGCGAATTATCCTCAACCACCGTAATCACTTTGACCCCTTGCGCACCGCTTCCATCCACCGGTGCCGCGCTGAACACCACTTGCTTTGCGCGATAGGGCTGACCATTGGCGCTGGTGGTGCTGTCGGCGTTCGCCAGATTACTCGCTACAACATTCAAACGCTGCGCTTGGGCGGCCATCCCGGAACCCGCCACATTAAATATATTAAATAGAGACATGCCTATCGCTCCTTTAATTACGACCCAATCGAATGGTCAAGGTTCAGTGTTCGTACTTATCCCACTTATAAATGCCGAATTCTGTGCGTTACCGTACAAAAAACAGCAGATTTCAACGTCGCAAAAAACTTGCAGCAAACACTGGTCAACCCTGTATTGCTGCCAGCATATCCTTGAGCTCATCGCCGGCGAATTTTATGCTGGCCTCATAACGCAATGCATTGTCGGTAAATTGCGCACGCTCCACGTCCATATCTACGGTGTTGCCGTCGGCACTTGGCTGAACAGGCCTGCGATACATCACCGGAGAGCCCAGAATCGAACCACCCGCATTACCCCCCAGATGCATCGGGGAGGTTTGCACAACCGGCAACTTCGGCGAGGTTCCAGCCAGCGCATTCTGTAGCGCGCTGGCAAAATCAATATCCCTCGCCTTGTAGTTGGGCGTGTCGGCGTTGGCAATATTGGACGCCAGCAACTCCTGGCGCGCCGCGCGCAAATTCAATGCAGTTTGATGAAAGCGCAGAGCATCATCCAGCTTGTTGACCACAACACCCTCCTGTTTGCCCGCCGACACTTATTACCACTTAACATAAGTAACATCCTAAATCATGCAGCCAGTTGGTTATTTGCCGATTAGGGGTGGTTTTACCCCTCAATTCAGGTTTATTCATTACTTCCCTTAATAGCCAGTAACTAGCACAATGCATGCCATGAAAAACCTGTTATTAGCTGGATTTTTGTTACTTCAATCCGTTGCCGCCGCTACCGGCATGCAAGATCACGCCCTGATAAAGGATGCGGTGACTACCTTCGTGCAACAACAAACAGCCGACCTGCCCGGCAAGGTATCCTTCGAAGTGGACGAAATTGACCGGCGCATCGCGCTGCCCGAGTGCCGCAAGCTCAAAGTTCTTTTGCCTGCCGGTGGCAAACTCGTCGGGAAAACGGCCGTCGTGGTGCGCTGCAACGAAGCGCGGGGGTGGAGCATATCCGTTCCGGTGCAAATCAGAGTCAGCGCCAGCCTGATAATCAGCGCACGAGCCTTGCCGTTGGGGCATACCATGAGCGAAGATGATCTTGCCACACAGGCCACTGAAACCACTCAGTCAGGCGGGATAACCGACACCAAACAGGTGGTCGGTAAAGTGTTGCGCCATGGCATCACCGCTGGGCAGGTATTGCGCGAAGAAATGCTGCGCCCGCCCTACAGCATCGTGCAAGGCCAAGCCGTGCAAATCATCGTGCGCGGCAAAGGATTCAACATACGCAACGAAGGCGTCGCACTGAGCAATGCGAGCGAGGGGCAAACCGTACAGGTTCGCACCAGCTCGGGCCGCTTGCTTGGCGGTATTGCCGGGGAGAGCGGCGTGGTAGAAATCAGATAGTGACAATGAGTCACTGGTAGTCTCATCATTCTGAAAATGGCTGGAGCAACAGGGTTCCAGAGGCGCCTTTAGAGATTTTCAGTTATCCATGCCGCTTTATTTAACGCCGCCAAAGCGTCTTCAATCACTGCGGTAGCCCCTTTGCCATGTTGCGATGCCGCCTCGATAATCAGCCGTGCGCTGACGCATATGCGCAACGCGCTCACCTCGATCCCGTTGCGGTTGCCGCATGCAACCGGCTGCCCGAGCTGGCAGCGCAACGACGCAATGCCGCCGCCCGAATCGGTACGGTTGAAAGTGGGATTTTCCGTCAAGCCGGTTTGCAACTGTTTATAGACGTGAAGGGTTTCTTCGCGGCTCAACGGCAGTCGTCCGGCCTTGGTCTCAGAGTGGGTTTCAGGGTGATAGAGCAGAAAAGAAAAAATCGTCTGGAGATGATCCCAGCTGTTGGCCTCTATCAATGGATGGCGGTCAAGTTGCGGCACCGGCAGCGGCTCGAAGGCGGGATCGCTCGTCAGGCGACGCCGGATGGCATGCGCAAACGCCTGAAGGAAATTGATGATCGCAGCTTGCGGTATCGAATGAAACTTGCGCATTTCTTCCAAGGCGGCCTCCCAACGCAGCAGCAGTCCAAAGTTTGCATCATTGTTCAGTTCGTTCGCCGTATTCCAGTCGGTCGGCCAATTTCCCCTGGATGAATAAGGGAGCAGGGCGGGCGGAAATTTTCTCTGACGGAGCCACTGTGCCGCCGCGAAAGGGAGCAGCACAACGGCTGAAAAAGATGGGCCGGCGACAAATTTCGATCCGGTCAGCGCGACCATGAAGCCCTGTTCCAGATAGGCGCGTAACGTCGGCGGCGCGATGCGGAACTGGCAGGCATCGACCAGAACATCGACGCTATCCGGAAATTGATAATGCAGCCGTGAAATACAGGCCGGACTCGGCGCGATCAATCCGGTTTTGGATTGATCGACAAGGATCAGCAGAACTCGCCGCCCCAGCGCAACTGCTTCGTTTACCAAGGACTCAACCTGGTTATCAATTTCGGCCAACTGCCGCAGTGTTCCATCGGCAAGTCTGATCGGCACGGACATGACTTCAAGGGCGCTGCTGCCTGCGATGCGCATGCCTTCAACAACCACAGTATTTTGCGGGCCCGCAGCATTGAAGTGGCGACCGGCTAAAGCTGCCGCCACTCCGCTTCCCGTTTCGTTTGCCTCTACCATCACCACCAGCGCAGGTATATGTTCGCCGCTACCTGTATATTGCGCAACGATCAAATGTACATCTGTTCCGGAGGTGGCGAACACGGCTTCGAGGCCGACGAGATCGGATATTTCGCACAACTGAAACAACTCCGAGCGGATTCGCTGGATTTCACGCGCATAGACAACCGCATGCGATTCTGTCGCGATATCCCGCAGCAATTTCTGGCGCAGCCGGTTTGCGGCGGCAAAACCTGTCGCGGAAATAACCGATGCCGTGGAAGAGCTGAAAGACAATAGTTGAGGATCGGGGAGTGGCGGGCAACCGTATTTATTCAGACCGCTGGACGGGTCCAGCGCGATGCGCGCATCGCCGCCCGTTATCAGCAATTGTTCGGTGGGCGGCAGGCTGTCGGGTGGCTGGTTATTGGGCATTTTGGCGGCGGCGATACAGCGGCATTGGAGCCGTAGTATTTAGCATCTACAAATCTAAAGTACGGCACGCTGCATGGCATGACCCAGCATCCGGCGGAACGCATCGAACACCTTGCGCATTTGCGGTTGTTTGTATGGGAACACATCGACCGGGTCGATGGCATGGACAATCATGCAGCTGTCGATTTCGAAAATCAGCAGTTGGCCATCGGCGGTCTCGCCGCAATCGATGCCGAGATAGTCAAGCCCGGCACGCTCGCCGATAGTGCGTAATGCCTCGGTATGCCGGCGTGCGAAGCCGCCGTCGAAATCAGCCATGGCACGCGCTTCCTCAGCGCGTTTCTCGGCGCTGCCGGCCATCCCCGCATTCAGGTAATGGATCATCCAGTGTTCCGATATTGCCAGATGGCAGATATATGGCTGCCCTTCGATCAGCACAATCCGGTATTTCCTAAACTGGCCGTCTTTGCTGCGGTAATTGACAAAACGCGCAACATAAAATTCGCTGTTCGGCATCTTCAGCAAATAGTCCGCCATGGCCGCCGCGTTGTCTATCTTGTCCAGCCCTTGCCCCGCATGGGAATCGACCGGGCGGACGATAACCGGAAAATCGCCATCTCCGAGGGTGTCGGTAATTCCGCGTTCCTGGCGACTGACCTGCTCCAGAATCTGCCTGCCGGCTCTGACCGTGTCCGGCATGACCACACCGGGGACGCCCTTGAGTAACGCGCAAGCATCATTGCGCGACATCAGTGCAATCCGATCGGGCCTGTTGAGCACCGGGCGCGGCCAGGCTTTTATGGCACTGCCAATTTCAGCCAGAAGCGGAAGGTTTTGATCGGATTCCGCAATCGCGATGAACAGCAAGTCATGATCGGGCAAAGAGGCGGGGAATGGCAACCCTTGGCCCACATAAAGCATATCGAGAGCGACATCGGAGTCCTCCAGCAAGAACTCCAATGGTGTGTTCGCCATCAAATCACCCGGCGTCATAACGGCCAGCAACCTAATAGCCGCCTGACCAGATGCCGTCGGCGCAGAATATATCTGCTGTATCTGCAAGGCTTCCGCCTGCATCGACAAGGCCAGCTCCCGTTCGCCCCTGAGCAGTAAAACCGTGAACAGGTCCATCAAGGCATTGGCGCTTGCCGTGCCCGGATTAGTCCCGGCGCGTTCGATCAATTTTGCTCCCAAGGGCGCGAGATCAACACCTGAATAGGCCATCCTCATCAGTTTCGCAAGGCCAATCAGCTTGTCGTCTTGATCCGTGCGGCAGCCTTCCCTGTTGTGGGTATTCACAATATTTTCCTAAAGCTGAACAGTATCTGGGTTTGCATTTTTGGCAATGGCCTCGCCAAAGGCAATGGTCGCGTCGATCAAGGCGTCTATGTCGCCCGCGTTGGTGCGGTGATTGACAATCGCCGCCCGGATCGCGAGTTGTCCGCCGATAACCGTAGTCGATGGCGCGGCAATTCCGGATTCCTGCAACGCGACAACTATGTCCGCGTTGACCCGGTCGGCATCTTCGCTGCGATAACGGAAGCAAACGATATTCAGCGCAACTGGCGCGAGTAGTTCCAGCATCGGTGCCGCCTCGATGCGTCGCTTCATATGTTGGGCCAGTGCGCAGGTGTTGGAAATAACCCGGCCCAGTTTTTCTGTGCCATACACTGTTATCGTAAACCAGGTTTTGAGCGCCCTGAAACCGCGCGAAAGATCCGGGCCGAAATCGCATGGCCACGGCGAACCCGCTGCCATCCCGCGCGCCTCCCGTTTCAGATACGCCGCCGGCGAGGCAAATGTGCTGTGGTGTAACGCGCCGTCTCTCACCAGGATAAACCCCGCGTCATAAGGCACTTGCCCCCATTTATGGAAATCGAAGGCGATGGAGTCGGCGCGCTCTATGCCTTGCAAGTGCGGCGCAATATCTTCTGCCAATATGCCGAGCGCACCGTATGCGCCATCGACATGAAACCAGATTTTTTCGCGCTGCGCGACCTGGGCAATGGCGGCGAGCGGATCGACTGCCCCTACATCCACGGTGCCGGCCGTTCCGGCAATGAAGAACGGCGTCAGGCCCGCCTGCCGGTCCGCCGCGATGGCGCGCTCAAGGGCAGCAACATCCAGCTGGTGCCGGCTATTCACCGGAATCATGCGCAGCGCGCCGCTGCCGATGCCCGCAATATCCATCGCCCGGGCAATGCTGACATGCGCGCTGGCGGAGGTGTAAGCGCTCAGGCGTTGCCCGGCGGCAACCCCGTTTTGGCGCACACTGACGCCTGATGCGGCGGTGCGGGCAATCAGCACGCCGATCAGGTTTGCCATGGAAGTGCCGGTCACAAACAGGCCGCTGGCGCTTTCCGGAAAACCGAACCATTCGCGCACCCACCGTACGACCTGCCGCTCCATTTCAATCGGTGTCTGGTCGCGTCCGCCAAGATTGGCATTCAGCCCGGCCGCCAGCATTTCAGCCAGCATGCCAACGGGTGTTCCGCCGCCGTGAACCCAGCCCATAAAACCGGGATGGGCGTTGCCCACGGAATAGGGCAGCACATTCCGCATGAACGCGTCATGCGCCGCCGCGAGACCAAGCGGTTCGCCGCCAAGCGGTTGGCGGAATGAAGCCCGTACCTCCTGCGGAATGGTTTGCCAGACCGGTCGTTCGCGCAGATGTTCGAGATAGTCCAGCATGTCGTCCAGCATCCGGTGACCTTGCAAACGAAAGGCCTGCCAATCGGATGGATCCAGCGTATCTTCAGAGATTTTCAGCATAGCCATGTTGAACCGGAGCCGGTGTGAGCGCGAAATTTATAATGGGTGCATACCGTAGGGGCAATTCATGAATCACCCCTAATACTGGCCTATCCGGGTTGAAATAGAATTTGAATTAGATATCCACCGCATTTATTGTGGCAGCAATCTAACGTGCACATTATCAGGCCGTTTTGATGAACTGGGGGAGAAATCGGCGTCTATTTGCCGGTTGGGTCATCAAGTTTCTCTTGATAATGCCGATAACCCTGACAATATTGCAGGTTCTTAAGCCAGCGCATGGCTGCAAAAGCATTCGAAGAATAAAAATTATTTCGTTATATACTTCGCAAAAAAGCCATATTGCCCTAAGCTTTTTGTAATACCTGCCGATATAGCAAACGACGGCGTAATTTTGAAAACCGCCAGATTGAGAGGATAACCGTGAAAATCGACAAACCCGGCAATACGCTACCCGCCAATTCGGCAGGCGAGGGCGCTGCGCGCGCCACTGGCAAGGATAAATCCGGTCAAGCATCTGCCGCACAGCAACCGGCAGGCACCAGCGTCTCGCTTGGTTCAACAGTGGCGCATATGAAAAATATGGAAAGCAGCATGGCGAGCGCGCCTGCCGTTAATGCGGCCAAAGTTGCGGAAATCAGGCAGGCTATCAGCGAAGGCCGCTTTCAGGTGAATACCTCTGTGGTCGCTGACCGCCTGATTGCAACGGTGCGCGATCTGATTGGCGGCAAGGCTTGATTCAGCCGATTATTAAAAAATAAAGCCGGATTCGCAGTTGAACCAGAATCACATCACTAAATTACTCGGCGCGTTGTCTGCCGAGCGCGTTGCATTGCGGAAATTTATCCATCTGCTGGAACAGGAGCAAGGCTTGCTGGTGGAAAACAATACCGACCAGTTGCTCGAGTTTGCGGAGCAAAAATCGGCCCAAGCTATCAACCTTAGCAAACTTGCCGAATTCCGCCGCAACCTGCTGCGGGAAAATATTTCTGAGCTTACCGCCGAAACCATCCACGCATGGCTGAAAACCACCAGCACGGAAGGTTTGGCTATGTGGCAGGAGATCCGCACATTGGCGGAACGCGCGCAGCAAATCAACCATACCAATGGCGAGTTGATCCAGATGAAACTGCGTCACAACCAGAAATCGCTTGCCGTGCTAACCGGTGCGGTGGACAAGGCCAATCTATACGGGCCAGACGGACAGACCAGCTTTTCACCGGGTAGCGGCAGGTCGCTGGGTAGCGGCTGAGCCGAGAATTACCTCGCAGCGTACCCATTTCTTTGCCTACGCCCTCTATTGCTCAACCCCCGGCTTCCCTGTCCAAATTGGGCGATGCTATGGTAATAGTCACGCGCCGGTTCCTTGCGCGGTTTTCCGCGCTGTTATTCGGCGCCAACGGTTGATTCGAGGCCAAACCCACTACAGCAAGGCGTTTTGCCGGCACTCCGTTATCAATCAGTATCCTGACCACACTGCTGGCACGCGCTGACGATAGCTCCCAGTTGGAGGGGTACTGCGCAGTCTCGATGGGGGTATCGTCGGTATGGCCTTCCACCTCGATAGGCATATCTTCCTTGCTCAATACCACAGCCACTTGGCGCAATATATTCAGCGAGCTGTCTTGCAGCACCGCTTCACCCGTGCCGAACAGCGTGCTTGCGCTGATATCCATGATTACTCCGCGCCGGGCATGGTTGATGTTGACCATGTGCTGTTTAATCAACGGGGCCATCACCTGGCTCAGTCCATTGGCCAGTTTTTTCATGCGGTCTTCTATTTTGCGCTGCTGTTCGCCCAGTTGTGCGGTGCGCTTGTCCACCAGCACCTTGTTTCTGCCCGCCAATGTGGCGGTGGTTTGTGTTCTCTGCTGGGCAGGCGCAACAAGCGGCTGGTTAGGCGGAACAATCGGCGCCGTTGCGGTCAGTCGTTGGGTAAAGGCAATGTTGAGCGAATCGCTGAACACTTTGTACTTCGCCTCATTCACCGAAGAAATGGAATACATCACAACGAAAAATGCAAACAGCAGGGTAATGAAGTCGGCATAGGAAACCAGCCACCGGTCAGTGTTGCTGTGCTCTGCGCGCTTGCCCCGACGCTCCATGATCAGGCCAGATAGCTTTGCAACCTGACTTCGATCAGCCGCGGATTGTCGCCGTTGGCTATGGCCGTAAACCCGTCCACCAGCATTTCGCGCATATCGGCTTGTTGCGTAATAATCGCTTTCAATTTATTAGCCACCGGCAAGTACAACAAATTGGCCAATGACACGCCGTAAATCGTGGCAATAAATGCAACGGCGATGCCGCTGCCCAACTTGGCCGGTTCACTGAGATTTTGCATGACATGGGTCAGCCCCAACACCGCGCCGATAATACCGATAGTCGGCGAATAACCGGCAGCGGCTTCCCACACGGAGGCTGCTTGCCAACGCAACTGTTGCCACGCGTGAATATCCACATTGAGAACTTCACGGATTTTCTCGGCGCTATAGCCATCCACCAGAAGCTGCAATCCTTTTTTTAAAAAAGTATCTGACTCCTCATCAATCTTTCCCTCCAGAGCCAATATTCCGTCTATCCGCGCTACGGTGCTCCAACCGGTAATCTTGTGTATCAGCTCTTGATGCGATGCCTGCGGCGGTGTCACGAATACCCAGCGCACCATCCTGATTGACAGGGTAAACACCTTAATGGGGCTTTGCAACATCACCGCGCCCAGCGTGCCGCCGAACACAATCAGAAACGCCGCACCCTGCAGCAGGATGGAAAGATCGCCGCCTTCCAGTAGCTGCCCGGACAGGATTCCGGTCAGGCTGATTATCAGACCCAATACCGCGAGTTTATCCATCAGTAGCCCTTCATCCAACTGCGCAACCGCGCTACCGCCTGGCTATGCAACTGCGAAACGCGCGATTCGCCCACGCCCAGCACTTCGCCGATTTCGCGCAGGTTCATCTCTTGCTCGTACAGCATGCCCATCAGCATCTTCTCACGCTCCGGCAGGCCATCGATCGCACGTACCAGCTCTGCCTTGAAGCGCTGGTCTGCCAGCAAATCAAGGGGGTTGGCATCGTCGTCGAACTCGAACCGCTCGAAAAAATCGTCATGATCCTCGCCGTGAAAATCTTCGTAATATACCAACTGCGCACCGCGCGATTCCTGCAGCAACTGCTGGAATTCGGTGAGAGACAGCTTCATTTCCCCGGCGATTTCGGTTTCGTTCGGCGACCTGCCCAGTTTCTGTTGCAAGCAACTGATGGCCGCTTCGATGCGCCGCATATCGCGGCGCAAACTGCGCGGCAGCCAATCCGCTTCGCGCAGCTCGTCCAGCATTGCGCCGCGGATACGCTGCGTGGCATAGGTCTCAAATTGTGCGCCGTGAAATTCGTCGTAGCGGCTGGCAGCATCCAGCAAGCCCATCATGCCGGCTTGGATAATGTCGTCAATCTGCACACTGTGGGGCAGCTTGGCCATCATCTGGTGCGCAAGTCGCTTCACCAGATGGGAATATTCCCGCAGGCATTGATCCTTGTCGTTTAATCCTGATGCTTTATACATAATTAGCCGCTGGGTGTTGAGCGTCGGTTGTCAGGTAGCCTGCGCAAGCCGCTACTTGTTGCTAGTTTACAACGTGTGTGATTTTCATGCTGTATTGGTGTAGGGGTGGCTGTAAGTCGTAGGGGCGCGATTCATCGCGAATGATCTATTCAGGCACCGGAAAAAGGGCGCGATAAATCGCGCCCTTGCCGGATTCTTTGACTATGTGCCTGATGCCCCCGATTTTTTGGACCAGCATTTTTATCCCGCACCGGATGCCTCACAACACCGTGCCAAGGCGGCGGGTTGCGACACCTGCTTCATCAGGTTTTGTATGATGGCGGAAACACCGCCTTCCACTTCATCCTGCTGCCTCGGCAGGCGCAGCAATTTTTGCGACAGCTTCAGGTAAGACTTTGCCGAAGCGGCGGCCGGAAAAGCCTCTATCACCGGTTTCCCCAGCTGTGTCGCATAGTTAAGCCGGTCGTCGAATGGAATATAGCCCAAATACTCCAAGTGCGCCGTGAGGTTGCGCCGTGTCACCTTGGCCATATTTTCAAAAACTGTCATCGCCGCTTTCTCGTTGCCCGCCTTGTTCACCACGATCTCGAACTGCTGGTGTGCATTCCGGGTTGCCAAGCGTTTAATCAAGGCATAGCTCTCGGTAATGCCGCTGGGGGTCGCCTCCACCACCACCAGCAAGGCGGCGCCGCTTACCAGGCTCGATGAAACCGTGGCTTGCCCGACCTGCCCTTCGATCTGGCTCAGGACCGGCATTGCGGTATCCACCAGCATCACATCCACACCATCGCTTGCTTCGGTCAGCGCGTTTTTAAGACGTTGCCGTTCTTCATGCTTCAACGTTACTGTCCTGTCTTCTGCCCTCTGTAGCGCATGCATTGCGCGCGCGACCGGCAAGATGCAAAACCCCCGGTTGGCCAACACGGCTTCACGGAGTTTGCATTTGCCCTGCGCGACATCCAGCAAGTCATGTGTGGCAAATAAACCCAGGCGCATCGGCAAATTATTCGGGGCATGATTTTCATCCAGCACCAACACATTTTTGCCGGAGCTTGCCAGTGCCGCCGCAAGATTGATGGCTGCACTGGTTCGCCCGACGCCGGCTTTGCCTGCCACCACGGTGATAACCTGGGTTTGATTGCACACCAATAAACGCCGCAGGCCTTCGGCTTGATCCGCCCCGCAATCAGTGTGCACAGGATATCTCCCTGCCTGAAGCGCCTGCTCCCGCAGCGCGCGCGTTGTTGGGCATCGCTTTCTTTATGGGGGTTTGTAATGGCCCTTCTTCGGCCATCAATAACGGAAAGTCCAGCTCGCGCAAAGTAAACGGGGTTTTTTCTTCCGCATGCTTGAGTGCGCGGTGCAACAGATAATCGGCATTAATCAGATGCAGATCTTCCGGCACACGCTGGCCGTTGGTCATATAGTGCATCATCAGGCGATGGCGTACCGCCACATCCAGCATCGTGCCAAGATTAACCGCCTCGTCCAGTTTGGTGGCAATGCAACCGATAACCTTGTTGCTGCGGTACATGCGCACCACGTCTTCCAGCGTCTCGCCGCCGCTGGTCGCGTTCAATAACAGCAGGCATTTCACGCCGACCGCATCGAACATTTCATTCTGGTCGCACACGCGCTCATCGCGTTGCCCCATCCCCACGGTATCGATCAACACCAAATGCTTGTGGCGCAATGCGGAAAGTGTCAGGCGCAAATCGTCGGTATCCTTCACCGCATGTACCGCCACGCCGAGTATTTTTCCGTAGATTTTAAGTTGTTCGTAAGCCGCGATCCGGTAACTGTCGGTGGTCAGCAACGCCACCTTGTCCGCGCCGTAGCGCACCACCGCACGTGCCGCCAGCTTGGCTGTGGTGGTGGTTTTACCCACGCCGGTTGGCCCGATCAGTGCGTACACACCGCCTTTTTCGATAATGTCATCCGCCTTGCCCGACACCTGTAAATTGCGTTTAAGCACTTGCTTTATCCACAACTCGCCTTGAACTTTTCCGGCTGGCATCTTGTCCAGCAACTGGTGCGCCAGCAACGTGCTGAACCCGGCATTGAGCATTTTGCGCAGCAAACCGGCGCGTTGCGGGTCGCGCAGTTGCACATCATTCCAGTACAGTGCCGCGAACTGTTGGCGCAACATGGTGCCAATCGATTTAATCTCGCTGATAATATTTTCCTGCTCCACTATGGGCTGCGCGGGTTGCGCTTCAAGCGGTCGAACTGCTTGAGCCTGTGGCAATGGTTTGGCTTGCGGCAATGGCCTGGCCTGCAGCAAGGGTTCCGGCTGCGGAAAAGGCTCGGCCAATGGCAAGGGTTCCGATTGCGGAAAAGGTTTGGTTGGCGGCAAGGATTTTGGCTGCGCTAATTTGCCGGGATGGCGCGATACCGCTGGTTGTCCGGAAGTCTTGGGCTGAAACTGAAGCGCTTGTCCGGGCCGATTGATGGGCTGACTCGACGGCTTGGCATGCTGTGCCGCTTTAACTTCACGGGGCAACGGCTCCATAGGTTGCATGTAATGATCTTCCTCGACCGATTGCGTCCATTCGTCCGCCGTTATCTCCGGCCACTCGGTTTTCTGGGTCACCGCGCTGGCGGTCAGATGGGCAATGTCACCGTTCGCCAGCGCAACAATCTCGACGCCGTATTCTGTCTTTCGGTTCGACAGGATCATCGCATCGGCGCCAAGCTCGTCACGGATTTCCTTCATTGCCTGGCGTGCCGTCGGGGCGATGAATCTTCTGATGCTCATGCTCTACCTCCTACCATAGCGGTCACCCGGATAGTTTTGAAGTCCGGTACTTCATCATGCGAAATTACCCTGATATTCGGTACTGCGCGCTTCAGGAAGCGCGCCAGTAAGTCACGCAACTGTGCCGGCACCAGCATCACTGCCGGCAAACCCAATTGTTCCTGCGTTTCGGCAGCGGCACGAGTTTCGCGCAGTACGGTATCGGCCAGTCCCGGCTCGATACCGATGCCGTTCTGGCTCGATTGCATCGCCTGTATCAGGATATATTCCAATTCCTTGTCCATACCGATCACCTGCAATTCCTGCGTGGACGGGTAAAACTGCTGCACGATAGCCGGACCGAGCGCGACGCGTACCAGCGAGGTGAGCTGGTAAGGGTCTTGGGTGCGCGGCGCGTTTTCCGCCAGCGTCTCCACGATGGTGCGCATATCGCGGATATGCATCCCCTCATCCAGCAGGTTTTGCAGCACCTTCTGCACCACGCCCAGCGGCAGTGTCTTGGGTACCAGATCCTCGACCAGCTTGGGTGAAACCTTGGCAATATGATCGAGCAATTGTTGCACCTCCTGCCGTCCGAGCAACTCCGCGGCGCGCGTGCTGAGCAGATGGCTCAGATGGGTTGCCACTACCGTACCGGGGTCGACCACGGTATAGCCCATAGCCTGTGCCTGGTCGCGCATTGCGCTGTCGATCCACACAGCGGGCAAACCGAAGGCCGGGTCGCGCGTTTGCATGCCGGGCAATTCGCCCGTCACGCTGCCCGGGTTGATCGCCAGCAACATATTCGGAAAAGCCTCGCCGCTGCCGACTTCCACGCCCTTGAGCGTGATGCGGTAACCGTTCGGACGCAGATCAAGGTTGTCGCGAATATGCACCGCCGGAGGCAAAAAGCCGATGTCCTGGGTGAATTTTTTGCGGATACCCTTGATGCGGCGCAACAAGTCGCCGTCCTGCGCCTTGTCCACCAGCGAGATCAACCGGTAACCGACTTCCAGCCCCAGCACGTCGACTTGCTCGACATCCTCCCATCTTGCTTCATTGGACTCCGGGATAACCGGTATTTCCGTAGCCTCAGCCTGCGCCTGTGCCGCCGCTTCTTGCTCGTTCTTTTGCAGCAGGTAATAGGCCAGGGCACCCATCGCGCCGGCCAATGACAAAAATGCGAAATGCGGCATGCTTGGAATCAGGCCCATCGAACCGATAATGATTGCAGTCAGAATGATGATCTGTGGTTGCTTGAACAACTGCCGGATCAGTTGCTGGCCGATGTTTTCGTCGCTGGCCACGCGGCTCACCACCAGACCGGCGGCAGTGGAAATGACCAGCGCCGGAATCTGCGCCACCAGGCCGTCGCCGATGGTCAGCAGGGTGTAGGTCTTCGCCGCGACCGCGATGTCGAGGCCATGCTGCAGCACGCCGATGATCAAGCCGCCGATGATGTTGATGAACAGGATGATGATGCCCGCAACCGCATCGCCGCGCACGAATTTGCTGGCGCCGTCCATCGCGCCGTAGAAGTCGGCTTCCTGCGCGATCTCGGCGCGGCGCTTGCGCGCCACATCTTCACCGATCAGCCCGGCGTTCAAATCGGCATCGATTGCCATTTGTTTGCCGGGCATCGCATCCAGAGTGAAGCGCGCACCCACTTCTGCGATACGTCCGGCGCCTTTGGTAATTACCACAAAGTTGATGACCACCAGGATCGCAAACACCACGATACCGACGGTGTAGTTGCCGCCCACCAGAAAATTCCCGAACGATTCGATCACCTTGCCCGCCGCATCCGGCCCGGTGTGGCCTTCCAGCAACACGATCCGGGTGGAGGCTACATTCAGCGACAAGCGCAGCAATGTGGTGATCAGCAGCACGGTGGGGAATATCGCAAAATCCAGCGCCTTGTTGGTGTTCATGCTGACCAGCAGCACCATGATCGAAACCGCGATGTTGAAAGTAAACAGGATGTCGAGCAGGATCGGCGGCAGCGGCAGCACCATCATCGCCAGGATCAACACAATCAGCGCCGGGCCGACCATGCCGATCAACCCGGCGCGCTTAACGAAGTTTTGCAGCATCAGCAATATATTCATATTTTATTTTTCACGCGGCGCTCAACGCAGCTTCGGGGTCAAGTTCAACCGGCACCGACAAGTCCGCCGGTTCCTGCGGGCGTGCCCCGCCTTGTTTTTCGTAGCGGCGCAACTGGTAAACATAAGCCAGCACTTCGGCGACGGCGGTATACAGCGCTTCGGGGATGGATTCGCCCAGTTCGGTATGTTTGTGCAGCGCGCGCGCCAGCGGCGGGGCCTCCAGGATAGGCACATGGTTTTCCTCGGCGATTTCGCGGATGCGCAACGCCAGCAGATGCGAGCCCTTTGCGACCACAACCGGCGCGCCGGTACCGTTTTTGTCGTTGTATTTTAACGCCACCGCATAGTGCGTCGGGTTGGTTACCACCACATCGGCGGTCGGAATCGCAGACATCATGCGGCGGCGTGCTGCCTCGCGTTGCAATTGACGGATACGCCCCTTGACCATCGGGTCGCCCTCGGTTTCCTTGGATTCCTGGCGCACCTCTTCCTTGGTCATCATCAGCTTCTTGTTGTGATCCCACAGCTGGAACGGCACGTCGATAGCCACGATCAGCAGCATCGCGCCGATTATCATCATGGAGCACGCGCCGATCAAATGCCCCATTTGCGGGATGGCGGCCGCGGCAGATTGCGTGCCGAGCGCCATCACCGCATCCTTGTTGTGCCAGATCACCCATGCCGCGATACCTCCGACCAGAATGGATTTGCCGATAGCCTTGGCCAGCTCCACCAGCGAGGTTCTGGAAAACATGCGGGCAATACCCGAAATCGGGTTCATTTTGGAAAGCTGCGGTTGCAACGCTTCCATGCTGAACAACCAGCCATTCAGCAACAACGGGGAAAGTAGCGCGGCAAGCATGACTGCAAACAGCAATGGTGAAAATGTGATCAGCGCATCCATAGCAAAATCGTATAAACGCGGGATCATCAGGCCGGAATTGAATGCTGCATCCCGGTCAATGGTCAGCCCATCGCGCAGCGACTTGACCATGTGCTGCGTGAATGACGTACCCATAAACCACAACACACCGCCGCCCACCAGCAATACGAAGAACGTGGACAGCTCGCGCGAACGGGCAACCTGGCCTTTTTCCCTTGCCTGGTCAATGCGTCGCTGTGAGGGTTGTTCGGTTTTTTCTAGATCGCTGTCTTCTGCCATAATGGACTCCGCGGGTCATGGCAATTATCGGCAGCTTTGGCAAAGTTCAATCGCGTGAATAGCGGCGGTATTTTCTGTCTATTCAGCAAGTTTCACATCATTCTTATACCTGTTTGATAACCTTTGTGGCTCCAATTAACCTGGAAGCGATAACTCATCCACGAAAAACACGAAAAACACGAAATAAAACAAAAAGTTGCGTTGGTCCAGCGAGTGCGGGAGATTCATGGGCCGCCCCCTACCCACTGGGTATCAATTTGCAACATGGAGTCTTTTGAATTTTTTGCGAGCTTGCGCCTTGTGACGAAATACCTGCTTACCCCATTCCGTGCTTTTCGCGGACAGCTGTTTATTCTGGATTTATAGAGGCGCCTCGGGAGTATCTCGGTCAGGCATAGTTCGCGTCACGCGCAAATATAATAAGCGGCGACCTCGTTTCCCTTTCCCGCATATTCCAGCTTGTATGTCATGCTCTTCATCAAGGTAATGCCTCTGCCATGCTGGGTATGTTTAACCTGGCTTTCGGCAGATGTTTGAAGCGTCGTGTAATCAAACCCGTTCCCGCTGTCGGCAACGCGAATTTTCACCGCCTGCTGGCCCTCAATGAACACCCTCTCGATCTCGATGTCGATTCTTCCGCTGCCGAGTTCCCGCATGCGCGTTTCGCGCAATTGAAGAAATTTATCAAAACCGTCATGCCCCAGCTTGACGCTGGAATCAAGCTGCAACACACCGTGATCGAGGGCGTTATTGAACAGTTCGGACAAAATCAGGAACAGCGCGGAGTGATGTTCCCGCGTGACGTGAATTTTGGCGACGATTTGGGTGAGCAGGGGCACGACATCAAGGTATTTCAGCTCGTTCGCCCCCAGGCTGACTGCAATCCGCCAGTCATCGCTTTTCTCTGCCGCCTTGGAAATATCCGGATGGGTAGGCAGCATCGCGGGATCAATCTCGGTTGAAATATCCACCAATGCCAGCGAAATATCATCATGCGCACGCTGCCCTTGCAGATGCCGGTCGAGTTCCGCAATCAGTGCCTCGAAGCGGGATTTATGTGCGGTTTTGCCGAACAATTCGACAACGCGCCCATTGCCGAAGTGCTCTCCCTGCGGAGAGCAGGCTTCCAGCAAGCCATCCGAAAACAGGCATAACTGGCAATCTTCATCGTAATAAAAAATTTCCGGTTTGGCGGAAAATTCCTCACCCGGCAATATTCCCAGCGGCAAATTCGTGGAAGTGCAGCTATGCAGCAGGCGTCCGTCGCGATTGAATAATTGCGGTGCGGGAATTCCGCCATTCCACACCTCGATGACCTGCGTCTGGCGGTTGATGGAAACCAGAACGGCAGAAACAAAGCGATCCACCGGCATAAACCGGTTAACCAGCGAATTGAGTTCGACGGCAATTTCCTCGAGGGAGAATCCCTTGCCCGTCAAATCGTAAAACGACTGGCACAGCGGCAACACGTTTATCGCGGCGGTAAGCCCGTGGCCTACCGCATCCGCCAGCAGGACATGCACGCTATTGTCCGGCGTTACGGCGGCGATCAGGATGTCGCCGCTAAGATGATCCGCCGATTTCGTGTAGCGGTGCACATAGGGAACAAGCTGATCCTGCATGCCGGTCATCCGCGCCATGATGAAGCTGCCGACACGCTGCTCCTCATTGATGCGGTCGCCGTATTCTTCAAGCATCAGGATTTTTCCGAGAAACTGCTGCTGCAATTCCACAAACCGGTCCAGCCTGCTGCCGGTGCGGCGTATCGGCCTTAAAATACCCACGATGAACCAGCCGGACAGCAGCAGCCCGCCCAGCGCCGCCGCCGCCAATATTGCAATGGAACGGTTGCGTTGCGCACGGTAGGATTTATCCAGCGCATCATTGGTATCTCCCAGGCCGTGCAACTGATCTTCCCGGATTTTCGCGACCATCGCCTTGAATTCTGCGACCACCTCATGGTTGATATTGCCGGCCAGGTCGTCAACGATCCGGCTGGTCTCCGGTTTATGGATATCGAAGGATTTCAGTGCCGCGTGATATTTGTCGACCAGTTGGGCGTGCGACTCCAGTAACGCATCCAGCGAATCGGTAGACAACCCCATCTGTTGCATGATCGGTTTTAACTGCCCGGTCAGCTTTTGCTCGACCTCACCCCCTTGGCGGTCGAATTTCTCGAGGTAATTCTTGAATCTTGTCGCATCGTGGCCATCGATCAGAATATCCCTCCAGGAATCCAGCTGTTCCTGGAAAACTGATTCTGCGACACGTGCGGTGTCCAACGCATAGGCTTGCGTGCTGGAGGTAGCCAGGCTTTCCACGGCGCGAGTGTGGGCTTGCGCCGCATCATGCAGGTTGAACATACCTATGACGATCAGTGTGCCCAGCAACATCGCCATCAGCGCCAGCAACCGGATTTTGACGCTGACAGTGCCGATCCGGCGCAGCAACCGGCTTTTTACCCGGATGATCTCGCCTTCTTCGACGCTCAGGTCGGACGAGCCGCTGCGCAGTTCCCGATAAATAGCGGAGGCCTTATCGATTTGCTCCTGCGTAGCCTTGTAACGGAATGCCACATAACCGGTAGTTTGGCCGTTTTCCTGCAACGGGGTGACATTGGATACTGCCCAGTAAAAACTGCCGTCACTGCGCCGGTTTTTGACCACCCCCTGCCAGGGTTTGTTGGATCTAATGGTTTTCCACATGTCGGCGAATACCTCGGGCGGCATGTCGGGATGGCGCACCATGTTGTGCGGCGCACCGATGATTTCATCACGGCTGCGCCCGCTTATTTCAACGAACGCATTGTTGCAATAGGTGATGACCCCCTTGAGATCGGTCTTGGTCACGATCACCACCCCGTCCGGCAACGGGAACTCAATATTGGTAACCGGTAAATTCAACCGCATCGGTGAAATTCCTTTAATGCTGCAATATCCAACTCTGGCAAGCCGGAACTAAATGCAGGGCAGGCATAGCCCACTCTACGGCCACCAAAAATAATCCAATGTCTTCCTGAAGGCATTGGCGAATAATCATACTCGCAACCAGCCGCTAATCAATACTGCCCGATGCAAACTGGATGCGGTGCAGTTGCGCATACACCCCATCTTTTTCCAGCAATTCGCGGTGCGTGCCGATTTCCGCAATTTCGCCTTTTTGCAATACGACAATCCGGTCCGCTTTTTCGATGGTGGACAGGCGGTGCGCGATCACCAGCGTGGTGCGGCCCCGCATCAGGGTTTCCAGCGCGGCCTGCACATGGCGCTCGGATTCGCTGTCCAGCGCGGAAGTGGCCTCGTCGAGGATCAGGATCGGCGCGTCCTTGAGGATCGCGCGCGCGATGGCGATGCGCTGGCGCTGCCCGCCGGACAGTTTCACGCCGCGCTCGCCGACCAGCGTATTCAGCCCTTCCGGCCATTCGCCGATGAATTCCATCGCATGCGCGGCCTGGGCGGCGGCGACGATTTCCGCCTCGCCGACTACGCGCATCTGCCCGTAGGCGATGTTGGCCGCGACGGTATCGTTGAACAGCACCACCTCCTGGCTCACCAGCGCGATGTTGGCGCGCAGGCTGGACAAGGTAAGGTCGGCGAGATTATGCCCGTCGAGCAGGATCGCACCGCCGGTCGGGTTGTAGAAGCGCGGCACCAGGTTGGCCAGCGTGGTCTTGCCGCTGCCCGATGCGCCGACCAGCGCGACATTTTCCCCGGCACGGATATGCAGCGTGATGTCCTGCAGCGCATGGCGCCCATCCGCCCCGTAGGCAAACTGTACCTGGTCGAATTGCAGTTCGCCGCGCACCCGGCCTATCGTTTCGGTGCCGCTGTCCGTCTCGCCTGCGGTGTCGAGCAGGGCGAACACGCTCTCCGCCGCCGCCAGCCCGCGTTGCAGGTATTCGCTGACGCCGGTCAGGCGTTTCAACGGAGCGGTGAGCATCAGCATCGCCATGATGAACGACACGAAGCCGCCCACCGTGGTCTCGTCGGCCTGCGATTGCAGCGTGGCGAGATAGACGATGACGGCAAGGGCGATGGCCGCGACCATCTGCACGATGGGCACATTCGCCGCCGCCGCCGAAGCCTGCTTCATCGCATAGCGGCGCACCCAGTTGGCCTGCGCGTTGAAGCGGCCGCTTTCATACTGCTGCCCGCCGAACAGCTTGACCACCTTGTGCGCGGATACGCTCTCCTCGATCACCTGCGTGATGTCGCCCATCGCGCGCTGCGCATCGCGGCTGCTGGTGCGCATCCGTCTGCTGATGACCTTGATGATGTAGGCGATGACCGGTGCCATCAGCAGCGTCAGCAGCGACAGTTTCCAGTTCAGGTAGAACAGCCAGCCGAGCAGCCCGACGATCACGATGCTGTCGCGCACCGAGATCGTCACCACCGTGGTCGCCGCATTGGTCACCTGCGTGACATCGAAAGTCAGCTTGGAAATCAGCGAGCCGGTGGCATGGTCGTCGTAATAGCGCGTCGGCAACGCGAGCAGTTTGCGGAACATCGCGTCGCGCAGATCCATCACCAGCTTGTTGCCCACCCAGTTGATCGCATAGGTGCCGATGAACGTCGCCAGCCCGCGCACCAAAAAAATCGCGACGATGACCACCGGCACCATGCGCATCATCTCCTGATCCTTGTGCACAAATGTGCCGTCCAGCATCGGCTTCATCAGCGCCGGCACCAGCGGCTCGGTGGCGGCGACCACGACCATGCCGAGCAGCGAAACGGCGAAGGCGCGCCAGTACGGTTTGACGTAGTCGAGGAGGCGAAAATAGAGCTGGCTGCTGGATGAATTCATGGCACGCACTTTAGCAGAAAGGCGCATTTCCCGCCGTGTATACCGCCTTGAAATTTTGGCCACTTTGCAACTGGACAGGCCGCGCGCGCACTGCTAGTCTGCCTGCGCTTTCATTCCCACTGCATACCATGTTGCGAGAACTGCGTTTATTCCTCACCGCCGTACAATTTTTCACGCGCATCCCGGTGCCCGCGTGGGTCGGGCATTCCGCGCAGCAACTCGAGCAGGCCGCGCGCTACTTCCCGCTGGTCGGCATCTGCGTCGGCGCACTGTCCGCCGCCGTGCTGTGGCTGGGCGCGCAACTGCTGCCGCTGTCGCTGGCACTTGCGGTGGGGTTGAGCATGGTGGCGAGCATCCTCGTCACCGGCGCATTCCACGAAGACGGCCTGAGCGATTTTGCCGACGGCATGGGCGGCGGCGACACGAAGGAAAAGACGCTGGCGATCATGAAGGACTCGCACATCGGCGCTTACGGCGTGATCGCCCTCATACTGGTGCTGCTGCTGAAATACCATGCGCTGCTGGCGCTATGCGGCGCGCATTCGCTGCCGTTCGCCGCCGCCGCGCTGATCGCGGCGCATGGCGTGAGCCGCCTGATGGCGGCCAGCATCATGCTGACCCAGTGCTATATCCGTGGCGACGCCAGCGCGCGCGCCAAGCCCGCCGCACAGCAAATCAGTCCCGCCAGCTTCGCCATCGCGCTGCTCACCGGCATCGCCGCCCTCGGCTTCCTGCTCGCCGCAGGCGCGCATACCACGGCCATCCTCACTGCCTCAGGTGCCGCATTGCTGATGCGCGCATACCTCGCATGGCGGCTGCAAAAACGGCTGGGCGGTTACACCGGCGACTGCCTCGGCGCGGTGCAGCAACTCAGCGAACTGGCGTTCTATATGGGCTTGCTGGCTGTTGCCTGACGGGTATGATGATGAAAATGTATTTTGAATTTGTAGGAGCGGGCCATGCCCGCGAAACGCTTTATCGCGGGCATGGCCCGCTCCTACACATGGCTTATCCAACGTGGTTGCTGGCAAGCAGCAACGCGAATGTTTGCAAAAGGTTAAGGCTGTGCAGACCCTGTACCTGATCCGTCACACCCAGCCTGACATCGCGCCCGGCACCTGTTACGGCCAGCTCGACATCGGCGTTGCCGACAACTTCAACGAAGAAGCGAACAACGTCCTGTACTACCTGCCGCCGCTGGAACTCATCCTCGCCTCGCCGCTGCTGCGCACCCGCCGGCTGGCCGAGCACCTGGCGCAAGAACAGCGCTGCGAACTGCGCGTTGATGCGCGCCTGATGGAAAAACATTTCGGCGCATGGGAAGGCCGGGCGTGGGATGACATCGCGCGCAACGAAATCGACGCCTGGGCCGCGGACACGATGGGCTACGCCCCGGAGGGCGGCGAGTCGGCGCAGCAGTTGATGCAGCGCGTGCAAACCCTGCTGCACGATGTTGCGCAATTGCCGCAACAAAATATCGCGCTGGTCGCGCATGGCGGCAGCATCCGCGCAATGCTGGCGCAGATCGGCGAGGTGCCGCTGACTGATATTTTGAGTTGGGAAGTGGGGTATGGGGCGGTGATCGGGGTGCGCGTGAGCGCGTAGATACCGTCTTTCCAGTCAAGCGATTTTTGCATAATTTGGCTGGTAAGGCTGCCGTGTTTTAAGCACACCGAAACACAAATGCACCAGCTTGCGCATTGCCGCACCGAGGGCAGACATC
>JAQTMZ010000003.1 GCA_028714075.1 Gallionella sp.
CAAGATGTCTGCCCTCGGTGCGGCAATGCGCAAGCTGGTGCATTTGTGTTTCGGTGTGCTTAAAACACGGCAGCCTTACCAGCCAAATTATGCAAAAATCGCTTGACTGGAAAGACGGTATCTACACACTACACCGGATTATCCTGATCAAAAAACTTGTGCTCCAACCCGAACCGTTCCGCCAAATGCTCTCCCAACGCCTGTATGCCATGCCGTTCGGTGGCATGATGCCCGGCGGCGATGAAGGCTACGCCGCTCTCGTTGGCGATATGAAAACTCTGCTCAGAAATCTCACCGGTGATGAAGGCATCCGCGCCCCGCGCGATGGCTTCTTCGAAATAGCCTTGTGCGCCGCCGCTGCACCACGCCACCTTGCGGATAGACTTGGTGTTATCTCCGATGACTTGCGGGACGCGCTGCAATCGGCCGCCGATCCACGCGGCGAATTGGGCGAGGGTTTGGGGAGGCTCCAGTTCACCGAGGCACGCGATGTTTTGTTCGCCGAAGCGGCCTTGCTCGGTCAGCCCCAACAGCTTGCCGAGCCGCGCGTTGTTGCCCAGTTCGGGATGCGCGTCGAGCGGCAGGTGGTAGGCCAGCAGGCTCACATCATGGTGCAGCAACTCGGCGATGCGGCGTTTCTTGATGCCGGTGATCGCGGCGTCTTCGCTGCGCCAGAAATAGCCGTGATGCACCAGGATCGCGTCCGCGCCCCACGCGATGGCCGCATCCAGCACCTGCTGCGAAGCCGTCACGCCGCTGGCGATGCGCCGCACTTCGGCGCGGCCCTCCACCTGTACGCCATTCGGGCAGTAGTCCTTGAACAGGCCGGTTTGCAGCAGGCTTGCGTTATAATCGCGCAGTTCGTTGAGCAGCATAGTTTTCCCTAACCCGAAACATATCGGTTGATTTTACCATGCGTAAACACTGGCTCTTATTCACCCAGGCCGTCACCATCGCGTTGGCGCTGCTGTTTATCGTCCAGACGCTGAAGCCGGAGCTGTTGCCGAATGCGGCGCGCAACGGGGTGGTCACGCTGCTGGAAAGCGTGCCGCAGGCCGGCGATAGCAAGGTTCCGGCGGCGGGGTTGAGCGTTGCCGCGAAGAAGGCCATGCCGAGCGTGGTGAATGTGTTCACCAGCACCGTCGTCAAGACGCCGATCCCGCCGTTCATGGATGACCCGCGCTTCCGGTTTTTCTTCGGCGATCCCGGCGAGATGGAGCCGCAAACCAGTTCCAGCCTCGGCTCCGGCGTGATCGTCAGCACGGATGGTTACATTCTCACCAACCATCATGTGGTGGAGGCCGCCGACCAGATCGAGGTCGCGCTGGCGGACGGGCGCAAGGCCAAGGCGCATGTCATCGGCACCGATCCGGAGACCGATCTCGCCGTGATCAAGATCGAATTGCCCGGCAAGCTGCCCGCCATCACCTTCGGGCATCCGGAGCGGGCGCAGGTGGGCGATATGGTGCTGGCCATCGGCAACCCGTTCGGCGTCGGGCAGACCGTCACGATGGGCATCATCAGCGCGCTGAAGCGCGACCATCTGGGGCTGAACACCTTTGAGAGCTTTATCCAGACCGATGCCGCGATCAATCCGGGCAACTCCGGCGGCGCATTGGTGGATGTGAACGGCAACCTGATCGGCATCAACAGCGCGATCTATTCGCCGAACGGTGGTTCGCTCGGCATCGGTTTCGCGATTCCCGCCAGCACCGCAAAGAAGACCATGGAACAGATCATCCAGAGCGGTTCCGTGACGCGCGGCTGGATCGGCGCTGGTGTGCAGGAATTGACTCCTGAGTTGGCGGAATCCTTCAGGCTCGGCGACACCAAGGGCGTATTGATCACCGAAGTGGTGCGTGGCAGCCCCGCCGACCAAGCCGGGATAAAACCGGGTGACTTTCTGATGTCGATCGACGGCAAGGCCATCAACAGCTGGAGCGCCATGCTGGAAACCATTGCCAACCTGACGCCCGGCAAGATCGTGCCGGTCAGGATGCTGCGCAACGGCGCGGAAACGGTGGTGCAGGTAAAAATCGGCAAGCGCCCCAAACCCAGGGCACAATAACTTTCCCAATTGATTGGGAAATGCCATAAGGGCGCGATTTATCGTGCCCTTTTTTGTGGGTGCATGTAGAGATCAGGGCGTGATGAATCTCGCCCCTACAGCGATTTTGCAGTCTGCTCTTTTGGCTTCATCAGACTCGCCACGATGATGCCCGCTTCGTACAGCAGCCATAGCGGCACTGCCAGCATGAATTGCGACACGACGTCCGGCGGAGTAAAAATTGCGCCCGCGACAAATGCGCCGACGATCATGTAGGGGCGAATTTCGCGCAATTTTTCGATGCTGACAAAACCCATGCGCACCAGTACCACCACTGCCACCGGCATCTGGAATGTTATGCCGAACGCCATGAACATGCCGAGCACGAAGCTGAGATACTTGTCGATGTCGGTCATCACCGCCACGCCATGCGGCGCGGAGGCGGTGACAAATCCGAACACTATTGGAAAAACCGCGAAATAGGCAAACGCCATGCCGAAGAAAAACAGCAGGGTGCTGGCGACGATGAGCGGCACCACCAGGCGCTTCTCGTGTTCATACAGGCCGGGGGCGACGAAGCGCCATATCTGGTAAAGAATGTAAGGCAGCGTGATGATGAAGGCGGCCATCATGGCGACCTTGAGCGGCACGAAGAACGGCGTGGTGACGTCGGTGGCGATCATCTGCCCGCCTTTGGGCAGCTTGGCCAGCAACGGCTGCGCCAACAGTGCGTAGAGATCGGAAGCCCACGGGAACAGGCAGATAAATACCAGGATCAGCGCCACGGCGGCATTCAGCAAGCGGCTGCGCAGTTCGATCAGGTGCGCGATAAAGTTTTCGGTGGCGCTCATCAGGCTGGTTTGCTCGGCGTAAGAGGTTGTGCGGCAGGCTGTGCCTGAACATTGATGGCGTCAAATATCTTGCCATGCTGCACCTGCGATATTTTTTGCTCCAGTGACAATCCGGCATTCTGCACATATTGCGCGGCTTCGCCCGCGCCCTTGCTGATATTGCCGTGCAGCTGGCGCGCTTCTTCGAGCGCCATGTCGTTTGCGATGCGGCTCTTGATGTTGTGCATATAGCGCTGCGCCCGCCCCCACACATGCCCCGCCGTGCGCGCCACTTTAGGCAGGCGCTGCGGCCCGATGACGACCAGCGCCACCAGCAGGATGACCAGCATCTCGGAGAATGCGATATCAAACATGCGTGTTGGTCTTGTCTTTTGCCGGTGATTCAGGTGCCGGCGATTTCGACGTTACTTCGCCTTCGATGGCCTGCGCGTCCTGCTGGGCCTGCTTGGGCTCATCCCCGCGCATGCCGTCCTTGAAACTTTTCACCGCGCCGCCCAAGTCGCTGCCCATGTTGCGCAGTTTCTTGGTGCCGAATATTAATATGACGACCAGCAACACAATCAGCCAATGCCAGATGCTAAATGAACCCATGTCGGTACCCCCCGGAAAAATTAACGGTTAACTGCGCCGCACCATGGGCGGAATGTTGCCGCCGCCGATGATGTGAATATGCAAATGCAATACTTCCTGCCCGCCGCCCTTGCCGGTGTTGATCACGGTGCGGAAACCGTTTTCCAGACCCTGCTCGCGCGCCAGTCTGGGAGCCAATAGCAGCATCCTGCCGAGCAAGGCGGCATGCGCGTCCCCGGCTTCCGCCAGCGAAGCCAGATGCAGCTTCGGGATCAGCATGAAATGCACCGGCGCGACCGGATTGATGTCGTGAAACGCGAGCAGCTCATCGTCTTCGTATATCTTGCGGCAGGGGATTACGCCTTGTGCAATCTTGCAGAAAATACAGTCGCCCATGCTCAATCCCCTTTACGGCTTGCCTTCTCGGTGATGCCCGACAAGCCTTCGCGACGCGCCAGCTCGTTCAGCACATCATCCGCGTTCAAGCCGTGTTGTGCCAGCAGCACCATGCAATGAAACCACAGGTCGGCAGTTTCACATACCAGATGGGATTTGTCGCCTTCTTTGCTGGCCAGAATAACTTCGGTCGCTTCCTCGCCGATTTTTTTCAGGATGGCATCTTCGCCCTTGCTGAACAGCTTGGCGACATAGGAGCTGTCCGGCGACACATGTTTGCGCGCCTCCAGCGTTTCCGTCAACCGCTGCAAAATATCCTGATTCACTTTTCCTGTGCTCACTTTTTCAAAGTCATTTTATTGGATTGGTTTTCTTGTAAATCTCGTCGGGAGATTTCAGCACCGCATCCACTTCCACCCATTGTCCTTGTTCCAGGCGGTTATAGAAACAGCTTTCACGCCCGGTATGGCAGGCTATACCGCCCTGTTGCTCGACCAGCAGCAAAACCGCATCGCCGTCGCAGTCGAGATAAATATCTTTTATTTTTTGAGTATGCCCCGACTCCTCGCCCTTGTGCCACAGTTTCTTGCGCGAACGCGACCAGTATACCGCCTCGTTCTTTTGCCAGGACAGTTTCAATGCTTCGCGGTTCATCCACGCCACCGTCAGTACCCGCCCGGTAGCCGCATCCTGCGCGACGGCCGACACCAGCCCGTCCTCGGACCAGTTTACCTTGCTCAGCCATTTTTCTTTCATAACCGCACCTCCGATACGTTACTTGCGCAGCCAGCCGATTGCGGGAGGAGGTGCGATGCGGTTATTCCCGCACCCGTCGCTTTCGCGCACCGTGTCATAACCGCACCTCGATACCTTGCGTTGCCATAAACTGTTTAGCCTGTTGTACGGTGTATTCACCGAAATGAAAAATGCTCGCCGCCAGCACCGCATCCGCGCCGCCCTGCTTTACGCCATCGGCGAGGTGTTGCAAATTGCCCGCGCCGCCGCTGGCGATCACCGGAATCTCCAGCGCATCCGTCACCGCGCGCGTCAGGGCCAGATCGAAACCGTTTTTCTGACCGTCCCGATCCATGCTGGTCAGCAGGATTTCACCCGCGCCCAGCGCCTGCATTTTCTTTGCCCACTCCACCACGTCCAGGCCTGTTGCCTTGCGTCCGCCGTGAGTGAACACTTCCCAGCGGCACGGGGCGGTTTGCTTGGCGTCAATCGCCACCACGATGCACTGCGAACCGTAACGCCCGGCCGCATCCGCCACCAGTTGCGGGTTCAGCACGGCGGAGGTGTTGATGCTGACCTTGTCGGCTCCGGCATTCAGCAGATTGCGCACGTCGCCCACTTCGCGCACGCCGCCGCCGACAGTCAGCGGGATGAACACCTGCGACGCGACCTGCTCGATGATGCGAAAAATGATGCCCCGGTCATCCGAGCTGGCCGTGATGTCGAGAAAAGTCAGTTCGTCCGCGCCCTGATCGTCATAACGGCGCGCGATCTCCACCGGATCGCCGGCGTCGCGCAGTTCGACAAAGCTCACGCCTTTGACCACGCGCCCCGCGGTCACATCGAGACAGGGAATAATTCTTTTGGCAAGCATCCAGGCTTAACTGTTAAAGGCTAGTTTGATCGGGGTCAGCTCGTCGGCCAACGCTTGCGCGGCGCGCAAATCCAGCGAGCCTTCGTAAATCGCACGGCCGGTTATCGCGCCGGTGATGCCTTCCTGATACACCGCGCACAACGCGCGCACATCGTCCAGATTGGTGATGCCGCCGCTGGCGATTACCGGCACATGCAGCGGACGCGCAAGCTCGACGGTGGCCGGGATGTTCACCCCCGTCAACATGCCGTCGCGCCCGATGTCGGTATAAATGACGGCTTCCACGCCATAGCCCTCGAAGCGCCGCGCCAGATCCGCCACATCGTGCCCGGTGAGTTTCGACCAGCCGTCCACCGCGACCTTGCCGCCCTTGGCATCCAGCCCGACCATGATGTGCCCGGGGAAGGCGTCGCAGGCCTCGTGCAGGAAGCCCGGCACTTTCACCGCCGCCGTGCCGATGATGATGTAAGTCACGCCGATGTCGAGATAGCGTTCGATGGTTTCCAGGTCGCGGATGCCGCCGCCCAGTTGCACCGGCACATCGCTGTCGCCCATCGCTTCGATGATGCTGCGCACCGCCGCCTCGTTTTTCGGCTTGCCGGCGAACGCGCCGTTCAAGTCCACCAGATGCAGGCGGCGTGCGCCCTGCTCCAGCCAGTGCTGCGCCATCGCAGCGGGATCTTCGGAAAATACCGTGGCATCTTCCATTACGCCCTGTTTGAGGCGCACACAATGACCGTCTTTCAAATCAATCGCGGGAATAATCAGCATGGCAGTATGTTAAGAGTTAAGGATTCCATTGCATAAAGTTTTGCAGCAGTTTCAGCCCTGCTGATTGGCTTTTTTCCGGGTGAAATTGCACCGCGAACAAATTGTCTTGCGCTACCGCGCAGGCAAAAGGCTGCGGGTAGTCGCTGGTCGCCTGCACCAGTGCGGCATTCTGCGGTTGCACGTAATAGCTGTGTACAAAGTAAAAGCGCGCATCCTGATCTATGCCTTGCCACAATGCATGGCCGCCATGTTTTACCTGATTCCAGCCCATGTGCGGGACTTTAAGTTTACCGCCTTGCGCGTCGTGCTGGTTGCTGGCAAAGCGCAATACGTCGCCGCGCAAAATGCCCAAGCCTGCCGTATCACCCTCGGCGCTGTGCTCGAACAGCATCTGCAGGCCGATGCAGATGCCGAGAAAAGGCTTGCTGCGTGCTGCCTCCAGTACGATTTTGCGCAAGCCGCGCATATCCAGTTCACGCATGCAATCCGGCATCGCGCCCTGTCCGGGAAACACCACACGTCGGGCATTGGCAATCACGTCGGCATTATCGCTGACCGCAATTTCGGCATCGGGGCACACCTTGCGCAAGGCCTGTTCGACCGAGCGCAAGTTACCCATTCCATAATCTACAACGGCGACATCAACCATTTCAACTTATAGCGTACCCTTGGTGGATGGCATCACGCCGACCATGCGCGGATCAAGCTCCAGCGCCATGCGCAGCGCGCGGCCGAACGCCTTGAAAATAGTCTCGGCCTGATGGTGGGCATTGTTGCCCGCCAGGTTGTCGATGTGCAATGTCACCAAGGCGTGATTGACAAAGCCCTGGAAAAATTCCCTGATCAGATCTACGTCGAATTCGCCAACGTTGCCACGCACAAATTCACAATTGAATACCAGGCCGGGACGGCCGGAAATATCCAGCACCACGCGCGACAAGGATTCATCCAGCGGCACGTAAGCATGGCCGTAGCGGCGCAAACCTTTTTTGTCGCCGACTGCCTGGTTAAACGCCTGCCCCAGCGTAATGCCGATATCTTCCACGGTGTGGTGCGCGTCGATGTGAAGATCGCCCTTGGCGAGAATGCCGATGTCCAGCAAGCCATGCCGGGCGATCTGGTCGAACATGTGATCGAGAAACGGCAAGCCGGTGTCAAATTTGGCCTGGCCGGTGCCATCCAGATTCAGTTCGACGCTGATCTGGGTTTCCAGTGTGTTGCGGTTTACCTTCGCACTGCGCATGATTTCATTCCATCTGTTGTAGCGTGCGCTGTGCGCACGAATTGCCGATTGTACCGACAAGTGCTTGTCGTGCGCACAGCGCACGCTACGGTCTGTTTGCCGACCGCAAAGGCGCTTTTATTCATAACGCAAAATTTCCTGCAATGCCGTCATGAATCGTTCGTTCTCGTCCGGCGTGCCGACCGTGACCCGCAGGCAGTCGCTCAACATCGGATGCCCGCCGTTCAAATTCTTGATCAGCACGCCGCGCCGTTTCAGGCCGTCAAATACCGCGGTCGCGTTCGCCGCCCGGAACAGCAGGAAATTCGCCTCGCTGGGATATACCCGCACGGCGGCGATTTCACCCAGTTGCCGGTACAGCTTGGCGCGATCCTGCTTGATCTGTTCCGCTTGCAGCAGCAGCACATCGTGATGTTCCAGCAGTTTTTCGGCAACCAGTTGCGGTAAAACGCCGACATTATACGGCAAGCGCAGCTTTTCCAACTGCTCCAGCCATGCCGTGCTGCCCGCCAGAAACCCCAGCCGCAACCCCGCCATGCCGAGTTTGGAAAAAGTGCGCATCACCAGCAGATTCGGATAATCCGCTAGGCGCGGGATGAAACTGTCGCTGGCAAAGGCGTAATAGGCTTCGTCCACCACCACCAGCCCGGGCGAGGCCGCAATGATTTGCGCCACGGCGTCTGTCGAAAAAAGATTGCCGGTAGGGTTGTTCGGATAAGCCAGAAACACCAGCGCGGGCTGTTCGCGGCGGATGGCCGCGAGGGTGGCCGACAAGTCCAGCGAGAAATCTGCTGCACCCGAGTTAGTTAATAGGGGTACGCCCACATAACGCATCCCGGTAAAGGTTGCGATCATCTTGTACATCACAAACGACGGCTCCACGCTCAGCAGCGTCGCGCCGGGCTTGTTGACTGCCATTGCCAGCAACTGGATCAGTTCATCCGAGCCGTTGCCGAGCAACACCCCCATTTCCCGCGGCAAGCCAATTGCACCACGGATTTTTTCCTTCAGGGCGGCGGGGTCGGGATCGGGATAGCGGTTGATCGCTGCCTGCGCTACGGCGGCGGCGATCTCGTCGCGCAGTTGCTGCGGCACCGGATAAGGGTTTTCCATCGCGTCCAGCTTGATGTAGCCCGCGCTGCCCGGTACATGGTAGGCGTGCAAATCAAGGATTTCGCGGCGCAGCAATGAGTGTGCAAGAGAGATGGCAGAAACGGGGGGCATGAAATAAATCGCTCAGTGGACGAGTGACATAACAGTGGCGCGCAGCTTATCACAAAACTCTGCCCGCACAGCCATCTCTGCGTGCCCGGTCATGCCGGGAACCGGCGGGCTATTCCTTGACACACCCTGGGTTCACCAATAAGATTCATAAGCGTTTGGCAGTTTTCCCGGCAATAGAAGATTAACGGGGCAGCGCCGCCCCGCTGCATGTAAAAGTTACCCTCTAAACTCGATGCATTATTGTCCTGGCTGAGGCATCCACTGTAGTCACTTTACTTTAATGGAGTGCATTATGAAAATTGGAATCCTACTGAGTTGTGCTGCGCTTGCGGCGCTTTCATTTGACGCGCTGGGGCAGGGAGCAGCCAACGGCCCCGTACTGGCTGTCCCATCGGCACCGGCACAGGTCAGCTACAAGAATGATGTTTACCCGCTGCTCTATGACTATTGCCTGAATTGCCATTCGCCGGAAGGCAAGGGGTATAAGAAAAGCGGGCTGGACATGCGCACCTACGAAAGCCTGATGAAAGGCACCAAGTTCGGGCCTGTCGTCAAGCCCGGCGACCCCGAAACCAGCACTTTTGTGATGATGGTCGAGGGGCGCGCCAAGCCGGAACTCCATATGCCTCCACTGGATGGCAGGCTGTACAAGCAACACATCACGATCCTGCGGAAATGGGTGCATCAGGGAGCCAAGAATAACTGATCATCAGATGACCGCTGATCAGGCGCACCTCTGTAATGTGCCGCAAGATTGACCGAATCGAATAGCCGATGACACCGAGAGCGACATGCTTTGGGCTTTGTCCGTTGGCTGACCGATGAATTCTGTGCGTTCATCCATTGGATGAACGCCGGGTTAACCGAATCTCTCAATTCCGCATTCATCGCAACCGTGGCTCATTCCGTGGCTCATAGCCATTTCCGAATTCACCGATTGGGAAGTTATGTCGGACGCTGATCTAATTGCCTTGTTTTCATCTGTTGCCGGCAGCGATGCCGTGCTGACAGGGGAAGCGGCCGCGCCGCATTACGCCGACAAGCGCGGGCGTTATTTTGGCAAGGCGCTGGCAGTGGTGTTTCCGTCGGATACGCCGCAGGTCGCGGAACTAGTGAAGCTGTGTGCCGCCAACCGCATCGCCATCGTGCCTCAAGGCGGCAACACCAGCTTGTGCGGTGGTTCGGTGCCGCTGTCCGAAGGCAGGCAAATCGTGTTGAACTTGTCGCGCATGAAGCGCATCCGCGCGGTCGACCCGGTGAACTACACCATGACCGTCGAGGCGGGTTGTACGCTGGCCGCCGCGCGCACGGCGGCGGAGCAGCACAACCGCCTGTTCCCGCTTGAGCTGACGGCGATCCTGAATCATTGCGAGATCGGCGGCAACCTGTCCACCAATGCCGGCGGCAATGGCGTGCTGCGCTACGGCAATGCGCGCGATCTGGTGCTGGGGCTGGAGGTGGTGTTGCCGGACGGGCGCATCTGGAACGGCCTGCGCGGCTTGCGCAAGGACAACTCCGGCTACGATTTGAAGCACCTGTTCATCGGCGCAGAAGGCACGCTGGGCATCATCACCGCCGCCGTGCTGAAATTATTTCCGCGCCCGCAAGCCAGCGCCACCGCCATCGTGGCCATCGCCGACCCCGAGGTTGCCGTGCGCCTGCTGGCGCATATCCGCGCCACCTGCGGCGACACCCTGAGCGCCTTCGAAATTATCTCGCGCAGCTGCCTGGATATTGTGTTCAGGCATGTGCACGGAACCGCCGAGCCGTTTGCAAAGCAGTATGCCTATTATTTGCTGATCCAGTCGAGCGACGTGCTGCCGCGCCCGCTGGATGACGCGCTGCGCAACGCGATACAAAATTTCGGCGCAGGCATTGCGGAATTCGGCGTCACCACCGATGCGGACACGGCGGAAAACTGGTGGAAGCTGCGCCAGAACATCAGCGATGCGCAGAAGTGCGAAGGCATCAGCATCAAGCACGACGTATCCGTGCCGATCAGCCGCGTGGCGGAATTCATCGCGCGCGCCGATGGCGCATTGCATGCCGCGTTCCCCGGCATCCGCATCGTCGCATTCGGGCATATGGGCGACGGCAACATCCACTACAACGCCTCGCTGGCGGATGCGGAGCAAAACAAATTATTCATTGCGCGGCAAGAGGGCGCGGTGAACAAGCTGGTGTACGAGGTGGTGCGCGAATTCAACGGCAGCATCAGCGCCGAACATGGCATGGGGCAACTCAAACGCGAAACCATCCGCGACTACAAAGAGCCGCTGGAGCTGGAATTGATGCGCAGCATCAAGCAGGCGCTCGACCCGCAAGGGCTGATGAATCCGGGCAAGGTATTGTAGGAGCGGGCCATGCCCGCGAACCACTTATCGCGGGTATGGCCCGCTCCTACAGGGATAGGTGGCGTTTCAATATCAGGCAACGCATAGAGGAGGCGCAAATGGCAAACCAACCTGAAATTACCAACATGGCATTGTTCTGCGATTTCGAGAACGTGGCGCTGGGCGTGCGCGATGCCAAGTACGCCCAGTTCGATATCAAGAAAGTGCTGGAACGCCTGCTGCTCAAGGGCAGCATCGTGGTCAAGAAGGCCTATTGCGACTGGGAGCGTTACAAGGAATTCAAGGCGACCATGCATGAGGCCGCTTTTGAATTAATCGAAATTCCGCATGTGCGCCAGTCGGGCAAGAACTCGGCCGACATCCGCATGGTCGTCGATGCGCTCGATCTCTGCTACACCAAAGCCCATGTGGACACCTTCGTCATCATTAGCGGCGACTCGGATTTTTCGCCGCTGGTATCCAAGCTGCGCGAGAACAACAAGTATGTGATTGGCATCGGCGTGAAAGATTCGACCTCGGACCTGCTGAGCGCCAACTGCGACGAGTTCATCTTCTACGACGATCTGGTGCGCGCACAGGAGGCGAAGAAAAAGCGCGCCGAAAAGAATGCGCCGGTCAAAGCCGCAGCGGGTAAGGCCAAGCCTGCCGCGGCCAAGGGCGAAGATGACAAGCGCCAGGAAGCGCTCGACTTCATCGTCGAAACCGTCGAGGCGCTGATCGCCGAACGCGGTTCCGATGAAAAAATCTGGGGCTCGATGGTCAAGACCACCATGCAACGGCGCAAGCCGGGTTTTACCGAATCCTCCTACGGCTACCGCTCGTTCAAGGAATTGGTCGAGGATGCGCAGAAACACAAACTGCTGACGGTGGTGCGCGACGAAAAATCGGGGCAATACACTATTTGTTTGTCTGCGGCGGATTGACGGGCAGCGTAACGACTATTACGGCCGCCTTGTGCGGCAAAGGGATTTTGACTAAGCGCCCAACTGTTCCTTGAGCACCGCGTGATCCAGTTCCTTTTCCCAGTGTGAGACGACCATTGTGGCGACGCCGTTGCCGACGAAATTGGTCAACGCGCGCGCCTCGGACATGAAGCGGTCGATGCCGAGAATGAGCGCCAGACCAGCCACCGGGATCGAGGGTACCACGGCCAGGGTCGCGGCAAGGGTGATAAAGCCCGCGCCGGTGACGCCGGAAGCGCCCTTCGATGTCAGCATGGCGACACCGAGAATGGTCAATTGCTGCGTCAGCGTTAGCTCAATATTGAGTGCCTGGGCTACAAATAACGCCGCCATGGTCAAGTAAATGTTGGTGCCGTCCAGGTTGAACGAATAGCCCGAGGGCACAACCAGCCCGACCACCGATTTCGAGCAACCGAGGCGCTCCAGCTTTTCCATCAGCGGTACCAGTGCCGACTCGGAGGAAGAGGTGCCCAGAACCGTTACTAGTTCGTCTTTGATGTAGTAAATAAAGCGGAAGATATTGAAGCCGACCAGCCATGCGATGCTGCCGAGGACGATGACCACGAATAACGCACAGGTCAGGTAGAAGCTGCCCATCAGCGCTGCCAGCGGTTTCAGCGCGCCGATGCCATATTTGCCGATGGTGAAGGCCATGGCACCGCCAGCGCCCAGTGGCGCCGCTTTCATGATGGTGTTCATCATCGCGAAAAAAATGTGCGAGCACTCTTCGATGAAGCGGTGTACCCGCTGTCCGGCTTTGCCCAGATGCACAAGGGCGTAGCCGAACAGGATAGCGACCAGCAGCACTTGTAGCAGATCGCCGGAGCCGGTGAAAGCGTCGGTGAAGGTCTTCGGGATAATGTGCAGGATAAAATCCACGGTGCTCCGTTCCGAGGCCACCTTGGCGTAATTGGCCACCGCGTTGGCATCGAGCGTTTGCGGGTCGACGTTGAAACCGTCGCCCGGCCTGATGAAATTCATCACCATTAGGCCGATAATCAGGGCCAGTGTCGACACCGCCTCGAAATAGAGCAGTGCCTTGCCACCGACGCGGCCGATTTTTTTCATGTTGCCGGCACCCGCAATACCGAGCACCACCGTACAAAAGATCACCGGGCTGATCAGCATCTTGACCAGGGCGATAAAGCCATCGCCAAGCGGTTTAAGCGCCACTGCCGTGGCAGCGTCAAAGTAGCCCAGCAGGCCTCCGGCAAGGGTTGCCAGCAGCACCCAGAAATACAACTGACCAGTCAACCGTTTCATAATTTTCCCTTGGGGCGGCTAACGCGCCGCAATACCGTGGTTTTGCTGTCCGCAGAAATCTTGCGTCTTTTACACGTGGGCGAAAGCAAGCTCCAGCCATGATCCTTGCATTAATAATGTAATGCAATTTTTTCACATCAGGCAGAAAAGTTGACGCACGTCAGGGTTTTCCAGGCTGGCAAGTGGATAATTGAACGCCATTTATCAATCCAACAAAAACCATCGTATCTGTAGCCGCGCATCGGGTGAGAATTAATTATGAGTAATGCTGAAAACGATCCGTTTGGCGTATTAGGCACTTCCGGCGATGTAACCCCGGTTGTTGCGTTGCCGCCACAAGGTATCAAGGAACATCGTAATGAAACTCGTTATAAGGCTTCATGGAGAGCTGCCATCGCCATCAAAGGCCAAGATTTTCACTACGGAAGAGTCAAGGATATTTCCCTGCATGGGACAGCAATCCTGAATGAGCTCAGCATTAATCCGGGTGCCAGCGTAACGCTAAACATTTACATACCTACATTGACTGCACCATGCGCACCGAAAGTTCTGGCGCTTCGCGGTACAGTGTCCTACTCCATCCATGATGCGGATCATTTATGCTTCAGGACTGGTATTACTTTTGTTATGTTTGAACCGGCTGCAGACCGCGTTTATCTGGAAGATCGCCTTACAAACTACCACATCAAGGTGCCGGATCCCGTATGCCAGAGGGGGGCGGCCGCGCCAATTTCACGCTATAGCTCCGGCTAAATCCACGTCAGGAGAAGGTTGCATTCGAGTCTTGGCCTTCTGTAACGTTTCGAGGCTGTACTCGGTGAACAGCGGGCCGGGGCAGCGTATGACAAGTTTGTCTGACAGCGATGGATCGGAGTAAATTATCAGATGAATTCCCGGTTTGATCTATGGGTAAGTTCACAGATAGCCGAATAATCCTCAAATGCTATAATCCGCGCCTCTTTAAAGGTGCCGCTTCATGTCCGTCGTATCGAATTTCAAATCCCATCTTTCCAAATTGTTCGCGCAGGCGTTGCGCGAGGTTGCTCCCGACGCAGCAGAAACCGAGATACTCATCGAGCGCCCCAAGCTGGCCGCGCATGGCGATTATGCGTGCAATCTGGCGATGCAGCTGGCCAAGCCGCTGCGCAAGCCGCCGCGCGACATTGCCAAGGCGCTGATCGCGGCGTTGCCGGAATCCAATGTTGTGGGGAAGCTGGAGATCGCCGGGGCGGGATTCATCAACGTATTCATCACCACTGCCGCGAAACAGGGCGTGGTGCGGAGCGTGTTGCAGGCCGGTGCGGGCTACGGCCATGTGCATGTCGGCGCGGGGCGCAAGGTGGGGGTGGAGTTCGTCTCGGCGAACCCGACCGGGCCGCTGCATGTCGGGCACGGGCGCGGCGCGGCGGTCGGCGATTGCCTGTGCAACGTGCTGCATGCGGCGGGCTGGGTCGTGACGCGCGAGTTCTACTACAACGACGCGGGCGTGCAGATCGACAACCTGACACTGTCCGTGCAGTTGCGCTGCAAGGGCATCACGCCGGAGGATCCTTCGTGGCCGGAAGCGGGCTATCGCGGCGATTACATCGCGGATGTCGCGCAGGCCTATCTGGCGCAAGAGACCGTGGAAGCGGACGACCAGCATGTGCATGCCTGCGGCGATGTGAACGACACCGAGGCGATCCGCCATTTTGCGGTGGCCTATCTGCGCCGCGAGCAGGATCTCGACCTGCGCGCGTTCGGCGTGAATTTCGATGTGTTCTCGCTGGAGTCCGCGCTGTATACCGACGGCAAGGTGAAGGAGGTGGTCGACCGGCTGATCGCCAGCGGCCACACCTACGAGCAGGACGACGCGCTGTGGCTGCGCACCACCGCTTTCGGCGACGACAAGGATCGGGTGATGCGCAAGTCCGATGGCACTTACACCTACTTCGTGCCGGACGTGGCCTATCATCTGGACAAGTGGCGGCGCGGCTTTACGCGCGTCATCAACGAGCAGGGCGCGGATCACCACAGCACGATCACGCGGGTAAGGGCGGGTCTGCAGGCGCTGGACGCCGGTATTCCGCAAGGCTGGCCGGATTATGTGCTGCACCAGATGGTGGCGGTGTTGCGCAACGGCCAGGAGGTGAAAATATCCAAGCGCGCCGGCAGCTATGTCACGCTGCGCGACCTGATCGACGAAGTGGGTTGCGACGCGACGCGCTATTTCCTCGCCGCGCGCCATCCCGATTCGCAGCTGGTATTCGATATCGACCTGGCAAAATCGAAGAGCAACGACAACCCGGTGTACTACATCCAGTATGCGCATGCGCGCATCAGCGCGGTGCTGGCGCAATGGGGCGGCGACAGGCTGGCGTTGCTGCACGCGGATGTCAGCCTGCTGGACAGCGAATACGAGACCGCGCTGCTGCAACAGTTGATCGATTATCCGCAGGTGATCGAGAATGCCGCGACGGAACTCGCGCCGCACCTGGTCGCGTTTTATCTGAAGGATTTGGCGGCGGATTTCCACAGCTACTATAATGCGTCACGTTTTTTGGTCGAAGATGAAGCGGTCAAACTGGCGCGTCTGGCGCTGATCTGCGCAGCCGCACAAGTGATGCACAATGGTCTGGCGCTGCTGGGTGTCAGCGCACCGGACAAAATGTAACGAAAAGGAACGCAAAATATGAGCAGAAATACAGGCAACAAACCCGCCGCGCCGCGCAAGAGCAGCAGCCCGTTATTGACCGGCATTCTCGTCGGCATGGTAATCGGCGTCGGCATGGCCGCCGGATTGGCCTGGTACATCATGAAATCGCCCAGCCCGTTCGTGCAAAAAGAGCAGGTGGTGAGCAAGCCGCCGCCAGTTGCCGAAAAACTGGCGGCACCCGCCACAAGCGCGGTATCCGATGTGCAGCCGGCCACGCCAGCTTCCGGCGTGAGCGACGGCAAGCCGCGTTTCGAGTTTTACAAAGTGCTGACCGACAAGCAGGATGCGCCTATTGCGGCACTGGCCAAGCCCGCCGATAAAGCGCAGGCGGCCAAACCGCAGCCTGCGGTCGACAAGCCGCAGGCATCTGATAGCAAACCGATTGCCGCCAACGAACCGTCTTTCTTGCAGGCCGCGTCATTTTCCAATGCCGATGACGCGGAAAAACTCAAGGCCAGGCTGGCCATGCTGGGTGTCGAAACCAGCATTCAAACCGTTACTATCCCGGATAAGGGCGTGTGGCACCGAGTGCGTTCCGGGCCATACAAAAATACCGGCGAGATGAACAGCGCGCGCATTTTGCTGAAACAAAACGGGGTGGATGCCACTCCTACCCGGTAGCGGTACGGTACCTCAGCCTTCATTTTTATTACAAGGAGCGATAAGTGAAAAACCAGCTTAAGAATTTGTTTATTGCAGCCATTTTATTTATCAGCGGCGCGGCTGTCGCCGCAGTGGAGCAGGGCAAGGATTACAAGTTGATTCCGCCGCAACCGACCAGCACCAAAAAAATCGAAGTGCTGGAATTCTTCTTTTATGGCTGTTCGCATTGCTTCCATTTGCATCCGCATATAAGCACATGGGAAAAAACCATGCCCAAGGATGTGGAACTGGTTTATGTCCCGACCATTTTCCGCGATTCGTGGGAACCGATGGCGCGCACTTTCTACGCGCTCGAATCTTTGGGGCAGCAACACCAGTTGCATGACGCGCTGTATAAGGCATGGAACGTGGATAACGATGTGCTGGGCGACGAAGCCAAAATACTCGATTTTGTCGCGCCGCACGGCGTGGATCGCGCGAAATTCTCGGCGGCTTACAACTCGTTTTCGATGCAAAGCAAGGTGACCCGCGCCAAGCAAATGATCCGCAGCTACGGCATCACCGGCACGCCGACCCTGATCGTGGACGGCAAATATCTCATCACCGGCCTGCAACCGGAAGAAACCATTCGCGTGCTGAACGAAGTCATTGCGATGGCGCGCAAGGAACACCCCGCCGCAACGGCAGAGAGCAAGCCCAAGGAACAAGCGAAGCACTAATGCCCCTGAAAGTGGTGGTGACCGGCGCGTCGAGCGGTCTGGGCATGGCTCTGGCGCGCCATTATCTTGAGCGCGGCGCCAGCGTCGCCGCCTTCGCAAGACGCGGCGCACTGCTGCAAGCCCTTGCCGCAGAATTTCCCGATCAGGTTTCCTGCTACGCGCTGGACGTACGTGATGCGCCTGCGGTACAGGATGCGGCCAGCGATTTCATCAGGCGTGTCGGATGCCCGGACGTGGTGATCGCCAATGCCGGCGTGAGTGTCGGCACGCTCACCGAATATGCCGAAGATCTGGAAGCGTTCCGGCAAGTAATGGACACCAATGTGCTGGGCATGGTGCAAACCTTCCAGCCTTTCCTCGCGGCAATGCGCGCGGCGCGCCAAGGTACACTGGTCGGCATCGCCAGCGTGGCGGGATTTCGCGGCCTGCCGGGGGTGGGTGCCTATGCGGCCTCCAAGGCCGCCGCCATTTCCTATCTGGAATCCCTGCGCGTCGAACTGCATGGCAGCGGGGTGAAGGTCGTCACGATCTGCCCGGGTTACATCAAGACGCCGATGACCGCCGTCAACCCTTATCCGATGCCGTTCCTGCTGGAGGCGGATGAAGCGGCACAACGCATGGTACGCGCCATTGAAAGGCAAACCGCATTTACGGTGATCCCGTGGCAAATGGGCTTGGCCGGACGCGTGCTCAAGCTGTTGCCGCGCTGGCTATATGACCGGCTGCTCGCCAAGGCGCCGCACAAACCGCGCAAACCAAGCTAGGCATGCGCCTGTACCAGAAATTTCTCGACGGCGTGCCGGAGTATCTGGCGCGTTATTACTGGTGGGCATACCTGTGGCGCTGGGGCATCTGGTTCTTCGATCATCAGCCCGTCATTAACGCCATTCTGTTCGGCCAGTACGACAAGTTGCTGAAAAGCACGCTGGCGCAAGTCGAGGGCCATCCCGCCGCGCAGATACTGCAACTGACCTGCGTGTACGGCAAGCTCACTCCCGCGCTGTTGTCCGGCACATGCAATGAAGTTCACTTGTGCGATGTCGCAACAGGACAGTTGCAGTTGGCGCGGCGCAAAACCATGCACGGCACGAACCGCTGCCATCTGGCGCGCATGAATGCGGAATGCCTTGGCTACCGCGACGATGCGTTTGATCAAGTGATTGTGTTTTTTCTGTTTCACGAAATGCCTGCCGATGCGCGCCATAATACCTATGCCGAGATTGCACGCGTGGTGCGCGCGGGCGGCTCGGTGCTGATCACCGAATATGCAGCAACCCCGCAGCGCCACTGGCTGTATCGCTTCACGCCATTCCGCTGGCTGCTTGGCCGCCTTGAACCCTTCCTGCCGGAGTTTTGGCGGGAAGATGTTGCGGCGAAATTAAGCGGGGCGCTCAAGCAAAATGGCAAAGCGTTGGACGGTGAGCCCTGCGTCGGCTATTGCTTTGCGGGGTTTTATCGCATCATGCGGTTTAATCTGGCAGCGCGCTGAGTGCGGCTACGCCAATGAACCTTTAGCCGAAGCAGGCCGCCAGCCCGATGCAGTGATTTGCCGTACCTTTACCTTGCCCGCCAATTATTTTTTGGGGAACTCGTTAATCAAGTCCAGGTATTTGCTGTCATCATTGGAGGTCGGAGAAACCATAGCTGATTTAAATTCGGCAAGGCTGTATTGGCGGAGCAAATTTTTTTGCCTCCGGTATAAAAACCACAACAATGCCAGCAACAGCAAAATAACGGCAATTAAACTCCAGCGCAATACGGTAGTGCTGCCAGCGTCCGGCTGTTGGGTGATTTGCGCGGGAATTTTTACGGGGGATGCCGCAGGAGCAGACACAGCAACCGGGCTGCTTGCCGGGATATGAAGGGCAGGCGTCATCTCCAAAGTTACTGCGGGGGCTGAAGCTGCGCCGGGCCGGGTCTTTAGCCTTTCCACTTCCTTGAGCAAGGCTATTTGTTTCTCAAGCATGGCAATTTGTTGCCCGATCGCATCGTTCTCTTTTTGAAGCGCGATTATCTCATCGGCGTACGAGCCTTCCTTCTTGATCAGCAATTCCGGCGCCGCTGCTTTATTTGTCTGCCGTTTTGCTTTCGCTACCCGCTTGGCCGAAGCATCGGATTTGTCGCGTTTTGTATGTCCGACCTTCTTTGCATCGGTTGCGCTTACTTCAGCCGGAAGATTTTTGCTCTTGCCGGGAGAGGCTTTTGCCGGTTCATGCGGCACCGGTTTGTCTTCAATGTTGCCCGGTATTTCAACAACATTTCCCATGATGACGCCATATTTGCCCGACGGTGCGGAGGTGTTTACGGTGACATCGTCGCCATTTGATGTTTCGGTTGGCGTGTCGTTGCTATTCTTAAATTCAGGCAGGAAATCAAACGTCTTGTAAACCGGGCCGCTGGATGGCGACCTATATTTGATGATGAGGCGATAAAAGAAATCCTCGCTTCTTTCGCCGTCTACCCGCAGAAAATATTGCCCGTCCGGTTTTTTCTTGATAAAGAAGGTCAAGCGTTTTTCATAAACCGAACCGCATCCGGCAGGTGTGCTGCCGATCAATGACGAGCGGCATTCGCTGCCTCTTACCTGGTAGAACTTGACGTCTTTATCGTAAGCGCCCACCAAGGAAATGTTGGCCGAAAAAGGTTCGCCGACGCGGCTGACCATTTGCCCTTCGCCCAACGACATCGCCGCTGCGGACGGTGCAAGGCAGGCAAATGAAAAGGCCAACAGAAAGTTTTTTAATGTGAATTTCATATGTGAAACAGAGCACCATGCCAGGCAGGATATTCAGCTTGAAAAGCGGCAACCCAACAAAATTGCGCGCGATCCCCGTTCAGAGCGCCGGATTGTAGCGTATTTCGCAGGGCGGCTTGATTCAACCGGAAAGCTTCCGCTTCAGGATCTCGTTCAATTGCGCGGGGTTGGCTTTACCCTTGCTGGCTTTCATTGCCAGGCCGACGAAGAAGCCGAACAGCTTATCCTTGCCGCTGCGGTACTCGGTAACTTTGTCCGCGTTGGCGGCGATGATCTCGTCCACCAGCGCTTCGATCGCCCCGCTGTCGGAAACTTGCTTCAGTCCTTTGGCTTCGATGATGGCATCGGCATCGCCGCCTTCAGACCACATTGCACGGAACACGTCTTTGGCACCCGCATTGGAGATGGTGCTGTCCGCGATGCGCTGCAACATGCCGCCGAGTTGCTGCGGCGTGATCGGGCACTGCGTCATTTCCAGTCCATCGCGGTTTAATTGCGCGCTGACTTCGCCGATTAGCCAGTTGGCGCACATCTTGGCAGAGGTAGAAGATTGATTTTCTCGTTCGCCTCCTCGCCCGCTTGCGGGAGAGGATTGAGGAGAGGGAGACATTTCGGCCAAAACGGCCTCAAAAAAATCCGCCATCTCACGCGATGCGGTGAGGCTGTTGGCATCGTAGGCGGAGAGTGCGTACTCGCTGGTGTAGCGTTCGCGCCTGGCTTGCGGCAGTTCAGGCAATGTGGCGCGCACTTGTTCGAGCATCGCGGGTGTGATGTCCAGCGGCAACAGATCGGGATCGGGAAAGTAGCGATAGTCATGCGCGTCTTCCTTGCTGCGCATCGCGTGGGTCGTGCCGGTATCCGGGTTGAACAGGATGGTGGCTTGCTGAATTTTGCCGCCGTTTTCCAGCGTGCCGATCTGCCATTGCACCTCGTAATCGATGGCCTGTTGCATAAATTTGAACGAGTTGAGGTTCTTGATTTCGCGGCGCGTGCCGAGCGGTGCGCCAGTCTTGCGCACCGACACGTTCACATCGCAACGGAACGAACCCTCCTGCATATTGCCGTCGCAGATGCCGATCCAGCGCACCAGCGAATGCAGGGCTTTGGCATACGCCACCGCTTCGGCAGCGGAACACATATCCGGTTCGGAAACGATCTCCAGCAGCGGTGTGCCCGCGCGGTTGAGGTCGATGCCGGTCATGCCGTGGAAGTCGCCGTGCAGCGATTTCCCGGCATCTTCTTCCAGATGGGCGCGGGTGATGCGCACCACTTTTTCGTAGGGCTTCGCATTACCCGATAGCGGCTCGACCTGGATGGTCAGCGCACCCTGGCCGACCACCGGCAAATCGAACTGGCTGATCTGGTAGCCCTTGGGCAGGTCGGGGTAGAAGTAATTCTTGCGCGCGAATACCGAGTGCGGCGCGATGTGCGCGCCGACGGCGAGGCCGAACTTGATGGCGCGTTCCACCGCGCCCTTGTTCAGCACCGGCAGCACGCCGGGCAGCGCGATGCTTACCGCATCGGCTTGCGTGTTCGGCTCCGCGCCGAACGCGGTCGAAGCGCCGGAGAATATCTTGCTGCTGGTCGAGAGCTGTGCGTGCACTTCCAGCCCGATAACGATTTCCCACTGCATGGTTCTAACCCCTTTTTGCCACAGAGAACACAGAGATCGCAGAGAGTGTGCAGAGGATTTTCTCTGTGTGCTCTGTGATCTCTGTGGCTATTGTCTTTTCAAATTCCATTTGGAGTCCGAACATGCCAGTCGGTCGCCAGTTGATATTGGTGCGCGGCATTCAGCATGTGCGCCTCGGCGAAATAGTTGCCGATGATCTGCAAGCCCACCGGCATATTGGCCGCGCCGAAGCCGCACGGGATGGACATGCCGGGCAGTCCCGCCAAGTTTACCGCGATGGTGTAGATGTCGGACAGGTACATCTGCACCGGGTCGTCGCCCTTCTCGCCCAGCTTGAACGCGGTGCTCGGGCTGGTTGGCCCGATGATGATGTCGCATTGTTTGAACGCATCGGTGAAATCCTGCGCGATCAGGCGGCGGATTTTCTGCGCCTGCAAATAATAGGCGTCGTAGTAGCCGTGGCTCAGCACGTAGGTGCCGATCATGATGCGCCGTTTTACTTCCGCACCGAAGCCCTGCGCGCGACTCTTTTCGTACATGTCGGCGAGGTCGGTGTAGTCCGGCGCGCGGTAGCCGTAGCGCACGCCGTCGAAGCGCGACAGGTTGCTCGACGCTTCCGCCGGAGCCAATACGTAATACACCGGAACCGACAGTTTTGAATTCGGCAGACTGATTTCGACGATGGACGCGCCGAGTTTTTTGTATTCGGCGATGGCCGTTTCGACGGCCTTGCCGACATCGCTGCTCAGGCCTTCGGCAAAAAATTCTTTCGGCAAGCCGATGCGCAGGCCTGTCAGCGGCTTGCTCAAGTCGCGCGCGTAATCTTCCTTGTCGCGTTGCAGGCTGGTGGAATCGCGCTCGTCAAATCCGGCCATGGTGTTCAGCAGCAGTGCCAAATCTTCCGCGCTGCGCGCCATCGGGCCTGCTTGGTCGAGGCTGGAGGCGAAGGCGATCATGCCGTAGCGCGACACCGTGCCGTAGGTCGGTTTGAGGCCGGAGATGCCGCACAGTGCGGCGGGTTGGCGTATCGAGCCGCCGGTGTCGGTTCCGGTCGCGGCGGCACACAGCCGCGCGGCCACCGCACAGGCCGAACCGCCGGAACTGCCGCCGGGTACGGCGTTCTGATCCCACGGGTTTTTTACCGCGCCGAAATACGAGGTTTCGTTGGACGAACCCATCGCGAATTCGTCCATGTTGGTCTTGCCGAGGTTTACCGCACCCGCGCTGTTGAATTGCCCGATGACATGCGCATCGTAGGGCGCGACGAAATTTTCCAGCATTTTCGAGCCGCAGGTGGTACGCCAGCCCTTGGCGCAGAAGATGTCTTTCTGGGCTATCGGTATGCCGGTGAGCGCTTGCGCAGTGCCGCCGGACAGCCGCGCATCCGCCGCACGCGCTTGCGCCAGGCTGGTCTCGGCGTGGGTGGTGATATAGGCATTCAGCGCGGGATTGAGCGCGGCGATGCGGTCGAGGTAAAGCTGCGTCAGCTCGACGCTGGAGATTTTTTTGGCGCGCAGCGCGCTGCCGAGTTGCTGCAAACTGGAATTAAGCATGATTCGGGCTATTCGATGACTTGTGGAACGAGATACAGCCCGGCCTCGACTTGCGGTGCAATGGACTGGAACAGCTCGCGCTGGTTGGCTTCCGTCACGATATCTTCACGCAGTCGCTGCGCCACGTCCTGGGCATGCGACATCGGCGCGATGCCTTGGGTATCGACGGCCTGCATTTCCGCAATCAGGGCAAAAATGCCGGACAATTGCGTGCGGGCCGCCTCAATTTCCGTTTCGTCCATCGCCAGCCGCGCCAAGCGGGCGACTTTCCGGACATCTGCATTGGCCAAAAACATAGTAGGGGACATAGTAAAAACTTTATTGAAATAAGCCTAATAGGGTATCATAAAGGGGTTTATTGACGCACGGGAACCTCTAAAAATTCACACTTCCTCCCAACTGCTGGGTTGCGGAAAAAATTTCTTGCTCGCATATTGTACATATGTGGCGCGGCGAAATTTTTTATGCGCCTTGCGTTTGGGCGAACGCTGAATTTTTAGAGGCTCCCGAACCTCTTCGACTATCAGGGACTGAACATGTTTGGATTTTTGAACGGCTACTTTGCCAACGATCTGGCGATTGACCTCGGTACTGCCAATACGCTTATCTGGGTGCGCGGGCAAGGCATCGTGCTGAATGAACCGTCGGTGGTGGCGATCCGCCAGGAGGGCGGGCCGAACGGCAAGAAAGTAATCCAGCAGGTCGGGCTGGCCGCCAAGCAGATGCTGGGGCGCACTCCGGGCAACATCACCGCGATCCGCCCGATGAAGGACGGCGTGATCGCCGACTTCACCGTCACCGAGCAAATGCTCAAACAATTTATCCGCAAGGTGTACAAGGCCGGCATTTTCAGCCCCAGCCCGCGCATTGTGATTTGTGTGCCATGCGGCTCCACCCAGGTGGAGCGCCGTGCGATCCGCGAATCCGCAGTGGGCGCAGGTGCGCGCCGCGTGGAATTGATCGAAGAGCCGATGGCGGCGGCGATCGGCGCAGGCTTGCCGGTGGAGGAGGCGACCGGTTCGATGGTGGTGGACATCGGCGGCGGCACCACGGAAGTGGGCGTGATTTCGCTGGGCGGCGCGGTGTATTCCGGTTCGGTGCGCGTCGGCGGCGACAAATTCGACGATGCCATCATCAACTATATCCGGCGCAATTACGGCATGCTGATCGGCGAAACTACCGCCGAACATATCAAGAAAACCATCGGCTCCGCTTTCCCCGGCAGCGAAGTGCGCGAAATGGAAGTGAAAGGGCGCAATCTGGCGGAAGGCGTGCCGCGCAGTTTCACCATTTCCAGCAATGAAATTCTCGAAGCACTGACCGACCCGCTCAACAGCATTGTCAGCGCGGTCAAGACCGCCCTCGAGCAAACCCCGCCGGAACTTGGCGCGGACATTGCCAACAAGGGTATGGTGTTGACCGGCGGCGGCGCGCTGCTGCGCGATCTGGATCGTTTGCTGATGGAGGAAACCGGCTTGCCGGTGCTGATCGCCGAAGACCCGCTGACCTGCGTGGTGCGTGGCTCGGGCCGCGCACTGGAAAATATGGATAACAAATCAACCAACATTTTTACGACAGAATAATCATTTCTGGGGAGTAGAAAATGGGGAGTGGGTAGTGGAGGAGAGCAGTTTTTTCTACTACCCACTCCCTGCTTCCTGCTCCCTGCCAAAAAATGGAAAACACGCAATCCTTCCAGTTTTTCAATCGTGGCCCCAGCCCTGCGGTGCGGCTGGTATTTTTCTCGGTACTTTCGCTCTTGCTGTTATTCGTGGATGCGCGCTACCGCTATCTGGAATCCACGCGCAGCGCATTATCCGTGCTGGTTTCGCCGATACAGCGACTGGCGACCCTGCCAGGGGTATTGTGGCAGCAGGCAGGCGACTTCTTTATTACGCAGCGCAGCCTGGTAGAAGAGAATAAATTATTGCACCGGCAGCATCAGGGCGATGCGGCGCAGTTGTCGCAATGGCAGGCATTGCAACAGGAAAACCAGCAATTGCGCAATTTGCTGGCGCTGCCGCAACGCAGCGAATTCAATGCGCAACCGGCAGAAATTGTGTATACGGAGCGCGATGTGTTCAGGCGCCGCGTGCTGATCAATAAAGGCGCAGATACCAGTTTGCATGCCGGGCAAGTGGTGATGGACGATATCGGTATCGTCGGGCAAATCACACGCGTCTACCCGTGGCTTTCCGAAGTTACACTGATTACCGAAAAAGATCATGCCGTACCGGTACAGGTGCTGCGCAACGGCTTGCGCACCATTGTGTTCGGTGCGGGCGATACCAGCCAGTTGTCGTTGCGTTACATGCCGATCAGTTCCGACATCCAGAACGGTGATGTACTGGTAACGTCGGGGATAGACGGCATTTATCCGCCGGGCATCCCGGTCGCCAAGGTGGTCAAGATCGAACGCGATGCGGCTTATCCGTTTGCGCGTGTTGTCTGCCTGCCGGTGGCCGGGGTGGACAAACATCGTTATTTGCTGGTTTTGTCCGATTTGCCCAAGCTGCCGGAGCGCCCGCCTGAAGAGCCCGCAGTAACCGGCACAACGCAGAATTTAAAGATGAAGCATAAAAAGTAAATGCCCTACATTGCCTCCGACAGCCCGGAAATTCAGCGCCCGATCAGCACTACCTTCATACTGGTGAGCGTGTTGGTCGCGCTGTTCCTGAACGGGTTGCCATGGGAGGGGATCTGGCTGATGCTGCGCCCGGACTTTGTTGCGGTGGTGATGCTGCATTGGTGTACGCATAAGCCGTTGCGCGTCGGTATCGGGCTATCGTGGATGGTGGGGATACTCGCCGATGTGGCCGATGCCAGTTTGTTCGGGCAGCATGCGCTGGCCTATACGCTGCTCGCCTTTGGCGGTGCGGTGCTGCATCATCGCTTGAAGATGTTCGACCTGCGCCGGCAAACTACCCAGGTGTTCGGTATCTTTGTGCTGACCTACGTGGTGTACGCGCTGGTGCATTGGCAGGTAAACGGCTATGTGGTGTGGGCGTACTTTCTCGGTTGCCTGACTTCGACTTTGCTGTGGGCACCGCTCAGTATAATGTTCCAGGCGTTACGGCAGATGCGCGCGGACAATAAGGGTCAATAGGGGTGAGCGCAAATCGGCACCGGCTTGGAGGGCTGCCGCAGAGTTGCGGCAGCGAATACCGAATTTATTCCTCTGCGCGCGATACATGAACAAGTACGTCGAGCTAAAAAACCATCAGCGCGAGATATTTTATTTCCGGCTGCGCCTGGCCATCAGTATTATTTTTGCGTTGGCCTTGCTGGGGATTTTGCTGGTGCGCCTGGTTTACCTGCAAGCGGTGCGCCATGACTATTACCAGACGCTGGCGGAAAGCAACCGCATCTCCATCGTTCCGATCGTTCCCAACCGCGGCCTGATCCTCGACCGCAACGGCGTGGTGCTGGCGCACAATTATTCCGGCTATACGCTGGAAATCAACTCGGGCAAAACCGCCGACGTTGAGGCCACGATCAACGAGCTGTCCACGCTGGTCAGCATCACCCCCAAGGACCGCAAACGCTTCAAGAAGCTGCTCACCGAGCGGCGCAATTCCGAAACCCTGATGATCCGCAACCGGCTCACCGACGAAGAGGTCGCGCGCTTTGCCGCGCAGCAGTACCGTTTTCCGGGGGTCGAGATCAAGGCGCGGCTGTTTCGCGATTACCCGTTCAGCGAAAAGACCGCGCACCTGATCGGCTATATCGGGCGTATCAACCAGACCGATGTCGACCAGCTCGAGGAAAGCGAAATGGCGGCCAACTATCGCGGCTCCGATTACATCGGCAAAACCGGACTGGAGCAGAGCTACGAAAACGAGTTGCATGGCACCACCGGCGTGGAGCAGGTCGAGGTGGATTCGGGCGGACGGGCAGTGCGCATGCTGTCGCGTACCCCGCCGGCTTCAGGCAACACGCTGGTGTTGAGCATCGACGCGAAATTGCAGGAGATCGCCGAGCAGTCATTCGGCAATTATCGCGGCGCGCTGGTGGCCATCGACCCGAACAATGGCGAAGTGCTGGCTTTTGTCAGCAAGCCCGGTTACGACCCCAGCCTGTTTGTCGATGGGATCGACCCGCAAAGCTGGGACGAGCTGAATAATTCGCCCGATGTACCGCTCAACAACCGCGCGCTGCGCGGCCAGTATCCGCCGGGTTCCACGATCAAGCCGTTCATGGCATTGGCCGGCCTGTTCTATAACACCCGCTCACCCGGCCGCACTATCAGCGATCCGGGCTACTTCAACCTGGCCGGCAGCAGCCATCAATATCGCGACTGGAAGAAGGGCGGGCACGGCAGCGTGGATATGTTCAAGTCCATCGTTATTTCCTGCGACACCTATTACTATGGCCTGGCCACGGAACTGGGCATAGACAATATTTATAGTTTTCTGTCGCGCTTCGGTTTCGGCAAGAAAACCGGCCTCGACCTAGAAGGAGAAACCTCCGGCCTGCTGCCCTCGCAGGAATGGAAAATGAAACGCTACAAGGAAAAATGGTATGCGGGGGACACCGTTTCGGTGGGCATCGGACAGGGCTACAACCTGGTAACCCCGATGCAGCTGGCTTTTGCGACTGCGACACTGGCCAATAACGGCATCGGCTACAAGCCGCACCTGGTCAGGGAAGTGCGCAGTGCGCGCAACAATGAAAACCGCCTGATCGAAGCCAAGCTGGAATTCGACATGCAGATTGACCCGGCGCATCTCGATCTGGTGAAACGCGCCATGGCGGCGGTTACCCAGCCCGGCGGCACCGCCGCACAAGCCGCTGCCGGTGCGCCCTACCACATTGCCGGCAAGACCGGCACGGCACAGGTGATCGCGATGAAACAGGGCGAAAAATATGACGCCAGCAAGATCGATGAGCGGCATCGCGACCACGCGTGGTTCATCGCCTTTGCACCGGCCGAACAACCCAGGATCGCGCTGGTGGTGCTGGCCGAAAACGGCGGGCACGGCGGCGGCACGGCCGCCCCGATTGCGCGCAAGGTGCTCGATTACTACCTGCTGGGCAAGGTGCCGAAGCCTTTGGCCGACGTGGCGGATAGCGAGGACGATCAGCATGACTAAGCGCCAGTTCTGGCAACGCATCATGGTGCATCTGGACCAGCCGCTGCTGCTCGGTATTGGTTTGTTGATGTTGACCAGCCTGTTGACCCTGTACAGCGCCGGCGACGGCAGCTGGTCGCGCGTGTTGGGGCAGAGCGCAAACATTGTCGTGGCGCTGGCGTGCATGTGGGCGGTGGCGAATCTGCCGCTGCATTATCTGATGCGCACCGCGGTACCGATTTATTTGCTCGGTATGGCGCTGTTGGTCGGCGTGGCGCTGTTCGGCGAGATCAGCCACGGTGCGCGGCGCTGGCTGAACATCGGTGTGGCAACCATTCAGCCCTCCGAACTGATGAAGATCGGCGTGCCGCTGATGATGGCCTGGTATTTCGAGAAACACGAAGCGACCCTCACGCTGAAAAATTATTTCATCGCCGCCCTGCTGTTGCTGATGCCGATAGCATTGATCGCGCGCCAGCCCGACTTGGGAACCGCGCTGCTGATTTCCGCCAGCGGATTTTATGTGTTGTTTCTGGCGGGGTTGAGCTGGCGCGTGATGGGAGTCATGTTCGTTGCGGCGCTCGCCAGCGCGCCGGTGCTGTGGTCGATGCTGCACGACTACCAGCGCCATCGCATCCTGATGCTGTTCGACCCGTCGCAGGACGCGCTGGGCAAGGGTTACCACACCATCCAGGGCATGATCGCGGTCGGCTCCGGCGGCATTCTCGGCAAGGGCTACCTGAACGGTACGCAGACCCACCTCGACTTCCTGCCGGAGCGCACCACCGATTTTATTTTTGCGGTATATTCCGAAGAATTCGGCCTGCTCGGCAATCTGATTTTGTTGGGGCTGTATTTGTTTGTGATCGGGCGCGGCTTCATTATCACCGCGAATGCCTCGACCTATTTCACGCGCCTGATGGCCGGCTCCATCACGCTGACCTTCGCCACCTATGCGTTCGTCAACATGGGCATGGTCAGCGGCATCCTCCCGGTGGTTGGCGTACCGTTGCCGCTGATAAGTTACGGCGGAACATCGATGCTGACCCTGCTGCTGGGTTTTGGTATGCTGATGAGCATTGAGACGCACAAAAATCTGGTCAAGACTTAGAGCCTATTCAAAGGAGAAAGCATGAACAAACAAATTGCAATTATGACACTGGCAACCCTGGCGCTCGCCGCTTGCGGCAGCACCCCGCAGCGCAGCGTAGAAACGCGCAGCACGCCGGCGCCGGTTGAAGATCGTGTGGTCGGCTCAGCCACAGCCCAGGCAACATCGGCAACGCCAACGCCACCAGCAGCTCCGGCAGCAGCGCCGGGCGGCTACCTCGCCGGCGATGGTCCCGGCGCGGACGTGCCGGCCAACATCGACGAGACTCCCGATGCCGTGCCGAGAAGCGAACCGCTGCACCGCTACGCCAACCGCCCTTATGTCGCGCTGGGCAAGACTTACACGCCGCTGACTGCTCCGGGCAACTTCAAGGAACGCGGCATCGCCTCATGGTATGGCAAAAAATTCCACGGCCAGCGCACCTCGATCGGCGAGGTTTACGATATGTACGCCATGACCGCCGCGCATCCCACCCTGCCGATTCCCAGCTATGCGCGCGTGACCAATGTCGCCACAAAAAAATCCGTCGTGGTGCGCGTCAATGACCGCGGCCCGTTCCTGCATGAGCGCGTGATGGATCTTTCCTATACAGCCGCGCACAAACTCGGCATCATCGGCAACGGCAGCTCGGAAGTGGAAATCGAAAGCATTACCGCCAATGCCGATACCAATGTTCTCGCCAAAGTCGAACCGGTGCAAAGCAAACCGCTGGAGAAAGTTGAAACTGCGGCCAGCAGCGTGCCATCCGCCACAAGCGCGGCGGCCGGCAGCAATATCTATTTGCAACTCGGCGCATTCAAAACACAGGAAGCGGCAGACAGCTTTGTCGCAAAAATGCGCACGGAGCTGGGCGAGATCGGCAAACAGGTCAGCGTGTTTGTTAAAGATGGCCTTACCCGCGTTCACCTTGGGCCGTACGCCAGTCAGGGTGAAGCGAGGAGCAGCGCGGATAGTCTGAAAGGGAAGCTGGGATTCAAGCCAATGTTGAATTTTCACTAGCGCAACGGTTGTGCTCGCCACGTGGTGAAAATTTATTGCTGAATGGATGAGCGCACTCCTGACATGTTGGGAGACGTGATCCGCTTGCGGCATGAAGCCGGCCCCGTGGTTGTATAGGCAAGCAGCAGCCTGGGTCACTCAAGATTAGCTGTTTATGCGGGGGATGAGTTCACGCCTTCCATGTTGCTTTGTGTTAGGGTATTCAGTGCAAATGACTAGTTGTCTTGAACTAGGCCGAAATATCTATATATTTCGGCCTAGTTTCTTTATAATTTTCATTGCAAAAAGAGCGGATGTTTCAGGGTGCAGAATTACACAGTAGCCAGTAATCACGATTGTAAAAATGGTGCCGAAACCAGTGTGAAACTGGTGGCGTGCGTTTCAAGAGGCGCTCTTATGAGTAAAAATTAAGGAGTTGGTGGTGCTAAATAACATGAGAATCAGTACGCGGTTAATGATTTGGCAGGCTGCCATGTTGGCAGGGTTGGCGATAGTCGGCGCGATGGGACTGTATGCTGCCAGCAAGATGGAAAACGCTTTGGAATCGGCATTTGACGAAAAATTGGTGCCCATTGTGCAATTGAACACCATCGCCAAAGCAAATATGAGCAACCGGCTGAGCATCTCCAAAGCGATTGCACGCCCCCAGAATATGGCTGATTATATTCAGACAATAGTAAAGAACAAGACTGTAATCGACAAGCAATGGGAAGTCTTCATAACTTCATTGACCGATGAAGAGGACAGAAATCTGGCTGCGAAATTTGCCGAAGTACGCGGGCGTTTTGTCGAAGAAGGCATCAAGCCGACCCTGGCGGCAATGCGCGCCAATAATGTTGAAGAGATCAAGCGGCTACAGGCAGAACATATCGATCCTCTGGAAGCTCCGTTGTTCGATGCGCTGGATGCGTTGATCGAGATGGAAAAACGCGACACCGAAAAGCTGCATGAGGACTCGGCCGCTACTTACAAAAATATACGCATGCTTTCCATTGCCTTGATTCTGCTTGTCGCGGGATTGGGCACCGCACTGGGATTTTCCATAATTCGCGGCATCCATCGTTCAGTTGATGAGCTGCGCGGTGTGATGGTAAAGATGTCGGCGGACGGGAATTTAAGTGCGCGTGCCAAGGTGCATGGGCAGGATGAAATTGGCCAGGCAGCAATGGCATTCAACGGGCTGATCGACGGTTTTGCCAATATCATCCGGCAAGTGCTTGGCCATGCCGACACGGTATCCACCACCGCGGCGCAACTGTCCGCCTCCTCGTTGCAAATCGCGCAAAGCTCACAGGCGCAAAGTGAAGCGGCCGCTTCCACTGCCGCGGCAGTGGAGCAAATCACCGTCAGCATCAGTTCGGTTGCCGCCAACACCGAGGATGTGCGCAAACTGTCCGAAAAGAGCCTGAACCAAACCCAGCAGGGTAATAAGAATGTGACTGAGATGGTCGTCGAAATTCAAAGTGTGCAGGAAGCGGTTAATCAAATCGCCAATTCTGTGAAGGAATTCGCCGATAGCACCCGCACCATTGCAGGCATGACCCAGCAAGTGAAAGAGATCGCCGATCAGACCAATTTGCTGGCGTTAAATGCTGCGATTGAAGCGGCGCGCGCCGGGGAGCAGGGGCGCGGTTTTGCGGTAGTGGCTGACGAAGTGCGCAAGCTGGCGGAAAAATCCGCACAGTCGGCCAATGAGATCGACCGCGTGACCAATTTGCTGAACCAGAAATCCACCCATGCCGAAGCCACGGTGCAAGCAGGCTTGCGTTCTTTGCAGGCGACGCAGGAGCATATTGGGCGCGTCTCGGCCGTGTTGGCCGAAGCAGGCGATGCGGTAACGCAATCCAGCCACGGCGTGAGCGACATTGCGGCATCGGTGGGTGAACAAAGCGTAGCGAGCACCGAAATTGCGCGCAACGTGGAAAAAATCGCGCAGATGTCTGAAGAAAACCATGCGGCAGTGGAATCCAATACTCAAGGCATTGTTCGCCTGGAGAAATTGGCTGGTGAGTTGCAGGCTGCGGCGGGTCAGTTCAAGGTGTAGGGCGCGCGCCGCCCCTGCAGGAGATTGGTGCAAAGCGGAAGTGTGTATTTGTCCTCCAAGCTATCAACCGGCCGGATATGCTTCGTTTATTGCACCCTGCGACTCCACTCGCAACGCCAGCCCTTTCAAATACGCGTCTTCGGAAAGTTGGGAGCATTGGATAATCGGCGCTGGTATGCAGGTCCATAACAACAGGCTTTTTGATGCGTACCCGCATATTGGGTTATATTTAGCCCAACTCATAACCGCAACGGCTACGGAATTTTGTCCAATATCACTCCCGAAATAACGCTTTCCGCGCGCCATCTGGCGCGCAGCTTCGGCAGCAAGCGGGTCATTCATGACGTGTCGCTGGAATTGAGGCGCGGCGAGGTGCTGGGCTTGCTCGGGCACAACGGCGCGGGCAAGACCACCACGCTGCAAATGCTGACCGGCTGCCTGCTGCCGGATGGTGCCGGAGAAAATGCATGCAGCATCGAGATCTGCGGCATCAGCCTGTTGCGCCAGCCGGTATCCGCCAAGGCGCATATCGGCTATCTGCCGGAAACCCCGCCGCTGTACCGCGAACTCAGCGTGAACGATTACCTGATGTTTGCCGCGCGGCTGCGCGGTATGAAGTCTGCCGCAGCCGCCGGGGCGCTGGCGCAGACCGTGCAGCGCTGCGGGCTGGAAGCGGTCGGCAAGAAGATCATCGGCACCCTGTCCAAGGGCTACCAGCAGCGCGTCGGCATCGCGCAGGCCATCATTCACCGCCCCGCCGTGATCGTGCTGGACGAACCCACCGTCGGCCTCGACCCCACGCAAATCCGCGACATCCGCACCCTGATCCGCGAATTGGGCGACAGCAGCAGCGTGATTATTTCCACGCATCTGCTCGGCGAAGTGGAAAGCCTGTGCGACCGCGTGGAAATCATGCAGCACGGCAAGCTGATCTATGGCGACACCAGCGCGCGCATGCAGAAATACGGTTGCGCTTCCGGCTTCCTCATCAGCCTGCGCAACCCGCCGCCGCTGGGCGAGTTGGAGAGCATCGAAGGCGTCAGCGGCGTCGAGCAGATTTCCGCCACACAGTTCCGCGTGCTGCATGCGCCGGAAGCCAATCCCAGTGCTGCGCTGCTTGCGCTGGCGGCGCAGCACGGCTGGCAACTGGAACAGCTCACCCCGCTGCAGGCCACGCTGGAAGAGGTGTTTGCCAAGATCACCGAGGAGATCACCGCCGCGAAAAATAATCCCGAAGGAGCCTCCGAATGATCCGCCTGCTCGCGCTGCGCGAACTGCGCAGCCTGTTCGCCATGCCCTCGACCTGGTTCATGCTGGCCGTGCTGCAATTCATTTTTGCGTGGTTCTTCCTGGCGCGTCTGGAGGCGTTCCTGGAAATACAGCCGCAGCTCGCGCAACTCGCCAACCCGCCCGGCGTGACGGTCACGGTCGCGGCGCCGGTGTTCAACACCGTCGCGCTGTTGCTGATGATGCTGGTGCCGATGTTCACCATGCGCCTGATCGCCGAAGAGCGCCGCAGCCACACGTTCGCGCTGCTGCTCTCGGCGCCGCTGTCGGGCTTGCATATCGTGCTCGGCAAATTTTGCGGCCTGTTGGTTTTTCTGGTTCTGCTGGTGGCGTCCGTGCCGCTGATGCTTTATACCCTGTCGCTCGGCACGGCTCTCGACCACGGCCTGCTGTTGAGCAACATGCTCGGGCTGCTGCTGCTCACCGCCAGCTATGTCGCGCTGGGGCTGTATGTTTCCGCCCTCACCACCCAGCCGGTCATCGCCGCCATCGGCGCGTTGGCGGCATCGGTCGGCCTGTGGCTGGCCGACATCGGCGCAACGGCGGAAGACTCGCCGTGGCATCTGATCTCGCCGTTCAACCATTTCCAGAGTTTCAACGCCGGCATGCTGGACAGCGGCGATGCCGCGTTCTTCGTGCTGTTCAGCCTGTTCTTCCTGCTGCTGGCGATACGCCGCATCCACAATAACCGCGTATACGGGTGAGCCATGCTGCGTAAATTTTTTACTTCCCCGGTGTTGCGCAACCTGCTGTTCGTGTTGCTGCTGCTGGGCATCGTGCTGGGGCTGGGCTATCTCGCCACGCGCTATCACATGCAGCGCGACATCACGTTCAATGCCAGCAACAGTCTGGAGCAGAGCAGCGTGGAAGTGCTCAAGCAACTGGGCGGCCCGGTCAACATCACCGTGTATGCCACCGAGCAGGATGCGCGCCTCGGCGATATCCGCAAGATTATCCGCAACTTCATATCGCTCTACCAGCGCTACAAGCCGGACATCAAGCTGGTCTTCATCGACCCGGAAAAAGAGCCGGAGAAAACCCGTGCGGCGCGCGTTCAGCTCAACGGCGAGCTGGTGGTCGAATACGCCGGGCGCAGCGAGCACCTCACCCAGCTCAACGAGCAAATCCTCACCGGCACCCTGCTGCGCCTGGCGCATAGCAGCGACAAGACCGTGATGTATCTGGACGGGCACGGCGAGCGCAAGCTGGACGGTATCGCCAACCATGACCTCGGCGCGCTGTTTGGCGCGAAGCTCAAGCAGAACGGCCTCAGGATCGCCAGCCTGAATCTGGCGCTGGCGCAGGAAGTGCCGCGCAATGCCAGCGTGCTGGTCATCACCCAGCCGCAGGTCGATCTCATGCCGGGCGAGGCGGACAAGCTGCTGCGCTATGTCGAACACGGCGGCAACTTGCTGTGGCTGGTAGACGCCGAGCCGTTGCGCGGGCTGGAGCGCCTCGCTGAAAAACTCGACCTGTTGCTGCCGCCCGGCATCGTGGTCGATCCTGCATCCACCGGGATGAACGCGCCGGCCACCTGGGCGCTTGGCGCGGTTTATCCGCCGCATGCCGTCACGCGCAATTTTAATTTGATCACCGCCTTCCCTTCTGCGCGCCCGTTGATGTGGAATGAGAATCAGGAATGGCAGCACCATGTGCTGGTGGAAGTCGCCGCACGCGGCTGGGTGAGCCGCTATGCGGCCAATGGTAATGTACCCGTGTCGCAACTGCGCTTCGACAAGCGGCACGACACCCCCGGTCCAGCCGTCATCGCGGTGGCGCTGCAACGCAACGTCAACGACCGCGAGCAGCGCATCGTGGTGGTCGGCAGCGGTGCATTCCTCGCCAACAGTTTCGCCGGCAACGGCGGCAACGTGGATCTGGGTGTGAACATGGTGAACTGGCTGGCCAGCGAAGAGCGCCTCATCACCCTGCAACCGCGCGCCGCCAAAGACAGCAATCTGGTGCTCGGCAAAACGCAGCTCACCGTCATCGGCGTCGGCTTTCTGGTCGGCTTGCCGCTGCTGCTGTCCGTGGTCGGCGGGCTGATGTGGTGGAGGCGCCGCCGAGCTTAAAGCGCGCCGCTCGCCATGTTAGAATGCGCCGCGTATGACCAATAAAATTTCAGGAATTCCGATGAGTCAGGCATCTTCAGCATCATTACCTTTTCCCTCCCGTTTGGTGATCGCTTCGCGTGAGAGCGCGCTGGCGATGTGGCAGGCCGAATACATCCGCGACAGGCTGCGCGCGTTATACCCGCAAACCGAAGTCAGCATTCTCGGCATGACCACGCAGGGCGACCAGATTCTCGACGTGACGCTGTCGAAGATCGGCGGCAAGGGCCTGTTTGTCAAAGAGCTGGAAACTGCGCTGGAAGACGGGCGCGCCGACCTCGCCGTGCATTCGCTGAAGGACGTGCCGATGCACATGCCGGAAGGTTTCGCGCTGGCCGCTATCGGCGAACGCGAAGACCCGCACGACGCGTTTGTGTCGAACCAATATGCAAACCTGGCCGCGTTGCCGCCGGGCAGCGTGGTGGGCACTTCCAGCCTGCGTCGCGAGAGCCAGTTGCGCGCGCGCTTCCCGCATCTGAAGATCGAGCCGCTGCGCGGCAACGTGCAGACCCGTTTGCGCAAGCTGGACGAAGGACAATATGCCGCCATCATTCTCGCCGCCGCCGGGCTGAAACGCCTCGGATTGGGCGCGCGCATTCGTAACATTATTGCCAGCGAAGACAGTCTGCCCGCCGTCGGGCAGGGTGCGCTCGGCATCGAATGCCGCACCGACCGCACCGATGTGATCGCCCTGCTGCAGCCGTTACACCATGCCGACACCGCCGCCTGCGTGCTGGCGGAGCGCGCGATGAGCCGCGTGCTGGCGGGCAGTTGCCAGGTGCCGCTGGGCGGTTTTGCCGAAGTGCAGAACGGCAAGTTGCGCATGCGCGGTTTCGTCGCCAGCCCGGACGGCGTGCGCATGGTGCGTGCCGAATTGGACGGCGAAATGACCGACCCTGAAGCGCTGGGCAAACGGGTTGCCAACGCCTTGCTGGCCCAAGGTGCGGGCGAAATTCTTGCGGCGCTGAATGGCTGAGTTACCGCTGGCCGGATTGAAAATCGCCGTCACGCGGCCGCGTGAACAGGCTGCGCAACTGGCGCGGAGTATCGAACAGGCGGGTGGCATCCCGTTGCTGTTTCCGCTGCTGGACATCGCGCCGGTGCAGGAGCAGCAGGCGCTGCACGAACAACTTTCCCGCCTCGCCCAATTCGACCTCACCATCTTCATCAGTCCTAACGCGGTGCAATATGGCATGGCGGCGATCCGCGCTGCGGGTGGTTTGCCGCGTGCAACGCGTGTTGCCACGATCGGACAGGGCAGCGCGAAAGCGTTGCACGAACTGGGTATCGCAGATGTCATCGCGCCCGCCGAGCGCTTCGACAGCGAGGGCCTGCTGGCCTTGCCGGAATTGCAGGATGTCGCCGGATGGCGCGTGCTGATTTTGCGCGGTGACGGCGGGCGCGAACTGCTCGGCGATACGCTCAGGGCACGCGGCGCGACGGTGGAATATGCCGCCTGTTACCGGCGCAGCAAGCCGCAGCAGGATGTCGCCGCGTTGCTGGAGGCAGCACCGGATGCGCTCACGGTGACGAGCAGCGAGGCGCTGGAGCACCTGTGGCAGATGCAGGGTGGTGGCGCACAACGCGATAGTTTATGCGGCATACCGCTGTTCGTGCCGCATGAGCGCATCGCCGGACTGGCGCGGCGGCAAGGCTGGCGGCAGGTGTTGCTGACCGGTGCGGGGGATGACGGATTGCTGTCGGCTTTGATAGCATGGAGTCCGGAAGGCGGAAAAAAGAGGACAACATGAACGAACCAACTTCACAACCGGATAACGGCAGGCAAGACGATTTGCTCTTGCCCGAACCGCCGCGCCCGGCACGCAAGGCTTCGGTGTCCGCAGTGCTGGCGCGCGTCAATATCACGCAGATGACGCTGGCGGTGCTGGTGGTGATTTTCCTGTGGCAATGGATTGACGGGCATCGCGCGATCGGCGACATGCAGCAGCAGCTGGCAAAAAAAATCGCCGAGATGGATGGCGCCGGCAAGGCCAACCAGATGCTGTTGACGCAGAGCCAGGGCGAGGTGCGCGAACTGTCCGCCAAAGTGGCGGCGATGGAGTCGCGCTACGCCGAGGCGCAAAACCAGCGCGCCGCGCTGGAGGCTTTGTATAACGACCTGTCGGTCAGCCGCGATGAAACCGCGCTGGCGGAAGTCGAGCAGATGCTGCTGATTGCCGGCCAGCAATTGCAATTGTCGGCCAACGTGAAGGCCGCGCTGATCGCCATGCAGAGCGCCGATGCCCGCCTGCAGCGCATGGATCGGCCGGCATTCAACGGGCTGCGCAAGGCCATCGCGCAGGATATGGACAAGCTGCGCGCATTGCCCAGCGTGGACATTACCGGCATCAATCTGCAACTCGATAACCTGATCGCCGCCGTGGACGAGTTGCCGCTGATTTATCAGCAGCGCGTGGCGAAGAAGGATGTGGTGGCGCAAACCGCTGCGCCAAAAGACGAAACAGCCTGGCAAAAATTGCTGCGCGAAATCTGGCAGGACGCGATGCAGCTGGTGCGCATCGAAGATACCGGCAAGGCCGAGATTCCGCTGCTGCCGCCCAACCAGGAATTTTTTCTGCGCGAAAATCTCAAGCTGCGTCTGCTATCGGCGCGCCTCGCATTGCTGTCGCGCGACGAGGATGGCTTCAGGCAGGAGCTGAAAACTGCACAACTCTGGGTGGCGCGCTATTTCGACGGAAAATCGAATGAAGCCATGCACATGCTGGCCGGGCTGAAAAAGATTGCGGCATCTCCGGTCAGCATCGAATTGCCGGATGTCAGCCCGAGCCTGCAGGCCGTGCGCAATTACCGCCTGACGCACGAACACGCGGCAGAACGAAATCTCGCCAAAAAGACGGCGCGATGAAATATTTGCTCTGGATACTGCTGCTGTTTGCCGCCGCCGTCGCGCTGGTGACGGCGTCGCATAATCCCGGTTACGCGCTGCTGGTCTACCCGCCGTACCGCATCGAGTTGTCGCTTACGCTGTTCATCGCCTTGTCCATGCTGGTGTTCATATCGGGCTATGGGTTGGTGCGCCTGATGATCGCCGCATTGCAACTGCCGGCGTATGTGCGGAAATTCCGCCTGGAGCGCGCACAAGTCAAGGCGCGTGAGTTGCTGGACGATGCGCTCGGCGCGTTCTTCGAAGGCCGTTATGCAGCAGCGGAAAAAGCGGCGGCGCGTGCGATGGAGTTGGGCGACACCTCCGCCTTGCATCCGATCATCGCGGCGCGAGCGGCGCATGAATTGCGCGACTACGAAAAACGCGACGCCTATTTATCCGCCGCCGAAGGCAAGTCGATGGGCGATGCCACCATGCGCCTGATGGCAACCACCAAGTTCATGCTCGACCAGCGCGAACCGCGCGCCGCACTGAATGCGTTGCAGGAACTGCGCGCCAGCGGGGTCAAAGGTCATCTCGGTGCGCTGTCGCTGGAGTTGAAGGCACAACAGCAGGCGGGCAACTGGGACGAGGTGCTCAACGTGCTGGAGCAGTTGGAGAAGCGCGCCGCAATCGATGTGACGGCGGCTGCGCAATTGCGCCAGCAGGCCTGGCTGGAGAAAATCCGCCAGCAGGATGACTTGGCTGGGCTGGCCGACTGCCTGAAAAAAATCCCCGCCGACTTCAAGCGGCGCAGCAAGGTTGCCGCTGTTGCCGCGCATGCACTGATCCGGCACGGCGGCGGTTCACTCGCGCAGCAATTGCTCTCCGATAGCCTGAACGCGCAATGGGACAGCGAACTGGTTGCGTTGTACGGCGATTGCCAATCAGACGACATGGTGGCGCAAATCGAACAGGCGGAGAAGTGGCTCAACCAGCACAAGGACGATGCCGGGCTGCTGCTCGCACTCGGCAAGTTGTGTATGCACCAGAAATTATGGGGCAAAGCGCAGAGCTATCTGGGTGCCAGCATCAGCGTATCTCCCAGCCACGCAGCCTATACCGCGTTAGGCCAGCTTGCCGAGCGGCTGGGCAAGCCCGATGATGCGTTCAAGTACTACCAGCGGGCGATTGAGTCGGAAGCATCCCGCTAGTTACAGCCGCTTGATAGCTTTCTCGGCCAGTACCTGCATCAGGTAGTCGCCATAGCCGCTCTTCAGCAACGGTGCGGCAAGTTTTTCCAGCTGTGCGGCATTGATGAACCCCTCGCGGTAGGCTATTTCTTCAGGGCAGGCGATCTTTAGCCCCTGGCGATGCTCGATGGTCTGGATGAACTGGCTGGCTTCGAGCAGCGATTCATGCGTGCCGGTGTCCAGCCACGCATAGCCGCGCCCCATCATCTCGACGGCTAATTTGCCGCGCTCCAGGTAGATGCGGTTGATATCGGTGATTTCCAGTTCGCCGCGCGCCGAGGGTTTGAGGTCGGCGGCAATATCCACTACTGCATTGTCATAAAAATACAGGCCGGTGACGGCATAGCTGGACTTGGGTTGTGCCGGTTTTTCCTCCAGGGATATGGCGCGCCCGCTGTCATCGAATTCCACCACCCCGTAACGCTCCGGGTCGCGCACATGGTAGGCGAAGATCGAAGCGCCCTGATTGCGGCTGGTGGCGCTCTGCAACTGCTGGTGGAAAGAGTGCCCGTAAAAAATGTTGTCGCCCAGTACCAGCGCGGAAGGGTGGTGGCCGATAAATTGACGCCCGATGATGAAGGCCTGTGCCAGTCCGTCCGGCGAGGGTTGCACGGCATATTGCAGGTTCAGCCCCCACGCGCTGCCGTCGCCCAGCAACTGTTCGAAGCGCGGTGTGTCCTGCGGTGTGGAGATGACCAGGATGTCGCGTATTCCAGCCAGCATCAGCGTGGACAGCGGGTAGTAGATCATCGGCTTGTCGTAAATCGGCAGGAGCTGTTTGGACACCGCCAGTGTGACGGGATGCAGGCGGGTGCCGGAACCGCCTGCCAGAATGATGCCTTTGCGTTGGGTCATAGTTGTTTGTCCAGAATTTCGCTAAGCATGCGCGTCACGCCATTCTGCCACACGGGCAGGGTCAGGCCAAAGGTGCTTTGCAGCTTCGCAGTGTCAAGACGCGAATTGAGCGGGCGTTTGGCCACTGTGGGAAAGGCGCTGGTCGGAACCGGCTGGATAGCGTCTGGCGCAACCTTGAGCGGCATGCTGGTGCGTCTCGCGAAATCGATAACGAAGCTGGCATAGCCGTGCCATGAAGTCTCGCCTGCGGCAGCCAGATGATACAGGCCGGACAGTTCCGGTCGCGCGGCGCGGATGGCGTGGGCGGTAACGTCGGCCAGCAGATCTGCACCGGTGGGTGCGCCGATCTGGTCGTCGACGACGCTAAGGCTGTCGCGCTCCTGCACCAGGCGCAGCATGGTCTTGGCGAAGTTGCCACCGCGTGTGCCATACACCCAGCTGGTGCGGAAAATAAGGTGCCGGCAGCCCGCTTGCCGGATGAGCTGTTCGCCTTCCAGCTTGGTTGACCCATATACATTGAGCGGAGCGGTGGCGTCTGTTTCACGCCATGGCTGGTCGCCGCTGCCGTCAAATACATAGTCGGTGGAGTAATGGATCAGCCAGGCGTTGCTGCGTTTGGCTTCCCGCGCCAGCACGCCGGGCGCCAGTGCGTTGATGGCGCGCGCAAGTTCCGCTTCGCTCTCGGCCTTGTCCACTGCGGTATGGGCGGCAGCATTGACGATCACATCCGGTGACACGGCGCGGATTGTACGGGCAAGTCCATCAAGGTCAGTCAAATCGCCGCACAGCTCGCGGCTGCCACGCTCCAGTGCGACCAGTTCGCCGAGCGGTGCAAGGCTGCGTTGCAGTTCCCAGCCGACCTGGCCGTTTTTGCCGAACAGCAGGATTTTCATCAACCGCGCCCCGCGTAGTTCTTCTCAAGCCATTGCCGGTAGCTGCCGGACTGTACGTTGTTCACCCAGCCCTGATTGTCGAGATACCACTGCACGGTTTTGCGGATGCCGGTCTCGAAAGTTTCGGCAGGTTTCCAGCCCAGTTCGTGCTCGATTTTGTGTGCGTCGATCGCATAGCGGCGGTCATGGCCGGGGCGGTCGGTGACTAAGGCGATCTGTGCGCGGTAGGACTTGCCGTCCTGGCGCGGACGCAGTTCGTCGAGCAAGGTGCAGATGGTGTGCACGATGTCGAGGTTGGCTTTTTCGTTCCAGCCGCCCACGTTGTAAACCTCGCCCAGCCTGCCTTTTTCCAGCACGCAGCGAATCGCCGCGCAGTGATCCCTGACATAAAGCCAGTCGCGGATTTGCTGGCCGTCGCCATACACCGGCAACGGCTTTCCGGCGAGGGCGTTGACGATCATCAGCGGGATGAGTTTCTCCGGGAAGTGGTACGGGCCGTAGTTGTTGGAACAATTGGTGGTCAGTACCGGCAGGCCGTAGGTGTGATGGTAGGCGCGCACCAGATGGTCGCTGGCGGCCTTGCTGGCGGAGTACGGGCTGTTCGGCTCGTAGCGGCGCGTTTCGCTGAAAGCGGGCTCGCCTTTGGCGAGCGAGCCGTACACTTCATCGGTGGAAACATGCAGGAAGCGGAAGCCGGTTTTCTCCTCGCCCGTCAGGTTGCCCCAATAGGCGCGCGCTGCTTCCAGCAAATGAAAAGTGCCGACGATGTTGGTCTGGATGAAATCTTCCGGGCCGTGGATGGAGCGGTCTACATGGCTTTCTGCGGCGAAGTTGATGATGGCGCGCGGGCAGTATTGTTCCAGCAGCCGTCCCGCCAATTCTGCGTCGCCGATGTCGCCGCGCACAAAGATGTGGCGCGGGTCATCCTTGAGGGATGCAAGACTTTCCAGGTTGCCCGCATAGGTCAGTTTGTCGAGGCCGACAACGGCTTCGTCATGCTGCGCGAGCCAGTCCAGGACAAAGTTTGCACCGATAAAACCCGCACTGCCGGTCACCAGGATCATGTTTTTATTGCCCCTTAACGAGGCGCGTCTGTTCAAGAGGTGGCGCGATTATATTTGATGCGCTTGACCATTCATATAGGCTGGTCGACATGAAAAACCTGGGGCGCAAACTGACAAAGCCGGCTTGTGCCGGCTTTGTCGTTACATCCTGTCGTGAAGCCTAGTGGTGCTCGTGTTCTTGCGCCGCTTTTGCCGCCGGGGCAGGCATATTGCGCAGCTTGGCGGAGTCGGTTTCGCCGTTGATGTTGATGACGTTGAGCTTGCCTGGCCCCTGTTTCATGTCGTCGGCAAAGTCGTACACCGCGCCCACTACCAGCAATTCGCCGGCCTTCACCTGCTCGGCCCACTCCTTGAGCGCGGCGGTAACCTGGTTGTTGACGTTGGTCTTTACGCCGTCGATGTTGGAGGAACCCTTGGTGATGCTGATGGTATCCAGCTCCTTCTTGATAGGTTCTTCCAGCGTCGCGTAATCGCCGCCGGCCGCCTTGATCGCGCCGCAGGAGGAATGGCCGATGAACAGCAGTAGCGAAGAGCCCAAGTGGTTCACGCCGTACTGTACCGAACCCTTTGCGGTAGCCAGCTGGTTGCCGATGTTGCGCACCATGAACAGATCGCCTTCAGGCGTCTTGTCGAGCATGTTGGTGTGCACGCGCGAGTCGGAACAGGTCACTACGGTTGCGCGCGGCTCTTGACCCTTGGACAGTTTCTGGAAAAACGCCGCACCCTTGGCGGCAGCGTAGGCGGACTGGTCAGCCTGAATTTCCTTGATGAAAGCTTGTGCCACGGCGGCATCGCCATGGGTATGGGCGCCGGCATGTGCGGCAATAGGTGTAACGAATGCGGCGGCTGCCAACAATACCGCGAGTTGCTTATTGAACATATTTTCTCCCTGATTTTGTTTGGTTTGGTGGTGTGCTGTTGAATACAGCAGGGCAAAATCTAACAGACAATCAGGCTGGTGCGCAACACTTAAAATCGGCAACACCCGCATCATGGCGCGGCAAATTAATAACCGCTGGCGGACATCGCGGCCTTTTCGTCTGACATGGTAGAATTCGCATCTATCCCGCTTTCATTATTTCAGGAATAACCGCCATGTTCTCCAGACAAAACACCATCGCACATACCGACCCGGAATTGTGGGACGCGATCCAGAACGAAAACCGTCGCCAGGAAGACCATATCGAGCTGATCGCGTCGGAAAATTACGCCAGCACGGCGGTGATGGAAGCGCAGGGCAGCCAGTTGACCAACAAGTACGCCGAGGGCTATCCGGGCAAGCGCTATTACGGCGGTTGCGAATATGTGGATGTGGCCGAACAACTGGCGATCGATCGCCTGAAGGCGTTGTTTGGCGCGGAGTACGCCAACGTGCAGCCGAATTCCGGTTCGCAGGCCAATCAGGCGGTGTACATGTCGGTGCTGAAACCCGGCGACACCATTCTCGGCCTGTCGCTGGCGCATGGCGGGCATTTGACGCACGGCGCATCGGTCAATGCCAGCGGCAAGCTGTATAACGCCATCCAGTACGGTCTGAACGATAAGGAAGAAATCGACTACGACCAGGTGCAGGCATTGGCGACGGCGCACAAGCCCAAGATGATCGTGGCGGGCGCATCGGCTTACGCGCTGGTGATCGACTGGAAACGCTTCCGCGAGATCGCCGACAGCGTCGGCGCATACCTGTTCGTGGACATGGCGCATTACGCCGGCTTGATCGCGGCGGGCGTGTACCCGAGTCCGGTCGGCATCGCGGATTTCGTCACCAGCACCACCCACAAGACCATGCGCGGCCCGCGCGGCGGTTTCATTCTCGCCAAGGCGGAATTTGAAAAAGTGCTGAACTCGGCGATTTTCCCCGGTATCCAGGGCGGCCCGCTGATGCACGTGATCGCCGCCAAGGCGGTCGCGTTCAAGGAAGCGGCCAGCAAGGAATTCAAGGCCTACCAGAAACAGGTGGTGGACAACGCGCGCGTGATGGCGATGGTGCTGCATGAGCGCGGCCTGCGCATCGTATCGGGGCGCACCGACAGCCATTTGTTCCTGGTGGACTTGCAGCCCAAGAACATCACCGGCAAGGATGCCGAAACCGCGCTGGGGCGCGCGCATATCACGGTGAACAAGAACGCCATTCCCAATGACCCGCAAAAACCGTTTGTGACCAGCGGCATCCGCATCGGCAGTCCGGCGATGACTACGCGCGGCTTCAAGGAGCTGGAAGCGGAGAAGCTCGCGCACCTGATCGCCGACGTGCTGGACGCGCCGGAAGACGATGCGGTGATCGCGCGCGTGATCGGCGAAGTGAAAAAACTGACCACGCAGTTTCCGGTTTACGGCGCATAACTTTACGGCTTGCGGCAGCCAAGCAGGTTCTCTGGCATGTTCTCCGCGCAAGACAGCCTATGGATGGCGCAGGCACTGCGGCTGGCAGAGCGCGGGCTGTACACCACCAGCCCCAACCCGCGCGTCGGCTGTGTGCTGGTGCGCGAGGGCAGCGTGGTTGGCGAAGGCTGGCACGAACGCGCCGGTGAACCCCACGCGGAAGTCCATGCGCTGCAAGCAGCCGGTGATGCGGCGCGCGGCGCAACCGCCTATGTGACCCTGGAGCCATGCAGCCATCATGGCCGCACCCCGCCCTGCGCCGACGCGCTGCTCCGGGCCGGAGTGGCGCGCGTGGTGGTGGCGGTGCAAGACCCCAACCCCGAGGTGGCCGGGCAGGGCATCGCCAAACTGCGTGCGGCAGGCATCGAAGTCGAAGGCGGCCTGATGGAGGCGGCGGCGCGCGAATTGAACAGCGGTTTCTTCGCGCGCATGGCACGCGGCATACCGTGGGTAAGAAGCAAGATCGCGGCGAGCCTGGATGGGCGCACCGCGCTCAACAACGGCGCGAGCAAATGGATCACCGGCGATGCGGCGCGGCAGGATGTGCAGCATTGGCGCGCGCGCTCCTGCGCCGTGTTGACGGGTATCGGCACCGTGCTGGCGGACGATCCTCAGCTCAATGTGCGCGGCATCGGGACCTCGCACCAGCCGTTGCGCGCAGTGGTGGATAGCCGCTTGCAAACGCCGCCGAACGCGCGCCTGCTGCAACAACTCCCCTCTCATGTAAGCGGTGCTGGGGGAGAGGGAAGGGTTTTGATTTACACCGCCACACAGGATGCGCAGAAGATTGCCGCGTTGGAACAAGCTGGGGCGCGCGTCGTCGTACTGCCGGAGACGCATGGCCAGGTGGATGTTGCCGCCGTGCTGCGCGACCTCGCCGCACGGGGCTGCAACGAAGTGCTGGTGGAAGCGGGCAGCAAGTTGAATGGGGCCTTGTTTAAGGCCGGGCTGGTGGATGAACTGGTGCTGTATCTCGCACCGCAGTTGCTCGGCGACATGGCGCGCGGCATGGCGCAGCTGGGTGAATTGACCAGCCTGGATCAGCGTGTCGAGTTGGAATGGAAAGACATGCGCCATGTCGGCAAGGATTTGCGCATCGTGGCGCGGGTAAAGAAAGGATAAGCATGTTCAGCGGTATCATTGCAGATATAGGCACCATCGCAAGCGCGGAAAACCGCAACGGCGGCCTGCGCCTTTCGGTTTCGACCAAAGCGCTCGGCATGGAAGACGTGCAGCTCGGCGACAGCATCGCGGTGAATGGCGTATGCCTTACCGTGGTGAAAAAAGACGGCAACACTTTCACGGTAGATGTCTCGCGCGAGACGTTGAGTTGCACCGTCGGGCTGGCAGCGCAGGGCGCGCATGTCAACCTGGAAAAAGCCCTGCGCCTCGCGGACCGGCTGGGCGGGCATCTGGTCAGCGGCCATGTGGACGGTGTGGGTGAGGTGCTTTCGTTTGTCGACCTGGAGGAAAGCTGGACGCTCACCGTGCGTGCGCCGCACGCGCTGGCAAAATATATCGCGGTAAAAGGCTCCATCACCATCAACGGGGTGAGCCTCACCGTGAATGAAGTAAATGGCGCGATGTTCAACGTCAACCTGATCCCGCACACCCTGTTGGCGACTACGCTGAAAGAGTTGCGCGCAGGCACAAAGGTGAATCTGGAGATCGATTTGATCGCGCGCTATGTGGAGCGCATGATGCAGGCTGAAAGAGATGGATTGAAATGACCGATATAGCACCGATACACGACATCATCGCCGAAATCCGCGCCGGACGGATGGTGGTGCTGGTGGACGAAGAGGAACGCGAAAACGAGGGCGATCTGGTGTTTGCCGCCGAGTTTGTCACGCCGGAGAAGATCAACTTCATGGCCAAGCACGGGCGCGGGCTGATCTGCCTGACGCTGACCGAGGCGCACTGCAAGCAGCTCAGCCTGCCGCTGATGGTGCGCGACAACGGCTCACCGCTGGGCACCAATTTCACGCTGTCCATCGAGGCGGCGAGCGGCGTGACCACCGGCATTTCGGCAGCGGATCGTGCGCGTACCATCCAGGCGGCGGCGGACAAAAATGCCAGGCCTGCCGACATCGTGCAGCCCGGCCATATTTTCCCGCTGCGCGCGCAGAACGGCGGCGTGCTGGTGCGTGCCGGGCATACCGAAGCGGGCTGCGACCTGGCGCAACTGGCCGGTTTGACGCCCTCCGCGGTGATCTGCGAAATTCTCAAGGACGACGGCGAGATGGCGCGCCTGCCCGATCTGATCGAGTTTGCCAAGCTGCACGGCCTGAAAATCGGCACCATCGCCAGCCTGATCGAATATCGCAGCCACAACGAGAAACTGGTCGAGCGTGTGGCGCGGCGCAGCGTGCAGACGGCTTATGGTCTGTTCGATTTGTTTACCTATGTGGACAAGACGACGCAGCGCACTCATCTGGCTTTGCTGAAGGGCGAGATTCGCCCCGATGCCGAAACGCTGGTGCGCGTGCACGAGCCGCTGTCGGTGATGGATTTTCTGGAGCAGACCGACCACTCGCATTCCACCAGCGTGCATGACGCGCTGAAAAAAATCAGCCAGTCCCCATGCGGTGTGCTGGTGTTGATGCACCACGGCGAAACTTCGCAGGATTTGCTGGCGCGCGCAGCTGCCGCACCGGAAACGCACCAGCGCTGGGACCCGCGCAGCTACGGCATCGGCGCGCAAATACTGCGCGACCTCAATGTCGGCAAAATGCGCTTGATGGCCACGCCGCACAAGATGCCGAGCATGGTCGGCTTCGGCCTGGAAGTGGTGGGCTATTGTCAGGTTAAGTCGTAAGATAAAAATTAAGAGGGACTGACATGAAAGAAATCGAAAAAAATCTCAACGGCAGCGGGCTGCGCATCGGCATCGTGCAAAGCCGTTTTAATCCCGAAGTATGCGAAGGCCTGCTCGGCGCGTGCCGCGCGCAACTGGTGCAGCAGGGCGTGGCCGAGGATGACATCACGCTGGCCACCGTGCCGGGCGCGCTGGAAGTGCCTTTGGTGCTGCTGTATATGGCGGAAAGCGAGAAGTTCGACGCGCTGATCGCGCTGGGTGCGGTGATACGCGGCGACACTTACCATTTCGAAGTGGTATCGAACGAGTCGGCGCGTTGCGTGAATGAAGTCCAGTTGTCCTGCGGGGTGCCGGTGGCCAACGCGATTCTCACCACCGACACCGACGAGCAGGCCATCGCGCGCATGCACGTCAAGGGTGGAGAGGCCGCGCTGGTGGCGATCGAGATGGCCAATCTGCTGCGTGACTTGGCATGAGCAACTCGGGCATGAGCAACCCGGTCGCCGAGCAGGAGGTAAAAAAAGCGCCGAGCAGAAGCCCGCGCCACCGCGCGCGCGAACTGGCGTTGCAGGGGGTTTACCAATGGCGCGTCACGGCGGGCGACGATGCGCAAATAGAAAAACAGATCCACGCCGAAAAAAACCTCGGCCGCTACGACAAGGAATTATTTTCCAAATTGCTGCGCGGCACGCTGAGCCAGCACACCAGCCTTGAAGCGCTGCTCACCCCGTACCTCGACAGGCCGCTTGCCGAGCTCAGCCCGGTGGAGTTCGCCGTGCTGATGCTGGGTGCGTTTGAATTGTCGCAACACCTCGAAGTGCCCTACAGGGTCATCATCAACGAAGCGGTCGAACTGGCCAAAACCTTTGGCGGCACCGACGGCCACAAGTATGTCAACGGCGTGCTCGACAAACTGGCGGCGCAAGTGCGCGCGCCGGAATTCGCCAAGAGTGCGCCATAAAGCGGATGATTCCGCATGTCCGAATTTGATCTGATCCGCCGCCATTTCACCCGTGCCACACCCGGCGCGTTGCTCGGCGTGGGTGACGATGCCGCGCTGCTGCAGGCGAGCGCGGGCAATGTGCTGGCGGTGTCCACAGACATGCTGGTATGTGGCACGCACTTCCTGCCCGACGCTGACCCGTTCCTGCTGGGACACAAGACCCTCGCGGTGAACCTGTCCGACCTGGCGGCGATGGGTGCCGCGCCGCGCTGGGCGACGCTGGCCATCGCACTGCCCGAGGCGGACGAAGCGTGGCTGGCGCAATTCAGCGCAGGTTTCTTCGCACTGGCGCAGCAGCATGGTGTGGAGCTGGTCGGCGGCGATACCACGCGCGGGCCGCTCAATCTATGCGTGACCATCTTCGGCGAAGTGCCCGTACAGCAGGCGTTGCGCCGCAGCGGTGCGCAGGTCGGCGACGAAATCTGGGTGTCGGGCTGTCTGGGCGATGCGGCACTGGCGCTGGCGCATCTGCAGGGCCGCATCGCATTGAGCGCGCCGCAGTTCGCCGCTTGCGCTGCCGCGTTGCATCAGCCGCAGCCGCGCGTGGCGCTGGGGCTGGCATTGCGCGGCAGCGCCAGCAGCGCAATCGATGTTTCCGACGGCCTGCTCGCCGACCTCGGGCATATTCTCGAAGCATCGCAGGTGGGCGCGGAGATCGAGTTCGATGCGTTGCCGGTTTCGGCTGTATTGCGGAAGAACATAACCCCCCTCAATCCCCCCTTGTCAGGGGGGAAGCCTAACTCCTCACCTGATAAGGGGAGGCCGGGAGGGGTTGAGTTGCTTCAACAATGCATCCTGTGCGGCGGCGACGATTACGAATTATGTTTTACCGCACCGGCCGCGCGCCATGCGCAACTGCTGAACATCGCAACACAGCTCGGCCTGCCGCTGGCCTGTATCGGAAAAGTTGTTGCAGGGCGCGGCTGTATCGTGCACGATGCGTCGGGTAATCCACTCAACATCGAGGCTTGCGGTTATGACCACTTCCGGTGAATTGCTCGTCAAACCCGGTTTGCAGTTTGTGCTGAGCCACCCGGCGCACCTGCTGTCGTTCGGCTTCGGCAGCGGTCTGGCGCGCAAGGCGCCCGGCACGTTCGGCACGCTGGCCGCCTTCCCGATCTACTGGTATCTCGCACCGCGCCTGACGGATGCGATGTTTCTGCTTCTGCTGGTTGGTGCGTTCGCCGTCGGCGTGTGGGCGTGCGGCTTTACCGGCAAAGTGCTGGGTGTGGCCGATTACGGCGGCATCGTGTGGGACGAGATTGTGGCTTTCCTGCTGGTGCTGTTTTTTACGCCGCCCGGTTTCGATTGGGCGCTGCTGGCCTTTACCCTGTTCCGTTTTTTCGACATCGTCAAACCGCCGCCGATACGTTATTTCGACAGCAACTGGCACGGCGGGCTGGGCGTGATGTTCGACGACCTGCTGGCCGCCGGTTATGCGCTGCTGTGTCTGGCCCTCGTAAAAAACTTCCTTCCGTGAATTTCCTCCGCCCCCTGATTTGTGCGGCGTTGCTCTGTATGGACAGTGCGGCTCAAGGCGCGGAATTTACCGCCAAGGTGGTCATCGTGCTGGATGGCGACACGGTGATGGTGCAGCGCAAGAGCGGCCTGGTAAAAATCCGGCTGGCCGAAATCGACGCGCCGGAAAAAGCGCAGACCTTCGGCGAAACCTCGAAGCATTCGCTCTCCGACATGGTGCTGGGCAAGCAGGTGAAGGTGTCCAGTCAGACGGTGGACAAATACGGGCGCATGGTCGCGCATCTCGGTTTGAACGGCCTGGACGTGAATGCCGAACAAATCCGCCGCGGCATGGCATGGGAATACTCGCACTTCCACGGCAACAAGGAATTGGTCTCGTTGCAGGAAGAAGCCAAACAAGTACCGCGCGGCCTGTGGGCTTTGAGCGACCCGATGCCGCCGTGGGAGTGGCGTAAATTGCATCCCAATGTGGACGACAAATCCCATGTCGCAGCAGCGACCGTGGCGGGAGGCGCGAATTCATCCGGCTGCGGCGGCAAAAAATATTGTTCCGAGATGGCTTCATGCGAAGAAGCCAGACATTATCTGACCCAATGCGGCATCAAGACGCTGGACGGCAATGGCGACGGGGTGCCGTGCGAGAGTTTGTGCGGCGGCATGAAGTAGGTGCATTGCAGATGAGGTGCTGGCGAAAGGCGGGAATGTGCTGCCAAAAGCGGAACTTCATCTGTCATCCAAAATTGGCCCGCATTCAATATTACTAGGCCGAAATATATAGATATTTCGGCTTATTGTAAGGGCAGATAGCAGTTGATAGAGTGTTAAGCTGAAATCCAGTATTCCGTTGCAAGCGGGCGGAGATGGTCGGTTCTCGGGAGCTGCAGCCATGAACGAACACCACGATTCAGGTAATCAGGAAGGATCTACGCCGAGCCTGTGGTATGCGCAGGCCATGGAGCAATTGGTTGAGGTCGTGCAATTGCTTTCCCTCGCCCGCGATCTGCCTACGGTAATGGATATCGTGCGGCATGCAGCACGCAAATTGACGGGCGCCGACGGTGCGACGTTCGTGCTGCGCGATAACGGCAAGTGCTTCTATGCCGAGGAAGATGCGGTCAGCCCGCTTTGGAAAGGGCAGCGTTTCCCAATGAGCGCCTGCATCAGCGGCTGGGCCATGATCAATCGGCAGCCAGCAGTGATCGAGGATATCTATGCCGATCCACGCATTCCGGCCGATGCCTATCGCCCGACTTTTGTGCGCAGTCTCGCCATGGTGCCGATCCGCACCATCGACCCAGTCGGTGCAATTGGCAACTACTGGGCTACACAACATCTTCCGTCTCCGGAGCAGATCAAGGTGCTGCAAGCACTCGCAGATATTACTGCCGTAACTATGGAGAATGTTCGTGTCTATGAAGAACTCGAGCAACGGGTGCAGCAGCGCACCTCAGAACTGCAGTCCATACTCGATAACGTACAGGTTGGAATAGTGTTTTCAGTGGATGGCCGCATCATTCGCGCCAACCCAAAATCATCTGAAATATTCAGGTATGCATCGCCGGATGCCATGATCACCACGCCGCTGCAAACTCTGCTGAGTACTGCAGATACCGGCCTGTCATTGATCGATGCAGCCAAGGAACGCTTGGCCGAGGACGGGGTATTTAACGTCGAGTCGCGGATGTTGCGCCAGGATGGAGAGGAGTTCTGGAGCCATCTGATTGCCAAATCGCTCGATGCGAACAACCAACCCGGCAGTGAAATATGGGTGATCAATGATGTCAGCGAAGCGAAAGCAAAAGAGCAGACGCTCAACGAACTGAAAATAGCTGCCGAGAATGCCAACAGTGCCAAAGATTCGTTCCTTGCCACCATGAGCCATGAGATTCGCACCCCGCTTACCGGTATGCTCGGGATGCTGGAACTGCTTTCGTTGACCGATATTGACAACGAGCAGCGCGATACACTGGATGCGGCCTGGGATTCCGGCCGGGGGCTGTTGCGTATCGTCAGCGACATTTTAGACTGGTCTAAGATCGAGGAAGGAAAGCTTGAGCTGTCCCCTCACCCCACTTCGATCCCGCAGATGCTGCAAGATGTCGTCAATACCTACTCGCGTGTTGCCAGCACCAAGACCTTGCTGCTTTGGCAACATGCCGATACCACGCTTCATTCAGCCTACATCGTCGATTCTCTGCGCCTCTCACAGGTGCTCAACAATTTCGTCAGTAATGCGATCAAGTTCACGCAACATGGTGAGATCGAGGTGCGCGCCGAATTGATGAGCCATCTCGAGAGTGGTGATCGAATACGCTTCTCTGTCAAAGACACGGGCAAGGGGATTCCACAGAAGGTTCAGGGGCAATTGTTCCAGCGCTACCATCAGGCAAGCGCAGACACCGCGCGCATGTATGGCGGAACCGGCTTGGGGCTGGCGATATGTCGTCGTTTGGCGGAGATGATGGATGGGCAGATCGAGCTGAAAAGTGAGGTGGGGCAGGGATCAATTTTCAGCATCACACTCGCACTGCCCATTTCCGGTGCACCGGTAGAGAGCGTGCGGAATATGCATCTTGAAGTGAGGCAAAGAGGTATAAAGCCGCTACTTGCTAGCAGAGAGGATGGTGCCCCGCTGGTGCTGGCGGTGGACGATAATCCGATCAACCAGAAGCTGCTGGCGCATCAGATCAGGCTGCTCGGCCTGCGTGCCGAAACGGCAGAGAATGGGCAGGTCGCTCTGTCGATGTGGCGGGATGGCCGCTTCGCGATGGTCATCACCGATTGCCATATGCCCGAGATGGACGGCTATGAGCTTGCTCGGGAGATACGCAAGATCGAAGCCGCGGAGTCGCGCCGACGTATACCGGTTATCGCATGGACAGCGAATGCACTTGCGGAGGAGGTGGGGCTTTGTCATGCTGCTGGCATGGATGAGTTGCTGGTCAAACCCGCCGACCTGATGCAACTTAGAAAGATGCTGGCCAAGTGGTTATCCATTACTGAAACAAATGAGGAATCTGCTGCTACGGTTCAGCGCAACGACGATGTTTGACTAACCGATCATGATGTGCTGAACATAGCCAAGGCGGACATCGGCCATTAGGCTCAGGAGCTGAAAGGTTTTTTGCATAGCGGCAAAGGGTTTGCCTCACTTCTGTAGATACACCAACCTAACGGCGTTTGTTTTTGGAAAATACGAAGTGCAGCCCTGTTAGCAGATATTCACCGAAGCCCATTCAGAAGTTAGTCCGAAATAGCTTCCCACCTTACACCGCTGCTGTCGCAACGTAACGCATTTGCCTTGTCGTTCCAGTCACCCAGCACCCAGCGTTCGCAACTGTGTCCGTCGACAATATGCTCATGGCGCTTCGGGCGGTGGGTGTGGCCGTGGATCAGGCGCGGGTAGCCATGTTCGCGCAGCAGCGCGGCGACCGCTGCTTCGTTTACGTCCATGGTCGCGCTGTCCTTGCTTTGTTTCTCGGCCGTGCTGAGCGAGCGCAGTTGCGCGATGTAGGCTTTGCGTTCCGCCAGCGGCTTGGCGAGAAACTGTTGCTGGAAATCCGCGTCGTGTACCTGGGCGCGATAGCGCTGATATTCGGTGTCGCCGGTGCACAGCAGGTCGCCGTGGCTGAGCAGTGTCGGCGTGCCGTATAGATCGATCAGCGCGGGGTCGTTCAGCAGCGTGGCCTGGCAGGCATCTGCCAGCGCTGCGCCCATCAGCAGGTCGCGGTTGCCGTGCAGCAGATAGACCCTGGTGCCGTGCGTTGCGAGGCCGTGCAGGGAGGCGATCACCTGCGCGTGAAAGGGGTCGTTCAGGTCGTCGTCGCCCGCCCAGTAATCGAACAGGTCGCCGAGGATATACAGCGCTTCGGCCCTTCGACCGGGTTCTTGCGGTGCGAGCGCGGCGATGAATTGTTGAAACGCCGCCATGCTGTGCGGCTGGTCGGCGCTGAGATGCAGGTCGGAGATGAATAAGGAGTGGGGCATGAAAAGCAAAACGGCGCGAGGTGCGCCGTTTTTGTGATTACTGCACTACTACTTCAGCCTTGGTGATGATGACATCTTCTTTCGGTACGTCCTGGTGCCCGCCGCTGCTGCCGGTCTTGACCTTGCGTATCGCGTCCACCACTTCGGTGCCCTCCACCACTTTGCCGAACACGCAATAGCCCCAGCCGTCCTGCCCCGGGTAGTCGAGGAAATGGTTGTTTTTTGTGTTGATGAAAAACTGCGCGGTGGCGGAATGCGGGTCGGAGGTGCGCGCCATGGCGACGGTGTAAATTTCGTTGCTCAGGCCGTTGGCCGCTTCGTTCTGGATCGGCGCATTGCCTTTCTTCTGATGCATGCCCGGCTCGAAGCCGCCGCCCTGAATCATGAAGTCTTCAATGACGCGATGGAAAATGGTGTTGTTGTAAAAGCCGCTGTTCACATATTCCAGAAAATTCTTTACGGTGTTCGGAGCTTTTTCGGCGTCCAGTTTCAATGTGATAGTGCCGTGATTGGTGTGTAGTTTGACCATGATTTTTTTGCCTTGAGTTTGAGAATAAGAATTTTGCATCGTGCAGCACAGCAGCACTGCGAACAGGGCGGTGAACAGGCGTTTCATGTTATGCGCCCCCTTCGTAAACGATCTGCCAGCGGTTGTTCTGCTTGAGCCAGTACTGGCGCTTTTTCATGCGGTTGGACAGGTTGCTGCTGTTGTAGTCCTGCTCGAAGTTGACCACCACCATGTTGGGTTGCTCCGGGTAGGTGAACACGCTGACATTAGAGATGTTGACCTTGATCCACGACTTGCCGCTGTTGACCAGCTGCTTCTGTTTTGCCCATGCCGCGTAATTCATGTCGTCGCTGGAAAATTTGTGCGAGTAGTGTTTGAGGTAAGTGTCGGTATTCAGGCTGGACCAATCCTTGCGCCATTGCTCGACTTCCTGCAGCAGCGCGTCGCGCTCGCCGGCGTCTTGTTCGTTGGCCCAGTCTATCTGGTTGGTGATGATGACCGGGGTGACGCCGACTTGCAGGTAAGGGGCGAGCTTGTCCAGGTCGTCATTGGCCAGCACCACGCAGCCGTTGCTGGCGCGCGGCGGGCGGCTGTAGGTGTCGCTGGAGGTGCCGTGCAGCCAGATGCCCTGCCCGGTGCGCCCGTTTTTGCGGTCCCATTCGTTCGGGTAGCTGAGCGGGTAAGCGCCGCTGCCATACATGTCGGCGAGCTTGTTTTTCGGCAAGTTGGCTTTTACGAAATATACCCCGATAGGCGTGCGCTGATCGCCCGCAGAAACTTTTTCCGTACCCAGCTTGCCGATAGTGATGTAGTAGTCCGCCACGTAACGCGGCTCGCCTTTGACATTTTCGTACACGTACAGCGTGGAGCGGCTGGTGTCCACCACGATGGCATATTTCTGCTGCGCATCGAGCTTCCACAGGTAGCGCGGGGCAAGCTTGCTGGAGAGGTGCGTTTCGGCGCGTTGCAGGCGTGCCCGCGCTTCGGCGCGCAAATCCTCGATCATGTCGCGCGGGGCGTTGGCTGCGCTGCCGAAATTGTTGATCGCTCCGGCGCGCGCCATCAGCACATCGCCTTTGACCAGATAGGCCAGCTTGAAATTCGGGTTGACCCGCAACAGGCTGTCCACTTCGTTGAGCGCGATGTCGAGGCGGTTGTTTTTGATGGCTTGCAGGCTTTTCGCCAACTGCGCCTCGGTGTTGCGCGAATCCGGCGCAGCGTACGCCATGCCTGTCAGCAGGCCGCATAATGATAAAGAGAGCAGCGTTTTGTATGGCATGGTCTACTTGGAATGCTCTTCGCGGATCAACCAGTTGCCGCCGGATTTCACCATCAGCAGAGTCTTGCTGCTGGAGGTCTTCAGGTGCTTGGCCTGATATGACTGGCGGAACTTCACGGTGGCGCTATTGGCGTCGCTGAAGCTCACCGTCGCGTTGCTGATGCCGACATGGATGGTTTTGGGTTTGCTGATGCGCTCTTTGCGTGTGGCTTCCCAGGCAGCGCGTTTTTCACCGTCCGGGGTCTTGAAATCGGAGGCATAGAAGGACAGGTATTTCTTCACATCCTTGGCCGACCATGCGGCAGCCCATGCGTTGACGGTTTTCAGCACATCCGCGCCGTTATTGGATGCGGCAGGTTCCGCCGGTTTCGCCGGCGCATTAGCCTTGGTTGCTGGTGCCGTGGGCGCCACGGTGGCGGGGGTATGGTTGGCGGCAACAACCGGTGCCGGGGTAGCGCTGGCAGCGGGTGGAACAGGCGCTACTGGAGCGGTTTGCGGTTTATTGGCGACGGCCGTATCGGCGGCAATTTTGCCCGGTTCGAGGGGTTTTGCGCGGCTGCTGACCGAGAATAAATCCTGAATCATCGCCAGCTTGGTCTTGGTGGCGGTGTTGCTGCGGTCCAGTTGCAGCGCGCGGTCATAGGCCTGGCTGGCCATTTTTGCATAAATGTCGCCGAGGTTCTCGTGTGCGGTGGCATAGCTGGGGTGGGTGCGTATCGCCATTTCCAGCGACTGCTTGGCTTTGTCGTATTGGCCCTGGCTGGCATACAACACCGCCAGGTTGTTATACGGTTCGGGCAGCTCCGGATAGTCCTCGGTCAAAGCCGAGAAGGTCTTGATGGCATCGGCGGGCTTGCCCTGTTCGGTGAGGATCAGCCCCTTCAGGAAGCGCGCTTGCGCGTCTTTCGGCTTGCTGGACAAGACACCGTTCACCTTGTCCATCGCCTGGCTGTGCTGCCCCTGTTTAAACAACTTGTAGGCGTCCTGAACGTCATCGGCATAAACAGCAGGGCTGGCAATCAACAACAACGCGCCGGCAAACACAGCGGCATGACGGTAAAAACGGTTGAACATATTCATCTTGTTATTCAGTTCCTTTAGGTGCGCAAGTTTCAGCTAGCGGCGGATTCTACCAAAAAAACCGCGCATTTTCATAGTTATGTGAGGATTCGTGGGGAGGGATTCGGGATTGAGGCAAAGGCCGCACCGCAGTTTTAACTCGCCCACCATTTCATAATCATCAATCCTCTGCACCCGGTGTTTTCGGGTAAAATCCACGGCATATTTTTGTCGGCCCGACAGCACACCAATTCAACTGAAACCAATAAAATCCAGCATGAGCGGCACACCACAATCCGGCGTTTCCCCGACGCACATTTCAAACTTTATCCGCAGCATCATCGATGCTGATCTGGCGAGCGGCAAGCACAACAGCATTGTCACACGCTTTCCCCCGGAGCCGAACGGTTATTTGCATGTCGGGCATGCCAAGTCGATCTGCCTGAACTTCGGGCTGGCACAGGACTACCACGGCAAATGCAACCTGCGCTTCGACGATACCAACCCGGAAAAGGAAAGCGAGGAATACGCGCAATCCATCCAGGACGACGTACGCTGGTTAGGCTTCCAGTGGAACGGCGAAGTGCGCTGGGCCTCGGATTATTTCGATGCTTTGTATGACTTTGCGGTGGAACTCATCAGCAAAGGCTTGGCGTACGTGGACGATCTCACGCCCGAGCAGATGCGCGAGTATCGCGGCACCCTTACCCAGCCCGGCAAGAGCAGCCCGAACCGCGCCCGTCCGGCGGCAGAAAATCTCGACCTGTTCGCGCGCATGAAGAACGGCGAATTTGCCGATGGCAGCATGGTGCTGCGCGCGAAGATCGACATGGCCTCTCCGAACATGAATATGCGCGACCCGGTAATTTACCGCATCCGCCGCGCGCACCACATCCGCACCGGCGACCAGTGGTGCATCTACCCGATGTACGACTACACCCACTGCATCTCCGACGCGCTGGAAGGCATCACCCATTCGATCTGCACGCTGGAGTTCGAGGATCACCGCCCGCTGTACGACTGGGTGCTGGACAACGTGAGTGTTAAATGTCACCCGCGCCAATACGAATTTTCGCGGCTGGAACTGCACTACACCATCACCAGCAAGCGCAAGCTGCTGCAACTGGTGAACGAGAAGCATGTCAGCGGCTGGGACGATCCGCGCATGCCCACGATCAGCGGCATGCGCCGTAGAGGCTACACGCCGGAAGGCATCCGCGAATTCGCCAAACGCATCGGTGTGTCCAGGAGCGAGAACATCGTCGACATGGCGATCATGGAAGGCGCGATCCGTGAAGACCTCGAATTGCGTGCGCCGCGCGTGATGGCGATCATCAATCCGCTCAAAGTCACCATCACCAACTTCGACGGTGCACAAACACGCGAAGCGGACTTCCACCCCACTCAACCCGAGTTAGGCAAACGCATCGTGCCGTTCGGCAAGGAGCTGTTCATCGAGGCCGACGACTTCGCCGAAGTGCCACCGTCGGGCTGGAAGCGCCTCACTATCGGCGGCGAGGTGCGCCTGCGCCACAGCTACGTGATGCGCTGCGACGAAGCGGTGAAGGATGCGGCGGGCGAGGTGGTCGAATTGCGTTGCAGCATCGACCACAATACGCTGGGCAAGAACCCGGAAGGGCGCAAGGTGAAAGGCGTGATCCATTTTCTGTCGCGCGAACATGCGCTGCCTGCCGAGATACGTTTGTACGACCGCTTGTTCACCATACCGGAGCCGGATTCGGATAAGGAAAAAAGCTTCCTCGATTTCATCAATCCGGCCTCGCTGACCGTGGTGCAGGGCTGGGTGGAAAGCTGCGTGAAAGAGGCTGCGCCGGAAAAGCGCTACCAGTTCGAGCGGCTCGGATATTTTTGCACCGACCGGCGCGACCATCAGCCGGGCGGCAGGCTGGTGTTCAATCGTACCGTGACGCTCAAGGATTCCTGGGCGAAGGAACAAGGGTAAAACTTCGTCCAATGCTAAAAATCTACAACACGCTTATTCGCGACAAGCAGGAGTTCGTGCCGATTGTGCCGGGCAAGGTCGGCATGTACGTGTGCGGCATGACGGTGTACGACTATTGCCATCTCGGCCACGCGCGCGTGATGGTGGTGTTCGACATGGTGTACCGCTGGCTCAAGGCTTCCGGTTACGACGTCAACTACGTGCGCAATATCACCGACATCGACGACAAAATTATCAGGCGCGCGGCGGAGAACAAGGAATCCATCCATGCGCTCACGCAGCGCTTCATCGCCGCGATGCACGAGGATGCCGATGCGCTGGGCGTGCAGCGCCCCGACCATGAGCCGCGCGCCACACAGTTTGTGCCGGAAATGCTGGACATGATCGCGAAGCTGGAAAGCAACGGGCTGGCCTACCGGGCGGCGGACGGCGACGTGAATTACGCGGTGCGCAAGTTCGACGGCTACGGAAAATTGTCCGGCAAATCGCTGGAGGATTTGCGCGCCGGCGAGCGCGTCGAAGTAACCGACAGCAAAAACGATCCGCTCGATTTCGTGCTGTGGAAGCGCGCCAGAGACAGCGAAGCCGATGAAGTGAAGTGGGACTCAAAGTGGGGCAAGGGTCGTCCCGGCTGGCATATCGAATGCTCGGCGATGGGTTCCAAACTGCTCGGGCAGCGGTTTGACATTCACGGCGGCGGCGCGGATTTGCAGTTCCCGCACCACGAAAACGAGATCGCGCAGAGCGAGGGCGCGCAGCTCAACGAGAAAAATCGGGGTCAGTTCGTGAACTACTGGATGCACAACGGCTTCGTGCGCGTGGACGAGGAAAAAATGTCCAAGTCGCTCGGCAATTTTTTCACCATCCGCGAGGTGCTGAAAAAATACGATGCCGAGGTGGTGCGCTTCTTCATCCTGCGCGCCCACTATCGCAGCCCGCTGAATTATTCCGACGCACATCTGGATGACGCGAAGGGCGCGCTGACCAGACTTTATACGGCGCTCAAATCTCCTGGGCTTATCGAAGGGGGGAGGGTGGACTGGAACGAACCCTATGCTGCCCGCTTCAAGGCGGCCATGGACGACGACTTCAATACCCCGGAAGCGATGGCGGTACTGTTCGAGCTCGCCAACGAGGTGAACCGCACGCAATCGGTTGCCGGTGCGGCGCAACTGAAAGCATTGGCGGGTGTATTGGGCTTGCTACAGCGCGACCCACAGGTGTTCTTGCAAGGCGGCACGAGCGGAGGCGGTTTGGATGACGCCGCGATCAACGCCCGGATCGAAGCGCGCATTGCCGCCAAGAAAAACAAAAACTTTGCCGAGGCTGACCTTATCCGCAAGGAGTTGCTGGAGGCCGGCATCGTGCTGGAAGACAGCGCGGCCGGCACGACATGGCGGCGTGCTTAAGTGTGCGGTTGGATTCGATTCAACGGAGGCAGTGCCTGTTACGATTTTCGCGCCGGCCCGTAGCGGACTATTTTGTATTGCTTTGTTTGATGTACTATCTTGCGCGTCGCCTGGGGGATGACGGGATGGCATCGAGTTTTAAAGTGCGTGCTTTGTAAGTTTCAGCCTCCTTTTTGTCGAAGAACCTTTTTTTTGCTTTTCCAGTGCGCAGTTCCTCATTTCTTTCCAGCCGGGCTTTATTTTCCGCTCTCTGTTTTTCCAGGGTGGCGGGGTCTATTTTGGCGGAGGCCTCGATGGGAAGCGCGGCACCAATAGCAATCAACATGATTGCCAGTATTAAATTTTTCATTTTCAGGTACCCGTTGAATTTTGGCGAAGACGCAGTCTCACCGAAGATACTGCGGTCATGGCGGCAATATTGAACTGGGATATGTCCAGCAGAAGCATGGGGATTAGAGCCGCAACAGGGAGTTGCCGCTACAGTAGCTCCAGAAAAATTACGCATGTTGTACCCCTTCGCAGATGCTTCAAACGCCATAGGGAGTAGTTGGTTCATGCACACGGACGAACATCCGTGCCGCAGTCCCGCTACCATAGTCTCCCTTAGGCCGGTGACTTTGCGCCCTTACCTTTCGGTAAGTTTGCCAAGTAGTTGCAGATTATTGAACTATTTCAACACATTCAATCCGCATGCGACGGGCGGTCTGTTTTTGTGGATGAGTGGCTATCCGGGAGAATGTTGGTTAGTTGAACCCGCCGCACAAATCTGGCAATCAGTTTGATGAAACCGCTAGAACGAGTAGATTGCGAAATATCTTCTGACAAATATAAATGAAGCGGCTGCCAGCGGAACAAATATCCAGCCTAATACCACGGCTATAAGAAGAGCCCAGCCAAGCTGCCTCAGCGCCCCTTCCTTGTAGACCACATTGTTTATGCGCACACCGTAAATATGCGCGCTGCAAATGAGCAACTCCATTTCCATGCCTGTCTCCATGCGGTCAAGCAGGCATTTGGCCACACGTATGCCCTGAATGCGGTGCCTGCCGATTTCAATGACAGATGCCTTGAACGTATCGCCCGACCATACGCCGTCACCAACCCCGGTTAGCTTGCCCTTTACAATCGCCTGACTCCAGATCATCTTGTTTCAACTCCAAGCAGGTTTTGGATATGCCCCGAAAAACATCAGGAGCAGAACATGGTTTATTTCACCCGCGCAATTATTGCCTCGCGCCTGGGCCCCTCGCGGGTTGCCGGCCAATTATATCGAATTGGTATCCGATAGTCGGGTTGTGCGCCGGTTCTGGGCGCAATGGTATGATGCGCGGCGTTTACAGCGCAAACTCACGACCGATGAATCTCCTTAAAGCACTCGCCACCATCAGCAGCCTGACGCTAGTTTCGCGCATTCTCGCGTTTGTGCGCGACGTGCTGATCGCGCGGATCTTCGGCGCGGGCGTGGCGACAGATGCGTTCTTCGTGGCGTTCAAGCTGCCCAACCTGCTGCGCCGCCTGTTCGCCGAGGGTGCATTCTCGCAGGCGTTCGTGCCGATCTTCGGCGAATACAAAAACCGGTGCGGGCACGACGAGACCAAGTTGCTGGTCGATCACGTCACCACCATGCTGGCGATCATCCTGTTTGTCGTGACGCTGATCGGCATCATCGCCGCACCGATCCTGGTCTATATCAGCGCGCCGGGCTTTCTCAAGGACGCTGCAAAATTCGATCTCACCGTACAACTGCTGCGCCTCACTTCGCCGTACATTTTTTTCATCTCGCTGGTGTCGGTCGCGGCGGGCATCCTCAACACCTACAACAAGTTCTGGGTACCGGCGTTTGCGCCCGTGCTGCTCAACGTCTGCTTCATCGGCGGTGCGTTGTGGCTGGCGCCGTATTGCGACCCGCCGATCATGGCGCTGGCCTGGGCGGTATTCATTGCAGGTATCGTGCAACTGGCTTTTCAAATCCCGTTCCTGAAAAAGATCGGCATGCTGCCTACGATACGCTTCAGCCTGAAAGACGAAGGCATGAGGAGGGTGCTCAGGCAGATGGGCCCGGCGGTGTTCGGCGTGTCCATCGCGCAGATCAGCCTGATCATCAACACCATCTTCGCGTCGTTTCTGGTGGCGGGCAGCGTGTCGTGGCTGTATTACGCCGACCGGCTGATGGAGTTTCCTTCCGGCATACTGGGCGTGGCGCTGGGCACTATTCTGCTGCCCTCGCTATCCAAATGCTATTCCAGCAATAATACGGTGGAATACTCCAAGCTGCTGGACTGGGGGTTGCGCCTGACCATCATGCTGACGCTGCCCGCCGCGCTGGCTTTGGGTATGATTGCCGTGCCGCTGCTGGCGACCTTTTTCCAGCACGGCGCGTTCGCCGCGCACGACGTGCTGATGACCAGCCGTGCCCTGATCGGTTACAGCATCGGCTTGATCGGGATGATCCTGGTGAAAATCCTCGCTCCCGGTTTTTACGCGCGGCAGGACATCAGGACGCCGGTGAAGATCGGCATCGTCACGCTGCTCGCGACGCAGGCGATGAACGCGCTGTTCATCGGCTGGATACAGCATGCCGGTCTGGCGTTGTCGATCGGCCTCGGCGCATGCCTCAATTCCGCGATCCTGTTCCACTATTTGCGCAAGCATGACATCTACCGGCCCGAGCCGGGCTGGGCGCTATTTTTCGCCAAGATAAGCGTCGCCGTGGCGGCATTGGCGGTCGCCCTGTGGTTCGGCATGGGCACCGAGCAAAGCTGGCTGACCAGCTCCGGCTGGTGGCGCATCCTGCGTCTGGCCGCGCTGGTGGCGGGCGGAGTAGTGGTGTACTTCGCCGTGCTTGCCGCACTGGGATTCCGCCCTAAAGATTTTTCCAAGCGGGCGATTTCCTGATTATTTGTCGTTCAAGAACCCCTGCTTCGCCGCCACCGCTTTAACCTCGCTGAAATAAATTTTTGTGAATAAGTTGGCGAGATTGGCCGACCAGGACACGCCGTCCGCCCGCCCGATCTCCTGCCAGTATTTGACCATTACGGCATCGTAGTCGTCGATCAGTTCGGGCAGGCCGTCGCGCCGGTAATGCTCGTCGTGGCGGTAGCTGGCCATTGCCAGACGCGGTTTTTGCGGCGCGGCTTTGGCGACATGCCCGATGCACAGCCCGACCAGCGGAAAAGTGCGGGGCGGCAATTCGAGCAGGTCGATCAGCGCTTGCGGATTGCGGCGGACGCCGCCGATCGGCACGATGCCCAGCCCGCAGGAACGCGCGGCGGTCATCAGGTTGCCGAGCGTGATGCCGGCGTCGATCGCGCCGGCGGTATAACCCTCGACGCTCTCGTGGATGATCTGTTGCTGTCCGGCGCGCGCCACGCCCAGGGAAGTCTTGTAGAAATCCATCACGATAACGATGAATACCGGCACCTGCGCGATCCACGGCTGGTTGCCTGCCAACTCGGCGATACGCGCACGTTTGGCGGCATCGCGCACCACCACCAGCGAGGTTTGCTGCCCGTTCATCGAAGAGGGGCCGCACTGCGCGGCCTTGATGATCTCGTCGAGCAGCGCATCGCTGACCGGTTCACTGCTGTAACTGCGGTCACTGCGATGCGATTGCATGAAACTGAGGGTGTCGTTCATGTTGTTGGCCCCGTGGTCGGTTTTAAAGGTTTAGAACGGCATGCCGATGAAATGATGCCGCATGCGCCGAAGCGAGTTATCAGCGCAGGTCAAACAGCAACACTTCCGCATCCTGCGCGGCACTCAGCGCAACCGCTGCCGCGTCGCTGAACATCAACGCATCTCCCGCAGAAAGCTGGTATCCATTGGCTTGCAGGCTGCCACGCGCGACGTGCAGATAGGCTTTGCGTCCTGCCGCCAGCGGGTAGTCCAGTGTTTGTACGCCATCCAGTCGCGCGGCGAACACGCGCGCGTCCTGATGGATCAACAGCGAGCCTTGCGCGCTATCGGGCGAGGCCAGCAGGCACCAGCGTGCCAACTTGTCTTCCGCTGGAAAATTCTTTTGCTGATAACCCGGCGCCAATCCTTGCCGGTCCGGCATGATCCATATCTGCAGCAGATGCACTGCCACGTTTGGCGAAGGGTTCACCTCGCTGTGCTGCACCCCGCTACCCGCGCTCATCAGTTGGATGTCGCCGTAGCAGAGATCCCCGCCCTGGCCCATGCTGTCGCGGTGGCGCAATGTGCCGCTCAACACATAGGTCAGGATTTCCATGTCGCGATGCCCGTGCGTGTCGAAGCCGGTGCCGGGTTGCACGATGTCCTCGTTGATTACGCGCAGGCTGGCAAAACGGACATGCGCCGGATCGTGATAATCGGCAAATGAAAAGCTGTGCCAGCTTTCCAGCCAGTCGTGATGCGCGTGACCGCGTTCGGAGGATTTGCGCAGGGTAATCACAGGTGAAGTAATACAGACATCAGGGCTTGAAGCTAGTGCTCAACGCGACGAGTTGATCCAGCTTGTTTTTTGCCGCGCCGCTGGCGATCACCTGGCCGGCTTTCGCGACACCTTCCTTGAGCGTGGCGGTTAGCCCGGCCACGTAAATCGCCGCACCGGCATTCAGTTGCACGATGTCGCGCGGCGCGCCGGCTTCGTTGTTCAATACCCCCAATAATTTTTTGCAGGCTTCGTCGGCATTGGCGACGCGCAGCATATCTTGCGGCGCGGCGGGCAGGCCGAATTGATCGGGCTGCACGGTGTATTCGCCGACCTTGCCGTCCTTCAGCTCCGCGATGTACGTGCCCTCGCTGATGGAAATTTCGTCCATGCCGTCCGCGCCATGCACCACCAGCACATGGCGGCTGCCGAGTTCGCCGAGCACTTGCGCGAGCTTGGCGGTGAGCGATTGGTGGAACACGCCGATCACCTGATTTTGCGCGCCTGCCGGGTTGGTCAGCGGGCCGAGCAGGTTGAACAGCGTGCGCACGCCGAGCTCGCGGCGCACCGGCGCGGCGTGCTTCATCGCGCTGTGATGGTTGGGTGCGAACATGAAACCGACCCCGATGCTGTCCACGCATTGCGCGACCTGCTCGGCGCTCAGGTTGACGTTCACGCCGAGTTTCTCCAGCACGTCCGCGCTGCCGCAGGTGCTGGAAACCGAGCGCCCGCCGTGCTTGGCGACCCGCGCACCGGCTGCCGCAGCTACAAATGCGCTGGCGGTGGAGATGTTGAAAGTCTGTGCGCCGTCGCCGCCGGTGCCGCAGGTGTCGACCAGATGCCCGGTGTGTTTCACGCTGACCTTGCTGGACAGCTCGCGCATCACCGCTGCGGCTGCGGCGATTTCGCTGACGGTCTCGCCCTTGATGCGCAACGCGACCAGCACCGCCGCAATCTGCGCCGGGGTGAGCTGTCCGCCCATGATGTGCTGCATCAGCTCGCGCATCTCGGCGAACGGCAAGTCATGGCGTTCAATCAACTTCGTTAATGTTTGCGAATAATTCATGGTGATCTCTGGCAAGGTGATTGGTAAATACTCCTGCCAAGTATTATACAAGGAGCAAAATTTGCCATGTCCTTAATGCTGCCTCAATAATGCGTCGAGCCAATCCTTCCAGCGCCGGTATTTTTCCGGCGGCACCTGGCTGTCGCGCGCGGCCGATATTTTTTCGGCTTCCCAGCGGAATGCCGGAGCCATTCCGGCAGCGAGCAGCGCGGCGCCTTGCAGGCTGGATTCGGCCTGCGCCAGGCGGTAAACCTCGAACGGCACGCACCGCGCGATACCCTGCTGCAAACAGGTCAGTTCGGATAATCCGCCGGAAAGATACACGCGTTCGATGGCGGCCTCGCGGTGAAACTCTTCCAGTATGCGCGCCACGCGGAAGATGACGGCTTCCAGTAGCAGGGCGGCGATCTGGCGTTGTGTCAGGTGTTCGACCGGCCTGGAAAAGCAGAGACCGATATCGTTTCTGAAATAAGGTGCGCCGAGGCCGCTGGGTTCGGCGAGGCAGAAAATGTCGCCTGTGAAAAAATCTTCTATGCGGCATTCGCCGACAGGGTAGGGGGCGAGCGCGGCGGCGACGGAGTTGAGCGTGCCTTCGATAGCAAAATGGGCGCTGGCGAGATGGGTGTGTTGCGCGTTGTCCTGATACACCAGCGTGCGCAAGTAGCCATCCAATGTGGATTTTTCATTCGGCAGATAGCGCACCACGAAGCAGCCCGTGCCGAGATTGACCAAGGCCTCGGCGCGTTCTTCGTTGACGCTGGCGATCAGCGCGGCGGACTGGTCGCCGACACTGGCTTGCAGGATCAGGCCGTTGTCCAATTCTAAATCCAGTCCTGCGGATGGTTTGATCTCCGGCAGTATGTTTGGCGGGATGCCGAACAGCTCGCACAGTCGCGGCGACCATTGCCGCTGCCGGATGTCCATCAGCAAAGTGCGCGCGGCCATCGACGCATCGGTCATGAAATGTTTGCCGCCGCTCCAGCGCCAGATCAGGAACGTATCCAGCGTGCCTGCCAGCAATTCGCCGCGCTCCAGCCTTGCCTGCCACGCCGGATCTTCCCGCAACATAACGCGCAGCTTCGGCGCGAAATAATACGGTGTCAGTGGCAAGCCGGTCAGGTCGCGGATCAGATGTTCATGGGCGCGCAACGCATCGCAGCTCGCCGCGCCGCGATTGTCCTGCCAGGAGATCAGCGGCGTGAGCGGCTGGCCGCTGGCACGCTCCCAGATCAAAAACGACGAACGCTGGCTGCACAGGCCGAGAGACTTGCAATCACCGGCCTGCGTGGTGCACTCACTCAGCACTTGTTCGGCTATCGCCGCGTAAGCCAGCGCATCGCTCTCGTAATGCCCGCCGCTGACGGTAATTTTCGGCGCGGGTTTTGCGGCGATGTGGCCGAGTGCGCCTTCGTGGTCAAGCAGACCAGCCTTGACCGACGTGGTGCCGAGGTCGAGCGCGATGGCGGAAATCATTTTAAATTCACTATCGGGATGATTCTCATGTAGGAGCGGGCCATGCCCGCGAACAAAAAGCTATCGCGGGCCGCTTTGGCAGACTCAGGACGGGCACGCCACGCTCCTACAGGATTTAATTTCGGAATCTATCGCAGCCTCATCCCATCCCATCGCCTCTGCCACCGTTTTGGCGATACGCCGCAAGGTACTTTCCTCCAACTGCGCCAAAATCAGCAGCGGCATGCGGCGGCGCAGCAGGTCGTCGAGATGCACGGCCATTTCGTTACGGGCGCACAGCAGCAAATCCGCGTATATGAACGGCAGCGTGGGCACGATGCGTTCGGCGGAACGCGGATCGTTCTCGATGATGCGGAACACCTCGCCGACCTTTTTGCCGTGGCGGCGTATCAGCCATTTCGCGCTGTCCAGGTCGATGCCGAGCTGTGTTGCCTGGGTGCTGGCGGCGACGAACCATCGCGCATAGTCGGCCTCCGGCGCCCACGGAAAGGTGCGGTTTTTGGTGGCGCAAAGTGTATCGATACCCAGTTGCGCGCACACCGTATTGACGATGCACGCCGCATCTTCGCGCGCCGAGGTGATCTTGCCGCCGATGGAATAATGCGCGCCGTTGGCGGCAGTTTTCAATTCCCAATCGCGGCTGACCGAGGACGGCAACGCCTTGTCGCTGTGCTTCATCACGCGCAAACCGGCGTAGCTCCCGACCACATCCTGTTCCGTCCATGCGGTCTTGAGGTAGTGGTTGGCTGCCGCCAGCAGATAGGCGACCTCCTCGGGTTCGACCACGACATGATCGAGGTCGCCGCTGTAATCCGCATCGGTGGTGCCGAGCAGCGTCATGCCGTACCAGGGGATCATGAAAAACACCCGACCATCGGATTTTGCGGTCAGCAGCAACGCCTCGTCGGTCGGTAGCGCGGGCATCACCAGATGCACGCCCTTGTCCAGTTGGCACCAGCCGCGCGCCTGCTCCGAGGCGGCGATCCACTGCCCGGTGGTGTTGACGATTTGTTTTGCGCGCACTTCCAAAGTGCCGTTCGCCCTGAGCCTGTCGAAGGGAGCATGGGGCACATCCAGAACCGTTGCACCGCTGACCCGCCCATCCGTTTCCATCATGCCGGTCAGCTTGCAATAATTCACGCATACCGCCCCGGCGGCCAGCGCGCCGGAGACCAGTTCCAGCACCAGCCGCGTATCGTCGGTCTGCGCATCGGCATAGGTAAAGCCGCCTTTCAGCCCATCGCTGCCGAGAAACGGAAAGCGCCCGGCAAAGGCTTTGTCGTCGAAGTGGTGGTGCACCATGTCCGGGCCCGGATTGTCCGCGAGGAAATCGTACATCGATAAACCCGCCTTCAACTGGAGCGTGCCGACGCGGCTGTCCGCATACACCGGCACACCGAAGCGCAGCGGCCAGACGCGATGCGGCGCAACCGACAACAGCATCTGGCGTTCCGCCAGCGCCTTCTTGACCAGCTTGAAATCGAGCGACTCCAGATAACGCAGCCCGCCGTGGATCAGTTTGGTGGATGCGGAAGAAGTTGCGCTGGCCCAGTCATTTTGCTCCACCAGCGCGACACTCAAGCCGCGCAACGCCGCATCATAAGCCGTCCAAGCGCCATAGATGCCGCCGCCGCACACCAGCAGGTCGAATTGCTTGTTGCCGAGTGATGAGAAGTCGCGTTTCATTCCAGACAACCCTCTAGCCCGTCATTCCGGCGCAGGCCGGAATCCAGCGAAAATAAACACCCCGCGAAGTGGACAAAGCCGCGATGTTGTCCCGCTGTTGCGGGAAGATTTTTATTCAACTGGATTCCGGCCTGCGCCGGAATGACGAGGTTTTGTGCTGATGGATTATTTGGCTTCATCTATCCCTCATCTGCAACGCCTTCCCCGGCACATCGCTGATCAAAATATCCACGCCCAATTCCAGCGCCTTGTCGATCTCCACAGCGCTGTTGCAGGTGTAAACCGCGATGCATTTGCCGTGGTCGCGCAGCAGCTTCACCATCGCCTCGTCGAGGGATTCTATCGGCAGGCACAGCCCGTGCAGGAACGGCTGTTCGGCCAGCACGCGCCGCGCATCTTCCAGCGTCTGCTCGGGTTCGAAATTGTAAACCAGCGGGAAGCCCGGACGGTATTGGTTGGCATAGATCAGGCTGGCGAGGTTGAACGAGGAAACCATGATGGCGTCGTCGATCACCACGCCGGCCATGTCCATGGTTTGCCTGACCTTTATTGCATGACGCGCTGGAGTCTCCCAGTCGCGGTTCTTGATTTCCAGCAACAGGCGGCAGCGTTTGCGGTACGCATCGATAAATTCCTGCAAGGTCATGATGCAGTGCGGTTCCGTTCCCGCAGAAAAATGCGCGGCGAAATCCATCGTCTGCAACTGCGCATAATCGAAATCATCGATATGCTTGCCGGGCAAACCGACCTTGTTCAGGAAGCGGTCGTGCCACAGCACCGCCACTTCATCGCGGCTAAGCTGCACGTCCGTTTCGATGCCGTCGATGGCGTATGTGAGCGCCTTGTCGAACGCGGCGCGGGTGTTTTCCGCCGCTTCCTTATTGGCGCCGCGATGGGCGAAGATCAGGGATTGGGTCATGGTGGTTTGTTTGTATTAATCCAGACTTTATATGACAGACAGTATCTGGCTCAACTTCTGTTTTAGACACAGGTGTTCAGATTTCCAGATAGCGGATCGTCAACGTGGAACTAAGGTACCGTCTTGTCTGTCAAGCTGTTCCCGCTTCACCTACTTTACTTACCAGTAGTTTTCGGGAATAAGCGCATATGGTTTTTATCAAGTGCACCTTTAAGTTTCAGGGCGAGTTCTTTGTTGTTCGTAAAAAAATTGATGTTGCGATGTATGTCGAAGTGAATTTTCGTCGGCGTTTTTGGATTAACAACACTATCCTTACTAGCGACGAAAATGATTGGCTTTCGGAGAGCCTCGGCGTACCCAGCCTCGAAGTAGCAGGATGGACGCTCCTCAGTTAGGTCGGCAATCACAAAGCTCGATTTCTCAATTTCTTCCTTAATGCGCTTAACGAGTTCATCTAGTGTGTGTTCCTTGTCGATACGAATAGCGACTGCGTCATATTTCCCTAGCAACTTTTCAATGGCTGCAAAGCGTGAGTCGAATTCTTTCCATATGCGTTGTTCATCTTGTGTTCCGAACGACTCACCTTGTATCGGCATGACGATAAACACACGATGAATGGTGGCACCGAGAGCATCTTGAGCACGTTTGGCGAATTGTGAGTATCGGTTTTTTGCTTTCCCGATAAATGTTTCCAGTTGAACACCGGATTTCTTGTCCCACGAATTTAATGTGCCAAAAATCCGTAACTCAAGCACCTGATAAGATTGTGTTCCAGCTCCCCATCGCTCTTTAATTATTCCATTTTTCTCAAATGGAATAACGTATTCAGTTAACATCTGATCTTCCGTTTTGTTGACGATCGACTTCCGGCGACCACCAGGACGAGTTGCTATTGCGTGGTAGTACATAAAATCTCCTTAGACGCCCAACAGTTATTAGACTGATCTATCGGTCAGCGCTATTGAAAATAGTGAAGCGTGCATAATAGTACGGACTGGAGCGTATGTCTCATTTTGGCGATTGCGACGAGCAGCCTACAGCTTATCAATAAACCGCCGCAGCGAAATTTCAAGCGCGGCAAAATCTGGGTTGTACATCAGGCGGCGCAGCAGGCCGACCTTGAGATTCTGCTCGGTGATTTCCCCCTGCCAGGCTTGTTCGGGATGCTCGATGCAGGCCGCGTATTTTTCCATGTCGCCCGGATAATAATGTGCGCAATTGGCATACTCTCCCGTTGCGCCGTAGCGCGGGTCGTCGGCGGACAACACGATGGCGGTGTGGGCGGAGCTTAATATTTTCTGTGTGGGCATCACGCTGCTTACCAGCTCCAATTTCTCCAGTGGAAAGCCTTTGGTATGTTCCCCATGGTCGGTGGTGTAGAGCACCAGCTTGCTGGCTGGGTGCGGCATGCGCATCATGAAGTTTAAAGTTGCGGTGGGTTCAACGGTCGCATCGTCGGCGCTGGCGGCGGCGAACACCGGGATGTTCAGCCCATGCGCCTGTAATTCGGCGCGTAGTTCCTCGGTCAGCGCATGCATCTGCGCGGCGGCATTTTTCGGGAAGGATTCGTATTTGTAGATGTCGCGGTCGGGCATGATGTTGACCCACTTCGCCGGCGGGATCAGCCAGCTATAAAATTTGTGCAGGTTGGCCCACTTTGCGCGTGGCGATATTTTGAGCGCGGGCGAAAACAGGAACAGCCCGCGCACGCGGTCATCGCGCAGGCTCTGGCGGATGCTCAATGCGGCTCCGGCGGACAGTCCGCCCAGATAAACTTCGTCGACTTCTTCGGCCAGCCGGTCGGTGCCGTAGGCCACCGCCTCGGCCCAATCCTGCCAGCGCACATCGAGCAAATCGCCGGGCTGCGTGCCGTGCCCCGGCAGCAAAACCGCCATGACGCGGAAGCCGTTTTGCCGGAACAACTCGGCCAGAGGGCGCATGAAATAAGGGGAGTCGGTCAGTCCGTGGGTGAGCAGCACGCCGCGCCGGAAGGCTTTTTCGCGCCCGGCAAAAGCACCGGTGGCAGGCTTCAGTTCGAACGGCGCGTTGCCGTCGACTATTTTGGCGAGGTCAGCCGCAGCGGTTTTGGCGTGTACCTTGGCCAGCATGTCGCGAGTGCGCGCCACGTAATCCGCAAACGTTAGCCCGCTACCGTTGAATCCGGTATTCAACCCGGACGGCTGGTGTCGTGCCTCAAGCGAGGGAGTCGATGTCTTCAAGGTTGTTCCCGGTCTTTTTTACCATTTCTGTGAACGCCCTTGCGGATTTATCTTGTGTTCAAAAGTGTCCACAAATGCCTGCGATATGCATATACTGCCGCATGATACCAAAATGTTACCGCTTGCTTGCCCTCGGCGCTGCCGCGGCTTTGCTGGCCGCTTGCGCCGCCACGGAGCCGGTTAAAAACAGCAAGCCGGTCAAGCCCATTCCGCAGCAGGGTGAGCGCAATTCGCTCGTCCAGTTTGGCAAGTCGGATTTCGACCATCTGGCCGATGTGGAGATGCGCGAGAACACGCAGAGCCTGCGCGTGCTGATGGTCAAGCTTTACAAGCGCAACCCGCGCGAACTGCGCAAAAGCAGCGCAGGCAGCGCGGAAGAAATGGCGAAGGCGGTATTTGAAAACCAGCGTGACTGGCGGTTCAGGGAAATCAGCGAGGCGCAGGGCACCGACGCGATCCAGCAGGCATTCCGCCCGGACTATTTGGGCGACCGCGTGCTGTCGCTGATCGTCGGCATGCAGACCATGCTGATCAAGGCGCACGGCGGGAAGACCGATTTTTATTTCACCGATAGCATCGATCCGCAGAACGTCTACAACGCCGCGCGGAACATCGAAATCGCCGTGTGGAAACTCTCCAATGCGCGCGATGACACCGGGCAGCTTTATCTGCTGACCAACGAATTGAACGGCAGCGAGCGCAATCTCAGCTTCGAGCGCGAGTTCGGGAAGATCATTGGCAGCCTGGATTTATATGCGATCACCCTGTCGGAAAAATTGCAGCGTTCCATTACGCGGGTGATGCAGACTTTGGCCACCGCATTGTTTTTGCCGTTTTAAAACTTGCTGCGAGGCGATGATGCAGCGTTAATCGTCCTGTTTGTTGCGCTGTTCCAGCAGGCGTTCGATGCGATCCAGCCGCGCGGCTATATCCTTGAGCTGGCGTTCCGCTTCCTCTTCCTCGTGCTCCATTTTCTCGACATCGCCGCCGATGAAGAACGCCGCCAGATTGGCGGTCAGTATTGAAATGAGCACCACGCCGAACAGGATCAGCAGCGAACCGAACAACCGCCCCGCCGCATTGTGCGGCACCACGTCGCCATAACCCACCGTGGCCATCGTCACCCACGCCCACCACATGCCGTCCCAGACGGTGCCGATGGAAGGGTCGATGCGCGAAATGATGATGCCGGACAGCAACATCGTGACGAAAGCTATGCCCAGCGTGGTGCCAAGCTGGTGGCGGGAAAGCAGTTTGCGGACGTTTCTGGACAGGCGTGCCAGCAACACAACCACCAGTACCAGGCGCATGCTGCGCATCAGGCCGACCAGCGGGGTGTACTGCCAGATGATGGGCAAGCCGCCGATGATGATGACCAGATTCATCCAGTTGCGCAGCAGGTATTCGCGCTTGTTCATGACCAGCGTGCTCAGCAGCGTGGTTTCGACGAGGAACGCCAGCCATATCAGCCAGTCGGCGATGAGCGCCTGCATCGGGCCGATGGCCTGTGTTTCTTCCAGATACCACTGTATGGGAATCCACAGCGCCACCAGCAGCATTGGCCATTCCAGCCGCTTCGCCCACAGCCGCGCGCTGGGGTGTTCGTGCGACTCGCCCCCGGCTATGCCGAGCAGATGAACGATTCTCATTTGGGTACCTCTATAAATTCAGATTTCATCCCAACTGCTGCGTTGCGGAAAAAATTTCTTGCTTACATATTATCCATATGCGGCGCGGCGGAATTTTTTCCGCGCCTTGCATTTGGGCGAACTCTGAATTTCTAGAGGCACCCAATTAGCAAATGAGTTTTTCCAGCCCGCCCATGTAAGGGCGCAGCACGCTGGGGATCACCACGCTGCCGTCGGCCTGCTGATAGTTTTCCAGCACCGCCACCAGCGTGCGCCCGACCGCCAGGCCGGAGCCGTTCAGCGTGTGCAGCAATTCCGGTTTGCCCTGCGCGTTGCGGAAGCGCGCCTGCATGCGGCGCGCCTGGAACGCCTCGAAGTTGCTGCATGACGAGATTTCGCGGTAGGTGTTCTGCGCTGGCAGCCACACTTCGATGTCGTAGGTGAGTGCGGCGGAAAAGCCCATGTCGCCGCTGCACAGCTTGACCACGCGATACGGCAGGCCGAGTTTTTTCAGGATGGTCTCGGCATGGCCGAGCAGCTCTTCCAGCCCCTCGTAGGATTTTTCCGGATGCACGATCTGCACCAGCTCCACCTTATCGAACTGGTGCTGGCGGATCATGCCGCGCGTGTCGCGCCCGTAGGAACCGGCCTCGGAGCGGAAGCACGGCGTATGCGCGACATACTTCAGCGGCAGTTTTTCCAGCGCCACGATCTCGTCGCGCACCATATTGGTCACCGGCACTTCGGCGGTGGGGATCAGGTAAAAATTCTGCTCGCCCTCTTCGCCCATCTGGCGCGGTACGCGAAACAAATCTTCCTCGAATTTCGGCAACTGCCCGGTGCCGCGCATCGAATCGGCATTGACCAGATACGGTACATACACTTCGGTATAGCCGTGCTGATCGGTGTGCGTGTCGAGCATGAACTGCGCCAGCGCGCGATGCAGCCGCGCTAGCCCGCCCTTCAGCAGCGAGAAGCGCGCGCCGGAAATCTTGGCGGCGGTGTCGAAATCCAGCCCCAATCCTTCGCCGAGGCTGACGTGATCTTTTACCTCGAAATCGAATTGTGGCGGCGAGCCGACCTTGCGCACTTCCAGATTGTCGGCCTCCGATTTGCCCACCGGTACGCTGTCGTGCGGCATGTTGGGAATGACCGAGAGGAACGCATTCAGCTCCTGCTGTACCTGTTCGAGCTGCGCTTCTAGTTGCTTGAGTTCATCGCCCAGATTGGCCACCTCGGCCATGATCGTTGTGGTGTCCTCGCCTTTCGCCTTGGCCTGCCCGATCAGCTTGGACGAGCTGTTGCGCTTGGCCTGCAATTCCTGGGTGCGCGTCTGGATGGTCTTGCGTCCGGCTTCCAGTTGCGCAAACTTCGCGCTGTCCAGCACAAAACCGCGCGTGGCGAGGCGTGCCGCCACGCCTTCCGGATCATTGCGTAATAATTGAATATCCAACATGCTGCGCTTCCTTATTTGACGGCGGAGACGACGATGGTACGCCCCAGCCGGATGATTTGCGAATTGTGTTGCGCCACATAGGGTTCATTCTCCTTGCCCAATGTGCGATAGCGGTTGCGCTCCAGGCGCAGGAACTGGCCCCAGCCAAAACTGACCAGCGGCGCGAATAAAATACCCAACAGCCGCGAGCTGCTTTGCAGTTTGTCGGTATCCAGTTGCAGGTCGCGGAAATCGTAATCCAGCATGGCGTGCGCCAGATAGAAGTACGGGATGGGGGTGATATGTCCGCCGGTGTGAAAGCGATCCTGATTCTTCACCGGCAGCGGGCCGAACAGGTTGGTGAATCCGCAAACCAGATAACGCAGGCGCGATTTCATGTTGAGCACGTTGGGCGTGGTGACCACCATCAGCCCGCCGGGTTTCAGCACGCGGCGGATCTCGCGCAGCACGGCGCGGTAATTCTCGACATGCTCCAGCACTTCGGAGCAGGTGACCAGATCGAAGCTGGCATCGGGATACGGCAGCGGATGGGTGTTGAGGTCGAGCTGTGTTATCGGTACATCCTTGAGCGCAAAACGCTCGATATGGTAATCGCAAGCCTCGGCCTGCATGTTCGGCCAGCTCTGGCGCAACAAGGCGAGCAAGTCGCCGCTACCCGCACCGATGTCCAGGCAGCGCGGCGCATCATGCTTCAGCCGCTGTTTGACGACACGCTCGACAGAACAATAAATCGCATCATTACACATTGATTTTCTCTATTTTTTATTCTTTGCCGCCGTATCCAGTTCACGCAGCCGTGCCAGTTTCTCGGCGATTTTTGCTTCCAGCCCGCGCTCGGTCGGCTCATAGAAACTTACCGGCGGCATGCCATCGGGGAAATAATTTTCACCCGCCGCATAACCGTCTGCCTCGTCGTGCGCGTAGCGGTAGTCCTTGCCGTAATCGAGTTGCTTCATCAGCTTGGTCGGCGCGTTGCGCAAGTGCAGCGGCACTTCGCGCGAACCGTCTTGGCTGACGAAGGCGCGCGCGGCATTATACGCGACATAACCGGCATTCGATTTCGGCGCGCAGGCCATATACAGCACCGCTTGCGCCAATGCCAGCTCGCCTTCCGGCGAGCCCAGACGCTCGTAAGTTTGCGCCGCATCCTGCGTCAGCTGGATCGCGCGCGGGTCGGCCAGGCCGATGTCTTCCCATGCCATGCGCACGATGCGCCGCGCCAGGTAGCGCGGGTCGGCGCCGCCGTCCAGCATGCGTACCAGCCAGTACAGTGCGGCATCGGGATGGGAACCGCGCACCGACTTGTGCAGCGCGGAAATCTGGTCGTAGAACGCTTCGCCGCCCTTGTCGAAACGGCGCAGGTTCTGCGCCAGCGCGTTGTCGAGAAATGCACTGTCTATCTCGTTGATGCCTGCGGTTTGTGCGGCGGTCTGCAACTGTTCCAGCGCGTTGAGCAGACGGCGCGCATCGCCGTCGGCGTAGCCGATGATGCGTTCTTTTGCTTCATCGTCGAATCGCAAATCGGCCAACGCAACTTGGCGCGCACGGTCGAATAACTGCGCCAGTTCTTCCGCCGACAGCGCGTGCAGCACATACACCTGCGCGCGCGACAGCAGCGCATTGTTGACCTCGAAGGACGGGTTCTCGGTGGTCGCGCCGATGAAGGTCACCAGCCCCTGCTCGACGAACGGCAGGAACGCATCCTGCTGCGACTTGTTGAAGCGGTGCACTTCGTCGACGAACAGGATGGTATGGCGACCGCGCTGTTGCAGCACCTGCTGCGCCTGCGCGATGGCCTCGCGGATGTCCTTCACGCCGGACAGCACCGCTGACAGCGGCATGAATTCGGCATCGAACGCCTGTGCCATCAGCCGCGCCAAGGTGGTCTTGCCCACGCCCGGCGGCCCCCACAGGATCATCGAATGCAGCTTGCCGGACTGGAACGCCAGCCGCAGCGGCCTGCCCGCGCCCAGTAGATGTGACTGCCCGATGACTTCGTCGATATGTTTCGGGCGCAGGCGTTCCGCCAATGGGGCGGCGGGGGAGGGAGAGTCGAACAAGTCGGTGGCTGTCATAAATTGTAGGGGCGTGATTCATCACGCCCTGAGATTTTTCGCGTTAGGCAATGGCGCGATGAAGCATGTCTTTACTCCAGCACATCCGCGCCTTTCGGCGGCACGAACTTGAACAGTTGCGGCGACAGTTGCGGGTTGCGCTGCAGGCCGGAAAAACGCAACACGGTCTTGTGCCCGAACGAGTCGTTCATTTCCATGATGACCAATTCTGCCTGTGCGTTGAACGCCATGAGAATCTTCTCGAAGCTGCTGTCCTGCGCTTTGGGAAACGCTTGCAGCCAATCCAGCCCGTCCTGGCTGCCGCTTTCCTTGAGCGTAAAGCCGCGTTCGATTTCGTTGCTGCCGGACAGCAGCGCTGCCGGGCTGCTGCCGAGCGCCGCATCCAGCCGCTTTACCGTGACCTGGTTCAGCTCCACGTCATGCAGCCAGAATTTCACTCCATCGCCCACGATCAGTTGCTCGTAGGGCTTCTCGTAAGTCCAGCGGAATTTGCCGGGACGCTGGAACTGCATGACGCCGGAGGCGCTCTGGATGCGCTTGCCGTTCTGATCCAGCACCACCTGCGTGAAATTGGCCTGCGCGGAATGCGTCGCGGCGATGAATTCCTTAAGCTTGTCGATGCCGCCGGCATGAGCCGAAAGCGGCAACGTCAAGAACAGCAGGATAAAAAACTTTTGCATTTTGTTTCCCAATAAAAATAACTGTCCGCAGATTCAAAGGCAAGCAATCTGCGTAATTTGCGGATAAAAAGGGGTTACTCCGAGCGCGCCGGCGCGATCACTTCGCGGTTGCCGTTGCTCTGCATCGCGCTGACGATACCGGCTGATTCCATTTGCTCGACCAGCCGCGCGGCGCGGTTGTAGCCGATGCGCAGATGGCGCTGCACCAGCGAGATCGAGGCGCGGCGGTTCTTGACGACGATTTCCACCGCCTGATCGTATAAGGGGTCGGCTTCCGCATCCAGGCTCGGCCCGCCATCGCCGCCATCTTCCGCTGCCTCATCCAGCGAATTCAGCACGCCGTCGATGTACTGCGGTTCGCCTTGCGCTTTCAGATATTCGGCGATGCGATGCACTTCCTGGTCGGACACGAATGCGCCGTGTACGCGCTGCGGATAACCGCTGCCGGGCGGCAGGTACAGCATGTCGCCCTGCCCGAGCAACGCTTCCGCGCCCATCTGGTCGAGGATGGTGCGCGAATCGATCTTGCTCGACACCTGGAACGCCACGCGCGTCGGCACGTTGGCCTTGATCAGCCCGGTGATCACGTCCACCGACGGGCGCTGCGTGGCCAGCACCAGATGGATGCCGGAGGCGCGCGCCTTCTGCGCCAAGCGCGCGATCAGCTCCTCGATCTTCTTGCCCACCACCATCATCAGGTCGGCGAGCTCGTCGATGAATACCACGATCAGCGGCAGCTCTTCGAGCGCTTCGGGATTTTCCGGCGTGAGCGTGAACGGGTTGGTCAGCGGCTGCCCGGCCTTGATCGCATCGCGCAGTTTCTGGTTGTAGCCGGCAATGTTGCGTACACCGAAAGTGGACATCAGCCGGTAGCGCCGGTCCATTTCCTGCACGCACCAGTTGAGCCCCGAAGCGGCCTGGCGCATGTCGGTGACCACTGGGCAGAGCAGGTGCGGGATGCCCTCGTAAACGGAAAGCTCCAGCATCTTCGGGTCGATCAGCAGCATGCGCACCTGCTGCGGCGTGGCCTTGTAGAGAATGCTCAGGATCATCGCGTTGATCCCCACCGATTTGCCGGAGCCGGTGGTGCCTGCCACCAGCGCATGCGGCATCTTGGCCAGATCGGCGACCACCGGCTTGCCGGAAATATCCTTGCCCATCGCCATGGTCAGCACGGAACCCATGTCGGCATACACTTGCGAGCCGAGGATTTCCGACAGGTGCACCATCTGGCGTTTCGGGTTGGGCAGCTCCAGCGCCATGTAAGTCTTGCCCGGAATGGTCTCGACCAGCCGGATGCTCACCACCGACAGCGCGCGCGCCAGATCCTTCACCAGATTGGTGATCTGGCTGCCCTTCACGCCGACTGCCGGGTCGATCTCGTAGCGCGTGATCACCGGGCCGGGATAGGCTGCGACCACCTTCACCTCCACGCCGAAATCCTTCAGCTTGCGCTCGATCAGGCGCGACGTGAATTCCAGCGTGTCGGCGGATACCGCTTCGACTTGCTGCGTCGCCGGGTCCAGCAAATGCAGCGGCGGCAGCGGCGAGTCCGGCATGTCGGCGAACAGCGGCGCCTGTTTCTCTTCGCTTACCCGCGCCGATTTGGCCACTTCCACCAGCGGCATTTCGATGTGGATCGGCTGATGATCCTCGACACGTTTCTTTTCTTCTTCGACGACGGCGACGCGCTCGTTCATCGCCTGCGCGCCGATGCGCCGGTCCTGCCGCGTCTGCCAAGCCATACGTGCCCGCTGGTAGGCGGTCTCCAGCAACGCGCCCAGCCAGTCGACAAAACGCAACCATGACAACCCGCTGAACAGGCTGAAGCTGGCGGCGATCAGCGCCAGCAGCAGCAGCGTCGCACCGGTAAACCCGAGCAGGCGTGTCAGGCTATCGCCGATTACTGCACCGAGCATTCCGCCGGGAGCCAGCGGCAGCGCGGCTTTCAGCGTATACATGCGCACCGCTTCGAGCGCGCTGCTGGCCAGCAGCAGCACTGCAAAACCCGCGACGGAAACCCACAAGGCGCGCCGGTCGAAGATGCTGTCGGAGCGCAACTGGTGATAGCCCGCCCAGACGCGTTGCAGCATGAACAGTACCCACCACCATGCGGAGAGCCCGAACAGATAGAACAGCAAATCGGACAGGTACGCGCCCAGCACCCCGCCGGGATTGCCGGTCAGCGCGCCGCTGGCGCTATGCGACCAGGCCGGATCGGCGCGGTTGTAACCGTGCAACACCAGCGCTATATACAGCGCGCTGGCGACCAGCAACAGCCAGCGCGACTCGCGCAGCAATGTGAACAGTTTATTGGTCGGCAGATCGCCGCTTGCTTCAGCCATTGGCCGCACTGCCGATCAATTGGAGTTTTTCTGCCATGCGCACCGCTTCGATGCGGTTGCTTACGCGCAAAACCTGGTACAGCGTGGCTATGTGAACTTTTACGGTGCCTTCGGCAAGGCACATTTTTTCGGCAATCTCCCGGTTGGACAAGCCGCTCGCTATATGGGTCAGCGCCTGTATCTGGCGGGCGGTCAGATTAAACTCGTTGGTGCGTGAATTGTGCGGTTTCGCGGGACCCGGTTTCCCCCCGATTGCTTCACCATGTTTCTGCAATAACTGGGGCGGAATATATATGTCGCCAGCCAGCACCAGGTTCAAGGCCTCCAGCATCACCGGGACGGCAGAATTCTTGCACACGAACCCCATCGCGCCATAATCCATCGCTTTTTTCATAACCCCATAATTATCCTCGCCGGACACCACCACAATCGGAATATGCGGGTAAGAATGATGGAACAGTTTGATGGATAGCGGGCCTTCGCTGCCGGGCATATTCAGGTCCAGCAAAGCCAAATCCAGTTCCGGGTGCTGTCTTGCAATGTTCAGGGCATCGGAAAAATCTCCGGCTTCAAATATTTCGGATACTCCACCCTGCAACTGTTGCAGTACATAACGCATCCCCTCGCGGAACAGTATGTGATCATCTACCAGCAAAATTTTCATATGCGTCCTTAATGTTGCTGTTCAAAAGAAAAATTGTTGTGCTGCTGCGCCACACTTTTTCTGCTATTTCGCAACTTTAACTGACCGATCATACCCCGGCAAGCAGCAGCCGGATATCAGCGGCCAGCCACTCGGCGCGTTGCCCGAGAGGCGCGTGCAAGCGTATCTTGCCGTTTGGGTCGATCAGCAGCGTGCCGACGCTGTGATCCATATTGTAGCCGGAGGAGGTCGGCTGCTTCTGGTACAGCACATAAAACGCCTTGGCGGCCTGTGCCGTGGCTTGCGCATCACCATACAGGCCGAGGAACGACGGATGAAAAGCGGGAACATATTTTGCCAGCATCTCCGGCTTGTCGCGTTCCGGGTCAACCGTGATGAGCAGCACCTGCACCTTGTTTGCGTCCGCACCGAGCATATCCATTACCTGCGCCAGATCGGCCAGCGTGGTGGGGCATACGTCCGGGCAATGGGTGTAGCCGAAAAACAGCGCGACCACCTTGCCGCGGAAATCCGCCAGCGTGCGCGGCTTGCCGTTGTGGTCGATCAAATGGAAATCCGCCTGGGTGAGCATTCCGCCGACATCGGCGGCGTGAAACGGCGGCGGCTTGGGCTTCCCGCAACCGGCCAGCAGCACAACCAACAACAGGATAAATAAATTACGCATTTTGGACACCTGACAAATTCAAAACTTTATGTGGGCACATGACAACTTCCCGTCCATCCGTGCAGGTAAAAGGTATAACCCACTTTAATCAGGCCATATACGCCGAACCCCGCCACCAGCAACCCGGCGGCCATCCGTACGCGCGGCGACTGGGTCCAGCGTCTGATATTTTCCCAGAACAATCCGATCGCCAGTAGATTCGGCAAGGTACCCAGGCCGAATGCCAGCATGATCAGCGCGCCGCTTTGCGCATTGCCGCTGGCCAGCGCGCTGACCAGCACGCTATACACCAGGCCGCATGGCAGCCAGCCCCATAGCGCGCCGAGCAGCAAGGCGCGGGCGGGCGTGGTGACCGGCAGCAGGCCTTGCGCCAGCGGCTGGATACGTCGCCACAACACGCTGCCGACCCGTTCGATGCGCCGCACCATGCCCCAGATGCCGGCAAGATACAGCCCCAGCGCGACCAGCATAAGGCTGGACAGCATAAACAACAGGTGCTGCACCGGCACCGCGTCGCGCAGCAGCAACCCGGCTTGCCCGACCGCACCGGCCAGCGCGCCCGCCGCCATATAGCTGGTCAGCCGCCCGCCGTTGTACGCCAGATGAAACGGCCAGTGCGTGCCAGAGGACGTGGGTTTCGGCAGTTGCGCCGTAAGAATGCCGACGATGCTACCGCACATGCCAATGCAATGCACGCCGCCGAGCAATCCGACAAAAAATACCGCGATGATGCTGAAGTCAGCCATGCCCGTCCGATCGCTCCAGCAATGTTAAATCCAGATGTGTTGCGGCTTCACGGGCATCCGGTTGCGTCTGCTGGGGAATTACTCCCAGCAGCGGCGCATCGATGCGCTGCCGTAATGCGGCAATATTTTCGTTCAGCATGGCCATGTTTGCGTCCAGCACATTCGCCACCCATCCCGCCAGAGTCAAGCCGCGCGCGGCGATCGCCTCCGCCGTGAGCAGCGCATGGTTCAGACAGCCCAGCCGCATTCCCACCACCAGGACAACCGGTTGCCCCAACTGCACCGCCAGATCCGCGCTGTCCTGTCCGGCATTAAGCGGCACGCGGAACCCGCCGGCGCCTTCCACGATCACGATGTCGGCTTGCGTATTCAATTCCGTGAACGATTCCACAATGCGCGCAAAGTTGATGTTGACGCCGATGAACTGCGCGGCCAGATGCGGCGCGATGGCTTGCGTGAAGCAATACGGATTGATCTGCCCCTTGCTGGCCAGCACGTTGCTCGCGGCGCGCAATTGCGTGACATCTTCGTGCTGTCCGCCTTCAGTGCAGCCTGCCGCCACCGGTTTCATCCCGACCACGCGCTTGCCGAGAGCGGCAAAACCATACAGCAGCGCGCAACTGACCAGCGTCTTGCCCACGCCGGTGTCGGTGCCTGTGATGAAGTAGTTCATTTCAATTTGTAGGGGCGTATGGCAATACGCCTTGTGAACAGTAATAGGGCGTATGCCATACGCCCCTACGACGGTATTTCGACCCCGATGGATACCTCATTTCAATTTGAACGGCGTCCTGATAATCGCCGCGCCATCCGCGGTCACGCGCGGCTGCGGTTTCCAGGCATGGCCATAGATCACTTCATAGGTTGCAGGCAGCTTGCCGTCGCGGCGCGACTGCTCGTAATTTTCCACTAGGCGCGACCATGCATTCTTGCCCATCAGCCCCTGTCCGCGTCCGGCGGTGGCGTTGTGCGCACCGATGCGCTTCAGGTCGTATAACACGCCGCGCACATCCTCGTAAGTCAGGGTAAGGTATTCCATGTCCATCACCGGCTCGGCAAAACCGCTGTGCGACAACATGTCGCCGATGTCGTGCATGTCGGCAAAACGGTTCAGGTGATTGTGCCGATCCACGCCATTGAAGGCGTGGCGCAACTCCTTCAGGGTATCCGGCCCGAACGTGCTGAACATCAGCAGCCCGTCCGTTTTCAGCACGCGATGCAACCCGGCAAAAGCAGCGGGCAGGTCATTGCACCACTGCACCGCCAAATTTGACCACACCATCTCCACGCTATTCGCGGCCAGCGGCAAGGCCTCGATGTCGCCGCATACCTGCATCTGCTGCGCGCCGCTGAACAATTTGCGCCACCAGCCGGAATGGCTGCGCGCGGTCTGCAACATGGCGGTGGCGATATCCAGCGCAATCATCTGCGCAGCCGGATATTTTGCCGCCAGTTGGCGCGTGCCCCAGCCGGTGCCGCTGCCCGCATCGAGGATGCGTGAGGGTTGCAGCTTGACGTAATCGAGCCGCTCCAGCATGCGTCCGCATACCTCGCGTTGCAATACTGCCGCAGCATCATAGTCTGCCGCCGCGCGGTTGAAGGCGCGGCGCATTTGTTTTTTGTCTATCTCGAACTCGTTCATTTTTTAAAACCATTTTTAGCCGCAGAGTTCACAGCGAAAGGCAAAAAAACAGTGGTGGTGTTTTTCTCTGTGGCCTCTGTGTTCTCTGTGTTCTCTGTGGCTAATCGTTCTTGTTCTCCATAAATCTCTTTAATTGCATCATAAATTCATCCGGGTGCGACAGGAATGGCGCATGTGCCGCCGCCCCGATGATGGCCAGTCGCGCATTTGGCATCTGCGCCGCCAGATAGCGCGATGCCTGCGGCGGCGTGAGCGTATCACGTTCTCCACCAATCACCAGCGCGGCTTGTTTCACGTCCGGCAACGCGCTGCGCAAATCGCAATCGCGCAAGATTGACAGCCCGGATTGCAATGCGTCCAAATTAGGCTCTCCACGGCTGGATAACGCACCGCGTAACTCTGCCAGCAACTCGCGCTCACGCGCGCTGCCGCGCACCTGCAGCGCGAGGAAGCGCCGCAGCGTCAGCGCGTAATCCTGTTGCAACGCCGCGGCAAATTCCATCAGCGCTTCTGCCGTCATCGCACATTCCCAGTCCGTTCGGCGCACAAAACATGGTGTGCTTGCCACCAGCACCAGACTATTCACCTGGTTCGGGTAGCGCGCCGCCCAGCGCAATGCGATCTGCCCGCCCAGCGACCAGCCGCATACGGCGAGCGGCTCGCTGAATTGCGCCGACAGTTGGTCGACGAGGGAGTCCAGGTATGTGGGGAGTGGGAAGTGGGAAGTGGGAAGTGGGAGGTTCGCAGCTTGCTTCCCACTCACTACTTCCCACTCGCTACTCCCCAGGCTGTACCCATGCCCCGGCAAATCCACCACCAGCACGCGGAAATACTCTGCCAGTCGTTCCGCGATACCGCCCCACATCCCGCCGTGCATACCCCAGCCGTGGATCAGCAGCAGCGGTGCGCCGCTGCCGTAACTGTCAACGTGCATGGTGGCCATTTACTTCCTCAATAATAAAACCAGCCATGCACGTTCCCCTCTCCTCAATCCTCTCCCGCAAGCGGGCGAGGAAGCAAACGAGAAAAGCAATTGTTTATTCCTGCGGGCGAGGAAGCAAACGAATCGCTGCACGAATTTTTGGTTACTGTGCAAGTTCATGCAGCACCTCAATCAAGCGTGCCACGTCATCCACGCTGTGTGCGGCGGACAGGGTGATGCGCAGGCGCGCCGTGCCTTGCGGCACGGTGGGCGGGCGGATCGCCGCGACCCAGATGCCGCGCTTGCGCAGCGCCTCGCTCAACGCCAGCGCCGCATGGTTGTCGCCGACCAGCAGCGGCTGGATCGCCGTAGCCGACGGCATCAATTTCCGCGGCAAATCGGCCAGCCCGTTGCGCAATTGCGCGATCAATTTGCGCAGGTGCTCGCGCAACGCATCGCCCTGTTCGACAAGTTTCAAACTTTCCAGCAGCGCATTGGCCAGCGCGGGCGGTGTGGCCGTGGTGTAGACATAGCTGCGCGCATGGTTGATGAGCGTGTCGATCACGGCCTGTTCCGCCGCGACAAATGCGCCGGATACCCCGGCCGCTTTGCCCAGCGTCGCCATGTAGATGATGCGCGGTGACGTGATGCCGAAATGCGCCAGCGACCCGCGTCCCCGTTCGCCCAGCACGCCGAAGCCGTGCGCATCGTCAGCCAGCAGCCACGCATCGTGCCGTTCGCACAATGCCAGCAGCTCTGGCAAGGGCGCGAGGTCTCCGTCCATGCTGAACACCGCGTCGGTGACGATGAGTTTGCGCCCGCTTCCGGCCTGTTCCAGCAATTGCGCCAGTTGCGCCATGTCGTTATGGCGGTAACGCTTCACCGTGGCGCGCGACAGCAGCATCGCGTCGTTCAGCGACGCATGGTTGAGCTTGTCGGCGAATACCGTATCGCCCTTGCCGACCAGCGCCTGAACCGTGCCGAGGTTGGCCATGTAGCCGGTGGAAAACAGCAACGCGGCAGGCTTGCCGGCGAATGCCGCCAGCGCCTGTTCCAGTTGATGGTGCGCGACGCTGTGCCCGCTCACCAGATGCGCCGCGCCGGCACCTGCGCCATATTGTGCCGCGCCCTGTTGCAGCGCGGCGACGAGCTGCGGGTGGTTGGCCAGGCCGAGGTAATCGTTGCTGCAAAATGCCAGGTAGGGTTTTTCCCCGATAACGATATGCGGTGCCTGCGGGCCTTGCAGCACTTGCCGCCGGCGCATTAACCCGAGGGCGGCGCGTTCGTCAAGCTCGCGTTGTAATTCTGTGTACGGCATCAGTTAAACCAATCTGTCATATCAAGGGAACCTCTAAAAATCCACATTTCATCCCAACTGCTGCGTTGCGTAAAAAATTTCTTGCTTACATATCATGCATATGCGGCGCTGCAAAATTTTTTGCGCGCCTTCCATTTGGGCGAAATCTGAATTTTTAGAGGCTCCCTCAAGTGTGCCATTATAATGACAGCCATTGTCCCGACCTACCGAAATTGCCATGCCCAATTTTAGACAGGATTTCATCCGTTTTGCCGTGCAGCAGAATGTGCTGCGTTTTGGCGAATTCCAGACCAAGGCGGGGCGCTTGTCGCCGTATTTCTTTAACGCCGGATTGTTCAACGACGGCGCGTCGCTAAGAAACCTGTCGCAGTTTTATGCGCAGGCGATCCTCGCCTCCGGCTTGCCTTTCGATATGCTGTTCGGCCCGGCCTACAAAGGCATCACGCTGGCTGCCGGTGCGGCCATCGCCCTGGACGAGCAGGGACGCAATGTGCCGTTCTGCTATAACCGCAAGGAGGCCAAGGACCACGGCGAGGGCGGCATGACCGTGGGCGCGAAGCTGCAAGGCCGGGTGCTGATTATCGATGACGTGATTTCCGCCGGAACCTCGGTGCGCGAATCCATCGAGCTGATCCGTGCGGCGGGAGCGCAACCGTGCGGCGTGGCCATCGCGCTGGACCGCATGGAGCGCGGGCAAGGCGAGCTGTCCGCCGTGCAGGAGGTGCAGCGCAACTTTGGCATCCCGGTGGTGTCTATCGCCACGCTGGACGACTTGCTCGGCTATTTGCAGGGTGAGGCGCTGTTGGTGCAGAATCTGGCTGCCGTTCAATCGTATCGTAACCGTTATGGAGTAAAAAATGATTAAACTCAAATTGCTTGTTGCGCTGGCCATCGGCATCACTTTCAGTTTGCCGGTCGCGGCAAAGATGTACAAATGGGTGGATGACAAGGGCACGACACACTACGGTGAAACCATACCGCCGGAATATGCCAACAAAGACCGTGCCGAACTGGACAAGGGCGGGCGCGTGGTGGAAAAGAAAGAGGTGCTGACCCCCGAAGAGCGTCGTGCCAAAGAGCAAGCAGAGGTCAAAAAACGCGCCGACGAAGAGGCCGCGCTCGAGTCGAGGCGCCGCGATAAATCACTAGTCAACACTTACAGCAACGAGAAAGAAATCGATCTGGCGCGCAGCCGCAATTTGCAGCAGATAGACGCCCGTGTTAACAGCGTGAGCTCCCAACTGAAAACCGCTAATGGCAATCTGTCGGCGTTCCAAAAAGAGGCCGATGCGCTGACCAAGGCCGGTAAGCCAATTCCTGCTACATTAAAGGATGATTTGAAAGAATCCCAGGCACGGTTGGATAAACTGAAGCAGGACTTGGAAAAAGCCACTGCCGAAAAAGCAGCCATAGAGGCGCGCTACGATGCCGACAAAGCACGCTATAAGGAACTGACGGGAAAATAGTGCTCGTGTAACCTGAGTGCGGCAAACCCGCGTGGCGCGGTATTGAACGGCGCGCGGGAGGAACTCCGCTGCAAGTCTAATACCATCTCTCCATCCACTCGATCAGCGCATCCTGCGCCGCTTGCCCGTATTTGGCATTCGGATGGTTGATGATAAATACCACGACCCATTGCTTTCCGCTTTGCGCATGCACATAGCCGGCGATGGATTTCACCCCTTCCAGCGTGCCGGTTTTGAGGTGGGCATGACCGGCGATCGCGCTGTCCTTGAAACGTTTTTTCACCGTACCGTCCATGCCCAGGATCGGCAGCGAGGCTTCCAGTTCGGCTGAGAACGGGCTGCGCGCGGCGCGCTGCAAAACGTCGGCGAGATGCTGCGCGCTGATGCGCTCCGCGCGCGACAGGCCCGCGCCGTTTTCCAGCACCAGTTCGGGGAATTGCAGTTGCTGCCTGTTCAGCCACTGCTGCACGGCTGCGGTTCCGCCGGAGGTGCTTCCGGGGTTGCCGCCTGCCGCACCCAGCGTCAGAAACAATTGCCGCGCCATGGTGTTGTTGCTGAATTTGTTGATGTCACGGATCACTTCCGCCAGCGGCGGCGAAAAGCGTGTGGCAAACGGCGGCTGGTTAGCCGGTGCGCTGCCCTCGCGCAGTTTGCCTTGCAGCGTGCCGCCCAGCTCTTTCCATAATGCGCCGAACACCGTGAGGAAATAATCGTTGTGCGGCAGCAAGGAAATATAATCCTCTATCTCGCCGCAGTCCGCCGGAATAGCGCCTTCCAGCACGATGCTGGCCCCTTCCAGACGCGCCTTGAAAGCATTGTCGCCGTGGCAGGGTAATTTGGCGGAGGCAGTGATGCGGTTGTCGAGTTTGTAGCCGGACAGGTCGGGTTCGAGCAACGCAGCGGTTGCATTGCCGTTCGGCATCAGGCGCAAATGCAGCGCGTTGAAGTTGAGCAATAACGCATCCGGCCCGACGTTGTAGGCGCGCGCCGGGTCGTTGTCGAATGCTGCCGGATCGTGATTGACGGGCTCAAAAAAACTGCGGTCCAGCACCACATCGCCGCGAATTTCGCGCAGCCCGCGCTGGCGCAATTCGTGCAGCCACATCCAGAATTGTTCGACGGTCAGCTTCGGGTCGCCATAGCCCTTGAACACCAGATTGCCCTGCAGCACGCCGTTTTCCAGCTTGCCGTCGAGATACGCCTCGGTTTTCCAGCGATACGCCGGGCCGAGAGCCTCCAGCCCCACCAGCGTGGTAAGCAGCTTCATCGTGGAAGCCGGATTGAGCGACAGCTTGGCGTTTTGGGTGATGATAGGCTGGCGGGCATGGGCTTGCTGCACCACGATGCCGACGCTGTTAAGCGGGATATGCGCACGCTTGAGTGCCTCGCCGACGGGGTCTGGCAGGTTAGCGGCGCTGGCTGCGTTGACGATGGTGCAAAGCAACAGCAGGGTGGTGAAAATCTGTTTCATTTTCTTAACTCAATTGATCGACAATTTGCAGCGTGCGGTTCACCAGCAAATCCATTTCTTCATCGCTGATGATATACGGCGGCATGAAGTAAATGGTGTTACCGATCGGGCGCAACAGCAGTTCGTTTTGCAGCGCGAGCGCGAAGCAGCGTTGTGCAAAATCGCGATGCGGGCTATCCACCTCGAACGCCCAGACCATGCCGGTGCTGCGCCAGTCGCGCACCGCGTGATGATCTGACAATGTCCGCGCGATACCGTTCAAGTATGCTGCCTTGGTGCGGTTCGCGGCAAGCACGCCGTCCTGTGCAAAAATATCCAGCGTGGCCAGCGCGGCGCGGCAGGCGAGCGGGTTGCCGGTGTAGGAATGCGAGTGCAAAAAACCGCGCGCCGTTTCGTTGGCATAAAACGCCTGATAAATTTTGTCGGTCGTCATTACCACGGACAGCGGCAGGTAACCGCCGGTGATGCCTTTGGACAGGCATAAAAAATCCGGTGTGATGTTAGCCTGTTCGCAGGCGAACAATGTGCCGGTGCGCCCCATGCCGACGGCGATTTCGTCGGCAATCAGATGCACCCCGTATTCGTCGCACAGCTGGCGCGCGCGCCGCAAATATACCGGGTGGTACATCGCCATGCCTGCGGCGCCCTGCACCAGAGGCTCGACGATAAAAGCGGCAAGCTGCGCGTGGTGTTGCTGCAAGTGTTGTTCGAGCGTGGCGGCACAGCGCAGCGCATAAGCTTCGGCGCTTTCCCCGGCCGCTGCGTTGCGCCAGTCCGGGCTGGGTACGGTGGCCTGCTGCCGGATCAGTGCGCCGTATGCGTCGCGAAACAGCGCGACATCCGTCACCGACAACGCGCCCAATGTTTCGCCGTGGTAACTGTTTTTCAGGCTGATGAATTGCGCCTTGCCCGGCTTGCCGGTATTGCGCCAGTAGTGGGCGCTCATCTTCAGCGCGATTTCTATCGCCGCTGCGCCGTCCGAGCCATAGAAACAGTGCCCCAGCCCGGCCGGGGCCAAGCCGCGCAACCGCTCGGAAAGCTGTACCACCGGCTCATGGGTGAAGCCTGCCAGCATTACATGTTCCAGTGTGTCAAGCTGGTCGCGTAGCGCGGCGTTGATGCGCGGGTTGCCATGGCCGAACAAATTCACCCACCACGAACTGACCGCATCCAGATAGCGCTTCCCGTCGTAGTCGTACAGCCACGCGCCTTGGCCGCGCGCGATCGGCACCAGCGGAAAACTTTCGTAATGCTTCATCTGCGAGCACGGATGCCAGACGGCGGACAGGCTGCGCGCGAGAAGGTCGGCGTTGGTTTGGCTATGATTTGGCATGGGCTAAATCATAGCGGTTTTGCGGCTTGCCGGCAGGATAATGTCAAACGTGCGACGCGCGTTTCCGCCGCGTCGCTTACGTCGCGTTAATGTGAAATTCGCGTAGTGATTCGTTTGCCCCCTCTCCCTCCGGGGGAGGGTTGGGGTGGGGTGGGGGAAACGGGTAGGGCAAATTTTATTATCAGGCTTGCTATGCCCGTTAGGGCATGATTTCCACATATTCGTAGACCTCGCAATCGCGCAGCGTCTTGCGTACGTCCAACGGCGCTTTTGCGTACCAGGCTTGCGGATCGTGGCGGTCTATTTCACTGCCCAGAAACCTGATCAGGTCGCAGATCGGCTCGACGACTTTATCGCGGTATCCCTTGTCGCCCTTCACGTAAGCGAGATAGAGATTTTTCATGCAATTGCCCCTGCACCAGGCATAGGCCTCGCACGTTTCGCAAGGCATGTTCGGGTGCAGTTGCAGCGGGCTGGGTTTGAGCCAATTCGCGATCACATCGCCCTGCAGCATCTCGGGCACGTACATCATGTCCGGGCACGGGTAAATTTTGCCGTCCGGCATCACGTTGAGAATATGCGTGGACACGCGGCATTGGGTCTTGCCGTGATAGAGCTCGGCCGCGCGCGTGGGCAGCACCTTGTTGCGCACGATTCCCATGATCGGGATCATCGGATAGAGCGTCTCGCTGGAAAAGAATTTATCCACCAGTTGCGTGATCACCGCTTTTTTCTTCTCCATCGCGGCGGGTGTGTAAGTGCCTTCTCCGGCGACGAACTGGAAGTACACATAATCGAAAGTGCTCGCCAGTTCGTCCAGCTCCTCGAACGAGGTCTCCTCGCTGCTCCAGGTTACGCGTGCCGTGAAAGTGCCCGCCATCCGGTCGCGCACCGCCTGGGTATTTTTGACTACCTGCCGGTACACGCCGCGCCCCCGGAAGCCATCGGTGATCGCCTCGCCGCCGTCTATGGAAAGCAGAATGTTGGAAAGATTTGCCAGAACGCTGTCCGGCAAGCCGTCCAGCAACGTGCCGTTGGTTTGGAGCTGGAAGCGGAAAGTGGGGTAACGCTCCATGATCTCTTTTATGAAATCGAGATTCAGGGTCGGTTCGCCGCCATAGAAAGTGACATAAACTTCGTGCTGGGAAAGATGCTTCTCGATAAAAGCGCCCAGCGCATCCAGGTCGTAAGAAACCTTGTCCTGGGAACCTACCACATCACCCACCCCGAGCGAACAATAAGTGCATTTCAGGTTGCACTTCAGGGTGGTGAGCAGCTGCAACTCCACGCGGTTGCCCACGATGGGCGAAACCGTGGCGGCCTCATTGGCTGGAGCCGCCTCTTGGGGGCGGCGCGGCATAAATGTGATTGGAGTGGATATGGCTGAATTTTGCATGGAATTAGGAATATTTTTGGGTTAGGGAAAATAGCAGGCTTTTGCCAACGTGCTGGATATGTCTCACAAAATAATGCTTGTCGCGCCCATTACGCGACCTTATGAAGTCAGCCGTGAATTATCCGCCGATTTTCAGGTTGATTCAACAGTTGCATCGATCACGAATCAGGCAGCGGATGCGAGCTGTCGAGGCGCGTGCTGCCTTTGTTCAATTTATGTCTGTGAACACAATTGGTTGGTGGGGGCAGCGGACAAACCGTAACGTTTTTTTGATTTGGCGTCTAATTGTATATTGGCGTTGCTTTCCGTATTACCCTATCTGTGGCATTCTTCGCACCTCAGATGTGCATATAATAATTATTTTTGCCGGTCTTGCTTGGTAACATGGGACGGCAGTTGGAGGATGGCAGTAATGAAGCGTGTAGATGATTTCCGCCTGCGTTTTGGTAAGCGCGAGTTGGTGCCAATCATGATCGGCGGGATGGGCGTGGATATTTCGACCGCCGAATTGGCGCTGGAAGTCGCGCGGCTGGGCGGAATCGGACATATCTCGGATGCGATGCTGCCCACGGTGACCGATCGCCTGTACAAGACCCGCTTCGTCAAAGACAAGCTCCAGCAGTACAAATACAACGTCGCCAATTCAGACAAATCCAAGGTGCAGTTCGATCTCGGGCATCTCGCCGAGGCGACCCATCTGCATGTCGGCCATACCATGCAGGCGAAGCGCGGCGACGGGATGATCTTCATGAACTGCATGGAGAAACTCACCATGAATGCGCCGCGCGAAACCTTGCGTGTCCGCCTGCGGGCCGCACTGGACGAGGGCATCGACGGCATCACGCTGGCGGCCGGCCTGCATCTCGGTTCGTTTGCGCTGATCGAAGACCATCCGCGGTTCCGCGATGCGCAACTGGGCATCATTGTGTCTTCGCTGCGCGCCCTGCAATTGTTCCTGCGCAAGAACGCCAAAATGGGGCGTCTGCCCGATTTTATTGTCGTGGAAGGGCCGCTGGCGGGTGGCCATCTGGGCTTCGGCATGGATTGGGCGCAGTATGATCTGCACACCATCGCCGCCGAGATTCAGCAGTATCTCCAGGCCGAAAAACTGGACATCCCGCTGATACCGGCAGGCGGCATCTTTACCGGCAGCGATGCCACCAGCTTCTTGGAAAACGGCTGCGCTGCGGTGCAGGTGGCGACGCGCTTTACCGTGGCCAAAGAATGCGGCATCCCGGAAAAAGTGCAGCAGGAATATTTCAAGGCCAGCGAAAGCGATATCGAAGTGAACATGCTGTCGCCGACCGGCTATCCGATGCGCATGCTGAAGAACTGCCCGGCGATCGGCTCGGGCATCCGCCCCAACTGCGAAGCGTTCGGTTACGTGCTGGATGCCAACGGCAATTGCTCGTACATCGACGCGTATAACCGCGAAGTGGCGGCGCATCCCGGCGCCAAAAAGATTTCCGTCAAGGACAAGATATGTTTGTGCACCCACATGCGCAACTACGATTGCTGGACTTGCGGGCATTACACCTATCGCCTCAAGGATACGACCAACCGCAACGCCGACGGCACGTACCAGATATTGACCGCCGAACATATATTTCACGATTACCAGTTCAGCACCGGCAACAAGGTCGCTCTCCCTCCGCAGCATCCCTGAGCAAAATAAACTTAGCCTCGCTCTTGAAATTAGGTGCGGCTGCCCCTATTATTAGCAGTCGTTGGCGGTGAGTGCTAAATAACTTTTGGCACCCCGCCTGCGCATTTAATTAACCAATTGATTCAGGAGAGCTAAATATGAAAATTCGTCCTTTGAATGATCGCGTCATCGTCAAGCGCATGGAAGAAGAGCGCAAAACCGCTTCCGGCATTGTGATTCCCGATGCGGCTGCCGAAAAGCCGGATCAGGGCGAAATCATCGCGGTGGGCAAAGGCAAGACTGGCGACGACGGCAAATTGCAGGCCATGACCGTCAAGGTCGGCGACCGCGTGCTGTTTGGCAAATATTCCGGCCAGGCATTCAAGATGGATGGGCAGGAGTATTTGACCATGCGCGAAGATGACATCATTGGCATAGTCGAAGCGTAAGCAGAATCAGACAAACCCTCATCCGAGGACGTTTGTCCCCTCGCCCGCAAGCGGGAGAGGGTTAGGGAGAGGGCAAACTGTTCGCACTCAACCTCACTATCACTCAATTCAGGAGACCTAAACATGGCAGCTAAAGACGTAAAATTCCACGACGCGGCACGCAACAAGATGGTTGCGGGCGTCAACATTCTGGCCGATGCAGTCAAGGTAACGCTGGGCCCGAAAGGCCGTAACGTGGTGCTGGATCGTTCCTATGGCGCACCGACGATCACCAAGGACGGCGTATCTGTCGCCAAGGAAATCGAGCTGAAAGACAAGTTTGAAAACATGGGCGCGCAAATGGTCAAGGAAGTCGCTTCGAAGACCTCCGACGTAGCCGGTGACGGCACCACCACCGCGACCGTGCTGGCGCAATCCATCGTGCAGGAAGGCATGAAATTTGTCGCCGCCGGTATGAACCCGATGGATCTGAAGCGCGGCATCGACAAGGCCGTTATCGCAGCCGTCGAAGAACTGAAGAAAATCTCCAAGCCCTGCACCACCAGCAATGAGATCGCGCAAGTGGGATCGATCTCCGCCAACTCTGACGCCAACATCGGCAAAATCATCGCCGACGCGATGGATAAGGTCGGCAAGGAAGGCGTCATCACCGTTGAAGACGGCAAGTCTCTCGACAATGAACTGGAAATAGTTGAAGGTATGCAGTTTGACCGCGGCTACCTGTCGCCTTACTTCATCAACAACCAGGATCGTCAGCTGGCGTTGATGGACAATCCCTACATCCTGTTGCACGACAAGAAGGTTTCCAATATCCGTGACCTGCTGCCCGTGCTGGAGCAGGTTGCCAAGTCCGGCCGCCCATTGCTGATCATCGCCGAAGATGTGGATGGCGAAGCGCTGGCAACGCTGGTGGTAAACAACATTCGCGGCATCCTGAAGACTGTTGCGGTCAAGGCACCTGGTTTCGGTGATCGCCGCAAAGCCATGCTGGAAGACATCGCGATTCTGACCGGCGGCACCGTGATCGCGGAAGAAGTGGGATTGACGCTGGAAAAAACCACCTTGGCCGAATTGGGTCAGGCAAAACGCGTTGAAGCCGGCAAGGACAACACCATCATCATCGACGGCGCAGGCAAGGAAGACGCGATCAAGGGCCGTATCGCCCAAATCAACAAGCAAGCCGAAGAGTCCACCAGCGACTACGACAAGGAAAAACTGCAAGAGCGCAAAGCCAAGCTGGCCGGCGGTGTGGCGGTGATCAAGGTCGGCGCGGCAACCGAAGTGGAAATGAAAGAGAAGAAAGCGCGCATCGAAGACGCACTGCACGCAACCCGTGCCGCATGGGAAGAAGGCATCGTTCCCGGCGGCGGTGTAGCGCTGCTGCGTGCAAAACTCGCGATCGCGGGGCTGAAGGGCGACAACCACGACCAGGATGCGGGCATCACCATCGTGCTGCGCGCCATGGAATCCCCGTTGCGCGCCATCGTGCAGAATGCCGGTGACGAGCCTTCTGTCGTGGTTAACAAAGTGATCGAAGGTAAAGGCATCAGCTTTGGTTACAACGCCGCCAGCAGCGAATATGGCGACCTGCTGAAAATGGGTGTGGTTGATCCGACCAAGGTAACGCGCGTTGCATTGCAAAACGCAGCCTCGATTGCCGGCTTGATGCTGACCACTGCTTGCATGGTTGCCGAGTCGCCGGAAGACAAACCGGCTGCCGGTGGTATGGGCGGCGGCATGGGTGGCATGGGCGGCATGGAAGGCATGATGTAACTGTCGCTTTTTAAATTTTGTGCAACCCGACAAACCCCGCTTCGGCGGGGTTTGTCATTTGGTGCGTTATCGGTATAATGCGCGGCTTCGCGAGTTGGCCGGTTTGCTTGGTTAACGAGGGATGCAGCAAGAATGGCCTGGTAGCTCAGTCGGTAGAGCAGAGGATTGAAAATCCTTGTGTCGGTGGTTCGATTCCGCCCCGGGCCACCAGATTTCGCGTGCGTTGGCACGCAAAATTAACCAGATGGTTCAGGTTAATAGGTTTCGCGTGCGTTGGCACGCAAAATGAGGCAAGGAGGTTTTCCCGTCCTGCGCCACCAAAATCAATAAAAAATGCCCGACCAGATCGGGCATTTGTTTTTAACGGCACGAAACATCCATGAGCAATTTTGTCGGTGACGATTTAACAGGCACTCAAGGCACGCCAGCATTAGATGCGGCAATCTTGCGCGAAGGCGGCATTGCTCGTGAAGTAGGGCGTCGCCGCACTTTTGCGATTATCTCGCACCCGGATGCGGGCAAGACCACGCTGACCGAAAAGCTGCTGCTGTTCGGTGGCGCGATCCAGATGGCGGGCACGGTGAAGGCGCGCAAGAGCGGCCGCCATGCGACCTCCGACTGGCTGGAAATCGAGAAGCAGCGCGGTATCTCGGTAGCCAGCTCGGTGATGCAGTTCACCTATGACGATTGCGTGATCAACCTGCTCGACACCCCCGGTCACCAGGATTTTTCCGAAGACACTTATCGCGTGCTGACTGCCGTGGATGCGGCGGTGATGGTGGTGGATGCGGCCAAGGGCGTGGAAGAGCAGACCATCAAGTTGCTCGAAGTGTGCCGCTTGCGCAACACGCCGATCATCACCTTCATCAACAAGATGGATCGCGAGGTGCGCGACCCGCTGGAAGTGCTGGACGAGATCGAATCGGTGCTGAAGATCAAATGCGCGCCGGTGACCTGGCCGATCGGCATGGGTAAACGCTTTCAGGGTGTGTACCACCTGTTGAACGATGAAGTGCTACGCTTTTTGCCGGGCGAGGCGAAAGCCAACCAGGACGTGGAAATATTAAAAGGCGCGCAAATCGAACAACTCGCGCAGCAGTGCCCGCAAGAAATGAAAATCATGCGCGACGAGACGGAGCTGGTTGCCGGTGCTGGAGCTTCATTTGATTTGCAGGAGTTTCTGCGCGGCCAGCAAACGCCGGTATTTTTCGGCTCCGGTATCAACAACTTCGGCGTACGCGAGGTGTTGCGCGCATTGGTGGATTGGGCACCCGCGCCGTTGCCGCGCGAAACCGATGTGCGTGTGGTGCAACCTACCGAGCCCGCCTTTACCGGTTTCGTGTTCAAGATACAGGCCAACATGGATCCGAACCACCGTGACCGCATCGCCTTTTTGCGCGTGTGTTCCGGCCGTTATAGCTCGGGCATGAAGGTCAAACATCGCCGCACCGGCAAGGAAATGAAGCTCGCCAACGCGGTGACATTCATGGCCAACGAACGCACGCGCATGGACGAGGCTTACGCGGGCGACATCATCGGGGTGCACAATCACGGCCAGTTGCAGATCGGCGATGTGCTCACCGAGGGCGAGGCACTTATCTTTAAAGGGATCCCCTACTTTGCGCCGGAGCTATTCAGCCGTGCGCGTCTGCGCGATCCGATGAAAGCCAAGCAATTGCAAAAGGGTTTGCGCCAATTGGGTGAAGAAGGGGCGGTGCAGGTGTTCGAGCCGCTGCTGGATACCAACCCGCTGATCGGCGCGGTAGGGCAGTTGCAATTCGAAGTGGTCGAGCATCGGTTGAAGTCCGAATACGGCGTGGATGCGGTGTTCGAGCGCGCCGGCATCCACACCGCGCGCTGGGTGACTTGCCCGGATATCGCGCATCTCAACGAATTCGTCAAAGCCAACCAGAGTCGCCTGGCGCGCGATGCGGACGGCAACTACGCATATCTTGCCGACACCGGTGTGAACCTGCGCCTCGCCCAGGAGCGCTGGCCCAAAGTGCAGTTTCATGCCACGCGTGAGCATGGGCAGCGGCTGTAACGGGCAATCTTCAATTCCTTTTTTAGTGACAAGCGATCGCGCAGTCGCGCTTGTTCCATGGCAGGTGCTAGAATTAAAACATTCAAGAATGGTGTAATGTGCGCTTTGCGCATCGCAGCGCCATTTGTTTAGGCGAATGTTATCCGGGATACTGAGTCAAATAAGAATGAGCGGTCGCGTGCAGGTGGCGGTGGATCGGGCGCAAGTTGGTTAGCCGGTATTGCAATACGGGAGAAGTTCCATGAACCTGATGTTCTGGAAGAAAAAGGCCGACACGGGAGGAGGTGCGGAAACGCCGCAGGAAAATCCTGCCGGCGAAGCCGTGGCGCAAGAAGCGCCTGACTCGATATCATCCGGTACGGAAGCGCCTGACCCGGAACCAACCGAAGAACTGGCAAAGCCGGGGCTGGCCGCGAGAGTAAAATTGCTGCTTGCTGCCCTGATCCGGCGCTTCAAGAAGCCGCCAGTATTCCAGGCGGAGGGAGATCAAGCGCCGGGTGCGCCAGAAAGCCCGGAATCCGAACCGGAGGATGACGCGCCTGCCGGCCCGGTCAACTTAAAGAAACGCCTGATTATCGGCGGAGCAATCGGGCTGCTGATTCTATTGCTGGCCGGTGCCGGGTTTGCTGTCTGGAAGGCTTTCCTGCCTGCACAACAAGAAGACGCCGACACAACTGCCGCGGTTAAAACTCCCCACGCCGCCCAGTCGGCGCCATCCGCAGTTGTACCCATTGCCGAGATCGAAGCGCTCAAGAAAAAAAATGATGAGCTGCAAGCGCAAATCGAGGCGCTTAAAAAAGCACAGTCGGAGTCCGAGGCGGCAATGGCTCCGCAAGCCAGCCAGAATATCGTACCGTCACCGGAAAACGGCAGCCTGACGGTCGACAACAAAAATCCACAAGCAACTGCCATGTCGCTGAAGGAAGCCATCGAGTCCATGAATGCAGCTTCTGGCGATTATGACAAAAAGAAAACCAAATGAACCTTGTTGGCGGAGGGCTCGTGGAACAGCGGCCTGCCCCAAAAAACATGCGTCGTACTTATTGAGATAAAGGAGCAACATCATGGCGAACATTCAGGCATTGACCTACCCGATCATCGATGACCGCGAGGCGTTGGGCGAGTTCGCGGATGCTCTGGCGGATCATGCGCCCAGTATCGAGCGGAATATGTCCAAATTGAGCCGGGAGCCGGCAAACCGTGTAGTGGTTGCGGATATTTTTCGCACGCTGCACAACATCAAAGGCGATGCCGCACTATGCAAGGTGCAAATAGCAGGTTTGATCGCGCACCCGATCGAGTCGCTCCTGACGCGCCTGCGCTCGGGAGAAGTGCGTTATACGCCATTGCTGGGCGAGGTGATACTGCTCGCGGTGGATCGGCTGGAACTCGCGATTGAAGCGCTGGTAGCCGGCAAGTCTGTGGCCCACCTGAAGCTGGCATCACTGGTGGAGGGGTTGGAGCAGATGAGTCTCGCATCCCAGGCCGACCTTGATCCTGCCGCGACACAATTGATTAAATCGGTTACGGGGTTTCAGCCGCAATCCACCCTGAGTGCTTCAATCGGCAAACTGCCTGTTCAGGGCGCACCAAAAAACGGCATGACCCCCGACCTGCTGTTTTTTCAGTCCCTTGCCTTGCAGTTTGAAACGCGTTCGCCTCTGTTCAAGGGGCGCACCGAGCGCATACATCAACTCGCGCTGGACACCAACCGGGCGGCCGGTTCGCCGGTAGATGCCACACAACTGGAGGCGGCAGTCTATCTGCACGACGTGGGGATGATGTTTTTGCCGGAAGATGTGTGGCTCAATGCGGGCAGTTGGAGCGATGAAAAGCGGCGCATCCTCCAATCTCACCCGGGGTTTGGCGCCGGTCTGCTGGACCGGATGAGCGGCTGGAAGGGGGCGGCGGAAATGGTGCGACAGCACCATGAAATGCTGGACGGTGCGGGTTATCCCGGCAAGCTGAAAGGGGATGAGATTTGTCCAGGAGCCAAAATTCTGGCTATCGTGGATGCCTTCGAGGCCGTCATGCTCAAGCACAGCACGCGTGGCCATAATCGCTCCATACTGCGCGCCATTGCTGAAGTTAATGCATGCAACAACCAGTTCGCACCGGAGTGGATCGAGCCATTCAATTCCGTTGTCCGGCGCATGGTTGAGTAGTAAACGAGTGGAAATTCACCAGAAAATGCGCCTTCTCCGGCTGCCGGATAACCGCACCGAAAATGCCCCGCAGCGTTAGTCCATAACCGCTGTATGCAGAAGGCAAGTGGTGGAGTGTTGGTACCAGCCGTGCGATAATGATAAATAAATATAATTTCCCATAACCCAGTTAATTCCGGACGGTTAATATCATGGACGACAACCAACAAGAAGCGACTCCCGATATATCGGCTTTTCTTGCTTCGGCAATACATGACATGAAAAATTCGATCAGTGTGCTGATCAAGTTTTTGAATACCAGTATCACCGAGCTCGAACCAGAAGCGCAGCGGAAGGCTGCGCCGATGCTGTATGAGGCGCAGCGGGTCAACGATAACCTGATCCAGGTGCTGGCGATTTACAAGGTCGGCAACCAGTTTTATCCGTTTGACCTGACGGAGAACTCAATCGATGATTTTATTCAGGGAGTGGTCGAGCAAAACGAAAGCCTGCTGGGTTATCTCGGCATCGAACTGGTCACTGATTTCGATGAGGGGCTGACCTGGTATTTCGACCGCGAATTGGTATCCGGTGTTATTTCGCACGCGTTGAGCAACGCATCGCGCTATAACAAGGGCAAGCTGAAGCTTTCCGCGCATGAGGAAGACGGGGAGTTGGTGATACGGGTCGAGGATAACGGCAGCGGTTTTCCCGCCAGCGTGATCGAGGCGGGGGACGCGGTAAAAAAAGGCGTGAATTTCTCTTCCGGCGGCACGGGGCTCGGGCTGTATTTTTCCTCCATGGTGGCCAAACTCCACAAGAATCGCGGCAAGACCGGCTCCATGTCGCTGGAAAACGGCGGCGAATATGGCGGTGGTTGCTTCATTCTGCGCCTTCCATAGGCTGAAAAGGGAAATTTAATGTACACCGCTTCAGATGCCAACGCCCTGTTTGTGGGCAAAAATTTTTTGATTATTGATGATTTTCAGGGCATGCGCACGATGATGCGGGAAATGCTCAAAACATTCGGCGTCAAGAATATCGACACAGCCGCCAATGGAAATGAGGCTATTGCCTTTCTGGAGAAAGGCAAATACGACGTTGTGCTGTGCGACTTTAATTTGGGTGGCGGCGGCAAGAACGGGCAACAGGTGCTTGAAGAAGCGAAACATCGCGACCTGATCGGCCTGTCGACAGCATGGGTTATCCTTACCGCCGAGAAAACCCCGGATATGGTTTTTGGCGCTGCCGAGTACATGCCTGACGACTACATCCTCAAACCGGTCAACGAGGCCACGATGAAGGGGCGGCTGGAAAAGGTAATCACCAAAAAAGCAGTGCTCGTCGATGTGGAAAAAGCGATGCGTGCCAAGAATCATGCGCGCGTGGTCGCCCTTTGCGACGAAGTGATGGCATCGAGCAAAACCAATACTACCGAGTTGCAGCGCATCAAAACCGGCACATTGCTGAGTACGGGACAATACGATCAGGCCAAGCAGGCGTTCGAGCAGATACTCGCCAAACGCGATGTTCCCTGGGCCAAGACCGGCTTGGGCAAAGTGGCTTTTTATAAGAATGACATAGACCGGGCGCGGCAGTTGTTCCGTGAAGTCATCAGCCAGAATCCCGCCTATCTGGAAGCGCATGACTGGCTTGCCAAATGCCACGAAGCATCGGGAGAGCTGGAAGAAGCGCAACGCGTGTTGACGCGATCTACGGAATTGTCGCCGCACTCGGTACTGCGCCAGAAAAATCTGGGAGAGCTTGCGCACAAACGGGGCGATACGGATACCGCCGAGAAGGCGTTCCGGAAAACCATCAAGCTGGGCGAATTTTCCGTTCATAAATCGCCTGATGCCTACCTCGGCTTGGCCAAAGTGTGCTCGAACAGGAATAACCCCGCCGAAGCATTGCAAATTCTGAAGAATATCCACAAGGAATTTGAAAGCCCTGAAACTGCTTTGCATGCCAAAGTGATAGAAGGGATGGTTTACCGTGATGCGGGCGACCATATCAATGCGGGAAAAGTTTCCAAGGAAGTGGCCGAACTTGTCCGGGCGGACGACAACAAAAGCGACGCCAGCGTGATGCTTGAGGCGGCACAGTTATTCCTGGCAACCGGGAACAAGGAGGCAGCCGAAAATCTGACAAAAACCATTGTTCAGAACAACCACGAAAACACCGAACTGTTGGCGCAGGTCAATGAGCTGTACAGTCAGGCCGGCTTTCAGGATAAAGGGCAGGAGCTCGTCAATGCATCACGGCAGGAAATTATTGAGCTCAACAACCGCGGGGTAGTGCTGGCCAAAGAGGGTAAGCTGGACGAAGCCATTCAACTGCTCAGCGATGCGCGCAAATTGCTCCCGAACAACAAGAGGATCATGATCAATCTGGTCAATATGGCCATCCTGTCGATGCGGCAGAACGGAAGAAACGACTACATGATGCAACTGGCGACGGAATGTCTAGAGCAAGTCGCCAAGCTCGACCGGCAAGAGGGATGGTGCGCCCAAGTAAGGGCTGCACTGGACGCAATTCCCGCGTAGTAGCACCGCGCTTTCAGCACCCTGTCAGGGGGTTTCTTTATGCTGTGTGTGGTTCGATACAATCGAGAACTCGACCAGCTCGGTGGGGTTCTCGGAATAGGATTGCCCCATGCTGATCGTGCCCGATCCCTGCAGGATCATTTCCTCGCGCGCGATGCGCACCACGCTGCCGTCGCTGAAGCGGATAAAAGTCCCGTTGGTGCTCTGATCCACAATAAAAAACTTGCCGAAACGCAATTCGATTTTGGCGTGTTGACGCGACGCAAAGCTGTTCTGCACGATGAAATCGCACGTGTCTCCGCGCCCAAACACCACGCTCCTGCGCTCCTTGTTGATCTTGATCGCCCGGTCGCGGTAGCTCAGGGTCAGCTCGTCGATATTTTCCGGGGATTTGCGGAATGCCGGAGTGCCGATGCGGGTACTCAGCATGTCGTCCAGTTCCCAGATCACGATAAAAATATCGAATTGTTCCTGCTTGCCCTTGAACTCGGCGCGCATGACTTGGCGCGTCCTCTCATGCAAGGCTGGCGGCAGCGCATCCACCACCGCCTTGGAGGTCATGATCTGGCTGGCCCTGGCGGTCGCGGCGACGCGCGCGGCGACATTGACGGTGTCGCCGAATACGTCACCGGATTCCCTGATCACATCGCCATAATGAAAACCGACACGGATGTGCATCTGCTGGCCACCCTCGGATTTGCCGTGTTCCACCGCATGTTGCATCGCGCAAGCGGCGTTGAAAGCGGCTTCGGCGCTAGGGAATGTGCACATGATCTCGTCGCCGATGGTCTTGATCAGCGCACCCTGATAGGCGGGGATTTCACCGGTCATCGTGGCGATGCACCGCGCTATCAGGCGGCGCGCCATGTCATCCCCGAGGTTATCGTAGAGCGCGGTGCTGCCGCAGATATCTGCAAACAGGACTGCCAGTTTTTCAGTGTGTTGCGACATGACTGATAATTAGCCGGTAATTTGAAAGTTGCCCCAATGCAGTTTACCCAAGGCGAACGGTATTTTGCAGCATAACACCAAATATTTCCATTCTATTCTATAGGTTACATAACTCGACGGAGGCGATTAACCGCGCCACTCGGCGCGATTGTGCGTGTGACTAAAACGGCGGATCGCTTGCAAGAGACAGCGGTTCAGCGCTGAACGGGTGAATAAAACCCAGCATACTGGCGTGCAGCAGCAGCCGTTCTGTACCGCTGCTCACCTCTCCACCGTACAGCGCGTCGCCCAGAATCGGATGCCCGATAGCCGCCAGATGCACACGCAGCTGATGGGTACGCCCGGTGACCGGCTCCAGCCCCACGCGGGTATTATTAGCGACCGCATCATGCGCCAACACTTGGTAGCGCGTAAGCGAGTGCTTGCCAGACTCATGGTCAACCTTCTGCCGTGGGCGGTTAGGCCAGTCCGCAATCAGCGGCAGATCGATCTCGCCTGCTGGCGATTTCAGTCTGCCAGCCACCACCGCCACATAGCGTTTTTGAACTGCGCGTTCGCGGAACATAAGCGAAAGGAGGCGCTGCATTTCCACACCACGCGCGAACAGCAGCAGCCCGGAAGTCGCCATGTCCAAGCGATGCACGACCATCGCATCGGGGAACTCGGCTTGCACACGGCTCGCCACGCAGTCCTGCTTGTCCGCACCGCGCCCCGGCACCGCCAGCAGTCCGGCGAGCTTGTTTACCACAATAAGGGATGCGTCCCGGTAAATGAGATCGAGGCCGGGCTGCGGAGCGTGAGTGGGTTTCAAGGAGGACTGCAAGTTGATCCTAGGAAAAAACGTTGTCCATGAAAGGCACGAAAAACACGAAAAATTTCATACTACAAATGACACCTATTATTAACGGGCGAGGTATCGAACTAATGCAATTTTTTGTTTTATTTCGTGCATTTCGTGTTTTTCGTGGATGAATTATCTCTTTCAGGATGATCGTTTTTTTCCGGTTGCGGTTGCGGCTGCGGCGCGTTGTCACCCCATCCTCCGGCGGGGCGGTTCTTGCTCTGATCCCCCCAGACGAAACGGCCGAACAGCACACACCCCTTCATGCCCGGATCGCAGGGCAAATCATTCACTTTCTGGCATTTGCCATCAACCTCGTGCGGACAACCCCAGCCACTCATATCAGAACCCCATCAGGCTTTTTTCACAAACTCGGTTTTCAACTGCATTGCCCCGATACCGTCGACCTTGCAGTCGATGTCATGGTCGCCCTCAATCAGACGAATGTTTTTTACCTTGGTTCCCACCTTGATGACCGCAGACGAACCCTTGACCTTCAGGTCCTTGATCAGCGTCACCGAGTCGCCATCGACCAGCACATTGCCAAACGCATCCTTGTACACGCGCTGCTGCTCGCCGCTCTCGGCGGGTGCGTCTTTCGCCCATTCATGCGCGCACTCTGGGCAGACATAATTGCTCCCGTCTTCGTAAGTGAATGCTGAATCGCATTTCGGACATTTTGGTAAATCGCTCATGGTGTATCCGGTGATTGAAGGTATTTTAATTGGGAAGTAAATAATAGTCTGGCTAATGGTAGTCGTCTTCGCGTTGATGACGCACCGCTGTGATCGTCACAGTCTTATTGCTTTCGATCTCGAACAGAACGACATAACCTGCCGAACCGAAAGGGATCAGCAGCTCCCGCAGAAAAGAGTTGCGCCCCTCATCATCCGCTTTGCGGCAGGAGAAGGGAAAAACTTCGAGAAGCTCGATGGCTTTGTAAATAGCTGTTTCAGCGCGTGCAGCTACGGCGATGTCCTGCTCCAGCAGAAAATCAAACAAGCGCAACAAATCATCTTCGGCTTCCAGAGTGAAGCGGATGCGATAATTCATTTTGTGGATTGTTTGTTACTTGCCTTCTTTAATTTGGCACTGAGTTTACTCAGTACCTTTTTGGCCGAGACATATTCCCCGCTCTCTTTAGCCGCATCACGCGAGGCCAATCCGCGCGCGATGAATTCCTGTTGCGCCCGGCGCAACTCCACATTGCGGCGCAACGCATCCTCGACGAACGCGGAAAGCGTCTCGCCCGGACGCAGCATTTCTTCGGCGGCCTGCCGGAGCTCGGGCTGTACGCGCAGCGCGGGCATGGTTGCAGTTTTCATGGGGCACCTCGTGCATTACAAATGTGATGCATATCATCGCCGATGTCGGTGGAAGATGCAAGGGCAGGGTTTGCAGCATGTAGGGCGGAATGGCGGAGCGTATTCCGCCGGATGTTTGCATGCGGCGCAATGCCCGTTGGTTATTGCGCCCTACGTGAACTGGCTTGTAGGTGCAATTATGGAGCCGTCCTCATGCTCAACTCGGTAAAGAATATAGCGTCCACTTGACGCGTCGAAATTAAGAAATAACTTTGTTATACAAGGAGTAGTGATGTCCCTTGAATTGAGATATTCATGTACGGCCAGCATCGCCTGATTTGTGCAGTCTACTGTGAAGCATGCTTCCGCTTGCTCTCGCAAAGGGATAAAGAGAACTTGAATTTCACGGTCAAAATATGAGATGTATTGAACAAAATTTACGCCGATATTTTTTGCTTTGAGAACACCAATCTTGTCTCGAAAAAAACTATAAATACGTGGTGCGATTTTAGTTTTGTATATGTCGTCCCAAACGGGCGTGATGAAAAAAACTAAGGCACCACCAATAAGCGCTATGGTGCTTGGATCGGCATGTTTTTTTGCCCACTTACCAACAGATACAAGTCCGTCCTCAAATAGCTGTGCAATCAAATCTGGGTCATTGTAAAAAGGAAAGGGCAAATAGACCTGAAACAAATCCTGCCGTATGCCGCGTTTTACAATTTCAAGATAAGAAATACTAAACCCACCAAGTGCTATTTCTAGTGACTCGGCATCATAATGAACATCGCCAACCAAAGACCAATCTCCAGGGCTTTTCTCATCCTCAACAACACAAATATTTTCGACAAAACCTGGGGATTGCATCCTCAAATCATGGTTCTGATTGAGAGGCATTCTTTTTCCCGCATATTGCGCGCAAAAAGAATCCAAGACTTTTTTAGGGACTCGCTCGCCTTGAGTATCTAGGCGAGTTCCAGACAAAGTCTGTCGTTTGATGATTTCCATCATCAAATTACAGCTTATACCCTCGGTGCACCGCCACCACGCCGCCAGTCAGGTTGAAGTAATCGACTTTTTCCAGCCCGGCCTGTTCCATCATCTGCTTCAGTTCTTCCTGCCCCGGATGCATGCGGATGGATTCGGCGAGGTAGCGGTAGCTGTCGGCGTCGTTGGCGACGAGTTCGCCGATCTTGGGTAGCAGTTTGAACGAGTAGGCGTCGTAAAGCGCTTCCAGCGGCTTGGCGACTTTGGAGAATTCCAGCACGATGACGCGTCCGCCCGGCCTGATCACACGGTACATCTCGCGCAACGCGGCATCCTTGTGCGTGACGTTGCGCAGGCCGAACGCGATGCTGACACAATCAAAATAATTGTCCGGGAACGGCAGGTGTTCGGCGTCGCATTGCGCGACCGGGGTGGCGCGGCCTTCGTCGAGCAGACGGTCGCGGCCGACGCGCAGCATCGCGTTGTTGATGTCGGTGAGTACCACCTGACCGCCGCTGCCGACCTTGTTGAGGAACAGCCGCGACAGATCAGCCGAGCCGCCCGCTACATCCAGCACGCGCTGTCCCTCGCGCACGCCGCTGACGCCGACCGCGAAGCGCTTCCACAGGCGGTGCAGCCCGACCGACATCAGGTCGTTCATGATGTCGTATTTGCCGGCGACCGAGGTGAACACGCCCGCGACCCGTTTGGCCTTCTCTTCTTCGGCGACGGTTTCGAAACCAAAATGGGTGTCAGCCATGCTTATGCTCCAGTAATGCAGGCAAGTGTGCCAATTGTTTTCCCGCGTTTATAGCGAGCGGATTTTGTTCAACAGCGCGGTGGTGGAACGCTCGTGCAGGAACGGGATGCTGTGCACCTTGCCGCCCCAGCCTTGCACTTCGCGCGCGCCGACGATGTTCTCTATCTGCCAGTCGCCGCCCTTCACCAGCACATCGGGGCGGCACGCGAGGATCAGGTTCAGCGGCGTGTCCTCGTCGAATTCCGCCACCAGGCTGACCGATTCCAGCGCGGCAAGCACCGCCATGCGGTCAGGCAGCGGGTTGAGCGGCCGGTCGCCGTCCTTGCCGAGGCGCTTCACCGAGGCATCGCTGTTCACGCCGATAATCAGCGACGCGCCCAGCGCGCGCGCCTGCGCGAGATAGGTCACATGGCCGCGATGCAACACGTCGAAGCAGCCGTTGGTGAAGACCAGCGGGCGCGGCAGCGCGGCGACCCGTGCGCCGAGTTCGCCAGGCCTGCACAGTTTGCCTTCAAAGGCGGGCGCGGGATACATTCTTAGTCGAGGTATTCGAACAGCTTCACCACGCGCTGCACGCCGCCGGTGGTGCTGGTCACTTCGGTGGCGGCATCCGCTTCGGCATGTTTGACGATGCCCATCAAAAATACCGTGCCGTTTTCCGTGATTACTTTGACGTGGTCGGCGCTGAAGCGTTTGTCATTTACAAAGCGCAGCTTTACATTCGAGGTGACCAGGCTGTCGCTGCCGCGCGTGGTCAGCGAACTGGTGCCGGAAATGACCAGTTCGTTGTTTATGTTGCGCACGTTCTCGATGCTTGAAATGAGTTTGCCGATTTCAGTTTTTACCGCTTCGGTCGGCACTTCGCCGCTGATCAGCACATTGCGGTTGAAGCTGGTGATGTTGACATGCACGTCGCTGTTTTTGAATTGCTTGCCGAGGCGGCCAGACGCCTTGTCTTCGATCGCCTCGTCTTCGATATAAGCGCCGCTGGTGCGGCGATCCTGTCCCATCATGACGCCGGTGCCCACGCCGACGGCGGCTACCGGAAAACAGCCTTGCAGCAATCCGGTCATAAGTGCGAGCAACAGCAGGCAGACAATACGCATCGTTATTCTCCTAATAATAAATAATCAATCACATCGCACAGGCAATGCAGGGCAAGCAAATGGACTTCCTGGATCCGCGCGGTGCTTTTCGCGTCGACACAAATCAATACATCGTTGGCGTGCAGTGCACCGGCCATTTCGCCGCCGTCACGCCCGGTCAGCGCGATCACGCGCATGCTGCGTTCATGCGCCGCATGGATCGCCGCCACCACGTTCGGCGAGTTGCCGCTGGTGGAGATCGCCAGCAGGCTGTCGCCGGGCAAGCCGAGCGCGCGCACCTGCTTGGAAAAAATCTTGTCGAACTCGTAATCGTTGGCAATGGACGTCAGCACCGAACTGTCGGTGGTCAGCGCGACAGCCGCCAGACCGGGCCGCTCCTTTTCAAAACGGTTCATCAATTCCGCCGCGAAGTGTTGCGCGTCGGCCGCCGAGCCGCCGTTGCCGCAGCACAGTATCTTGCCGTCGTTGGCGATGCAATCGAAGAAAACCCGCGCGCCCTCGGCGATGGGCTCTGCCAGCGCGTCCTTGACCTTCAGCTTGAGGTCGGCGCTGTCCTTGAAATGTTTGATGATACGTTTATTTATATCCATGTTGGCCGCTGCTTTTGATGATCGCGAATTTTAACCCAGAAAAAGTGCTGAGCCACAGAGTTCACCGAGAACACAGAGATTCAAGGTATTGCGGCATGATGCGTCCCACACGTTGAGTGAATAAACCAAGATTGGCAAGCCAATGATTTTCTCTGTGGACTCTGTGGCTTGCTTTTTAAGGTTTGTCGAATCAGGCCTCGAACGCATTCTTGAGCCACTGTACGTTGGCGCCTTGCGCGTCGTCCATCAGCACGGCATCGAAGCGGCACGGCGGGATGTGCGCCAGGCCGGCGAGATACTGCTGCGCGGTGCGGATAAGGCGCTGCTGCTTGCGCGCGTCGATGCTGGCTGCGGCGCCGCCGAAATCCGTATTGCGCCGCAAACGCACCTCGACGAACACCAGCGCCGCGCCGTCCCGCATGATCAAATCAACCTCGCCGAAGCGGCCGCGATAATTCTCTGTAACCGGTTTCAGGCCCTGTTGCAGCAAGTATTGCGCCGCCCACTGTTCGGCCTGCGCGCCGTTGTTCATGGCTTGGCATGGTCGGGTAACGCCTGCTGGAGGGGGGCGGCCTGCCCGTTGCGGATCTGCGCATGCCCCTGCACCAGCACCGCCGGAATCGCCGCGCGCTGAAAAATTTGGCCGTAAAGTTTTATCTGCCCGCTCACTCCGTCCAGCGCCAAAGCGTTATCGGCTTTGTTGGCGAGCAGCAATTGAACCAGGCGGAACGCGTCTATGCCCAGCGCGTAAAGCCGCTCGTGGTCGGCGGAGAGCGGCTGGGGAGGGCGCGGATAGATCATTACCGCCGGATGGTCGGCTTGCAGCAGCCACGGCATGTCCACAAAGCGGATACCGTTCAAATCGTAATTGGTCAGGGTATCGTCGTTGCCGACAAAGATTTGCGAGGTGGCGTAAATCGGCAATTTGTTCGGCAGGTAAGGGCGGATCAGGCGCGCCTTTTCGGCATCGGCGGCGATGAATACCGCGGTATCGGGCAGGTCGGTGATGTCCTCGAAAGCCGCCAGGTCGCCGTTGAATTCGATCTCATTCAGCAGTGCGCCGCCCGCGCCACGCCATTCGTCCTCAAAAGCGAATTGCAGGCGCTTGTCCAGTTGCGCGCGGGTAGTGATGACGATAGCCTGATGCAAACCCTGCTGCTTGGCCAGTTGTGCGGCTTGCCTTGCCTCCGCTTCCGCCGCCATACCGAAGAAATACAACTGCCGCCCGGCAGGCTTGTCTTCCACCGCGTTCAGGGTCAGGGTCGGCACGGGAATATTTGGTTCTGCCGCCAGCGTGCTGACCCCGCTGCGCGTAAGCGGCCCCACCACGGCGCGTGCCCCGTTGGCAATGGCCTGGCGGTACAGCGCGACGATGTCCTTGCTCTCGTCAAAACAGCTGTACACGCGCACCGGCAAGCTTCCCGGCAGTTGCATTTCCAGATCGGCCGCCGCCTGAAACCCCTGCTGCACCGCCTCGGCGGCGGATTTGAAGATCGCCGATTTCAGCGGCAACAGCAGCGCGATATGCGGGGCGGGCTTTTCATTGCCGGGCGCCAGAGGCTCGGCAGTGGCGCAAGCAAAACCGCTCACGTATAGTGCGAGCAAGGCCGAGAGCCAGATTGAAAGCCACTTGAAATATAAAGGGAGCACGCGTTGCATAACGGACATCCGCAGGTATTGGAAACCGCATTATATGTAGTTGCCACGCCAATTGGTAATCTGCGTGACATTACCCTGCGCGCGCTGGACGTGCTGGCTGCGGCTGACGTGGTTGCGGCGGAGGATACGCGCAACACCGCGCACCTGTTGACGCACCACGGCATCGGCGCAAAACGGCTGATGGCGGTGCACCAGCACAACGAACGCGGCGCGGCGGAAAAGGTTATCGCGCTGCTCCGGGCGGGGCAAAGCGTGGCGTTTGTCAGCGACGCGGGCACGCCCGCCGTCAGCGACCCCGGCGCGTTGCTGGTACAGGCGGTGCTGGCGGCGGGATTGCGCGTCATCCCGATCCCCGGCGCAAATGCGGCAGTGGCGGCGTTGTCGGCGGCGGGCCTGGCCGAACCGCATTTTTTGTTCTATGGATTCCTGCCCAATAAATCCGCCGCGCGGCGTACCGTCCTGCAAGAACTATGCGGCCATCCCTATACCCTGGTGTTTTACGAAGCGCCGCACCGCATCGTCGAATGCGTTGCCGACTTGTGTGCGGTGTTGGGTGGAGACCGGCAGATCGTGCTGGCGCGCGAGATCACCAAGCTGTTCGAAACCATCCGTGCCTGCCCGTTGCGGGATGCCGAAGCGTGGCTGCTGGCAGACAGCAACCACCAGCGCGGCGAATTCGTCGTGCTGGTGTCCGGCGCGTCTCCGCAGGCGGGTTTGTCGGTCGAAGCGCTGAATACGCTATCGCTGTTGCTCGGCGAATTGCCGCTCAAACAGGCGGTGCAACTCGCCGCAAAGATCACCGGCGCCAACCGTAGCGAGCTGTATCAACAGGCGTTGCAGATGAAAAATACGGGTTGAGCCGGGCTGTCCCGTTGTTGGTGTAAAGCCGCCAAGCGCTCCGGCAATCCGGTATAATGCCGCCTCTTATGGCAGATCCAGCAGTAACCAAAATAATGTTTTCATCCCTCAATCTCGACCCGCAAATTCTGCGTGCCATTGAAGAAGAGGGCTACACAGAGCCGACGCCGATTCAGGCGCAGGCCATACCTCATGTTCTGGCAGGCAGCGACCTGATGGCGATGGCGCAGACCGGCACCGGCAAGACGGCGGCGTTCACGCTGCCGCTGTTGCAGCGTCTGTTACCGCATGCCAGCACCAGCGCCTCCCCGGCACGCCACCCGATTCGCGCGCTGGTTTTGGCACCGACGCGCGAGCTGGCGATCCAGGTCGAAAAAAGTGTAGAAACCTATTCCAGGCATGTACCATTGCGCTCCACCGTGGTGTTCGGCGGCATCGACATCAAGACGCAGAAGCCCGCGCTGATGAAGGGGGTGGAAATCCTGGTGGCGACCCCGGGACGCCTGCTGGATCACGTGGAAAGCCGTAATCTGATGCTCAACCAGGTGCAGATTTTGATTCTGGACGAGGCTGACCGCATGCTGGACATGGGCTTCATGCCCGATCTCAAACGCATCCTCACGCTGCTGCCCAAGCAACGCCAGACGCTGCTGTTCTCGGCCACATTCTCCGACGACATCAAGAAGCTTGCGCAGGATTTTCTCGTCAACCCCGTCACCGTCGAAGCGGAGCGCCGCAACACGGCGGCAGAAACCGTTACGCAATCGGTGCTGATGGTAGACCATGACAACAAATTCAGCGTGCTGGCCGATCTGATCCGCTCTCGCGGCCTGAAGCAAGTGCTGGTCTTTACCCGCACCAAGCTGACCTCGGCGCAGTTGGCGCGCAAGCTGGAGCGCGAGGGCATACCCTCCGATGCCATCCACGGCGACAAGACCCAGCTGGAGCGCATCAAGGCGCTGGACGCGTTCAAGGAAGGCAAGATAACCGCGCTGGTGGCGACCGACGTTGCTGCGCGCGGGCTGGATATCGACCAGCTGCCGCTGGTGGTCAATTATGAACTCCCGACCAACGCCGAAGACTACGTCCACCGCATCGGGCGCACCGGGCGCGCGGGTGCCAGCGGCGAAGCGATCTCGCTGGTGGATGGCGAAGAAGAACGGCGGCTCGTGGAAATCGAAAAGCTGCTCAAACGCGAATTCCCGCGCGAACATGCCAAAGTTTTGCCCGCTTCGCGCTCATCCTCAAGCCACCGCCCTGCTAAGCCAGCCGCGCATGTGTATGTCAAAAAAACTGCTCCGGTGGACGACTGGTTCCTCAAGCCTTACGAACCTTCCCCGGCTGCCGCAAAAATCGCGGAACAACCCTCTTCCAATCCCGATAAGCCCAAAAAACAAATTGCCGCGTTGTTGTGCCGGCCGCCGGCTAAAAATTGAATTTTTCTGCAATTCTGCGAACATTTTAAGGAATGGCGTAAATTGATTTTTTGCGGAATGGCCGTACGACTTTCCACTTGCGTGCCGCTTCGCACGGAAGCGGTTTGAGCAGGCAATTCGCGCAGCGGATGCCCGCCAAACGAATTTTTGAGGTTCACCTTAAGTCATGAGCTCTATTTCCATAAGCCCGATTTCCGCCTCCAAGCCGCGTTGCATATGGGCGGGCAACGATACTTTGTACCAGGCCTATCACGACCACGAATGGGGCGTGCCGCTGTATGACGATCAACGCCTGTTTGAATTTCTGCTACTGGAAGGTGCGCAGGCAGGCTTGAGCTGGATCACTATTTTGCGCAAGCGCGAAAATTACCGCGCCGCATTCGACGAATTCGACGCGACGCGCATTGCCCGTTATGGTGCAGATAAAATAGAATCATTGCTGCAGAATGCGGGTATCGTGCGCAATCGTCTGAAAATTGAAGCGTCGGTAATCAACGCGCAAAAATTTCTCGAGGTGCAGGACGAGTTCGGCAGTTTCGCGAAATTTGTCTGGCAATTCGTCGGTGGCGCGCCGAAACAAAATGTGTGGCGCAGCCCCGCCGATGTGCCAGCGAGCACGCCCGAGTCGGATATGATGAGCAAGGAATTAAAACAGCGCGGCTTCAAGTTTGTCGGCACGACAATTTGCTACGCGCACATGCAGGCGACCGGTATGGTGAACGACCACACCACAAATTGTTTCCGGCACGCCGAATTGAGCGGCAAAAAGGGATAACCCAAAAAGGAATGGCCAGGAATGCTGCTGAAGTTCACCAAGATGCATGGCGCGGGCAACGACTTCGTGGTGCTGGATGGAGTACGCCAGCGCATTGAACTCAGACCGGAGCAGTTGCGCCTGCTTGCCGACCGGCATTTCGGCGTAGGCTGCGACCAGGTTTTGCTGGTCGAGAAAGCCCGCCATAAGGATGCCGATTTTCGCTACCGTATTTTCAACGCCGACGGCGGCGAGGTGGAACAATGCGGCAACGGCGCGCGCTGCTTCGCGCGCTTCGTGCATGACCGGCAGCTCACGCCAAAACGCGAGATCACCGTGGAAACCCAAAGCGGCCTGATCAGCCCGCGCCTCGAAGACGACGGGCGCGTGACGGTTGACATGGGGGCGCCGATTTTCGATGCGAAACTCATCCCATTCGAGGGCGGCAGCGGCGCGGTGAGCGAGCCGCTGGAAGTGGCGGGCGAAACGCTCCAGATCAGCGCGCTGTCGATGGGCAATCCGCACGCGGTACAGGTGGTGGCGGATGTCGAGCGCGCGCCGGTGGAAAAACTGGGGCCGCTCATCGAGCATCACCCGCGTTTCCCGAAGCGCGTCAATGCCGGTTTCATGCAGGTGATGGACCGCCAGCACATCCGGCTGCGCGTGTATGAGCGCGGCTCCGGCGAAACCCTGTCATGCGGCACCGGGGCTTGCGCGGCAGCGGCGTCTGGCATCCGGCGCGGCTTGCTCGACAGCCCGGTCAATGTCGCGACACGCGGCGGCGCGCTGACTATTGCGTGGGGCGGGGAAGGCCAGCCGGTGCTGATGACCGGCCCGGCGATCACGGTATTTGAAGGCGAAATTATTCTATAGGGAGCCACGATGAGATCGGAAGACGTCGCACAATATTTGCGGGACAACCCGCAGTTTTTTGAGGAGCATATCGAGACGCTGGCGCAAATTACTCTGCCGCATCCGCATGGCGGGCGCACGGTTTCGTTGGGCGAGCGGCAATTGCTGGCGTTGCGCGATAAAAACAAGGAGCTGGAAAAGAAGCTGCACGAGCTGATCGAATTCGCCAAGGTAAACGACGCGCTGCAGTACAAGGTGCACGAATTCGTCGTCGCGTTGTTTGCCGCGCGCGACCTGGCTACCTTGCAGGAAATGATCCCGCATCTGTTGCGCGATATTTTTGCCGTGCCGCACACGGTGCTGCGCCTGTGGCAAGCCAACCCGCCCAACGCGGAAGTGCTGGCATTCGCCGAGGCGCAGGCGCAACCGGTCTGTTTGCATCACGCCGCACACGACACCGCCGGATGGTTTGGCGCAAATGCCGCACAGTTGCATTCATTCGCCTATTTGCCGCTGCATGCCGGCAGCGAGACCATCGGCCTGCTGGTGCTGGCCAGCGAAGACAAACAACGTTTCTACCCGGAGATGGGCACGGTGTTCCTGCAACGCATCGCCGAGGCGGTGAGCAGCGCGCTGCACCCGCATCTCGCGCACTGATGGGTAACGCCGGGGCTTCAGGTTCAGCATGACTGGCGCCGCCACGCATGTCCCGAGCAAAGTCGAAGGGCCTGTACCGGACGCAGCCGAAGGACTCAACCGGAAATATTTGCAGGGTTATATGGCGTGGCTGCGCAATGAAAAGCAATACTCCGCGCTGACTGTCGAGAATTACGCGCGCGACCTCACGCATTTGTTTGAACTGGCCGCCGCGACGCCGCTGTCCAATCTTAAAATCCACCACATCCGCCGCTTCATCGCGCAACTGCACAGCAAGGGGCTGGGCGGTCGTTCGCTGGCGCGCATGCTGTCGGCGTGGCGCGGCTTTTTCACTTACCTGATGCGTGACCACGGCCTGGCCGACAATCCCTGTATCGGCCTGCGCGCGCCCAAATCGCCGAAGACGCTGCCGCAAGCTCTGTCGCCCGACGAAGCGGCACGCATGGTCGATCTGCCGGCCGACACGCCGGAAGCGATCCGCGACAAGGCGATGTTCGAGTTGTTCTACTCATCCGGTCTGCGCCTGGCCGAACTGGTCAGTCTTGATTGCGAACCGATGCGTGCCGATCTGCATGCGGGCGAAGTACGCGTCACCGGCAAGGGCAGCAAAACGCGCATCGTGCCGCTCGGGACTTTCGCTATTGCCGCATTGCAGGCGTGGCTGGCGGTGCGCGACCAGCTTGCCAAGGCCGATGAACCCGCGCTGTTCGTCGGGCAGCGCGGCCAGCGCATTGTGCCGCGCGTGGTACAACTGCGCATGAAGCAATGGGGCATCAAACAGGGCATCACCAGCAACGTGCACCCGCATTTGCTGCGCCATTCGTTTGCCACGCATGTGCTGCAATCCAGCGGTGACCTGCGTGCGGTACAGGAAATGCTCGGCCATGCCAGCATTTCCACCACGCAGGTTTACACGCACCTGGATTTTCAATATCTCAGCAAGATTTACGACGCGGCCCATCCGCGCGCCAAGAAAAAGATCTAAGAGAAAATACCAAAAAATATGACCAGCCAGAAACCCAAGTCCCATTCGACACCGCACCGCCCCTCGCAGGGGAACCGGGATTTTCGCAATCGGAACAAACGCGGCGGCAATTCATCCGGCGCGCAAAAAAATATTCCACGTGGTGCGCCGCAACCGGTCATCGGCAATGCCACCGCACAGCCTGCCATCATCCTCAAGGCGGGCCGGGAAAAATCCCTGCTGCGCCGCCATCCGTGGATTTTTTCCGGCGCGGTCGAGCGCGTGGATGGCGCACCCCTTAGTGGCGCCACGCTGGCGGTGCGCGATGCTGCGGGAAATTTTCTCGCCTGGGCGGCGTATAACGCCAGCTCGCAAATCACCGCGCGCGTCTGGTCGTGGCGCGAAGATGAACTAATCGATGCAGAGTTTTTTCACCGCCGCATTGCCGATGCGCTGGAAATGCGTAATGCACTTCGCTTTCCTCTCGCGCAGGCGGGAGAGAGGGGCGATGAGACAACACTGAATAACGGTATGCGCCTGATCCACGCCGAATCTGACGGCCTGCCGGGCTTGGTCGTCGACCGTTACGGCGATACGCTGGTGATACAGATCGGCAGCGCCGGAGCGGAACGCTGGCGCGACGTCATCGCCGATATTTTGCAGGAATTATTCATTCCCGCGTGCATCTATGAACGCTCCGATTCCGACTCGCGCGCACGGGAGGGACTGGAAACGCGCAACGGTGTGCTGCGCGGCACGTTGCCCGATAGCGTGGAAGTGGTGGAGCATGGCCTGCGTTTCAAGGTGGATGTCGCGGCAGGGCAGAAGACCGGTTTCTATCTGGATCAGCGCGACAACCGCGCACTGACTCAGACTTTGGCTGCCGGCCGCGATGTGCTGAACTGCTTCTGTTACACCGGCGGCTTTTCGCTGTACGCATTACGCGGCGGCGCGCAATCGGTGCTGTCGATCGATGCGTCGGGCGATGCGTTGCATATCGCGGCGGAGAATATGGCGCGCAACGGCCTGGATTCAGCGCGTGCCGAATGGCTGGAAGCGGACGTGTTCCAGGCACTGCGCAAACTGCGTGACCAGGGCCGCACTTTTGATTTCATCATCCTCGACCCGCCCAAGTTTGCGCCCACTGCCGCGTTCGCCGAAAAGGCCGCGCGCGGCTATAAGGATATCAACCTGCTTGGCTTCAAGCTGCTCAGACCGGGCGGCCTGCTCGCCACCTATTCCTGTTCGGGCGGAATCAGCGCGGAGCTGTTCCAGAAAATCGTCGCCGGAGCCGCGCTCGACGCCGGAGTGGACGCGCAAGTCGTGCATCACCTGCATGCCGGCGCCGACCATCCGGTGCTGCTCAGTTTTCCGGAAGGCGAATATCTCAAGGGGTTGGTGTTGCGGGTTAAGGCAGGGAACTAGAGGGTGTTCAAGAGTCGTTCTTTAATCGTTGCATGCTGTTTATATAGCGCTGCAACAAAATATTGGATGCCCCGTCGAGATTGATGAATTGGCATCCCGCGCGTTTGATCACCTGGCCGGATTTGGTAGGCAATGAAAACAGGCTCCTCACTATCATCGCGATGTTAATCGTGCCTACATCCGGCAACTTGAGCTGGCAATTTTCGTAAGTTTGCCCCTGCACGAGTTCGATATCGCCCTCTGTGTAGGTAAGCTTCATGCCTCCGGCGCTGATGTCCATCAGGGCCACTTCACGCGGCGGTACAGATTTTGGCTGTCCTGTCGGAATAATGCAGCGCAAAGGTTTGGCGGATGGAATATCGAGCCGGAAATTTTCCCGCCGCTGCAGCCGGTAAATACATTTCGGCAGCGGCAGATGGAAGGCGGAATAACCCTCATATTTCACGCTGCGCGCTTGCCTGGCGACAAACTGAACCTTGACATTCAAGTGCGTGCTGACAAACGTCAGATTGTCACATTCGACAATACGTTTATTGTCATGGTCATTTGCACCCTGCTCCAGCCATAACCCTGTGTCACTGACGCCCAGCAGCGTGGTCATGACGAAGTAACTTCCATCAAGGTAATAAAGCGCGACACGAGTGGTATTGTCGGCAACGTGCTTCAATATCGATACGATTTCCCTTACCGAAACGATGCCATGCTCGTTCTCTTCGCTGCGTGAGAGGGTTTCATATTTCATGGGGTTACTTCACTCATGCCAGGGTTGTAACAAATTGTAATAATTTCAATGTGTACCATATCAAATATATTTTTGTCAAAATATCAGAAAACACCTATTTGACTCAGGATTTCCTGAGAGTGAATCAGTGGGGTACGTTGAAGAATAGTGCCGAACAGCGTGTGTGCCGGCAATTTGCCGGGCGAAAACTCAATGCGGCACCGGTAATTGATTGAACGCTACGCCGGTCCGGGAAGAGCCGGCGAGCCTCCGGTCGGTACGACCAACATCAATTCGGTTCGGGGAGGATTTCTTTCAGTACCTGGAAAATTTCGCGGTAATTTTTGGGAGGCTTACCGGCCTCCCGCTCTTTTTGAGCATTGCGGATCAGTGCGCGCAAGTGCTGCACGTCAACTTGCGGATGGGCGGCAAGCAGTTCGGTCAACGCGCTATCGCTTTCCAGCAGACGGTCGCGCCAGCGCTCCAGTTGGTGCATGTAGGCGGTGTGCTGCTGCGAATAGCCTTTCCATGCGTTCAGCCTGGCGATGATCGGCGCGGGGTCGACATCGCGCATCAGCTTGCCGATGTACTGCATCTGGCGGCGTTGCGCGCCGAACTTGTTGATGTTCTTCATCTCGCGTATCGCATCGCGCAGGTTTTCCGGGATATCGAGCTGCGCGAGTTGATCCTTGCCCAGCTCAGTCAGCTCCATACCGAGGTCGCGCAATTCGTGCATCTGCTGCTTGATCTTGGTCTTGCTCGGCGGCAGCTCTTCCTCTTCTTCGTCCGCCACCGGCTGGCTGCGCAAGCCGCGCCCCCGCGCAGGGGGGCTATCCGCCTTGCGTGCATGGGGCCGGATGACTTCCACTTCACCGTCATCATGCTCATCTTCGTCGTCTCCCAGATGAATATGCAACGGCTGGTTTTTGTCGGGTTCTTTATTATGCGTGTTCATAGCAGTCGATGTGTTCGGTCTTGGCTAGCCAGTTCTTAATGAGTTTGGGCGATGCTGCTATGATACCGCCTTTCGCCATTTTTACCTTCCCGTTATGAATACACTTGTGTCATCCGCCCCGGCTCCATCCGGTCTTGTTCAGGACAGGTTTTCCAACTCCGCCGAGAATTTGCGCAGTGTCGCGCAGGAGATGCTGGCGTATGCCAAACAGCGCGGCGCATCGGCCGCTTCCGTCGAAGTGTCGGAAGGCTTCGGGCAAGCCGTCACGGTGCGCCACGGCGAAGTGGAAACCATCGAATACAACCGCGACAAGGGTCTGGGCATCACCGCCTATATCGGCCAGCAGCACGGCAACGCGAGCACTTCGGATTTTTCGCCGCAGGCGATACGCGATACGGTGGATGCCGCGCTGTCGATTGCCCGCTATACCGCAAAAGACGATTGCTCCGGCCTGCCGGATGCCGACATGCTGGCGCGCGAGTGGCCCGACCTGGACTTGTACCACCCGTGGGACTTGCCGGTGGACGCGGCGATTGAGCTGGCCAGGCAGTGCGAGCAGGCCGCGCTGGATACGGATGCGCGCATCGGCAATTCGGAAGGTGCGACGGTGAACGTGCATGAGGCGCAGTTTGTGCATGCCAACAGCCTCGGGTTTATCGGCGGCTATCCCTCTTCGCGCCACAGCCTGAGTTGCGCGGTGATCGCCGGGCAAAGCGACGCGATGGAGCGCGACTACTGGTACAGCGTGGCGCGCGACGCCAGGGAATTGCAGGATGCGCAACAGGTCGGACGGATCGCGGCGGAGCGCACCGTGCGCCGCCTGAATGCGCGCCAGCTCGACACCATGCAGGTGCCGGTACTGTTCGAAGCGCCGATCGCAGCCAGCCTGCTGGGGCATTTCACCGGCGCGGTGAGCGGCGGCAGCCTGTACCGCAAATCCTCGTTCCTGCTCGACCAGCTGGATAAACCAATTTTCGCGCCGCACATCAACATCGAGGACATCCCGGACATCCGCAAGGGTCTGGCCTCCAGCCCGTTCGACGACGAGGGCGTGCGCGTGCAGCGCCGCGCCATCGTCGAGAACGGCGTGTTGCGCGGTTATTTTCTGGGCAGCTATTCGGCGCGCAAACTGGGCATGCGCTCTACCGGCAATTCAGGCGGCAACCACAACCTGATCCTGAAGCCGTCGGGCGGATCATCCGGCGAACTGGATCTTGCCGGGCTGTTGAAAACCATGTCGCGCGGCTTGCTGGTCACCGAGCTGCTGGGCAGCGGCGTAAACAGCGTGACCGGCGATTATTCGCGCGGCGCGGCTGGTTTCTGGGTGGAGCACGGCGAGATTCAATACCCGGTGCAGGAGATCACCATCGCCGGAAATCTGAAGGACATGTTCCGCAACATCGTCGCGGTGGGCAGTGACATGCTGGTGCAAGGCTCGCGCCAATGCGGCTCGATTCTGGTGGAAGGCATGACGGTGGCAGGGCAGTAACCGGACACACAATGGCCAAACAATACTCACAATTAACCGACGACCTGACGGGTTTCATCCGGCGGCAGAAGATATTTTTTGTGGGCACGGCGGACGGCGACGGCCGGGTGAACGTGTCGCCGAAAGGGATGGACACCCTGCGCGTCGTGTCGGCAAACCGCGTCGTCTGGCTCAACCTCACCGGCAGCGGCAACGAAACGGCGGCGCACCTGCTCGAAAATAATCGCATCACCCTGATGTTTTGCGCATTCGAAGATGCGCCGCTGATCCTGCGCCTGTATGGGCAGGCGCAGATATTCCACCCGCGCGACGCCGAGTGGGAATGCCTGGCGCCCTTCTTTCCGGCGATTCCCGGCGCGCGCCAGATTATCGACGTCTCGATTGAGCTGGTGCAGACATCCTGCGGCTGGGGCGTGCCGTTGTTTGATTTTAAGGCCGAACGGGATCAGCTGGAAAAATGGGCTGAAAATAAGGGCCTAGACGGCATACGAAAATATTGGGAAGAAAGAAATCAGCAAAGCATCGACGGCAAGCCGACGGGAATCAGCGCGAAATAGGATCAATGGCGATGCTACCCCACACGCCAACGACGAATCAAACAAACTATCCGCCGCTGATTCGCGCGCTGTTTTCGCCGGCCTGCTACGACCACGCGGTAACGCAAATCCGGTTGATTGAAACGCATATTTCCTGGGTGCTGCTCACCGGCGAGTATGCCTACAAGATCAAGAAGCCGGTCAACCTGGGGTTTCTGGATTTCAGCACGCTGGCGCTCCGGCGGCAGGCCTGTGCCGATGAAGTGCGCCTGAACCGGCGGTTGGCACCCGAGCTGTATCTCGGCGTGGTCGCCATCACCGGCAGTGCAAATGCGCCGCATGTTGACGGCCAGTCAGCAAATCCCCCAACCGAAGAAGCCATCGAATATGCCGTGAAAATGCGCCAATTTTCGCCCGATGCGACGCTGGATCATCTGGACGGACGCGGCGAATTGGGTCGCGTGCAGATAGATATGCTCGCCGCGCGGCTGGCTCGATTCCATCTCGGCGAATGCCCCAGCGCCCCGCCCGATAGCCGGTGGGGCGAACCGGACGCAATAGCGCAGCCGGTAAGAGATAATTTTCAAATTCTGGCTGAACGGCTGGACGCACCGGCAGAAATCCGGCGGCTGGGAAAATTGCAAAACTGGAGCATGGCCGAGCATGAGCGCCTCGCACCGTTGATGCGTGAACGCAAGCGCGCCGGGCGGATTCGCGAATGCCACGGCGACCTGCATCTGGGCAATCTGGCCTGGGTGAACGGCGCAGTGCTGATCTTCGACTGCATCGAATTCAGCCCGGCCTTGCGCTGGATCGATGTCATCTCGGAAGTCGCATTCTGTTTCATGGATTTGCTGCATCGTCAGCACCGTGACCTGGCGCTGCGCTTCCTCAACGCATGGCTGGAAGCCAGCGGCGATTACGGCGGCGTGGCGCTGCTGCGTTATTACGCCGTGTACCGCGCCATGGTGCGCGCCAAAGTCGCCGCATTGCGCGCCGGGCAAGGCGGCGATGCAGAAGCCAGTGCCGCCGAAGTCAGCGCCTATCTGCAACTGGCCGAACAACTTTCGCAGGGTACCCCGGCGCAACTCTGGATCACCCACGGCCTGTCCGGCTGCGGCAAGACCACGCTCACCCAGCAGCTGCTGGAACAACGCGGCATGATCCGCCTGCGTTCCGACGTCGAGCGCAAGCGTCTGGCAGGCCTCGACGCTTTGGCGCACAGCGGTGGCGGGATAAACGAGGGCTTGTATACACAGGAAACCAGCCGCCGCACTTACGCGCAACTGGCGCAACTGGCGGACAGGTTGCTGGAGGCGGGCTGGCCGGTGATCGTCGATGCCGCTTTTCTGGAACGCTGGCAGCGCGACCTGCTGCGCGAAATCGCACAACAGCGCGGGGTGCCTTTCCGGATACTGGATATTCAGGTCGATCACGCCACGCTGCGCGAACGCGTCGGCTTGCGCACCGCGCAGGGAAAAGATGCATCGGAAGCCGATCTGCGCGTGCTGCAACACCAGATCGAAACCGCGCTGCCGCTGGATGCAGACGAGCTGCATGAGGTAATGACGGTATCCGGTATGGGTGCGCTGGTTGGGCTGTGCGGCTAAAAATCCTCCTCCTGTCTTTGCGCCGCACATTCTCGCATCGAGCATTTTTAAAAAGTATAAATCAATAATAGGCTGATTTTCCCGCGCTAACCGCTGTTTCTCTGCTTTTACTCCAAATACACCGCCGTATCATTACAAACAACTTTAGCTTGTCTGCGTAATTCATTATTTATTAAGTGTATTTGTTTTGTTAACTTCATGCGCTAACCCCTTGTCCTGTAAAGAAAAACCCCTTTTTTCAGCTTGACTATTTGAAATTTTTTCAATATAGTGGGTTTAAGTGGTAAAAAGTGGGTAAAAGTGGGGTTAATGGGATGTTTCAGGGAGCGGCGCAACTCAATCTGGATAGCAAAGGCAGGCTCGCGATACCGGCTCGGCATCGCGACATGCTGCTCGCGCATTGCGCGGGCAGTCTGGTGCTGACCGCCGATGCAGACGGCTGCCTGTTGATTTATCCGCAGCCCGAGTGGCAGCCGATACGCGACAAGCTGCTCAAGCTTTCCGCACTCAACCCGAAGATCCGCGCGTTGCAGCGCCGCCTGATCGGTTATGCCGAGGATGTGGTGATGGATGGTGCCGGGCGGGTGTTGATCTCGCCGACTTTGCGCAGTTATGCCACGCTGGACAAGCGCGTGATGCTGGTCGGTCAGGGCAATAAATTCGAATTGTGGGATGAGGCGAAATGGCAGGCGCAGCAGGAGGCTGGCCTGTCGTTCATGGATGGGGAGTTGCCGCCTGAGCTGGAGGGCTTCTCGCTGTGAGTGAGGGCTTATTGGCCCACACCACCGTCTTGTTGAATGAAGCTGTTGAAGCGCTGGCGATCAAGCCGGACGGCGTCTATGTGGATGGCACGTTCGGGCGCGGCGGGCATAGCGCGCTGATACTGGAACGCTTGGGCAGCAACGGCAGGCTGATCGCGCTGGACAAGGATCCGGCGGCGGTCGCGGCAGGCAACGCATGGCGCGATGCGCGTTTTCATATGGTGCATCGCGGCTTCGCGCATCTGGCGGAGGTGCTGCGCGAACAGGACGTGCAAAAAGTGGACGGCATCCTGCTCGACCTGGGCGTGTCGTCGCCGCAACTGGATGATGCGGCGCGCGGTTTCAGTTTTCGTTTCGATGCGCCGCTGGATATGCGCATGGATACCAGCAGCGGGATGACCGCAGCGCAATGGCTGGCAGAGGTAGATGAAAGTTTGCTTGCGGAGGTGATACGTGATTACGGCGAAGAACGGTTTGCTAAGCAGATTGCAAGGGCGGTTGTTGCTGCGCGCGCAATTCAACCTATCCACACCACGCGGCAGCTCGTCGAGCTGGTTGGCAAAACGGTACGTACCCGCGAGGCCGGGCAGAATCCGGCGACACGCACCTTTCAGGCTATACGGATTTATCTCAATCGAGAACTCGAAGAGCTTGCGCGGGTGTTGCCCGAATGTGTGACGCATCTCAAGGCCGGAGGACGTTTGGTGGTGATCAGTTTTCATTCGCTGGAAGACCGCATCGTGAAGCGCTTCATGCGTGATATGGCCGAGGGCGACAAGCTGCCGCGCAATGTGCCGATCCGCGCCAGCGAAGTGCCGCAAGGCAGGGTGCATCTGGTCGGCAGGGCGGTGCGCGCGACCGGGGCGGAACTGCAAGCCAACCCGCGCGCGCGTAGCGCGGTGATGCGCGTGGCGGAGCGCGGCGATGTTGCGTAACAGCGGCATCTTGAACGCGTTGCTGCTGGCGGCGGTGGTGATGTGCGCGCTGAGCGTGGTCACTTCGCAGCACAAGGCGCGCAAGCTATTCATCAAGTTGCAAAATGGCAAAGAGCAAGCGCAGCAGATGGACGTGGAATGGGGGCAGTTGCAATTGGAGCAAAGCACTTGGGCCACTCCCGCACGCGTCGAAAAAATTGCGGCGCAACAGTTGCAAATGCAGTTGCCCAAAAACGGGCAAGTTCAATTCATACGGGTAGAACCTGACGGTAGAGCAAACAGACAACCATGAATTACGCGGCCAGCGCACATCCAGACATCACGGCGAAATTGCCCGGATGGCGCGCCACTGCGCTATTCGTGGCATTGCTGCTCGGCATGGCCGGTTTGCTCGGGCGCGGCGTTTACCTGCAAGGGATACACGACGATTTCCTGCAGGAAAAAGGCAATGCGCGCTATAGCCGCGTAATCGAAGTCAGCGCGCATCGCGGCATGATTACCGACCGCAACGGCGAGCCGCTCGCCGTCAGCACACCGGTGGAATCGGCATGGGCCAGCCCGGCGGATGTCGAGGCCGACAGCCGCCAGATAAAACAACTGGCACAGATACTCGGCATGGGAACGGATGAAGTTAAAAAACATCTGTTCGATGCCTCGCGCGATTTCGTCTATCTCAAACGGCACCTGCCTCCCGATCAAGCCGGAAAAGTGGCGAGCCTGAATTTGCCCGGCATTTCCCTGCAACGCGAATATCGCCGTTTTTATCCGGCAGGTGAAGAGGCCGCGCAGATGCTGGGCTTTACCGGGCAGGACGACAACGGGCAAGAGGGACTGGAGCTGGCTTTGCAGGAACGGCTTGGCGGCAAATCAGGCAGCCAGCGCGTCATCAAGGACCGGCGCGGGCACATCGTCGAGGATGCGGGCAGTCTGCATGCGCCCAAACCGGGCAGCGATGTCGTGCTCAGTCTGGATCGCAATGTGCAGCATCTCGCCTACCGCGAACTGGAGAGCGCCGTCAGGCAGCATTATGCCAAGGCCGGTGCGGTGGTGGTTCTCGATGCGCGCAGCGGCGAAGTGCTGGCGCTCGCCAATTATCCCGCCTACAACCCGAATAACCGCGGCAAGGTCAGCAGCCAGGCGATGCGCAATCGCGCCATTGCCGACCTGTTCGAGCCGGGTTCGACGATGAAGCCGTTCACCGTGGCGACCGCGATCGAGCAGGGCAAGGTGCATCCGGAAACGGTCATCAATACCGAGAATGGCGTGTACACGGTGGGCGGCAAGAAAATTCACGACTCGCATCCGGAATCGATGTTGACCGTGGCACAGGTCATCCAGAAATCCAGCAATGTCGGCGCGGCCAAGATCGCCCTGTCGATGGAGCCTGAGACACTGTGGCGAAGCCTGTCGGATAGCGGTTTCGGGGCGCAGACCGGCAGCAATTTCCCGGGTGAAGCGCCGGGTAAATTGCGTGCCGCAAAAACCTGGAAGCCTATCGAGCAAGCCACCATGTCGTATGGGCATGGCATTTCGGTAAACCTGCTGCAACTGGCACGCGCCTACACAATTTTTGCCAACGATGGCGAGCTAAAGTCTGTCTCGATGCTCAAACTGGATAGCACGACAATCGGCAAAAAAGTATTCTCGGACAGCACCGCACACGCGCTGCGCGGCATGCTGGAATTGGCAGTGCAGGCAGGTGGCACGGCTCCGCTGGCACAGGTGGCAGGCTATCGCGTGGCGGGCAAGACCGGCACCGCGCACAAGCTGGAAAATGGCCATTACATCAACCGCTACGTCGCCTCGTTCGTCGGATTCGCGCCGGTATCGAACCCGCGCCTGATCGTGGCGGTGATGATCGACGAGCCGGGCAACGGGCAATACTACGGCGGGCTGGTCGCAGCGCCGGTGTTCAGCAAGGTGGCGGGTGCGGCGTTGCGCGCGCTCAATGTGCCGAACGATGCACCGCTGGATAACGTCATTGCGCCGACGGCGGACATCGTCGCGGAGGAAGTGTAATGGAAGCCTCCAAAATGTTCCCTGCTGAGCAACTGGCAAAGTTAAAAGTGCCAATTACGCGTCTGGTGACCGACAGCCGCGCGGTGCGGCCGGGCGATACCTTTGTCGCCTATCCGGGCGAGAAAACGGATGGCCGGCAATTCATCGCGCAGGCGATTGCACGGGGGGCAAATGCGGTGATATGGGAAGCGCAGCATTTTGTCTGGGATGCAGCCTGGCAAGTGCCCAATCTCGCGGTGAGCGACCTGCGCCACAAGGCTGGCTGGCTGGCGGACGCGGTGTATGGCGCACCTTCCGGAAAACTGTGGATGGTCGGGATTACCGGCACCAACGGCAAGACTTCCACCTGCCACTGGATTGCACAGGCGCTGAACGATGCCGGAAAAAAATGCGCGCTGATCGGCACGCTCGGCAATGGTTTTCTGGGAGGCAACGGTTTTGCCGATGCGTTGCAGGCCAGCGCCAATACCACGCCGGATGCAATCCGCGTGCATGGCCTGCTCGCTGATTATCTGCGTTTAGACGCGCAAGCTGCGGCGATGGAAGTGTCCTCGCATGCGCTGGCGCAGGGGCGGGTGAACGGCGCGCGTTTCGATGTGGCGCTGCTGACCAACCTGAGCCGCGACCATCTGGATTACCACGGCGACATGGAAAGCTACGCGGCGAGCAAGCGCAAGCTGTTTGATTGGGAGCAGTTGAAATACGCGGTGCTGAATCTCGACGATGCGTTCGGCGCCGAACTGGCGGAACAGTTGCAGGACAGCATCCCTCTCCCCAACCCTCTCCCGAGGCCCTCTCCTCAGTCCTCTCCCGCAAGCGGGCGAGGAAGCGAACGAGAAAAGCAATCTTCAATCCCTGCGGGAGAGGGGGCAATCGAGGCGCTTCGCGCAATTTCAACTCCCGAAGTCGTTGGCTATGGCCTGAGCGACGCCGCATTGCAACTCGCCGAACGTCTCGGCTTGCGCATGGTGTACGGCAACCTTGCGCAGATGAGCGGTCAGGGAATGCGGCTGGATGTTTACTCGAGCTGGGGCAGCGCGCAAATAAACAGCGTGCTGGTCGGCCGTTTTAACGCGGCGAATCTGCTGGGCGCGCTGGCGGTATTGCTGGCGAGCGGCATCGAATTGCGCGATGCGGCGCAGTCATTGAGCAAGGTGCAGGCGGTGGCGGGGCGGATGCAGCGGTTGGGCGATGCGGACCAACCGACCGTGATCGTGGACTATGCGCACACGCCGGATGCGCTGGAGAAAGTATTGCTGGCGTTGCGCGAGGTCAGTGCACCCGCAGGCGGAAATCTGATCTGCGTATTCGGCTGCGGCGGCGACCGCGACCGCGGCAAGCGCGCCATGATGGGGCTGGTCGCCGAGAAATTTTCCGACCACTGCATCGTCACCAGCGACAACCCGCGCAGCGAAGACCCGCAGCGCATCCTTGCCGAAATACTCGGCGGCATGGCCGCACACAACCACGAAGTCATCGTCGAGCGCGCCGCGGCCATCGAGCGCGCCATCGGCCTTGCGCGGCAACAAGACACCGTGCTGGTGGCCGGCAAGGGGCATGAGGATTATCAGGAGATCAGCGGCGTGAAGCATCCGTTCAGCGATGTGGCGGTTGCCGGGCGCGCGCTGCGCATGTGGAGGGAACCGGCATGATGCTGCTCTCGCAAGCCGCGCAGGCATTGGGTGCGCGCCTGATCGGAGCGGATGTGCGCTTTGCCGCCGTGTCCAGCGATTCGCGCAAGATACGGCCGGGCGACCTATTTATCGCGCTGCGCGGCGAAAAATTCGACGGCTACGAGTTTGTCGCGGGAGCCGTTCAAGACGGAGCGGTGGCCGCATTAGTCAATGCCGATAGCTATGCAGCGCACCCTTCCATAGCCCCCAGCCCCCCGCTTCTCGTGGTGGAAGATACGCGCCTCGCGCTGGGGCAATTGGCGGCGTACTGGCGCAGGCAATTCGACATTCCGCTGGTGGCGATTACCGGCAGCAACGGCAAGACCACGGTCAAGGAAATGCTCGCCGGCATCCTGCGTATCGCCGCCGGCAAGGAGGATGGCGTGCTTGCCACCCAAGGCAATTTCAACAACGACATCGGCATGCCGCTCACCCTGCTGCAATTGAATGCGCAGCATCGCTATGCGGTGATCGAAATGGGCATGAACCATCCCGGCGAAATCGATTACCTGACGCATATCGCCTGCCCCGACGTGGCGCTGATCAACAATGCCAGCGGCGCGCACCTGGAGGGGCTGGGCTCGGTGGAAGCGGTGGCGCAGGCAAAAGGCGAAATCTTCGCCGGACTCAAGCCACAGGGCACGGCGCTGATCAACGCCGACGACAGTTATGCACCGCTGTGGCGGGCGCTCGCCGGCTCGCACACGCTGCTCGAATTCGGTCTTGGCGACCGGTGCGCGCAAGCCGATGTGTCCGGGCAGTGGCAACCGCAGGGTGCCGGGCTGCATCTGGATGTTCAAACCCCGTCGGGAAATTTCAGCGCGGATTTGCAAGTGCCCGGCGCGCACAATGCGCGCAACGCATTGGCGGCAATCGCCGCCGCCGTTGCGTTGAATGTGCCGCTGGAAACCATCGCCGCAGGGCTGGAAAAATTCGGCGGCGTGGCGGGGCGCTTGCAGCGCAAGGCTGCCCTGCATGGCGCAGTGGTGATCGACGATACCTACAACGCCAACCCCGCCTCGATGCGCGCCGCGATTGGCGTATTGGCTCAAGCCGGCGTGGAAAATCCCAGCAGCAAGCGCGTGCTGGTGATGGGCGATATGGGCGAGCTGGGCGATAACGCCGCCGTGCTGCATGCCGAGATCGGCACCGAAGCGCGGTATGCCGGGGTCAGGAAACTTTATGCGCTGGGCGCATTGAGTTCCAACGCGGTGCGCGCTTTCGGTTGCGGCGCGCAACATTTCGAGCGTATCGAGGATTTGCTCGAAGCATTGGAAGGTGAGCTGGACGAGGACACCACCGTGCTGGTGAAGGGTTCGCGTTTCATGAAAATGGAACGCGTGGTGGCATTTTGTGTAGCGGAACAGGAGGCGAAATGCTGCTCTCATTAACCCAGTGGCTGGCTCAGGACATAAGGTTTTTCAGCGTGTTCAATTACATCACGTTGCGCACCGTGCTGTCCGCCATGACCGCGTTGCTGATTTCATTCATGATCGGCCCGCTGATGATCCGCAAGCTGACCGCCTACAAGATCGGCCAGTCGGTGCGCAACGACGGGCCGCAAACGCATCTGGTCAAGGCGGGCACGCCGACCATGGGCGGCGCGCTGATCCTCGCTTCAATCGCGATAACTACCTTGCTGTGGGGCGACTTGCACAACCATTACGTGTGGCTGGTGCTGCTCACCACGCTGGGGTTCGGCGTGATCGGCTGGGTGGACGATTACCGCAAGGTGGTGCACCGCAATCCGAAGGGTTTGTCGGCCAGGGCCAAAATGGGCTGGCAATCGATTATCGCGTTGGCCGTTGGCATCTACTTGTGGAACACCGCCAGCCTGCCCGCGCATACCGAGCTGATCGTGCCGTTCCTGAAATTGCTGGTGTTTCCGCTTCCTGTATTCCTGTTCATCGCACTGGCTTATTTTGTCATCGTCGGCACCAGCAATGCGGTGAATCTGACCGACGGCCTGGACGGGCTGGCCATCATGCCCACCGTGCTGGTCAGCGGCGCGCTGGCGATCTTCGCGTATGTGGCGGGCAATGCGGTGTTCGCGAAATATCTCGGCATACCTTACATCCCGGGTGCGGGTGAACTGGCGATATTCTGCGGCGCGATCGCCGGCGCGGGACTGGCTTTCCTGTGGTTCAACGCCTACCCCGCCGAAGTGTTCATGGGCGACGTCGGCGCGCTGGCGCTCGGCGCGGCGCTCGGCACCGTGGCGGTGATCGTGCGCCAGGAGCTGGTGCTGTTCATCATGGGCGGCGTGTTCGTGGTCGAGGCGGTCTCCGTGATGATCCAGGTAACCTCGTTCAAGCTCACCGGGAAACGCGTATTCCGCATGGCTCCGCTGCACCATCACTACGAATTGAAGGGCTGGAAAGAAACGCAAGTGGTAGTGCGCTTCTGGATTATCACGATGTTGCTGGTTCTGGTAGGGCTGGCAACGCTGAAACTGAGGTAATGGGAAGTGGGAAGTGGGAAGTGGGAAGTGGGAAGTGGTTTTCCCACTCTCTACTCACCACTCCCTACTCACCCAAATGGGAGAAGCATTGAAACAATTGTCTGACAAATTCGTGCTGGTGCTGGGCCTCGGTGAGACCGGCCTGTCGATGGTGCGCTGGCTCGGCGCGCAGGGCGCGCGCCTGCGCGTCGCGGACAGCCGCAGCTCGCCACCCGGTCTGGCCGAAGTCGGCCAACATGTTGCGGCTGATCAAATATTTTGCGGCGCTTTCAGCGACGCCTTGTTTGACGGCATCGAGCTCATCGCCATCAGCCCCGGCGTGCCGTTGCATGATGAATTTGTGGCGCGCGCGGTGGCGCGCGGTATCGCGGTCGTCGGCGACATCGAGCTGTTCGCATGGCATCTGGAAGCCGGCGGCTTGCGGGCAAACACCAGGGTTCTGGCGATCACCGGATCGAACGGCAAGACTACCGTGACCAGCATGGTGGAACATCTGTGCCGGGCGGCAGGCAAGGATACGGTCGCGGCGGGCAATATTTCTCCGGCGGTGCTGGATGTGGTTTTGCAGCGCGGGGCAAACCAGCCGGAGATATGGGCGCTGGAGTTGTCGAGCTTCCAGCTCGAAACAACCGAAACGCTGAATGCCGATGTGGCGACGGTGCTCAACGTCAGCGAAGATCATCTCGACCGCTATGCCGGCATAAAGGAATATGCGGCGGCCAAGGCGCGCATCTTTCACGGCTGCGGCGTACAGGTGCTGAATCGCAACGACCCGCGCAGCATGGGCATGGCGCGTGCCAAAAAGAAGATTATTACTTTTGGCCTGAATTTACCGGGCGGCGCCAGCGACTTCGGCATCGAGCGCGCGGGAAACGAAATCTGGTTGATGCAGGGCCAGCAACGGCTGCTCAAGGCCAGCGAACTGCAAGTGGCCGGTCTGCATAACATCGCCAATGCATTGGCCGCGCTGGCGTTGTGCAGCGCGCTTGAATTGCCGATGCCGGTGCTACTCGAAGCGCTGCTCAGCTTCAGGGGATTGCCGCATCGCGTGGAGCGCGTGGCCGAAATCGACGGGGTGATCTATTACGACGACTCCAAGGGCACCAATGTCGGTGCGACGGTCGCCGCACTGGAAGGTCTCGGGCGCAAAGTGGTGCTGATCGCGGGCGGCGAAGGCAAGGGGCAGGATTTTGCGCCGCTCAAACCGGCGGTGGCGAAACATGCCCGCACGGTGGTGCTGATCGGCCGGGACGCGCCGCTGATCGCCGCCGCGCTCGGCGGCAGCGGCGTGCCGCTGCTGCGCGCCAAAGACATGAGCGACGCGGTGCAGCAGGCCGCGCAACTCGCACAATCGGGCGATGCGGTATTGCTGTCGCCGGCTTGCGCCAGCTTCGATATGTTCCGCAACTACGAGCATCGCGCCGAAATATTCGTGGAAGCAGTGCATGAATTGATGAAGGAGGCTGCATGGTCTCGCTAGTCAAAACGCGCACCCGCCCGCCGCAAGCGCAATACGACGAATTGCTGATCTGGGTGTTGATCGGGCTGCTCGCGCTCGGCCTTATCATGGTGTATTCCGCGTCGATCGCCACCGCCGAGGCCAGCAAATTCACCGGTTACCAGCCGACTTACTATCTGCTGCGGCACGGCGTGTTTATCGCGGTGGGATTGCTTGCCGGGCTGTTCGCTTTTCAGGTGCCGGTGCAGATATGGCAGAACTACGCGCCCTATCTGTTTCTGGCCGGGGCGGCATTGCTGGTGCTGGTGCTAGTGCCGGGCATCGGGCGCGAAGTAAACGGCAGCCGCCGCTGGCTGTCCCTGTTTGTCGTCAATTTGCAGCCGTCCGAATTGATGAAATTATTCGCCGTGCTGTATGCCGCCGACTACACGGTGCGCAAGGGCAAGGTCGGGCATTTGTTCAGAAAAGCTTTCGTGCCGATGTTTGCGGTGATGGCGCTGGTCGGCAGCTTGCTGCTGCTCGAGCCGGACATGGGCGCATTCGTGGTGATCTGCGCCATTGCGCTGTGCACGCTGTGGCTGGGCGGCTTCAACATCAGGGTGTTTGCCGGATTGCTGGTGGCGCTGCCGCTGGCTTTTGCCGCACTGATACTCTCCTCGCCCTATCGCATGCAGCGCGTCATCGGCTTCATGGATCCGTGGGCCGACCCTTACGGCAAGGGCTATCAACTGAGCCATGCATTGATCGCGTTCGGGCGCGGCGAGTGGTTCGGCGTGGGCTTGGGTGCGAGCGTGGAAAAATTGTTTTACCTGCCCGAGGCGCACACCGATTTCCTGATGGCGGTGATCGCCGAGGAATTGGGCCTGGTATGCGTGGCCGCAGTGATCGTGTTGTTTGCGTTGCTGGTGATGCGCGCTTTCCAGATCGGGCGCCACGCCGCATTTCTCGAGCGCAATTTTTCCGCGCTGGTCGCACAGGGCATCGGCGTATGGCTCGGCGTGCAGGCGATGATCAACATCGGCGTGAACATGGGGGTGCTGCCGACCAAGGGGCTGACCCTGCCGTTCCTGAGTTTCGGAGGCAGCGGCGTGGTGGTGAACTGCATCGCCGCCGCAGTGCTGCTGCGTGTGGATTACGAGAATCGGCGGATTGCACGAGGGATGGCGGTATGAGCCAGAGGGCAAAAGTCAGGGGACAGAGGACAGGGGTGTTGCCGCGGCTGCATTGCGTCCTTGAAATAACGTGCCGCATGGCGGCATACAGCAATCTGTCCTCTGTCTTCTGCCCTCTGCCTTTTGGACAAGTAGCGTGCGCTGTGCGCACGACTCTCAATCGATGGTTCGTGCGCACAGCGCACGCTACGTTAAACGATCATGGAACGGAGATGCTTCATGCCTAGGTCAATCCTGGTTATGGCGGGCGGGACCGGCGGCCACATCTTTCCGGCGCTCGCGGTTGCCGACATCCTGCGCGCGCAGGGCTGGCGGGTGACCTGGCTGGGTGCGCCGAATAGCATGGAGGCGGAACTGGTGCCGAAGCACGGCTACGACATGGCATGGGTAAAATTTTCCGGTGTGCGCGGCAAGGGTTTGCTGCGCAAACTGCTGTTGCCGTTCAACCTGCTGGTCGCGCTGGGGCAAAGCGCGGCGGCGATATTCAGATACCGGCCCGATGTGGTGCTGGGCATGGGCGGCTATATCACCTTTCCGGGCGGGCTGATGGCCGCGCTGCTGCGCCGCCCGCTCGCGATCCACGAACAGAATTCCATCGCCGGGTTGAGCAACAAGGCGCTGGCGCGCATCGCGCAGAGAGTGCTGAGCGGCTTTCCCGATGTGCTGCCCAAGGCGACATGGTGCGGCAATCCGGTGCGCGGCAACATCGCGGGATTGCCCGACCCGCAGACGCGCTATGCGGCACGCAGCGGCAAGCTGAACCTGCTGGTGGTGGGCGGCAGTCTGGGCGCGAAAGCGCTCAACGAAATTTTGCCGCAGGCACTTGCGTTGCTGAGCAAGGAACGCCTCTCTCTCCCCAACCCTCTCCCGCAAGCGGTAGAGGGGGCAAACGAATCGCTACGCGAGTGTCCATTCAACGTGCTGCACCAAACCGGCAAACAGCATCTCGACGCGGTGCAACAACTGTATCGGCAGGCCGGCGTGCAAGCCGACATCAGGCCGTTTCTGGATGACATGGCGACCTGTTATGCCGATGCCGACGTGGTGATCTGCCGCGCCGGCGCGCTGACCGTTGCGGAGCTAGCCGCTGCGGGTATAGCCAGCATCCTGGTCCCGTTTCCGTTTGCGGTGGACGATCACCAGACGCATAACGCGCGCTTCCTAAGCGAGCGCGGCGCGGCGATATTGCTGCCGCAAGGCGAGCTGACTGCGGAAAAACTGGCGCAGTTGTTGCGCGAATTGAAGCGCGAAAAATTATTGGCGATGGCGCAACAGGCGCGCAGCGCGGCCAAGGCCGATGCGGCACAACGCGTCGCGCAGGTCTGCGCAGAACTGGCAGAGACATGAAACACAAAGTCAAACACATCCACTTCGTCGGCATTGGCGGCTCCGGCATGAACGGCATCGCCGAGGTGTTGCTCAACCTCGGTTTTCAGGTGAGCGGTTCCGACCTCGGCGAGAACGTGGCCACGCAGCGCCTCAAGCAGCTCGGCGCGACGGTGTATCTCGGCCATGCCGAGCAGCATTTGGCCAAGGCCGATGCGGTGGTGGTGTCCACTGCGGTCGGCAAGGACAATCCCGAGGTCGTGGCGGCGCGCGCGCGCCGCATTCCGGTGGTGCCGCGCGCGATGATGCTGGCCGAGCTGATGCGCCTGCGTCAGGGCATCGCGGTGGCCGGCACACACGGCAAGACCACCACCACTTCGCTGGCCGCCAGCGTGCTGGCCAAGGGCGGCTTCGACCCCACTTTCGTGATCGGCGGCAAGCTCAACAGCAGCGGCACCAATGCCAAGCTGGGCACCGGCGAATTCATCGTCGTCGAAGCGGACGAATCGGATGCTTCGTTTTTGTACCTGCAGCCGATCATCGCGGTGATCACCAACATCGATGCGGATCACATGGAAACCTACGGCCACGATTTTGCGCGGCTCAAGCAGGCCTTCGTGGATTTCGTCGAGCACCTGCCGTTCTACGGCATGGCGATGCTGTGCATCGACGATGCCAACGTGCGCGAGATCCTGCCGCGCATCAGCAAGCCGGTATGCACTTACGGCCTCAGCGAGGGCGCGATGATCCGCGCCGTGAATATCCGCCATCAGGGCGGACAGATGCGCTTCACCGCCGAATGCCGCCAGAACGGCGTGCCGAAAGATCTGGACATCACGCTGAACCTGGCGGGCAACCACAACGTGCTGAACGCGCTGGCCGCAATCGCGATCGGGCTGGAGGTGTGCGTGGCGGATGACGCGATCGTCGCGGCGCTGGCGGAATTTCAGGGCGTGGGGAGAAGGTTTCAGCGGTATGGTGAGGTTGCACTCCCTCTCCCTAACCCTCTCCCGCAAGCGGGAGAGGGGACGAACGTTCGCGGTGCGAGCTTTACGTTGATCGACGACTACGGTCACCATCCGGTGGAAATGGCCGCGACGCTGGCGGCGGCGCGCGGCGCGTTTCCCGGCAGGAGGCTGGTGCTGGCCTTTCAGCCGCACCGCTACACGCGCACCCGCGACCTGTTCGAGGATTTCGTCAGGGTGCTGTGCAGCGTGGACGCACTGGTGCTGGCGGAAGTGTATCCGGCGGGCGAGCCGCCTATCGTCGCGGCGGACGGGCGCGCGCTGATGCATGCGTTGCGGGTGGCGGGACAGAACGAGGCGGTGTTTGTCGGGAAGATTGCCGATATGCCGCAGGCCATCATGCAGATGGCACGCGACGGCGATGTGGTGATCACGATGGGCGCGGGTACGATCGGCAGCGTGCCGGGTGCGTTGGTGCAAATGAACAGCAAACCATGAACATGAGCGAACCGAAACAGTTCAGGACAGAAAGCTTGCGCGGAGAGATGCGCTGCGGCGTGCCCATGAGCCGCCATACGAGCTGGCGTGCGGGCGGTGCGGCCGAACGCATGTACCGGCCTGCCGATCTGGATGATCTGCTGGTGTTCCTGCGCGGTTTGCCGGCCGATGAGCCGCTGTACGCGGTGGGTCTGGGCAGCAACCTGCTGGTGCGCGACGGCGGGCTGCGCGGCACGGTGCTGCTGCTGCACGGCGCGCTGGGCGGCCTGTGCCGCGAAGCGGATGGCAGCCTCTATGCCGAGGCCGGTGTGCCGGGCGCGAAGCTGGCGCGTTTTGCCGCATTGCACGATCTGCGCGGCGCGGAATTCTGTGCCGGTATTCCCGGCACGATCGGCGGCATGCTGGCGATGAACGCCGGCTGCTACGGCAGCGAAATCTGGCAGAAGGTGCTGCGCGTGCAGACCGTGAACCGGCGCGGCGAAACGCGCATGCGCACGGCGGAGGATTATGAGATCGGCTATAGGCATGTGCAGCTACGGAGCGAACTCCCCTCTACCGCAAGCGGGAGAGGGGCTGGGGGTGAGGGTGGTTATTCGGAGTTCTTTATCGCCGCATGGCTGAAGTTCGAGGCGGGCGACGGCGCAGTTGCCCGAGAGGAAATCAAGGCGCTGCTCGGCAAGCGCATCGCCAGTCAGCCGCTGGAGATGCCGAATGCCGGGTCGGTGTTCCGCAACCCGCCGGGCGACCATGCGGCGCGGCTGATCCAGCAATGCGGCCTGAAGGGCAGGCGCATCGGCGGCGCGCAGGTATCGGAGAAACATGCCAACTTCATCGTCAACACCGGCGATGCGACGGCGGCGGATATTGAGAATCTGATCGGGGAAGTACAGGCAGTGGTGCAGCAACAGACTGGTATCAAACTGCATCCGGAAGTATGCATTATTGGGGAAAAACGGGAAGTAGGGAGTGGTAAGTAGGGAGTAGGGGGTGGTTTTCCCACTCACCACTTCCAACTCCCCACTTCCCAATTATTGGATGGAGCAAATGAAGAGATTTGGAAAAGTGGCGGTGTTGTTCGGCGGCAAATCCGCCGAGCGCGAGGTGTCGCTGAAAAGCGGTGCGGCAGTGCTGGCGGCGTTGCAACGCAGCGGCGTGGATGCGCACGCGTTTGACCCTGCCGTGCAGAATGTGCAGGCATTGCGCGACGAAGGCTATGACCGCGCGTTCATCGCGCTGCACGGGCGCTTCGGCGAAGACGGCACGGTGCAGGGCGCGCTGGAATTGATGGGCATTCCCTATACCGGCAGCGGCGTGCTGGCCTCGGCGCTGGGCATGGACAAATGGCGCACCAAGCTGGTGTGGCAGGCGGCAAATTTACCCGTCCCGAACTACATGTTGCTCGACGAGCACAGCGACTGGGCCGGCGTGGCGCAACAACTGGGGTTGCCGCTGTTCGTCAAACCCGCCAACGAAGGCTCCAGCGTCGGCATCAGCAAGGTAAAAGCGGTCGGCGAATTGCATGCGGCTTACCGTGAAGCGGCGAAGCACGACAAGCTGGTGATTGCAGAAAGTTTTGTCGGCGGCGGCGAATACACCGTGGCGATCCTCGGTGAGCAGGCGCTACCGGTCATCAAGATCGAACCGGCCAGCGAATTTTATGACTACGAGGCCAAGTATTTGCGCGACGACACCGTTTATTTGTGCCCGAGCGGCCTGAGCGCCGAAAAAGAAGCCGAGATGCAGGGCATTGCCACACGGGCTTTTGCGCTGATCGGCGGACAAGGCTGGGGGCGCGTGGATTTTCTGATGAGCGAGAGCGGCCAGCCGTTCCTGCTGGAAGTGAACACCTCTCCGGGCATGACCGACCACAGTCTGGTGCCGAAGGCGGCGCGCCAGGCGGGGATCAGTTTTGAACAGCTGGTGATTAAAGTGCTGGAGATGGCAGGGGTTAACAAATGATTTTTACGTTTGTCCTTTCTCCCGAGGGAATCGCCAATTGCTTTTCACGTTTGCTCCCTCGCCCGCTTGCGGGAGAGGGTTGGGGAGAGGGAATCTCCGGGAGAGAGTTAGAGAGAGGGATGTATGTGGGATAACGCGCCGCTGCTGCGCAATATTGCCAACGCACTGTTCGCGTTCAGTGTGTTTGCGGCGCTGTATGGCGCGGTGTATTACGCGGTGCATTTGCCGGGATTGTTTCCGTTGCACAGCGTGCGCCTGAACACCGCCCCGCAACGGGTGGCGGCGCCGGAAGTATTGCAGGTGGTGCGCAACGAAGTGCAGGGCAATTTTTTTACCGTGGACATCAGGCGGTTGAGGCAGGCGCTGGAAAAACTGCCATGGGTGCGCAGCGTCAGCATCCGCCGCGAGTTTCCGCATCGTCTGGCGGTGCAGCTGGAAGAGCATCAGGCGCTGGCGCGCTGGAACAACAGCGCACTGGTGAACCGGCAGGGCGAGATTTTTGTCGCGGAGAGCGAACAGGCGCTGCCGGGTTTTATCGGGCAGGCGAGCGACTCAATGGAGGTTACGCAACGCTACGCGCAATTCAGCCAGCAGCTTGCCGCGCTGAATTTGCAGGTGGCGCAGCTGGCCCTGTCGCCGCGCCATGCATGGCAAATGCGTTTAAGCAACGGCATGGTGCTGGAGCTGGGCAGGGAAGATATGCAGCAGCGTCTGGCGAGATTTGTGGCGGGGTATCCGCATATAGCGATGTACATGGCAGAGGGCAAGGACAGGGTGAAGCATGTGGATTTGCGCTACCGCAACGGGTTTTCCGTCAGGCAGACGGAGGAAGACAGAAAGCAGAGGGCTGAAGGATGAAGACATTGAGCATCGGGGGCGCAAGGGAGATTGCGGGGAATAGGCCGATTTTCCGTCCTCTATCTTCCGATAAGGCCGCAAGCCATTCGACTAGACTGGCAAAGAATATCAGCCGGACGCTGGTTATGTTCCGGGGCTGTTGAAATGGAGCGAATAATGAGCAGAAGCAAGGAAATCAAAAACCTGATCGTCGGGCTGGACATCGGCACGTCCAAGATCGTGGCCATCGTCGGCGAGGTCAAGGATGACGGCACGCTGGAAGTGATCGGCAGGGGCATGCACGAATCCGACGGCATGAAAAAAGGCATGGTGGTCAACATCGAAGCGACGGTGGGCGCGATCCAGCTCGCGCTGCAGGAAGCCGAGCTGATGGCGGATTGCAAGATCCAGGCGGTGCATACCGGCATCGCGGGCAGCCATATCAGCAGCATCAACGGGCGCGGCATGGTGAAGATCAAGGAAAAGGAAGTGAGCCAGGCCGATGTGGATCGCGTCCTGGAAACCGCCAGTTCGATCAGCCTGTCGAGCGACCAGCAGATCCTGCATATCCTCGAACAGGAATTCAGCATCGACGGGCAGGACGGCATCAAAAAGCCGCTCGGCATGAGCGGGATGCGCCTGGATGTCGAGGTGCATATCGTCAGGGGCGCGGTGGCCGCGGTGCAGAACATCATGAAGTGCATCCACCGTTGCGGCCTGGAGGTCAACGAGCTGGTCCTGCAACCGCTGGCGTCGAGCAAGGCGGTGCTGGAAGAGGATGAAAAGGAATTGGGCGTGTGCCTCGTGGATATCGGCGGCGGCACCACCGACATCGCGGTGTTCACCGGCGGCGCGATACGCCATACCGCCGTGATTCCGATCGCCGGTGACCAGGTCACCAACGACATCGCGATGGCGTTGCGCACCCCCACGCAGGATGCCGAGGATATCAAGATCAAGCACGGTTGCGCGCTGCGCCAACTGGCCGATGAAGGCGCGATCGAGGTGCCCGGCGTCGGCGAGCGCGGCCCGCGCATGCTGTCGCGCCAGACTCTGGCGGAGGTGATCGAGCCGCGCATCGAGGAGTTGTATTCGCTGGTGCAGGCGGAGTTGCGCCGCAGTGGCTTCGAGGATTTGCTGTCGTCCGGCATCGTGATCACCGGCGGCAGCAGCGCCATGCAGGGGATGGTCGAGTTGGGCGAGGAAATCTTCCATCTGCCGGTGCGCGTGGGGATTCCAAAATATGCCGGCGGGCTGTCGGATGTGGTGAAGACGCCGCGCATGTCAACCGGGATGGGGCTGCTGCTGTACGGGCTGGAGCACTTCCAGCGCAATGAGGACACGCGCATGCAATCGGGGTCGTTTAAGGATGTGCTGGCAAGAATGAAGGCATGGTTCCAGGGCAATTTTTAGCAGGTTCGCAGGGGCGTAAGGCATTACGCCCGTATTGGTTCAGGGTTGGTTTTAAGGTTGAGTTGTAATTACACAAGGAGAAAACGATGTCATTCGAACTAATGGAAGCGGAATCACAGGATGCGGTCATCAAAGTGATCGGCGTGGGCGGTTGCGGCAGCAATGCCGTGGATCACATGATCGAACAGGGCGTACAGGGTGTCGAATTCATCGTCATCAACACCGATGCGCAAGCGCTCAAGCGCAGCAAGGCGCGCACCCAGTTGCAGATCGGCGCAAACATCACCAAGGGCCTGGGAGCGGGCGCCAAGCCTTCGGTCGGACAAGCGGCCGCCGAGGAAGATCGCGAGCGTATCAAGGAAATGATCTGTGGCGCAAATATGGTGTTCATCACCGCCGGCATGGGCGGCGGAACCGGAACCGGAGCCGCTCCTATCGTCGCACAAATTGCGCGGGAGCTGGACATTCTGACTGTGGCGGTGGTTACCAAGCCGTTCACCTATGAAGGCAACCGGATGCGCTTCGCCAAGGCCGGTATCGATGCGTTGCACGAGCATGTCGATTCGCTAATCATCGTGCCGAATTCCAAACTGATGGAAGTGCTCGGCGAGGATGTCACCGTGCCGGAAGCGTTCAAGGCCGCCAACGGCGTGTTGCAGGGCGCGGTGGCGGGCATCGCCGAAGTGATCAATGTGCCGGGTTTGATTAACGTGGACTTTGCCGACGTGCGCACTGTGATGTCGGAAAACGGCATGGCGATGATGGGCTCCGCGATTGCCTCGGGCCCTGATCGCGCGCGTATTGCGGCAGAGGGAGCAATCTCCAGCCCGCTGCTGGAAGATGTGGACATGTCCGGCGCGCGCGGCGTGCTGGTGAATATCACCTCATCGAGCCAACTGAAGCTGAAGGAAATCGACGACGTGATGAAGTGCGTCCAATTCGCCGCAGAGGAAGCGACCGTGATCGTCGGCTCGGTGTTTGATGAAAACATGGGCGAAGAATTGCGCGTAACCGTGGTCGCGACCGGGCTGGGTGCGCCGCGCGTCACCAAACAAAAACCGGAAATGGTTTATCGCAGCGAAGAAATCTACCAGCGCACCGGCACGGATAACGAGCCGATCGCCAACTCCAACGTCAATTATCCGGAGCTGGACACGCCCGCCTATATTCGCAGCGGGCGCAGGGCGGCGGTGGATGCGATGGAGAAATCCGGCATGGATATGCTGGACATCCCGTCGTTTTTGCGCAAACAGGCGGACTAGGGTATTGGCGGACAGAGCCGGGGGCTGTGATAAAATTGCCCCATGATAATTACGCTCAAGACACCGATGGTTAAGCAGCGCACCTTGAAAAATTCCGTCAGCGTGACGGGAGTCGGTCTGCACAGCGGCGAAAAAGTAACGCTGGGCCTGCGCCCCGCGCCGGTCAATAGCGGCATCGTATTCCGCCGTGTGGACACCAAGCCGGTCGAGGAGATTTGCGCGCGCGCCGAGCTGGTGCGTGACACGCGCCTTTCCACCTGTCTGGAACAGAACGGCGTGCGCGTCGCCACCGTCGAGCACCTGATGTCGGCACTGGCCGGATTGGGTGTGGACAATGCCTACATCGACCTGGACAGCGCGGAAGTGCCTATCATGGACGGCAGCGCCGGCACCTTCATTTTCCTGCTGCAATCGGCGGGTATCGTCGAGCAATCCGCCGCCAAAAAATTCATTCGCGTGAAAAAAACCGTCGAGGTAAAGCAGGGCGACAAATGGGTGCGCTTCGAGCCGCACCACGGTTACAAACTGACGTTCACGATCAATTTCGCCCACCCGGTATTTGCCAGCACCAAGCAGCATGTGGTGGTCGATCTGGGCGAGGAATCCTACGTGCGCGACATCAGCCGCGCGCGCACCTTCGGCTTCATGCATGATGTCGAGAACATGCATGCACAAGGCCTGGCATTGGGCGGCAGCCTGGACAACGCCATCGTGATGGATGACTACCGCGTGCTGAACGCCGACGGACTGCGCTTCGAGGACGAGTTCGTCAAGCACAAGGTGCTCGATGCGATCGGCGACCTGTATCTGCTCGGGTATCCGCTGATCGGTGCGTTTTCCGGCTACAAATCCGGCCACGCGCTGAACAACGCGTTGCTGCGCGCGCTGCTTGCGGACGAACAGGCCTGGGAGCTCGTCACGTTCGACAGCGTGGAAGAAGCACCCGCGTTTCTGCGCTTGCAGTTGCAGTTCGCTTAACTCCATTCACGTATCTTCAATACAACCCATCTGTTTCGTAGGAGCGGGCCATGCCCGCGATCAAGTGTTTCGCGGGCCGCATCGACAGGCTCAGGACTGGTGCCCGCTCCTACCCACCCGCATTTGCGTTCCCTGTTTCTCGTTATCAGCCCTTTGCGGTAAGCTACGCGCTTTCCAATACCGTATGGCGAATTTCAAATGGCTCAATATGTAATGTCGATGCTCCGCGTGAGCAAAATCGTTCCCCCAAAGCGTCAGATCATCAAGGACATCTCCCTCAGCTTTTTCCCCGGCGCGAAGATCGGCCTGCTCGGCCTGAACGGCTCGGGCAAATCCACCGTGCTGCGCATCATGGCGGGCGTGGACAAGGAATACGACGGCGAGGTGCAGCGCGAGCCGAACATTCGCATCGGCTATCTGCCGCAGGAACCGCAGCTCGACCCCGAGGCTACCGTCAAGCAGGAAGTGGAAGCCGCGCTCGGCGAAGTGATGCAGGCGCAGAAGAAACTCGACGAGGTGTATGCCGCCTATGCCGAGCCGGACGCCGACTTCGACGCGCTCGCCGCCGAGCAGGCGCGCCTGGAAAACATCATCGCCGCCTCGGGCTCAGACGCCGAACACCAGATGGAGATCGCTGCCGATGCGCTGCGCCTGCCGGAGTGGGACGCGGTGATCAAGAACCTGTCTGGCGGCGAGAAGCGCCGCGTCGCGCTGTGCAAGCTGCTGCTGGAAAAACCCGACATGCTGCTGCTCGACGAGCCGACCAACCACCTCGACGCCGAGTCGGTGGAATGGCTGGAACAATTCTTGGTGCGCTTCCCCGGCACCGTGGTCGCCGTCACCCACGACCGCTACTTCCTCGACAACGCCGCCGAATGGATACTTGAGTTGGACCGCGGCCACGGCATCCCGTGGAAGGGCAACTACTCGAGCTGGCTGGAGCAGAAGGGCGCGCGGCTGGAGACCGAAAACAAGCAGATCGACGCGCACATGAAAGCGATGAAACAGGAACTGGAATGGGTGCGGCAAAATCCGAAAGGACGCCAGGCAAAATCCAAGGCGCGTATCGCGCGTTTCGAGGAACTCAATTCGCAGGAACACCAGAAGCGCAACGAGACACAGGAAATCTTCATCCCGGTCGGCGAGCGCCTCGGCAACGAAGTCATCGAATTCGACGGCGTGAGCAAGGCCTACGGCGACCGCCTGCTGATCGACAACTTCAGCTTCAAGATTCCGCCCGGCGCGATCGTCGGCATCATCGGCCCGAACGGCGCGGGTAAATCCACGCTGTTCCGCATGATCACCGGCAAGGAACAACCGGACAGCGGCACCGTGAAAATCGGCAGTACCGTGAAAATCGCGCATGTCGATCAGGCGCGCGATTCGCTCGACAACGGCAAGACGGTGTTCGACGCGATCTCCGGCGGCAACGAGATTCTCACCGTGGGCAAATACGAAACCCCGGCGCGCGCCTATATCGGCCGCTTCAACTTCAAGGGCGCGGATCAGGGCAAGGTCGTCGGCCAGCTCTCCGGCGGCGAACGTGGCCGCCTGCACCTCGCGCAGACGCTGATCTCCGGCGGCAATGTGCTGCTGCTCGACGAACCGTCCAACGACCTCGACGTGGAAACCCTGCGCGCACTGGAAGACGCGCTGCTCGAATTCGCCGGCTGCGTGGTGGTCATCTCCCACGACCGCTGGTTCCTCGACCGCATCGCCACCCACATCATCGCGGCGGAAGGCGATTCCAAGTGGACGTTCTTCGATGGCAACTATCAGGAATACGAAGCGGACAAGCGGAAGCGGCTGGGTGAAGAGGGCGCGAAGCCGAAGCGGATTCGGTATAAGCCGATTAGCCGGTAAGTAGCTCGCTAGTTGAGATAATAAGGGGATTGATATGTTGGAGAGATTTGGAACGATTCGTAATCCACTCACGATTATCGCCATATTTGCGGGCATTGCTGAAATAAGCGGTACGGCTATCCTCCCTTTTGTTTCACCGGATAATCAAGCAAGTTATATTGAGTTTCTAAAATACTTCCCCCCATTTTTAGTGCTTTTGTTTTTCACAACCCTGAACTTTAATCATCGTGTTCTTTATGCGCCATCTGACTATAAAGATGAGAACAACTTCTTTAAACGAGTGGCATTAGCTAATCGAGAAGAGATAAATAGAAAGATTGAAGATGAAATCTTGGAGGAGGTAGAGAATCAGTCAATAGCTCAAACCGATTCTGAGGTTATGCAACAACATAACGTTGAAAAGAATAGCTTTGAGGCGGTCGAGGATAAAGCAAATGCATACACAGAATCAAAAGTCCTTCCAGCAAAACAGATTGTAGAAAATAAATCCACGCAAGAAGTACGGGCGCGTTACTTAAAAGCAGAGAAATTGCTTTTTGAAAAAGCTTCGATTGAATATCCATCGATACTAAAGTCCGTCCATGTTGCAGAATCAACGGGTAGTCGGAGTGTGTATTTCGATGGATTTATTATGGACGATTCAAACGTTCAAGCGGTAGAAATGCTCTATTTTTCAAATGGGCCGTTTAATAACTCACGAGTTCAAGCACGTATTCGAAAAGTCCTTGATCGAACATTTCTCGCTTTCAAACAATTTCCTGAGAATCAGCAGAAGTTATTTTCTTTGCTGATTATGATAGCCACCGATGGCCCAATTGATTTGGGATTGGAGAGGGGGCGTTTGAAGCGACTTACATCTTCAGTGCCATTTCCAGTTAAGGTGCAAATCTACAAATTAGATGATTTGGAGAAAGAGCTCCTGAGTAGCAATTAGCCCGCGTAGGGCGCAATAACCAACGGGCATTGCGCCGCATATGGGATACATTCGGTGCAATGCGCTTCGCTTATTGACACCCTACAATTGTCGCAGCTTTCATGTGTGCTGATGCCATGCTAGGATGTTCCTGCATTGAAGTTAAGTAGCGTAGGGTTCCAGCTTATTCAACGGTTATGGGGCATGTGGCATGTTCAAGTTTGAGTGGGATTACCGGAAGGCTGAGAGCAATGTGCGGAAGCACGGTGTCTCGTTTGAAGAGGCCGTTAGTGTGTTTGCCGATGCGATGGCGCTGACATTTTCGGATAGCGACAATTCTGAAACGGAAGACAGAAGCCGAACCTACGGAATATCCAACAAGGGGCGACTGCTCGTGGTGGTACACACTGAGCGAAAGAACAATATCAGAATCATTAGTGCACGAAAGGCGACTCAAAATGAAAAAACCATCTACAAGCAAGGATGATCAGGACATTCCCGAATATAAGCGGGAGCAGCTTGGTGTTGGTGTGCGCGGGAAGCACTACAAGCAATTTATGCAGGGCAGCAATGTAGTTGTTCTGCAACCCGAGATACAGAAGGCGTTTCCAACCTCCGAGGCGGTCAACAAAGCACTGGCCAGCATGTTGGCTTTTACTCAGGAAGCGCAAGCAATTACGCACATCAAACCCGCACCCCGCAAGAAAGTTGCCGCTTGATTCAATCATGCAGGCTATCGAATTCACCTCACAAATCGAAAATGGGCATATTGCTGTGCCCAAGACTATCCGTTTGGCAGAAGGCCAGGCAGTCAGGGTATTGATTCTGCCGGATGAAACGGCAGCGATAAAAGATACCGTAGAGTCTGATACAAAAAACGTGTGGGAGCGAACAGCGGGGGCATGGCAGGGAGGCCAATTGGCTAGGGCATCACAGGACCGGTGCGAGATAGTGCAGATGCAAGCCCCTGTCTCTCGCTTAAAAGATTCAGACCTGCAAAAGGCTCCACAAGCCTTGTTGCGCGCTTCCGAGAAGGCGCGCCAACTGGCCGAGCAAACTGGTACGCCGTTTGTCGTGCGCAAGCCTGTTACACCTGCTGCTACGGCTGACAAGCGGAAATAATCTGTTTGATCGTTTTGTTGGCATCAACAACGATCATCTGTCGGTGAGCTTGTTAGCCCAGCATAATGGGCTCTGCATCGCAATAGTTTTCGAAGGGTGCAGAAGTTGGAAACAAAACAGAAGCCAACCCTTTTAATTTGCTGGTTTAACAGCGCCATCATAAGGAAGAGGTAAGCATGAAATCATTCCTCCGCGAGAACCCCACTATCGCTTTTGGCTTGGGTTTGCCGCTGCTGCTCGTTGTTGTGTTCCTGCTGATTTCGGGGATTCCCGCCCTCCTGGTGGAACCCCCGCAATACGACGTGCTTTACGCGAGTGAATATTACAGCTATCCGAACGGTGTGCAGATCTCCGTCGTAAACCGGAAGGTTCAGGTTATCTACCAGGGCAGCTCGGCTGGCTACCAGAAACCGCGCCTGTGGCGTTACAGCCCAAAAACCGGTGCGGTGAGGGAGATCGCCATCATGCTGCCACCCGGCCTTGCCCCACCCGGACAAGGTCCCGTTACGCCCGAGGCGGCCGCAAAAATCACACCGATTGATGTGCCCGATCTGGCAGCGCTAACGATCGATTCGTCCAGCGTTGCACCGGATGGATATGAATTCAATGCGGGGCAGCATGGCTATTCGGGCGATGTATTCACCGGCCTGTTTTATTCCTCGCGCTATCGCAACGAAGCGGTGCTGACGAAAAAAGGGCGCAGCATCCATCTGCCGAATGCCGCCAATATGTATTACGGCAATAACACCCACTTCATCGGCTGGGTCGTGTCGCCATGATGTGGCTGTTAGCCCTCATCGTCATATTCGTGCTGATAGGCGGCGGATGGTGGGGCTGGCCGCTGCTGGCCGGAATCCTTGGGGCATCCAGCGTAACGGATAAGGCCAGTGCGCTGGCAAACATCGCGCAGCTCATGCGCAACTACGCCATCACGCCCGCCGAAGTGGAAGCCGCATTTCATATGCCTGCCGCTTTGCGGCCTGAACCCGCCCGGCGCAGCAGGGGCGATATCGCCAAGACTCTATTCATCTATCTCGGCGCAATTTTTATTCTCGCGGGCATCAGCACCTACATCGGCACGTTCTGGGTAAGCATGGGCAGCGTGATGCGGGTTCTGGTGACGCTGGGCGTGGGCTACATTCTGCTCATCGTGCTGGTTTCCGCGCTGTATGAGAATAAATATCCGAAACTCATCCTGCCGCTTGCGCTGGCCTCGGCGTTCGTGATGACCGGTGGCTGGTTCGTGCTGATCCACGAGGTGTTTCCGCACGGTGAAAACTGGCGTGCCGCAGTGCTCTTCGTATTCGGCGTGATGGCGTTGCATCAGGGTGCGCTGTTCGGCAAATACCGGCTCACGGTGCTGGCATTCACGACACTGTTTTTTGTTTACGGATTTATGCAGGTGGGGCTCGATCTGCTCGATGTCCCGTTCGCTTACATCGCCATCGTGCTGGGCGCCTCGCTGTTTCTGGTCGCCAGCGCGCTTGAAAGCACGCCCCACCGTGTGCTCGCAGCGCCCGCTTTGCTGATCGCGATCTGCTGGTTGAATGGCGGCCTGTTCGACCGCATTGCGATGGTCGCCTCCGCCAACTGGGCGAACCTGCTCACCGGCCTGAGCGCGATGTCCGCTGCCTATGGCCTGCAGAAGGCGGGGCGACATTCGGGCCTGGCGGGTCTCGGCTATTTCGTCGGCTCGATCATGGCCTATAGCGGCTTGTTCGACCTCGTGCATAACACACCTGTCGAACTCGCTTACCTCGCGGTAACCGCGTCTATGCTCTATGCCTGCGTGGTGCTGCAAAGCCGGGCGCTGCTGTTCACCACGGTGATTGCCATGCTCGGCTTCATCGGGTTTTACACCGCAAAGCATTTCGCCAACTCTTTGGGCTGGCCCGTCACACTCGTCCTCATGGGCGTCGCTTTTCTGGGTGTCGGCACGATCGCCCTCAAGGTAAGACGGCAGATGTGAGCTAGAGGGGGCGGCATCACAGAGCAACAGGGGACAGCAGCTAATGGAACCAAATCGATGGGGTTAGGCTCCATTGATTTTGAAACAGGCATAAAAGCATGAATGATAAACCGCGCGGTGCCGTCACCGCGAAAGACAGGGGCGCACCTGCCGAAAAAACCAATTTGCATCCGCGCAATCCGCATCGCGGCCGTTACGACTTCAAGCGGCTCATCGCAGGCAGCCCGGAGCTGGCGGCATTCGTGTCTCCGAATGCATATGGCGACGAGTCGATCAATTTTGCCGATCCATCCGCCGTCAAAGCCTTGAACCGTGCGCTGCTGAATCTGGTGTACGGCATCAAGGAGTGGGATCTTCCGGCGCAGTATCTATGCCCGCCGATCCCGGGCAGGGCGGATCATCTGCATTTTCTCGCCGACCTGCTGGCCGACAGCAACGGCGGCGTCATCCCGCGCGGTGGCTCGATACGGGTGCTCGACATCGGTGTGGGCGCCAACTGCGTCTATCCGCTGATCGGTCACCGCGAGTATGGCTGGCAGTTCGTCGGGACCGATATCGACCCGGCTGCCATCGCCAACGCGCAACGCATTGTGGATGCCAACGGCTTGGGCGCGGCGATCACCCTGCGTTTGCAGGCGTCACCTGCGGCGATCTTCAACGGTGTGGTGCAAGCGGATGAGGTGTTCGACCTCAGTATGTGCAACCCGCCTTTTCATGCGTCGCTGGCCGAAGCGAGATCCGGCACGCAGCGCAAATGGGAGAACCTGGGCCGAGATGCTGAATACAAGAATGCACTTGGCAAGAAAAAAATACCCGTGTTGAATTTCGGCGGGCAGGCTGTGGAGCTGTGCTGTGAGGGCGGTGAGGAGGCTTTTGTGTGCCGCATGATCGCGGAGAGTGCGCGCCTTCCCGGCAGCTGCATGTGGTTCACCACACTGATCTCGAAGTCGTCCAGCCTGCCCGGCGTTTATCGCGCGCTGAAATATGCGGGTGCGCTGCATAACAAAACGATAGAGATGGCGCAGGGGCAGAAGAAGAGCCGGATCGTGGCCTGGACTTTTCTCGACGCGAAGCAGCAACACGCGTGGCGGTTGGCGCGCTGGAAATAGTTTCAGGATGCCAACATGGAAATAAAGAAGATCAATTCGGGCAGGTTGCGCGCCATCGGCTACGACGCGCGCGCCCGGCTGCTGCAAGTGCAGCTCGATGACGGCAGCACGCTGCAGTACGGCGGCGTCGGCGAGGATATCTGGCGCCGCCTCAGCGGCTCGGGCGCGGCGTGGAGTTTCTATCGCGACAACATCGAGGAGGAGTTCGCCGCAAAGCGCGTTTCCGGCAACGGGTATAGTGAAGCTCACCATGCCCGTTCCCCTCTCCTCAATCCTCTCCCGCAAGCGGGCGAGGAGGCGAACGAATCGCTGCGCGAGTTTCATGTTGCTGCCCCCGCAGCCGTGAACCCACTCGACGAGTTATTCAAGAAACCCTGAACGCGTCAGGCTGGCGGTGAGCTTGCGAACCCCGGCCTGCAACCCTAACCATTTATAACCATGGCAGACAATCTGAATGACCTGCAACCGCGCCCGGTCTGGGCGCACTTCGCGACGCTGTGCGCGATACCGCGCTCGTCGCTGCATGAGGCGGCGCTGATCCAGCATCTGATCGAGTGGGCGCAGCCGCGCGGCATCAACTCTATCGTCGACGATGCGGGCAACCTGATCCTGAAGAAGTCCGCCAGCCCCGGTTGCGAGGCGCTGCCCGGCGTGATCCTGCAAGGCCACCTCGATATGGTGTGCCAGGCCAACACCGGAACACTGCATGATTTCGAACGCGACCCGATCAACGCCGTGCTGCGCGACGGCTGGATGGTGGCACAGGACACCACGCTGGGCGCGGACAACGGCATCGGCGTCGCGCTCGCGCTGGCCGCGCTGGAAGAACCGGGGCTGGCGCATCCGCCGCTGGAGGTGCTGCTCACCGTCAACGAGGAATCCGGCATGGACGGTGCGCGCGGGCTTGCGTCCGGCACGTTGCAGGGGAAAATGTTGATCAATCTCGATACCGAGGAATGGGGACATTTTTATCTCGGCTGCGCGGGCGGCGTGGACGTGGAAGTAAGCAATTCGTATGAGCCCGCTCGTGGTATCCCTTCGACAAGGCCTTTAGCCCTGAGCGAAGTCGAAGGGTCGGGGCGAACGGGAGTTGTATTGGAGCAAGTGCCGCCGGACTATGTGCTGCTGCGCTTTGACGTGTCCGGGCTGCGCGGCGGCCACTCCGGTATCGACATCCATCTCGGGCGCGGTAATGCGCTCAAGCTGCTGGCGGAGGCGCTGCGCGATCTGGCCGCACACACCGATGTGCGCCTGATCGGGATGCAGGGCGGCACGGCGCGCAACGCGATCCCGCGCGAGGCGTATGCATTATGTGCGCTGCCCGAGGCGATGGCAGCGAATATCGACGAATGGGTGCGGCATCGGCATCAGGCATGGCGCGAGCGGTTCGCGGAGGCGGATGCGGGGGTGTCGTTTGTGTGCCAGCATTACGACACCTCACCGGACACTTGCATTTCGGGCGCAGAGCGCGACCGCCTGCTGGCTTTCCTCGACATCGCCGCGAACGGCGTCGCGCGCATCAGCGATGACTTTCCCGGCGTGACCGATACTTCCAGCAACCTCGGCGTACTCACCCTGGAGCAGGGGGTATGCAAGGCGACGTTCAAGGTGCGCGCGCTGCACGATGCGCGTGCGGACGAACTGGCCGACAAGCTGGTTGCGCATGCTGCCGCTTACGCGTTGCATGCGTGGAAGGACGGCGCATATCCGGGCTGGACGCCGAACCCGTCTTCCAGTTTGCTCGCGCTGTGCCAGCAAGTGTACGCCGCGCAATTCGGCCAGCCCGCCGGATTGCAGGTGATCCACGCCGGGCTGGAATGCGGCCTGCTCGCCGCCAGCCATCCGCATCTGGACATGATCTCGTTCGGCCCGGACATCCGCGGCGCACATGCACCCGGCGAACGGGTGGAGATCGCATCGGTCGCGCGCTGCTGGATTTTGCTCAAGGCGGTGTTGCAGGCGCTGGCGAAGGTGCGGGATTCGTAAACGCCCGACCGGTTGTTATTTTGCGGTCAGCCGCCACAGCGAGGTGAGCTCTGCCGCACGCGCCGCGTGCAGCGGGTCGCTGGTATCGGAGACGCGCGGGTGGTGCGGCTTCACATCTATTTTCCCCAGCACCTGCAAACCCGCCGCATCGATCGCAGCCAGCAGTTCGGCGCGCGTGCGCAAGCCCAGATGCTCGGCGAGATCGGAGAGGATCAGCCAGCCTTCGCCGCCAATCTCCAGATGCGCCGCCAGACCGTGGAGGAATCCGCGCAACATGCGGCTCTCCGGGTCGAATATCGCGTGCTCAAGCGGCGAGCTTGGCCGCGCGGGAAGCCACGGCGGGTTGCACACCACCAGTGCGGCGCGCCCCTCAGGAAACAGGTCGGCCTGCACCACCTCTACCTGTGCGGCCAGATTCAGCCGCGCTATATTTTCGCGCGCGCAGGCCAGCGCACGCTGATCCTGATCGGTGGCGACGACATGTTTGATGCCACGCCGCGCCAGCACGGCGGCGAGCACGCCGGTACCGGTGCCAATATCGAATGCTACAGAATGAGTACCCGTCAACTCGGGCAACGGCGCCTCGTTCACCAGCCCGATGTACTCGCCGCGTATCGGTGCGAATACGCCGTAATGCGGATGGATGCGCGCACCCAGCGCCGGAATCTCCACGCCATTTTTGCGCCACTCGTATGCGCCGATTATTCCCTGCAAGCCGCGCAGCGATGCGACGTAGGGTTGGGCTTCCGTTGCGGCGCCATACGCTTCTATGCAAGCCTGACGCGCATCGGGGGCGCGGCGCAACGGGATGCTGTGGTCCGCATTGAACGGTATCAGCAGCAGACCCAGAGTGCGGGCGCGCTGCGATTGGGCGAGGCGATGCAAATTGAAGGCTTCGGTGAGGGTGGCGGGAGTTTTTTTGTTTTTGCGTCCGCGCGGCTTTTCATTGGCGCGCCGGGTCATCGCCTGCAGCAGTTGGCGCGCGTTCTGAAAGTCGCCGCGCCACAGCAGCGCGGTGCCCTCGCTGGCCAAGCGGTAGGCGGTGTCGGCGGTCATGCGGTCGTCGGCGATCACCACGCGCTTGGGCGGCGGCGTGCCGCTTTCCGAGCGCCAGCAGGCGGATTTTTCCTGGTCCGCTTCGATCCAGCGAATCACCGGGCAGTTAATAGCAGAACCGATGCTCATTACCGGCCCTCTTCTCTCTTGAGCTGCTGGTAGCGCAGCTTGGCGGCGTGATCGTCGCGCGCAGAATCTATTTCACGCATCACGGAGCGCAGGTCGGCCGACTTTTCGCTGTGCTGGAAGCGGCCGGTCAAAGGTGTGTCGGGAAACAGTTCGCCGCGCTGGTAGAGCGCCCATATTTCCTTGCCGTACTGGGTGGTCAGCAGTTCGGGGGCGAACTGGCCGAAGTAATTGGCCAGATTTCCCACGTCGCGTTCCAGCATGCGGCTGGCATTGTTGTTTGCCGCGGCATCCACCGCCTGCGGCAGGTCGATGATGACCGGCCCGTTGCTGTCGACCAGCACGTTGAACTCGGACAGGTCGCCGTGGACGATGCCGGCGCACAGCATCAGCACGACCTGCCTGATCAGAAAGGCGTGAAATTCCAGTGCCTGATGTTCGGTGAGCTCCAGATTGTTGAGCCTCGGGGCCGGTTCGCCATGCTCATCCGACACCAGCTCCATCAGCAGCACACCCTCGTAAAAGTTGTAGGGGTGCGGCACGCGCACACCGGCTGCGGCGAGCTTGTACAACGCATCGACCTCGGCGTGCTGCCAGGCCGTTTCCTGCTCCTTGCGCCCGTAGCGCGAGCCTTTTTCCATCGCGCGGGCCTGGCGGCTGTTCTTTATCTTGCGGCCTTCGGTGTAGTGAACCGCCTGATGGAAGCCGCGCTGGTTGGCCTCTTTGTAAACCTTCGCGCAACGGATCGCGTCGCCGCACTGGACGACATAGACCGTCGCTTCTTTGCCGCTCTTGAGCTGGCGCAATATTTTGTCTACTAGGCCGTCTTCGACGAGCGGTTCGATTCTCTTGGGGATTTTCATCGGCTATGAGGGGCAGTGGAAATGTCCGGCGCACGCTCGAGCATGGCTGCGCGCGTCGCGGGGGTCTCGAGGCTGATGCGCCCCAGCTTGCCGGCGCGGTATTCCGTCAGCAGGATCATCGCCGCTTTTTCCAGGTCCGCTGCGCCGCCCCCGCCTTTCAGCAGGCAGCCGCGTTTTTTGGCGACCGCTTCGATCACGCCGATGCTGTCCAGTCCCGCCACATCCAAATTAAAGCGCTCGGCGAGCTGTGCGGGGTAGCGTGCCAGCAGGATGTTGGCAAGATGTTCGGCGATCTCTTCCTCGATGACGGCGTTGCGGCCGATGGCGTGAATCGCGGCGAGCACTAGACCGTCCTCGGGGTGTTCGATCTTCGGCCACATCAGGCCGGGCGAGTCGGTGAGCGTCATGCGCTCGTTCAGGTTGTGGCACTGCTGCGACTTGGTCACGGCGGGCTCGTCGCCGACATTGGCAACGCGGCGTTTCAAGAGCATGTTCATCAGCGTGGATTTGCCGACGTTGGGGATGCCCATGATCATCATGCGCAGCGGCTTGTGGGTGCTGTCGCGGTGCGGCGCGAGCGGCTGGCACAGCTTGGGCACCTTGGCCGCATCGCTGGCGCTCTTGCAGCTCAACGCGACGGCTTTTACCCCTTCCCGTTTGTTGTAGAAATCCAGCCAGGCCTGCGTGACAACGGGATCGGCGAGGTCGGCCTTGTTGAGGATTTTCAGGCACGGGCGCTGGCGCTGCTCGCGCAATTCCCGGATCATCGGGTTGCTGCTCGCTTCCGGCGCGCGCGCATCCAGCACTTCGATGACGACATCGATGAACTCCATGGTCTCGGCCGCTTTTCTGCGCGCCGAGGTCATGTGACCGGGGAACCACTGTATCGACATTTGGGATTGGCTTTATGAAAGAAGGCGGATTTTACTCCGGGTGGCTCGCCATCGCCTCATAAAACTAGTAGGAGCGGGCCATGCCCGCGAGCAATATGTCTATCGCGGGCATGGCCCGCTCCTACGAACTTTTACACCGACATTTCAGGTGAATCAGCCCGGTTTCAGCAGCGCCAGTTGCGCCGCATCGAGATAGCACCATTCGCCTTCGGCCAGTCCCAGCTCATCGAGTTTCAACAGGCCGATCTGCGAACGGCGCAGCGCGACGCAGTGGTTGTCGGCAGCCGCCAGCATGCGTTTGACCTGATGGTATTTGCCCTGCTCCAGCACGATCTCGATCTGGTGCGTGCCGACCATGCGGCAAGTCACCGCCGCCAGCGGCGCGGGTTCGTCGTGCAGCTTCACCCCGGCCAGTAACCGCGCAACCAGTTGCGGCGTGACGGCATCTTGAGTGGTGGCGACATAGACTTTGGGCACGTGATGTTTCGGCGAGGACTGTTTGTGGATGAACGGCCCGTCATCCGACATCAGCAACAGGCCGGTGGTGTCGTGATCGAGGCGACCGACCGGCTGCACGTCGCGCCGGGTGAATTGCTCCGGCAGGATGGTCAGCACGCCGGGGTGGTGGCTGGCCTTGCGCGAGCACTCGAAATTGGCCGGCTTGTTCAGCGCGATATAGACATGCTCGCGGTAAGTCCACACTTCGCCGTAGACGGCAAATTCCAGGCCATCGGCCTCGATCGCGACGCGGCTGTCACTGATGACTTTGCCGGCGATGCTCACCTCACCGTCGGCGATCAGTTCACTGCACCACTTGCGGGTGCCAAAGCCCTGCGATTGCAGGATGCGTTCCAAGGTTAGTTTGCTCATGGTGCAACTGTAGCAGAACAGTCAAGTAAACAGCATGAACCTTAAAACCTCAATTCAAACTACAGAGAATGTCAGGGTTTGTCCCCTTTTCGTGCTCTCACCTGCAGTAGTTGTGATTTGATCTGACCGACAGTGCCTGAGATTTACTTTCAGAATTGCTCAGAATGCGGTCGCGAGCTTCTGTTTTCTGGCAAGCAATTAGTAACATGAAGCTCGGCTCACCGCCAAATGGCAGTCGTTCGTTGTACATAAAATAAGCCCAGTTTATTTGACCTGCCCAGCATATTTTCCTCGCGCTGTCAGATAAACACTGACGGCAAATTTCCCAAATCACCTACACAAAAATCGGGCAAGCACCGATAGCGTTTCTCTCTGCAAGGATTACACTGCCATCCACCTCCCCGAAATTATTGGGGCAGAATATGGAGCGGCGACAACATGGATAATGAAGTCAAGCAGACCGCTGGATATTCTCAAATGTGCAATTGAATTTCCTGTCCTTAGAAAACCACTATCTTCTAGGAGGAATCAATGACTTCTCAACTGGATATTTCAACACTGAATCTGCAAGATGCACTCGATATGGCCGTGCTGATTGAAAAGGAAGCGGAAGAGCGCTACCTTTTGTTTGCAGACCAGCTCGGAAAACGGTACCGCGGCGATGCGGCGGATTTCTTTACCATGATGGCTCGAAACGAGCAGCGTCACGGAATTGAAATTGCAGAGCGAAGACGTTTGCTTTTTGGCGACATTCCTTCGCGCGTCACGGAGAATATGATTGAGTGTGATGTCGAAGCCCCTGATCTTGAAAAAACAAGACGCTACATGTCTCCGCGGCATGCCTTGGAAATCGCAATGGAGTCTGAAATTAAAGCCTACGAGTTTTATGATCGAGCCTTGCAGGGCATTCAGGATCCCACGGTGCGAAAGCTGATCAAGGAACTCAGAGATGAAGAAGCCGAGCATCAGAGACTATTGAACGAGCAGAAGGTGAAATATCCCGATACGATGGAACCAGATTTGGATCCGGATGATGTCGAAATACCTTCGTTGTAAAGACGTCTGCCAGTCACGAGCGATAAGGGGCTTGGCTCGGAATAAATTTCAATTAAAGGGGAAGTGGTCGAATTAAATTCCCAGTTTTGAGAAACCCCAGCATCCGGTATTGTCGTAAATCTATAGCCACGAAGTGTCGTTTTTAGGCAGCGTAATGCCACATAATTTGAAAGTGCTTGAGCAAATCAGATGCTACGATCTGACGGTTTGTGCCAGATCAAGTCTGAACTGCTATATCTCACCTAAAAACGTGAATGCACTTCTCGCCATAGCAGCTTGGTTTTACTCTGTGACATCTGTGTTCTCTGTGGCTAACTGCTTTTTCCAGGTTGAATCAATCCGGGAATTCCCCGTCCACGTAAAACCATTTACCCTCCTCGCGCACGAAGCGGCTGATCTCGTGCAGCCGGTGCGCGCGCCCGCCGACCTTGTAGCGCGCGACGAATTCCACTATGGCACGATCCGCCGATTCGATAGTGTGCTCCTTCACTTCCAGTTCCAGCCACTTCGTGTTGTCCGCCGCAAGGTCGAGCGCGGCGGGGCGGGTGCCGGGGTGCCAGGTGGCCAGCAGGTAGGCTTCCAGCTTTAGCACATAGGCGCTGTAGCGTGAGCGCATCAGGGTTGCGGCATCCGCTGCGGGCGTGCCGCTGTGGTAGCGGCCGCAACATGAGGCGTAGTCCGTGGCGCCGCAGGGGCAGGGTGATGGAATTTTGATCATGTGTTAGCCTAACGGAAGCTGCCTTTTTCGGACAGTAGTCAAAAGGGTCGTTTTTATGGAGGTGCTCATGAGTAAATTCATACGCCGCTTTATTCTGGCATTTATATTGGCTGGCGTCAGTATGAATGCCACTGCCGAACCGCTTTCCGGTCAGGCTCAACGGCTATACGAGCGCGCGACACAGGAAGCAAAGCTCACCGGCATGAATCCGGAAGTGATACCCACGCAGGACGGCAGAAGTTTTTTCATGGTGTGGGAACCGCAGGCTCTTAAAGGTAAGCCACACAGGTGGATCGTATCGCTGCATGGCAGCAACGGGTTCGCGACGCGCGACCTGGAGATATGGAGCCCTTACCTTAAAGATCGCAATCTCGGCATCATCAGCCTGCAATGGTGGTTCGGCGGCGGTGAGAAGACGCAGGATTATTACTCGCCATTCGACATTTACCGCGAGATCGATTTGCTGCTGCGGCGTATGGGGATCAAGCCCGGCGACGCGATGCTGGAGGGTTTCAGCCGCGGTTCGGCGAACATTTATGCGGTGGCCGCGCTGGATCGCAACAAGGGACAGCGCTATTTCAGTCTGTTCGTCGCGAATGCGGGCGGGGCTTCGCTGGACTATCCGCCGACGCGCTCGGTCGATACCGGCAGGTTCGGCGACCTGCCTTACAAGGGTTCGCGCTGGATCACTTCCTGCGGGGAACGCGACCCCCATCCGGACAGGGATGGTTGCCCGGCGATGCGGCGCACCAGCGAATGGCTGAAAAAATTCGGCGCCGAGATTGCATTCGCAATCGAAGACAGCAGCGAAGGGCACGGCGCTTTTCACCGCAATCCACAGAACGCCAACCGGGCGCTGGACTGGTTTTTGCGTAATCCATAGGCCATCTTTTTTTAGCCTGCGGCGTATGTTCTAATGCCAAATCGGCTAAGCAGCCAGGAATTTATTAACCATGCCCAACCGTCTTGCGCAGGAGACCAGCCCTTATTTGCAGCAGCATGCCGGCAACCCGGTGGATTGGTTTCCGTGGGGCGAGGAAGCGTTGCGCTGTGCGCGCGAGCAGGACAAGCCGATCCTGCTTTCCATCGGCTATTCCGCGTGCCACTGGTGTCATGTCATGGCGCACGAATCGTTCGAGGATGCCGCAGTCGCGGCGGTGATGAACCGGCTGTTCGTCAACATCAAGGTGGACCGCGAAGAGCGCCCCGATCTCGACCATATCTACCAAGCCGCCCATGCCATGCTGACCCAGCGCAGCGGCGGCTGGCCGCTTACCATGTTTCTGGCACCGGATCAGACCCCGTTCTTCGGCGGCACTTATTTTCCCAAAGAACCGCGCTACAACCTGCCCGGTTTTGTGGGGTTGCTGGAACAGGTGGCCGGAATTTTTCGCACGCGCCGGGATGATATTGCCCGGCAGAGTGCGTCGCTGCTGCACGCTTTTGACGCCACGCTGCCGGGTGCGGCAGGCCAGGCCAGCTTAAGCGATGCGCCGCTGCATGATGCCTGCCGCGCATTGCGGCAGGCTTTCGATGCTGTTTACGGCGGCTTTGGCGGCGCGCCGAAATTCCCGCGCCAGAGCGAGCTGGAATTTTTGTTGAGGTATGCCGCGCGCGGCGGCGAACCGGAGGCGCGCGACATGGCGCTGCACACGCTGCGCAACATGGCGGACGGCGGCATCCACGATCAGTTGGGCGGCGGCTTTTGCCGCTACAGCGTGGACGAGCGCTGGGCCATCCCGCACTTCGAGAAGATGCTGTACGACAACGGCCCGCTGTTGGCGCTGTACGCCGATGCTTATGTGCTGAGCGGCGAGGCTGCGTTCGGGCGCGTGGCGCAAGGCATCGCGGGCTGGGCGATGCGCGAGATGCAGGCGCCGCAGGGCGGTTTTTATGCCAGCCTGGATGCGGATTCCGAACACGAGGAAGGCAAGTTTTATGTGTGGACGCCGGAGCAGGCTGCCGGCCTGTTGAGCGCGGAAGAATATGCTGTCGCAGCCGCGCATTACGGTCTTGATCAGCCGCCCAACTTTGACGGCAAGTATTGGAATCTGCTGGTGGCACAGCCGCTGGAGAGCATCGCACCGAAGCTTAATTTGTCGCCGGAACAGGCTGAACAACTGCTCGCCAGCGCGCAACAAAAACTGTTTGCTGCACGAGAGAGCCGCATGCGTCCGGGACGCGATGAAAAAATTCTGGTCAGCTGGAATGCGCTGATGATCAAGGGTATGGCACATGCGGGCAGGATGCTGGACGAAGCGGCATGGGTGGCTTCGGCACAACGCGCGACGGATTTTATCCGTGGCGTGCTGTGGCGCAACGGCCGCCTGCTGGCGACCTGCAAGGATGACAAGGCGCACCTGAATGCCTATCTGGACGACTACGCCTTCCTGCTCGACGCGTTGCTGGAATTGCTGCAGGCGGAATTTCGCGCGGCCGACCTGGAGTTTGCCCGCGCGCTCGCCGACGTGTTGCTGGAACAGTTCGAGGATCAGCAGCAGGGCGGATTTTTCTTCACCAGCCACGACCATGAAAGACTCATCCATCGCCCCAAGCCCGGCCATGACAACGCCACACCATCCGGCAACGGCAGCGCGGCGTTCGCGTTGCAGCGCCTCGGCCATCTGCTGGGGGAGCCGCGCTACCTTGAGGCCGCCGCGCGCACGCTGAAGCTTTATTACCCGGCCTTGGCGCAGCAGCCGGCGGGCTTCGCGAGCATGCTGCTGGCGTTGCAGGAATATCTCGCACCGCCGCAGATCGTCATCCTGCGCAGCGCGCCGGGAGCGAGCGCGCCTTGGCGCAGGCAACTGTTGCAACACTATTGGCCCGGCACTCTGATCCTCGCACTGGAAGGCGAGCTTTCCGGTCTGCCGCAGATGCTGGCGAAGCCTTGGTCGCAGGGTGTTGGCGCATGGGTTTGTCAGGGCGTGGCATGCTTGCCGGTCATCGAGGATTGCGTCGAACTGATAGCCGCTTGCCAATCCGGCGAAATTGGCTGATGCAATAGGGAGCCTCTGATAATTCACGTTTGTGAGTAGTTGCTATGCGGCTTGCCGGCTTAAATCACTTTATCTCAACGGATGTAACTGCCGCATATCCGCATATCCGCTTTCCAACAGGCTGAAAATGTGAAAGAATCCGCGCATTGAAATTAATCGAATAGAGTGACAAATGATCGACCGAGACGGCTACCGCCCGAATGTCGGCATCATTATCACGAATGACAGGAATCAGGTGTTTTGGGGCAAGCGGGTGCGGCAGCATGCGTGGCAGTTTCCGCAAGGCGGCATACAGCATGGCGAAACCCCGGAACAGGCGATGTACCGCGAGTTGCACGAAGAAGTCGGCTTGATGCCGGAACATGTAAAAATACTCGGGCGCACCCGTGACTGGATGCGCTATGAGGTTCCGCAGAGCTGGAGCAAGCGTGAATCGCGCGGCGGTTATCGCGGGCAAAAACAGATATGGTTTTTGTTGCGCCTGGTCGGACGTGAGTGCGATGTCTGCCTGCGTGTCAGTTCGCATCCCGAATTTGACGCGTGGCGCTGGAACGATTATTGGCTGGATATCAACGCCGTAATCGAATTCAAGCGTGAAGTTTATACGAAAGCACTCAACGAGTTGGTTCGCTACCTTCCTGTGCCGAATAAATAACGCAATGCGTTTTTGTAATTATGTGCATGAGTTTTAATTGTTTAAGGTGAAGTCCATGAGTCGATTGTTGCGGCATGCCGCGTTGCTTGTGCTGTTGTCCGCTGTTGCCGGGTGTTCCACCATCAAGGATTCCGCACAAAGCGCTAAAAATACGGTCGGTGGTTGGTTTGGCGGCGATAATGCAGCCACCACGCTTAACACGACAACCAATAAAAATGCGGCCATGGAAAAAAATACCGGCCCATTGGTGAAATATGGCGCAACGCTGCGCGTCAATAAATTTGTGGATCAACGCAAAGTAAGTAATCCGCGCCTCCTCGGGCAAATCGACAAGACCACGCCGGTAGCCGGGATAAGCGGCACCGAGCTGATAATGGATCAGGATGTTTCGGCTATTGTGACCGGCGCGATCAAGAAGCATTTTGATGCGGAAGGATTTCTGGTAATGGAAGGCAGCAGCGCCAGCAATGCGCTGTTCGAGGTAACCGGCGTTATCAAGGAACTGACCCTGAATGTGAAAGAGCGCGATAGCATCAATATTGCGATAGAGACCACGTTGAAAGATGTGGAAACAGGCAAGGTGGTGTGGTCAGGCCTGGTGATGGAAAAAAATGACCGTTTTGCGGGAGTTTCCGGCAACAGCAAGGACGATGTGGTCGAGTACCTGAACAGGGAGCTGCGCATTGTCACCACCAAAACGGTGGAGGCGATCGGCGCCTCGCTGATGGTTTCCCGTTCCGAGTTGTTCAACCTGACGCCGGGCACCAAGCCAATTCCGGGCGTGACAGTCTATGTCGCCCCCACTGTCGCGAAGCCCGCGCCGGCAGCTCCATCCGCCACCTATGGCGCGCAACCGGGCAGCGCGATGCCCGCGCCTGCGTACACGCCACAAGCCAGCGCTACCGCCGGTTTGCTGCAGGTCAATACCAACCCGGCACGCGCCAAGGTGTATCTGGACGGGGTGTATTACGGCATGTCCCCGTTGCGCATGGAAATGGAACCCGGTGTGCACGCGATCAGCGTGAAGCTGGAAGGCTACAAGATGGTTACCGAAAAAGTGTCGATACGCAGAGGCGACAATACCGAAATAGAATTGAACTTGGAGCGTTGATCGTTCTCGCGGTGCAGGCCATGTTTGTCCTGCACCCGCATCATTGTGCCGCTTGAATTGAAAGCGGCGTAGGCTACAACCCCAGCTCGCCCCACATCTGATCCACTTTCCGCTTCACCGCTTCGTCCATCACAATCGGCGTGCCCCATTCGCGTTGCGTTTCGCCCGGCCATTTGTTGGTGGCGTCCAGCCCCATCTTGCCACCCAATCCTGATATCGGGCTGGCGAAATCGAGATAGTCGATCGGCGTCTTGTCCACCAGCAGGGTGTCGCGCACCGGATCGACGCGCGTGGTGATCGCCCAGATCACTTCCTGCCAGTTGCGGATGGCAACGTCGTCGTCCACCACGATGATGAACTTGGTGTACATGAACTGGCGCAGGTAGGACCAGATGCCGAACATCACGCGCTTGGCGTGTCCCGGATATTGTTTCTTGATGCTGACCACCGCCATGCGGTACGAGCAGCCTTCCGGCGGCAAATAAAAATCCACGATTTCTGGAAATTGTTTTTGCAGCATGGGGACGAACACTTCGTTCAGCGCCACGCCCAGCATCGCTGGTTCGTCGGGCGGCTTGCCGGTGTAGGTGGAGTGGTAGATCGGGTCGCGCCGCAGGGTGATGCGCTCTATCGTGAACACCGGAAATTTGTCCTGCTCGTTGTAATAGCCGGTATGGTCGCCATACGGCCCTTCAAGAGCTGTTTCATCGGGATGGATCACGCCTTCCAGAATGATTTCGGCGGAAGCGGGCACTTGCAAATCGCTGCCGATGCATTTCACCAGCTCGGTCTTGCTGCCGCGCAGCAACCCGGCGAACTGGTACTCGGACAGGGAATCCGGAATCGGTGTGACTGCGGCGAGGATCGTGGCCGGGTCGGCACCGATCACCACCGCGACGGGGTAAGGTTGCCTCGGATTTTTTTCGCAGTGGTCGCGAAAATCCAGCGCGCCGCCACGATGCGCCAGCCAGCGCATGATCACCTTGTTCGGCGCGATCACCTGCTGGCGGTAGATGCCGAGATTCTGGCGCGGCTTGTTCGGGCCGCGCGTGACCACCAGGCCCCAGGTAATCAGCGGCGCGACATCGCCCGGCCAGCAGTGCTGGATCGGCAGTTTGCTCAGGTCCACATCCGCGCCTTCCCACACCACATCCTGGCAGGGCGCGCCGGACAGCACTTTGGGCGACATGGTCAGCACCTGTTTGAGCACCGGCCATTTTTCCCAGGCATCCTTCAGACCCTTGGGAGGCTCGGGTTCTTTCAGGTAGGCCAGCAATTGTCCGACTTCGCGCAACGCGGCGACATTTTCTTCGCCCATGCCCAGCGCCACACGGCGCGGGGTGCCGAACAGATTGGCCAACACCGGGATTTTATGGCCGAGCGGATTTTCAAACAGCACTGCCGGACCTTGCGCGCGCAACACGCGGTCGCAGATTTCGGTCATTTCCAGACGCGTCGAAACCGGTGCGGACACACGCTTGAGTTCGCCGAGTTTTTCCAGTTGTGCGATGAAGTCGCGCAGGTCTTTATATTTCATTTCAAATGTTCACCCGTCATTGTCGGGGCGTATGGCAATACGCCTTTTCCCTGATGTTTGGATGCCACGAAGGGCGTATTGCCATACGCCCCTACATTATCTCAATAAAACTTTGCCTCGCCTTCCGGGCGCGTCTTGAACCGCTTATGCAGCCAGAAATATTGTTCCGGTATTTCACGTACGCGTTGTTCGATGAATTCGTTCATGCGGCGCGTGTCTGCGGTCACATCGCCGGTCGGGTAATTTTCCCAGGCCGGATAAAACTTCAGCTCATAGCCCGCGCCATCCGGCAATATCCGCGCGATCAGCGGTACGACTTTGGCGCCGGTCATTTCGGCAAGGCGCGGCACGGTCGTCAGCGTGGCGGCCTGCACGCCGAAGAATGGCACAAAAACGCCATCCTTGGTCGCCAGATCCTGGTCGGGCAGATAGTAAAACGGCAAGCCCGCGCGCATCGCCTTGACGATGGGGCGCAAGCCCTGCTGCCGCGAATATAGCTGCGAAGCGCCGAAGCGCAAACGCCCGTCCAACAGCTTCTTGTGAAAATACGGGTTCTTCTGGTTGGAGTACACGCTGACCAGGTTGCCTTGTTGCGTCAGCCACGACCAGCCCATATCCAGCGCGACGAAATGCGGCACCAGCAGGATCACCGGTTGCCCGGCCAGCCGTTGCAGGTGCTCATGCCCTTCCACATGCACCAGGCGCTGAATGCGTTGCGGCGCTGACCACCACAGTAGGCCGCGCTCCAGAAAGCTGCGCGCAAAGGCCTGGAAATTTCGCTTCACCAATACGGCGCGTTCGGCTTCAGGCAGTTCGGGAAAGCACAGCCGCAAGTTGGTGGCGGCAACCAGACGCCGTTCTCTTGCCAGCCAGTACAGCAACATGCCCAGCGCATTGCCTGTTTTTGCCAACAGCGGCAGCGGCAGGAAATGCAGCAGCCACATTAAAAAAATACCGATCCTGGCCATCATGTGCGTTATGAAATTGTCGCGGGCGGTTGTACGCCGCGTGGAATTTTATAGCGATTGTAGCTCCACAGGTATTGCTCCGGACAGGCGCAAATCACCCGCTCCAGCGCCGCATTGATCTGCTGCGGCACGGGTGCGGAAAAATCCAGCGGCAGCGGCTCGACGTGGATCACATAGCCCTGTCCGCGCGGCAATCGCTCGGAATAGGCGATCAGCACCGTCGCCCCGCTGCTTTCCGCCAAGCGGCTCACCAGCGTCATGGTGTAGGCGGGGCGGGCAAAAAAATTTACCCATTCGCCTTCGCCCTGACTGGGCACCTGGTCGGGCAACAGGCCGATGGCTTCACCGCGCTTGAGCGCCTTGTACAGCAAACGCACGCCGCCGATATCGGCCTTCGCCAGTTTGGCCTGGCCGCGTTCGCGGCCACTGCGCATTACGCCTTCCAGAAAGCCGAGCTTGGGCGGGCGATACAGCACGGTGATCGGCACGCGCTGCGCCGCGTACAGCGCGGAAATTTCAAAACAGCCCAGATGTGGCGTCAAAAAAATGATGCCCTTGCCGCACGCCTGCGCCGCTTCGATATGCGCCAGTCCCTTGCATTCGCGCACCTTGCCGACCACTTCGTCATAGGGTCGCCCCCAGATCCATGCCAGCTCTGCCAGGCTTTTACCGGTTTCCGCAATGGTTGCGGACAGTATATTTTGGTATCGGGCCGCATCGGATGCCAAGTTGGCCTGCCGCAAATTTTCCCGGGTGCGCGCGGCATACTGCGCGGAGGCCGCATAAGTCAGCCGCCCGAGCCATGCCCCCATGCCATGCAATATACCCAGCGGCAGCAGCGCAAGCAGGCGAAAGAGAATTTTGAAGAGAAGGTCGGCCATGTGTGGGCGCAATTATAAGTGTTGTTTCCGGGTTGGCGCCTATTTCAGCGGGTTTCATATTCCGGGTCTTGTATTTGGGCGAGTTTTGAATTTTTAGAGGCGCCCTTATGCCGGTGCAATCCTGAAAAAGGCTCTGGATGGTATTGCAGCGCCGATGCGACTATAATTTGCGTCCTTTTTAGCCTTGTCATCCGCCAAATACCAAGATGCAGTTGTTCGCCTTTGGCATTAACCATCAAACCGCGCCGCTTGCCGTGCGCGAACAAGTCGCGTTCAATGCGGACGGGCTGGAAAGCGCGCTGCGCGATCTGGTGGACAACGGCGCGGCGAAAGAGGCGGCAATCCTGTCGACCTGCAACCGCATGGAGCTGTATTGCAATGCCGCGCAACCCGACCATGCCATCGACTGGCTGGCGCAATATCACCATCTGACCCGCAAGGACATCGACCCCTACCTCTACACGTTGCCGCGCGAGCAGGCGGTAAAGCATTCGTTCCGCGTCGCCAGCGGGCTGGACTCGATGGTGCTGGGCGAACCGCAGATTCTCGGCCAGATGAAGCAGGCGGTGCGCCAGGCCGAGCAGGCCGGCACGCTCGGTTTCCTGCTGCACAAATTATTCCAGCGCACCTTCTCGGTCGCCAAGGATGTGCGCACCCAGACCGAGATCGGCGCGAATCTGGTGTCGATGGCGGCGGCGGCGGTGCGGCTGGCCGAGCGGATTTTTCCGAGCATCGCCGAACAAAGCGTGCTGTTCATCGGCGCGGGTGAAATGATCGAACTCAATGCGGTGCACTTTGCGGCGCGTTCACCCAAGCGCATCACCGTCGCCAACCGCACGCTGGAGCGCGCGCAAACGCTGGCGCGGCGCATCAACGGCCATGCCATCACGCTGGCCGATTTGCCGGAACAATTGGCGCAGCACGACATCATTATCACCAGCACTGCCAGCCAGCTGCCGATTCTGGGCAAAGGCATGGTGGAGCGTGCGCTCAAGGTGCGCAAGCATCGCCCGCTGTTCATCGTGGATCTGGCCGTGCCGCGTGACGTGGAAGCGGAAGTCGCGGAACTGAGCGACGTATTTCTGTACACCGTGGACGACATCGCCGAAGTGGTGAAAGACGGCCTCGACGCACGGCAGGGCGCAGTCAGGGAAGCCGAGGTCATCATCGATTCCGGCGTGGTAGATTTCGTACACTGGATGGAATCGCGCGAGGTAGTGCCGACCATCCGCGCGCTGCGCGACCATGCCGAGCGCAACCGCCGCCACGAAATGGAAAAAGCGCTGCGCATGCTGGCCAGGGGTGAAAGCCCGGAGCAGGTGCTGGAGGCGATGAGCAGCGGCCTGACCAACAAGTTCCTGCATGCGCCGACCCACGCGCTGAACCAGGTGCATGGCGATGACCGTGAGGCATTTCTCGAGGTGATTCATCGCTTGTATCACCTGCACACCGACGAATGAAGCCCAATATTGCCACCAAACTCGCTCAACTGAGCGAGCGCCTGCTCGAAGTCAATCAGCTGTTGAGCACCGAAGAAGCTACCAGGGACATGGACTCGTTCCGCAAGCTGAACCGCGAGCGCGCCGAACTCGAACCGGTGGTGGAGCTGTATCACGCCTATCAGGCCTGTCAGGCCGACATCGATACCGCGCAGGGCATGATGGGCGATGCGGAGATGAAAGAGTTCGCCGAGGCCGAAATCAAACAGGGGCAGGAACGCCTGGCGCAACTCGCCGGCGAATTGCAAAAGCAGTTGTTGCCCAAAGACCCCAGCGACGAGCGCGGCGTGTTTCTGGAAATACGCGCCGGCACCGGCGGCGATGAGGCGGCGCTGTTCGCCGGCGACCTGTTCCGCATGTATGCGCGCTTCGCCGAACGCAGGCGCTGGCAGGTGGAGGTGATTTCGGAAAGCCCCGGCGAAATGGGCGGCTACAAGGAAATTATCGCGCGCATCGCCGGGCAAGGGGCGTATTCGGTGCTGAAGTTCGAATCCGGTGCGCATCGCGTGCAGCGTGTTCCGACCACCGAAACGCAAGGCCGCGTACACACCTCGGCGTGCACCGTCGCGGTGATGCCGGAAGTGGACGAGGTGAACGACGTGGTGCTGAACTCCGCCGATTTGCGCATCGACACCTTCCGCGCCAGCGGTGCGGGCGGCCAGCATATCAATAAGACCGATTCGGCGGTGCGTATCACCCATCTGCCGACCGGCGTGGTGGTCGAGTGCCAGGACGGACGCTCGCAGCACCAGAACAAGGCGCAGGCGCTGCGCGTGCTGGCGGCGCGTATCAAGGACGCACAGGTGCGCGAACAAAATGCCAAGACCGCCGCGACGCGCAAGAGCCTGGTGGGCAGCGGCGACCGTTCCGAGCGCATCCGCACCTACAATTTTCCGCAGGGCCGCGTCACCGACCACCGCATCAACCTGACGCTGTACAAGATGGATGCGATCATGGACGGCGATATCAGCGAACTGACCGGCGCGCTGATGACCGAGCATCAGGCCGAACAGCTTGCCGCGATGGCGGAAGATGTCGCCTACTGAAATGGATTCTTATTGAGGGTCGGCTTCTTCGGGTAAATTCATCCGCGCCAGCACCTGCCAGGCCAGGCTGCGGCAAACGTTGTTCAGCATCGTCGGCAGACTGGGCGGCACCTGGTCTTCCAGCAGCAGTTTGCTGGCGCTCACCGCATACACCGGGTCGAGCAGGCGCGGGCGGTAATCCTGCATCATTTCATCCAGCGTGCGTTCCGCCGTCATTTGTTGCCACGGATTGGTCGGCCATTGGGACGGGATACCGTATGCCTCGGGGAAGGCGTCAAGGTCGTTGCGCACCGTGCGAATATCCTCGTGGGAATCGCGGAATGGCAGCAGGACAAGCCCCGACATATCATAAAATTGCCGGTCCATTTCCGGGCGGTTGCCGCCGCCGTCAATCACCGCCAGCCACTTCGGCTTGGCTTCCAGTTTGTCGATAATTTCCTGCAGTTTATCCGGCGAGCGCCCGTCGAGCGGGGTATAGCGCCGGATTCCGCGTGACAGCGGCTCGCGCTCGATATCGGTGAGCACGGCAATCGAACGCTTGCCGAGCAACCCGAGGCCGTGGCACAACATATGCGTAATGCTGGTTTTGCCGGTGCCTCCCTTGTTGCCGATTACGCAAATTATTCTTTCCATGCTTCCCTCCATCAACACAGTTCTGCATATAGCGCTTCATTCTGCTGGAAACTGTCGCCGCATTGTAAGCTGTCTTTCAGGGCGACATACAACCCGCAAGGCGCGGCAAATGAAGTTTTTACGATTTCAAGGCGCGCAAATCGGAGCGGGATACGATCAGGATGCAGAGTAGCGAATTTTGGGGAGGATGTCAGCATCGGATATGTGCCGGAAAGCAAAACGGCGGGGACTTGTGACCCGCCGTAGCCTTAATTCGAACATCGGTTAACCGGCAATCGCCGATTGAAATCGCCTTTAATGAGCCACTCTGTTGGCCAGTATTTTTTGCATCCCGATACGGGATTTTGTGTTGATCAGAATGGGTGCGGAGATATTTGCATACATATTCCCGACGACCTTTTGGTACCCATCTTGCGGCGTATCGCTTTTAACGGACAAAACCGTCAGCACTACGACATCGCTCGTATCCTCGATTTTAAGCTCGGCCATCTCATTGTCAGTCAGTGTCAGATTGTAGCTAAAGCCAGACAAGGCCGGATCCGTTAAGGGCAGGGACACGTCGCCGTCATCAATCGACTGGAGATGAACAATCATGCCATTTACCAGATTGCCCTGATCGTCGATTTCGTGAAACAGTTTCCATCGGGTATTTTTTTCAAAGCCGGGAATGCCTTTCGGGAAAGTAATCACCTGGGCCGGGTCAACGCTTAATTCGCCAAACCGTGTATTTACCTTGATATTTGCCATAACTTCCTCTCCGGGTTGATAAACTCGCCGCCGCCTCGTAGATTCTCTCTCGTTCTATTCTATGTGTAAAGGTTTTTACTCGACTGACGGGCGCATATTCAATTACATGCCTGCACACCGGGGAATTTGTTTGATATCTAATATTTGTTATACCCTGCAGCCATTGAGCATAAATATACCAGCGACCATAAGAAAAAGTTTCACATTTTCCCGTGGCGGATTATCATTTGCACGCGCGGCGTTTTACCGGAACACTGGTTGACGCAGGCGCAGGGATGCATCTTTAAATCGCGCCGCATTAGTTGCCGCATATTTCATGTTGACACTACTCAAGGAGAACAATCATGGCTAAAGGACAGCAACGTAAAAACAAAGAAGCAAAAAAACCCAAGAAGGAAAAACCGCCAGTCGCTTGACCGGCACGTTCGCCGCGCATCACTATTGGGCCGACCGTTGTAAGGATAGTGCCGACCGGCGGTGAGTCACGCACCCGGCGTATGGTGGTTCGAATATGCACGGGTTTGCGTAGCTCACCGCCGGTTTGCAATCCGGTGGCGTTGCAAGCTATTTGGCTGGCACATCCAATAAATCTGTTTTTAGCAAGTCTTCCGGTTCGACTTTGCTGCCAATGATCGCCACCACTTTGTGGCGCGATTGTCCGCCTTGCTTGAGCTCTACCTGGCGCAACGGCACATCAAACAACTTCGCCATAAATTTCAGCAATGCCTCGTTGGCGCGCCCTTCGACCGGTGGTGCGGCCAGCCGTATCTTGAGCGCCTCGCCGTGCAATCCGGCAATCTCGCTGCGCTTTGCACCGGGTTGCACATGCAGTGTAAGCGTGATGATGTCCGCGTTGCGGCGGTACCAGTCAGCCATTAAAGAAGCCTTGTTGCGACTTGCTCCAATGCCCTGATCGGAACGATGACGATAAGCTGGCAGATGATAAACAGCAACAACGGTGATAAATCCACACTGCCCAACACCGGCACGATACGGCGCAACGGTTGCAGGAAGCGCCGGGTGGCGGCGGTCAGCAGCGGCGCGATGGGCGAGTAGGGGTTTACCCAGGACAGGATCGCCTGCGCGAATACCGCTGCCATCAGCAGGTACAGGCTGGTTTTGAGCAGCTTGACCGCCGCCAGCGCCAACAGTCCAGGCAGCGGAAAGCCGTGCCACGGGAAGCCCTGTGCCCACATGAACCCGCTCAGGTAGAGTATTTCGACCAGCAGCGCGAGCAGCAGGGTCGCGCTGTCCAATCCCATCACGGATGGAACGAAACGGCGCGTGCGCAACACCATGAAGTCGGTGAGCACCATGATAAATTCGCCGACGGGATTGCGTAGCGGCGCGCGCAGCCACTGCAGGTGGAAGCGCAGCAGCAGGATCGCCGCAAACGGTTGCAGCAGGATATCGAGCAGGAACAGCAGGGCTTCGTTCAGCATATCAATCACTGCCCAGTTCATCGCCCATTTCTCTGGCGCGTGCCGCAGCGGCATGCGCGGCTTGCGCGATGTGCTTGGCGATATGATTGGCGTCCATGCTCAGCAGGGCGCGTTCGGTAGTGCCGTTTTTGGAGGTGACGCGCGCGCGCAGCACGCTGACATCCTCATCGCTGTAAGCGGCCAATTTGCTGGCTCCCAGAAAAGTCGCCAGGCTCAGACGGTGCGCATCTTCGGCATCCAGGCCCAATTCGAGTGCCGCGCGCTGCAGCGCCTCGATGAAATAGAAAACATAAGCCGGGCCGCTGCCGGAAATCGCCGTGACGGCATCCAGCATCGCTTCGTCTTGCAGCCATAAGGTCTCGCCCACTGCCGCCAAGATGTTTTGCGCCTGCTCACGCTGCACATCATTTACCGCGGGTGCTGCATACAAGCCGGTTATGGCGCTGTGGATCAAGGCCGGCGTATTGGGCATGGCGCGCACCACCGTCGGGTTATTCGTCCAGCGCGCCAAGTCTGCCGCGCGGATGCCGGCGGCGATGGAAATCAGCAGTTGCTTGTCGAGCAGGGGGGCAAGCTGTCGCGCCACTTCGCGCAATTGCTGCGGCTTGACCGCGAACACGATGACATCGCTGCCTGATATGCCTTCGGTGAGACTCTCTGTGGCATGCACCGCAAAATCATGCTTCAAGCGCGCACGGTGATCCGCGCTGATTTCCACCACGCTGATCTGCCCGGCAACAAAACCTTTGCCCAGCATGCCGCCGATGAGTGCGACAGCCATGTTGCCGCCGCCGATGAATGTAATGTTCATAATTTAAAATCCTTAAATTCAGCCACGGAGATCACGAGTACATAGAGAAAACGATTTGCCTCTGTGATCTCTGTGGCTACAGTTTTTATCTTTCGCCAAAAATCGCCGAACCAACGCGCACGATGGTAGCACCTTCCATTACTGCCGCTGCCAAGTCATGCGACATGCCCATCGACAGGGTATCCAAAGTCAATCCTTGCCGGTTGAGCTGGTCGCGCAATTTTCGCAACTGCGCAAAAGGCGGGTGTTGTGCGGCAACATCGTCACTGGGCGCGGGAATCGCCATCAGCCCGCGCAGCCTGAGTTGCGGCAGCCGCGCTACGGCTTGAGCCAGCCCGGCCGCTTCATCGGGAGCTACGCCGCTCTTGCTGTCTTCGCCGCTTACATTAACCTGCAGGCAAATGTTGAGCGGGGGTAAATTCAGCGGGCGCTGTGCGGACAGGCGTTCGGCAATTTTCAATCTGTCCACGCCATGCACCCAGGCAAAATTCTCTGCAATAGCGCGCGTTTTGTTGCTTTGGATCGGACCGATAAAATGCCACTCCAGCGGAAGGTCGCGCAACGCTTCGATTTTACCCAGCGCTTCCTGCACATAACTCTCGCCGAAGGCGGTCTGTCCGGCATGATATGCTTCGCGCACCGCTTCCGGCGGGAAAGTTTTGCTGACCGCCAGCAAGGTAATGTCGTCAGGTACACGACCGGCCACGGCAGCCGCTGCCGCCACTGCGTTGCGCACGGCTTGCAAGTTGGAAGCGATTGTTGTCATAATCACATGCGCCACAAATCCTTTTCGCGCGGTTCATGACCGCATTACCAAACAGGGACGATTATAATGGATATCACCGAACTGCTTGCCTTTGGTGTCAAGAACAAAGCCTCCGACCTGCATCTCTCCGCCGGGCTGCCGCCGATGATCCGCGTGCATGGCGACATGCGCCGCATCAACCTTCCGCCGATGGATCACAAGCAGGTGCATGGTCTGGTGTATGACATCATGAACGACCAGCAGCGCAAGTTCTACGAGGAAAACAAGGAGGTCGATTTTTCCTTCGAGGTTCCGGGGCTGGCGCGTTTCCGCGTGAATGCCTTTATCCAGAATCGCGGCGCGGGCGCGGTAATGCGCACCATCCCGTCCAAGATTCTGTCGCTGGAAGATCTCAAGGCGCCGAAGAGCTTCGAAACCATTTCGGATTATCCGCGCGGCATGGTGCTGGTGACGGGGCCCACCGGCTCCGGAAAATCCACCACGCTGGCGGCGATGATCAACCACCGCAACGAACACGAAATGGGGCACATCCTGACGGTGGAAGACCCGATCGAATTCGTGCATGAAAGCAAGAAATGCCTGATCAACCAGCGCGAAGTCGGGCGGGATACGCTGTCATTCCAGAATGCCTTGCGCTCGGCCTTGCGTGAAGACCCGGATATCATTCTGGTCGGTGAAATGCGCGATCTGGAAACCATCCGTCTGGCGATGTCGGCAGCGGAAACCGGCCATCTGGTGTTTGGCACGCTGCACACCAGTTCGGCAGCCAAGACCATTGACCGTATCATCGACGTGTTCCCTGCCGACGAAAAGGAAATGGTGCGCGCGATGTTGTCCGAATCGCTGCGTGCGGTAATTTCGCAGGCGCTGCTCAAGACCAAGGATGGAACAGGTCGGGTAGCCGCGCATGAAATTATGGTTTGTACTCCGGCCATCCGCAACCTGATCCGCGAGGCCAAGGTACCGCAAATGTATTCGGCGATACAAACAGGCCAAGGGCTCGGGATGCAGACGCTCGATCAATGCCTTGCAGTTCTTGTCAAAGAAAATAAAATCACCCCGGCGGAAGCTCGCGGCAAGGCGATGAACAAGGACATGTTCCCCGGTTAATAGTTAGGGGCATCGTGCCCCTGCCTCCCGTTTTTTGATCCGGATCGTCCGGCTTAGGAGTTTTATTATGGAAAGAGACCAGGCCACCGAGCTGATACACAACTTGCTGCGCGGCATGCTCAGCAAGAAAGCTTCCGATTTGTTCATCACGTCGGGCTTCCCGCCCGCATTCAAGATGGACGGAAAAATGACGCCGATGTCCAACCAGGCGCTCACTCACCAGCATACTCAGGAACTGGCGCGCAGCATCATGAACGACAAGCAGGCCGCCGAATTCGAAGCCACCCATGAGTGCAATTTCGCGATCAGCCCGTCCGGCATCGGGCGATTTCGGGTCAATATTTTCATGCAGCAACAGCGCGTTGGAATGGTGCTGCGCACCATTACCACCAAAATTCCCGATCTCGACGAGATGGGGCTGCCGGAGGTGCTCAAGGATGTCGTGATGACCAAGCGTGGCCTGGTGATTCTGGTCGGCGGAACCGGCTCGGGCAAATCCACCACGCTGGCCGCGATGATCGGCTATCGCAACAAAAACAGTTACGGCCACATCATCACCATCGAAGACCCGGTGGAATATGTGCATGACCATATCAACTGCATCATCACACACCGCGAAGTCGGCGTGGATACCGAGTCCTGGCACAACGCGCTGAAGAACACCCTGCGCCAAGCGCCCGACGTGATTCTGATCGGCGAAATACGCGACCAGGAAACCATGGAGCACGCCGTGGCTTTTGCCGAAACCGGCCACCTGTGTTTGGCCACCTTGCACGCCAACAGCGCCAACCAGGCGCTGGATCGTATCATCAACTTCTTCCCGGAAGAGCGGCGCACGCAGTTGCTGATGGACTTGTCGCTGAACGTCAAGTCGCTTATTTCCCAGCGCCTGATTCCGAAGAAGGACGGCAAGGGGCGTGCTGCCGCAATCGAAATTCTGCTCAACTCGCCGCTGATTGCCGACCTGATTTTCAAAGGAGAGGTAAACTCGATCAAGAGCGTGATGGCCAAGTCGCGCGAACTTGGCATGGAAACTTTCGACGGTGCGTTGTTTAATTTGTATGAAGCCGAAAAGATCTCATACGAAGAAGCACTGAAAAATGCCGACTCGGTCAACGACCTGCGTCTGCGCATCAAGCTGGAAAGCAAACTGGTGACGGATCGAAACCTGTCGAGCGGCACGGAAGGTTTGAAGCTCACCTAGTGTGAACGCTGAAAGAAACCCGCTTGTGGATGGCAGAACGGGCGAATTATTGAAATTTCTTCCGGCTTGTACAAAGGGTTTCTGACATCTCCAAGATTTGGTGTTGAGATCGACCCAGAATAGAACGGCAGACCACCGCGCAAGATTGTCCGCCATCTGAGTTACAGGAATACCTCAGCTTTCCGGTATACGATAAATGCGGGGTTCGTCGATCTCCGGGTCAAAATCTGATTCCAGCGTATCGGCATACCCCGCCTTCTTCTCGTTCAAGAGTTTCTGATGCTCTAATTCTTCGTCTCTAAGGCTCTTGATCAGTTCTCGAACGGTGGCATCCTGAATGACCTGCAAGATGCTGTCATAAAACTCGTAAGCTTTAATTTCAGACTCCATTGCGACTTCCAGTGCGTGTCGCGGGGACATGTAGCGGACCGCTTTTTCAGGAGCCGGGGCTTCGATATCGCTCCCAATCATATTCGTCGTGACGCGTGAAGGAGCATCGCCAAAAAGCAAACGTCTACGCTCTGAAATTTCAACCCCGTGACGCTGTTCATTTCGGGCCATCATGGTAAAGAAAGCCGCCGCATCACCGGGATACCGGCGTCCGATTTGGTCTGCAAGCAAAAGGTAGCGATCTTCCGCTTCCTTTTCGACCAGCACGGCCATATCGAGTACATCCTGCAAATTAAAAGTTGAAAAATCAAGTTGAGTAGTCATTAATTTCTCCTAGGGAAAGAGGTGTTTTCATAAGGATAGGAAATTCAATTGCACCCGACAAGAGTATCCGCTTGTTTTGTGGCCACAGTCAATCGCCAAATTTCAGTAAAACATCTCAGATTGGATGGCAAACGGTGCTTTCTCTCACTCAAATTTCTATTGCGCCATGCAACACTTGCATAATTTGATGATGGTCAAACTACATATGCAATCAAGATTGAGGCGCCGTTTTGTGTCGGTTGCCGCCCTTCGCGCCAACTCGGGATGAACATCCGCTATGGGCAACAAAGCAGATATTAGGAATAACTGGCGACAGCGGATTCCTCTTGCTGCGGCCTCCCTTTAACTTACCTCATGCAACAGTATGGTTAGCGGTTTTGTTCCGTCGGCAACAAGTGTGAACGTTTAACGGCGGTTGCTGCCCGATACTATTTTGTATTCCAGCAGGCGGCATTCGATTGCGCCGTTGAACAATGGGGTACGTTTGGACGGGGACAGGCGCATCAGTTTCAGGATGGCCTTGTCGGCAGTGAACAGGTACGCTGTCCAGCCGCCGAATTTCTTTTTCAGCGCATCGCCCAGTTTCGGGTACAACTCAGCCAGTTCATCCAGCTCGCCCATGCGTTCGCCATAGGGCAGATTCGCCACCAGCACGCCATGTTCCGCGGGAGCGGAGATTTCCAGCACGTTGGCTTGCTTGAGTTCCGCGCATTCCGCCAGCCCGGCTTCTTCCAGATTGCGTTGTGCGGTTTTCAGCGCGTCGCCGTATAAGTCGCTGCCGTAAATTTCCAGAAACCTGGGCGGCTGTTGCGCGGCGATGGCCCGCTCGCGCATCCCTTGCCATGTTGCGGCCTCGAAGTTTTTCAGTTTTTCGAAGGCGAAACGGCGCGCGATACCGGGCTGGATATTCAGCGACATCTGCGCCGCCTCGATCAGGAACGTGCCGCTGCCGCACATCGGGTCGAGCAACGGCGTGCCGGGCTGCCAGTTCATTAAACGCAAAATGCCTGCCGCCAGATTTTCGCGCAGCGGCGCGATGTTGGTGTGCTGGCGCACGCCGCGCTTGAACAGCGCGTCGCCGGAAGTGTCCAGATACAGCATCAGCTTGTTGTCCTCAATGAACACATGGATGCGCATATCCGGTTGCAGCGTATCCACGCTCGGGCGCTCGTTGCAGTGCGCGCGAAAACGGTCGCATACGGCATCCTTGACCAGCAGGGTGATGAACTCCAGGCTTTTCAGCGCGCAGCGAATCGCTGTGGTATTCACCCGGATGGTGTGGGTAACGTCGAACCAGCGTTGCCATTGCAGATCGAACACCGCCTTGTAGATATCCTGCTCGCTGCGATATTGCGTTTCCGCGACGCGCCATAGAATGCGGCTGGCGATGCGGTTTTCCAGATTGATGCGGTAACACAGCGGCCAGTCGCCGGAGAAGGCCACGCCACCCTCGGTGCGGCGCGTGTTCTGCGCGCCCGATGCTTCAAGATCACCGCACAAGACGGCTTCCAAACCGCGCGGGCAGGGGGCAAAAAAATCGGGCATAGGTTAAAAAGGTTTCACGGTAACAAGAATAACTACGGCAACCAGAACCAGCACGGGAATCTCGTTGAACCAGCGATAAAAAACATGGCTGCGCGTGTTCCGGTCAGCGGCAAATTGCTTTAGCAGCCTGCCGCAATAGTAGTGGTAACCGACCAGCAACAACACCAGACAAAGCTTGGCATGCAGCCAGGCGCCGCTGATCCCGTAGCCCAGCCACAGCCAGAGGCCCGAGCCCAATGCCAGCCAAGCAATCGGCGTAACGAAGCGGTATAGCTTGCCCTCCATCAGCTTCAGCCGGGCGATTTCGGCAGGCTCGGTCGCCATCGCGTGGTTCACGAAGAGACGCGGCAAATAGAACAACCCGGCGAACCAGCTCACCACGAAAATGATATGAAATGCCTTAACCCATAACATGATTTGTTTCCCTTGATGGCGCGCTTACTTGGAAAGCCGCCGCCGGAACAACACCAGCGACACATAAAACCCGGCTCCCGCATAGCTCGCCAGCACCGCGACATGCAGCAATGCGCCGGGCGGCACAATACCGGTCAGCAATGGCCGGGCGATGTCCACCGCGTGCGACAGCGGCAACACGGATGACACCGTCTGCCATAGCGGCGGCAATTGCGTGACCGGAAAAAACACGCCGCATAATAACATCATGGGCGTGATTACCAGCGTGAAGTAGTACAGGAAAAAATCGTAGCTTGGCGCTAATGCGGTCATGATCAAGCCGAGCGCGGCGAAGCACAGCCCAACCAGCAGCGCCAGCGGAATCAGCCATAGCGTCAGCGCGGAATGCGACAGCCCGAGCAGCCAGATCACCAGCAGCACCGCCAGGCCGGACAGCAGGCTCTTGCTCGCCGCCCACAGGATTTCCGCGAGCACCACATCGTCCAGCGTGACCGGCGTGTTGAGGATCGCTTCCCAGGTGCGCTGCTCATGCATGCGCGCGAAGCCGGAATACAGCGCCTCGAAACTGGCGCTGTTCATGGTGCTGTAGCACACCGTTCCGGCGGCGAGAAACACCATGTAGGACGTGCCGCCCAGCTCCGGTAGCAGACTGCCCAGCCCATAGCCCAGACCCAGCAGATAGATCACCGGATCGGCCAGGTGGCCGATGATGGAGGTAGCCGCGACTTTCTTCCACACCAGCAGGTGGCGCCGCCAGATCGGGAAGAAACGCAGGCTCAGGCGCGGCGGGGAAAAGAAGTGGGGTTTCATGCCGGCCTCATTCGCGCATCTCCCGCCCGGTTAATTTCAAGAACACGTCTTCAAGATTAGCCGGGCGGTGCAGGTAGCGCAAGTGGGGGTGCTGCTGCAATTCCTGCAACAGCGACTGCGCCTCCTGCACATAGCAAAATACCGTCTCGCCGCTCACTTCGAACCGTTGCGCGTGGTGCGCCGCATGACTATGCGCCCATGCTGCCGCCTGCTCGCCAAACACCTCGACCACTTGCGGCTCGATGTTTGTCGCGATGAGTTCGCGCGGCGAGCCTTCGCTGATGATGCGGCCGTTATCCATCACCGCGAGGCGGTGGCAAAGCCGCTCTGCCTCGTCCATAAAGTGCGTGGTGAGCAACAGCGTCTTGCCGCGCGCGGTCAGTTCGCGCAGGCGCTGCCAGATCAGGTGGCGCGCTTGCGGGTCGAGGCCGGTGGTCGGCTCGTCCAGAAAAATAATTTCCGGGTCGTTCACCAGCGCGCGTGCCAGTGTCAGGCGCCGCTTCATGCCGCCGGACAGAGTAGGCACTCTTACGTCGCGCTTGTGGGCGAGATTGGCGAATTCCAGCAGCTCCGGCAAGCGCGCTTCGATGGCCGCATCGGTCATGCCGAAATAGCGGCCATACACCAGCAGGTTTTCCGCCACGGTGAAATCCGGGTCGAGGTTGTCCACCTGCGGCACCACGCCCACGCGCAGCCGCGCGGCGCGCGCTTGTTGCGGCACGGCATGTCCAAACAGGCGCAACTCGCCTGCGTCCGGCTCTATCAGGCCGAGCATCAAACGCAGTGTGGTGGTTTTGCCCGCGCCGTTCGGCCCCAGTAAGCCGAAACATTCGCCGCGCCGGATGGACAGACTCAAACCATCCACCACCACCTGATCGCCGTAGCATTTGCGCAAATTGCACGCGCTGATCACCGCACTCATGCCAGTCTCCGCGTTGCAATCAGCTCCGCCATCCGGCGCAAGAGCGCATTCTGAATCCCGGTTACCAACATCAAATTTTCAGCCGTTCCACAACGCGGCCGTTCTTGAGATGCTGTTCGATGATCTCGTCGAGGTCGCTCTCATCTTTGTAGGTGTACCAGATGCCTTCGGGGTATATCACGATGACCGGCCCCTTGTCGCAGCGGTTCATGCAGCCCGCCGTGTTGATGCGGATATTGTTCTGGTGTTTGGGAATATCCAGCTCCTTCACCTTGTCCTTCATGTAATCGCGCGCCTTCTGCGCGCCATGATTATTGCAGCATGCGCTGCCGTCTTCACGCTGGTTGGTGCAGAAAAAAACATGCTTGTCATAAAAGCTCATGGTTGTGCTCCCGAAAATTAAATCCTGCGGAATTATGTTGTGCGTATCCGCCACAAATGCAGCATCAGCAGCAATGGAAAAAGCAGCGTAATAGTCTGCGCCAAACCGTTGTAGTTGAGCAAATGCCCGTAATGCCAGTGATATACGGACATCGCGGCGGCAGGGGTATTGCTGTCAAACACGAAATTCACAATGACGAAATAGGTTATGGATACCACCGCGCCGGAGCCGATTACAGCGGCGCGCGGCAGCCACAATACCGAAAGCAGCAGCAACATTCCCAGCAGTATTCCCAGCACCGCCTCGCTGTTGATCCACAACAGCAACGCCCATGACTTCAGCAATATCGCCGCGGTAACGAATTTTACCAGCGCCACTGCACCCAATATTGCCGGCAAGGCGGTGACGGCATTGCGCGGCACGCGCAGCAAGGTCAGCAGCAATGCCCCGAGCATCAACAGGTTCAGCGTGACAGCGCTGCTTTCCCACCAATTAAACGGGGTGCGCGGCAACGTGGCAAAAGGCTGGCGCACCACCTCGCTGATGAACACATTGCCCAGCATCGGCAAGGACGGATTGATTTGCCCGAATATCCATAGCATGAGCAGGGCCAGGCCGAAATCCGTTTCCTTGCCCTGATGGAACAAGCCGCTGCGCCAGCGCATCAGGAGGGTAAGCAACCAGGTCCATGACGCGACACTCACCGCCAGCAAAGCACCCAACAGCGCGCCCGCACTGTTGGACAGCAAATCCATATTCGAGCTGACGCGCGCGGGCAAATACATTTGCAAATACTCCATGCACGCCGATAACGATACGCCCAAACACAGGCCGAAAATCACGCTGGCCAATGCGCCGCAACGCGCGCGTAACGCGATCACAGCCAGAAAACCGAAAGGCAGATAGGACAGCAGGTTGATGATCGTGTCGAAGGCGGTATAGGTGAGCTGCAAAGGTGCGCCGAGCACTTCGGCAAAATTCAGCCCCTGTTCGCGCCAGCCGGAAAATGGCGACAGGCTCGCATATACGATGAACAGCGCGTAGCCCGATGCCAGCCAGGTGCGCAGCCGCGCGCGGGTTCCAGTAATAAATAGTTCTCCCATACCTTGTGTCTGGTTGTGTTGGTGTCGCGTGGCAAACAGTCGCGCAAGTTTAACCTATCTGGGCGGGTAGCCATGATTCAAACTGTCAAATATGACCCGAAATATCAGATGCCGAAAAAACCTGTGCCGATTATTGGTATGCAGACAAGCAAGGGCTGTATATTGACCATAAATGGAAATACAGGGACACTGCGCACTGGTTTGGAGGCGAAAATGCTGACTGTCTTCACCCGGTTGTTTGTGCTGGAGCCCCTTTCGTAAATTAAAGTAAAAACTTAATGGGCAATTCAGTTAAAAGGAATGGTAATGCTGATAAATGTTGGTCTTTACTTGGGTAATTTGTTCGCGGCATCTGCTTGTAAACAGGGCGCCCGCCGTTACTTTGCCGCCGCCCTTTGCACGAGTGCCTTGTTCTGCATGGTGCAAACTGCATCTGCCGAGCTGGAAACCGGCACAACGGAACCGGCAAAAACCACAGTCGCCTATACGGGAAGAGTGCGCGCGGAAGGTGCAGCGACAATCGGGGTGGATGGGCGCAGGGCGGCACGCCAGACGGCATTGAACAATGCGTTGCGCAACGCCGCTGCGCTGGCAGATGCACAAGCGACGGCGGGCAAACTTCCGGGTGCTGCCGATGTGCCTCAGCAAAACCAGGATGTGCTGACGTTCCAGCAAGGCAGCTACTATGCGATAGTCCGGGAATGGCAAAGCCAGGGGATATACCATGTGGCGGTGAGCGCTGAAGTGGTCAAAGGCAAATTCGATGCGAAAAACGCGGTGCTCGTCCGGGTCCCGATCCCGAAAAAGAAAATTGTGATCACCCAATTCGATGTTGCCAAAACGATTCATGTGGACGACATCAACAATATTTATGACGGATTTCCGGCCGCACTTTCCAGCCGGCTCGAAGCAAGCGGGGAATTCCTGTCCTCCTCTACCGGCCGCTCAATACCGTCAGATGCGGATACGCCGCAACGCGACGCAATTATTCAGATTGCCGGAGAAACCGGAGCGCAATTTCTTATTTCCGGCATGGTTGTGAACGCGGGAACAGGCCATGAAAGATGGTCTGTGGATACACCATTCGACTGGTCTCTGAAGGTGCCATTCGGCGGATACAAGAAAAGGTACATTGAAGTCGAGTTTTCCGTCTACGACGGGCGCACGGGCTCTCGCCTGTCGTCGCACCACCTGGGCGACCATGCCGAGGGCGATGTGACGGTAGGGAACAACAAGCCTTTTGGCAGCAGCCTCTTTTTTGAAACAGAGTTTGGCAAGGCGACAAACCGGCTGCTTGATTCCGCGGTGAAAGACATTCATGAGGCGCTGGAAAAGGTGCCTTTTTCCGCGCGCATCGTTCAGGTCGAGGGGAGGAAAGTGTATCTTGATGCGGGCAGCGACGCGCTGCTGGAACCCGGTGACAAGCTCGTCGCCTATATCAGCGATGCGCAATTAAAGGGCGCGGTAGCCGGTACCGCAGAGCGCGCGGCAGATGTAGTCACACTGACCCAGGTAAAGCCGCAGCTTTCCATCGGGGAGTTGCCGGAAGATGCGGCAAAACTCGGCATCAAGGCCGGTAACCTTGCGAGGGTTAATTTTGCCGACCAGCGCGATCTGGCCGCAAAGCAAATAGCTGCCCAGCAACTTGCCAAGGCGCAAATGGAAATCAAGGCAGAAGCGGAGCGGGTGAAGGCGGAGCAGGCCGCACAGGCGGAAGCCGCACGGATTAAAGCGGAGCAGGCCGCGCAGGCGGAAGCTGCGCGAATTAAAGAAGAGCAAAGGGCGCAAGCACAGGCTGCCGCCGAAGCAAAAGCGGCTAAATTAAAAGCCCAGAAAGAAGCCAACACTGCACGGGTCAGTGCGGCGCAAAAAGCGCGGACACGTGCATTGTTTGTCCGGATTAAAGCGGCGCAAAAAGCCAAAGCACAAGCTGCCGCCGAAGCAAAAGCAGCCAAATTAAAGGCTCAGAAAGAAGCTAAGGCAGAAGCGGCACGGGCCAAGACAGAGCCGGAAGCCGCAACATCTGCGGAAGCGCAGCCTGCCGCCGAAAATAATACGCAGCAAACTGTTAAAGGCGAATCTGCAGGAGGTAAGAAGAACACTCGTAAAGTACTTCCGCCCGGAGAGCGTGCGGTGCAGGCAATAAAAAAGTCTAAACCAAAACCCTAATCCAATCCGGCGGGCGGATTTCCGGCACAGCAGTATTGAATCAAGCCGTGTGCTTGATGTTGAAAATTTTGCTGAAATTGGCGACTTCCAGTACCTGCGACACCACACCGGAAGTATTGAGCAGCGCGACCGGTTTATTGACTGCTTTGGCGCGTTCATTCAGTAGCATCAGCATGCCCAGCGCGGAGCTATCCAGGTAATCCACTTTGCTCATTTCGACCTCGATTTCGCGTACTGCGGCGTTATCGAGCAGCGGTGTATAGGCATCCTTGAAATCGCGGTGCACTTGAAAATCAAAACGACCGGACATGGTAATGCGTGCCGAACGGTCATGAATTTGTACGTTGATAGCCATGATTGCTCCTTGAATAAAATCTGCGTTAATTTGCGGGACGAATTATAGATCAAACCCGATTACTCTTGCTGCCGTGCGATGCGAGATATTCTAGGGTGCGGCGCGCGATATTCTGCAACGGCAACACCTCGCACGCGCCGCCCACCGCGATGGCTTCTTTCGGCATGCCAAAAACCACGCAACTTGCCTCATCCTGCGCAATGGTGTGAGAGCCGGCCTGCCGCATTTCCAGCAAGCCTTGCGCGCCGTCCTTGCCCATGCCGGTGAGAATGATGCCAAGCGCATTTGCGCCGGCCACGTTGGCCGCAGAGCGGAACAGCACATCTACCGACGGGCGATGGCGGTTCACCGGCGTGCCCTGGTTCAGTTCGGTCATATAGTTTGCGCCGCTACGCTTGAGTAACAGGTGCGAATGCCCCGGTGCGATGTACGCATGTCCCGGCAATATCCGCTCGTTATGCTCCGCTTCCTTGACCGAAATTTTGCACAGGCTGTTCAGGCGGTCGGCAAACGATTTGGTAAAGTTTTCCGGCATATGCTGGGTCACCAGGATACCCGGCATATCGGCGGGAAACCTGGTCAGCACCTCTTTGATTGCCTCGGTTCCGCCGGTCGACGCGCCGATGATGATCAGTTTTTCCGTGGAAGAAAACCGCCCCGCGACGCTCGGCAAAATCGCATCCGCGGAAAATTTCTCCTGGATTGCGGTCGTGGCGGTAATCTTATGCACATGCGACTGCGCTGCCGCGCGGATCTTGTCGGTTATTTCGATGGCGTATTCCGACATGCCGCGCGCGATGTCCATTTTGGGCTTGGAAACGAAATCCACCGCGCCCAGCGCCAGCGCTCGGAACGTGATGTCGGAGCCGCGCTCGGTCAATGTGGAAACCATCACCACCGGCATCGGGCGCAAGCGCATCAACCGCTCCAAGAAATCAATCCCGTCCATCCTGGGCATTTCCACATCCAGCGTCAGCACGTCCGGGTTAAGCGACTTGATCAACTCGCGCGCCACCATCGGGTCGGGAGCCGCGCCCACGCATTCCATATCGCTTTCCCGGTCGATGATCTCCTTCATTACGCTGCGGATCAGCGCGGAATCATCAATCACCAGCACTCTAATTTTTTTCTTTTCCATGTTTGTTCTAGCCAGATAGTTTTGTTACACGCAATCACCCGAACAGCTCTACATCACCTTCCACCTTGGCGTAATGCAGGCGTGTCACATATTCGGATTCACGGCTGATAATCGTATCGTTGTGTACCTGTTTTAGTTTTTTTACCCGAACCAGGCCGGTGCTGGGGAAGAAATATACTTTGCGCGGGTAAATATCAAGCAGATCCTGCGCAACGATGGGAATTTTTTCTGTCTTGAGAAATTTCTGCACAAACTCCGCGTTGCGCTCGCCGACATTGGCGACGGTGAAGCCGCGTAACACTGCACCGCCGCCGAAGACTTTTGCCTCAAAATTGTTGCGGTTCGCGCCCATTTTTAGCAACTGGTTAATCAATATTTCCATGGCGTAAACGCCGTAGCGCGCCGACTCACCCAACGGATTGTTTTGGTCCTGGCCGCCATCGGGCAGCATGAAATGATTCATGCCGCCGATCCCGCTTATCTTGTCGCGTATGCAGGCGCAAACACAGGAACCCAGCACCGTCACCAGCAGCATATCGCGCGCCGTCGTGTAATATTCGCCGGGCAATATTTTGGCCGCTTCGGAATTATGTTGCCGGTCAAAATACAGATTGGGGGCCAGCGCTTCTTCGTAGCCATGATTAGTCATGCGGGGCAACTCTCTTTTGCCGCGCAGCCAACTTTTGCGGTGCCTCCAGGGTAATCGATTTATTTCTTTGCATGATTAATGCCGTGAGGTTTATGTTTTGCCAATTCATACACTGTCTTACCGCGCAAATTGAATATATGCCCGGCATTATGAAAACTCTCGGAATGGCCGGCGAACAACAAACCATCCGGTTGTAATAGGGGCGCAAACCGTTCCAATATTTTGAGCTGGGTTGCCTTGTCGAAATAGATCATCACGTTGCGGCAAAAAATCGCATCCAGCGGACCGCGTATATGCCAGTCATCGCTGAGCAGATTAACCTGCCGGAAAGTAATCATCGCGCGCAACTCGGGCCGCACTCGCACAAAGCCAGCCTGCGCGCCTGTTCCCCGGAGGAAGAAACGCTTTACCAAGGCATCGGAGAGTTTTTCAATGCGCTCGACCGGATAAACGCCCGCTTCCGCCTTGGCAAGCACATTGGTATCCAGATCGGTAGCAATGATGGTTACGGGCGGCGTGAAGCTGCCAAAGGCATCCACCATGGTCATCGCCATGGTGTATGGCTCCTCGCCGGTCGAAGCCGCAGAACACCACAATGAAATAGGATGCCGTCCTTTTTGCTTCAGGGCATGTTCGGCCAGCAGCGGAAAATGGTGCGGCTCACGAAAGAAAGAAGTCAGGTTGGTGGTGAGTGAATTTACAAATGCTTCCCACTCGGCCTTGTTGTTGCTTTCCAGCAACGCCAGATAATCCTTGAAATTATTGATCCCGGTTGCACGCAGGCGGCGCGCCAGGCGGCTATACACCATGTCCTGCTTGGATGGGTTAAGCGAGATGCCGGCATGGTCATAAATTAACTGGCGCACCCGCTCGAAATCCTTGCTCGTGAATACAAATTCGCGGTCATGCCCGGCGCTGTATTGGAGATTAGTGTTCATGGAATCCTAAACCGGGTGAGCCGGGATCAAATGTAGGTCGGGTTGTGCGCTCGACATGGTGGACATGGCCCGCTCTACGGGTACTGCAAAAATGGCACAGTGGAGGTAATTCACGAATCGCCCCTGTAATTCCATATTAAAACTCTTCCCACTCCCCATCGTCATCGCCGCCCGGCTTGGCTTTGGGCTTGACCGCCGCAGCCTTGCCCGGCGCAGCCTTGGCGACCGCCGTACCCTTGCGCGCGGGAGCGCGTGCAGCGGGGGCCGTCTCGCGGCGCGCGACCGCCGTGCCGCTCGAGTGACTGTCCATCTTGAAGGTACCCACCGAGACCGCCAGGTTCTGCGCCTGCTCTTCCAGCGATTCCGCCGCGGCCGCGGCCTCTTCGACCAGTGCGGCGTTTTGCTGGGTCACCTCGTCCATCTGGGTGATGGCGGTATTGACCTGCTCGATGCCCTGGCTCTGTTCCTGCGATGCGGCGGTGATCTCGGACATGATGTCGGTCACGCGCTTGATCGCGGTGACGATCTCTTCCATGGTCTGCCCGGCCTGCGCGACCAGCTTGCTGCCGCCTTCGACCTTCTCGACCGAGTCGCCGATCAGCGTCTTGATTTCCTTGGCGGCGGCCGCACTTCTTTGAGCGAGGTTACGCACTTCGCCGGCCACCACCGCGAAGCCGCGGCCCTGTTCGCCGGCACGGGCGGCTTCCACCGCCGCGTTGAGCGCGAGGATGTTGGTCTGGAACGCGATGCCGTCGATCACGCTGATGATGTCCACGATCTTGCGCGACGATTCGTTGATCGAGTCCATCGTGGTGACCACCTGTCCGACCACCGAGCCGCCCTTGGAGGCGATGTCCGATGCGCCGATCGCGAGCTGGTTGGCCTGCTTGGCGTTTTCGGCGTTCTGCTTCACGGTCGAGGTCAGTTCTTCCATGCTGGAGGCGGTTTCCTCCAGGCTGGATGCCTGCTCTTCGGTGCGTTGTGACAGGTCGTTGTTGCCCGCGGCGATTTCCTTGGCGGCGGTGTTGATGGTGTCGGTGGCGTCCTTGATCTGGCCGATGATTTCCTTGAGCTGCGCGGAGGTCGCGTTGGCATCGTCCTTCAACTGCCCGAAGGTGCCGGCGTATTCGTTGGTGATATGGTCGGTCAGGTCGCCGCGTGCCAGCGAGCCCAGCATGCGCACCACTTCCTGCAAGCCGCGGTCCGAGGTTTCCATCAGCTTGTTGATGCCCTCGGCCAGTTGCTTGAAGAAGCCTTCCTTGCCTTGCAGGCCGATACGCTCGGTGAAGTCGCCGTTGACGGCGGCTTCCACGATGCCCGCCACTTCCTTTTCCACCGCCACTTCGGTGGTGCGGTCTTTCCATTCCAGCGCCGTGCCGAGGCGCGTGCCGCGCTCGTTGATGACCGGGTTGGCGGCCAGCGCGAAGGTGCGCCCGCCCACTTCGATTTGCTTGCGGTGGGTACTGCTCAAGCTCGCCAGCATGGATTTCTGGTGTTCCGGGTTCTTGTGGAACTGGTCGATGCTGCTGCCCAGCAGGGTGGCGGCGTTGAAGTTCGGCAGTTCCTTGCGCAGATCGCTTTCGGCGGTCTGCATCAGCTCGTGCACCGCCTTGTTCATGTAAATGATGTTGCGCTCCGTGTCGGAGATCATCACGCTGGTGGAGACGTTGTCCAGGCCGATCTTGATGCGCAGGTTTTCGTTGGCTACACGCAACGCTTCGGCGACATCGAAACCCAGCTTGATTTGCATCGACTTGATGGACTCTATCAGTTTGCCGATTTCATCCTGGCGCTGAACGTCGATCTGGTTGTTGTACTTGCCTTGTGAGACAAGCTGCAACAGGCTGACCACCTTTTCGATCGGGCTGATGATGCCGCGGAATACTGTCAACAATGCCCAGATTGCCATCAGCGCACCCAGCAGGATCAGTGCGACTGATTGATTGCGTATAGTTTTGAAATGAGCCTGCGCGTCGCCATATTCCTGTTTGGCGACGCTGATTTGCAGATCGACGAGTGCATTAATATCCTCGTGTACCGGTTTATACAACTGCCTGGCTACCTCAATCATGTGTTTTTTTGCCGCATCGCTATTGCCGTCGCGCAGCATCGCAATAGCCGGTTTGAGGCCCTGTGCCACGAAAACTTTGCGATCTGCAGCAAATTTTTCGGCCAATGTTTTTTCCTCCGGCGTGAGAGGTGTTGCCATGTAATCATCCCATGTCTTGCCTATTACAATAATATTTTTCTCGACAGTAACAGTATCCTTTTCAATTTCTGCTGCCGTTGGATTCAACGCCGCGCTGGTTAAATCAAGCCTGTTGCGCAATAAGAGCCCCCTTATTTCGCTTAATTGTTGTAGCGGCACCGTACGATCCTCATACACTCTGCGCAAACCTTCATTGCTATTGCTCATACCGTACAGCCCGATAATGCCAATCGAGAGTAGCGACAAAGACATGGCCGCCAGTACCATTACCATACGAGTCTTGATGGAGACATTTTTCAGCAAATTCAGATTGCCCAGCAAACTGGGCTTGACCACCTGACCATCCTTGATGCGCAGGCCGTCCGCGTGCCCTTCGCGGAACATCCGGTAGGCCGACTGGGCGGCCCTGATCTGCTCCTGACCGGGTTTGCTGCGTACCGACAGGTAGCCGATACACTGGCCGCTCTCATAAATCGGCGTAGCGTTCGCCAGCACCCAGTAAAAATCGCCGTTCTTGCAGCGGTTTTTGACTATGCCGGTCCACGGGCGGTTGGCCTTGAGCGATGCCCAGAAATCGGCAAATGCTTCCGGCGGCATGTCGGGGTGGCGCACGATGTTGTGCGGAGCGCCGATCAACTCGGATTCACTGAAGCCGCTGATGCGCAAGAAGTCTTCGTTTACGTAGGTGATCTGCCCCTTGAGGTCGGTCTTGGAAACGATGGAATCGGTATCTTTGAGCACATATTCGACTGTCGTCACCGGCTGGTTATTTTTCATTATTACCTCACACAGTTATGTTGCGTTGGCCCAATTAGATTCAGATTCGGTATGGGTGAGCGCCGGTGCCGCCCATACCGAATGTGAGTCTGCAGGGGGCGCAATTTATTGCACCCCCTGCATTAATTAAAATTCTTCCCACTCACCATCGTCATCGCCGCCCGGCTTGGCTTTGGGTTTGACCGCCGCGGCCTTGCCCGGCGCAGCCTTGGCGACCGCCGTACCCTTGCGTGGCGGGGCGGCATGGTGCGCGGGAGCGCGTGCAGCGGGGGCCGTCTCGCGGCGCGCGACCGCCGTGCCGCTCGAGTGACTGTCCATCTTGAAGGTACCCACCGAGACCGCCAGGTTCTGCGCCTGCTCTTCCAGCGATTCCGCCGCGGCCGCGGCCTCTTCGACCAGTGCGGCGTTTTGCTGGGTCACCTCGTCCATCTGGGTGATGGCGGTATTGACCTGCTCGATGCCCTGGCTCTGTTCCTGCGATGCGGCGGTGATCTCGGACATGATGTCGGTCACGCGCTTGATCGCGGTGACGATCTCTTCCATGGTCTGCCCGGCCTGCGCGACCAGCTTGCTGCCGCCTTCGACCTTCTCGACCGAGTCGCCGATCAGCGTCTTGATTTCCTTGGCGGCGGCCGCACTTCTTTGAGCGAGGTTACGCACTTCGCCGGCCACCACCGCGAAGCCGCGGCCCTGTTCGCCGGCACGGGCGGCTTCCACCGCCGCGTTGAGCGCGAGGATGTTGGTCTGGAACGCGATGCCGTCGATCACGCTGATGATGTCCACGATCTTGCGCGACGATTCGTTGATCGAGTCCATCGTGGTGACCACCTGTCCGACCACCGCACCGCCTTTGCCCGCCACGTCGGATGCGCCGATCGCGAGCTGGTTGGCCTGTTTGGCGTTCTCGGCGTTCTGCTTCACGGTCGAGGTCAGTTCTTCCATGCTGGAGGCGGTTTCCTCCAGGCTGCTAGCCTGTTCTTCGGTGCGTTGCGACAGGTCTTGGTTGCCTTGCGCAATTTCCTTGGAGGCGGTGTTGATGGTGTCGGTGGCTTCCTTGATTTCGCCGACCAGTACCTTGAGGTTTTCTACTGTGCCGTTCACACCGGTCTTCATTTCACCGAAGGAGCCGGGATAATCCTTGCTGATGGTCTGGGTCAGGTCGCCCTTGGCCAGTGCATTGGCTACGCGCACCACGTCGGCAATGCCGGTTTCGGTGACGTTCGACAGCTGGTTGAGCAGTTCGGACAAGGTTTTGGTATAACCCTGCTTGCCGGTCATGTCCATCTTGACGGTGAAACTACCCTGATTGGCGGCGGCCTCGACGATGTTCTGGATTTCGCTGACGATCTTGGTCAGGGAATCGGCGGTGGTGTTGACGCTGACCTTGACCTGGTTGTAAGCACCGGAATATTCCTTGGTGACTTTCTGGCTCAGGTCGCCTTGGGCCAGCGCGTTGGCCACGCGTATGGTGTCCTTGAAAGCATCGTCGACGGTGTTGCTCAACTGGTTGAGCAACTCGGACAGGGTCTTGGTGTAACCGGCCTTGCCGTTCATGTCCATTTTGACGCTGAAGTCGCCCTGTACGGCGGCCTGCACGATGCCCTGTATCTCGGCAACGATAGAGCGCAAACTATCCTGCATGGTCTTCAGCGAATACAGCAGGCTGCTGGTGTCGCCCGGTTTGAGCGCCAACTCAGCAGACAGGTCGCCGGCGGCGATCTTGCCGACCGCGTCCGCCGCGTAATCCGGCTCGCCGCCCAGTTGCTTCATCAGGCCGCGCACGATCATGAAAGCGACGATCACGCCGAGCAGAACCGCAATCAGCGAGATGACGATGATGATGATCAGGGCAGTTTGCACCGACTTGTTCACTTCACCGCCGATTTCTGTCATCCGGTTGCTTTCCAGCACAACCAACTCGTTCACGGATTGGATATAGGCATCCTGGAGTTCCATTGCCTCTGCCATAAACAAGGCTTTCGCTTCAGCCTGCTTGCCTTCTTTCTGCAATTTCAAGAAGGCATCCTGGGCGCCCATGTACTTGCCGCGCATGTCCAGCACCTTATTCAGCGCGGCTTTGCCCTTTTCGGAAGCAATTGAGGCTTGCAGTTTTTCCAGATTTTCCTTGATGATTTTGCGCTGTGCGTCAATACTGACCAGTTCCTTCTGGATGGCTTCATGCCCTGTTACCAGCAGGGAGTCGCGCATAAGCACCCCGATTTTGTTGATGCCGTCGATCATATTGTTCGCCTGCACCGTCTTGGGGAATTCATCGTTGATAATGTCATCAAGATTACCTTGAACACTGCGCATATTGGTGATGCCAAGCAGCGCAACGATAATTAATAATACAATCACTGCGCCGAAGCCCAGCCCTAAACGGGTTCCCACTTTCATGCTAGCCATGATTTTCTCCTTGAAAAATTTAATTCTTAATTTAAGCCGCAGCCATTTCGACCAGATCCATGTCGCGGCTGGTCATCAGTCTTTCGATGTCCACCACGATGATCATGCGGTCATCCACCGTGCCCAGCCCGGTGATGTACTGGGTGTCCAGCGCCGAGCTGAATTCCGGCGCGGGTTTCAGTTGTTCGGCGGTCAGCGTGATCACGTCCGACACGCCGTCCACCACGATGCCGACTACGCGGTTCGCGACGTTGAGGATGATGACCACGGTGAGCTGGTTGTAGGTCACGTTGCCGAGATGGAATTTGATGCGCATGTCGATGATCGGCACGATGATGCCGCGCAGGTTGATCACGCCCTTGATGAACTCCGGGGAGTTGGCGATCGTGGTCACCGCGTCATAGCCGCGGATTTCCTGAACCTTGAGGATGTCGATGCCATATTCCTCGCTGCCCAGTGTAAAAGTCAACAGTTCGCGGCCTCCCGTATTCGCCGCCTGGCCTTCGTTTGCTTGCATGGTGTCCTCCCTCTTTATGTTTTAACAGTTATTGTTTAACAGCATTGCTGATGCCTCACATGCAGGGGCGATTCGTGAATTGCCCCTACGCCTGCGCAAACTTGACCAGCGCGCCCACGTCCATAATCATCGCCACTCGCCCGTCGCCCATGATCGTGGCGCCCGATACCCCAACCACTTTACGGTAATTGGTTTCCAAGCTCTTGATCACCACCTGATGCTGGCTGACCAGGTCGTCCACGAACAATGCGATCTTTTTGCCTTCCGCTTCCAGTAACACCAATATACCTTTTGACGGATCGGTGATTTGGGTCTGGATATTAAACACCTGATGCAATGCGATTATCGGCAGGTATTCTCCACGCACATGTAGCACCTGCCCCTGCCCGCTGATTTCCTTGATGTCTTCAGCCTTGGGCTGCAACGATTCGATGATGAAGCTGAGCGGGACGATGTAAAGCTGGTCGCCCACCGCGATGGATAGGCCGTCCAGTATCGCCAGCGTCAGCGGCAGGCGGATGGTGACGGTGCTGCCTTCTCCAAACTTGGAGGAAATTTCGACGCGCCCACCGATGCCTTCGATATTTTTCTTTACCACGTCCATGCCGACCCCGCGCCCGGATACATCCGTGACCACGGCAGCGGTGGAAAAACCGGGTGCAAAGATCATCAGCCAGACATCGGCATCGCTGATGTTGTCGCTGAAGGGTATGCCTTTTTCTTTGGCTTTGGCGAGTATTCGTTCGCGATTCAACCCGCCACCGTCATCTATTACCTGGATAACGATGTTACCGCCCTGATGCGCGGCGCGCAGGGTAATGGTGCCTTGCGGGTCTTTGCCCCTGGCGATGCGCTCATCGGGCATTTCGATACCGTGATCGAGGCTGTTGCGCACCAGATGAGTGAGCGGATCGCTGATTTTTTCGATCAGTCCCTTGTCCAGCTCGGTACCTTCGCCGATCATTTTGAGCTGTACTTTTTTGTCGAGCTTGCCGGCCAGATCGCGCACCAGGCGCGGGAAACGGCTGAATACAAAATTGATCGGCATCATGCGCACCGACATGACGGCCTCCTGCAGTTCGCGGGTATTGAGTTCGAGCTGCGCCAATCCGTTGACCAGCGATTCGTTCAATACCGGATCCAGATGAGAGGCGATTTCCGCCAGCATGGATTGGGTAATCACCAGCTCGCCGACCAGATTGATCATCTGGTCGACTTTTTCCACGCTGACGCGGATCGAGGTTTCTGCAGCCGGTGCAGCGGCCGGTGTCCGGTCAGAGGCGCGGCGGTGTGGTTCTTCTATTGCCTGCTCCGCCGTTGCAGCGGATGCCGACGACGCTGTCTTATCTTCCACATCGACGAAAAAACCGTAACCCTGCGCATTTTCGGCTTCCGACTTGAGCGTTTCCGGCTCCACGAAGAAACCATAACCCTGGGCATCTTCGGCCGCTGCCTGAAGCTGCTCCGGCTCGACAAAAAAGCCGTAGCCTTGCTCATCTTCGGAACTGGCGCTCACGGCCTCTGCCGCCTGATCGCCAAGCAGCGTGATGGTGAGTTGTTCCGGTTCCAAAAAGAATGAGAAGGTATCGCGCAAGTCCTCTTCGGATGCGTAACTGGTCAGCGTTAGCGTTACCGAGTTGGCGGCAATTTCCTGTTTTTCGATCTTGCCAATATTACCCAGTTCTTCCAGCAGGTTGTCGAGTTCTGCTTTGCTTGGGAAAATGGCAGGGGATTTGTCGAACTTGACCTGATAAATATGCTGCACGGAAGGAGGTGCTGCTGCTTTTTGCCCGGGGCTGGAAGTTGTGGATACCGTCTTTTGCTCACCGCCTTGCTGCGTTCCTTTCGCGGTCAATTGCGCCAGCTTGGCGCGAATTTCGACCGATGGTGCGGGATCGGCGATAGTTCCATTCTGGTGCGCTTCCAGCAAGCCTTTCAGCACATCGCCCGCTTGCAGGAAGGCATCCACCATGTCGGCAGTAATCTTGATTTCATTTTTGCGTATGCCATCCAGCAGGGTTTCCAGGATGTGCGTCACTTCGGTCATGTCGTTGAAACCGAACGTGCCGCTGCCGCCTTTGATGGAATGTGCCGAACGGAAGATGGCGTTTAGCTGATCCGGGTCGGGCGCATCCAGATCAAGCGCGAGCAGCAGGCTTTCCATGCTATCGAGATGTTCGGCTGATTCTTCGAAGAACACCTGATAAAACTGGCTCATGTCGATGGACATTGGCTTTTCCCTAGAGTGATATGTGAAAAATTCTGGCTGGTTTTTGACCTAAAAGCGGCAATTAGATACGGATTACCACCGATAAAATTATCGCGAAAAACCCGCTGCACGGGAGATTCATGAGTCGCCCCTACCCGTTGACGATCAGCCAATGGCGTTTTAGCCGATCACTTTTTTAACAACCTCCAGTAATTTCTGCGGGTCGAACGGCTTCACCAGCCAACCGGTTGCGCCCACCGCCTTGCCTTGCGCCTTCATGGCATCACTGGATTCGGTGGTCAGCATCAGGATTGGTACAGACTTGTACTGCGGCAGTCCGCGCAGAGTCTTGATCAGGGTAAGCCCATCCATTCTTGGCATGTTCTGGTCGGTCAGCACCAGATTGGCCGCATTGGCTTTGGCCTTGTCCAGCCCTTCCTGCCCATCGGCCGCCTCGATGACGGTGTAGCCGGCAGATTTCAGGGTGAAAGCCACCATTTGCCTGATGGAGGCGGAGTCATCGACAGTCAGTATGATTTTGGCCATTTTTTACGCCCGGTAAGTTGTTGTGAATGCTTGAGTAGATTGCACTATTTGGCTGAAAAATGCAAATACGGATATGTTGCGGCACCGCATGAATCGCGCCTGCCAGAGTAATTAAATCTAGAATAATTCAATGCCGCCGGTATCGAAATTGTCCTGTGCAACCGGGTTGGATTTTTTTGCGTCCAGTGTGACCACATGCTCGTGCAACAGGCGATTGTAGGCGGCGATTTGATCCAGGTATTCATGGCGGTTCGGGCTGTCCGTTCCCCTGCTCATCTCGCTGGCGATTTCCTGCATGGCGGATATGCGCATCTGGGCATGACCGATCAGCTGCGAACTCATGTCCTGAAATTGCAATGTGGATACTGCCACCCCGACGTTGTGCTCGACTTTGGAGTTGAGATGGTTCAGTTCGACGGCGTTCCTGGCGATGGTTTCATTAAGCTCGGTCAGATCCGTCATCATGGATTTCACATGCTGCTTGGAGTCCATCACGAAGGTCATGTCGTTTGCCGCAAGCTTGTCGATGTAATGCTCGGCTTCGATCAGCGATGCGCTGACATTGCCCACCAGCGTGCGTATCTGCTTGCTGAATTTGTTGGTATTTTCGGAGAGATTGCGCACTTCGTCCGCGACCACGGCAAACCCGCGCCCGGCCTCGCCCGCGCGCGCCGCTTCGATCGCCGCATTAAGTGCCAGCAGATTGGTTTGCTTGGCGATGCCCTCCACCTCGTTCAGGATGCTGAGAATGCTGGAAACCTGCGCATTGATGGCATCCATTTTCTCCACCAGCTCCATCGCGTGCTTGCTGTTTTGAACGGTGCTGTCGACAAATTCGTTCATCGCTTTCTCGGTGTCATGGACGAAATGCTCGAATTTTTGTTTTGCGCTGCCGCCCCCGCTGCCCGCATCGCCATCCGTGATAAACAGCGTCAAGGCTTGCTGTGCACGCACCTCTTCGGCCATCGTGGTGAAGGTGCTGATCAGCGTGGAAATGGCTTCGCTGAGAATAGTCTGGGTATTGCCCAGTTCGGTATGCGCGGAGTTGAGCTGATTGGATACTTCTTTGCCAAATTGCACATGAAAGGTGTTGCTTTCATGAATGAGCGGCGTGTCCTGCGCGGCTTGTCCGTCAGGTTCAAGCTGTGCTTGACCGGTGCCGGCGCGGTTGAGCAGGTAACTCCAACAAGGCACGACGGCCAGAAACAGCAGCGCGTCGGCCAAGGCGACACCGGCACTGGAGAAATACAGCGCGTGCCCTCCCAGCAGGATGCCACTTATCAATGCGCCAATAATGGCAAGTCGAGAAAAATTTGTCATGGTTGGTCAGTTATCTCAATATCCTACAGGGGGGCAGCACGCCGCCCCGTTACGTTTGCTAATGCCCACGTATATCGCTGAGCAGCTCCTTGATGTCGAGAATCAAAACGATATCGCCTTCGCTGGACATGGTCACGCCTGCCACGCCCTTGGGGCGGAAGGTGTCCAGCGATTTGATCACCACATCGTCATGCCCGGCAAAGCCGTCCGCCGAGAGGATGAAGCTGTTGCTGCCAAACTGCATCAGCACGCCCACTTCGGGCACGACACCCTGTTCCCAGCCGATCAGTTGCGCCAGCGGCAGCACCGGCAGCACTTCGCCGCGCACCACCATGGTCGCCCTGCCGGATACCTGCTGCAACTGGTCGGGCGAAATGGACAAAATTTCGCGCACCATCGACAGCGGCACGGCGAAGGATTGATCGCCGAGGCGCAGGATCAGTACCGGCAGGATCGCCAGCGTGAGCGGCAGGGAAATGGTGATGACGGTGCCTCTGTCGGGCTCGGACTGAATGTTGATGACCCCGTTGAGTTTCTGGATGTTGGTTTTTACCACGTCCATACCCACGCCACGTCCCGACACACTGGATATTTCTTCCTTGGTCGAAAAGCCCGGCAAAAGAATGAGTTCCAGGCATTGGCTTTCATCCAGCGTGTTCGCCACTTCGTTGGTGATCAGCCCCTTTTCGACGGCCTTGTTGCGGATCACATCGGGGCGCATGCCGCGCCCGTCATCCTTGATGGTAATCAGGATGTGGTCACCTTCCTGGCGCGCACTCAACTCTACGATGCTTTTTTCCGGTTTGCCGGCGGCGATGCGTTTTTCGATTGTTTCCACGCCGTGATCCACCGCATTGCGCACCAAGTGTACCAGCGGATCGTTCAGATCCTCGATCATGGTCTTGTCCATTTCGGTTTCTTCACCGATCAGCACCAGCTCCACATCTTTGCCCAATGACCGCGCCAGATCGCGCGCCAGACGCGGATATTTTTTAAACAAACGGCCGATCGGCTGCATACGCGTTTTCATCACCGCATTCTGCAAATTGACCACCAGCATATCCAATTGTGTTACCGATTGATCGAGTTCGCTCAAGGTGGTCGCGTCGTTGCGCCCCTGCAGAATATCGGAACGCAGATGCGTGAGCCGGTTCTTGGTCAAGCCGATTTCGCCGGAAAGGTTCAACACCTGATCGAGGCGTTCGGTATCTACGCGGATAGTGGATTCCTTTGCTTCCTGCGCGGGCACATCGCCGCCACGGCGCCCGACCGTAGAGCCAGGCACATCGGCGGTACGGCGCCCAAATGCTTCTTTGGTGGAGGTTTCCTCCGAAATTGCTTCGGCAATTTTTTCCGGATCGCGGGTTGCGCCCACTTTGGCGACGATATCCGTGCCGGTCAGCGCGGTGTATAGCGCGTTCCAATCCACTCCGTCGGGAGGCTGCGGGGCGGTGCTCGCGGACGAAGGGCCGGGAGATGAGGTTCGAGGAGCGTGGGATTCTGTCTTCGGTTTTTTATCTTCTGGCTTCTTGCCGTCCAGCGCTGCTTTCAAGTTGTCCAGTATTTCGGCGGGAGCGGCATCCGGTTGCAGGCTTTGCTGCAACGCGCCGAACATTCTGCGTACTTCGGCGGTTGCCGCAAAAATTACATCCATGAGTTCCGCACTCAACGTCAACTCGCGGTTGCGCAGCTTGTCGAACAGGTTTTCGGTGAGGTGGCACAGCGTTACCAACTCGCTCGCGTTGAGAAATCCCGCGCCACCCTTGATGGTGTGAAAGCCGCGAAATATCTCATTGAGCAGCTTGCTGTCATCAGGGCGTTTCTCCAGATCCATCAGTTTGCTGTCCACGTCGGACAACATCTCCCCGGCTTCCGTCAAAAAGTCGCTCAACAACTCTTCCATGCCAGCAAAGTCGTTCATTTTATTCTCCTAATTCAGGGGCTAGAGGTTGGAGGCTAGGAATTAACCTCCTCTAACCCCTAGCCTCTAATCCCTATTAAAACCCCAAACTTTCCAGTAATTCATCCACCTGATCCTGGTTGGTCACCACGTCCGTGCGCCCTGCCGCATTGATGACCGGACCATTCAGCAGTCCCGTTTGGTACTCGGCCTTAATTCCGGCGGGCGCGCTCTCCAGCAACAACGACACCAGTTGCTGTTCCATGGTTTTGGTGACTTCGATGATTTTTTTGATGACCTGCCCGGTCAGATCCTGAAAGTCCTGCGCCATCATGATTTCCATCAGGTAACCATTGGTTGCCTTGGTCTGCTTGGGCACCTCATACAGGAATGCATGTGTTTGCGTAACGAGATTCTTGAATTGCTCCACATCCAGCTTTTTCTCGAACAGCATCTGCCACTGCCCGGCCAGACGGTGCGATTCGACTTCCACTTTCTCCAGGATCGGTTGCGCCGCATCGGTTGCATTCAGCACCTTCTCGGCGGCTTGTTGCGTCAAGGTCGCCACATAATTCAAGCGGTCGCGCGCATCGGGAATGGACGAAGCCGCCTTCTCGATTTCCTTGTTCAGCCCCAGTTCACGCAATGTGTCGTGCAATGTCCGCGCCATGTGCCCGATCTGGTTGATGACTTTGCCTGTATCGGCACCGGCAATCGCGTTATTCGCCGCAGGCGTAGCGGGAATGGTGGCTTCGGCGACATTCGCCGCAACGATGCTGTCGAACAGCGATTCGAGATCGTCTGAATCCCCGGTTGCAGTATTACTTGTCATGGCATCACTCACTTATTTAGATTTGGGAAGTTTTGAAAGATTTTCTTCAACTTCTCGTCCAGTGTCGCGGCGGTGAACGGTTTCACCACATAACCGCTCGCCCCGGCTTTCGCCGCCTCGATAATATTTTCTTTTTTCGCTTCCGCCGTTACCATCAGTACCGGCAGATGCTTGAGCTTGGCATCCGCACGAATTTCACGCAACAATTCGATTCCCGTCATGTTGGGCATATTCCAGTCGGAAACCACGAAATCAAATGGGTCTGAACGCAGCTTGGCCAATGCGTCCACCCCGTCCTCCGCTTCATGCACGTTGTTAAAGCCCAGCTCTTTGAGCAGGTTGCGCACGATGCGGCGCATCGTCGAGAAATCATCCACCACCAGAAATTTTGTATTTTCTATACCCATTGCAACTCCCTAAATTCATTCATTAGTCATTGGCTAAAATCGCGTAACGACAATGTTGGCCGGCAACTAATAACTAACAACTGCTTTATAACTGGCTTACGTTAACAGCGGCCTCAATGTGGTCGACAAAATCATCGAATCAAACTTCGGCACATAGTAATCCACCCCGACACGTCGGCCCATTGCGCGATTGGCGTCGGATGACAGCGACGAGTGCATCACCACCGGTATGCCGTCGAAACGGCGATCCGATTTGATATTTTGGGTCAACACGTAACCATCCATTTCCGGCATTTCAGCATCGGTCAAAATAACCTGCAACTGGTCATGCAGGTTGGTGCCCGCGCTTTGTGCCGTATCGGCCATCGCCTTGAGCCTGTCCCAGGCCTCTTGCCCATTGTTCGACTGAATATGCTTGACACCCATTTTGTCCAGCACTTCGGCAATTTTTCTGCGCGCCACCATCGAATCGTCGGCAAAGAATACGCACAGGCTTTGTGCCGATTCCAGCCGTTCCACACTGCCTACCACGCCTTCGCCGAACGCGTTGGCCAGAATCTGCTCGACATCCAGGATCGAAACCAGCGAGCCATCCGGCAATTCGGTGATCGCAGTAATCAGCGACCCTTGGTCGGAGAGCATTCCCTCGGTGGCGCGCACCTTGTCCCAATCCACGCGAATGATGCGATCCACTCCCTTCACCAGAAAGCCGAGAATATGGTTGCTATATTCCGCCACCATCATGGTCTGATGCCTCTCGGTGGTGCTGATGCCCATGAAATTCGCCAGGTTCAGCACCGGCATCACATGCCCGCGCAACGACACGATTCCGTCGACCCCGTTCGGCATATTGGGCGTGCGTGTGATTTTTTTGGCCTGGCTGATTTCCTTGACCTTGAACACATTGATGCCGAATTTTTCATCGCTGCCCAAATTAAACAGCAGGATTTCCATTTTGTTCGTGCCCGCCAGATTGGTGCGCGCATCGACGTGATCCAGCAAGCCGCTCTGATCGCTGCCCAGCATGTCTTCCGTATAAGTCATTTTTTCTCCTACGATCAAGCCAACAATCGCGCCAATGTCTGCGCCAATTTTTGCGCCTCGAATTTTGGCACATACTCGTCCACCCCGACAGCCTTGCCCATTTGCTCGTTGGACGTGCTGCTCAATGACGAATGCATCAACACTGGTATCCCCGCAAAGCGCTTATCCGATTTGATCTTGCGCGTCAGCATATAACCGTCCATTTCCGGCATTTCCACATCGGTCAGAATCACATTCACCATTTCCTTGAGCGGCCTGTTTGCAGCATCGGCATAATCCGCCAACTTTAACAATTCGTCCCATGCTTGGCGCCCATTGATCGCGGAAATATGCTTCACCTGCATGGCATCCAGCGTTTTGGTAATCTGGTTGCGCGCGACGGAAGAATCATCGGCAAAAAATACCGTGCGATCCTTGCCCAGCGGCTGCACGCTCTTGAATATGGTCTCATCGCTGTCGAAATGGCCGGTTTCGGAAAGGACTTTTTCCACGTCCAGCATCATCACCAGCCGCTTGTCCTTTAATTCGGTAATCGCCGTAACCAGCCCGCCCATTTCCGCCACCAGCATCTGCGGCGGCACACGCATCGCCGACCAGTCCAGCCGCAGGATGTTATCCACCGCCCTGACCAGAAAGCCCTGCGTATGCCCGTTGTACTCGGTGACAATCATGATGTCCGGCTTGCTGTCGGTTTCGATGCCGATATATTTGGCCAGATCGATCACCGGAACCAGCGTCCCGCGCAAGCTCACCATCCCCTCGACCGCATTGGGCATTTCCGGTGCGCGCGTAATGGCGGGAATGCGCATCACCTCGCGCACTTTGAACACATTGATGCCGAAGGTCTCCTCGCGCCCGGTGCGATTGTCCGTACCTAATGAAAACATCAGGATTTCCAGCTTGTTGGTTCCTGCCAGCTTGGTTCTGGCATCAATATTCTTTAATAGGTCTGACATTTATTTCTCCTCACCTGTACGGGTATGGCGCGCCGTACCCATACTTCACATCGCGCACTTGGTCAACGGATAACCGGCCTTCTTCAATTCGGCGGCCGACCTGGCCAATTCTTCAGCGGCCAGTTTGGCATCCTTGGCGGATTGCGTATTATTATCCACTAAGCTGGTCACGCGCTCCAGGCTATTCGCCACACTCTCGCTTGCCACAGACTGCTCTCTGGCTGCTGTGGCAATATGTTCCATGCGCTCGTCCACGTTGACCATTGCGGCCCTGATTTTTTTGAGTCCTTCGCTATTCATCTGAACCAGAGTAACCCCGGCCTCGACATCGGTTATCGCGCCCTGCATGGATTTTACGGCAGATTCGGAAATTGAGTTGATTTCTCCGATGGTGCCGGCGATATCCTTGGTGCTGGTCGAGGTGCGTTCCGCCAGCTTGCGCACTTCGTCCGCCACCACCGCAAAGCCGCGTCCCTGCTCGCCGGCGCGTGCCGCTTCAATTGCCGCATTCAGCGCCAGCAGGTTGGTCTGCTCGGCAATATCCTTGATGGCGTTCGCAATCACGCCGATCTTCTGGATTGCCGCGCTGAGATCAATGATCGTTTTGCTGGAAGACTGCACGGTATCCACGGCTTTGCTCATTGCGGGGTTAATTTGGCCTTGCATCCGGTCGGCGTTGGCGATGATGATTTCCTGCATGGCACGCGCATCGGTGAGCGAATCCGCCGCCATGCTTGCCACTTCGGCGATCGACTGGCTGAATTCCTCCATGGTGCTGGCAATCTGCTGTATGTGATCCTGCTCGTTCACCACGTTATCCGCCACGCTGGACACCCTGGCGTCCATGTCCACGATGCGCTGCTGCATCTGCCCGACCGGCGTGGCAATCTCGTCCACCATGGTGCGCAAGTAGCATTGCATGGTCTGGATTTCGCACAGCATCAACCCCATTTCGTCCCGGATGGAAAGATCCAGCTCGGTATCGAGATTGCCTTCCATGATATTCCTGAATTCGTTACTCACCATGCGGGCCGGGCGGCGAACATATTTGTCGACGCTGTAACCGATGAAAAAGAACAGGAATATTTGTAGCGCAAGCTGCCCGCCCAGCATCTGCATCTCGGTACGGAAGACCTTGTCGTCATCCGATTTCAAATCGACCACTACATCCGATACCCCGAGCACCACGCCTTCCTGCGCCGCATGGCAACCGGTGCAATCGGTGCCGTGAAAATCCTTGCTTGCCAGATAGGGAGTTATCACCCGCACCATCTGCGCACCGCGTTCATCGTTCATGAACGTGATGCTTTGCTTCTTGCTTTCGATCACCTGCCGTTGCGCATCGCTATCGACCTGCTCTTCCGGCAGGCCCGGGCCATACAAATCCACCACCTGCTTGGCGCGGACAAGCCGTGCGGACTTGATGCTTTTGGATGAGCCAATTTTATGGAGTAACAGCTTGCGGTTGTTCACCTCGCCAATTTGTCCGGTCACCATCAGCATGTTTGCGCTGTCGATGATTTCATTGGCGAGCTGTTCGCCTTTCTCAACCGCCAATTTTTTTGGTTCCTCCCTGAGGCTGGCGGAAATAATAACTTGTGCGGTGGCCAGGACGATGATGAGCGAAGCCTGGATCATGAACTGCAACTTGGCCTTAAGTGACCAGTTCTTGAACTTGAGCCGCTCGTATTTCGATGCGACCTGCGCGCCGGATTGGTTCAAATCCCGATACAATTTTTCCGCTTCGGCAATCTGGTTGCGCGTCGGCGCTTTGCGCACCGACACATAGCCGGTAATCTTCCCGCCTTCAATAATCGGCGCGACGGTAGCGCGCACCCAATAGTGATCGCCGTTCTTGCAGCGGTTCTTGACCATGCCGCGCCACGGATGTTCTTCTTTCAGCGTATCCCACAGCCATTTGAATGCCTGCGGCGGCATATCGGGATGGCGCACAATGTTGTGGCTTGTGCCGATTAGCTCTTCGCGCGAATATCCGGAGATCGCCACAAATGCGTCGTTCGCGTAGGTGATGATGCCCTTGGTGTCGGTTTTCGAGACCAGTACGCCACCCGCCGGAAACGGCACTTCTTTTTGTGACACAAAAGCATTTTTGTTTTGCATGGCTGTCCTTTGCTACACCTTAAATCGGCTTGCCGCGACGTGCAATTCTTTGGCAAGTTGATCCAGGCGCACAATGTCCTGGGTATTCGATTCCAATGCCATATGATTCTCTTCCGACATCTGCGCGATTTTTTCCACGTTGCGCGCAATTTCGGCGCCCGCCTTGCCTTGTTCTCCCACCGATGCCGCGATGTCGCTCACGCCGTGACTGGATTGCGTGACCGCCTCGCCCGCCTCAGTCAATACGCTAGAGACACGCTCTATATGTTCCTGTGTCGTCTGCAGGGAGCGCAAGCCCGCTTGCACGGTGGCCTCGACATGGGTGGATTTCTGGTTCAGCGAGTTGGTTACGCGGTCGATTTCATTGGCCGATTGCGCGGACTTCTCCGCCAGTTTGCGCACCTCATCCGCCACCACCGCAAAGCCGCGCCCCTGCTCGCCGGCACGCGCCGCTTCGATCGCCGCATTCAACGCCAGCAGGTTGGTCTGGTCGGCAATCTCCTTCACTTGCTGGGTCATGCCGGCAATGGCGCGGGTGCTGTCGACAAACTCCTTCACCGACCCGGCGATCTGGTTGACCGTTTCTTGAACATGGCCGATTTCGCCGATCATTTCCGTCACGCTCAAGTTGCCTTGCTGGGTTTGTTGCAGGCTCGTCTCGGACAGCTTGCGCACGTTTTCGGTGTTGCCTGCCACCGAATTGATGCTTGCGGTGATTTGTTCCACTGCCGCTGCCGTGGAAGCCGCCGCTTCGCTCTGTTCCCGCGAGCCTTGCGCTATTTGCAGCGAGGAGGCGGACAGTTGCGCCGCCGTGCTGGACACCGTGATGGCATTGGCAAGCACCTGCCTGATGATGTTGGCGAAGCCGTCGATCAGCCCGTTGAATGCGGTTGTTGCCTGGCCGATTTCATCCTGCCCGTACACCTTGGCACGCGCGCTCAAATCACCGTCTGCCGACATTTTCACCATCACACCGCGCAGCTCATTTACCGAGCGATCGACGCCGCGGATGATCGAGCCCCCCAGCATGCCGCCCAATATCGCGCCGAGCACAGTCAGCGCGATGCAAAATACGCGCATGGTTTTAAAGGCGGCAGCCGATTCCTGATGCAAGCTTTCCGCATCGCGCTTTTCCATTTCGATCAACGCGTTCATCGCTTCGTTTAGCGGAGCGTTCAGGGGGGTAATATGCTCTATCTGTATCCGTTTGACTTCAGCCGCATTATTGGCGCGCATCGCGGCCAGCGCCGGCTTAATGCCTTCTTCGACAAAGCGTCCGCGCGCATCGGCAAATTTTGCCGCCAGAATCTTGTCCTCCTCGTCGGTCAACGAAGTCATGAAGGCTTCCCACTGCTTGTCGATGACAGACTTGTTCTCCGCAATTTCCTGAATAGACTTTGCCGTATTTTCAGGCTGTATGACCGCATTGGCGATAGCTATCCGGTTGTTCAAATTAGCCCTGGCGATGGTATCCATTTGCGTGATGGGGATTAGCTTGGCGTTATACGTTGATTCGAGCGCGCTGTTGGCCTTGGCGGCAGCATACAGCCCCGCCGCGCTGATTACCACGAGACCTGTCAGCAAGAAGGCCAACAGAAATACCAATCGTGCACGGATTTTCATATTGTCTAACATCGCAACCTCCTGTTTATCAACATCCGCGCTTTTGCCTAAAGATGTCATCTTGGTGACAAACTATGGACGATAAGTGACGGATACATGCCTTTTTCCACAGCCATTACTCTAACGACAATACCCCAATCCCCTTAAGGTGAACAGAGAAATAAACCTACGCCAATTCGCGGGATTAAGCGTCTTTTTTGGCAGTTTTGCCGCTACTGCGGCACGGTGTGCAGAGCTCCCATTATGAAAAGTTTTTGTTCGGGTGCCGGAGAGGCGTTTCCATGGATAGCTAGCGATCAGGTTGTCGTTTTCGGACAACCTGGTTACAGGCCGCGGGAGCGGTACAAAGATTCATGATTTATCGCGGCTGAAGCTGCTGCCGAGAGAGCGGGGCTGATCGCGAATATTCTGGCTAACGCGTTACCGGTGCGGCGGGAACAGCGGAGGAGGTCGGCATTTCACCGGACTCTGTCGCGTCATCCTCGGGAATATCTTCTCCCACCGTGCCGCCGTCATGGCTGGCGGCCTCCTCGGCCTGCTTGTTCATCACGATCATGCTGATACGGCGGTTGATCGGATTTAGCGGATCATCTTTCATAAACGGCACAGCGGACGACAAGCCCACCACACGGATAATTTTCTCGCTCGCCATGCCGCCCACGATCAATTCGCGGCGCGACGCATTGGCGCGGTCGGCGGACAATTCCCAGTTGCTGTATCCCATGGCGCCGCCGCCATAGAGAGCCGCATCGGTATGGCCGGATATGCTTATTTTATTGGGAACTTCGTTCAGCATCAGGCCGATCTCATGCAGGATTTCTTTGGTGTAAGATTCAAGTTCCGCGCTGCCGAGCTGGAACATCGGCCGGTTCTTTTCATCGACAATCTGGATACGCAGCCCTTCGCTGGTGATGTCGAGCAGAATTTGTTTTTTGAACTGCTTCAACTTGGCGCTGCTGTCGATGGCTTTCTCGATGCTGGCTTTCAGCTCCTTGAGCTTTTCAAGTTCTTGTTTGCGCTCGGCTCGCGCTTGAGCCTGGTTAGCCGCTTTAACGTTCAAGACTCTTTTTTCAGCGGGTAAATCGCCATATTTGACCTGGCCCGATGCGCGCGTCAGGTCTTGGCCTCCGCCCTTGAGAATGCTTGAGCTATCGCCACTCCCGGAGCCGCCCGACAACGCAACCTTGAGCGGCGTTTTGAAATATTCGGAAATGCCCTTCAGGTCGCCCGCAGTCACCGAGCCAAGCAACCACATTAGCAGAAAAAACGCCATCATCGCCGTGACGAAATCGGCATAAGCAATTTTCCACGCGCCGCCATGCGCCAAGCCCACCACTTTTTTGACGCGCTTTATGACGATGGGTTTTTTGTTCTTGTCTTCGGACATGTTGGGCCGGTGTTAGATGTCAGGCACCAATCTTGGTGCCTGATTGCTGGCTAGCGTTTTGTTTTGACATGCTCTTCCAGCTCGGCAAAACCGGGGCGCTCGGTGGAGTTCAGCGCCTTGCGGCCGAATTCGACTGCCATCGCCGGTGCGTAACCGTTCAGATTGGCCAGCAACGTCACCTTGATGGTCTGGAGCATCTTGGTGCTTTCTTCGGCTTTTTGTTCCAGTAGTGTTGCCAGCGGACCGACAAACCCGTAGGCGAGCAGGATGCCGAGGAAAGTGCCCACCAGCGCATGGGCGATCAGCATCCCCAATTCGGCGGGCGGAATGCCGACCGACTCCATGGTGTGCACCACGCCCATCACCGCCGCGACAATGCCGAATGCCGGCATCCCGTCGCCCATCTTGGCCAGCACATGGGAGGTCACCATCGACTCGTGGTGATGCGTGTCGATTTCCACATCTATCAGGTTTTCGATTTCCATGGCGTTCAGGTTGCCGCTGACCATGATGCGCAAATAGTCGGTCATGAATTCGACGATATGATGGTCGGAAGTGATTTTGGGGTATTTGGCGAAGATCGGGCTTTCGTGCGGCTCTTCCACGTCCCCTTCTATGGACATCAGGCCTTCTTTGCGCACTTTGCTCAGCAATTCATACAGCAGAGCCAGCACTTCCATGAAGCTTTCCTTGGTGTACTTGGAGCCTTTCAGACACTTTGGTAGATCCTTGAGCGTTGACTTGATCACTTTGGCGGTATTGCCGACCAGGAATGCGCCGGTCGCGGCACCGCCGATCATCAGGAATTCAATCGGCTGAAGCAATGCGGCTATATGTCCGCCAGCCAATAAGAAGCCGCCAAACACCGAGAAAATTACCGCTATATAGCCAACGATTACTAACATGCACGCTCTCTAATTTATTTTTAGCATTGATGAGGTCAATGAAGCTCTGCGCGCGTATTTTAGAGCAAATTCGCTTCTTGGGGATGTAACTTTGTGTATGGAGCGGTTTTTATGCATGGCGACAGGAGTTGCAGTATGCAGACAGGTGTCGAGTAGTCGATTTATATCACCTGCATAGCTTTGCAGCCCTGTTCGCGGATTATGGCAAGAACGTGATGCCAACCTGCTGCAAGAGAAGCCATGCTGCGGTGCGGCGCCGTTTTGGCGATTGCTGTCAGGCAGCTTGTGCGGCGGCTATCGAGGCTTGTTTTGCAGCCCTGGTTTTGCCGGCGCGTGCGGGAGGATGGCAAATGCCGCATACATAATTATCGTGCAGGTCATTCGCGTGGGTTACGAAGTACCCGCCGCACGCCTTGCAGGGGGCGAGTTGCATCATCCCGGCCTTGAAGAAGCGGATCAGGAACCATGCGCGGGTAATGCTCAGCGAGGGTTCGGTATCCTCGATGCCGCGAACCTGGTCGAGGTATAAACGATAAGCGGTAATCAGCGCCTGTACGCCATCAATCCCGGCGTATTTGATCAGAAACTGATAAATGTCCATGAATATGGACGAGTGAATATTCGGCTGCCAACTCATAAACCAATCGGTTGAGTAGGGCAGCATTCCCTTGGAAGGCGATTCGCCCTTGATTTCCTTGTAGAGCCTGAGCAAGCGTTCGCGGCTCAGCGAGGTTTCTTCCTGCAACAACTGTAAGCGCGCGCCCAGCTCGATCAGGTCAATCGCAATTTTGACTTGTTGGGCTTCACCCGCCACGGTTTTGACAACCGGAGTATTCACCTGGCTACGCCAATTCTTCAACGGGCTGCGCCGACATCAGAATCGCCGCATGCGCTTGTGACATCATGCGATCCTTGCTGTAACCGGCCACCATGTTGAGCAGCAGGTTTTCTTCAAAGCGGAAGCAGCACAGCAACATGTTGGATGCCGCCATTTTGATAACCTGCGCGGGTGACAGACCGGCGATCACATCCACCAAATCCTGGCTGATACCCAAGCGGAAAATTGCGGCAGGCTTGTCTTCCTTGATCATTTGCTGTGCCAGCATCAAATAAGTCAGGTTGAGGTCGCGGATGCCTTCTTGCAATTGCATGGTGTTCATATAGCCCCCTTGTAGCCAGTTAAGAACGGATAATCTTGAACCCACTGCGTTATTCGATAATCATGTGTTGCACATATTGCTCATGAATTGCAGCGGTTGCATTATCACGTGGGGAGCATGAAGATAAAATCGGAAGCGCGCTGATTTTTTTGTAAGAATGGCAAGGTGGTTCATGTAGGATTTATGCCTACAAAAACAAACCTGCCTGCTTGATGAGGTGCGGAGGGGTGCCCTCGAGATAGAGCAGGGGCACGAGAAGCTTTTGTTCGGGTACCGGCACAGCGCGCCGCACCCCTACGGGTCAATCAATCGCGGGCAAATTATTTTTCAAAAAACGTCTGGTTGCGCCCGCCGTCTTTTGCCGAATACAGGCACTCATCGGCATGATTCAGCAAGTCATCTATCGATGCGGTGCTCTCTTTTTTCTCCGCCACGCCGATGCTGATAGTCAGGCCGATGCTCGCTCCCTGAATTTTAAAATCCAGCGCGGCTACATTCAGGCGCAGCCGCTCGGCGCCCTGATAGGCCGCATCGATGTCGGCATCCGGGCAAATGATCAAGAACTCTTCCCCGCCATAGCGGCACACCACATCCTGCGTGCGCGCCGATTGGCGCAACATGTGGGCGACAGCCTTGAGCGCCTCGTCGCCGGCCTGGTGGCCGAACCGGTCATTGATGGATTTGAAGTGGTCGATATCCACCATCATGCATGACAACGTGCGGGCGCCGCGTTTGGACAGTGCCCATTCTTGTTCGAGGCGCTCCATGGCAAAGCGGCGGTTGGGCAACTCGGTAAGGGCGTCGGTCAAAGCCAGCCGCTGCAGGCGTTCATTGGAGGCCGCCAGTTCTTTGGAGAAACGCAGCATCTGTTCGCGGTCAAATGCCAATTCCTCTTGTAATCGCACTACCCGCTGTGCCGCGCGCAAGCGCGCGAAAAAGATTTTTTGTGTGAGCGGCTTAACCATGCAGTCATCCGCGCCCGCTTCAAAGGCCTCGACCAATCTGTCGACGCTCTGCTGTGCGGTGAGGATAATTATGTACATATTGCGCTGGTCGTAGCTTTCGCGCAGCTTGCGGCATAAGGTGAGGCCATCCATCTGCGGTGCCAGGCAATCGCTGATCACCAGCTGCGGATGGTGCTGCTCGGCCAGGCGCATCGCCTCTGTTACACCGCGCGCAGTCAGCACATTATGCCCGGCCGCCTTGAGCATGGATTCGAGCACCACCAGCATGTTGCGGTCATGCTCCACCACCAGCACGCGCATCTTGTAATCATCCTGATTGGCATGCGGCCACTGCGGTACTTCAATCGTAGCGTCAACAGCATCCGGCTGATTCAGCAACTCGTCAAATGAGGGTATATGCACCGCCCCCATGTTCATCAGCGTCAGCCAATCCAGCCAGTCCCGCGCGCACGCATCGCCGATTTCGATGAGATCGCCCGTTTCGATCGCCACATGCGCGGCTTGTAGCCGGATTTTTGTCACCAGTTTGCCGCGCTCCGCCTGATTCGCCAAACACACATCAGCTATCAATGATGCGAGATGCAGCAAATGCAACAGTTGCCAGTCGCGCGATCCCTCGATTACCTTGGCGGTTTCGGGCTGCCGGAAATACCGTACTATGGTCTGGAAGATTTTCGGGAAATGCATATCGGCAAGCATTTCCTTGCTCAATTCGGCGTGGTCGCAATCGAATTTGTCGCGTTCCTGGCGGAGCAATTCTTCCAGCGCCTTGCCCTTGGTTTGGCCGAGTAGCGCCCCGTATTCCTTGGGATGTACCGTGGCCAAAGCCAGCTGTCCGATATCACCGAGCAGGCCCAGCACAAAAACTTCCTCTACTGCAGCCAATCGCGCATGCGCCGCCAAGTGCCGCGCGGCGATGCCGGTCAGCAACGAGATTGTCCAGAAATGCTGATAGTCGAACTGCTTGCAGGGGCCGTGGCGATAATCCGCAATCAATGCAATGCCCAACACCAGTTGGCGCAACGCGCGCGCGCCCAGCACTGTTACGGCATCGGTGATGGTAACGATCGGCCTTGAAGAATTGGCGAGCAATACATTGGCCGCTTTGATGACCCGCGCACTCAGTGCTGGATCGGTGCTGATCAGGCGAACGATGTCGTGATTGGAGGCGTCCTCGCGCTGCGTCAGGTTGATCACTTCCAGCGCCACACCTTTCGGCGTAGGCAAGCGACCGCTGTTTTTCAGGCGCGCCAATATCGAATTTTCTGTAATTTCCATCAAACTTCTGCTTTGTAAGTTATAGTGCCCCGCAGTCTCTGCGGTATTTTACCGCAAGTGAACGCAACAAGCGTCATGAATAAATGATGTGGCTAGGATTTTCTGGAATCGTATTGCTTTTGCTTTATCTATATCTTTGTGCGGCATCCGCAAACAGGAGATTGTCATAATGAAACGCAAACAATCCGGTTTTACCTTGATAGAAATCGCCATCGTGCTGGTGATTATCGGCCTGCTGCTCAGCGGCGTGCTGAAAGGACAGGAGCTCATCAATAGCGCGAAGGTCAAGAATATTGCCGCCGATTTCAAAAACATTCCGGTATTCATCTACGGCTATCAGGACAAGTTCAGGGCATTGCCCGGGGATGACGCAACCATCGGCACGGCCAATACCCATGTTGCCGGCGCGACAGCCTGTAGCCCCGCTGCCGCCACAAAGTGCGCCGTGGGCAACGGCATTATCGATGGCGCGTGGAATACGCATGCCATTACCGACGAAAGCTACTTGTTCTGGCAGCATGTGCGCTTGGCCGGTCTTGCTCCCGGCGTCACCGCTATTCCCGGCACGCCCGCCAGCGGCGACGGATACCTTCCCACCAATGCGGCCGGCGGCGAAATCGGCATCCAGAGTAACGTCAATTTCACCACCATCACGACCAACGCGGCGGGTGCCGCCAATACCGGCATGACGGGAACTTACGTCATTTGCTCCCAAGGTATTCTGGGGCAATTCGTAAGGCAACTCGACATCACGCTGGATGACGGCAACCCCGATGCGGGCTCGATGCGCACGCTCGACCCTGCCGCCGCGGGCAAATCCATAGCCATCGGCGGGATTCAGGACGGTCAGACCTATACCGTTTGCATGGGGGTTTAACAACAGGGGTAGTTTATAGCTGTTCCAGAGATAATTTAACTACCCCTTTTGCAGCCTTGCCTCCGCCTGCTGCAATGCTTCCGGCAACCCGAGCAATACCAGCACGTCTCCCGCCTGCAACAGCATCTCCTCGCTCGGTCTGGCTCCGCGCACACCATGGCGGCGCACCGCGTTGACTTCGATGCTCAGCGCATCCAGGCCGATCTCGCGCAATCTTTTGCCGACGGCAGCGGAGTCCTTCTTGAGCAGCACGCTCAGGAAGCGCGATTGCAGTTTTTCGCTAACTTCGTCCGGCTCATTTTGCACGGTGCGAAAATAACCGCTGAATACCGCATAGCGGCGCGCGCGGCTTTCCTGAACGCGGCGGATCACGCGGCTAAGCGGCACACCCGCCATCAACAGCGCTTGCGAGGCGAGCATCACGCTGCCTTCCAGCACCTCGGCGACCACCTCCGCCGCGCCGGCTTCCTTCAAGGCTTCCACATGGGTGTCGTCGTTGGTGCGCACCACCACCGGCAGATCGGGGCGCAGCTCCTTGACATGGCGCAGAATCGCCAGCGAGGAATGCTTGTCTTTGTAGGAAACCACCAAGGCCTTGGCGCGCATCAGGCCGGCGGCCATCAGCACTTCGCGTTTGGCGGCATTGCCGTACACCACTTTTTTCTTCGCCTCCAAAGCCGCGCTTACGCGGCGCGAATCCAGATCCAGCGCGATGAAGGACAAGTTTTCTTCCTCCAGGAATTGCGCCAGCGTGCTGCCGCTGCGGCCGTAGCCGCAAATGATGACATGCCCGCTGCTGCCCATGCTCTGGACGGCGATCTGGTGCATCTGCATGGCGCGGTCGGTCCATTCGGCGGCGGAGAAGAGCCGTGCAATGGCTTCGCTGTGCTGGATCAGAAACGGGGCTGCCAGCATGGAAAGCAGCATCGCCGCCAGGGTGATTTGCATGGTTGCGCCATTGAGCAAGTGTGCGCCGTCCGCCAGCGTCAGCAGCACGAAGCCGAATTCGCCGGCCTGCGCCAGGCCGATTGCGCTGCGCAACGCCACGCCCCAATCCCTTTCGAAGACGCGCGCCAGCAATGCCACGATCAACGCCTTGCACAGGGTCAGCGCCAGTAGTGCCAGCAGTATCCAGCCGGAATGTTCCACCACGCTGCCCAGGTCGAGCTTCATGCCGATGGTGACGAAGAACAGGCCGAGCAGCACGTCGCGGAACGGCTTGATGTCTTCTTCCACCTGGTAGCGGTATTCGGTTTCCGAGATCAGCATACCCGCGACAAATGCGCCCAGCGCCAGCGACAGCCCGGCCAGCTCGGTGATGTAAGCCAGCCCCAGCGTGATGAGCAACACGTTGAGCATGAACAGTTCGGAGGATTTCTGCCGCGCCACGACGTGGAACCATTGGCGCATGACGTGCTGCCCGAATACCAGCAGCACCAGCAATACCACCGCCGCCTTGAGTGTCGCATAGCCGAGCGTGGCATACAGGTCGCCGGGGTTCGACGCCAGCGCGGGAATGATGATCAGCAGCGGGACGACGGCGAGGTCCTGGAACAGCAGCACGCCCATCATCTGCTGGCCGTAGGGCAGGTTAAGTTCGGCGCGCTCGACCAGCATTTTGCTGACGATGGCGGTGGAAGACATCGCCAGCACCCCGCCCAATGCCAGGCCGGCGCGCCAATCCAGACCGAACAAGGCAGCGGCAGCCATGACCAGCAGCATGGTCGCGCCTACCTGTGCGCCGCCCAGGCCGAACACCGTGTGCTTCATCGCCATCAGGCGCGGCAGGCTGAATTCCAGGCCGATGCTGAACATCAGGAACACCACGCCAAACTCGGCGAGATGCCGGGTTTCCACCGTATCGGGAATCCACGCCAAGGCATGCGGTCCGATCAGGATGCCGACCGCAAGATAGCCCAGCATCGCCGGCAAATGCAGGATGCGGCACAGCACCACCACCATCACGGCGGTGGCAAGCAGAATGAGAACCAGCGAGAGTGAGCTTTCCATCCGAAATTTAGCGCGTTATTGATTCCAGCGCGATAATGCCGCACAAATGCGCGATATGCAAAATTTCCGGCAAGCTTATCCGGGCTACCGGATGATGCGCATCACTTCCGGTATCTTGCGCAGGCTGCGGATGATGTTGGCGAGGTGCAGGCGGTTATTCACTTGCAGCGTGAAATGCAGCGCGGTGTACTCGCCTTCATTGGTGAAGTTGACGTTCTCAATATTGGATTCCGCTTCGGCGATCGCGGCGGCGACTTTCGCCAGCACGCCGCGCTGGTTGGCGACCACCAGTTTGATGCCGACCTCGAAGGGGCGCGTGATGTTCTTGTCCCACACCACATCCAGCCATTGTTCGCTGCCGCTGCGCCCTTTGCGCAATGCCGGGCAGTCGTGGGTGTGCACCACCAGCCCTTGGCCGCTCTTGATCACACCGATGATCGGGTCGCCGGGGATCGGTCGGCAACACTTGGCGAACTGCACCGCCATGCCTTCCGTGCCCTGTATCGTGATGACCGTGTTGGCCGCCGTTTCACTCGGTGCGGCATCGCCGACCCTTGCCAGTTGCCGTGCCACCACCATGTTGAGGCGGCGGCCCAGACCGATATCGGCCAGAAGATCCTGGCGCGATTTCACGCCGGTATCCTTGAGCAGCTTGTCCCAATGCGCCTCGTCCATGTCCTGCGGTTTAACTCCCAGAGTTTGCAGCGCTTGGTTGAGCAGCCGCTCGCCGAGCTGCGCGGATTCTCCCGATTGCATGGTTTTAAGGAAGTGGCGGATGTGCCCGCGCGCCCTGCCGGTAGCCACATAGCCCAGCCAGGCCGGGTTCGGCTTGGCATGCGGCGCGGTGATGATCTCCACGCGGTCGCCGTTCCTGAGCTCGGTGCGCAACGGCGCCAGTTCATGGTTCACCTTGACGGCAATGCAGCGGTTGCCGATGTCGGTATGCACGCTGTAAGCGAAATCCACCGCCGTCGCGCCGCGCGGCAGCGAGAGTATTTTGCCCTTGGGCGTGAACACATACACCTCGTCGGGGAACAGATCCACCTTGAGGTGTTCCAGAAATTCCGAAGAGTCGCTGCTCTGGCTCAGGCTTTCCAGCAGCTCCTGCAGCCATTGGTGGGTTTTCTTGTGCAGGTCGTTGGTCGAAAAATGCCCGCTCTTGTACAGCCAGTGCGACGCCACGCCGGCGGCGGCGATCTTGTGCATCTCGTGCGTGCGGATCTGGATTTCGATAGGCGTGCCGAACGGCCCGAACAGCGTGGTGTGCAGCGACTGGTAGCCGTTCACCTTGGGGATGGCGATGTAATCCTTGAACTTGCCGGGAATCGGCTTGTACAGGCCGTGCAGCGCGCCCAGCGCCAGATAGCAGGCAGCGAAATCGTTGACCAGCACGCGGAAGCCGTAGATATCCAGAACTTCGGCAAAGGCCAACGATTTGCTTTGCATCTTCTTGTAGATGCTGTAAATGTTTTTTTCGCGCCCGGTGACATCCGCCTGGATATGCTGCTCGGCGAGCCGTTGCCGGATCGCGTCGAGTATCTTGCCGACCACTTCGCGGCGGTTGCCGCGTGCAACCTTGAGGGCCTTGAACAACACCGCATAGCGGTTGGGGTGCAGATGCTTGAAACTCAAATCCTGCAGCTCGCGGTAAATGTCGTTCAGGCCGAGACGATTGGCGATCGGCGCGTAGATTTCCATGGTCTCGCGGGCGATGCGCTCCCATTTTTCGTGCGGCATGGATTCCAGCGTGCGCATGTTGTGCAGGCGGTCGGCCAGCTTGATGAGAATGACGCGCACATCGCGCGCCATCGCCAGCAGCATCTTGCGGAAATTCTCCGCCTCCGCATCCTCGCGCGTCTCAAACCGGATGCGATCCAGCTTGCTCAGCCCGTCGACCAGTTCCGCGACCGGCTTGCCGAATTTTTCGGCGATCTGTTCGGCGGTGATTTTGGTGTCTTCCACCACATCGTGCAGCAACGCGGCGATGATCGCCTGGACATCGAGGTGCAGGGTAGTGAGGGTGCGCGCTACGGCAATTGGATGGGAGATGTACGGGTCGCCGGACTGGCGCGTCTGGCCTTGGTGCGCGGCATGGCTGAATTCAATCGCTTCACGGATGTGCTCGACATCCTGCGGTTTAAGATAGGCGGCGACTTCCCCGATAAGCAGATCTGCGTCGGCCATGGAGAATCACGGTCTTAACAGGGAAATGAAAAACGTAGCGGGCGACGGCAGAGCAGCGCAGCCATGCCGGGTAAGGCAGTTTTTAACCCCCCGGTCATGCCTGTCCGCGGTTAAGAATTTCCTTGCCCACCTTGCCTTCGCTGATTTCGCGCAGCGCGACGACGGTAGGCTTGTCATTGCTTTCTCCTACCAGATGGTTCGCGCCATTGGCCAGCTGGCGCGCGCGATAAGCGGCGACCAGCGTCAGTTCAAAGCGGTTCGGGATATGCGTGAGACATTCTTCGACGGTAATGCGGGCCATGATTTACTCCGGGTGTTGTAACTGGTTAATGAGGGTCTGATAGCGGGTTAATTGTGCGGCGCAGCGCAGTTTGGCGGAAAGCACCACGGCATTCAGTTCGCGCAATGCCTCATTCAGATTGTCGTTGATGATAACATAATCGAACTCGGCGACATGGGCGACATCCTCGCGCACCGCCGCCATACGCTTGGCGATCACCTCTTCATTGTCCTTGCCGCGCCCTTTCAGGCGCTGTTCCAGCGCCTCCAGGGACGGCGGCAGGATGAAAATGCTGATGCATTTTGGAAACAAGCGGCGCACTTGCGCCGCGCCCTGCCAGTCGATTTCCAGAAGGACATCGCGCCCCTCGGCATTTTTCTGGCTGATCCAGGTTTGCGATGTGCCGTAAAAATTGCCGTAGACTTCCGCGCTTTCCAGAAATTCGCCGCGTTTCGCCATCGCGAGAAAAGTCTCGCGGCTGACAAAATGATAAGCCTTGCCGTCCTGCTCTCCCGGGCGCGGGTCGCGCGTGGTGTAGGAAACCGACAAATCGATCTGCGGGTTGATGTTGAGCAGGGCATGTACCAGGCTGGTTTTTCCCGCACCGGAAGGCGCGCTGATGACGAATAAATTTCCCGACATGATTTACTCCCGAACTTACTCCAGATTTTGAATTTGTTCGCGCATTTGCTCGATGAGTATTTTCATCTCCATCGCGTTGCGCGACACTTCCGCATCCACCGATTTTGAGCCGAGGGTGTTGGCTTCGCGGTTCAGTTCCTGCATCAGAAAATCCAGCCGCTTGCCCACCGCGCCGCCCTGCGCAAGGATGCGGCGCATTTCGGTGAGATGGCTGGCCAGCCGCGACAATTCTTCATCGACATCGATCTTGCTGGCGAACAGCGTGATTTCCTGGCGGATGCGCTCGTCCCATATATCCTGGGTTACGGCATTCTGGAGCGCATCGCGCAGCCGCGCGGTGAGCTTTTGTTCGTAAGCGGCGACTGCGGCGGGAACATGCGGCATCACGCCGCTGCGCAACGCTTCGATCTTGTCCACGCGCTGCAACAAAAAATCTTTGAGCTTCTCGCCTTCGCGCGCGCGCGACGCGGAGAATTCCTGCAATACCTCCTGCAACAGGTCGAGCAACGCGGCGCGCAGTTCGTCGGCGGATACGCCGGGCGTTTCCAGAACGCCGCTCCAGCGCAGCACATCGGCCACACTCAGGCTGCGCGCATCGGGCAGGGCGGTTTGCACTTCGTTGTTCCATGCGGCAAGTTGCTGCAGCAGGCCGCGATTCAGCGCCGCACCGCTTTGTGCGCCGCGCGCCGCATAGTTGATGCGGCATTCCACCTTGCCGCGCTGCAACTGCGCGGAAATCGCTTCGCGCAGCGCGCCTTCAAAGCCGCGCAATTCGTCCGGCATGCGCAACTGGACGTCCAGATAGCGATGGTTTACGGCGCGTAATTCCAGCGTCAGCGAGCCGCTGTCGAGTTCCGCGCTGGCGGTGGCATAGCCGGTCATGCTTAGAATCATGGTAAAGGCACCAAATAAAAGGCTGTGCTGAAGCGGCACATTATATTACGATTGGGGTCTGTCAAATTTTGTTTGCCCATGAATTTCTCGATATACCAGGCCAGCCACATCGGCAACCGCAAATATAATCAGGATCGCGCCGCTTATGCCTACAGCAGCGACGCATTGCTATTGGTGCTGGCGGACGGCATGGGCGGGCATTTGCACGGCGAGCTGGCCGCGGATTTGATTATCGAGACTTTTGTCGAATCGTTCGGCCGGGATGCGCAACCGCGCATCGCCGACCCCAAAGAGTTTATTCTGGGCACCATGCGCCACGCCCACGAGCGTATCGTGAACCTTGTGCACGATAAGGCATTGGGTAATGCCCCCGGGTCGACATGCGTGGCCGCGCTGATTCAGGATGGCAAGATATATTGGGGGCATGCCGGCGACTCGCGCCTTTACATGCTGCGCGACGGCGCGGTATTGGCCAAAACGCGCGATCACTCGATGGTGCAGCAGTGGCTTGAGTGGGGTACGATTTCTGCCGAGGAAGCGCGTGTCCACCCGCAGCGCAACCAGATCACCAATTGTCTCGGCGGCCACCAGGACATGTTTTACATGGAACCCGGTGAACCCGCCGCGCTGCAATCCGGCGATGTGTTGCTGCTCGGCAGCGATGGCCTGTGGGGGCCGTTTGCCGATGAGGAATTCGCCAAGGCATTTGCCGCAAAATCCGTCTCCGAGGCGCTGGATAATCTCGTCGTGCGCGCCCTGGAGCGCGAAAACGGCAAGTCCGACAACATCACCGGCATAGCGGTGCGCTGGGGCGAGGGCGAAGCGGCACACGATACCGCCCAGCCCGTCTGCCATATTCTGGAAATTTCCACTCCCCCTTAACCACTTTATCGAGTATTCATCATGCGCCCCAGCCAGAGATCGCCCAGTCAATTACGCACCATCCGTATCACTCGCGGCTACACCAAACACGCCGAAGGCTCGGTGCTGATCGAATGTGGCGACACCAGAGTGATCTGCACCGCCAGCGTCGAAGAGCGCGTGCCACCGCATAAAAAAGGCAGCGGCGAAGGGTGGGTGACGGCGGAATACGGCATGTTGCCGCGTTCCACCCATGAGCGCATGGGGCGCGAAGCGGCCAAGGGCAAGCAATCCGGGCGCACCCAGGAAATCCAGCGCCTGATCGGGCGCAGCCTGCGCGCGGTGGTGGACTTGAAGAAACTCGGCGAGCGCACCATTCAAGTTGATTGTGATGTGATCCAGGCCGATGGCGGCACGCGCACCGCCAGCATCACCGGCGCATTCGTCGCGCTGCACGACGCGGTGAGCGGCTTGCTGGGCAAGGAGCTGATCAAGGAAACCCCGCTCAAGGATTTCATCGCCGCGATCTCGGTCGGCATCTATCAGGGCGTGCCGGTGCTCGACCTCGATTATGTCGAAGACTCCGCCTGCGACACCGACATGAATGTGGTGATGCTGGGCAACGGCCACTTCGTCGAAGTGCAGGGCACCGCCGAAGGCCACGCGTTCTCGCGTGAAGAAATGGATACGCTGCTGGAACTGGCGAAGTCCGGTATCGAACAGCTGATCGGGATGCAGCGCGCGGCACTGGCAAAATAAACCCGGAAAAGCATCTGCCCGCAGATTACACAGATTCACGCAGATTATCTGGCCGAAACAATAGAGATTTTCAATCTATTTAATCTGTGTAATCTGCGGACAAAAAGATTTTCAGGACGTTACATAAACATGCAAAAACTCGTCATCGCCTCCAACAACCCCGGCAAGCTGCGCGAGTTCCAGTTCCTGTTGCAGCCGCTCGGCATCGAGGTGCTGACGCAGGCGCAACTCGGTATCGCAGAGGCCGCAGAACCGCACTACACCTTCATCGAAAACGCCCTCGCTAAAGCGCGCCATGTCAGTTGCCTGAGCGGGCTGCCAGCGCTGGCGGACGATTCCGGTATCTGCGTGGAAGCCTTGGGCGGCGCGCCCGGCGTGCTGTCCGCGCGCTATGCCGGAGACGATCCGAAGTCCGACCGGCGCAACAACGAAAAACTGTTGCAGGAAATGCAAGGCGTGGCGGATCGCCGCGCGCATTACTACTGCGTGCTGGTGCTGCTGCACCACGCCGGCGACCCGCAACCGCTGATCGCCGAAGGCGAATGGCACGGCGAGATCGCGCATGAAGAGCGCGGCGACGGCGGCTTCGGCTACGACCCGCTGTTCTGGTTGCCGGAGCTCGGCAAGATGAGCGCGGAACTGGAGCGCGAACAAAAACATGCCATCAGCCATCGCGGCAAGGCGTTAAGAGCGCTGCTGGAGAAGCTGAAAATTTCGTAGGGCGCGCGGCTCAGCGCACCTCTGCAAGACCAACATTCATGGCCACCCACCCCCTGCAACCCACCGCCCTCAAATCGCAGGCGATAAATTTTAAGGCGCTGCCGCCGCTGTCGCTGTATATCCATATTCCATGGTGCGTGCGCAAATGTCCGTATTGCGACTTCAATTCGCATGAAATTAAAAGGACTCCCTCTCCCTCGAAGGGAGAGGGCTGGGGAGAGGGTGGAATTGAACAACAATACGTCGCGGCGCTGATCCGCGACCTGGAGCTGGCCCTGCCGCTGATCTGGGGACGCAAGGTGTATACGGTGTTCTTCGGCGGCGGCACGCCCAGCCTGTTGAGCGGCGAGAGTGTCGCGGAGATTCTGCGCAACGTGCGCATGCTGCTGCCGCTCGATCTCGGCGCGGAGATTACGCTGGAGGCCAATCCCGGCACGGTGGAAGCGGCACGCTTCGCGGCGTATCGCGACGCGGGCGTGAACCGTCTGTCGCTGGGCATCCAGAGTTTCAACGATGCGCATCTGCAAGCGCTGGGGCGCATCCACAGCGCCGATGAGGCCAGACGTGCGATTGAAATTGCGCGGCAGCATTTCGACAATATCAATCTCGACCTGATGTATGCGCTGCCGAGCCAATCTTTGGAGCAAGCGTTGCAGGATGTGCAGACCGCGCTGTCGTTCGCGCCGCAACACCTGTCCTGCTACCACCTGACGCTGGAACCGAACACGCTGTTCCACCTCAATCCTCCCTCGCTGCCGGACGACGACGCGAGCAGCGACATGCAGCAGCGCATCGAGGAGCTGCTGGCGGCGCACGGCTACCAGCACTACGAGACTTCCGCTTTCGCGCAACCGAATCGCCGCGCCAAACACAATCTCAACTACTGGCAGTTCGGCGATTATCTCGGCATCGGCGCGGGCGCGCACAGCAAGCTGAGTTTTCCCGATAAGGTGATTCGCCAAGCGCGCCACAAACAGCCGCAGACCTATATGGAACAGGTGGCAAAAGGTGCGCCGCTGCACAGTGAACATGACGTGCCGCGCGACGAACTGGCATTCGAGTTCATGATGAATGCGCTGCGCCTGAACGAAGGCTTCGCCAGCGTGTTGTTCCAGGAGCGCACCAGCCTGCCGCTGGCCATTATTCGCCGCGAACTGGATGATGCCGAGAAGCGCGGGCTGTTATTCCGCGATCATCAGCGCATTGCACCGACGCAGATGGGGCAACGGTTTTTGAATGATCTGCTGGAGATATTCCTGGTTAATAAATGATGTTGTAGGAGCGGGCCATGCCCGCGATAGCGATGTTCGCGGGCATGGCTCGCTCCTACAAAAACACCTTATTTTTTGCGCCGGAACACCAAGTCCCAAACCCCGTGCCCCAAGTTGATGCCGCGTTTCTCGAACTTGGTGAGCGGGCGATAGGCGGGGCGCGGCGCATAATCTGCCGCCGTGTTTTCCAACAACGGCTCCGCGCTCAACACCGTCAAGACCTGTTCGGCATAGTCCTGCCAGTCGGTCGCGACATGGATGTAGCCGCCGGGTTTGAGCTTCTGCACCAGTTGCGCGATGAACGGCGCCTGGATCAGGCGGCGCTTGTTGTGGCGCGCCTTGTGCCACGGGTCGGGGAAAAAAATATGCACGCCGTCCAGCGTCGCATCGCCGAGCATGTCGCGCAGCACTTCCACAGCATCGTGCTTAATAATGCGGATGTTGCCGATCTGTTGCGCGTCGATCAGCTTGAGCAGGTTGCCCACGCCGGGGGTATGCACCTCCAGCGCGAGGTAGTCGTTCTCGGGGTGCGCCAGCGCGATGGTCGCGGTGCTGTCGCCCATGCCGAAACCGATCTCCAGTATCTTCGGCGCAGTGCGCTCGAAGGCCTGATTCAGGTCGAGCGGCTGCGTTGAATATGGGATGCCGAAGCGCGGCAGCAACGTGTCGCAGGCGCGTTGCTGCGCGGGCGAGACGCGGCCCTGGCGCAGCACGAAACTGCGGATGTGCCTGTTTTTGAGTTCGGATGGATTGGTCATGGCGTTAAAGAAACAATGACTGTCCGCAGATTACGCAGATTTTTCCCGGTTTTTAATCTGTTTAATCTGCGTAATCTGCGAAAGAAGGTTTTGATTTAGCTGTGCGTTGAGCCGATGATTCCTGCTGTCGGCGAACTCGGGCTGGCGCTGTACAGTTTCTTCGGCATGCGCCCGGCGAGATAAGCCTCGCGCCCGGCTTCCACGGCCTTCCTCATCGCGCCGGCCATCAGCACCGGCTGTTGCGCGGCGGCGATCGCGGTGTTCATTAGCACGCCGTCGCAGCCTAGCTCCATCGCGATGGCGGCATCCGATGCGGTGCCGACGCCGGCATCGACGATTACCGGCACCTGCACGCGCTCCATGATGAGTTGCAAATTCCACGGATTGAGGATGCCCATGCCGGAGCCGATCAGCGACGCCAGCGGCATGATCGCCACGCAGCCGATGTCCTCCAGTTGCTTGGCGATGATCGGGTCGTCCGAGGTATAGACCATCACCTGAAAGCCTTCCGCTACCAGCGTCTTCGCGGCGGCCACGGTTTCGATCACGTTCGGGTACAGCGACTGCGGGTCGCCCAGCACTTCCAGCTTGACCAGGCTGTGCCCCTCCAGTAATTCGCGCGCCAGACGCAGCGTGCGCACCGCATCGGCGGCGCTGTAACAACCGGCCGTGTTGGGCAGCAGCGTATATTGCGACGGCGGCAGAATCTCCAGCAGACTCGGTTCGTTGGGGTTCTGCCCGATGTTGCTGCGCCGGATCGCGATGGTGACGATCTCCGCGCCGCTGGCATCGACCGCCGCCTTGGTCTCGGCGAAATCCTTGTATTTTCCCGTGCCGACCAGCAGCCGGGATGAGTAGCTTTTGCCCGCGATAACCAGATTTTCGTTCATTCTATTTTCCTTGTTCATACAGTTGCTGTTTGCTTAATAATAATTCCGTTCGCCCTGAGCCTGTCGAAGGGTCTTGGGTGAGTGGCGGGTGGTTCGACTAGCTCACCACGAACGGTTAAGTGAGTGGTATCAGGCTAACCGCCGCCCACCGCCACGACCACTTCCAGCCTGTCGCCCTCCGCCAACTGCTCCGTGGCAAATGCGCTGCGCGGCACGATCTCGCCGTTGCGTTCCAGCGCGATGCGCTTGCCGACCAAGCCCATCTCTGCGATGAGCGCGGCAATGCTGGTGGAGCTGGGAAGCTGGCGTGCTACGCCGTTGATGCTGACCGTTATCACTTTGTGATTCTCTCTCGGGGGGACTCTCTGAATTGCCGATGACCGTGTTAAAATGCGCGTCGTATTCTACTACATGCGGGTGTAGTTCAATGGTAGAACGGCAGCTTCCCAAGCTGCATACGAGGGTTCGATCCCCTTCACCCGCTCCAGTTGCGCTGCTTTAGTAGTGTGCTTGTAGAATCCACTTCGGTTCGAACAAGGGGTGTGCCATGTTGAGTATAGAAAGTCTGACCCGCACAGAGAAGCTGCGCATGATGGAGGCGATCTGGGATGACTTGGCGCGCGATCCGGCAGCGCTCACCTCACCCGAATGGCATGCGCAGGCACTAAAAGACGCCGAACATGCACATACGGAAAATCAGGCCATGTTTGTGTCTTGGGATATCGCCAAGAAAAAACTGCGCGCCTGACTACTACCACCCTTTTCGCAGCATCTTCCCCTGCAAAATAGGCCTTTCGGCATATTGACCGTATGACATGTGCGGGTTAGTGTGCACCCAAGCCGTTTGAGCGAAATTGAATCACCAAGTTTTATCCATTTACCCTGATAAAAGATTAGGTTCTTTATTAGGGGCTACTTAACGTTATGCCTCATGACTAGCGGTTTTCCTACCTACACCCACGGCGCTAAACAAGGCGAGCGCGGCGTCAATCTCTTGTCTGGAATTGTCCATGACGAATTCGGCTGGCTATTTAAGCGCAACCACCAAGAACATGATTTCGGAATTGACGCCCATATTGAGGTAGTTCAAGACGACGGTGCGGTTACAGGTCAAATGCTTGGCATCCAAATTAAGCACGGCGCATCTTTTACAAAGGAGAAGAATAGATGGGGGTATGTCTATCGCGGTGAGCTCAAGCACTTCAACTACCTATCGAACTACCCACTCCCGGTCATCATCGTCTTGTGTGACCCAGAATCGGGTGAGTGCTATTGGGAAACCTTCTCACCAGAAAAAACCACTCGCACCAAGAGTGGTTGGCACATGACAGTGCCACAAGAGAACGTGTTTCGCACGTCAAAGAAAGCTCTTCTTTCATTGCTTAGATCATCCCATGATGCACTCTCCGAACTTGAGGAGTACTGGGCGCTGAACAAAATGATCGTAGACGCATCACGCGTTTTCTACGCAATAGATATCGCTGAGGTTAGAAGTAAATCGGTTGTGCGCGTAAGGGATTTCATTAAACATCTTTGCACGACAAAGGAACTTGCCTACGAGTGCCAAGGTAAGATCGAGTTCACATTCTCAGGCTATGACGACGACCCGAGGGAGGTGTTCGAGATCGAAGAAGTCAGGCAGTATGTTGCTCTACTTGAACAGGCAATTCCGAATCTGCTGTTCTTCGCTGCCGCAGACTCCGCAAGGTCATCGCTCAGAATCATTGGGCTTTGTCTCACTGGCGTGTCATGGGAAAGTGATCGCTCGACGCGACAAGTTACTCGCAGGGTAATCATAGAAACTAAGGGCGTTGCCCAATTCCTAGAGCGGCAGTTCCCCGGGCTGAACGAGATGACTGAATGGCTCGGGATGTCGGAGGACCAGAATAGGCGCATCACCTACGCAGTTGCAAAGTGCGTTGGATTTTCTACACCAGAAGGTGGTGCCTATGAGGCATAACCCTTCGTTGTGGGGGATGCTCCAGCACCCCTGACTAGCAGCACGCCACCAGCCAAGTGTTTCCCGCTCCTACTTGATCCGATACAGCCGCTTCTCCAGCGTCTTGCCCTTCACCGCATCGAAGCTCTCGCCCATCGCGACTCCCAGTTTGCCCAGGCGGTCATCGGGGTGCGGGTGGGTCTTGAACAGCAGCGCGACGCCGCCATCGTCCTTGGCGAAGTGGCCGATCTGTTGCAGTACCGTGGGCAGGCCGAACGCGTCGTAACCCGCGCGCGTGGCGAGCACGACGGCGATGCGGTCGGCTTCGAATTCGGCTTCCTTGTCCAGCGAGCGCGACACGATCTCCGCGCCGCTGCCGATCAATCCCTGCACCTTGTCGTTGCCGCCGACGTTCTTGGCGACCAATTGGCTGCCCAGGTCGAGCAGCTTGCCCTGCTGCAAAATTTTCAGGTGATGCTGGCGGATCACATGGCCGACCTCATGCGCCAGCACTCCGGCCAGTTCGGCCTCGCTCTGCAACATCCGGTACAGGCCGCGTGTGAGAAAGATGTAGCCGCCGGGCGCGGCGAACGCGTTCACGTCGTTCGATTCGATCACGCCGAAATGCCAGGCCAGATCGGGCCGCTCGCTCTGGTCGGCGACCCAGCGTCCGACGCTGTTGACGTACTTTTGCAGCTTCACATCCTTGACCAGCGGCGCGGCGCCGAGCAGGTTTCCGGCGATCTGCCGCCCGATGGCGGTTTCCTCTTCGACCGAGGTGGCGGGCTTGCCGGTCACCTTTTCCTGCACGCCCTGTTTCAGCGTATTCATCAATTGCTGCTCGAACGGGTTTGCGCCCCATGCGGTTGTGGAGAACAGTAGTCCTAGAATCCATAAAGTTTTGCGGCTCATGGCAATCTCCTTATTTCGGCGCAGGCAGGTAATCGAACGGACGTGCCGCGAGCTGGCCAGACGCGGCAAATTTCGCCGCGTCGGATTTGCTGCTGGCGTAGGACTCGGCGCGCTTCACTTCTTCCTCGTTGAACTTGGCCGCCTTCAGTTCTTCTTCGTTCAGCCCGCGGATGCCGGTGGTCGCCACCACCTTGCCGGTTCCGGCGCGTCCCGAGGCCAGTGCGAGCACGCCGGAGGCGTCGCCGCCGCCCTTGCGCGCATCGCCCTTGCGGATGCTCAGCATGCGCACCCAGCCCTTGCCCTTGGCGCTCTTCACCTCGTACCAGCCGCCGTCCTTCTTGAGGATGTCCACCTTGTCGCCGGTTGCCAGCGTAGCCACCGTCTTTGCGTCGCGGAACGGTTCGGCCTTGAGATCGTCGCCCTTGAGCGCGGTGCCGCTCTCGGCGGCGTGCAGCGCGCCGCTCAACAGCAGTGCGCCCAGCGTTAAAACGAGTTTCATGTTTTTCATGTCGATCCCTTCTCCTGTTTATCCCACTCCAGCAAAGCTTCGGCGAACATCACGCGCCAGCCGGCGCGCGCCGCATCGCCCCCGGCAATGTTTCCATGATAGACGAAATGGCTGGCCGCATTATCCGGCTGCGCGAGATGGCGGCGCAACACCGCCGGCAATGCGGTTAGCAGCGTGTCGATATCGCGCCGGATCGCTTCCTGCGCCTCGGCGTCTCCGGCATTGGCGACCCACGACACCGCCAGCGTGTATTCGAACAGGTTCCACAACCCCTTCTGGTCGCCGCTCAGCACCTCCACGCTCTTGCCTGCACGTCCGGTCTTGAGCAGCGCCTGGCAAATCCTGGTGAGCACCACGGGGCGAATCACGTTGTGCGTGGTGTCCAGCCGGATCAGCAGCAGCGTGGCCTGCAATTCGCCGCCATGCGCCGTTGCTGCGCGCACCATGCTTTTTTCCAGCGCACGCCAAGTCGCCGTCGAGTACAGGCGCGCCAGCGTGAAAAACGCGATACCCACGGTGACCGGGCCGGTGAGGTTGATGTAGGTGGTGGTGAGGTTGATGCTGGCGTAGCTGATGCCGACCAGAACGAACTGCGACAGGCCGAACGCGCGGTCGATCTTGTCGCGTCCCGTGTCGCGGTAGAAACTCAAGGCCGTCAGCCAGACGATGGCCAGCGTGAGCAGCAGGTACGCGAAGCGCCACTCCGGGAAGCGCAGCGCGTCGCCGTGCTTGAAATTGTCGATCGCCGTGGCGAGAATTTCCACGCCGGGATGCATCTTGTCCAGCGGCGTCGCCTTGATGTCGAACAGGCTGGGCGCGGTGGAGCCGATGATGACGATCTTGTTCTTGAACTCGTCCAGCGTGCGCTTCTTGTCCTTGCTGCCCATGTCGGCGAACACGTCGCTGAAGCTCACGTAGCGGTAGGTGAACGGCTTGCCGCGCCAGTTGAGCAGCACGCGTTGCGCGGCGGGTTCGCCCCAACCCAGTTCGCGCGCGATGCGCGCCGGCAGCGAAGGCAGCTTCCAGCCGTAGTCGTCGCGGTACACCATGTATTCGCGCGCCACGTTGTCGGCATCCGGATAGATGTTGTGCAGGCCGAGTCGTCCGCCGTCGAGCGCGGCCTGGAAGTGCGGCAGCACCACCGCCACGGTCGCGTCAGCTTGCGGCTGCGCGCCGGGCAGCGGGGTCACGCCGGGGATCATCGCGGGCTTGACCTGGCTCAGGCTGTCGCTGGAGGGATCGAGCCGCAGCATCGGGAAGAAGGTGTTGTTCGTCGCCGCGATGGCGTCGTTGAAATAGGCGTCGCTGTCCGGGTTGTACACGTCCGCGTCGCTGAACAGGATGTCGAACACCACCGCCTTGGGCTGCTGCTTCTCGATTTGTTCGACGAATTCGCCCATCACCTGGCGCGGCCACGGCCAGCGCCCGTAGTCCTTGGCCATCGCCGCGAGGCTGGCCTCGTTGATGTCCACGATCACGATGTCCGGGTCGGGCTTGGGCACGAGGAGGCGATAGCGCACCATCGCGTCGAACGCCGCCTGGCGCATATTTGCGGTGTAGTGCAGCACCGTCGTGTCGAGCACCGCGAACACGCTGAACAGCCCGGCGAGATAGAGATAGAAGCTGAGCTTCCACAACTGCGCGAGCCGTTCGGAAAAACGCACGCGCGCTTTGAGCAGGCGGCTGATGAGGAGTTTCCAGGTCATGGCGGTTTCCTGAATTTCATGGCGTCATTCTATAGCCAACGGGCGGATGTGTGCAGCGAAACGAAGTGTAATTTGCCGAATATGATCGAGACGGGAGTTGATTGAGGCTGCTGCAATTTTGAAGACAGCTTTATGGATTCATTCAGCGCGAACCAGCAGTACGGGAACCGATGCCCTGCGCGCCACATCTTGCGCGACGCTACCCAACAGCAACCGGCTTAAACCGGAACGCCCATGCGTGCCGATCACGATCAGATCGGCCTTCCAATCTTGCGCCTCAGCGTCGATCACGCTGGCGACGCGCTTATCGGACACATCAAGCAGCGCAGTTTCCGGTGTCATACCCGACTGGCGCACAATTTCGGCGGCTTGCGCCAGAGCGCGCTCGCCGGTATGGCGCACCGCTTCCTGTAATGCGGAATAATCTATGAGGGCAAAGCCTTCGGCATCCAGCGAAAGGACTTCCTCGATCACGTAAGCCAAACGCAATTGAGCCTTGCCCGCCGCCAGCTTGATCGCTTCCTGCAACGCCCGCGTGGAAGTCGTACTGCCATCTATAGGAACCAGAATGCGTTGATACATGATCTTCTCCCGCTCTTGACCTGCCATTAAGCGCAATGCCTCATTGTTTTTATGAGGTGTAGTTAATGGTATTTTTCGCCATGCTCCATGCCGTCCTGTGGCCGTGGGAGCGCTTTCGATAGTAGATGTAGTTGTCCAAAAAGTTGCAGGCTTCTTCCATGTTTTTTTGAAAGCGGTGGACGATGCGCGATATGAATAAATCGATGTGCATGGCTTTTCTCCTTGGAAGAACGTTGGCTGGCAGGCACACATCCCAACTGCCGCATTACAGCCCTCTAATGCGGCATGCAAAACCTGAGTGCGAATGATGTTCCTTGTGCGCGAAGGGTGTTATCGGCGTTTGGCTGATTTTGGCGTAGGGCGATGAGAAGTTTGCTGTCGGTGTTTGTCTTATAGCCAGCGGCGGGTCGGGCCTAGTGGAGAATTGCTCCGCAGCAAAGCTTCTTGTTTAATGCGGAACCAGCAGCAAGTAAGCACTCAGCCCCACCATGACCAGGCCGCTGACCAGCTTGAGCCAGCGCCCCTCTTTTTCCTGAAGGCGGCGCTGGCTGAGCGTAATTACACCGATGGACAAAACGATCACGTCATCGAGCATGTAGGCCAGATCGTAAAGCAGGAGGTAGCCGTAATAGCTCAGGCTATCCAGTTGCCTCAGCGTCAATATCCGCGTGAACAGCGCCGGAAAACCCGAGGTGCACATGAATTCCACGATCTGCACCAGGACAGCCAGCACCGCTGCGCCGAGTATCGCGCCGCCAAGATTCTCGGCTTGCAGGATGCGCCGTATGCGCACGTAGATGCCCGGCTTCGCGGCAGCGGGTATCGAGAGCGAGACTCCCCGGCCAAAGGCCCGGAAGTCCTTGAGATTGATCGCTCCCGCCAGCAACGCCAGCGTGGCGACGATGATCTCCGAGGCGCGCGACAGGCCGATCAGCAGAAAAAGATTGAGCCAAGCCGCCATGAAAACAAAATAGGCAATGCCTTCCACGGCGACAAATGTGCCGGCGATGGCGAGCATCCGCGAACGGTTATTCATCGGGGCCAGCAGCGAGATCATCAGGAGCAATACCCACATGGAGCAGGGATTGAAGCCGTCCAGCAAACCCATCGCCAGCGTGAACAGCGGCAGGCCGACCCGATCGGGCGACACGCTGTGGCCGAAGAAATCGACGGCGAATATCTCCGGCCTGGCAGCAGGAACGGGCGCATCCGCGCCGCAAGTCAGGCGCTCTTCGGCCTCGCAATTGCCTGTGACATTATTTGTTTTTCGGCTTTGCTGCCGTGCTCTGGCGAGGCCGTCGCGAATGAGCCGGCCGGTGGTTGCATCGTCGGAAAAGCCGACGATCAATTGCCCGCCCAGCGCAAATGCCGGCACTCGCACTGCCGCGGTATCTTGGCCTTCGGCGAGGTGTTTTAACCGCTCCAGAGCCGCCGGCTCCCGATGTACATCGCGAACAACAATCCTCAATTCCGGCTGTTCCCGTTGCAGTGTTGTCAGGAACGCTTCGGCCTTGGCGCAGTGCGGGCAGCCCTCGCGGACAAAAACTTCAATGTCGGCGGACTGTACAGCGATGTCTTCGGCATGTACCGGCGATGAGGCCGCCGCTGTGGCAGACGCAGCGGCACACCAACCTGAAGCCGATATCAGCAACAAGATTACGCAGCACTTTGCAATAAATAGTTTGACCATCGTTTTCAATATGTCCTCCGGGCTAAGCCGGTATTTTATTTACAGCCCGCATCCATCTGCCCACCGAGAAAATCCTCCAGCGTCTTCACCCATGCTTCGCGCATGAAAATGAAACCGTCGTTATGCCCCCCGGCAAGTTCGAGGAACTGCTTGGGCGGATTGGCCGCGGCGAAAAGTGCGCGCCCGTGTTCGAACGGGATGATGTCATCTTGCGGGCTGTGCGCGACCAGCACCGGTGCGGCGACAGAGCGCAGGTATGCGCGCGTGTCGTAACGGATGCGCGCCAGCCAGCGCACCGGCAGATACGGATAGAGCTGCTGCCCCAGATCGGGCACGGAAGTGAAGCCGGACGCGATCACCAGCGCAGCCGGTTTCTGGCGACCAGCCAGCCACGCGGCAACGGTACCGCCCAGCGATTCGCCGAACAGCACGATGCGGCAGGAAGGGATGTGCAGCTGTTCGGTCAGGTAGCGCCATGCGGCCTCGGCATCGCGATAAGTGCCCTGCTCGGAAGGCGTACCGCCGCTGTTGCCGTAGCCACGGTAATCGAAGATCAGCGTGCTGTAGCCCAGACGATGAAACATCCGCAGCGAATCGAGGCGGTGCGAAATATTCCCCGCGTTGCCGTGCAGGAACAGCACCGTACCGCGCGGTTGCGCAGCCGGGATATACCAGCCATGCAGGCTGATGCCGTCGGAAGTTTTCAACTGGAGGTCTTCGTATGGCAAGCCGATCTGGCCGGGTGTGGCGCTGACCTCGCGCCCGATTTCCGGATAGAAAACCAGACGCGACTGAAAAATAAACAGTAACAGCGCAAGCCCGCCATAAGCTGCGGCCAGAATGCCCAGCACATGCCACATTATGCGCATCCCGCTACCTGCTTGCGTTCCGGCGAGATGCCGGTGACTGCACGATGAATCACAGCCCACGCTGCGCCGCAAAATTGTTCCGAGTTTTTCATTTTGCGTCCTCCCCGGTATGGATGGCTTTGTATTGAACGCCCATTAGCAAATTGTCCTTTGGCAAAGCGCACACACCTGCTGCGCACCACTCCGTCACGGAGGAGTACTCATTTTCTGCATCATGTGTGGCGGTAGCGCAGCCAGTTGCCGCTGCGTATGCTCATAGCCGATAGCGATGATCTCCTCGGCGCGCCCGAATTCCATGAAACGGATATGCCCCAGCGGCGGTTGGATGATCACATCCGGGCGGTCGAGGTGCAAGCGTGTCTGGGTGATGCGGGCTTCCATGATATTGATCGACGCCAGCAGCACTTCGAAGATGTTGGGAAGCGGCTCCGGGGAAATCCATTTTTTGAATTGCGCCGAAGCCGCGTCATCCCCGGCGAGCAGTTTTTGCCTGATGTCTTTCATCGACAGGCGATAGTCGCTTACCCAGCGCGAGAGCATGCCGGAAGAACCGCTTTCTGCGCTGCTTGCATTTTCAGCGGGCAGCAGCGGTTTCATGTTTTTTCCGGCAACGATCTCGTGATTGAGATCGACTGCGATGATGAAATCCGCACCCATGGCGCGCGACACACTCACCGGCACCGGATTGGTGAGGCCGCCGTCCACCAGGATGCGCCCGTTGTTGCGCACCGGCGTGAAGATGCCGGGCACCGAAATGCTGGCGCGCACCGCTTCGATGACATCGCCACTGCGGATGGCGATCTCCTCGCCGCTGACGATATCCGTCGCCACGGCCGCAAAGGTTTTTTTCAGCTCTTCGATAACATCGGCATGGATATGTGCGCGCACCAGCTCGCTGATCCTGGCGCCGTCGAGCAAGCCGGACTTGGGCAGCACGACATCGAAGAAGGAAACCGTTTTTTTCCAGTCCAGCGCCAGAAAAGTAGCCTCCAACTCATCCAGCTTTCCGGCGGCATAGATCGCCCCGATGAGCGCCCCCATGCTGGCGCCCGCGATGAAATCCACCTTGATGCCCGCGTCCTCAATGGCGCGGATCACACCCAGATGCGCCAGCCCGCGCGCCGAGCCGCTGCCCAGCGCCAGGCCGATTTTTGGGCGGATGGCGGTTGCCTCTTTGGTCATCGCAGTATTATCCATTTTTACCTTTTACCAGTTTTTTAGAAGCCGGGTTCGAACTGTTTTATCCTTCAAAATATATTTACTTTTATTTATGCAGCAGCCGATCCAACAAATTTCCTCAAGGCAATACAAGCCAAACCATAAATTATGACCGCCAGCAAAATTACCGCCGCAAAACCCAGATGGATCGCCAGCAAGGTGGCGAGGACCGCGCCCACTACCGACGCGAAGCCGTTGATCGCCCATGCCCAGGGAATGGATTGTTCGTTTGCGCCCGCCAGCCGCATCATGCCGGTGGGGAAGGGCACGCCCATGCACAGCGCCAGCGGCGCGATCAGTGCGACGGAGATGATTATTTTTGTTGCATCGGGCAAATGGATCAGCGCGTGGAACAGGTGCGGCAGGATGGCTAAATAGAGCAGCGCCAACGCGCCCAGCGCGATCACCGCCAGCGTGACTTTGTTCTCCGCCTGCCAGTGTCCCGCAAGCCAGTTTCCCCCCATCCAGCTTCCAAGGGCGGCGAATATTAAAAATGCGCACAGCACGACCGCCACGGCGTACAGCGGGTGGGACAGGAACAGCACGAATTTCTGGATGAAGGCGATTTCCATGAACATGAAGGCGAAGCCGATCGCAAGAAAATACAGTGCCACCGGCGCGGCGGGCAAGGTGCGGCGGCAGCGCGACAACGCCAGCGGTGCGATGATCAACAACGCGCTTGCCGCGAGCGCCTGCACCAGCGTCGCGACCAGCAGCGGGTAGCTCCAGTCGAACAGCGACATGCCGCCCTGTTCGCGCAACGAGAATATTTCTGCGGCGGCGTTCCATTTGAAGAAGCGGAAAAAGTGCGGCCGGTCGTCGGTCGCCGGCTCGATGTAGAACTTGTACTGGTCGATGAAGTCCTGCCGTTGCGGGCTCAGCAGCGCGGTAGCTCCGTCGAAGAAATAAGGTTGTGACAGGATGTTGTAACGGTTCGCCTCGTCGGCATGCATGCCGGGGTAATACGCCAGATCGAAGGAGTGCGCGCGGCTGAACTCCCTGAGTGCGGCGATTTCCGGCGCGGTGAAGTCGCTGTTCTTCACCAGCAGCGTGACGGTTTTCCAGCCGCGGATCATCGCCAGCCTTGCCGACGGATTGGCCACGCCGCTGCGCTCCAGTGCGGTCACCGCCGTGGCGAACAGCTTCAGCGCGTCGCGCGGCGGCAGCGTGAGCCAGCGGGTGACGGCGAACATGCCGCCCGGCGCGAGGCGGCTCAGGTAGGCTTGCAATGCCTCGACCGTATACAGATAATTTTCGCTCAGGCCGTACAGCCCGGCCGAGGCGGTGCCGAATGAATCCAGCAGCGCGACCTGGATCAGGTCGTAGCGCGTAGCGCTGCGGTTGACGAAGCCGCGCGCCTCGGCCGCGTACACCTGCACGCCGGGCTGCGCGTAAAGGTTGCCCGCGTAGCCGCGAAAATTCTGGCCGACCAGAGCACTGATGTTGCGGTCCAGTTCCACCGCATCGATTGCCGCACTGCGGTGGTACAGCGCCTGCAGCACATCGCTGCCGGCACCCGCGCCCAGCACCAGTACGCGCGGCGCATTTTGCTCGCGCGCGGCCAGCACATGGTAGGGCAGCGCCGAGGTGAGCTGGTCGAGATAGGCCAGCGGCGCGGGCTTGCCGTCAAATTTGGTCAGCGCCGCCGGCCCGTCGCCGTCGACATATACGCCCAGCTGCGGCGGCGGTTCGCTCGTCGCGTTGAGGCTCATCCCCGGCGCATGGCGCAACGGCACGCGGGTGTTTTCCACCACCGTGACCTGCCCCAAGGGACTGCTGCGTTCCTCGATCACGCGCGCCCCGGCGATGTTCAGCGCCTGGCTCAAATCCTTATAGGGAGAGGGCTGCACCTGAATGCCGGGCAGCGCCACCGCCGCCAGCACGGCCAGCCCGATGAATAATTCCAGCAGCCATTTCGGTCGCATCTTCAGTTCGACGACGGCAATTGCGGCAGCCAGCAGCGCCAGTGCCGTGAGCGCGGCCAGCACCTGCGGCGGCGGCACGAGGAACAGCACGCCGATGACGCCCAGGCTGCCCACCCCCGCACCGAGGATGTCGCAGGCATAGATGCGCGATGCCTGTTTGCCGAACTGCGCCATGACCAGGCCGATACCCAGCCCGCCGCAGAAGAACGGCAGCATCATCAGCAGATATATGGCGAGCAGTTTTACCGGCTGGGTGTTGTCCCACAGCAGCTCGAGCGGATTGAATGGAACCTGCTGCGCCAGCAGGAATGCGGCGGGCATCAGCACAGCCAATGCCGCTGCGGTCGAGACATACACCGCGCCGAAATGCGCGGCGATTTTTTCTTTCAGCAGCGTGAGCAGCGTGCCGCTCGCGCCGTAGCCCAGCATCGCCGCGCTGATGATCATATAGGCGAAATGATGCCACAGCACGATGCTGAACAGGCGCGTCAGCAGCACCTCGTAGGCCAGCACGCAGGCGGACAGCAGGGCGATGGCGATGAATGGTGGGCGCGACATTGCCCTCTCCCCAACCCTCTCCCGCAAGCGTGAGAGGGAGCGATCGAATCGCTGCGCGAGTTTCATGTTAGTGTCCGCCGGTAAGCGGGACGAAACGCACCGGCAATATCTGGCGGGTGGTCAGCGTGCCGTCCTGCTGTTTTTCCACCAGCATCAGGTACTGGGTCATGAACTGCGTGCCGAGCGGGATCACCATGCGGCCGCCCGGTTTGAGCTGTTTGAGCAGCGGTGGCGGCACATGGCTGGCGGCAGCCGTCACCATGATCGCGTCGAACGGCGCCGCTTGCGGCCAGCCGTAGTAGCCGTCGCCTACCCGCGTTTCCACGTTGCGGTAGCCGAGCGATTTCAGCCGCTCGCCCGCTTCTTGTCCGAGCGGCTCGATGATCTCGATGGTGTAAACCGATCCGGCGATTTCCGCCAGCACCGCCGCCTGATAGCCGGAGCCGGTGCCGATCTCCAGCACCCTGTCGCCTTTTTTTATTTTCATCAGCTCGGTCATCAGCGCCACGATGAACGGTTGCGAAATGGTCTGCCCATGGCCGATCGGAATGGGACGGTTGAGATACGCGACCGCAGCCAGCGTGGCAGGCACGAAGCGATGACGCTCCACTTTTCCCATTGCCGCGACGACTTCCGGGCTGAGCGCGCGACTGCCGCTGTATGAGGCTGTGGCGGCCGTATCGACCAACACTTCTTTCACCATCTGGCGGCGCTGCGCGTCAAATCCCCCGCCCTGCGCCGGGAGGGCAAAGCAGAGAAACAGGAATGCGCACAGGGCGAAACGGCGTTTCATATTTTGCTCATTGAGCCGGTTCATGGGAGGTGTCGTAGTGACATGGATGGAATCACCTCAGCTTGATTTCGGTCCACATGCGCGACAGCACGCGGCGCTGGTGGCGATTCAGGTCGCGCAGCATTTCCAGATGCGCCAGATGTTGCGCGTCGGGAAAGATCGCCGGATTTTGCGCGATCTCCGGTTTGATGTGGCGCAGCGCATCCAGGTTGGGATTGCCGGAGCCGATCAGGTTGGTCAGCTCGGCGGAATTGCTGCCTTCGAGCATGTAATCGATGAAGCGGAGCGCGAGATCGGGGCGCGGGCCGGTCTTGTGCAACACCATGGAGTCGAGCGACAGCACCGCGCCCTGCTTCGGGATGCTGGAAGCGATGCTGAATTTCCTGCCGGCTTTTTGCGCGTCGAGATTGGCCTGGAAGATGTCGTTGGAGTAGCCGTGCACCAGCCAGATATTGCCGACGGTCAGCTCCTTGATATAGCTCGATGCGTTGAACGCCGCCCAATACGGCTTGGCGCGGATGATCAGGTCGCGCGCCTGTTTCCAGTGCGCCTCGCCGGTGTCGTTCGCCGAATAGCCGAGGTATTTCAGCGCCGCCGCCATCAGCTCGCGCTGCGAGTCGAGCACGGTGACGCGGCCTTTCACTTTTACCAGATATTCCGGCTCGAAGATTACCGCCCAGGTGTCGGTGGGCAGCCCCAGTTCGTGCATCTTCTCCACGTTGTAGCCGAGCAGCGTGAGGGTGTAGGCGTAGGGCACGGAGAACCGGTTGCCCGGATCGAAGGCGGTATCGAGATAGGCGGGGTTGATGTTTTTCAGGTTGGGCAGTTTTGATTTGTCGAGCGGGCGCAGCGCCTGTTGCCGGATCAGCGATTCCATCGCGTTGCCGGTCGGCACGATGATGTCGTAGCCGGTCGCGCCCGCCGCCAGCTTGGCCAGCATCTCCTCGTTGTCGGAATAATAGTCCTGCACCACGCGGCACGCGCACTGCGCCTCGAAGCGCGCCACCGTCTCGGCGGAGATATAGTTGTTCCAGTTGTACAGGTGCAGCACATCATCGGCGAACGCATTCCCGGCCAGTAGCAAAAGCAGCAGTGCGCGTAACGAAATATTGCTCATGTCTTGCCTCGCAGCACATCGGGCGAAAACTTGCTGGCCAGCACGATCATGGTCAGCGTGAGCAGCATCAGCAGCGTGGACACCGCGTTTACTTCCGGGGTGACGGCGATCTTGATCATCGAGTAGACGCGTAGCGGCAAGGTGCTCACACCGACTCCGGCGGTGAAGAAGGTGATGACGAAATCGTCGATGGACAGCGTGAACGCCATCAAGCCGCCGGCGACCACGCCGGGCAGGATCAGCGGGAAGGTGACATGGCGGAAGGTTTCCCAGGGGCTGGCGCCGAGGTCGCGCGCCGCCTCGAAGATGCTTTCGTCGATGCCCGCCAGGCGCGCACGCACGATCACCGCGACGAAGCCGATGGAAAAGGTGATGTGGGCGATGATGATCGACACCAATCCCAGGGTGAGATTGATCACCTGGATGAAGAACAGCAGCAATGACACGCCGAGCAGTATCTCCGGCATCGCGACAGGAGTCAGCGCCATGAAGGTCAGCGCTTTTACACCGTAGCGGTGCATGGCGATGCCGGCCATCGTGCCCAGCACGGTAGCGATCAGGCTGGACACGGTGGCGATAAACAGCGAGTTGCCGACTGCCGCGAGCATGTCTTCGTCGTGCAGCAGCACGTCGTACCAGTGCCAGGTGAAGCCGACCCATTCGGCGTTGAGGCGCGAATCATTGAACGAGTAGACCACCACGATGAGCAGCGGCACGTACAGGAAAGCATACACGCCGAGCGAGGTCGCCCATAGCCAGAAGCCTCTGTGCCCTGCGCCGCTAACTGTCATGGCTGCCCCTTGATGATGAAACCAACCATGCCTGCTTCCCTCTCCCGCAAGCGGGAGAGGGGGCGTGGGCTCGCTGCGCGAGTATCACGTTAAACATAGCGCCCCCGGGTGCTGCCCAGCTTCGCAGCAATCCACACGAACAACAGCACCGCGATGGTGAGCATGATGGACAGCGTGGAGCCGAACGGCCAGTCGCGCGTGCCGAGGAACTGCTCCTTGATCAGGTTGCCCACCAGCATGTCGCCGGTGCCGCCGAGGATATCGGGAATGGCAAACATGCCCAGCACCGGGATGAATACCAGCGTGGAGCCTGAAAAAACGCCGGGTAAGGAGAGCGGGAACGTCACCTGCCAGAACCGGCGCCAGGCGTTCGCGCCGCAATCCTGCGCCGCATCAAGCAGGCTGGGGTCATGTTTCTCGAGGTTGGTATACAGCGGCAGCACCATGAACGGCAGGTGCACATATACCATCGAGATCAGCACCGCGAACGGCGAGAATAGCAGTTGTACCGGCGCGATGCCCAGCGCACCGAGCAGGCCGTTCACAATTTGGCTGAGCGCCGCCTGCGGCCCGAGCAGAATCATCCACGCATAGACGCGGATCAGGAAGCTGCTGGCAAACGGCAGGATCACCAGCAGCACCATAAAATCGCGGCTCTTCTTCGGGCTGCGCGCGATCAGCAGCGCCAATGGGTAGGCCATGATAAGGCAGAGCAGCGTGGTGGCGAGCGCGACCAGAAATGATTTGATGAAAATTTCCGTGTAGATGAAGTCGCTGAAAAAGAAGCGGTAGGTTTCCAGCGTGAACCCCTGAAGCGTGCCGGGGTCGGCGGCGGTGAGCGGCGCCAGCCCGCCGAATTCGCCGGGGTAGCGGAACGAGGCGATCACCATGATCGCGCCGGGCAGCACGAAAAACAGCAGCAGGAATACAAACGGCGGGCCGCTCACCGCCCATTTGGCTAGCCGTGCATGGGAAAACAATTTGCGCGCAAAGCTACTCATGCAGAAATACTCCCGCATCGTGGCGCCAGCCGACGTTTACCGCGTCGCCCACCCTGAACAGCTCGGCGCGCCCCGGAGCGGAGTTCGGCAGCAGCGCCTCGATCACCGCGCCGTTGGCGAGGCTCACCTTGTACACCGTCACATCGCCGCGATACAAAAAATGGCGTACCGTGCCGGGAAAATGGTTCTTCAGTTCCTGTATTTCGCCATGCACGCCGATGCGCACCTGTTCCGGACGGATGGCGAAGGTGCCCTTGCTGCCGACGGCAACGCCGTGCAAGGGCTGGGTCATGATCTCGCCCAAACCCGATACTCCGAGGCGGAATTGGCCATGTGCCGGTTCCAGCACTTGCGCCTCCAGCATGTTGATGTGGCCGATGAAGTCGGCGACGAAACGGGTCTGCGGAGAGCCATACAATCTCGATGGTTCGTCCACCTGTTCCACGCGCCCGTCGCGCATCACCGCGATGCGGTGCGACAGGGCCAGCGCCTCGACCTGTGCATGGGTGACGAACACGAAAGTGACGCCCACCTCCTTTTGCAGGTTGATCAGGTCAACCTGCATCTCCTCGCGCAGCTTGGCATCCAGCGCACCCAGCGGCTCATCCAGCAACAGCACGCGCGGCCGGTTGACCAGTCCGCGCGCCAGCGCCACACGCTGTTTCTGTCCGCCCGAGAGTTCGTGCGGATAGGCATCGGCCTTGTCGGCGAGGTGTACCAGCTCCAGCGTTTCATGCAGCATCTTCGCCGCTTCCTTGCCGGGAATGCGCGCCATCTTCAGCGGGAAGGAAATGTTTTGCGCCACCGTCATGTGTGGGAACAGCGCGTAGCTCTGGAACACGGTGCGCACCGGGCGCTGCTCCGGCGGCGTATCGGCGAGATCTTTGCCGTCCAGCAGTATCTGCCCCGCGTCGGGCAAGTCGAAACCCGCGATCATGCGCAGGATGGTGGTTTTGCCGCAGCCGGACGGGCCGAGCAGGGTGAAGAATTCGCCCGCCTCGATGTTCAGGCTGACGTTATCCACCGCCGTGAAATCGCCAAAGCGGCGCGTGACGTTTTTTAGTTCAAGCAGGGACATGGGCTTGGTCCATCAGCAAAATAGCGGCGCTGTGTAGCGCATTCATTTGCATCTAATATCCTCCGGTGAGCGGGACAAAACTTACCGGTAAAACATTTTCCTGATGGATCATTCCATCCTGATCCTTCGTAATCAGGATCAACTCCTGGATATACGACCAGCCGCCCACCGGGATCACCATGCGCCCGCCCGGCTTGAGCTGATCCACGAGCGGCTGCGGCATGTGGTCCGCCGCTGCGGTGACGATAATGCCGTCAAATGGCGCATATTCCGGCCAGCCTTTGCTGCCGTCACCGAGCTTCACCTGAATGTTGGCATAGCCCAAATCGCCCAGCAGTTTGGCCGCCCGCACGGCCAGCGGCTCGATAATTTCCACGCTGTATACCTTGCCTGCCATTTCGGCGAGCACGGCAGACTGATAGCCCGAACCGGTGCCAACCTCCAGCACCGTATCCTGCTTGTCCAACGCCAGCAGCTCGGTCATCAGCGCCACGATGTAGGGCTGCGAAATGGTTTGCCCGTGGCCGATCGGCAGCGGCCGGTTGTAATAGGCGCTGTAAACCGACCCTTCCTGGATGAAGCGGTGGCGCGGCACCTTGGCCATGACGGACAGCACTTTTGCTGAAATCGGCCTTGGCTTATAGGCGCCGGTTTCACGCGACATCGCAACGATTTCCTCGACCATATGGCGTCGCGTCAAGGCGTAATGATCCTCGCTACCGGGATTGGTTTTTGCAGCTTGCGGTTTCAGGAATTCCATAATAATTTTGGATGCCCCTAATGATTTCCGGTTACTTCCATATCTTCGAGAAGTGTGAGCCCTGTTTGCCGCCCATGGCGCGCAGTTGTTCATACAGATTATGTTCTTCGCGGGAAAGCTGTTCCGGTATATGCACTTCGATGCGCAAATACAGTTCGCCATGACGCCCGTTGCCGAATTCCGGCAGGCCTTTCCCCTTGAGGCGCAACACCGCTCCCGGCTGCGTGCCGGGCGGGATGGTCACGCTGGCCGAACCGTCCAGGGTTGGCACTTTCAGTGTGGCGCCGAGCACGGCATCGGTCAGCGGGATGGTTTCCTGGCGCAGCAGGTCGGCCCCGGCCCGCTCGAAACGCGGATCGTGCAGCGAATGCACCACCACGAATAAATCCCCGGTCACGCCGCCCGCTTCGGGGCTTGGCATGCCCTTGCCGGGGATGCGCAGCGCCATGCCTTCCTCGACGCCCTGCGGTATCTTCACCGTCAGGTCTTCTTCCTGTTCCACCTCGCCGCTGCCGCCGCATTCCGGGCAGGGATGTTCGATGATGCTGCCGCGTCCATGACAGGCGGTGCAGGCGCTGATCTGCTGGATCAGGATATGCTCCTTTTCCTTGCGGCTGCTGCGGGTGATGCGCCCCGTGCCTTTGCAGGCCTCGCAGGTCTTCGGCGCGGCTCCGCCCTTGCCACCCGTGCCTTTGCAGGCCGTGCAGGTAGACGGGCGTCTCAACCGGACTTTCTCCTCGCCACCGCTCGCCACCCGCTCCAGCGGAACGGACAGTTCCACCTCGATATTTGCGCCGCGCGACGGCCCTCTTTGGCGGCGGTGAAAGAAACCTTCAAACGGGCTGCCCATGCCAAAGTCGAAATTGAGCCCGCCGAAAATATCGTCGAAATTGATGCCGCCGAACAAGTCCTCCTGGCTGAAGCCCTGCACGCCGGCGAACCCGCGCGCATCGTATTCGGCACGCTTTTTCGGGTCGGACAGGATGGCATAGGCCTCGGCAATTTCCTTGAAGCGCTCCTCGGCTCCCGGCTCCTTGTTGCGGTCGGGGTGATATTTCAGCGCGAGGTCGCGGAACGCGTCCTTGATCGCCTTCTGCTCGGCGTCCTTCGCGACGCCGAGCACCTCATAGTAATCACGTTGCGTAGAAATAATGGATCACCTTGAAAAAAACCTGACAACGAAATCTGTCCGCGAAAAACACGAAAGGCACGAAAAATAGCGATAGCTTGTATAGGTACAGCAACTCATCCATCGGTTGTCGATTCACAGATTAAATTCAATTGGTTTTTTCGTGTTTTTCGTGGACAAAATGCTTTTTTCATTCAGTCTGCTTCTTCGCACCCGATTTTTTACCGGACTGCTTTGCAAACGACTGCCTGATTTTGGTCAATTCGGCCAGCCGTGCCGCGACCCTGCAATTGATGCTGCCCTCGGGGTATTCGCCTTTGGCATTGGCTTCCCCGGCAGGCAATCCGGTCAGGATCGCGATGGCCTGGTCGACATTTTCCACCGCGTATATCCTGAACTTTCCGGCTACCGCAGCCGCGACGACATCATGGCGCAGCATCAGGTGCTTGATGTTGGCGGCGGGAATCAATACGCCCTGTTCGCCGTTCAATCCGCGCGCCGCGCAGATGTCGAAGAACCCCTCGATTTTTTCGTTGACCGCGCCGATCGTCTGCGCCTGGCCGAACTGGTTCACCGAGCCGGTGATCGCCAGCGACTGCTTGACCGGCGCATTCGCCAGGTTGGAAAGCAGGGCGCATAACTCGGCCATCGAGGCGCTGTCGCCTTCGACCAGGCCGTAGGACTGTTCGAACACCAGGCTCGCGGAAAATGCCAGCGGCTGGTTTTTAGCATAGCGCGCGGCGAGAAAGGAGGAGAGGATCAGCACGCCCTTGGAGTGGATCGCGCCGGACAACTTCACTTCGCGCTCGATGTTGATCAGCTCCCCTTCGCCCAGCCTTGTGGTGGCGGTGATGCGGGTCGGTTGCGCAAAGGCGAAATTGCCCAGGTCGATCACGGAAAGGCCGTTGATCTGGCCGGTCACTTCACCCTGGGTCGCGATCATCAGCGTGTCGCGCAGGATCGCCTCGTGCAGCCGGTCCCGCAATCGGTCTTGCCGCCGGATCTGGGTGTCGATCGAGCGCTGCACGTCGGCGGCTTGCACCGTTCCGTGGCTTGCTTCGCGCGCCCAGTAATCGGCCTCGCGCAGCAGATCCACCACGCCGCGCATGTGCGTGGAAAGCCGTTCCGCATCGTCGGCCAGGCGCGCGCTGTGCTCGATCACCCTCGCCACGGCGCCGCGGTCGAACGGCAACAGGTTTTCCTTGCGCGCCAGCGTGGCGATCAGGCGCGCATAGAGCAGATGGGTATCGGCATTGCGTTCGATGCGCTCCTCGAAATCCGCCGCCACCTTGAACAGTTCGCCGAATTCCGGATCGTATTCCTGCAGCAGGTAATAGAACAGCCGGTCGCCGAACAGGATCACCTTGGTGTCCAGCGGGATCGGTTCCGGCTCCAGCGACACGGTGCTGACCAGGCTGTACATCTGCCCCAGCGATTCGATGCGGATTTCGCGCGATTGCAGCGCGCGTTTCAGCCCTTCCCACGCGAACGGCTGCACCAGCACCTTGCGGATATCCAGCAGCAGGTAGCCGCCGTTCGCGCGGTGCAGCGCGCCCGGTTTGATCAGCGTGAAATCCGTGACCAGCGCGCCGAGCTGGGCGATATGCTCGACCCGTCCGACCAGGTTGCTGTAGGTCGGGTTGTCTTCGCTGACGATCGGCGCGCCGGGTTTTTCACCGTTCGTCACCAGCGCATTCACCTGGTAGCGATGGAAGCTCTGATGGGTGACGATGGTCATGCCGTCGAGGGTGGTGGACTCCTCCTGTTTGCGGAAATCATCCACGTTGTCGACCATGTCCTGCTGCACCGCATCGAGGTATTTCAGCACCTCGGGCAGGTCGGCATAGGTCTCGCGCAGTTCGTCCACGAGATGGCCAACCGCCGACAGGGTCGTTTCGCGGTCGAGCTGTTTGACCCGCTCGTGCCGCTCCCTGCGCCATTGCGGCATCTGCCGCATGATTTTCTCCAGCCGCTCCTGCAAATTGGCGATGGCCGTTTCCACCCGCTTTTTATCCTCGTTCGGCAGTTTCTCGTATTCGCCGGGCGGAATCACCTCATGGTTGCGGGTCGGCGCGAAGGCGAACCCGTCGGGGGTGCGCAGCAGAACGATCTCCTGCTTCTCGGCATCCTCTCCCAGTTCCTTGAACACCTGCTCCTGGCGCTTGCCAAACTCGTCCTGGATCGCTCCTGCCTTGGCGCGGTATTCATCGCTCTCGAACAGCGCGGGGATGGCGCTGCGCAAATAATCCACCAGTTGCTCCATGCTGCTGCGCAGTTTCGCCCCCCTGCCGGGTGGCAGCCTGAGCGCCTGGGGTTTGTGCGGCTGGGCGAAGTTATTGAGATAGCACCAGTCATCCGGCGCATGCTCGTCCACCGCCTTTTTTTCGAGGAACTGCCGCACCATGCTGCGCTTGCCGATGCCGGAAGGGCCGAGCACGAAGAGATTGTAGCCTTCGTGGCGGATGCCGGCACCGAAGTGCACCGCATCCATCGCGCGCATCTGGCCGATGATTTCCGTCATATCTTCCAGGTCCGCCGTAGTCTGGAACCCGAATTGCTCGGGGTCGCAGGGATGGTGAAGCTGTTGTGGTTGCAGAGGGAGTGTCATTTTTTTCCTTATCGAATAACCATTTTGTATTTTTAAGTTTCCTGCATTTTGCGCAAAGTGAATACCTAACTTATCCAGATACCCTCTAACCGTACCCGCGTTTCGTTTCCCCGTTTTGCCAGGGCGCTGATCAGGCCCGAGTGTCTTGATAGCAACACACAGGTGCGCGGCAGAAAATAATAGCGCCTGCCGATCTGGAGTTCCTCCCGGCTATGCCGCACCAAGCCATCGTAGGCGATGATCTGGTAATAGCCGATCTCGCGGCCTTGCTCTCTTGCAGCCAGAGGCCCCACCACGCACCAGGTGATGGCGCCGTTGAGATAGTCCGGCTCTTCGACCACCACTCCCGCATGGGTGACCGGGCAGCCGACCAGCGAAGGGCGACCGTACAGGATGTCGCCCTTCTTGACCGCAAGCTTTTCGATGTTGGCCGGGTTGAGCGGAACGATGGTTTCGCGCGGCCCCGGGTCATCCGGAAATTGCTCCAGAATGAATTCATACTCCCTGCCCAGCGCATCGGCCCAGGTGATTTCCTCTGTTTTGGGCCAGAATTTTTCCGCATCAGCCAGCAGTTTTTCCAGGTAAATGCATCGCTTCAGCGTGTCTGGATGCGAGGCGGCGAATTCCGCCAGCTCCGCGCAGGTTTTGAAGCCGCACTGCCCGCAGTTTTTTTCCGGTAGCGATTCCAGTATTTTGAGAACATTGTTTTGCATTATTCACCCCGGTAGAACAGGTCGGAATCCAGCTTGCGCAGCACCCCGAAGTGATGCTCCCAGCCGATGTCTTTCTTGCCGGCGCAGATGGTGCAGGTCGCCACGGGCGGGCTGCCCTTGAGCATGAGCGGTTTCTTTATGTCTTCCGCCCGCTCTATCCTGCGCACCAGGCGGTCTATGCCGATGCCGCGCAGGGCATCGGCCTCCAGCACATCGATCCGGGCGGCATCCATGATGTTGGCGCGGAAGACCTCCCGTTCTGCCTGCGATACCAGATCGATCTTGGTCACCACGGCGATGTCCGCGAGCGCCAGCATGGCCCCGATCTTGCGCGGCAGGTTCATGCCGCTGGTAGCCTCCAGCACGACAATGCCAAGCGAGCCCGCGATGTAGGGCGCGCAACGCAGGCACAGCCCGGCAGTTTCGACGATCAGGTCTGCGCCTTCTTCTTCAGCCCACTTCACCGCATCCCCCAGCACCAGCACGCTGGCATGATCCGGGCACAGTTCGCCGGAATAAACTTTTCTGGCGGGGATGCCGAATTCGTCGCGGAATACCTCATCCTCATCAGCGAACTGGACGTCGATCTTGAGATAGGCGAGACGGCGCCCCTTTTTTAGCAGCCTGCGCACAACCTGCCGCAGCACGGTGGTCTTGCCGCTGGTGGGTGGGCCTGCACACATGATGAGTTTCAAGATGGACTCCTAAGGGTATTTCTGAAAATCCAGATTTCATCCCAACTACTGTGTTGCGTAAAAAATGTCTTGCTAACATATTAACCATATGCGGTGCGGTAAAATTTTTTCCGCGCCTTGCATTTGGGCGAACCCCGAATTTTCAGAGGCGCCCTTTATGTTAGCCAGGCCATATCCATGATGGACTGGAATTCTTTTTCCAGCATGTGTTCTCCGGAACTGATCCTGTCGCGCAGGCCTACTATGATCTTATCCAGTGCCGTGATCTTCTCGCCGATGCGCTTTTCTTCCGGGCTGGTGGTTATCGCATCCTGCATTGCCCCTCCTTTCATCACGATGCGGTAGTCGGAGGACAGGGTTATTCTCGGGTCATGGGTAACAAAGATGAAAATCTTTTCATATTTCCGCAGCATCTCCAATGCACGTGTCAGGTTGATGCCGGCGTTCTCGATTTCATCCAGCAGGATAATCGGCGAATTGCCGATGATCACCGCATCCGCAATCAGCAGCGCGCGGCTCTGCCCGCCCGATAATTCGGTCATGGCGCTATCGAGGATAATCGGCTCACCGGTGATCTGGTTGGCAAATTCCAGGATGTCGGCAATCACCGCGTCGTGGTTGCCATGCTTCCTTATCTTGGCGTGAATGTCGAGAAAATTGGCGACCGTTACGTCGGAAAGGAAGCCGGTATGCTGGGTGATCAGCGCGATGGGGTTCTTGGCGGGGTCATCCAGAAATTCTTCTGCCGGTGCCGCATCGTTGATGAGGATGCGCCTCATGGAGGGTGTGTCTTCAGCGGCGAACAGGCCGATATCGTTGATCAGCGCAGTTTTCCCAGAGCCGGTCGGGCCGACGATGCTGAGCAGGTCACCCATTTCAAGGTCAACCTGATCGACCAACTCCTCTTCCCCGCCTCTTCCATAGCCGCCGAGGATGGTGATTTTCCTGATTTCCATATCTTTAGAAACCTTTCAGGCCAAGCTTTAAGCGGTGGCGTTAACGAACCAATATAGCCACCCAAGCCATAGCCAATTTTTTCCTGAACGGATTATTTTTTTGGCTCTATGAGTTTTCCCGATACTCGGCATCCACCACCTTGCCGCGCGGGCCCGATCCGCTCGGGCGCGGTTCGCCCGTCGCGGCACCCACATTGGGGGGTGGCTCCGGCCCTTCCCAGCGGGTTTCCGCATAGGGGCCGCCTTTGCTGGCCTGGCCTGTTTGCGAATAGAGCACCGCCCCGGCTTCCTGCAAAATTTTTCGCAACGCTTCCGCGCGTTCCGTGGCGAGGCTGACATCTTTTTTGAGCAGCGCTTCCTTGGTTGCGCGCAACGCGGTCTCGATGCGCTTCTTCAACTCATCGGTGAGCTTGTCGGCGAAATTGGCGAGCATCTTCTCGGCTTCGTAGCAGCCGGCATCCGCGGCATTGAGTTTTTCCGCGTCCTCACGCCGTTTCTTGTCCGCATCGGCATAGCGTTCGGCATCTTCCACCATGCGCTTCTTGGTGTCTTCCGAGAGTCGCGTGGAGCCGCTGATGTTGATCGATTGCGATTTGCCGCTGGCCATGTCCTTCGCGGAAACGCCGAGGATGCCGTTGGAGTCGATATCGAAAGTCACCTCAATCTTGGGGATGCCGCGCGGCGCCGGGGGCAGGCCGGTCAGGTTGAATTCGCCGAGGCTGGTGTTGTCTCCCGCCATCGGACGCTCACCTTGGAATACATGGATCGTGACGCTGGTCTGCATGTCGGCGGCGGTGGTGAAAGTCTCGGAGCGCTTGACCGGAACCGGCGTGTTGCGCGCGATCAGCGGCGTGGCGATGCCGCCCAGCGTTTCCACGCCCAGCGTGAGCGGCGTCACGTCCACCAGCACGATGCCGCTGACTTCTCCACCCAGCACGCCGGCCTGCACAGCGGCACCGGCGGCGACGCATTCCATCGGGTCGACGCCCATCTCGGCCTTGCGTCCGAACAGCTCCTCGAAATAGCTGCGCACCACCGGCATGCGCGTCGGGCCGCCGACAAACACGATGCGGTTCACATCCTTGGGGGTGATGCCCGCATCATGCAACGCCTGCTCGACCGGACCGCGGCAACGCTCGATCACCGGGCGTACCAGGCGCTCCAGCTCGGTGCGGTTCAGGTCCAGTTCGAGGTGGCGCGGCTCACCGTTGACCGCGGCGAGATAGGGCAGGCTGAGGTGGGTGGTGATGCTGGTAGTGAGCTCGATCTTGGCGTTCTCGGCCGCTTCGATCAGGCGTGCGGCGGCCTTGCGGTCGGGGCGCACATCGACGCCGGTGGACATCTGGAAGCGTTCGGCGAGATGCTCGAAGATGCGCTGGTTCATGTCGGTGCCGCCGAGCTGGGTGTCGCCGCTGGTGGCCTTGACTTCGAACACGCCCTTGCCGAATTCCATGATCGTGACATCCAGTGTGCCGCCGCCAAGGTCGATCACGACGATGCGCAACTCCTCACCGAGCCGGTCGAGCCCGTAAGCCAGCGAAGCGGCGGTCGGCTCGTTGACCAGGCGCACCACTTCCAGCCCGGCGATGCGGCACGCATCCTTGGTGGCGGCGCGCTGGTTGTCGTCGAAATAGGCCGGCACCGTGACCACGGCTTTTTCCACCGGCTCGCCGAGGAATGCTTCGGCATCGCGTTTGATTTTTTGCAGCAGGAACGCGGAGAGCTGCTCCGGCGAATAATCCTTGTCTCTCAGCCGGACGTTCTCGCGCTTGCCCATCCTGCGTTTGAACGCGCTGGCCGTACCCTCCGGATTGGACGCCGCCTGGCGCCGCGCCGGTTCGCCCACCAGCATCTGGCCGTCGGCGGTGAGCGCGACATAGCTGGGAAACGCCTTGCCGCCGATGCTGATGCCTTCGGCGCTGGGGATGATGACCGGGCGCCCGCCGCGCAGCACTGCGGCGGCGGAATTGGAAGTGCCGAGATCGATACCGATGATGTTCATGATGTTCTCCTGAATTTATTGTTTTTGGTACAACCCGATCAGTTCGGAGTGGGTCAGCACATGACCTTGCATGGCCTTTTCCAAGGCTGCTTTGGTGGGATATTTCAGATCCGGCAACACGGCGTCCAGCGCATAAAGTTTGAAAAAATAGCGGTGTTTGCCAATCGGCGGACATGGCCCGCCATAGCCGGTACGCTTCCAGTCGTTTACTCCATGCAGTGTTCCGGCCGGGCTGTCTTTTATTGCAACACCCTCCGTCAAACCATCTGCATCGGCCGGAATGTTGTATAGCACCCAGTGCGTCCAGGTCGTTTTGGGCGCCGCCGGGTCCGGCGCATCCGGGTCATCGACGATCAGGGCCAGGCTTTTCGCTCCGGCCGGTACGCCAGACCAGTCAAGCGGCGGTGAAACGTTCAGGCCGTCGCAGGTATGGCGCGCGGGGATCGCACGATCATGCATGAACGATGGCGACTTGATAATCATTGGCATGACGATTTTCTCCTTTTCACCTGTTAGCCAACCGGCTACCGCGACAGAGATGCAGATGAGCACGACCCCTAAAATGATAGCCCATATCCGGCGAATATACCGGTGTCCGATTTTCATGGCTCAGGACACCGTGACGGTCTTGCCGCTTTCGCCGGCCACCTTCGGCAGACGAATGCTCAACACCCCGTTTTTGTAATTCGCTTCCGCCTTGTCCGTGTCGACATTGCGCGGCAACGGGATGGTGCGCTGGAATGACCCATAGGCGCGCTCCATGACATGGTAGGTGCTGTCGCTGGTTTCGCGCTCGAAACGTTTTTCCCCGCTCAGATAGAGCAAGTTGTCCTCGATGGTGATGCGGCAGTCTTCCTTCTCCATGCCGGGCACTTCCACGCGCACCACGATCTCCTTGTCCGTCTCCTCCACCTCTCCGGCCAGCAAGCTCCAGCGCGGAAAGGTGGCGAGAGAGCCGCTGTCCTGCGGAACCTCATGCTGGTTGTTGCGGGAAAAGTGAGTGAGCGCGTCGCTGCTGCGGCTGAGCAATTCGCGCCAGCCCTCCGACAGGTTCTCCCATGCGCGGCCAAGCTCGCGTCCGATATTTTTTCCGGCCTGTTTCAATGAGTCCAGCATGTTCATGTTCCTTGTTTGATGGTTGAAAATAACGTCCGGTGCAGCACTCCATCCAACCCTTATTGCCCGGCAGCAATATTGTCGCTCTCGTTCGCGCGTTTCGGTTCGTGCGTCTTGACGTCGCCACGCAGCTTGCGCGCGTAGTCCTTAAGCTGGCGTTGGGCGGCATCGAAGGCATCGCGCAACGCTACATAAACATCTTCGGCATGGTCGCGGTTAACCACGATTTCGCTGCCAGGTACGCCGATGTCGATACGCACATTGAAATGCTTGCCCTGGTGATGATGTTTGTGCGGTACCTCTACCACCACACGGCAGGACGTGACATGTTTGAAGAGCTCGTCAAATTTTTGCGCCTTGTCGCGGATGTGCGTTTCCAGCGCCTCCGAATGGTCAATGTCGCGGATGGTTATTTGCATTGGTGTCTGCATGATTTTCTCCTTTTCAACGGCGGCTCACCGTTTCCTTTTTCTGTTCGGATTTAACCAGTTTGGCAAGGTCGAGCAACTCTTCCGCCAGTAGTTCCAGCAGGTCATCCAAGGCAAGAATGCCGACCAGCCCACCGCTTTCATCCACCACCGGCAAGCGCCGCACCCCCTTGGCGCGCATATACCGGATGGCCTCGAATACCCCGGTATTTTCTTTCATCGTGACAAGCTCGGGCACCATGATGTCACCCGCCGTGATAGCCGCCGGATCGAGTTCCGGAGCCATGACTTCCACCACCAGGTCGCGGTCGGTGACGATACCGACTGGAACCCGCACACCGCCGCGATCATCGACCACGACCACATCGCCGACATGATGCTGGCGCATCAGCCTGGCCGTTTCCAGAACAGTGTCGTCGGGCTGCACGATGATGACTTCGCGGTTGCAGATTTCACTGATTGGCATGGCAACTCCTTTTTGTTGATTGAATGTTTTCTGCCCTTAATGTTGGCGAAGAACCTGGTTGATTTTTTTATCCTGTGACAATCCCTGCTGGTCCGTGTCCGGAAAGCCATAGTAGGCGGCGTTCAGGTAGTGTGCGACATCGGTGATTTCCTCTTCGCTCCAAATCAGCCCGATGTTGGCTTGCCAACGCCGCACCTGGGCTTTAAGGCTGTTCCAGTCGGTCGCAAGTTTCTGTTTGCGCCAGTGAATTTCCGCGGTATGGCAGGTGTTGCAATGCGTCGAATAAAGCAATCCGCCCCTTGATTCGCTGAGCTTAAGCTGGCCGTGCGCCGAGGCATGTGTGCCCCAGAACAGGCACAGGGCAAAAATCAGTTGTTTTGGTGCAGTCATGGTCGTCTTCACCGTTTCAATCAGCTTGCATGGCGGGCTGGTGGGTGTGGAGGAACCAGCGATCCAGCACCACATGGCGGGTAAAGTATTTGTTGCCCAGCAATACCCCGGCGAGAAGGTTGCGCAGGAACGCCGGCCCGCTACCGCTTGATGCCAGCGCAGGGCCGAAGCGCACGGCCAGGCGGCTGGCGTAAGGCTGCAACTGCTGGCTGCGGTAGTTCCCGCCGGCAGCCACGATGGTGGCGGCGGCCATGAGCGCGGATTCCACCGCCGGGCGTATTCCTTCGCCGCTTTGCGGACAGGCCAGCCCGGCCGCATCGCCGACCAGCAGCATGCCGTCATCGAGCCGTTTGCGCGCCGCCTGCCCATATGGCAGATAGGCATGGCCGTGGAAGCTTTCCGGGATGTCCTGCGGAATTCTGCCGCGTTGCTTGAGGAAGCCGCAAAAGTTTTTGATCCGCTCCGAAAGATGATGGGCCGCGCCTTCGTGACCTAACCCGATGTTCAGGTAATCGCCTTTGCGAAAGCACCAGCCGTATCCCTTCATGTCCCGGCAAAAATAAAGCTCGGGTGTGTCTCCCGCCACTTGGCAGGCGTCGCGTTGCGCCGGAGTCATTTCGAATTCGATTTCCTGTGCCGCAATTGCACGCTCGTCCGCACCGGGTGCCGCCCCCATGAAGCGCGCCACCGGGCAGAAATGCCCTCCCGCGCCGATTACCAGCGGGGTCGAAATGGCATCGTTGACGATCCATCGCGTGCCGTCCCTTACCAGGGATTTCAGCCCCTGCCCAAGTTGCAGGCGTGCGCCCGAGCGTTGCAGCAGATAGTCGTCCAGCTCGCAGCGGCGTATGCCATAGCTGACCGTGTCCGGATACCGGGTCACTATATTCCCGCCATCGATCAGGCCGGTGCGAAATGCCGTGATCGGCTGCAGCACATGCTGCCGGCCATAATCTCCGGTGTCCAGTTGCAGCGCATCCACCACCGCCGGGGTAATCCAGCCGGCACAGACCTTGTCGCGCGGAAATTGCGCCTTGTCCATCACCAGCACATCCAGCCCGTGCTTGCGCAGCTCCCGTGCGCAGCTCGAGCCTGCCGGACCGCCTCCGACGATGAGCGCGTCACAGGTTTCCATGACGCTCTCCCGGCGGGGTGCGTTGCGGTTCGTACAGGTATTGCCTGGTCCATGGAATCTGGTTGTGGTCCGCGCGGGCGAAGGTCACCTGGAACAGTTGCATGCCTCCGTTTTTGAAAGCGGTGAGCGACCCGGCGAGGTACAGGCGCCATGCCCGCACAAATTTTGCATCGAACATTTCTGTCACGCGGCCGATGTTGTTTTCATAGCGTTGCAGCCAGTGCTCCAGCGTCCTGGCATAGTGCAGCCGCAAATTCTCGACATCCAGCACCGAAAAATCGAACGGCTCGAAGATCTGCATCATCTGCGCCAGGCTCGGCGGGCAGGCGCCGGGAAAAATATGGCGCTCGGTCCATGCGTCCATGGGCCGGGGGTAATTCAGTCCTATGCTGTGGATCAGGCCGCGCCCGTTATCCTTGAGGCAGCGGTCGATGACTGCCCCCAGTTCGCGATAATGATCCGTTCCCACATGTTCGAGCATGCCGATGGAGACAAACGCGTCAAACTCGCCGCGCACGTTGCGGTAGTCGTCCTCGATGAACTCGATCTGCCCGTCCAGCCCTTCGGTATGGGCACGTTGCCGGGCAAAGGCAACCTGCTCGCTGGATATGTTGTAGGCCGCCACCGTCACCCCGTAGTGTTTGGCCATGTGCAACGCCAAAGCCCCCCAACCGCAGCCTGCTTCCACCACTTTTTCGCCCGGCTGTAAACGCAGTTTGCGGCATACGTGATCCAGTTTCGCGATCTGGGCGTCTTCCAGATTGGTGTCCGGGTTGGGGAAATACGCGCAGGTGTACACCATCCGTTCATCGAGCCAGAGTTTGTAGAAATCGTTGCCGATATCGTAGTGGTGGTGGATGTTGCGGCGCGCCCCGGGCAGGGTGTTGCGCCGCACGTCGTAGAACGGGGCCAGCAGTTTTTTCCCGATTTTGTCCTGAGTGGCCAATGGCCAGACCCGGTAAACCGCTTCGAGGAAATCCAGCAGGTCTCCCTGCACCTCGATGCGCTGGGCCGAATATAGTTCGCCGAAATATAGTTCCGGATCGGTGACCAGTTTCAATAGCGCGCCGCGGTCATGGATGAAAATACGCGCTACCGTGTTCTCATCATGATTCGAGATTTTTTGCCCATTCCACAGCACGATTTGCACGGGCGGATTGCCGATGGCGCGCATCATTCTCGCCAACAGCATTTTTTCCGTCGCAAAGACCATATTGCCAAAAGCTTGCCGCTGTTCTTCTGCCGGCGCCAAGTAATTGAAGTCGCCGCTTATTGCTTTGCTCAAAGGCTCTACCCGTTCTTGTCTCATGTTTTGGCTCCTCACAATCATGTTGCGTTGCTGGTTATTAAATTCATTTAGCCGGCATGGAACTGAAAGTTGTTGCGGCCTTTTTCTTTTGCGCGATACATGGCGGTGTCGGCATTTTTCAACAGCGCGTCATAGTCTGCGCCATCCTTCGGGAATATTGAAATGCCGATACTGCAACCTATTTGCATGTCCCGCGCCTTCATCAGAATCGGCTCAGAAATAATGTCTATAACTTTCTGCGCGACACTCGAGGCATCTTCCTTGCCGTCTATATTTAACAGCAGGATGACAAATTCGTCCCCGCCAATGCGCGCGAGCGTATCGCCTTCCCGCAAGCAGGATGTGAGACGGGCGGTCACAACCTTGAGCACTTTATCTCCGATATCGTGCCCCAGGCTGTCGTTTATAGGCTTGAAATTGTCGAGGTCGAGAAACAGCAATGCCATCTCCGTTCCCTGCCGTTGCGCATTGGCGAGGGCTTGCCGGAAACGATCCTGGAACAGCATGCGGTTTGGCAAGCCGGTCAAGTGGTCGTAATAAGCCTGCTGGTGAATTAGTTGCCTTTGGCGGTTGCGTGTGAAAGCAAAACAGCTTGCGCTTATGCTCAACAGACTGCCGCCAAGCAATATGAACAACGGCATGCCATCGTGCCCATCGATCACTCCGCCGGGTCGGCTCGCCGAATAAAACAGCCAGGTGGAGCCGTCTACTGCAACTTTTTCGGTAACCTGGTGGCGTGATTTGAAAGGCGGCGCGTCCGGAATATTGGCGGGGTCGGAATCGTAAATTAAACGCGCCTTATCCCGGCTCGATATTTCCTGATCCGAAAAACCGGCATCGTATACTTTGAAATAAATTTCCTGGATGACGCTGGGGCCGGGCACACCGTGAAACAATTTGTCCGTGTTTACCCGCGCATAGATAAACCCCCAAATCGCTCTTTGCCGCTCGTCAACCGTAGCGGTGGACAAGCCCTTCCGGTAAATCGGAAACAGGAACAGGATGGGGGGCTTGCGATCACTCCCTTGTGCGTACGGCAGGTCTTTGGAGATAGTTATCTCGGCCGAATCGCGCGCTATTTGCAGCGCTTTGAGCCCGACCGGATAGGCCCCGTGATCCAGGCCCAGCAGGTTAAAATTGGGCAGCGACGGCCAATAATACTCGACAGGATAATAGGCATCGCGCACACCTGCCGGATGGATAGTGTAATCGGCCAGGCTCTGGCTATTTTCGTGCCTGACGGTGTTTTCAAATATCTTCTTTTGGCTATCCGGAATGTAGCGGATGACCCCCAGCCCATCAATGCCCGGATAGTTTTCCTTTGGCTTGAGAAAATCGACATATTGATTCCATTCGGTGCGTGTGACCGAGTTCGATCCGGCGAAAAAACTACCGGCACTGCGCAGTACCGCAAAATAAGCATCAATGCGCCCCCGGACTTCATGCGAAGCGTCACGCGTATGTAACTTAAACTCCGCCAAGGACCTTTCGTCGTCTTTGATGGAGGCGTAGTACCCGGCGGCACCCGTCATGGTCAAGCCCATCAATAAAACTACTGATGGCCATCTGTATGCAGAGTTGAAGCACTCGAGCAGATTCCTGGAGCGCATTGCCTGTTCTCCTTTAGTGCTTCCAGCTCACGCGCAACAGATTTTGTTCCGGGCTGTAGTGAAACAGCAGCTCGCCCTGATAGGCGCGGTGTAACGCCTCGCCCATGCCACGGGCAAGATGAATGTCGGTCGTGGTCACCGTTGTTATGCCATCTTTTTCTTCCACTGCCATGATGCGTTTGAGCGGATGTTCTACCCGTTCGTGTTTTTCCTGGTTGTGCACGAGATGCATGATTTCGTCGCGATGGGATTGGAAAAACTCTCCCTTTAAAGTAAGGAAGCCGGCGGGGTAATGGTCGTGGATGCGATGGCAGGCAGGGCAGGTTTCCTTATGCGCATTTGTCGGAGCTTGCCGCCATTGCCAGCGTCCTTCATGAAAGACCGCGCCGCATTGCGGGCAGACAGTAGGCTCCGGCAGCTTGCCCTTCATTTTGTAGGCATCATGCACCTGTTCTTTGAACAGGCCGTCGTGGCGCTGAATTTGGCGGAAACCGCCAAAAGTATCTGTGTGGCTCATGATAGTTCCTCCTTTGGTTGATCACATAATCGGTTAAATTTTCTATTGCTATAAAACCATCCGCTACATCTCAATCTCATCCATGACGCCGGGCCGCTCTTCGTCTTTCGGCAGTTCCGCAACCATCGCGTCGGTGGTGAGAATCAGGCTGGCTATCGAAGCGGCATTCTGCAACGCGCTGCGCGTCACCTTGGTCGGGTCGAGAACGCCCATTTCTATCAGGTCGCCATACTCTTCGGTGGCGGCGTTGTAGCCGAAGCCGCCTTTGCCCTCCAGCACCCTGTTCAGCACCACCGAAGGTTCCCCGCCGGCATTGGCGACGATCTGGCGTAGTGGTTCTTCCAATGCGCGCAGCACGATCTGGATGCCTGCACTCTCCTCGCTGTTGTTGCCTTGCAGGGTGCCGAGCGCCTCCCTGGCGCGCAGCAATGCCACTCCGCCGCCGGGCAGGATGCCCTCTTCGACCGCGGCGCGGGTTGCATGCAGCGCGTCTTCGATGCGTGTTTTCTTTTCTTTCATGCCGGTTTCGGTGGCGGCACCGACCCTGATTAACGCGACTCCGCCGGAGAGTTTGGCGGCGCGCTCCTGCAATTTTTCTTTGTCGTATTTGCTGGGCGCTTCCGCGATCTGTTTGCGGATTTGCCTGATGCGGTTCTGGATTATTTCCGGGTCACCTGCGCCGCCGATCAGCGTGGTGTCATCCTTGCCAACTTCCACGCGCCTGGCTTGGCCAAGATTTTTCAGCGTGGTTTTTTCCAGCGTGAGACCGGCTTCCTCGGCGATCACCGCGCCGCCGGTCAGGATGGCGAGGTCAGCCAGCATGGCTTTGCGGTTGTCACCGAATCCCGGTGCCTTGACGGCGACAGCCTTGAGTGTTCCACGGATGTTGTTGATCACCAGCATTGCCAGCGCCTCGCCCTCGACATCCTCGGCGATGATCAGCAGCGGCTTGCCGGCCTTGGCGACCTGTTCCAGCACGGGCAGCAGATGGTGGATGTTGCTGATTTTCTTGTCGTGCAGCAGGATATAAGGCTCATCCAGCGCCGCGATCTGCTTGTCCGGGTTATTGATGAAGTAAGGCGACAGATAGCCGCGGTCGAACTGCATGCCTTCCACTATTTCCAGCTCGTTTTGCAGGCTCTTGCCGTCTTCGATCGTGATCGCGCCTTCCTTGCCGACTTTTTCCATGGCCTGCGCGATGATTCCGCCGATAACGGTATCGGCATTGGCGGAGATCGCACCGACCTGGGCTATCTCCTTGTCCGTCATGCATGGCCTGGAAATCTTGCGCAACTCATCAACAGTCGCGGCAACCGCATTGTCGATGCCGCGCTTCAAGTCCATCGGGTTCATCCCGGCCGCAACATACTTCATGCCCTCGCGCACGATCGCCTGCGCCAGCACCGTGGCAGTGGTGGTGCCGTCACCCGCCACATCGGAAGTCTTGCTGGCAACCTCCTTGACCATCTGCGCGCCCATGTTCTCGAACCTGTCCTTGAGCTCTATCTCCCTTGCCACAACGACACCGGAATTGGCCACCAGCGGCGCGCCGTAGGCGCGATTCAGAACCACGTTGCGGCCTCTCGGGCCGAGGGTCACCTTGACCGCATCCGCCAGAATGTTCACCCCGTCAATGATTCTGGTGCGGGCAGCATCCTCGAACAAAACCTGCTTTGCCGACATTTTGAATACCTCCGGTATCGCATCGCTCAACGGCCACGCGCAACCAGCATGCCAACGACCAGGCTAATCCCGGCAGCGATGCCAATAGCCTTCCATGGATTTTCATGCACATATTCATCGGTCGCTTTCGCAGCTTTTCTGGCCTTTGCGGTCACGGCTTCCTGTGCGGAGGCGAGATGTTCCTTGGCCGCGGTAAGGTTCCCCTGAATGCGCTCGCGTGCGGCGGACACTTTTTCGCCCGCCTGCCCGGCCGTTGCGCGCAACAATTCTTCGGCATCCGACACCACTACGCGCAAATCCTGCATGAGTTTTTCTTTGCCGATCCCGCCTTCTGCGTTTATCACTTTCGTATCCATTATGTTCTCCCCGTAAAATAAACTTAAGAATTGCATTTTTGTGTTACCCGACCGCCTGACAACCAAATGGATACTTGAACAAGATCGTTCATGAACACATCGCGGTTAATCAGCGGTTGCGGCCGGCACCGGACCCCATGCCACCACCTCTGGCCGGAGGCTCGTCGGAGAGGGTTACCCCGCGCTCTTTGGCCCGCTCCTTCATGCGCTCATGATGTTCCTTGCGGATTTGCTCCCGCTCCTCGGCCGTTTTCGCGGCACGCATTTTTGAGCGCTGTTCGATGCGTTCTTGCTTCGTCATCAATTGGCTGCCGTATACCCGTTGCTGCTTTTGCGCCTGCTGCGTGCGCTCCTGATCTGCCGCCGCAGCGAAACCGCTGCCAAGCGCCAAAACGCCGGTTATTGCAGTTGCTATCAATGTTTGTTTCAACATGGTTTTCTCCGGAAAAGTATGTGCTTGCCAGTGCGCAAGTTGGGCATGCTGCGCTCTTCGATTGCGCTCAGGGCAGGCTTCGCCCAACCGACCCTTCGGGGGCTTCACATTCTTGGCATCTACCCGTCTGGCTTATGAAATGGCGATTTCCTTGCGCGATGCGCCGGGTTTTTTGGGTAACGTAAGCTCGAGCATGCCGTTGTTGTACTTGGCCTCAACCTTGCTCTGGTCTACCTCGTCGGCCAGGGTGAAACTGCGCGATGCCATGCCGTAGCTGCGCTCGCTCCGGATTACCCGCTCCCCCTCCTTCGCTTCCTTTTCCTGTTTGACTTCGGCGCTGATGGAGACGCGGTTGCCGTCGACGGTCACATGGATGTCATCCTTGTTCACGCCGGGGATTTCCGCGCTGACCAGATACTTTCCATCGGCCTCCTTCACATCCATCCTGATCTGCGGTTCGATCTCCACTCCTTCGCGGAACAGCGGGCGCAGCATGAATCTGTTGAATATATCGTCGACATCCAGGAACGGGTCGAAGCGCGCGAGTTCGCTGCTGAGCGGGTTAAACCGGGTGATGTTGTTCATGTTATTTCTCCTTAGTGAGGTGGATAATAGCGATACGTGAAACGGTCAAAAAATGACCGACGCACATGGTCTTCATCAACCCGGCAACCGGCTAAGGATTCCTGATGTTTGAGGCTTGCTTGCCCTTGGCGCCTTGTGTTATGTCAAAGATGACCTTCTGGCCTTCCTTGAGTGATTTGAAACCGCTCATGTTGATCGCGGAAAAGTGCGCGAACAAATCATCGCTGCCGTCATCGGGAGTGATAAAACCAAAACCCTTTGCATCGTTAAACCATTTAACTGTACCGGTTACCATGTGACTAACTCCTTGGTTTGAAAACAGGGAAACCCCCTGCGGGTTATTTACGACACTGAAATATTGATCTGCTTCGGCTTGGCCTTCTCGGACTTGGACAGGGTGACGTTGAGCACACCATCCTTGAATTCGGCTTTTACGGATTTTTCATCGGCATCGTCCGGCACCCGGAAACTGCGCATAAAGCTGCCGTAGCAACGCTCGACACGGTGGAACTTCTTGCCCTTCTCTTCCTTTTCCTGCTTGCGTTCGCCCTGAATGGTCAGCATGCCGTCCTGGATGGTGACCTTGACATCCTCTTTTTTCACGCCGGGAATTTCGGCCTTGACTACATAGGCCGTGTCCGTCTCGCTGATGTCGACGGAAGGCGCCCAGTCCGCTACCGCCAGCATTTCCCGATCCGGTTCGGCGCGAGCCGGAGTTCGTCCGAAGATGCGGTTCAGCCGGTTGGAAACATCTTCCAGCTCCTTGAAGGGATCCCATTTAACCAGGTTCATGATGGCTCCCCTCTGCATGCGGCTGCGAAACAATCCTCGCGCCACCTGCAACCCATCTGGTCGCATTCGCCGTCGTAGGCGCTGGCAAAGCAGTCGAAATTGCCCTCATCGGCTTGAATACATTTAATCAACTCGGTTTTGGAAAGTTTGCCGGGGCTGATGCTGTGCGACCTGGCGATGCTGCGTACTTCTTCCATTTTCATGATGATCTCCTTGTCAGTTAAGTTGCGGATGCACGGGGTTCGGCTATCGCGCTGATATGGATTGAACGCTTCGATATGGCAGAATCCATGCGCGAATAATGTACCTTTGCGCGCAGGGAGAGCATCGGTGTTTGTCTGATAATGGTGTAGGGAGATGGGAAATTTGTTGTCGGTGTTTGCCTGACAGGGCGCGAGGTGAGAAGCTGCGGGTATTTTTGTTGGATGCTACGCTTGCAAGACTCGAAGCAGATTACGGTTGATGCATCTGCTGCCGGACAAGTTTACTTCGGCGTGACATCCGGCACCACGGCGTGCTGGTCGTGCATGACGATGCGCGCGACGAACCAGACTGCCAGCATGTTCGCCGCCATCGCCACATAGCCCACCGTGCCGTAACCGACGATTTTGCCGCTGGCATCCTGAGTGATGATGAAGCCCGCCAGCGTGGTCGCCAGTCCCATCGCGAACGCCTGCGTGGTGGCGTTGAGCGACATGAAAGTGCCGCGCAGTCTGGGCTGCGCCGCCGAGGTGATGATTGCCATCGCCGGGATCATGCGCCCCGACACCAGCACGAAGAAGGTCGTGGTGCAAATCAGCCACAGCCACAGCGGCACGGCGCCGATATGCGTCACCACCAGCAGCGGCAGCAATGCCGCAGTGGCGACCAGACGGTAGATTTTCACCTTGCCGCGCAGGTCGGCCCAATGGCCGATGAGCCGCGCGCTAACCAGCGTTGCCGCACCGCCGAGCAGATAGACATACGGAATATCCTGTTGCGCGATGCCGACATTGCCCACCGCATAAATGGTGATGTAGGGGATCACCGTGAAGCCGGAAAAAATGATCAGCGCGGAGAACAGCAGGGCACGCAGGTGGTTGGCGTCGCGCAGCACGGCGAACATCGCGACAAAATGGTGTTCCTGTTTTTCCATACTGATGTGCTGGCGCATTTCCGGCAGGACGCGCGCGCCGATGAGCATGAACAATACAACCAGCACGGCGATGAAGACGAACGGCGCGCGCCACTGGAAATAATTGGCCAGCCACAACGACAGCGGCACGCCGGCCACCGTGGACAGCGAAAATGCCGCCGACACCACGCCGCTGGCGCGGGCGCGCCGGGCAAACGGAATCACATCGCCGACCATGGTCTGCACCAGCGCGCCCATCATGCCGCCGAACGCCCCGGCCAATCCGCGCGCGACCAGCAGCGTGGCGTAGCCGGGAGCCAGCCCGCACGCCAGCGTCGCCAGACCGAACAGCGCGAACATGCCCAGCAGCAGGCGTTTGCGCTCGAACCGGTCCACGAACGTCGCGGCGAACAGGCCGGACAAAGCCGCGCTGAAGCTGTAAGACGCGACCAGCAAACCGAACTCGTGCGTGCCGATGCCGAACGCACTCATCAAGATCGGCCCGAGCGGCATCATGATCATGAAGTCGAGCACATGGCTGAACTGGATGCCCGCGAGAGTCAGCAGCAGATATTTTTCGCGTTGCGGGGTGAGGGGTGGGTTCACGTAAAATTGAGGCAGCAAAGGTGTAAGTTGGATTCTAACGTTTTGAATCGCCGATAAGAAATTTTAGTGTTGCCGACGGTGCTAAAATCGTCCTTCAAGTTTTTATCATTACATCATGCCGCAACCATCTTTCATCCATCTCCGCCTGCACAGCGAATATTCCATTTCGGATGGGATGGTGCGCGTGGATGAAGCGGTTGCCGCCGCACAGAACGATGGCATGCCCGCGCTGGCATTGACCGACCTGAGCAACGTGTTCGGGATGGTGAAATTTTACCAGGGCGCGCGCGGCAAAGGCCTCAAGCCCATCATTGGCTGTGACGTGTTCATCAGCAACGACGCCGACCGCGACCGGCCTTATCGCCTGTTGCTGCTGTGCCAGTCGCGCGCGGGCTATCTGCTGCTGTGCCGCCTGCTGTCGCGCGCCTATCTGGAGAACCAGCATCGCGGTCGCGCCGAGCTGCGCCGTGAGTGGTTTCACGCGGGCACGGGTGGCCTGATCGCATTGTCCGGCGCGCATCTCGGCGATGTCGGCAGCGCGCTGCTGTCCGGCAACGCGAAACAGGCCGAGCAGTTCGCGCAGGAATGGGCGGGGTTGTTCAACAACCGTTATTACCTCGAAGTGCAGCGCGCCGGGTTCGCCGATGAAGAACATTACATCCAGGCCGCGACGCAACTTGCCGCCAAACTCGGCTTGCCGGTAGTCGCCACCCATCCGGTGCAGTTTCTCGCCGCCGAGGATTTCAAGGCGCACGAGGCGCGCGTGTGCATCGCCGAAGGCTATGTGCTCAACGACAAGCGCCGCGCCAAAAAATTTACCGCACAGCAATATTTCAAGACGCAACAGGAAATGGCAGAACTGTTTGCCGATCTGCCGGAAGCGTTGCAGAACAGCGTGGAGGTCGCGCGCCGCTGCAATATTTCTCTGGTGCTGGGCAAACCGTGCCTGCCGGATTTCCCCACCCCGAATGGCGAGAGCTTGGCCGATTTTTTGCGCAGCGAATCCGAGCGTGGCCTGCACCAACGTATGGTGCTGCTTTATCCCGACGAAGCGGTGCGCGCCGCAAAGCTGCCGGAGTATCAGCAGCGTCTTGTCTTTGAGGCCGACACCATCATCAAGATGGGCTTCCCCGGCTACTTTTTGATCGTCGCGGATTTCATCCGCTGGGCCAAGGCATACCGCCCCGACAAATCGTCCGAAAAAGAATTCCCCAACGGGGTGCCGGTCGGCCCCGGCCGCGGTTCCGGCGCGGGCTCGCTGGTGGCATACAGCCTCGGTATCACCGACCTCGACCCGTTGCGCTACGGGTTGCTGTTCGAGCGTTTCCTCAATCCGGAACGCGTGTCCATGCCCGACTTCGACGTGGACTTTTGCCAGGACGGGCGCGAGCTTGTCATCGACTATGTCAAGGAGAAATACGGCGCACAGTGCGTGTCGCAGATCGCCACTTTCGGCACGATGGCGTCCAAGGCGGTGATCCGCGATGTCGGACGGGTGATGGATTTTCCGTATGGCTTGTGCGACAGCCTGTCCAAAGCGATTCCGGTCGAAGGCGTGAAGCCGGTGTCGCTGAAAAAGGCGCGCGAAATGGAACCGGAGATCAACGCTATCGCCGAACGCGAAGAGGGCGTGCCGGAGCTGCTGGAGCTGGCCGGGCGCCTCGAAGATCTGACGCGCAACGTCGGCATGCACGCCGGCGGCGTGCTGATCGCACCCGGCCAGCTCACCGATTTTTGCCCGCTGTATTGCGCCGACAGCAGCGCCAGCGTGGTCAGCCAGTTCGACAAGGACGACGTCGAAGCCGTTGGTTTGGTGAAGTTCGACTTTCTCGGCTTGCGCACTCTGACCATCCTCGATTGGGCGATGCGCCATGTCGCGCGGCTGGCCGGCGGCGTTGCACCGTTCGCGCTGGAGACCATGCCGCTGGACGATATTGCGACTTATGACCTGCTCGCAAAAGCTAACACCACGGCCGTGTTCCAGCTGGAATCGCGCGGCATGAAGGACATGCTGAAGCTTGCCAAGCCGTCTCGTTTCGAGGACATCATCGCGCTGGTGGCGCTGTATCGCCCCGGCCCGATGGATCTGATCCCGGATTTCTGCCGGCGCAAGCATGGGGAGAAATTCGAGTACCCGCACCCCGCCGTCGAGTCGGTGCTGCGCGAGACCTACGGCATCATGGTCTATCAGGAGCAGGTGATGCAGATGGCGCAGATCGTGGGCGGTTACAGCCTCGGCGGCGCCGACCTGCTGCGCCGCGCGATGGGCAAGAAAAAAGCCGAGGAGATGGCCGAGCAGCGCGAGATTTTCGTCAACGGTGCGCTTAAGGGCGGCACGTCGAAGGATCAGGCGGGCAACCTGTTCGACCTGATGGAAAAATTCGCCGGTTACGGCTTCAACAAATCACACGCCGCCGCCTACGCATTGGTCGCCTACCAGACGGCTTACCTGAAGGCGCACCATCCTGCTTCGTTCATGGCGGCGACGCTGTCCGGCGATCTGGACAACACCGAGAAGGTCGGCATTTTCTACGCCGACACCTTGCAGCAGAATATCCGCATATTGCCGCCGGATGTGAACAGCTCCGGCTACGTGTTTTCGCCGGTGGATGAGCAGAATATCGCTTATGGATTGGGTGCGATCAAGGGCACCGGCGAGGCGGCGATCAACAGCATCGTCAAGGCGCGCGCGAATGGCCCATTCAAAGACCTGTTCGATTTCTGCCGCCGTGTGGACAAGCGCATCGTCAACCGGCGCACCATCGAGGCGCTGATCCGGGCGGGCGCGTTCGACAGCGTCAACGATCATCGTGCCTGCCTGATGGCCAGCGTGGATGCGGCTTTGGCGAGCGCCGATCAGCAGGCGCGCGCGGCGAATCAGAACAGCTTGTTCGGCCACGACGAAGCCGATGCCGTGCTGACCGTGCAATACGCCGACGTGCCGCGCTGGCGTTTGCGCGAACAGCTCACGCACGAAAAAGCCAGCTTGGGCATCTATCTGGGCGGGCACCCGTATCAGGAATATGCCGCCGAACTGGCCAACTTCATCAAGGTGAAACTGGCTGATCTGACGCCGCAATTTGTCGGGCGGCCGGAAGAGCGGGGACAGAGGGCGGAGGACAAGTCGCGGCGCGGTGTACCGGTCGTGCTGGCGGGTATCGTGGCCGGGCTGCGCATCCAGCAGACGCGACGCGGGCGCATGGCGATTATTACGCTGGACGATGGCAGCGCGCAAACTGAGCTGACGGTGTTCAATGAAATTTATGATGCCAACCGCCTGTGGATTCGCGAGGATGAACTGCTGGTGGTGCGCGGCAAAGCCAGCATGGATTTGTATTCCGACAGCGTGCGCGTAAACGGCGAAGAGCTGTTCGACTTCGCCTCGGCGCGTTCGCATTTCGCGCAACAACTCGCGCTGCGCTGCAACGGCAACGCCAGCATTTCGCAGCTCAAGAAACTGTTTGCGCCGTACCGCGATGGCAAATGCCCGGTGCAGATCCATTACCGCAACGACAACGCGAGCTGCCAACTGCGCCTGGGCGAAGCGTGGCAGGTGACGCTGCATGACGACTTGCTGCGCGATTTGAGCGACTTGCTGCAACCGGAAAACGTGAAGGTGATTTACGGGTAGATGGTAAGTTGCCGCTGTCCGGTTTCGCGCCTTGGCCGCCCATACCGATATCAACGGCCGCTATCGGGAAACACGAGCTTCTGCCCAAGGCGCAAAGCGGGTATTGGCGAATTGCTGGTTACGCCGTGAATCGGGCGCTTGCACCCTGTCAGGCAAACGCTGACAGCAAAACTTCTCCGCCCCTTACACCGTTATCAGGCAAATACTGATAGCATCCTTCGCGTACAATAAAAATTATGGTTCATGCATTGAATTTTGCATGCAGAGTCGTTAAGCGGGTTTGTTGGCGGCGGTCCGGACGGAGCCTGCGTGTGTGAAATGGATAATTAGATAATTAGAGTCCTTATGGATATTCGAAAACTATTCACCAACCAGCACGCAATTGCGGCCTTCGCCATGACTGTCGCACTGATGTTCCCGTGCGTCGTTGAGGCTGTCAGCATCGGTGAGGCGGTATTGCAAAGCGGGTGGGGAGAGCCGTTGTTTGTCCGGGTAGAGCTGGTGGTGGAAAGCAACGAGCGTATTGAAGACTCCTGCCTGTCTTTGGTTGCACCCGATCCGCTCCGGGAAGATGCCAGCAGTTTCCTGACCGAAGCCAGCCTGTCTCTCAAGACCGACGGGAGGCGGCAATATGTGTACATCAGCTCACCCAATCCGTTTAACCATGCGCTCACCAGATTGCGGCTGCAGATCAAATGTCCCGGCATGCAAGGCGGAATCAAGACACTGACCATCTCGCCGCCCGCACAAACAGCCAGCAAAAAACAGGCTGATCCGGCATCCCTCACGCCCGAACTTTCTGGTGGTGCGACCGATGAATCGCGCATCGGGAAAATCAATCCAGAAGAGCTCGCATTGCTGCTGGAGCAGCAAAAGCTGCTGGTGGTCAGTTTTCTGGCCATGCAACAACAGTTCAAACTGTTGCAGGACGAGTTGAGGGAAATCAAATTACAGCTGGCACAGTCGGGTGTCGGCCCTTCCGGCCTGGCATCCTCGGCAACAGCAGGCACACAGGAAAACAGCCCTAAGACGGATATCGCCGCGAAACAGCCAGTGGCGCAGCAAGACAGCATGTATCTGCAAAATGTATTATTGGCGGCAATCGGGCTGGTGCTGTTTATCATTGTCCTGTGGCTATGGTTGCGCAATTACGCCAAATCGCACAGCGGAACCGGCTCGCAACAGGACACCGTCCAGAAGGTGCCGGTAGCGCCAGCCATCAAACAGCCTTCCCAATTAAAGAGTGTTCATGCGCCAGCCGCCGGTTTGCCGCCCAAGACAGGCGCGGCCGGAAATGCGGCAGTTGCGCATTCCGTTATCTCCCCAAAAAAAGACGGGACGAAGGTGGCAGAAGAGGATGCCATGCTGGAGGAGGCCGGGCTTTATGCCGCCAATGGCCGCATGGACAAGGCAGTCGAAATATTGCGGGAGGTTATCAAGCGGTGTCCTTCGAAGGTAGACGCGTGGACATTGCTGCTATCTATCTATTCTGCCCTCGGGAGAGTGGCGGAATTCGAGATCACGGCACGGGAATTTTTGAAATACCACAAAGCCAACCCCTCATGGAGCGGGATACAGGTATTGGGGCGCACTCTGGATCATGACAACCCGCTGTATGCCGATCATGGCAGCCATATTTCTGCGTCCCCCTTGTTGCCCGATGCACTAAATTTGCGCCACCCGATCGGGGATGTCCTGATAGAAATGGGGGCATTGTCCAAACGGGAGATACTGAAATATCTTGATGATTTCGATCCGCAGAAGCATGGGCGTTTCGGGGGGTATCTGGTGGCACGCAAGGCAATTACCATTGCGCAACTCGATCAAGCCTTGCTGCAACAGCACGGGGTGCATGCCGAAGCGAAAGCAGGCGACCTGCCTTCATTGCAGGATATAGAAAATTTTCTGGCTAACTTCGATCCGAAGCAGCATGGCAGCGTCGCAAAATTCATGGCGTCGCACAACGTTACGCCCGAACAACTTGGTCAGTTGTTGCAGCAACCATCGAACCGGGGAGCGCCAGCAAAAAAACCGCAAGCCGGCGACATGCCTAATTTTGACAAGGTATCCACGCCATGATTGACCGCCTGAAGAAGCTTTCTTCCGCGCATATTTGGCTGCTTTCCATTGTTATCTCCGTAGTCATGACGGAGTGCATCGTGGGCGGCATGGGATGGCTGCTGAAGTGGGAAGTAACCTATGACTACCTGCTGAAGGGCCTTGTCGCATCACTGTTTGTCGCGGGGCTTGCCGGAGGTTTTTTGATTTTATTTTTAGCCCGGCAAAGGAAGATTGAGGCGGGCCATCGTCTTGACGTCGCCGCTTCTGAAGTGCGGGAAGATGCGGCGACCGCAGAAGTTGCGGCCGCCTGCGCCGCAGCGCAGGAAGATACCGAAAAGGCATACCGCCACGTTGCCGCACCGCACCACATTGCCGAACGCAAACCGGTGGAAGAGCAAATTAGCCACAGCAAAAAACAGGCCGACCTCAGGCTGGCTATCAAAAATCTCGAGGTGTTGCCTGCCATGCCGGTCATTGCGCAAAAGCTGCTGGCGTTAAATTTGAACACCGAAGAAGGCCAACGGATGCTGCTGGTGCTGATCGAGCAGGACCCGCAAATCTCGGCAAAAATAATCGGGCTGGCCAATTCGGCGATGTTCGGTGTATCGCGCCATGTATCGACGGTGAGGCATGCCGCGTTGCTGTTGGGCATCAAACGCGTTCAATCGATCGCCACCGGTATCGCCATCATTTCCCTGATGACCAAGGCGCCCGCAGGTGAGTTTAAGGTTCAGGATTTATGGCTGCACAGTTTTCGTATCGCATTCGCCATGCAGGGTATCGCACGGTTCATGCCGGATCAAATGCGCCCATCGAACGACCAGATTTTTCTCGCCGGCATGCTGCACGACATCGGCTATCTGGTGCTGGCTTACCTTGATCCGAAGCTCAGCGATAAGCTGCATAACCATCTGGCGGCGCAACTCGAGCGCCCGGTAATGGAAATTGAACGGGAAATTCTGGACATATGCCATGATGAATTGGGAGCGGAACTGGCGCGTCACTGGAATTTGCCGGAAGCGATAATTGCCGTGTTGCGCTACCACCATAGCCCGGACGCAGCCGGGGCAGCTGCGGGGCAACCGCTGGTGCGCATGGTTAACATCGCGGAAAAACTGTTACTATCCCTCGGCATTGTCGAGTATGTGGCCCCCGACATCAGCGACGCGGAGTGGGAAGCTCTGGGCATAAACCCATCCGATATCGAAGCAGTAAAAAAACAGGTAGATGAGCAGGCGGAACAGGCCATACAGTTTGCCAACTCGTTTACCTGATGCTTTGGTAACTTTTGCCGCATTCCGGCAAGGGGGCGTGCCGAACCCAGATTAAAACCCCCGGTGCAGGCACTGGATTGCGCCAACATAAACAAACAGGATGGATCAGGGAATGAACACGAACAATGGCGGCAGACAAGTAGACCTCAGGCAGGCCATCAAAAACCTCGATGTGTTGCCTGCCATGCCGGTCATTGCGCAAAAGCTGCTGGCGTTAAATCTGAATACCGAAGAAGGCGCACAGATGCTGCTGGTGCTGATCGAACAGGACCCGCAAATCTCGGCAAAAATAATCGGGCTGGCCAATTCGGCGATGTTCGGCGCATCGCGCCATGTAACGACGGTGAGAAATGCCGCGTTGCTGCTGGGCACCAAGCGCGTTCAATCGGTCGCCACCAGTATCGCCATCATTTCCATGATGGCCAAGACGCCTGCGGGGGGATTTAATGTTCAGGACTTGTGGTTGCACAGCATCGGCATCGCATTCGCCATGCAGGGTATTGCACGGAGCATGCCGAAAGAAATGCGGCCATCGGATGATCATATTTTTCTTGCCGGTATGTTGCACGACATCGGTTATCTGGTGCTGGCTCACCTTGCCCCCAAACTCAGCGATAAGCTGCACGCCAGCCTGGCCGCAGAACCCGAGCGCCCGGCAATGGAGGTTGAACGGGAAATTCTGGACATATGCCATGATGAATTGGGAGCGGAGCTGGCACGCCACTGGAGCTTGCCGGAAGAGATCATCGCCGTGTTGCGTTACCATCATAGCCCGGACGTACCCGAAGCCGCCGCTGGGCAGCCGCTGGTGCGCATGATCAACATCGCGGAAAAACTGCTGCCATCCTTTGGCCTTAGCGAGTATGTGGCTCCCGGCATCAGCGCCGCGGAGTGGAAAGCTCTGGGTATAGACCCATCCAAAGCCGGGGAAGTGGAAGAGCAGGTGGATGAGGAGGTGGAGCAGGCCATACAGTTCGTCAGTTCGTTTACCTGATCCCCGTATATCCTGCTCAACACCGGTCACGCTGCATTAACAAACCGTCAGGAAAGCGCGCCCCACTTCGTCCACACACCGGGCTTGGTCATTTCGTGGTCAGCCGCAGTCAATGCCCGATACATGGGGCTCGCCGGATTGTTGCACCAGCCGAGGCTCACTGCGACCACCTGTTTTTTGTCATCGGCCACCTTTCTCATCCCGCCCCAGAATTGACAAGTCCCGCAGCGAAATTTTGTGTCTGCATCCAGCTTCCAGCCGTCGGCAGATAGCTGTACCGCATGTTGATGCTCGGCAGCTTCAACCGTTCCGATACCGGCTGCCGCTGCCGCGAGGCCGGCCATTTGCAATGCGAAAGTGCGGCGATTTATATCCATGATTGTTCTCCTTGAGATTAATGCCGGCGACACTATCAATTACTTCCCGGCAAAGCGTATGATATTCGCCTGCATGCGAAGGGCTCTATCGGTGTTTGCCTGATTATGGCGTAGGGAACTGAGAAGTTTATTGTCAGTGTCTGCCTGACAGGGTGTGGCGGCTCGTAGATGCAGACTTTTGGGGTTTTCCTGAATTAATTATCGGAGGTCAATCATGGGCATGAAAAAAATAGCATTTCTTCTGTTTTTTGGACTGTGTATCGGATATTCGGGTTTCTCCTTCGCGGCAGACTCACCCACCAAGAAACCGGCCGTATCCAAACCATCTGTCAAATCGGATGCTCATGACATGGCAGATCACAGCGTCGAACATAAAAATCACAGTGAAGAGCCTAAAGGCGGCGTGGCGGGCAATCAGATGTGCTGCCAGATGTGCGGTATGAAGGACGGCCAGATGTGCGGAATGTGTGGCATGAAGGGGGGCCAGATGTGCGGCCAGATGGGCAGGATGAAGGGTGGCCAGATGTGTGGCCAGATGGGCAATATGAAGGATAACCAGATGTGCGGTCAGATGTGCGGCCAAATGGGTAGTCATGAAGGTATGCACATGAGCGGCATGATGGGCCACCATGAACCTGGGGCGATGATGAAAAGGCATATCGGCATGGTTATGACGCTTGAGCTCAGCGACGAACAGCGTTCCAGAATCAACAAATTGTCCGATGAGTTAATGCACAATAATTGGGTGACGACGGGCTCGATTACGGATGAGTCGGCAAAGCTTCGCGACCTGTATGCGGCGGACAAGCGTGATCCATCGGCTATCGGCAAGGAATACCAGAAGATATTCGACATGGAGCGTCAGATGATAGAAGCGACGGTCGATACCCAGAACCGCATCGAGGAATTATTGACGCCAGAACAGCGCACCCAGTTGAAAGATATGCATCACAAGATGGGAGCGATGCGCTGTTATCAGAAGCAATAATTTTTAATTTTATCGGTTAATACCCAAGCCGGATAGCTTGGGTATTTTTTGTACTTCTGCAAAATCCCGGTTGAGCAGGATTCACCCATGGGCATAAAAAATTTGGGTTAGGTTACCCGGTCACGCTACACTTTAAATCTGCTTTGGAGCAAGGCTGGACGGGAGAATCCGGAAAGGCGGAGCCTACAAAGGTTACAAATGGCACAACCGCAGAGCGCATCAATATTCGAGTATTACCGCAGCAATTTTGGCAAGGACGCGCTGGCGTCCATCGTGGTATTTCTGGTGGCGTTGCCGCTGTGCATGGGGATTTTCATCGCTTCCGGCGTACCGCCTCTGCAGGGCTGATCACCGGCATCACCGGCGGCGTGCCGGGGCGCAGCCGTTCGAGTAACGTCCGGCAAGCAGTCAGCGGTGTTTGCGGCTTCACCGGGCGTTATCTGAATTAAGGGAGCGAGCCTGTTTCAGCTCGGCCAATTTCCGCCCTTCGCGAGAGGCCGCTTCCCTGCGTGAAAATGGCAAAAGCAAAGTGCAACAACATGCCGCAACCGCGCATCCGAAAAAATTTATACACTTTTTTATCCTGATCTGATAAAGTTTTGGCCACAAGGTTGTAAAGGGCAAACCCGACCGAAAGGCGGGGACGCAAAACCACCGGTCTAATTGGCTATGCCACATGACAGCGGGGTCGCCAAACCGATGAAGCTTTTCTTCTTTGCGTTTAGCCGCGTCCTCCCCCATCTGCCATAGCAACCTTTTTCAAAAACCGATTGATCCGGCATTCCTGCGCGTAGCCTGTCTCCGTGCCGGAGCCTCACGAGAAAGGGAGTTGCCATGTTACAGTCCAATGCGCTGGTCGTTGATAATTCGGCATTCATGCGGAATTATGTCCGGGAAATTCTCCATCAGGAATTGGGGTTCAACGAAATTATCGAAGCTGGAGATGCGGATGACGCGTTTCGAGTGCTGAAATCCGGGCGCGCCATCAACTGGATTTTTAGTTCATTGGAGATGTCCGGCCAGTTGTCTCCCTTTGATCTAATGGGAGTCGCTCGCAACAATCCGAATAGCGCGCCACCCCGCTTCGTCCTGATGTCCTCTAATGATGAGCTTGTCACCCGGAAGATCGCTATCCGGGAAGGCGTTGCCGATTACCTGTGCAAGCCCTTTGATCCCAGCCAGTTGGTTGGCATGGTGCACCGGCTCACCGGCTTGACAAAACGGTGCGGCACCGGGAGGCTCAAGGTTCACCTGCCTTGCGAAATCAACATTGGGTTCGATTCATTCCATCACTATGGTGCGGAATTGGCAGATATCTCGATGGCTGGTTGCCTGATGAAAACTTCGCAAGTCAAACCTGGCAGCGGATATGTCGGTGACTATGCCACCGTTACCCTGCTGCCGGAAAACGAAGCTTCATTCCATGTTCAGGCAAAAATAAAGCGGGTGGAAGTCAGCAAATCCTGCGCCGACCCATTGCGCGATACTGAGATGGCGATCGAGTTCGTTGACGTCGCATCGCCACTCAAAGAAAAACTCGAATCGTTCATCAATTCATGCAAGGAAAAACCTATCGCCAACCGTGCATTACCATCAAGCGGCCACTGAAAACTTTTCCTGCTCTCATCAGCGCCCCGTCTGTTGCCGGCGTATTTTTCGGAGGTGAATACTCACGCGCACCCAAGAAGAGTAGAATCACGCCGTTCGAGAAATGCACTCAAGCGAGAGGTGAGCAAGTAAGCCAAGATGGAAGCAATTGGTATTCTGCCGTTGGACGTGGTGTGCGGGGTGATTCTGCTCTGGTTGGCGCTCGGATTGCTCGGACTGGTGTTGCGGCGCACACCGCATCTTGTTACCGGCATTATCTTCCCTCTCGGTGCGCTGGTTGCACTCGCTTTGGCCGGAACGGGCTTGTGGGCTCTCGGTGAAACTCCCGGTGTTGCCGTGTTGCCGCTCGGCCTGCCTGATTTGCCTTTGCACCTCCGCCTCGACCCGCTTGCCGCATTTTTCCTGATCCTGCTGGGTGGCGCATCGTTTGGCGTGTCGCTGTTCAGCGCCGGTTATTTTCGCGCTATGGCTGGCAACACGCTCGGCCTGTTGTGTCTCGAATACCACCTGTTTCTCGCCAGCATGGCTCTGGTGTTGCTGGCCGACGATGCCTATATGTTCATGGTGGCATGGGAAACCATGGCGCTGTCTTCCTACTTTCTGGTCACCACCGAACACCATGTTCCCGACATCCGCAAGGCGGGTTATCTGTACCTGCTGGTTGCGCATGTGGGGGCAATCGCCATCTTGCTGAGCTTCGGCGTGATGCAGGGCGGGCATGGCATCGGCGCGTACACTTTTGCGGCACTGCGCGAGGCGCATCTGCCGGTGTTCTGGTCGTCGGTAGCGTTTCTGCTGGCGTTGTTCGGCTTCGGCGCGAAAGCCGGTTTGCTGCCGTTGCATGTCTGGTTGCCGGAGGCGCATCCGGCCGCGCCTTCGCCGGTTTCCGCATTGATGAGCGGCATCATGCTGAAAACGGCGATCTACGGCATCCTGCGCGTCACCTTCGATCTGTTGGGTGCGCAGCAATGGTGGTGGGGCGTGCTGGCGCTGGCGCTGGGTTTGATGACCGCGATTTTCGGCGTGATGTTCGCCGCCGTGCAGGGCGATATGAAACGGCTGCTGGCCTATTCTTCCATCGAGAACATCGGGCTGCTGCTGGTGGGCATCGGCCTGGCCATCATCTTCCATGTCTACAGCAAGGACGCGCTGGCGGCCTTGTCGCTCACCGCGACGCTGTACCACAGCCTGAATCACGCCTTCTTCAAGAGCCTGCTGTTCATCGGCACGGGTTCGATCCTGCATGCGACCGGCGAGCGCAACATGGGGCGCATGGGCGGGCTGATCCATCATATGCCATGGGCGGCGGCACTGATGCTGGTCGGCGTGCTGTCCATCGCCGGGCTGCCGCCGTTCAATGGTTTCGTCTCGGAATGGCTGCTGTTGCAGGCGTTCCTGTTGTCTCCCGGTTTGCCGAACAGCTACATCAACATGCTGATCCCGGTGGCGGCGGCAGTGATCGCATTGGCCGCCGCGCTGGCCGCCTATGTGATGGTGAAATTCTATGGGATTATTTTTCTCGGCCAACCGCGCGAGAAAGCGCTGGAGCACGCGCACGATGCCGGTATCTGGGAACGCATCGGGCTGGGCTGGCTGGCGCTCGGTTGCGTGGTGCTCGGGCTGGCGCCGGTCTTTGTGATACAGCGGCTCGACTTGGTCACGCAAATGCTGGTCGGACAGGGCCTGGGCAATGCTGCCGGCGGCTGGCTGTTCCTTACCCCGGTGGATACCGAGCGCGCCAGCTACAGCCCGGTATTTTTCCTGTTGGCGGTGCTGGGCGTGATGCTGATGACCGCATTGACGGTGCATCGCTTCTATCATGGCCGGCTGCGCCGCGGCCCGGCCTGGGACTGCGGCTTCCCGGCGCAAACCGCGCGTATGCAGGATACGGCCGAAGGGTTCGGACAACCGATCCGGCGTATCTTCGAACCGTTCTTCAAGATTGAAAGCGAGTTGCCGAGCGCGTTCGATACGCATCCGCGCTATTACGGCCGCAGCGAGGATCGTTTCTGGTTCGCGCTGTATCTGCCGATCAAAAGCATCACCGAAAAACTGTCGTCCTGGGCAGCATTGTTGCAGCATGGGCGCATCCACCTGTACCTGAGTTATACCTTCGCCACGCTGGTCGTGTTGCTGATTTTTGTATGATGGCTATGGATCAAACTCTCGGTATCCTGTTTCAATTCTACCAGTCGCTGCTGGTGGTGCTGCTCGCGCCGCTGCTGACGGGCTGGGTGAGCCAGTGCCGCGCGTGGCTGCAAAACCGCACCGGCCCCGGCCTGTTGCAACCCTATCGCACGCTGCGCAAACTGTTCCACAAGGATGCGGTCATCGCCCACAACGCTTCGCCGCTGTTTCGCATCACGCCCTATATCCTGTTCGGCTGCATGTGGCTGGCGGCGGCGATCATCCCCATTATCGCGGTGGATTTGCCGTTCTCGCCCGCCGCCGATGTGATCGCGCTGGTCGGCGTGTTTGCGTTGGCGCGGGTGTTCATCGCGCTGGCCGCAATGGATATCGGCACCGCGTTCGGCGCGCTCGGCGCGCGGCGCGAGATGCTGGTGTCGTTTCTCGCCGAGCCGGCGTTGTTGATGGTGCTGTTCACCGCTTCGCTGATCAGCCAGTCGACGCAGTTGCCGCGCATCGTGGAAGCGCTGGCGCACCACCAGTTTGTGCTGTATCCCAGCCTCGCCTTTGCCGCATTGGCTTTCGTGATCGTGCTGCTGGCCGAGAATGCGCGTATCCCGGTGGACAACCCCGGCACGCACTTGGAGCTGACCATGATCCATGAGGCGATGATTCTGGAGTATTCGGCACGCCATCTGGCGCTGATCGAATGGGCGAGCAGCCTCAAATTGTTTGCCTATATTTCGCTCGGCATTGCGCTGTTCTTTCCGCACGGTATCGCCGAGGTGGGGGCCATGGTTGGAAATTGGGGGGGCGCGTTGCCGCTGGCCATCACCGCGTTGCTGGCAAAGCTGGTAATGGCCGGTGCCGGGCTGGCTCTGCTGGAAACGCTGCTCGCCAAGATGCGCATTTTCCGCGCACCGGAGTTCTTGGGTACCGCATTCCTGCTCGCGGTGTTGGGGTTGTTGATCCATTTCCTGCTGGGTGCCTGATATGTCCATTCCGTTCACCACGCAATTCATCAACCTGCTCGCATCTGTTCTGTTGTTGATTGCTTTCGCCATGTTGTCGCAGCGCCGCATTCTGTCGCTGATAAATTTGTTCGCCATGCAGGGGCTGGTGCTGGCGCTCAGCACCTTCGTGGTGGCGTACTCGACGGCGCAGCATCATTTGTATTATTCCGCCGCGCTGACCCTGCTGCTCAAGGTGCTGGTGCTGCCCTGGCTGCTGCATCGCCTGATCCGCAAGCTGAACGTGAGATGGGATGTGGAAACGCTGATCAACATTCCGACCACCATGCTGGTCGGCATCGTACTGGTGATTTTCGCGTTCAACTTGGCCGCGCCGATTTCGCAGTTGTCCGAAAGCATTACCCGCGGTTTGATCGGCATCGCGCTGGCCAGCGTGCTGCTGTCGCTGTTGATGATGATTACGCGGCGCAAGGCGATTTCGCAGGTGGTCGGTTTTCTGGCGATGGAAAACGGGCTGTTCTTCGCCGCGACCAGCGCCACGCATGGTATGCCGCTGGTGGTGGAACTGGGTATCGCGCTGGACGTGCTGGTAGCCACCTTCATCTTCGGCATTTTCTTTTTTCAACTTCGCGAAACCTTCGACAGCCTCGATATCACCCACATGGAGAAACTCAAAGATGACAACTCCTGAAAACCTGCTGCGCGATCCGATGCGGACGGGGGTTGCCGATGATTGACTTGCAGCTCACGGCGCTGCTGCTTGTCCCGTTGCTGGGCGGTCTGCTGCTGGCTGCCTTCGGCTCGCGCAGCTGGGCGGCAGAACTGAATTCGCTGATGAGTTTCTGCACCTTTGCCGCATCCGTGGCGCTGACTATCCGCGTGGTTGAAGCCGGACCGCAGGTCGCGTTCAACGAACAGTTTTTCATCGACCAGTTCAACGTGTTTCTGGTGGCGCTCACCGCTTTTGTGGCGTTTACCACTTCGCTGTTCTCGCGCCCCTACATGCGCATCGAGCAGCACCACGGCAAGTTGACCACTTCCATGCTGCACCTGTATTACAGCATGTATCAACTGTTCACCTTCACCATGCTGGTGGCGTTGACCGCCAACAACATGGGCATCATCTGGGTGGCGATGGAAGCGGCCACGCTGACCACGGTGCTGCTGGTCAGCCTGTACCGCACTCCCGCCAGCCTCGAAGCGGCGTGGAAATATTTCATCCTGTGCGGCGTGGGCATCGCGCTGGCCTTGTTCGGTACCATTTTGTTGTATTTTGCCGCCGAGCGCGTGCTCGGGCACGGCGGCACCGCCTTGCTGTGGACGCACTTGAATCAGGTCAAGGGCGATTTGGAGCCGACCGTGCTCAAGCTGGCGTTCATCTTCCTGCTGGTCGGCTACGGCACCAAGATCGGCCTGGTGCCGCTGCACAGCTGGCTGCCGGATGCCCATGCGGAAGGCCCCACGCCGGTTTCTGCGGTGCTCTCCGGCCTGCTGCTGAATGTCGCGTTATGCGCGGTGATGCGCAGCAAGGTGCTGGTGGATGGTTCACTCGGCACACATTTCGCGGGCAATTTGATGATGGGCTTCGGCCTGTTGTCGGTGGTGGTCGCCGCATTGTTTTTGTCGCGACAAAAGGACATCAAGCGCATGTTCGCCTATTCTTCCATCGAGCACATGGGGCTGATCACCTTTGCCTTTGGCATGGGCGGCCCGGTGGCCACCTTTGCGGCGCTGCTGCACATGACCGTGCATTCGCTGACCAAGTCGGCGATCTTCTTTGCGGTCGGGCATGCGGTGCAAAAAGCCGGCACCCAGCAAATGGAAAATATCCGCGGCATGCTGCAAATCAGCCCCACGGTCGGCTGGGGGATGATGCTCGGCACACTGGCGATTCTGGGCATGCCGCCGTTCGGCGTATTTGCCAGCGAATTCCTGATCATCACCACGGCGATGCACGACTACCCGTGGGCCACGCCGATCCTGCTGGCCGCGCTGGGCATCGCGTTCGCCGCCATTTTCGGCAAGGTGCAGCCGATCGTGTTCGGCGAAACCACCGCAAAACCCTTGCCGCATTCGCCCGCGCTGATCCCGGTGTTCGCGCACTTGTTGCTGGTGCTGATCCTCGGGTTGTATATGCCGCCCTATCTGGCCAACTGGTATCGCCAGGCAGCGGTTTTGTTAGGATAAAACAGAGACACACTTATGCCAATCACCCACCCCAATTTGCGTTTGACCCGGCTGGACGGCGCGATTCCAGTCTGGCTGGGCGAGATCAATCCGGATGACTTGCCGTCAATTTGCCAGAACGTGCAGGATGGCGGCGGGCGCCTGGTGGCCTTGTGGGGCAGCGATGCGCGCGAGCTGGCGGGTAAGAGTTTTGCGCTGCATGTCGCGCTGGTCAATGAGGCGGGCCTGATTTGTTTGAGCCTGGCACTGGATGCGGTGCAGCCGGTCTATCCGGACATCAGCCGGATTTTCCCGGCGGCGAGCCGGATGCAGCGCGCGGCGTATGACCTGCTCGGTATTTACGCGCATGAAGGTCACGATCACCGCAAATGGGTACGTCATGCGGCTTGGCATGGCGGCAGCTTCCCGCTGCGCAAGGATTTTGATGCCGCACAGAGCCGTAGCCCTCTCTCTAACTCTCTCCCGCTAGCGGGAGAAAGGACAAACGAGAAAGGCAATCTTGAATTTTCGGATGAACCGGACGCTTATCCGTTCGTGCAGGTGGAAGGGCAGGGGGTGCATGAAATTCCGGTGGGTCCGGTACATGCCGGCACCATCGAGCCGGGGCACTTCCGCTTTTCCGTGGTCGGCGAAAAAGTGCTGCGCCTGGAAGAGCGTTTTGGCTACACGCACAAGGGCATCGAAAAACGCTTCGAGAGCCTGACGTTGCAACAGGGCGTGAAGCTGGCGGGGCGGGTGAGCGGCGACAGCACCGTCGCCTATGCGTGGGCCTATGCGATGGCAGCGGAAAGCATCGCCGCCGTGACTCCGCCGGATCGTGCATTGTGGCTGCGCGCGCTGTTTCTGGAGCGCGAACGCATCGCCAATCATCTGGGCGATCTCGGCTATCTGGGCAACGACGTCGCGCTGTCGTTCGGCTTTGCGCAGTTCTGGATTTTGAAGGAGCAAGTGCTGCGCAACAATGCCGCGCTGTTCGGGCATCGTTACCTGATGGATAAAATTATTCCGGGCGGCGTGGCGGTAGATTTGGCGGAACCGGGCATGCAAACACTGCGCGACGAATGCGCCATGCTGGAACACGAAGCGCGCCTGTTGCGCGGCATCTACGAAGAACATGCCGGGGTGCAGGATCGCTTCATCGGCGCCGGGCGTGTCGAGCCGAAGCTGGCCGCACAGCTCGGATTATGCGGTTTGGCCGGGCGCGCCAGCGCGCAGGCCTGGGATGCGCGCGTGCAGTTTCCCTGCGCGCCTTACGACAGGCTGGACGTGCAGATGGCGACGTACCGCAACGGCGATGTTGCGGCGCGCGTCATCGTGCGCTTCGACGAGCTGTTCGAATCGTTGCGCTTGCAGCGCGAGATTCTGGCTAACCTGATGCAGGGCGCCGAACTGGCGAGGCCGATCGGGAAGCTGCCCGGCAACGGCTTCGGTATAGGCATGGTGGAGGGCTGGCGCGGCGAGGTGCTGGTGGCGATCCACACCGATGCGCAAGGCAACCTCACGCGCGTCCATCCGCACGATCCGTCGTGGCAGAATTGGCCGGTGCTGGAACATGCTGTGCTGGGCAATATCGTGCCAGATTTTCCGCTCATCAACAAATCGTTTAACCTGAGTTATTCAGGGCAAGACTTGTAGGAATTCCAAATGTATCAGCTCATCAAACAGATCATCCAGACGGGCATCAAGACCGAAGCTGCACCGCAGCCGGATGAAACGATGCGCGTCGAACCGCAGCGGCTCCAGCAGGAAATTCTGCGCGTGTTCGGTAACGCGCTGAATATCCGCCATGTGGATGCCGGATCATGCAATGCCTGCGAATTGGAGATCCACGCGGTCAACAACGCCTACTACAACATCGAGGGCCTCGGCATCAAGTTCGTCGCCAGCCCGCGCCACGCCGATCTGTTGCTGGTCACCGGTCCTGTGTCGCGCCATATGGAAACAGCGCTCAAGCGCACCTACGACGCCACGCCGGAACCCAAGCTGGTGGTGGCGATCGGCGATTGTGCCTGCGATGGCGGGATATTTTCTTCAAATGGTGCCTGCGGCACGGGCGAGAGCTACGCCAGTTGCGGACGCGTCGCCAACGTGATTCCGGTGGATGTGGCGGTGAGCGGCTGCCCGCCGACGCCGACGGCGATACTGCAAGGCATACTCACCGCGATCAGCGCGCAGAAAAAGGGGGCAAGCGCATCCCCTGATTTCTTAAAAAGCAGTTGTCCGCAGATTGCACAAGATTAAACAAATGGGTGTCGAGACGATCCGGATAACTATTTGAGCGATGCATCAAGCATCGGCAACGGCTTCAAAATCTGTGTGAATCTGCGTAATCTGTGGATCGGGTTTTGGTTTTGAGGTTTATCGGGTGAGCCGAATCTTGTAATTCAGCATCGCCAGCAACAGCACCAGAAGCGCCGCACCGCCATTGTGGATCACCGCCAGTGCCAGGGGGAAATTCAGGAAGACGGTCAAAAAACCGGTCGCGAATTGCAGCGCGATTCCGGCCAGCAGCCAGCGCGCGGTTTTTTGCAATCCGCCGACCTTGAGAGATTTGAGCGCCACCCAAGCAACCAGCGCGACCACGGCAAAGGCGACGAGGCGGTGCGTCCAGTGGATCGCGGTCAATGCCGGGAAAGCCAGAAACTCGCCGCTGGCGGTCTTGCCCAGATCGCGCCATAACGTGAAGCCGTTGGCGAAATCCATTTGCGGCAACAGCGTTCCCTGGCACAGCGGGAAATCCGTGCAGGCCAGCGTCGCGTAATTGGTGCTGACCCAGCCGCCGAGCGCGATCTGGATGGTCAGCAGCAAGGCCGCCAGCACTGCCGGCAAACGCAGCATCGCGGCGGTTTGCGACACCGGCGGGTGGTCGCTTTGGCGCGCGCCGAACCAGGCTAAAAGCGCCAGCAATGTCATGCCCAACAGCAGATGAATGGTCACGATGATCGGCTGCAATTTCATCGTGACCGTCCATGCGCCGAAAGCCCCTTGCAGGCAGACGAACGCAAACAGCAGCGTTGGAAATAGCGGCGAGAATTTCGCATCCATGCGTTTAGATTTCAGCCATTTGCGCCAGGAGATTAGCGTCAGCGCGACGATCAGCACACCGATGCCCATCGCCAGGTAGCGGTGGATCATTTCGATCCAGGCTTTCATGACCGTCACCGGGCCGGTCGGCATCGCAGTTTCGGCGGCGCGGATGTCGGCATGTGCCTGCAACGGGTTGGCCTGTCCATAGCAGCCGGGCCAGTCCGGGCAACCGAGACCGGAATCGGTCAGCCGCGTGAAGGCGCCGAACATGATCAAGTCGAAGGTCAGGAACAGCGTGACCCATATCAGCTTGCGGTATTTGTCGGCATCGCCCGATACCCAGACGGTCGCCAGCGGTAACAACGCCACCAGCATGCCCATCACGGCGAGCTGGATCAGCATGGTGTGCGCGCCGCATGCTGTACGGACAGTTTGTTATTCATGAAAGTCATTGTGTTTTGCTCAATCAACAAACGTTTAACCAACGGGTTTGTAATTATCCTAGAAAAATCAGTTGTCCACGAAAGGCACGAAAAACGCGAAAAATTCAAAGAACTCTGTGCTATGAATTGATACCCAATAGGTGGGTCGCCGAGCCAATGTAACTTGTTTTTATTTCGTGCCTTTCGTGTTTTTCGTGGACTATTTTTAGAATTATTGTATTTCCCAATTGATAGTGAAACATTGCAGGGGCGCGTAAATCACACCGCTACCGAACCATTTGTCTTTGAAATAGAGCCGGAGGAATCAAGCCTGTCCAATACCGCCGCAAAAAATCCGTCCGTGCCGTGCAGGTGCGGGCGCAGCTCCAGATAATCGCCCATCTCCAGCGCGATCTTTTGTTGCTGCAACACCTCGCCGGCCGGGCGCAACACGAAGTCCGGATGCGCGGCGATGAAGGTTTGTACGACATGCTGGTTTTCTTCCGGCAGGAAGCTGCAAGTCGCATACACCATGCGCCCGCCTTTTTTCAACAGGCGGCTGGCGGAGGCGAGGATGGCCGCCTGTTTTTGGGTAAATTCCTCGATGCTGCCGGGCGACTGGCGGAATTTCAGGTCGGGGCTGCGGCGCAATGTGCCCAGGCCGCTGCACGGCGCGTCCACCAGCACGCGGTCGATCTTGCCCGCGAGGCGTTTCACCTTGAGGTCGTTTTCATGCGCGATCAGCATCGGCTGGATGTTGCTGGCACCGGAGCGCTTCAGGCGCGGCTTGAGGTTGGCGAGGCGTTTTTCGGAGGTGTCCATCGCGTATAAACGGCCCTGCGAATTCATCAACGCCGACAGCATCAGCGTCTTGCCGCCGGCCCCGGCACAAAAATCCACCACCATGTCGTTGCGCTTCGGCGCGAGCAGGAAGCCGAGCAACTGGCTGCCTTCGTCCTGCACTTCTATCTTGCCCTCGGTGAACAGCGCGTCTTTGTTCAGCGGGATCTTTTCCTTGAGGCGGATGCCGACGGGTGAGTAAGGCGTGGCAGCAGCTTCGATTTTTTTATCGTGCAGCAGTTGCAATATGTCGTCGCGCTTGGCGAGCAGGGTGTTGACGCGGATATCCAGCGGCGCGCCCTGCTGCATCGATTGCCCGATGGCGAGGATGTCGGCATCGGAGTAGGAGGCGCGCATTTTTTCCACCAGCCATTCCGGCAGTTCGGCCTGCACCGGCAACGGCTGATCCTCGACCTTGACGCCCTTCACCGTGACGAGCCATTCCTTTTCGTCGCGCTTCAATACCGGCTCGATTTCGCGCAGGTTATAGCCGCCGAACCTGATCAGCCAGGCGAGCGCCATGCGGCGCGGGGTGTGGCTATCGCCGCAGGTTATTTCCAGCAACAGGCGATGGCGCAACACGCCGAACACGGCCTCGGCGACCAGTTCGCGCTCATTGGAGCCGATGCGTTCGTTCTTGAAAAAATAGCGCAGCGTGGTGTCGGCGGGATGCGCCAGCGGCAGGACGGCACGCAAAGCCTGGATGACGAGTTCCAGACGGTATTCGGTAATCAGCATGGGCGGTATTCGGTGTGAAAAAATTGCATCTAAAATTCAGGCGCGCAGTTTAACAGGGTTGCCGTTGCAATATCCTGCGAGAACATCTAAAAAACGCCAGCGGCTTAACCATCGAGCCAAGTGATTGAACCGGTAGATGAATCCTTTGCCGTATACAAACTAGAGTAAAATTCCGGTCAGGTCGCCCTTGAACCGATAGTAGTTCACATCGCAGGAGAGCAGGATGGCATTGGCATGGACGGAACACCTGAGCGTCGGGAATGCAACTATCGATTCCGAACACAAGAGTTTGATAGTCATGGTCAATGGCATAGAGACCATGATCAAGGCGCGGGATAATTTTGCCTTGCCGCAAGCATTCGAGCAGCTTGAACATTATTTATGCGCTCATTTCGTAGATGAGGAAAATATTGCGCGGGCGGTTAATTTCCCTTTTGCCAAAAACAAACAGGAACATGATTATGTGCTGAAGGAGTTTCAGAACATGAAAGCCGAGCTGGTCGCAAAGGACGGCATATGGTCCGATGGCGCGGCGGAGCATTACTCCAACTTTTTGAGCGATTGGATAACCGACCACGTTCTCAAGGAGGATATGCTGATGAAGCCGGCGCTGCAAAACTATCCTTACGATTTCAAGCCGGATGAATTAAACAAACAGTAAGAGAAGCCGGTATGCGCCAGGCAGTTATTCATCCGCCACGCGTATCTCTGAAATAACCATCTCGCCGGCGATTTGCCCGGCGCGGTCAATCTGGCGAATCTTGACGGGCAGCAGCCGGTACTCCATGCCCAGCCAGATATCCAATCCTTCTTCGCCCTGCGCGTGAACTTTGCGTAACGGCAACGCGCGCAGCCAGCCGATGGCCGTTTGAATTCGTTCCTCTTCGCCGACAGCCAGTTCATAGCGCTCCAGTTTTTTGCCATTGCTGATGTATATGGATAGCGTGCCTTTGTCCAACGGCAGCTGGGAAAGCTGGTACATGAAGCTGATGATGTCCTGCGCCTGTTCCGGCAGTTGCGCATTGCTCCCGTTCGAGAAAGACAGCGATTTTTCTTCCCACGCAAACCTTGCATCGAGCGCTTCTTTGCCCCTGGAGGTGTTTTTTGTCTCGCTGTATTTGTTCGGGTGCAACCCCTGTGCGGTCAGTGTGCCGCTGCTTTGCTGGTTTAATTCGAAGGCCTTGAAGATGCTGGCCAGGCCGGTGGTATTCATGCCGACCTTGAGCGTATAGCTTTTGTCTGCGCCGATTTCCAGGCTATGACGCGCTTCGCCGACCGGAAAATCGGTGCCCTTGTATGCGGTGAAAGTGAGCCGCGCGTGTTTGGGGAGCGGATGCGCTGGTTTGATTTCTTCCGCAATCTGGCTAACCGTCGGCGGCTCAGGATGAATTTCAGCAGCCGGCGGCTCGGGAATAATCTGCGGAGCTTCCGGCGGGCTGCCTGCGACCGGTTGGTCGTCTGATTGTGCCACCACCTCTTGGGATTGTGGTGCATCCGGCACCACCGGGGCGGGCCGGAGCTTGGGTTTTAGTCTTTTTGCCGGAGCGCGTTTGGCGGCAATCTTGGGCAGCGGTTCCAGTCTTGCCGTAAGGATCGGCAGGGGCATTTCGCTGAGCGGGAATTTGACCAGCGGCGCGAATAGCACAACCATATGCGCCATCAGCGACAGGGTGATGGCCAGGGCGATTCTTCCGATAGGAGTGCGCGGCAGGGCGATCACGGCCTGATGTTGAGTTTGCTCAATACCTGGATGAGTTGATCGCCGTCCGCATCGGTAATGATCATCTTGCATGGCAAGTTGTTGCGCTGTGTGGCCAGCCAGATTTCGGTGCGGTTTTCACCGGCTTTTGCCTGGCTGTCGAGATACAAGGTGTTGAATTCCCCGGCCGGCGTTTTGAGTTTCTGGTTACCGGTAATCGCGTAGTGGTAGCTGTCCAGCTTGTTGCCGTTGGTCATCGGGAAGTCCAGCGTTTTGTCGGTTTGCAGCGGCAGGAACATGAACTGATACATCGCGCTCAAGCGGTCTTGCGTGCCGTCAGGCAGCGCGATCACCGTGCGTTGCGCCTGGTGCAGCAGGGTAAGTTGCCGGGCTTCCCAATCGAATTCGGCGCGGCTTTCCTTGCTTTCATCGCGTTCGCGCCGATGACTGAAGCGCAGCGGCTGCAAGCCCTGTTTGCCGACCAGGCCGCTGCTGTTGATGAAGATTTTCTCCGGTTTGAACGCCGCCAGCAAACCTACCGGGGTCGTGGTGCTAGATAGCGTGTAGCCGTCCTTGTCGCGTTTATAGGTTTCTTCGATCTTGCCGACTTTCAAACCGCTTTTGTAAACGTCATAAACGGCCTGCACGCTGCCGGGCGGGGCGGCAAGGGCCGGGGGCAACAGGCAGAAGGCAGATGACAGAAATATCGTCGCGGCTATGCCGCATCTTTGAACTGCGTCCAGTTTCCTGTGCTCTGTCATCTCTTTACTCCAGGCCGGGCGAAACCATTGCGTGACTCGCTTGCTTGCGGTTTTGAAATACGACCCGGCCGTTTTCGCTTAGTTCGATCTGGCCTTTGCACAGCCAGCGGACGGCTTGCGGATAGATGCGGTGCTCTTCGCGCAGCACGCGCGCGGCGAGCGACTGTTCGGTATCGTGATACAGCACCGACACGGCGGCCTGGATGATGATCGGCCCGTGGTCGAGATCGGGAGTGACGAAGTGCACGGTACAGCCGTGGATTTTTACCCCGTCGTGCAACGCGCGCGCATGAGTATTGAGACCGCCGTATGCCGGCAATAGCGAAGGATGAATATTGACGAGTTTGCCGCGATAGCGCGCCACAAAATCCGGGGTAAGAATGCGCATGAATCCGGCCAGCGCCACAAAATCGGGATGGAAGGCATCGATTGCTTTGGCCAGCGCGGCATCGAAGCTGGCGCGATCCGCATAGTCGCGATGTTCGACGACAGCGGTAGCGATACCCCGCGCCTTGGCGATATCCAAACCTGTGGCGTCCGCACGATTACTGATCACCGCCGCGATGCGGCAGGACAGTTGCGCTTCCAGCAGCGCCTGCATGTTGCTGCCGCGGCCGGAGATGAGGATGACGATATTTTTCACTGTATATCCAAATAAAAATCGGTTGCCCGTAAATCAAACAACGGGTAGGGGCGTATGGCAATACGCCCTTGTTGTGCGGGGGCATAATGCCATACGCCCCTACACTCTTTATCGAACTTGCGTCTGATGCTCGTCGCCGTTGCGCGCGCGGATCGTGCCGATGAGCGTCGCGGTTTCTCCGGCGGCGTTGAGCTGTGTCAGCGCCGCGCCTGCATCGCTCTTGTCCACGATCACCACCATGCCGATGCCGCAGTTGAAGGTGCGGTACATCTCCTGCTGCGCGACGTTGCCCATCTCGCGCAGCCAGTCGAACAATAGCGGGGTGTGCCACGCCTTGCCGTCCAGTTGTGCGACGACATTTTGCGGCAGCACGCGCGGTACGTTTTCCAGCAGGCCGCCGCCGGTGATATGCGCCATGCCTTTCACGGTGAGGGATTGCATCAGCGCCAGCAACGGTTTCACGTAGATGCGCGTCGGGGCCATGATGCAGTCGGCCAGCGTGCGCTCGCCGTCGAATTTCGCGTCGAGGTCGGTGGCGGAGAGTTCGATGATCTTGCGCACCAGCGAATAGCCGTTGGAATGCGCGCCGTTCGACGCGAGGCCGATCACCGCATCGCCCGCCTTGATGTTCGCGCCGCTGATGATGTTGGCTTTTTCCACCACGCCGACCGCAAAACCGGCCAGGTCGTATTCGCCGGGCGGATACATGCCGGGCATCTCGGCGGTTTCGCCGCCGATCAGCGCGCATCCTGCCTGTTCGCAGCCGAACGCGATGCCCTTGATGACCTCGGTGGCGGCCTCCACGTCGAGCTTGCCGCACGCGAAGTAATCGAGGAAGAACAGCGGCTCCGCGCCCTGCACCAGAATGTCGTTGACGCTCATGCCGACCAGATCGATGCCGACCGTGTCGTGGCGGTTCAGCTCAAACGCGAGTTTGAGCTTGGTGCCAACCCCGTCGGTGCCGGATACCAGCACCGGCTCGCGGTATTTTTTGGAGATTTCCACCAGCGCGCCGAAGCCGCCGATGCCGCCCAATACTTCCGGGCGCATGGTGCGTTTGGCGAACGGTTTGATGTTCTCGACCAGACGGTCGCCTGCGTCTATGTCCACTCCGGCATCGCGGTAAGACAGTGAATTGGATTGACTCAAGTTGAGTTCTCGCTTTCTTAAAGGTAAAGTGCTGCACGTTTTCCCGCGAATTTTACCCGAAATGACCCTATCCCGCTTTGCCGCCGTGCAGTGGCTGTCGTTCGCCGTAGTTGCCGGCGTGCTGCTGTACCTGCTCGGCCCGATACTCACGCCGTTCGTCGCGGCGGGCATCCTCGCCTATATCTGCAACCCGCTGGTGCAGCGGCTGAGTGTTCGCAAAGTGCCGCGCACGCTGGCGGTGGCGCTGGTGATGGGCGGCTTGCTGCTGCTGTCCGGTTTGTTGCTGCTGATCATGCTGCCGTTGCTGGAAAAGGAAATCGGCCTGTTGGTGGCGCGCCTGCCGGAATGGATCGAGGCGGTGCGCGCGCACCTGTTGCCGCAGTTGCAGCAATGGTTCGGCGCGGAGCTGCAATGGGACAGCCAGGCGCTGAAGAACCTGCTGCTCAGCCATTGGCAAAACGCGGGCGGGATGGCGGGCAAGCTGCTGCCGTGGCTCGGCAGCGGCGGCGGTGCGATCATCGGCGTGCTGGTCAACCTGCTGCTGATCCCGCTGGCGATGTTCTACCTGCTGCGCGACTGGGATGCGCTGGTTGCGCGGCTCGACGAGCTGATCCCGCGCCACTGGCATGCCAAGGTGACGGAGATCGCAGGCGAGGTGGACGGTGTGCTGGCGGAATTTCTGCGCGGGCAAATCTCCGTGATGTTGCTGATGAGCCTCTATTACGTGGTGGCGTTGTGGCTGGCCGGGCTGGAGTTCGCGCTGCCGATCGGCATTCTCGCCGGGATGCTGGTGTTCGTGCCTTATCTCGGCATGATCATCGGCCTGTCGCTCGCGACGCTCGCGGCGCTGATGCAGTTCCCCGGTTTCGGTGGCGTGCTGTGGGTGTGGGCGGCATTCGGTGCGGGCCAGTTGCTCGAAGGCATGGCGGTAACCCCGTGGCTGGTCGGCAACCGCATCGGCCTGCATCCGCTGGCGGTGATCTTCGCGCTGCTGGCTTTCGGGCAATTGTTCGGCTTCTTCGGCCTGTTATTGGCATTGCCCATGTCCGCGATCCTGCTGGTCGCGTTGCGCCACGGCAAGGCGTGGTATCTCGCCAGCGAGATGTATAAAAAGCCATGAGCCAACTGCTGCTCGACATCGCCCCGGCTACTCAGCCGACTCTCGACAGTTTCGTGGCGGGGCGCAACCTCGAATTGCTGTCTGCTTTGCGTCACGCATTAGCGGGTAGCAGCAGCGAGCGAAGTTTTTATGTGTGGGGCGAAGTCGGCAGCGGCAAGAGCCATCTGCTGCAAGCCTGTGTGCGCGCCACGTCGGACATGCAGCACAGCGCATCCTATGCGCAGGGCAGTGTGCCGCAGTTCGCCGAGGTAGTGGCGGTGGACGATGTCGAGCGCCTCGATGCTGCCGCACAAATCGGGCTGTTCGATCTCTACAACCGGATACGCGACAGCGGCGGCATGCTGCTGGTCAGCGGTAAACAGGCGCCGCTGCATCTCAAGCTGCGCGATGACCTGCGCACCCGCCTCGGGTGGGGGTTGGTGTATCAGGTGCATGAACTGAACGATGAAGAAAAAACCGAGGCGCTGACACGACATGCCGAGGCGAAAGGATTTGCGTTGTCGGCGGAAGTTGCCCAATATCTGTTGCGCCACGGCAGCCGCGACCTGCCCAGCCTGATGGCGCTGCTGGATGCGCTGGATGAACACTCGCTACGTCTGCACCGCGCCCCGTCGGTGCCGTTGCTCAAGGAAGTTTTGCAACGGATACTGGAGTCGAAAGCTTAGGGCTGTGTCAGAAACGGGCATTCGCCAAGGACTGCAAGCGGTCGGTAATGGCTCTCGCCGCCAACGCCAGCAGATAAAGCCAAACCATTCCAATGACGATCAAAATCAGGGGAATGTCTACGACTAGAAATACTATCAACCGCATCATCCCGTCAGAGTGAAAGCGATATGGATGCCCGCCAATTTTAAGTTTCTCATTCATGTCGCTTCTCCGTTAGTGGTGCCAATGAATGGTTGGATATGGCTCAATCCGGGCTATACCGTAATGTTTACCATCCGTCCAAGCCGGGCGTCATATTCTGCCGATGAATGATAGGCATCCGCTTGAACCTTCTTTTCATCCGCAACGATGTTGCTGATGCTTTTTTGTACGGGCTTGCTCTTGCCGGGGTTGCGTTTGCGCGTGCCAAACCTGTTCTCTATGTATTTGATGCTGCTTATCAAGTCCATGATTTGCTCCCATGTTATTGGCAATATCGGCAAATCAGTCAGGTTCTTTAAGTAGCAGGCTTGCGACAAATGAAGCTGGTGGAAAATTATGTGCCGGTAGCACAAAGATAATTGAGGGTGATTGTTACCTTGCCATCAGAACGATGGTAATGATTTTGCCCGCTAGGCAAATAACAGGGCTGCGCGCCAACCCGATCGAGAATGAGGTTCTCGATGGTGATTAACCATATTGTTCGTTATATGTCCCTGAGCCGCAGGATAAAGGCATTGTAGAATTCCGCCAGCGTGATCTCGGCTTTATCCCGGAAGAATCGCTCGCCAGAGGAATAATATAGATGCCCTTCCAGGCTGAATTTTTCGCACATACTCGCGGCTCCTTTTAACCCTTGGTGTTTTATTCAGAGTATTGAGCGCTGCCGAATACAACGGATAGTCACCAAGTTATGCGGTTATCGGCAAATAACGACAGGGCTTTAGGCCGCTTCAAGGGATGGGCGAGTTTTGGTATGGCGGGCAGCGTAGTAACGGGAAAGTGTGGCGACCATTCGTGAGCGGCAGCAAGCCTGGCCTAAAAGCCTCCGCACAACGGCTACGCTCGCTGCGTTGTGCAGAGGTTTTTTAGTGGTACTTGCGGCTCAGTTCGTGTACCGCCGCAACCAGCGCCGCAGCATGTTCCGGGTCGGTATGCTGCGAGATGCCGTGGCCGAGATTGAACACATGGCCGCTGCCGTAGCCGTAGCTGCCGAGCACGCGCTCCACCTCGGTGCGGATCGCGTCCGGCGAGGCAAATAATACCGCCGGGTCGAGGTTGCCTTGCAGCGCGACCTTGTTGCCGACCTTTTGCCGGGCGCTGCCGAGATCCATGGTCCAGTCCAGGCCGACCGCGTCGCAGCCGGTGTTGGCGATGCTTTCGATCCACAGGCCGCCGCCCTTGGTGAATACGATGCTCGGGATGCGCACGCCGTCTTTTTCCTTGATCAATCCATCCACGATGCGATGCGTGTACGCCAGCGAGAATTCATGGAACGCCGCATGCGACAGCACGCCGCCCCATGAATCGAAGATCATCACCGCCTGCGCGCCGGCTTCGATCTGCGCGTTCAGGTAGGCGATCACCGCCTGGGTAGTGATTTCGAGAATGTGGTGCATCAGCTTCGGCTCGTTGTACATCAGGGTCTTCACCCTGGCGTAATCGTCGCTGCCGCCGCCTTCGACCATGTAGCAGGACAGCGTGAACGGGCTGCCGGAGAAACCGATCAGCGGCACGCGGCCGTCCAGCGTCTTGCGGATCTGTGTCACGGCATCGGTGACGTATTTCAGATCCTTGCCGATGTCCGGCACGCGCAACGCCTTGATTGCCGCTGCATCGCGCAACGGGCGCTCGAACTTCGGGCCTTCCCCATCGGAGAAATACAACCCCAGGCCCATCGCATCCGGCACGGTAAGGATGTCGGAGAACAGGATTGCGGCATCCAGCGGGAAGCGATCCAGCGGTTGCATCGTTACTTCGGTGGCGTAGTCCGGGCTCTTGCACAGGCCGAGAAAGCTGCCGGCGCGTTTGCGCGTCTCGCGGTATTCCGGCAGGTAGCGTCCGGCCTGGCGCATCATCCACAGCGGCGTGTAGTCGGTCGGCTGGCGCAGCAGCGCGCGCAGGAAGGTGTCGTTTTTCAGTTTGAAATTCATGGTTAGCCTGTTAAAAAATCAGTCCGCAGATTACACAGATTTACGCAGATTTAAATCCGTTTAATCTGCGTAATCTGCGGATAAAGGGTTTTGTGTTTAGCGCGGCAATACCGACGAGCCCATCAGGAACTCGTCCACCGCCCGCGCGCACTGGCGGCCTTCGCGGATCGCCCACACCACCAGCGACTGGCCGCGGCGCATGTCGCCGGCGGCGAACACCTTATCCGCACTGGTCCTGTAGCAATCTGCGCCATCGGTCGTGGCCCTGGCGTTGCCGCGCGCGTCTTTTTCCACACCGAACGCATCCAGCACTTTTTGCGCCGGGCTGACGAAGCCCATCGCCAGCAGCACCAGATCGGCTTTCATTTCGAACTCGCTGCCCGCAATTTCGCTCATCTTGCCGTCTTTGAATTCGACGCGTACCGCTTTGATGCTGGTGAGCTTGCCGTTGTTGCCGGTGAATTCCTTGGTGGCGATAGACCAGTCGCGCTGGCAGCCTTCGTCATGCGAACTGGAGGTGCGCAGCTTCATCGGCCAGTTCGGCCACACCAGCGCTTTGTTTTCCGTTTCCGGCGGGCGCGGCATCACTTCGATCTGTGTCACCGATAATGCGCCGTGACGATTCGAAGTGCCGACGCAATCGGAACCGGTGTCGCCGCCGCCGATCACCACCACATGTTTGCCCTTCGCGTTGACCGGATTCTTGCCATCGCCCGCCACTTCCCTGTTCTGCGGAATGAGAAAATCCAGCGCATAGTGCACGCCCTTTAATTCGCGCCCCGGCACGGGCAGATCGCGCGGCACTTCCGCGCCGCCTGCCAGGATCACGGCATCGAATTTTTTCAGCAGCTCGTCGGGGCTGATGGTTTTTTTCGCATCATTGGCCACGTTCTTGTCCGCATCCTTGCCGATAAACACGGAGGTTTTAAAGGTCACCCCCTCGGCCTGCAACTGCGCCATGCGCCAGTCGATCAGGCGCTTGTCCAGCTTGAAGTCCGGAATGCCGTAGCGCAGCAAGCCGCCGATGCGGCTGTTCTTTTCGAACACGGTGACCGCATGGCCGGCACGCGCCAGCTGCTGCGCCGCCGCCAGACCGGCGGGGCCGGAACCGACCACGGCAACTTTTTTGCCGGTCTTCTTCGCCGCATGCTGCGGCAGCACCCAGCCGTTCTCGCCGCCCTTGTCGATGAGGAAGTGCTCGATGGACTTGATGCCTACCGCAGCCTCGTTGATATTCAGTGTGCACGCCGCCTCGCACGGCGCGGGGCAGATGCGCCCGGTGAACTCGGGGAAATTGTTGGTGGAATGCAGCACGTCCAGCGCCTCGCGCCAGTTGCCCCGGTACACCAGGTCGTTCCAGTCCGGGATGATGTTGTTGACCGGGCAGCCCGAAGTGCAAAAAGGAATGCCGCAATCCATGCAGCGTGCGCCCTGTATCTTGGCCTGTTCGTCGGTCAGGTGCAGCGTGAACTCGCGATAATTCTTCAACCGCTTCGCTACCGGCAGGCTCTCCTCGCTCTGCCGCTGGAATTCCATGAATCCGGTGATCTTGCCCATTATGCGGCCTCCTTCTGTTGCGCCGCGATTTCCTGCAACGCGCGACGGTATTCGGTCGGCATCACCTTGACGAACTTCGGCAGGTATTGCGCCCAGTGATCCAGAATGTCCTTGGCGCGCGTGCTGGCGGTATGCTGCCAGTGATTCCTGATGAACTCGCGCAGCACATGCTCATCCGCCTTGTTCAGGTGGTTGAAATGCACGCGGCCGTGCGCTTCCACTTCGCCGGTTTCGCTGGCCTCGGCCTCGGCGGGAACCGGCTCGATTTCCACCATCGCCAGATTGCAGCGTTTCTCGAAGCCGCCGTCTTCATCCAGCACGTAGGCCACGCCGCCGGACATGCCCGCGGCAAAGTTGCGCCCGGTCTGGCCCAGCACGATGACCACGCCGCCGGTCATGTATTCGCAACCGTGGTCGCCCACGCCTTCCACCACCGCGACGGCGCCGGAGTTGCGCACCGCGAAACGTTCGCCGGCCACGCCGCCGAAATAGCATTCACCGGAGGTTGCGCCATACAGCACGGTGTTGCCGACGATGATGTTCTCGTGTGTGACCAGCCTGGAATCCGGCGGCGGCATGATCGCGATGCGCCCGCCGCACAGACCCTTGCCCACGTAGTCATTGCCTTCGCCGCGCAACTCGAAGGAAATGCCGTGTGCGAGGAACGCGCCGAAACTCTGCCCTGCCGTGCCGCTGAATTTCACGTTGATGGTGTCGGTGGGCAGCCCCATCTGGCCATAGCGCTTGGCGACCTCATGCGACAGCATGGTGCCGACGGTGCGGTTGACGTTGCTGATCCCGCTCTCGATGATCACCGGTTTCCGGTCGTTCAGCGCGCCTTGCGCCTGGGCGATCAGGGCGTTGTCCAGCGCCTTCTCCAGCTCGTGATCCTGCTGTTCGGAATGGCGGCGCGCCACGCTGGCCGGCATATCCGGCTGGTGGAACACCCTGGAGAAATCCAGCCCCTGCGACTTCCAGTGCGCAATGCCATGTTGCATGCCCAGCAAATCGCTGCGCCCGACTAGCTCGTCAAACTTGCGGATGCCCAGTTGCGCCATGTATTCGCGCACTTCTTCGGCGATGAAGAAGAAGAAGTTCACCACATGCTCCGGCTGCCCGGTAAATTTTTTGCGCAACTCGGGGTCTTGCGTCGCCACGCCCACCGGACAGGTGTTGAGGTGGCACTTGCGCATCATGATGCAGCCTTCCACCACCAGCGGTGCGGTGGCGAAACCGAATTCGTCCGCGCCCAGCAACGCGCCGATCAGCACGTCGCGCCCGGTCTTGAGCTGCCCGTCCACTTGCAACGCGATGCGTCCGCGCAACTGGTTCAGCACCAGAGTCTGCTGCGCTTCGGCCAGACCCAGCTCCCACGGCGTGCCGGCATGCTTGATCGAGGAAATCGGCGATGCGCCGGTACCCCCGTCAAAACCGGAGATGACGATGTGATCCGCCTTGGTCTTGGCGACACCGGCCGCGACCGTGCCCACCCCCACTTCGGAAACCAGCTTGACCGAAATCGACGCGGATGGATTGGAATTTTTCAGGTCATGGATGAGCTGCGCCAGATCCTCGATCGAATAGATGTCGTGATGCGGCGGCGGCGAAATAAGTCCCACACCCGGCACCGAGAAACGCAGCTTGGCGATGTATTCGGTCACCTTGTGGCCGGGCAGTTGCCCGCCTTCGCCGGGCTTGGCGCCCTGCGCCATCTTGATCTGGATCTGGTCGGCGCTGGCGAGGTATTCGGCGGTCACGCCGAAACGGCCTGACGCGACCTGCTTGATACGCGAACGCAACGAGTCGCCTTCCTTGAGTTCGCGGTCGCTTGCGATGCGGCTCTTGCCGATAATGTCGGACAACATTTCGCCACCCCTGGATGGCTTGAAACGCGCCGCATCCTCGCCGCCTTCGCCGGTGTTGGATTTGCCGCCGATACGGTTCATCGCGATCGCCAGCGTGGTATGCGCCTCGGTGGAAATCGAACCGAGCGACATCGCGCCGGTGACAAAACGCTTGACGATTTCCCTGGCCGGTTCGACTTCCTCCAGCGGCACCGGAGCGCCTGCCGGCTTGATCTCGAACAGCCCGCGCAAGGTTTTCAGCTTCGCGCTTTGCTCGTTGATCAGCCGCGCATATTCCTTGAAGGTCGCGGCATTGTTGGTGCGCGTGGCGTTCTGCAGCTTCGCGATGGTGTCCGGCGTCCACATGTGCTCTTCGCCGCGCACGCGCCAGGCATACTCGCCGCCTGCCTCCAGTGCGTTGGCCAGCACCGGGTCGGCGCCGAACGCGTTGCGGTGGGTACGCACCGCCTCTTCGGCCACTTCTTGCAGGCCGATGCCTTCGATCTGGGTGGCCGTGCCGGTGAAATATTTCTCGACGAATCCGGCATTCAGGCCGACCGCCTCGAAAATCTGCGCCCCGCAATAGGACTGGTAGGTGGAAATGCCCATCTTGGACATCACCTTGAGCAGCCCCTTGTCTATGGCTTTGATGAAACGCTGGTCAATGTCTTTTTCGTTCGCATGCGCGGGCAGGTAATCCGTCATGGCTTCGATGGTCTCATACGCCAGCCACGGGCACACCCCTTCGGCACCATAAGCGGCAAGCAGGGCGAAATGATGTACTTCGCGCGCCGAGCCCGTGTCCACCACCAGGCCGGTGCTGGTGCGCAATCCGCCGCGCACCAGATGATGGTGTACGCCCGCGCAGGCCAGCAGCGCGGGTATCGCCACGCGCTTTCTCGACACGGTGCGGTCGGACAGGATCAATACGTTGCATCCTTCGGCCACCGCCTTGTCGGCGGCTTTGCACAGCGCCGCGATGGCGGCTTCGCAGCCAGCCGCCCCCTCGGTGGCAGGATAGGTGATATCCAGCACCAGCGACCTGAAACGCCCCTTGGTCAGCTTGCTGATGTTGCGCAATTTGGCCATGCCCTCCTTGGTCAGGAGCGGCTGTGAAATTTCCAGGCGCAACGGCGGATCGGTCTCTTCCAGCCCGAGCAGGTTGGGTTTCGGGCCGATGAACGAGGTGAGCGACATCACGATCTCTTCGCGGATCGGGTCAATCGGCGGATTGGTCACCTGCGCGAACAACTGCTGGAAATAATCGTAGAGCGAACGGTTTTTGTTCGACAATACCGGCAACGCCGCATCCGTGCCCATGGAACCGATCGCCTCCTGGCCGGAAGACACCATGGGCGCGAGGATGAACTTGATGTCCTCCTGCGTGTAACCGAACGCCTGCTGGGTGTCCAGCAGCGTCTCCTGCAATGCCGTCTCGACCTTGATCTCGGGCAAATCCTTGATGAAGTAGCGCGATTTCTCTATCCACTTGCGGTAGGGCTTTGCGGCCGCCAACTGCTGTTTCAGCTCGGCATCGTCCACGATGCGGCCCGCCTCCATGTCGATCAGGAACATCTTGCCCGGCTGCAGCCGCCACTTCTTCACGATTTTGTGTTGCGGGATGTCCAGCACGCCCATTTCAGAAGCCATCAGCACCATGTCGTCATCGGTGATGAAATAGCGCGCCGGCCTCAGGCCGTTGCGGTCGAGCGTCGCCCCTATCATGCGCCCGTCGGTGAACGCCACCGCTGCCGGGCCATCCCACGGCTCCATCAGCGCGGCGTGGTACTCGTAAAACGCGCGCCGCCCTTCATCCATCAACGGGTTGCCCGCCCACGCCTCGGGGATCAGCATCATCATCGCATGCGGCAGCGAATAGCCGCCCATCACCAGCAATTCCAGCGCGTTGTCGAAACAGGCGGAATCGGACTGGCCTTCCACGATCAGCGGCCACAGCTTGTCCAGGTCTTCGCCCAGAAGTTTGGATGACATTGCGGCATGGCGCGCGGCCATCCAGTTCACATTGCCGCGCAAAGTGTTGATCTCGCCGTTGTGCGCAATCATGCGGAACGGATGCGCGCGAATCCAGGTCGGGAAAGTGTTGGTGGAGAAACGCTGGTGTACCAGCGCCAGCGCGCTGACCACGCTTTCATCCTGCAAATCGAGGTAATACTTGCCGACCTGACCGGCCAGCAGCATGCCCTTATAGACGATGGTGCGCGACGACAGCGAGGGGATATACAAACCCTGCGCGACCGGCAAACGCCGCACCGCATGCTGCACCGTTTTGCGGATCACGTACAGCTTGCGCTCGAACGCATCGGTATCGGCGCAATTGGCGCCGCGCCCGATAAATATCTGGCGCACGATGGGTTCCGCCTTCTTTACGCTCTCGCCCAGACCGGAGCTATCCACCGGCACATCGCGCCAACCCAACAACTGCTGGCCTTCGGCGGCGATTTTTTCGGTGAGAATCTGCTCGCAGGCCGCGCGGATCGCGGCATCGCGCGACAGGAACAGCATCCCCACGCCGTAGCTGCCTGCTGCCGGCAATACCACGCCCTGTGCCGCGCATTGTGTGCGCAGGAACGCATCGGGAATCTGGATCAGGATACCCGCGCCGTCGCCGGCCAGCGGGTCGGCGCCCACCGCGCCGCGATGGGTCAGGTTTTCCAGTATCTTCAAACCCTGACTTACCATGCCATGGCTTTTGTGCCCTTTAATATGGGCGACAAAGCCGACCCCACAGGCATCGCGCTCCTGGCGCGGATCATACAAACCTTGTTGCAGGGGAAGAGAAGAGTTGCTCACGGAATTCCTTAAATCAGTTCATTAAAGCAAAAATGGCGACATATACCGCTGCGTCAAATACGAAAGCGAAAGGGCGCGAATCTTACCTTGTCTTGTGGCTATGGGCAACCGCACCGAATGCGCGCGGTGTGCGGAGGCAGGGAGGTTTTACAGCGCTTTCCATTGCGTATCGCGTGCATTTGCCCGGCTTGTGCGCGCCCCGGCGCGTGCTAGAATCGGATACCGCCTGAACCGCGATTACGACCTGCAATAACCATGGCTAGCTCTTCCGATCCGATCAACCCCGCCACGCCGCGCACCACGCGCGCGTCGGGCTGGTATCACGCGCAGCTATTGCCCTGGATGGTGCTGGCTGTTTCCCTGGCGGTCACTTACCAGTTGTGGAAGAACGCGCAGCAAGATGCCATACGGGTGCTGCAAACCAAATTCGATTACCAGGTAAGCGATACCGTCGACGAAATCAATAAGCGCATGATGGCTTACAGGCAGGTGATGCGCGGGGTGGACGGGTTGTTTGCCCATGCCGATACTGTCAAACGCGATGAATTTCGCGACTATATCGCCCGGCTGCGGCTGAAGGAAAACTATCCCGGTATCCAGAGTATCCGCTTTGTACCGCTCGTGTCGCAGGCGGAAAAAGGCCGGCACACCGCCGCGATACGCAAGGAAGGCTTACCCGCTTACACCATCTGGCCCGATGGCCAGCGCGACAGTTACGCTCCCGTCGTTTACGCCGAACCCCCGGACGAGCGTAACCGGCAGGTGTTCGGTTATGACATGCTGTCCGATAACGCGTATCCGCGCCCCGGCGATTCCGGCATCGGGCTGCGCCGTACCGCCATGGAACAGGCGCGCGATTCCGGCAACATCGCCATCTCCGGCAAGATTAAACTGGTATTTGAAGCCGCCAAGGATAATCAGGCCGGCTTCGTGATGTTCCTGCCGGTCTACAAATACGGTGCACCGCACGACACCATAGCCGAGCGCCGCGCCAACCTCATCGGTTGGGTAGGTTCGGTGTTCCGCGCGGGCGATCTGATGCATGGCATCCTCGGCGACCGCGCCGACATCGACATCGAAATTTACGATGGCGAGGAAGTGTCGGACAAGACGGCGATGTACGATGCCAATCTCCTTGCGCGACACCTGCATCCCCGCTTCCGCAGCTTGCAGCGCACCAGTATCGCCGGGCGCACCTGGACGGTTGGCGTCCATTCCCTGCCCGCGTTCGACGCGCAGCTCGACAAGGGAAAACTGTCGATCATCGCCAATTACGGCATCGGCATAAGCCTGTTGCTCGCGCTGCTCACCTGGCTGCTGGTATATGGCCGAACCCGCGCCCTGCAGGCGGCGGTATCACTGGAGCGCGCCAGCCGCAAAAACGAGATGCTGCTGCGCACCGCCAGCGACGGCATTTACATTTTCGACCCAGAGGGCAATGTGGTGCAGGTGAACGACGCGTTCTGCCGCATGCTCGGCTACACGCAGCACGAGCTGCTGGGCATGAACGTGGCGCAGTGGAACGCGCAATGGCCGAAGGAGGAGCTGCTGGCGCGAATCAATGCGCTGGGGGTGAGCAATCCGGTGTTTGAAACCCGGCATCGCCACCGCGACGGCAGCATCATTGAAGTCGAAATCAGCGCCTCCAAAGTGGAAATTGACGGGCGGATACTGATATACAACTCGGTGCGCGATATTACCGAGCGCAAGAGGACGGAGGCTGCGTTCCATACCATTGCCGGAACTGCGGTGGCCAATGTGGGAGCAACTTTTTTTCAGGAGACGACCAACAGTTTATGCGCATTGCTTGAAGCGGATTGCGTCATCGTCGGCAGGCTGGTGGATGAAAACCGGATGCAGGCTTTGGCTATGCAGCTGGATGGCAAGATGATAGAGCATTACGAATACGCGCTACCCGATACTCCCTGCGAAAATGCCACGCATAAGGGTTATTGCGAATATCCCGAGCATGTCTGCCAGCTGTTTCCGCGGGACAAGGACTTGGTGGATATGGGCGCAGAAGCCTATGTCGGCGCGCCTACCCGGGATAAGAACGGCAAGGTCAACGGGATACTTTGTGCCATTTCGCGGCGCAAACTGGTTCCACAACCGATGCGCCGGGAGGTAATGGAAATCCTCGCCGCCAGGGCGGGAGCGGAGATTGAGCGCCAGCAGGCAGAGCAGGCGCTGCGCGAAAGCGAACAACGCTGGGCTTTTGCGCTGGAGGGTGCCGGCAACGGGGTATGGGACTGGGACATGCAGACCGGCAAAGTGGTGTATTCCAAACGCTTCAAGGAAATGCTGGGTTTCCCGGCGGATGCGGACTGGCACGGTCTCAGCGAATGGACCGACCGCGTCAACCCGGAAGATTTGCGCCATGCGATGATGGATCTGGAAACGTACCTGGACGGCAAGTCGGCGCTCTATGCCGTCGAGTACCGCATGTTATGCCGGGACGGCAGCTGGAAATGGGTGTCGGCGCGCGGCATGGTGGTGAGCCGCGCCGCAGACGGCAGGCCGCAACGCATGATCGGCACGCATACCGACATCACCGAAGGGAAGCAGGCAGCGGAGGCGATACGCCTGAGCGAAGCGCGGCTGCGGCTGCTGCTGGATTCCGCCTCCGAAGCGATTTACGGAATCGACGCGAACGGCAATTGCACCTTCTGCAACCCCGCGTGCCTGCGGATGCTGGGCTACCGTCAGGCCGGCGAGCTGGTCGGCAAAAACATGCACGAGCTGATTCACTACAAACATCGAGATAGAACACCTTTCCCGGTGGAGGAATGCCAGATTTACCAAGCATTCCAGGAGGGCAGGGAAACGCACGCGGAAGATGAAGTGTTCTGGCGCGCCGACGGCAGCAGCTTTGCGGTCGAATACTGGTCGCATCCGCAATTCCACCATGGCGCGGTGGTCGGCGCCGTGGTTACGTTCATGGATATTAGCGAGCGCCTGGAGGCCAATAAAAAACTGCTCACGCTGGCCAAGGGCGTGGAAAGCAGCCCGGCCAGCATAGTCATTACCGACCCGGCAGGTGTGATCGAATACGTCAACCCGAAATTCACCGAGGTGACCGGATACACCGCGCAGGAAGCCATCGGCCAGAACCCGCGCATCCTCAAGTCCGGCGCGCTTGCACCGAAATTCTACGAGAAGCTGTGGAAAACCGTATCGGCCGGCGAGGTGTGGCAGGGGGAATTTCACAACAAGAAAAAGAACGGCGAGAGTTATTTCGAGGCGGCCACCATTTCGCCGATACGCGACGACAAGGGCGTCATCACCCATTTCGTGGCGGTCAAGGAGGATATTACCGAACGCAAGCGCAGCGAACAGGAGCTGAAGAAATCCATGGCCGCCGCCGAAGCCGCGAACCGCGCCAAGAGCGATTTTCTCGCCAACATGAGCCACGAAATCCGCACGCCGATGAACGCGATCATCGGCTTCTCGCATCTGTGCCTGCAAAACGAACTGGCGCCCACGCAGCGGGATTATCTGGAAAAAGTGTACCGTTCGGCCAACTCGCTGCTGGGCATCATCAACGACATCCTGGATTTTTCCAAGGTCGAGGCGGGCAAGCTGGAAGTGGAAAAAACCCCTTTCCAACTCGACAAGGTGTTGAGCGGCGTGGCCGCCGTCACCGGCCTGCGCGCCGAGGAGAAAGGCCTGGAGCTGTTGTTCAACAGCGGGTTCGATGTTCCGCGAACTCTGATCGGCGACCCGCTGCGGCTGGGGCAGGTGCTGAACAATCTGGTCGGCAATGCCATCAAGTTCACCGAGGCGGGCGAGGTCGCGGTCCAGGTCATGATAGAAAACCAGACTCCCGGCCAGGACGGAATCCCCGGTCATGTCGTGCTGGGCTTCACGGTGCGCGATACCGGTATCGGCCTGACGCCCGAACAGGTCGGCAAACTGTTCCAGTCGTTCAGCCAGGCCGATGCTTCCACCACGCGCAAATACGGCGGGACGGGGCTGGGCCTGGCCATATCCAAGCGTCTCGTGGAACAAATGGGCGGGACGATGTGGGTGGAAAGCACGCCGGGCAAGGGCAGCATTTTCGCTTTCAATCTGCCCTTTGCCTGCCCGGCGGAGGAGAGCCGCACCATACCCGATTTGAGCGGGTTCAAGGTGCTGGTGGTGGGCGATAACGACAGCGCGCGCCGTTTGATCCTGTCCCATCTGGAGTTGTTCGGTATCGAGGCGCTGGAGGTTGCCGATGGTTCTGAGGGATTGGTTGCGCTCAAACTAGCCGACGAAGCGGGACAC
>JAQTMZ010000004.1 GCA_028714075.1 Gallionella sp.
GTCCTCTTCCGGGCACCATCCAACAAAACAAAAACCGCACTACTGATCAATTTCAGGCTGGTGCGGTTTTTTGTTGCCCGTAAAGTTACCCACATATTTTCTTGCTGGCCTGCTTAATCCGAAATCCTGCGGCATTCTACACTATCGCCTCTGCATACCTTGGCTGCTTTTTCCAGGATAACTCAGTGCTGGGCAAGTACCTCAAGCATCGCATCGACATCGACAATCTTGTCGCGCGGTGCGCCGCGCCGTTCGCCGCGTGCCACTTCCACATCATCGAGCCGCTTCCAGTCGCTGAAGGAGACGATCTGCACACCGCGCTGGCGCAGCAGGGTGTCGATGGCCTCGCGCTCCGGCAGCTCGCGCGCTTCGAGTCCGGCACCGTCGGCGATCATGTGCTCGACCACATGGGCGGATGCGCCCTTGTGCGAGCCGATGAGCCCCTGCGGCCCGGTGCGCGCCCAGCCGACGACGTATTCGTTGGCGACCACGCGGCGGCTGACGGGATCTACGACGCGCCCGTCTTCGTTGGCGATGATCTTGGCTTTTTCGTCGTACGGAACACCGTCAATCCGCTTGGCGGCAAAGCCGACCGCGGGCAGCACCATCCCGACTTCGAGCACTTCAATTTCGCCGGTGCCGCGTGCGCTGACTGTGCCATCCGGCCGAACTTCGAGGCGGTTTTTTTCGAGTTTAAGAGCGGCCACCTGGCCGTCGGCGTCGGCAATGATCTCGGTCGGCGAGACACGGAAGCGAAAGTGGAGCTTCTTTGTTTTTTCGCCAAGCTGGGTTTTCACGCCGGGCTGCCGCGCGGCGAAGGACTGGAGAATTTTCAGGTTCTTTTCCTGCTGCGTATTGCCCGCAGTTTCCGGAATGACACAACCCGCCAGCTCTTCCGGCGCGACTATCGGGTCGACATCTTCCATCTCGCCGAACTCCTTGAGTTCGGGTGGCGTGAACGAGGCTTGCTCCGGCCCGCGCCGCCCGAGGATATAAACCTCGCGCACCTTGCTGTGGCGCAGAGCTTCCAGCGCATGCGCGGCGACATCGGTCTTTTCGAGTTCGGCGGGCGTGCGCAACAGCATCCGCGCGGCATCGATGGCGACGTTGCCGTTGCCCACCACCGCGACGCGCGACACCGACAGGTCGATCTTGGCATGGCGATAGTCGGGATGCCCGTTGTACCAGCCGATAAACACCGTCGCCGGTGTGCAGCGCGCTATGCCTTCGCACGGAATGCCGAGACGGCGGTCGGCCTCGTTGCCCACCGCGTAGACGATCTGGTGATAGTGCTGGCGCAAGTCTTCCACCGTCAGGCCGCTTCCGAGGCACACATTGCCCAGGAACCTGAAGGTGGGGCGCGTGGCGGTTTTTTCATAAACGCGGGTGACCGCCTTGATGCTCTGGTGGTCGGGCGCGACGCCTCCGCGCACCAGGCCGAACGGGGTGGGGAGGCGGTCGAACATGTCGACATGGACGACGGTGTCGGTGCGCCTGAGCAGCGCCTCCGCAGCGTAGAACCCGGCAGGGCCGGAACCGATGATTGCGACGCGCATGAAGCACCTCTGTGGTGAGTAAAAATGAATGTTGCAATACTACACTCTTGGCGGACGAATGATTGCAATGCACTGAAAGATGGTTGCCGCGACCGACTGGAGGCGGCGCCATACACGGCGTAGTGAATTCCGGATCAGGACTTGAAGCACACCGTTACCCGCAACCCCTGTCCTTCGCTCACCGGCTGCATCTGCAAGGTCGCGTCATGTACTTCGGCAATCCGTTTGATGATGGATAGCCCGAGGCCGCTGCCGCTGGCCTGTGTGCCGATTGGGCGATAGAACCGCTCCAGCACTTTGTCCCGCTCCTGTTCCGGAATGCCCGGGCCGTTATCGCCCACCGACAGGCAGGCCGCTCCCGGTTCATGGGTGACGCTTACCTGCACCGCTGTTCCGGGCGGGGTATGCCGTATCGAATTGTCGAGCAGGTTGCGCAGCAGTATCCGCAGCAGTCCCGGATTGCCGCGTACCGTGGCTTCGTCGCCCGCCAGCAATTCGAGTTGCACGCCTTTTTCCAGCGCGGCCGGCGCCAGCGCCGCAATGATTTCGGAGGCGATGTCTCTGAGCTGGCACGGCTCCGCCATGGCGCGATCCAGCGTATCGACCCGCGCCAGCGTGAGCAACTGTTCGATCAGGTGGGCGGCGCGGTCGCAGCCGAGAATCGCGTTGTCGAGCGCATGGATGCGTTCGGTTTCTCCAACTGCGGCGCGCGCCACTTGCGCCTGCGCCTTGATCGCGGCCACCGGGGTGCGCAATTCATGCGCGGCATCGGCGGTAAAGCGCCGCTCTTTTTGCATGGATGCGTCGATGCGGACGAACAGCCGGTTGAGCCGCTCGATCAGCGGCACCACTTCGCGCGGCGCGGACGACGCATCCAGCGCGGCGAGGTTGTCCGGCTCGCGCTGCTCCACCTCGCGTGCCAGTTTGTCGAGCGGGCGCAAGCCGCGCATTATCGCGATCCACAGCAGCAGTGCCAGCAACGGCAGGGAAAACCACAGCGGCCGCAGCAGGTTGCCCGCGATGCCGCGCGCCAGTTTCTCGCGCACGTCGGAGCGCTCCGCGACCTGGATCAGGTATTCGCCGGATTCGTCCCAGGTACTGAAGACGCGCCAGCGTTTTCCGTCGACGATGGTGTCGCTGAAGCCGCGCTCCTTGTTTGCCAGCGGCTGTTGCGGCGCGTTGGCGGAATGCAGGCGCAGTTGCTGCCCTTTCTCCCATACCTGAAACGCGACGCGGCGCGCATATTTGTGCAGCAGCGGCGTGTGCTCGGTTTCGAGTTCATCGATCTCATGCGTTGCCTGGACGACCAGCAGCGCAGCGGCCTGCGCCAGATGCGCGTCCAGCACCTCATCGAATTCTTCGCGCGCATCGAGGTAAGTGAAGGCGGTTGCGCCGAGCCAGACCAGCGTGATCGCCGTCAATGCCGGGATAAGTAGTCTTCGTTTGAGCGAGGCGGGTTGCGACATTTTAAATGCCTTTATCGCGCGGCATCAGATAGCCGACGCCGCGTATGGTTTCGATCAGTTCGGGGGAAAGCTTGCGGCGCAGATGATGGATATGCACTTCCACCGCATTGCTTTCAATCTCATTGCCCCACGCGTAAAGCTGTTCTTCAAGCTTGGTGCGCGACAGCACTTTGCCCGCATTGAGCATCAGGGCGTGCAGCAGCGCGAATTCCCTGGCCGAGAGCTCGACCGGCTTGTCGCGGTACAGCACGCGATGGGCGGCAGGGTCGAGCTTGATTTCGGCAACCTGCAACAACGGCTCGGTCTTCCCGCTGGCGCGGCGGATCAGCGCGCGCAGGCGTGCCGTCAGCTCGCCCATGTCGAACGGCTTGGCCAGATAGTCGTCCGCGCCGGCATCCAGCCCCTTGATGCGGTCGTCCACCGTATCCATCGCGGTCAGGATCAGCACTGGCGTCTGTTTATTATTTATTTGGGCATTGCGGCTGCGCAGGCGGCGCAGCACCTCCAGCCCGGCAAGGCGCGGCAGCCCCAGATCCAGCACTACCGCCGCATAAGGCTCGGCGGCGAGCGCCTGTTCTGCCGAGATGCCGTCCTTCATCCAGTCCACGGCATAGCCGGACTGTTTCAAGCCAGCCTGAATCGCATCGCCCAGCAGGGCGTCGTCTTCGACCACTAACACGCGCATCGTTACACCCGTTTGAAAAAAGCACTAAGTCCGCAGATTACACAGATTTACGCAGATTGGTTAATCTGCGTAATCTGCGGACAAATGCCTTTTAGGTTTAATCGCTATCGTGCTGTCCGGCCTGCGTCGCATCTGCACCCGGCGTTGCCGCGCCGATGGACGGGTAGCCAGCCCAGAATGCCACGACCACAGCCAGCATTATGACACCCAGCCAGGCATAAGAGCGGCGAATGCCTTGATCCGGTTTGGCGGATTTGAAACCGGTAATCATGGAGCGTACCAGATTCTCGCGGTGCATCAAGCTGCTCACCACGACACCGGCGATGTGGATCAATACCACGGCCAGCATGCCATTGGATACGAACTCATGCAGTTCCTCCAGCGCATCGCCGCCGATATCCTGAAACACCATCACGCCGCTCACGCCGGAGGAGATGCCCAGTATTAGCAGCAGCCAGATCGCCACGCTGCCCACCGGGTTGTGCCCGACATAATGCGCGGGTTTGCCTTTGGCCAGCGACAACAGGTAAGCGATAATTTCGCCGGGCTTGAACAGGAACGAACGGAACTGCGCATAGCGCGTGCCGAAAAATCCCCACAGCAGCCTGAACGCGATCAGGCCCAGCAGGGTGTAGCCGAGCAGCACGTGAATATCGCGGTAACGCTCCGTCTCCGCCGTCAGGAATGCACCGACGAAAGACAGCACCAGCAGCCAGTGAAAAACCCGCGTCGGTACATCCCAAACCAGAATACGTTGACTCATGATGGCCTCCTTTTACTTGGGTATTCTTATGTCGCGCTCATTGAAATTGCCGCGCTCCGCCTGCGGGTGGCACGCCCCACAATTGGCCGGGCTCTTCACCTTCGGGTTCTTCCAGACGGCCGGATCGATTTCGTGGCCGTCGTGCTTGCGCTTGAACCAGGCTGTTTCGCTGATGCGCAACGGTGATGTCGAGGCGCTCCAGCGGTTGGAAGCATTGCTCACCAGAAATGCGGTGATTTCCTTGTTGTCCTGGGCATCCAGCGACGCATCCGAGCCGAAGTGCTTATCCAGGCCGTTCATGACCTTGCGCCATGATTCGGCGGGCAACAGCCCCGGCGCATAAGCGATATGGCAACTGGAACATTCCTGCTGGAACTTGGTGTTGATTTGCGCGGGCTGAACCGGCTTGCCGCGATTTTCGCCGCCGTATTTTCCGCTGTGTTTCTCGCCTTTCTCGCCGTACTTTCCGCCGTATCTTTCATCGCGGTCGTCATCATCGGCCTGCGCGGCAGGTATCATTATGCCCATCGCCAGCAAGGCAACGGCCAGCATCCGGAAGTTTTTTTGGTTATATATCGACATGGTAGTTCTCCTTATTTTTTAACAGTAAACAGATAGGCAAGTGTGTCACCCTTTTCCTGCGGTGTGCAAGCGCGGCCAAGCACATCGTTGCAATTGCGCTTGAACCATTTTTCCACCTTTTTCGGGTTGGTGAAGCGCTCCGCATTGGCAGACGGGGCGATCGGCTCGACGACTTGACCGGTCTTGGCATGCTTGCCCTGTGCTGCGGGATTTTCGGTATGGCAAGAAGAGCAGCTCCATTCATAGCCGTGCTTCGTCTTGAAAAAACTCTCTCCGCGCGCCGCCGAAAAACCCTGAAAACCCGGTGTGCCAGCCGCTTCCTTGTGGATGGCAGCCAGTATCTCATCGGGGGTTTCCGCAAAAGCCGGTTGCGCCGCCAATCCGGCAACTGCCACAAGCGCCAAACATGATGTATGGAATATACGAAACATTTTTGATCTCCTTAAAAATGAACTACGAGGCGTGCAGGATAAGAGGCCAAGCTTAAGGAATGCTTAAGCGTAGCGGTTTTTATGGAAGGGGTGAAAAAAGACAACGAAGTAATATTGTAGGGGCGCGATTCATCGCGCCCCTAAGCCGCCCCAGCCTCGACAGCCCGCCACAGCGGTTGTCCGGCCGCTTCGAGATAGGTGAGGTAAGCCCGCAGGTCAAACTCCAGCCGGTGATAATCGGGTTCCATATGCAGGCACAGTTGGTAGAAGGCCTTGTTGTGTTCGCGCTCCTTGATATGCGCCAGTTCGTGAACCACGATCATGCGCAAAAATTCCGGCGGCATTTCCTTGAACAGCGCCGCGATGCGGATCTCACACTTGGCCTTGAGTTTGGAACCCTGTACCCGCGAGATGCTGGTGTGCGTGCCCAGCGCGTGCCGGATGACATGCAGCTTGCCGTCGAACGCCACTTTGCTCAGTTGAGCGGCGTTGCGCAGATACCTGCTTTTGGTTTCCAGCACATAGTCGTACAGCGCCTTGTCGGTACGCACCGCGTGCGCAAACGGATACTTCTCCAGCAGCATGTTGCCCAGCAGGCCTTGCCCGATCAGCCGCTGCACTTGCTCTGCCAGCGCTACAGGGTAGCCAGCAAGGTAATTCGGCGGCGGTTTCGGGTGCATGGTGGCAGGCAAGGGCAGGGTGGGGGGCGGGATTTTACCGCTTGTCACCCGTGGCGCCAGTAGTTAGTGCTGAATGCACGGCACTTCTGCGGAAAATAGCGAAAACTGTGAGTAGAATTGGCAATGGCATCTTAGCGATATATCGGGGCTGTGCAATATAATGTGCCATCGCGCTCCGAACCAATATCAACCTTGGGAACGAACACTCGCACAACCCCGCTAACGACATGGAACTGAAACTAAACAACCGGCAGGACTTGAAGGCGCGCGCATTGCTGCTGGGCGACCGGCTGGACTTGAAATCGTTCAAGATCGCCGATTGTCTGGCTACTACACCGTTGACGCTGGAGGTGGATAACAATGGCGGCATTGCCGTATTGTTTCGCTACGGCGTAGTAGTGCTGTTCGGTGTGCAGAGTCTGGATGAGGCACGATTCATCGACTCTCTCAAATCGTTGCTGACCAACTCCTATCCGTCGCCAGAAATCGAGGAGATGGAAATACATAGCGGCAGAAAAGGTATCGGCGTACAAAGCGGCGCGGTTTCGCTGGACGACATTTCGCTGGAGAAATTGCAGGTTATTGCAGATGCCTTGAGCAAGAATCTGGTGCTCACGCTATATGAGAAAAAAGTCGCCAGTGAGTTTGATAAGATCGAACCGTTGGCGCAGGAACTGGCCACGCATGGCAAGGTGAGCGCCGGTTCCAAAAAACTGCTGTCCAAGATCGGTCACATGCTGCTGATCGAGCACCGCATGGTGGGCCGCGCCGAGATCGGCGACAAGCCGGAAACGCTGTGGGACTTCCCGCACCTCGAAGGGTTGTACGCCAGCATGGAGGACGAGTTCGAACTGAAGGAGCGGCAATCAGCACTGGATCGCAAACTGGGGCTGATCTCGGATACGGCACAAACACTGGCCGACGTGTGGGATAACAAGCAGCTGCATAAGCTCGAGTGGTATGTGATCGGGCTGATTCTGTTCGAGATCGTCCTCAGTCTGCATGACCGGATCAGCCAGTTTTTAGGTTAATGTGTAGTAGTTCAGGCTTGATCTGACACAAACCGTCAGATTGCAGCATCTGACTTTGCTCAATCGCTTTCAGATTATGTGGAATTACGCTGCCTGAAAGCGGTCGCTCGTGACTATAGGCTCCCGACACGTTGGATGCGGTCAACTCGCTTGCTGCGAGCGTCCGTTCCTCGGCCATAACGGACTGTGGCAGAGAATCAAATTCCATCAGCTACGAAAGCCCGCTTCTTTGAACATCGAGCGGCAGTTCCCGACACTTAGCAGCCGTTAGTCTAGTAACCCAATTTTGCGGAGTTCGCGAGCACCCCGATAGAACGAAGATTTAGGCATGCTCTGCATGGCCTTTTCTTGGCCATCTTGTCTGATAGACTTGAGCAGCATAGCCAGATTAAATGCCTTCGTTAATCCGTAAGCCTCTCTCAGCCGATCAAGCTCTGGGTATTCATTCCGAAGATTTTGCTGGCGCAATTCGATGTTGGAATTGTTCTGCGCGATTTCCTCTGAAACGGTAGCTTCAAAGGCGAAAATATCATCTAGCGATGAAACGGCACAGATGCAATCCTTGCCATTGACGCCTTTTGTTACATACACCAAGGCATAAACCTCATTAGGGCGCTTGCGCTTTTGCCGGAGACGGTAGGCATGCGCGACTGCCTCATCAAAATCGTGAAACCGACGCATCGGTTTGATCCCATTCCACTTGCAGAATCGATCCCGTGGATTATCGCCAACTGCCCACCCATCCTCGTAAAACTCAGAAGTGCCGAAAGGATGTGCCTTTGCTTTCACTAGGCGATCTGGCACAGAAACCATATCCGTACCATCCGGAAAAACATGAAACGTAGTGCCGCTGACCATCTTGTAGCCACCAACATGTATCAAAAGATAGCCGCGCATCAGCTGGTCGAAGTTTTTGTGGTAGCTGGTTTGCATAGAGATGGAATAGTTATATCCCAATATTCAAATATATCTAGAGAGTCGTTGTAAGAACCCGTAACTGATATGGGTTGATCGATGATTGATAATGAAAGCTTACTGATGGACTCTTTATACTGGGGATTGAAGGCTGCATCGGCTTCGTTGTGCAGAAAAAAGTCCCCTTGAATCATTCCGCAGTGGTGGCAATGATTCATGTAATAGCAATCCTCTGAGGTTTGACTGTAATCGAGAAAATAGTGTTTGTAATCGGCCAAAGCTTCACAAGTTTCGTGTATTAGTGTTTCAATATAAAAGAGCATTGCCGTGCGGGTACGCGGTTGCCACATTTCAGGGTGGTCTTGATCTAACCAAGACTGATATTCCTCGTCATCGGCGAAAGTGCAGTCTTCTTCTCTGTCAGATTCATACGCTTCAAATTCGACAGGTAGAAACAGAGAGATTACAGGCGTGATTTCTTTGCATTTCCAACATGAGACGGTGGAAGATGCAATAGCGAATGAGGGGGAGCGGATGTCGGGCATTTGGCTCGCACTTTGGTTTATGAATTAGAGTGCATAATACTACTGCATGTAATGATTTTAACGCCGTCCTCTGGCACCATAAATGCCGGAAATGAAATGGCTTCTTAACGCCAAAAGCTCACATCAGTTTTTCGGCCTAAGCTGACAAATGGTGTCATGCTTCGAAAGGCAGCTATGGCGCATATTTCAAACAATCAGATTGTAAAAAGCCTACTGGCTCTGGGCGATTCAGTGGATATCTTGAATGTTATAACCTGATGCCTAATGCCCGATAAAACATCGGGTGTATATGTATAGAGGAAGAGGCTCGAATTTGACCGGCGCTAAGTCTGGATAGGGTGTTCTCACGAGTCCAACTGACCGGGTCTGTGGGTCCTGTTTTTATGCCTATAAGACCGATAGCGTAAAGCTCCCTTAAAATAAAGTTCCTGACGGAATCGAAATTTGCATTTTTGGCCTCATACAAACTATAAAGGGACTTTGTAATTGGGTCTGCACTATCACTATTCAGAGAGTAAGCAATTTCCTCAAATCTTTCCCTGAGAAATTCTTGTGTGATGGCACTGACATCAAAGTGTTCCTTCAGGCCAAAAAGCAATCGTGATGTATGCATCAGATCTGGGAGAATCGTCTTCCATTCATTGGCTAGAGATTGTAGCCGCTCAGATGAATAATTTCCTTCGGCCTCTTTTATTATTGCGGCACTTATTTGAGGCCTCCCGGCACACAATTCCAGACATTCATTTATAAAAACGATAATATCGCGGGGGCGAAAAAAAGTACGCTCCAACATGTAATCTAAAGTGTTTTTGCCATCAACCTGATGAGGAAATACATCCATAAATAATATATCGCCTTTCGTGTAGTGACGCTTAATTAATTTGTTAATCCGGGATTCGACGATACGCTCTAGCTCATCTCTCTCCCACTTTAAATTTAAGTAAAGTGCCTTGTATTTTTCTTCTTGAAAACCAGCAACCGTCTCCAAATTAAGTACTTTGTATAACAAGTCATTGCGCATTGCCAAAATCACCTTGACGTTGGATAAGCGCTTGAACTGGCCAACCACATCAATAAGTGATCGAATTAGCTTAAATTTTATTCGTTCGTCAGCCCAATTTTCATCAAGCATGTCTATCGTTACATAGTATGGATTTTTAGTGTCATCAAAAATATTCTCATCTAGTACAGTAAGCATATTTTCAAGCTCACGGATTTGGACTTTCGAAACAGCATCTAGTCCATGCTCCTTAACTTCTGTTCGTTGCTCAATTGAAAGATTTCTTGCTCCTTCAGCATTAAGTGATATACCCGAAAACTTCCCATTAACTCCCGCAGAAAGGCTATTTTCAACTCGGCTCGTTAATTCTTGAATTCGCTCCTCGGTCGTCAGCCAGAATTTATTTCCCCATGCTTCGAAATAATCCCAGGCCAATTCTTTGTTTCTATCTTTTTTGCGGACAATGTTCGAAATTGAACGCAAAAAATTGTTATATGATGTTAAATCCCTGATTTGATACTTCTCTTTGATGAGCTCCACAACGAGAAGATGTTTCCATAACAACGTATAGAAAGGCGCCAGATTAACTCCGGCCTCTTCAAAGAATGCAATCACCTTATTGGAGGCTATAAAATTAAGTGACAAGTTATGCGGTGATAATTGAATCACACGGCTATTAGAGGCTGTCAGGTGGTACAGTAAAGCCGTTTTCCCGGCTCCGGTTCTGCCGACAATAATTCTTTTTGGATTTTCACGATCCAATAAAAAATTGAGGTCGCCTGTATCTATGAAGCAATCAGCAAGGAATTGAGAATCATGCTCAGCAGCTGCTGATCCTACATTGTCATGTTTACGAAAAACAAAATGACTCATAGTGTTCCTCCAAATTGAGCCTAATAAAAAAATCTAGCTAAATGCTGTCAAAGGAATTTCTGATTAGAGCGTTCTAACAAAACCATAAGAATGATATGGCAATACGAAGTGCGCGTGTAAATTTTATCTATGCAAATGTGACAAATTCTAGAGATACTCAACAGAGAATTAATGGGGTCAAGCTCGCATTTCTTTTGTCACAAGCAGACCGTGACGTGAACGTCAGGAATTAAATATATGAGCAACCTTAAAAGCGAGTATCTGGTGTTCGTGGACGAAAGCGGCTCGCACACCATGGGCAACATAGACCCGCAATATCCGCTGTTCGTGCTGGCGTTCTTCATCGTCAAAAAAAGCGACTATGTGGCGCATATCACGCCTGCGGTGCAGCACTTCAAGTTCCGGCACTTCGGGCATGATCAGGTAATTTTGCACGAGCGCGACATTCGCAAAGACTGCGGCGATTTTTCTTTTCTGAAAACACCCGCGTTAAAGACCGCGTTCCTCGACGAGCTCACGGACATTATTGCCGCCGCGCCGTTCAGGTTGATTTGTGTGGTCGTAGATAAAATAAAACACAAAGCACGCTATACCGCCCCCGCAAACCCTTATCACCTTGGCCTGGAGTTCGGCCTTGAAAGAGTGCGTGGATTTTTGCAGCAGCAGGGAGAATGGTCAGCCGCCGTGAATGGCAGCCAGACCCGCATAGACCCGTCGGTGCATGTCATTGTGGAAAAGCGCGGCAAGAATGAAGACGACGAATTGGAGCTTGAATTCCGTCGCATCTGCGATGGGGCAAACTACAAAAACGAGAAATTGAATTTTGAAATCGTGTTTGCGGATAAAAAATCAAATTCCGCCGGTTTGCAGTTGGCCGACTTGGTGGCTCGTCCTATCGGCTTGTCGGTGTTGAGGCCAGAGCAACCCAACCGGGCTTTCGATGCGGTAAAGCCCAAGTTGCTTCTGAAAAATGGACGGCTAGAGGGATGGGGGCTGAAATGTTTTCCGTGAGCCAAAAAACAAAAGGCCCCGACATTCGCCGGAGCCAGTTGCCGACCGAGAATCCCCAGTCCATGGCGGTTACTTTACCGGATGTGACACCGTAAAGCAACCTGAAATTGCACCAGCGGGGAGTGCTTAATCGTTGAAAGCTGACTTTTCGGTAGGCTAAACCGACCGCCTTTTCAGAAAATCGCCACAGTCCGTAATGGCCGAAAACCGGGCTATGCGGCAGACAAAAGACTTTCGTATGGAATATGCAGCCCCTCGTGCAATCGCTTTACCATTTGTAGGCTGAGCCGACGCTTATGGTTCAATACTTCTGACACACGACCACTTGAGCCAATGTAAGGCTCAAGGTCTTTTTGTGTTAGTCCTTGTTGCTCCATTCTGAATTTGATCGCCTCAACTGGATCAGCCGCACTTATGGGAAAATGTTTATGCTCATAAGCTTCAATAAGCGTTACGAGTATCTCCATTTCGTCAGCTACGGCTGTTCCTTCTTGCGCTTGATAAATCTTCTCTAACCGTTTGAAGGCGGCGCGCAAGTCGTCATTATTGCGTATTGGCTTAATATTCATTGACGTTCTCCACGTTGATTTGGTCATACTGTGCATGAGTACCAACGAATTTCACCCACGCTATCCCTGCTCTATATTGCATTTCCACAACAAGTCGATATTTGTTGCCGGCGATGTTGAAGACGATGCGGTTGTTCCCGCAAATGCTCGCACTCCTATACTGATCTTTAATATCCTGGGGAGTTTCCCAATTCGCCTTTACCGCCTCGTCGTGCCAGCTTTGTAAGGCACCTTGTGAATCAGAGTATCCCGGCTGACTCCAAAATCTGACCAACGTACTCTTGGCGATCACCCGCATAGTCACACCTCCCAATATGGGAGATTGTAGTCTGACCTATAAGGCTAGTCAATAACCGCCGGGTAATTTAAAAGGGCGATAGTTTATTCAGATTGCGGCTTAAAGTACCTGTTAGGTGTAGCCAAGAAGCAGACCCTCGCGACCGACTGAGTCAGATAGTCCGTTAGCGTCCATTTAGGCCGAAGAACGGCCACCCCCATTGGCATCTTTGACCATCTCATCCTGGCACTCAGCCGAACTTCATGCTACCAAATTGCTTGCCGGAAAGCGGAAGCTCTCGACCGTATCCTGACCGATTTTGAAAGTTAATTTCGGGCACTGTCTGTCAGATCAAATCACGACTACTACAGTTTTTTAATGCTTGCAGGCTGCTATTCCCCGCCCCAATCGCTATCGGTCCGCATTGCAAATCTGGAATGCCCGCTTGGCGCACTCCTGCCAGCCGCAATAGCCAGCTACCCCTGCATGAAAAACCAGATTTAACGCGAGGTTTGGGCTTGTTGCAAATACAATTGCTCCACTTTTTCGCGCGCCCACGGTGTTTTGCGTAAAAATTTCAGGCTGGATTTGATGCTGGGATCGTGGGTAAAGCAGCGCACCGGCACGGCGGCAGCCATCGCTTCCCAGCCCATGCGCTCGGATAGTTGCGTGACGATGGCTTCAAGGGTAATGCCGTCCAGGCTGGCCGGTTTTTTAATGGTGTCCATATTCCTATTCTTCAATGAGGTGAAGTTCAATCAAGCCAAATGCAAAAGAGCACCGCGAATCAGGCGGTGCTCTTTTGCTTTTCCTGCCGCAGGGTTATTCGAACGGGTGGCGCAGCACGATGGTTTCGTCGCGATCCGGCCCGGTTGAGACCATATCCACCGGCACCGCGCATACTTGCGCGATGCGCTCCAGATAATTGCGCGCGGCTTTGGGTAGGTCTTCATAGCGTTGCACACCGACGGTGCTTTCGCTCCAGCCCGGCATTTCTTCGTACACCGGCTGGCAATCCGCCAGGGCATCCGCGCCCGCCGGCAAGATGTCGCTGTTCACGCCATTGATGCTGTAGGCAACGCCGATGCGCACGGTTTCCATCCCGTCCATCACGTCCAGTTTGGTGACGCACAGCCCGGACACACCGTTGATCTGGATCGAGCGTTTGAGCGCGGCGGCGTCGAACCAGCCGCAGCGGCGCGCGCGCCCGGTGGTGGAGCCGAATTCGTGGCCGCGTTTGGCCAGGCCTTCGCCGATCGGATCGCACTTATCCACGGCGTCATATAGCTCGGTCGGGAACGGTCCGGAGCCCACCCGTGTGGTGTAAGCCTTGGTGATGCCGAGCACATAGTTGAGCATTTGTGGCCCGACCCCGGCACCCGCACAGGCCGCACCGGCGATGCAGTTGCTGGAGGTGACGTACGGGTAGGTGCCGTGGTCGATGTCGAGCAGGGAACCCTGTGCGCCTTCAAACAGCAGGTTTTTGCCTGCCTGGTTGGCCTCATACAGGGCGCGCGGCACATCCATCACCAGCGGCTTGATCTTTTCGGCCAGGGCCAGCGTGCCATCCAGGGTTTTCTGGAAATCCACCGTTTCGGTATGGAAGTAGTTTTTCAGCACGAAGTTGTGGAAATCCAGCACTTCACCGAGTTTCGCGGCGAGGCGTTCGCGGTAGAAAATATCCTGCAGGCGGATCGCGCGGCGCGCCACCTTGTCTTCGTAGGCCGGGCCGATGCCGCGTCCGGTGGTGCCGATTTTGGCGTCGCCTTTCGCCAGTTCGCGTGCTTGGTCGATCGCTTCGTGGTACGGCAGGATCAGCGGGCAGGCTTCGGAAATCTTCAGGCGGCCATACACGTCTATTCCGGCCTGCTGCAACGCATCCATCTCCTTCAACAAGGCTTGCGGCGACACCACTACGCCGTTGCCGATATAGCACATCACATGGTCGCGCAGAATGCCGGACGGGATCAGGTGCAACACGGTCTTCTTGCCGCCGATCACCAGCGTATGGCCGGCATTGTGCCCGCCCTGAAAGCGCACCACGCCATGCGAGTGGTCGGTCAGCCAATCGACGACCTTGCCTTTGCCTTCATCACCCCATTGGGTACCGATTACTACTACATTTTTTGCCATTGCGAAACTTTCAAATTTGAAAAAACACCAAAATATAAACCTTAAAAGCAGCCATCCGCAGATTACGCAGATTTTCGCCGATTAAACAACTGGCAACCTCGGGTTCCGCCCCCACCTTCTGTGTCCGCTAACCCCACTCGCAACCGCCTGAAAATCTGCGTTAATCTGGGTAATCTGCGGATAGGACTCTGGTTTTAGGATACTTGTCAAAGCGCGATAACTTGCCATTTGCCTTCGCGCAATACCAGTTGGCGGTCGCATTGCAATTCTTCGCGCAATGCCGCATCGCCCAGCAGATCCACCACCACCGATTCTCCCGACGCGCGCAGTTGCGCAATTTTTTCGCGCAGTGCCGAGTCGTCAAGATGCGGCGCGCACACACCTGGCTTCATGGCCTGCTTCGGCAGCAGGCGATACAGCTGGCGCAAATCCATGCTGAATCCGGTCGCGGCGCGCGCGCGCCCGAAGCTCTTGCCGAGATCGTCATAACGGCCGCCCAGGGCGATGGCGTCATGGCTGCCCGCATGGTAGGCGGCGAACACCATGCCGCTGTGATAGTGGTAGCCGCGCAGATCGGCGAGGTCTATGCCCACGCTGGCGACCAGCGGCTGCAATTGCGTTGCGGCGGTTTGCAGGGCATCCAGCGCCGCGCGAATTTCCGCGTAGTCCGGCAACAGGTCGCGCGCGCGCGCCAACACTCCGGCGCAGTCGCCGTACAACGACGGCAATACCAGCAAGGCGTTGCGCAAGGTTGTATCCAGCGGCTGCGTCAGCGCCTGCAAAGCCGCGCTGTCCTTGCTTTGCAGCGCGGCAAATAATTCGCTTTCGAGTTCCTTGTCGAGCTTGGCATGATTCACCAGCGCACGAAACACGCCGACATGACCGAGGTCGAGGTGCACGCCTCTAATGCCCATCAAACTCAGCGATTGCAACATCAGTTGCTGAATTTCCAGGTCGCTTTCCAGCCCGCGGTGCCCATATAGTTCGGCGCCGATTTGCAGCAGTTCGCGGGTGCGGGTCAATCCCGCCGGTTGGGTGTGCAGTACGCTGCCGGCATAACACAGGCGTGCCACGCCCTGGCGATTGAGCAGGTGCGCGTCGATGCGCGCCACTTGCGGCGTGATGTCGGCGCGCAATGCCAGGGTGCGCCCGCTCAATTGATCCACCAGCTTGAAAGTGCGCAAATCCATGTCGTGGCTGTCGTCGATCAGCAGCGACTCGGCATATTCCAGCAATGGGGGAGCGACCAATTGGTAGCCGGATTTGCGCAGCAGATCGAGGAATTGCGCACGCATTTGCTCGACGCGCCAAGCCTCGTCGGGCAGCATGTCCTGGATGTGTTCGGGGAGTAACCAGTTTGGCATCAGGGCACCATTATTTGACCAAGTACAACAGCAGTAAGCCGGACAGCATCGCGGTGATGCCGATAAAGCGCAATTGCCCGTCAGTCAACAAAACCATTTTGCTAAAGGTTTCGCGCCACAATTCGGGAAACAAAAACGGCAGCAAACCTTCAATCACCAGCATCATCGCCAACCCGAGCAGCCAGTAACCCAGCACTACTTCCCGCCCTTACCGGAGCTTTTCAAATACTTGAAGAATGCCGAACTCGGATCCAGCACCATCACGTCGTTTTTGTTTTTGAAGCTTTGCTTGTAGGCTTCCAGGCTGCGGTAGAACGAATAAAATTCGGCGTTGTGGCCGAATGCGGCAGCGTACAAAGCGGAGGCTTTGGCATCGCCTTCGCCCTTGGTCTTCTGCGCGGTGCGGTAGGCTTCGGCCAGCGTCACTTCGCGCTGCCTGTCGGCGTCGGCCTTGATCTTCTCGCCTTCAGCCGCGCCGGAAGCGCGCAGTTCATTCGCCACGCGCTTGCGTTCGGCATCCATGCGGCGATATACCGACTCGCTGATTTCGAGCGGGAAATCGACGCGCTTCAGGCGCACGTCCAGCACCTGCACGCCGATCTTGCGCGCATCGGCATCGGTTTTTTCGCGCAGCACCGTCATGATTTTTTCGCGTTCGCCGGACACCACTTCATGGATGGTGCGCTTGCCGAATTCCTCGCGCATACTGGAATTCACCGTCTGCATCAAACGTGTTCTGGCCCGCACTTCATCGCCGCCGACACTGACGTAGTATTGCTTCACGTCAAAGATGCGCCACTTGACGAAAGAATCAACCATCACGTTTTTCTTTTCTGCGGTGATGAAACGCTCCGGCTCTCCGGTATCCAGCGTCAGGATGCGCGAATCAAAGTAGCGCACGTTCTGCATCAGCGGAACCTTGAAATACAGGCCCGGATCGGTTTTTACGCCGACCATTTCGCCCAGCTGGAACACGATGGCAGCCTGGCGTTGATCCACCACGAACATGCTCATGCTCAATAGCACCAGTGCGACAACCGCGCCAATCAATATGTTGCTTGCAGTCTTGTTCATGGGCGTGCCTCCCTGTTGCGGCTCAGTAACGAATCTCTTGCACGCTGTGCCGCAGTGTTATCGCTCGACTGTGAAGTGACCGGGGCGGGAGCTGCGGCAGCAGATGCCTCGGTGGTCGCACCGGTGGCGCGTGCGCTTTCCATCAGTTTGTCCAGCGGCAAATACAACAAGCTGTTGCCGTTCTTCTGGTCGACCATCACCTTGCTGATATTGCCCATCACCTGCTGCATCATGTCTATGTACATGCGTTCGCGCGTGACGCCCGGCGCTTTTTCATACTCCACCAGAATCTGCTTGAAGCGGCTGGCATCGCCTTCGGCATTGGCGATCACGCTTTGTTTGTAGCCTTCCGACTCCTGTATCAGGCGTGCCGCCGTGCCTTTTGCGCGCGGCACCACGTCATTGGCATAGGCCTGACCTTCGTTCTTTTGCCGCTCGCGATCCTGTCCGGCTTTTACCGCATCGTCGAAGGCGGCCTGAACTTGTTCGGGCGGCTGCGCGTTCTGCATGGTCAGCTTGCTGATCAGGATGCCCGACTTGTAGCGATCCAGGATTTCCTGCATCAGCTTGGTCGCTGCGGCAGCCACTTGTTCGCGCCCCTCATACAGCACATAGTCCATCTTGTTTTTTCCAACCACTTCGCGAATGGCGGTTTCCGCCGCCTGGCGCACGTTCTCGTCGGGCATGCGGTTATTGAACAGGTAATCGGCCGGGTCACTCAGGAAGTACTGCACCGCAAACTGGATGTCGATGATGTTTTCGTCATCGGTCAGCATCAGCGATTCTTTCAGCATTTTGTTTTTGACGTTGTCGCGATAGCCGACTTCCACGGTTCTGACCTGGCTCAGGTTGACGATTTCCACGCTTTCAACCGGGAACGGCAAATGCCAGCGCGGGCCGGACTGCGTGACGTCGACCTTCTTGCCGAAGCGCAGCACCACGCCGCGCTGGCTGGCGTCCACGATGTAAAAGCCGCTGCCCAGCCAGATCAGTGCCGCTATCGCGGCGATCAAACCCAGGCTGCCGCTGAAATTCTGCATCGGTGAACCGCCGCCGGGCTGCCCCGGGCCACCTTTGCCTGCACCGCCCTTGCCACCCATCAGGGCGGCCACTTTGGCATTCAGCTTGCGCAGCAACTCTTCCAGGTCGGGCGGGCCACTGTTGCCTTTATTTCCCCATTGCGGGTCGTTCATTCCCATTAACTTATCCTCATCAAAATTTCATGCCTGCAAGTAACCTGCATTTGGTTCCAGCCTGTCTGTTTCAGGTTTGTTCGATTGCCGCATGTGCCTGGCGCGCAGTTTGGGCTTCGGTCAATGCCAGCTGCAAGCCATCCAGCCCGGCGCCGCTTTTGGCACTCAGAAAAACGCGGGCGATTCTACCATAGTCGTCGCGCTGCACGCTGGGCGGCACATCCTGCAAGTCAATTTTATTGAATACCAGAATCTGCGGAATGTCCGCCGCACCGATCTCCGCCAGCACCTTGTTCACTTCGGCGATCTGGTCGTCGCGGATGGCATTGTTGGCATCCACCACATGCAGCAACAGATCGGCCTGTAGCGTTTCTTCCAGCGTGCTGCGAAATGCCGCGATCAGGGAATGCGGCAAATGGCGGATGAAGCCGACGGTATCCGACACCACGATCTCGCCCTGTCCTTCGGTGAACATGCGGCGCGAGGTGGTATCCAGCGTGGCGAACAACTGGTCGGCCACATAGGCGTCGGCGCGCGTCAGTTTGTTGAACAGCGTGGACTTGCCGGCATTGGTGTAACCGACGATGGATACCGACAGCACGTCGGCGCGATTGCGCGCGCGGCGCTGTACCACGCGCTGCTTCTTGAGCTTCTCCAGGCGGTCTTTCAGCAGATGGACACGCTTGTCCAGTTTGCGCCGGTCCAGTTCCAGCTTGGTTTCACCGGGGCCGCGCGCACCGACGGCATGTTTCTGTTGCCCCATGTCCTGATTCATGCCGACCAGATGTGTGGCGAGATACTTGAGCTGCGCCAGCTCGACCTGGAACTTGCCTTCATGGCTTTGCGCGCGCTGCGCGAAAATATCCAGGATCAGCATGGTGCGATCGATCACGCGGGTATTCAGCTTGGCGGTGAGGTTGCGCATTTGCGCGGGAGAAAGGTCGTGGTTGAAAATGACCAGTGGAGCTTCCATCTGCTCCACGATTTCGGCGATCTGCTGAACTTTGCCGCTGCCCGCGAACAATGCCGCATCGGGGCGTTGGCGCTTGGCTTCGACGACAGCCAGCGTGCGCACCCCAGCCGTCTCGGCCAGTTGGCGCAACTCCTCAAGGCTTTCGCTGTGGTCGCTTGTGCCGAAGTCAATGCTGACCAGAATTGCGGCCTCGGTTCCGGCGGGTGTTTGCTGCATCAGTCGGCAGGCGCGTCGTCGTAAGGAATGCTTATGGCGCGTGCCGGGACGATAGTGGAAATGGCGTGTTTATAAACCATCTGCGTGATGGTGTTCTTCAGCAGTACCACGTATTGGTCGAATGATTCGACATGGCCTTGCAGTTTGATGCCGTTCACCAGATAAATTGCGACCTGCACATGCTCCTTGCGCAGCGTATTGAGAAACGGATCTTGTAGTTGTTGTCCTTTTGAACTCATGTTATTGCTCTTATCGGTTAGGAACGGGGTGCCACTTTACTGGATTCCGGCGTGGCTGTGAATACATTTGCGCGGAAGTTTAAAAGTTTTACTACTCAACCGGGGTAGTCTTGTCTTCAGGCAGCTTTAACCTGCAAAGTGCCGGAAACAACGGCCTGCGCAAAATTCAGGTACAAAAAACAACTGAAATACCGCCCATATGCCGCTATCATTCACATTGCCGTTAACCATTTCATGGAGAGCACAATGCACACCGACCTGTTTATGCCCTACCAATTAGGCCCGTACAAACTGCAAAACCGTTTCGTGATGGCTCCGATGACCCGCAACCGTGCGGGGGAGGGCAATGCGCCGCAAACGATGAATGTGACGTATTACCGGCAACGCAGCTCGGCCGGGCTGATCATCACCGAGGGGGCACAGATTTCGCCGGGAGCGGTAGGTTATCCGGCAACGCCCGGCATACACAGTGCGGCGCAGATCGCGGGATGGCGGCAGGTCACCGAGGCGGTGCATGAGCGTGGCGGGCGGATATTCCTGCAACTGTGGCATTGCGGGCGCGTGTCGCATCCGTCGTTGCTGCCCAACGGCGCTTTGCCCATTGCGCCTTCGGCGATTCAGCCGGAAGGCAATGCGTTTACCTATCAGGGGCCGATGCCCTTCGTCATGCCGCGCGCATTGGAGGCTGCGGAATTGCCGGGGGTCGTCGAGGAATACCGCCAGGCGGCCAAAAACGCATTGGCGGCCGGCTTCGACGGCGTGGAAATTCATGCCGCCAACGGCTATCTGCTCGACCAGTTCATCCGCGACGGGTCTAACCGGCGCACCGATCAATACGGCGGCACGGCGGAAAATCGCTGCCGCCTGTTGCTGGAAGTGGCCGGAGCGGTGTCCGGGGTATTCGGCGCCGACAAGGTCGGCGTGCGCCTCTCGCCGCTCAACCCGTTCAACGACATGCACGACTCCGACCCGCAGCACACCTTCGAAGCGGTGGCGCGCGCATTGAGCCCTTTGAAATTGGCCTATTTGCACGTGATGGAAGGAGCCATCGGCTCCGGCAAGCACCCGCAACAGGAGTTTGATTTCAAAAAGCTGCGCGCGGCATTCAGCGGGACATATATCGCCAACAGCGGATACGACAAGGCACGCGCCAACGCGGTACTGGCGGACGGCCAGGCCGACCTGGTGGCCTTCGGCGTGCCATTCCTGGCCAACCCGGATTTGCCGGAACGGTTTGCAATAGATGCGCCGCTGAATGCGCCGGATGCGTCCACCTTCTACGGCGGCAATGAAAAGGGCTATACGGATTATCCGTTCATGTCTTGACGGGCAGGAATGTTTTTGATTTCTATTCCTTGACGTACAAGCCCATTTCGCTATAATGCGCGCCCCTGTGAGACCGATGTCCGGTTTTACACACCTTGCTCCACCGTCTTTCAGTGCCGATTCCGCGTTCCCTTCTGGGGGCAGCGGATGCACCAGAATTAAATTATGGCGGGGGGCTTTTAACCACAAGGAGATTTGATGCGACATTACGAAATCGTGTTTATCGTGCACCCCGACCAGAGCGAGCAAGTGCCCGCGATGATCGAGCGCTACCGCACGCTGGTCACTTCCAAGGGCGGCCATGTGCACCGTCTGGAAGACTGGGGACGCCGCCAACTGGCTTACCCGATCCAAAAAATTCACAAGGCACATTACGTGCTGATGAATATCGAATGCAACCAGGAAACGCTGGATGAGATGGAACATGCGTTCCGCTTCAATGATGCCGTGTTGCGCCATTTGACCGTAAAGACCAAGGTTGCCATCACCGAACCGTCCGCGATGATGAAGGAAGAAAAATCCCGCTCCGTATCGACTGAGGGTGCCGCTGTTGCGCCGGTTCAGGCCGAAGAAAACGCGGCGGCTGCTTAATCATCGGCAACCGGTTTTGCATATCAACGACATTTTGAAATAAGGAAATATCATGGCTCGTCTGGATAAAAAGAAAGATGACAAGAACAAGCGTTCTTCCCGCAATAACCTGTTCAAGCGCCGCAAATTCTGCCGCTTCACAGTCGAGAAGATCGCCGAAGTAGATTACAAGGACGTGAACATCCTCAAGGAATTCATCTCCGAAAACGGCAAGCTGATCCCGGCGCGCATTACCGGCACCAGGACGCGCTTCCAGCGTCAATTGAGCACGGCCGTGAAGCGCGCGCGCTTCCTGGCTTTGATGCCTTACACTGATTTGCATTAAGGAGCTAAATCATGCAAATAATTCTGATGGAAAAAGTGGCCAACGTCGGCCAACTGGGCGACGTGGTCAAGGTTAAAAATGGCTACGCCCGCAATTTTTTGATCCCGCAAGGCAAAGCCAAACGCGCGACCTCAGCCAACATGGCGGAATTCGAAGTGCGCCGCGTCGAGATCGAAGCCGCCGACAAAGCCAAGCTGGCCGATGCGCAGGCACGCGGCGAAAAGCTGGCCGGTTTGACGGTACAGATCGTGCAAAAGGCCGGTGTGGACGGCAAGCTGTTCGGCTCCGTTACCAATGCCGATATCGTGGACGCCTTGAAGGCGCAGGGCTTTGATGTTGAAAAGTCGCAAGTGCGTATGCCGGAAGGCCACCTCAAGCAAATCGGCGACCATCACCTCAACATCGCGCTGCATACCGATGTGGTAGTCGATATCACTGTTTCGGTGCTCGGCGAACACTAATTCGCTGTTCTATCAATGCAATACAAAAAGGGCTGGGAACAGCCCTTTTTTGTTTCCATAATTCCCCGCTTGGCGGAGTAAAATACCATCCGCTTAAATGCTCTTGATTGACTTGACCACATGCAAAATTTTTCCACCCCGGACGCACAACTCGAACAGATCAAATTGCCCCCCCATTCGGTAGAGGCCGAGCAATCGGTATTGGGCGGTTTGCTGCTGGAAGCGAGTGCGCTGGACAAGATCGCCGACCTGATCACCGATGACGATTTTTATCGCCACGAGCATCGCCTGATCTACCGCCAGATCGTGCGCCTGAGCGAACAGGCCAAGCCGGTGGACGTGATTACCGTCGCCGAGGCGCTGGAGATTGCCGGTGAACTGGACAAGGTGGGCGGCTTGCCTTATCTGGGCAGCCTGGCGCAAAACGTGCCTTCCGCCGCCAACATCCGCCGCTATGGCGAAATCGTGCGCGAGCGTTCCATCATGCGCAAGCTGGTGGAAGTCGGCACCGATATTGCCAGCAGCGCCTACAACCCGTCCGGGCGCGACGCCGCAGAATTGCTGGACGAGGCGGAAGGAAAGGTGCTCAAGATCGCCGAGGCGGGCTCGCGCGGCAAGCAGGGATTCATGACCATGCCGCCGCTGCTGACCCAGGTGGTCGAGCGCATCGAGACGCTGTACGGGCGCGACAACCAGAGCGATGTGACCGGCACCGCCACCGGCTTCACCGATCTGGACAGCATGACTTCAGGCTTGCAGGCCGGCGAACTGGTCATCGTGGCGGGCCGCCCCAGCATGGGCAAGACCGCGTTCTCCATCAACATCGCCGAGAATGTGGCGCTGGACAGCAAGCTGCCGGTGGCGATTTTCAGTATGGAAATGGGCGCCTCTCAACTGGCGATGCGTATGCTCGGCTCGGTGGGCAAACTCAATCAGCATGACCTGCGCACCGGACGTTTGCAGGATGACGACTGGGGACGGTTGACCCACGCCCTCGGCAAGCTCAATGACGCGCCGATCCATATCGACGAAAGCGCAGCCCTTTCAGCGATGGAGGTGCGCGCCCGGTCGCGCCGCCTGCATCGCCAGTATGGCGGGCTGGGGCTGATCGTGGTGGATTATTTGCAACTGATGAGTTCCAGCGCCAGCAAGGCCAGCGAGAACCGCGCCACGGAAATTTCGGAGATATCCCGTTCCCTGAAATCGCTCGCAAAGGAGTTGAAAGTGCCGGTGGTCGCGCTGTCGCAGTTGAACCGCAGCCTCGAGCAACGCCCCAACAAACGCCCGGTGATGTCGGATTTGCGCGAATCCGGGGCGATCGAACAGGATGCCGACCTGATCCTGTTCATCTATCGCGACGAAGTCTATAACAGCGATTCCCCCGACAAGGGTAAAGCCGAAATCATCATCGGCAAACAGCGTAACGGCCCGATCGGCAAAGTCGAACTGGCGTTCCGCGGCGAATACACGCGCTTCGACAACCTGGCTTCCAGCGGCTATTGATCCATTGTCTTTTTACAATACACTGACACCTCCCGAAAGAATAACAACCCATGCGCCTTTCCCATAAAAAATACTGCAACCATGAAACGGTTTGCAAACCTGTTGCACGGTTTACGCCATACGCCCGTACCTTGCTGCTGCTGTGCGTTTGCGCCGCTCCGGTTGCCGCCGAAGCTGCGCCGCAGCCACCCGCCAAGTGGCAGCTTGTGCCCGCCTCTTCGGCAAGCGGTGACGCTCTTACTTTATCGCTCAAGGCAGAAAAGGCGGTAGATGGCTGGATGAAGAGCGCCGTCCCCGTTTTGACCATTCAGTGTGAAAAAGGGAAAGCGTCTCTTTACGTTGAAGCGGGAATGGCGCTGGAGGTTACCGTGGTTGACAAGCAGCTCGTGCGCCTCCAGTTTGACAACGATAAATCCTTCCCCCAGAGTTGGCGCGAAGTGACCAACTCGACGCTTTCCGCGCGCGATGCAGCCCCGCTGATCCAGCATCTTGCCCGATCCCAGAAGTTTATATTCGAGTTCATTCCTTTCACCAGCCCATCCGTAAAAGCCGAATTCGACGTTGCCGGTTTATCCGCTTACTCGCCGCAACTCGACAAGGCATGCTGGAAAAAATAACCCCGCAACAAAGCCGCTGAGCTTTTTGATATCGCAGGCTACCCCGCATTGAATGCGCGGGTGCCTGCCGAATAAGCGAACCTCCAAAAAATCATGGCAATCAAAGCAACCATCTTCAAAGCCAATCTGCAAATCGCGGATATGGAGCGTCACTACTACAAAGACCACGCACTGACACTGGCGCGCCATCCGTCGGAAACGGACGAGCGCATGATGGTGCGTTTGCTGGCGTTCGCGTTGCACGCCCATGAGTATCTGGAGTTCGGCCAGGGCATGACGAGCGACGACGAGGCGGACTTGTGGCAGAAGGATCTGACCGGATCAATCGAGCTATGGATCGACGTCGGCATTCCCGATGAGAAACTGATCCGCAAAGCCTGTGGCCGCGCCGACCAGGTGGTGGTGTATTGCTACGGCGGGCGCGTCGCCGAAATGTGGTTCGCGCAGAACAGCGCGCAGTTCGAGCGGCAGAAGAACCTCACCATCGTCAACCTGCCGGTGGAAAGCACGCGCGCGCTGGCCAAGCTGGCGCAACGCACGATGAACCTGCAATGCACTATTCAGGATGGGCAGGTGTGGCTGGGCGATGGCGATGCCAGCGTGCAGGTGGAGCGGGTGGTGTTGAAAGCGGCGGAGAAACAATAGGGCGTTATTCTCCCAGCTTCATCCGCCGTATGTAGTGGCAGGTATAGCCGTGCGGATGTTTAACCAGATACTTCTGGTGATATTCCTCGGCGCGGTAAAACTCCCTGAACGGCACGACTTCGGTGACGACCTTGGCTTTCCATTCGCCGGAGGCATTCACGGTCTTGATGACTTCTTCGGCGGTGTGCTTCTGCTCATCGCCGACATAAAAAATCGCCGAGCGGTATTGTGTGCCGATGTCGTTGCCCTGCTGATTGCGCGTGGTCGGGTTGTGCATGCGGAAAAATTCGAACAGCAGGTGGCGGTAGGTCAGCCGTTTCGGGTCGAACACGATCTTCAGCGATTCAGCATGGCCGGTGCGCCCGGTCTTCACTTGCTCGTAGGTCGCGTCCGGTGTGCCGCCGCCGGTATAGCCGACTTCGGTTGCCAGCACGCCGGGAATTTCCCGCACCAGTTCTTCCATGCCCCAGAAGCAGCCGCCGGAGAGGTAGGCGGTTTGGTTGGTTTCGGTCGTGGTCATGGCGGCTCCTTTCGGTTGGGCGAGGCTGGCGGTTGAGAGTAGTGCCAGCAGGAGGAAGAGGGGGAGGCGGGGCATTTTGGGTGGGTTGGGGGCTACGCGCTTTTGCGCAGCCCCGCTTTGAGCGTAGAGCTATGCAGCACGCGCAAGTGGAACCTCCCAGCCGGGAAATACGAGTACGGCAGGATGGCACTGGAGGGCACGAGCAAAAACCTTTGCGCGCTCGACACCTAAATTCACTCTACCGTTTTCGATAGCTGAAATAGTGGCTTGAGGGATACCCGTAAGCTCGGAAAGCTGGCTTTGGCTCAACTCTTGGAGTTCGCGCAAAATGCGAACAGACTCTCCCACCGAGACTTCAACTCGTTTTTTCGCGGGGCGGAACTCTTTCATATCATGGCCTCCTGTAGTCGTGGGCGGTAACTTGAACAACTTGAATCAGCAACACATTGGCAACAACCCGGTAAATCACTCGCCACTGGAACCCTAACCGGGAGGAGCGGTGACCTTTCCACTCGCCATACAGAGCTTCATCGTGAAACCCCTTTATGGCTCGCAATCCAAGTGGCCCCGAGACTCTGGCGATGTCTTTCCATTTCTCGTAGCGCTTCAGAACTTCAATGGGAACGGAGCCAGCAAGCTGTTTGTCAACGCGACGGTGTTCTTCGATTTCCCACATGTCACATTATGTATATATCAATAATGGTATGTCAAGAGCACCAGTTTTTGCTCAGGGTCGGATTGTGCCTATACCACTATAAAACAATAGTGACGCTGACCCCTTTTGCTCGTTCCGACAATCTATTTATTCGGTGATTCTTTTCAATGAAGGATTGATCTTAATTAACCTGTCGACAATAAGATAATCGTACTGTAGTAGCTGAGAATAGGAATGTCCTTCTTGCCTTAGTTGATCCAATGCTTCATTTAAAGTTGCTTTGCTAGGTTTTTTTATTTCGTTTACTTCCCTATAATCTATATTATCAAAGTCACCAAGAATGGTTTTGTAAACTTCGTATTCTTTGAGTTTCAGAGGGTCTTGCGCCTCTAATTGTTCAACATATTTTGTTATGGTTTGTTTTGCTTGTCCTGTTGTTAAACCTCTAGGTATTGGCAAATTAAAAAACTTGAGAAAAGCTTTTTGTCTTATATCTGCGGGTTTGTTTTTTGAGAACGCATCAAACTGTTTCTTGTTTTCCTTCAAGCCAATAATCTGAAATCGAATATCTACATAGTCTTCACCGCCGTGATATGTTCTATCTAGCCTTGGTTCGACTTTATTAAGCAAATCTAACTTTACAAGTACCTCCGATATTTCCTTTGGTACGTAACCAATGAAATACCTTGAGGTTGGCGTAATGCCTATCACCCTGATTGCATTTTTATCTTTAGGATTATCTGGTTCCCGTTCAAGTTCTAGAGTTTGGCATTTGTCTCTAATAAAAAGCGAAGCGTCGTGTTTATAGAACCATATACCCGCCACATTCAACATGCGTTTATATATCTGATATCCTTGAGGGATTGGAGGTAGAAAGTCTGTTGCCTTGGCTGCCCCCTGTGCTTTATATGTTTTTGTACCTTCTGATACTTTAATAGTAGGCAATTTTTCTGCGCAATATGGGCACGCAGCACTCTTAAAATAGTAATGGCATCGTGGACATTCTTTTGTGTTGCCCTGACTTTTTCTTGCGGAGCTAGATTTATTTTTTGGACTTGTCGTATTTGCTTGACCAATAGCCTTAACTACACCTAGAAACAATTTCATTGCTATTGAGCGCCGTGCCATTATAAATCTCTCCCACTAGGCCAACGTACGTTGCAGCTTGGCGTTAACACTACGGCAACCATGTCCGCAGCACCAACATTGCTGCTGTATAAATGCCGATACATAACGGCAGAATAAACTCAATGACAACCCGCAACCATGCGACAACGGGAGCCTTTTGCCAATACCAATAAATGGGAGACACCGATTGATGCACCTCATCATCTGCCCGTTGATCTTCCAGAGTACAGTTTGATGCCTCCCGCTCCATAGCAACTCTATAGTCGTAGTACAGCTTTCTCCACACGAAGAAATCGGCTGTTGCGTAAATGGCAAATGCAAACACCATGTAAGCGACTACGAGAGCGAACAGTATGAGAAATGCATTCTGTTCCGGGGTATTGAACTCTAAACCCAGCGCAGAAATACGTGTGGGGACTAAACCAACGTGGCCGATTAACAAGCCAACAGTACTCGCAATAAGCAAGTTGCGTCGCTCTAGACGAGATATCTGAGTTAGTGGGTCTCCGAGAAAGGAGCTTGGGTCGGCTTCAGCCATGTCTTAGGCCTAACGTGGGATTAACCGGCTCCGCACTTTTGCGGAGTCCGGGTTGAATGTCGGGTTGGGCATCACGACTCCGGGATGTAAGTGAATTCTTTCCATATCTGTCCATCATCTCCGGCGACATTCCCGAACTCCAACCAAATCGTAGCAGCAAGATCATCTACTTCGGCCGAGAATTCTCTTAGCTCATCTAGCGTTATCGAATGCTTCGCTGAGCGAGTCGAGTCAATCCGATACGTTGCAGCTGACTCATGAGTCTCGTGATTCACGTATAGGTTCAGCATTAGGGGGTTGTGAGCTATTAGGTTTCTAGTCTTAGCAAGTTCCTTAGCGCGTTTGAACCCATCCCGAAGCTTGGATAGCGACGAAGTCAATTCTTTCCGGTTGTTCAGGATTTCGAGAAGGATCTCAACTCTGCGTGAGAATTCCAGGCCCGACGTGGAAGCAAAAAGCCTCTCGCCCGGTATCACATCCAAGCACCGAACGGATACGTACTCGATGTCTCCGAACCTAAGAAGGGCACGCCCAACGAGCGATTCCCATTCAAGATGGCCAGAGGTAGTGGACGGTCGCTTCATGATGCCCAACGTAATGTAGACACCAAATGTGTCTGATAATCTGGAGTCAAATGTCGCGTAATCTGGCTATTCATTGGCAACCCTTTGTTATTGATATGGGCGGGGAAAGTCAACGCCCCATCCCTGCCAGAAAAAACGACATCTACAAAGCGCAAGCTTGAATACTGCGATAAATCTGCCTCAAGAACAATATGCCAAACGGCCTATTCGTGTCTCACCCTGACTAGCGGCGCTCCTTCTTCATCGCCTGCGCAGCTTCACGTTTGGAATCTTTTTCTTTCTCGGTAGCGCGCTTATCGTGCTGTTTCTTGCCTTTGGCGAGTCCGATTTCCAGTTTGACGCGCCCACCTTTGTAGTGCATGTCCAGCGGCATCAGCGTGTAACCGGCGCGTTGCACTTTGCCGATGATCTTGTCGATTTCCGACTTGTGCAGCAGCAGTTTGCGGGTGCGCACCGGGTCGGGGTGGATATGCGTGGAGGCGTTGAGCAGCGGGCTGATGTGCGAGCCGAACAGGTACAGCGCGCCGTCTTTTACGGTGACATAGGCTTCCTTGAGCTGCGCGCGCCCGGCGCGGATGGCCTTGACTTCCCAGCCTTCCAGCATGATGCCGGCCTCGTATTTATCCTCGATAAAATACTCGTGGTAGGCCTTTTTGTTCTGCACAATGCTCATATTTCCAATCCAATTTCTTCGGTGAAACGGCGTTGATTTCCTCGCTCACTCCTAGTCGTGCTATTAGCACTGCCTGCCTCGTTCGCTCGTCATCGCCTTGTTTGACCTTCGAAATAGAATTGGAAACAGGTGAGTTTTGCGGTGTGTTCGGCTATTCTACCAGCCTTTGGTTTTACGGCTTCAGACGGGCAATGGCATTAGTAGAAAAAACGGTACTGGTTCCGCATAGCGCGGAGCAGATGTTCAACCTGGTGGATCGCGTGGAAGATTATCCGCAGTTCCTGCCGTGGTGCGGCGGATCGAGCGTTTCCCGGCTGGATGACACGACGCTGCACGCGACGGTGCATATCGATTACCATCATATCAAGCAACATTTCACCACCGAAAACACGCGCACGCCGCCGCATCAGATCGACATGACTTTGCAGCACGGGCCGTTCCGGCATCTGGACGGCCATTGGCGGTTTATCCCGCTGAGCGATTCGGCCTGTAAAATAGAGTTCCGCCTGCACTATGAATTTTCCAGCAAGCTGCTGGAAAAGCTGGTCGGGCCGGTGTTTCATTACATCGCCAACAGTTTTGTGGATGCTTTCACCCATCGCGCAGAAAAGGTTTACCCAAAAACATGAACGGCAAAATCAATATCGAAGTGGTGTATGCGCTGCCCGACGAGCAAACGCTGTTCAAGCAGCAATTGCCTGAAGGCGCAACGGTCGCGGAAGCCATCCGGCTTTGCGGCGTACTCGACAAGCACCCCGAGGTCGAGATATTTGCCAGCAAGCTGGGCATTTTCGGCAAGCTGGTCAAGGCCGATGCCGTGTTGCGCGACAGGGATCGCGTCGAGATTTACCGCCCGCTGCTCGCCGACCCCAAGGAAGTGCGCCGCAAGCGCGCGGAAGAGGGGAGAGCCATGAAGAAGGGCGGCGGGGATGCATGATTTCAAAAAGCAAAATCACAGCCACAGAGACCACAGAGCGCACAGAGATGAAGCCAACCTCGTCAGGTTTTTCTCTGTGAACTCTGTGTTCTCGGTGGCAAATTGCCGGGAAAGCCAATGCTAGATTACGACCTGCATTGCCATTCCAGCATTTCCGACGGCACGCTGACCCCGACCGAGCTGGTGCAGCGCGCTGCCGAGCGCGGCGTGAAGGTGCTGGCGCTGACCGACCACGATGACATGGACGGCTTGGACGAGGCGCGCGCCGCCGCCGTGCAGCATGGCATGACCTTCATCAACGGCGTGGAAATTTCCGTGACATGGCGCACGCATACCGTGCATGTTGTCGGTTTGAACATCGACCCGGCATACCCGCCGCTGGCGGAAGGGTTGCGCGGCGTGCGCAGCGGGCGCGGCGCGCGTGCCGAAAAAATGGCCGAGGCGCTGGCGAAGACCGGCGTCGGCGGGACGCTGCAAGGCGCCTACCATTACGCGGGGAATCCGAACATGATCGGGCGCGCACATTTTGCGCGCTATCTGGTCGAGGCCGGGCACTGCAAGGATGTGAAGAGCGTGTTCAACCGTTATCTGGCGAAGGGCAAGACGGGCTATGTGCCGCACAAATGGGCGGCTTTGGCCGATACCATCAGCTGGATTCGCGGCAGCGGCGGAGTGGCGGTGCTGGCGCATCCCGGCCGTTATATGGTCGGGCGCAACAGCATGGGCAAGAAAACCATGCACGAGTTGCTGGCCGAGTTCGCCGCATGCGGCGGGCAGGCGCTCGAGGTGGTGAGCGGTAGCCACACGCCGGAGCAGTATGCCGAATTCGCGCGTTATGCCGCAGAATTCAATTTGCTGTGTTCATGCGGTTCGGATTTTCACGGGCCCGGCGAGAGCTACCGCGACATGGGGCGGCTGCCGGATTTTCCGCTGGGTTGCAAGCCGGTGTGGCAGGCATGGGAGGAGCGTTGAACCTGGAAAAAGCAGTTGTCCGCAGATTACGCAGATTTCCACCGATTAAACAACAGGCAACATTGGGTCGTCGGCTCACCTATTGGGTTGTTGGGCGCACTCCGCAACTGACTGAAAATCTGCGTTAATCTGCGTAATCTGTGGATTAAACGCTTTTGAAGATTGATATTTTAAGAACACATAAATGTCGCAATTTTTCACGATACATCCGGACAACCCAAACCCGCGCCTGATCCGCCAGGCGGCGGCGATGCTACGCGATGGCGGCATTGTGGTGTATCCCACCGATTCCTGCTACGCGCTGGGCTGCCATCTGGACGACAAGGATGCTGTCACGCGCATCCGCCAGATCCGCCAGCTGGACGAGCAGCATCACCTGACGCTGATGTGCCGCGATCTGTCGGAAATCTCGCGCTACGCGCGCGTGGACAACAGCAAATTCCGCTTGTTGAAAAGCAATACGCCGGGCAGCTACACTTTCATCCTGGAGGCGACCAAGGAAGTGCCGAAACGCTTGCAGCATCCCAAGCGCAGCACCATCGGTATCCGCATCCCCGATCATCCGGTAGCATTGGCGCTGCTGGAAGAACTGGGTGAGCCGATGTCCAGCTCCACGCTGATCTTGCCGGACGAGGAATGGCCGCTGAACGACGCCGAACGGATCCGCGAATTGCTGGAAAAGAAAGTCGACCTGGTGATCGACGGCGGCGCGGTGGGCTCGGATTTCACCACCGTGATCGACCTGACCGGCGCTGTGCCGGTATTACTACGCCGTGGCATGGGCGATATCGCGCCGTTTGGAATCGAGGAATAACAGGAAAATAATGCAAGTCGAACAATTAATTCAAACCATAACCCTCGCGGCCATTCCCATCCTGTTTGCGATCACCCTGCATGAGGCGGCGCACGGTTATGTGGCGCGCCATTTCGGCGATATGACTGCCTACCAGCAGGGGCGCATCAGCCTGAACCCATTGCGCCACATCGATCCGGTCGGCACGGTGCTGTTTCCGCTGCTTACCCTGTGGCTGGGCGGCATCCTGTTCGGCTGGGCCAAGCCGGTGCCGGTCAACTTCGGCGCGTTGCGCCGCCCCAAGCAGGATATGCTGTGGGTGGCGATTGCCGGGCCGGCCTCGAATTTATTCATGGCGCTGGGCTGGGCATTTCTCTATAAAATGGCAACGTTGTTTTCGGGTAATTATTTTTCCGAACCGCTGATGGGCATGGCCGAATGGGGGATCAGGATCAACGTCGTGCTGATGGTGTTGAACATGCTGCCGCTGCCGCCGCTGGATGGCGGGCGCGTCGCGGTCAGCATGCTGCCGCATCGCCAGGCATACCAGTTGGCGAAAATTGAGCCGTACGGCATGTTCATCCTGATTTTCCTGGCAATCACGCCGGTGTTAAGCTTGGTACTCTCGCCGCTGGTGAACCTGGCGTTTAAATTGATTTCGTTGTTATTTGGGATTTAAGAATGTTTGCTGATCGTGTTTTATCGGGAATGCGTCCTACCGGAAGTCTGCATCTGGGGCATTACCACGGGGTGTTGAAGAACTGGGTGCAGATGCAGCACGAATACGAATGCCTGTTTTTCGTGGCCGACTGGCATGCGCTGACCACGCATTACGACACGCCGCAAATCATCGAACAAAGCGTGTGGGATATGGTGGTGGACTGGCTGGCGGCGGGGATCGACCCCGCCAACGCCACGCTGTTCATCCAGTCGCGCGTGCCGGAGCATGCCGAGCTGCATCTGCTGCTGTCGATGATCACGCCGCTGGGCTGGCTGGAACGCGTGCCGACCTACAAGGACCAGCAGGAAAAACTTTCCGAGAAAGATTTGAGCACTTACGGTTTTCTCGGCTACCCGTTGCTGCAAAGCGCGGATATCCTGATTTACCGCGCCACCCAGGTGCCGGTAGGCGAGGATCAGGTGCCGCATATCGAATTCACCCGCGAGATCGCGCGCCGCTTCAACCACATCTACGGGCGCGAAGCCGGCTTCGAGGAAAAGGCCAAAGCCGCAGTCAAGAAACTCGGCGGAAAAAAGGCCAAGTTGTATGACGAACTGCGCGTCCGTTTTCAGGAACAGGGCGATAGCGAAGCGCTGGAATCCGCCAAATCCCTGCTGGACGAACAGCAGAGCCTGAGCTACGGCGACCGCGAACGCCTGTTCGGCTATCTGGAAGGCGGCGGCAAGATGATCCTGTCCGAGCCGCGCGCGATGCTCACCGCAGCCTCGAAAATGCCCGGTCTGGACGGGCAGAAAATGTCCAAGTCTTACAACAACACCATCACGTTGCGCGAGGACGAGGCCAGTGTGACCAAGAAAATCCGCACCATGCCGACCGACCCGGCGCGCATCCGCCGCACCGATGTGGGCAATCCCGACAAATGCCCGGTGTGGCAGTTGCATCTGGTGTATTCCAACGAGCAGACCAAACAATGGGCCATGCAGGGCTGCAAGAGCGCCGGAATCGGCTGCATCGAATGCAAGCAGCCGGTGATCGACGCGGTGCTGGCAGAGCAACGCCCGATGCGCGAACGCGCGCAACTGTATCTGGACGACCCGTCACTGGTGCGCAACATCATCGCCGACGGCTGCGAAAAGGCGCGCAAACTCGCCTCGGAGACCATGCGCGATGTGCGCGAGGCGATGGGGCTGAGCTACGGCTGACCGATGATGAGCAATCTGCAGCTGCCACTCAATCCGATCGCGCGCATCCACGGCGAACCGCTGCTGGAGCTGCCGCAGGATTTGTACATTCCGCCGGATGCGCTGGAACTGGTGCTGGAGAATTTTCAGGGGCCGCTGGACTTGTTGCTGTACCTGATCCGCAAGCACAATCTCGATGTGCTGGACATCCCGATGGCGGAACTGACCCGGCAATACATGACTTACATCGAGATGATGCAGCAGCATCGTCTGGAACTGGCGGCAGAATATTTGCTGATGGCGGCGGTGCTGATCGAAATCAAATCGCGCATGTTGCTGCCGCGCCCGCCCAAAGTCAGCGAAGAAGGCGGCGAAGACCCGCGCGCCGAGCTGATGCGCCGCCTGCTGGAATACGAACAGATGAAACTCGCCGCGCAAAAGCTCAACGAGCTGCCGCAGGCCGGGCGCGATTTCGCGATCGTGCAGGTGCTGATCGAGCGCACCGTGCAGGAACGCCTGCCGGAAGTTAGCGTGGAAGATTTGCGCCAGGCGTGGCTGGGGCTGCTGGCGCGCGCCAAACTTCACACTCACCACAAGGTGCGCCGCGAACAGTTGTCGGTGCGCGAACAGATGACGCATGTGCTGCGCTGCTTGCAGGGCAGCGAGTATGTCGCGTTCGACAAGCTGTTTGATGTGGAAGGCGGCGTGCCGAAACTGGTGGTTACCTTCATCGCCATCCTCGAACTGGCCAAAGAATATCTGGTGGAAATTCAGCAAAGTGAAACATTTGGGAGCATTTATGTCAGAACAAGCCGAGCCATTACCGCAGAGTGAAGCGCCATTGCCCGTGGAGACCGAATCCGGTCCGGATGAGGTTTCGATCCTCACGGATATGTTTGGCGGAAAGATGAATACCGAGCAATTCAAACTCGTGCTCGAGGCCGCACTGCTGACCACCACGGAACCTCTGCCGGTGTCGGAGCTGAAGAAGCTCAGCGATGTATCGCTGGACAATCGCCAGATGGAAACGCTGCTCGAAGAACTCGCGCAGGACTGGCAAGGGCGCGGGGTGGAACTGACCCGCGTGGCCAGCGGCTGGCGCTTCCGCGCCAAACCGGAAATGCACCAATACCTCGACCGGCTCAACCCGCAGAAGCCGCCGCGCTACTCGCGCGCCGTGCTGGAAACGCTCGCCATCATCGCCTACCACCAGCCGGTCACCCGCGGCGACATCGAGGAAATACGCGGTGTAGCGGTCTCCTCGCAGGTGTTAAAAACTCTCGAAGCGCGCGGCTGGGTGGAAGTGGTCGGCACACGCGACACGCCGGGCAAACCGGAATTATTCGCCACCACCAAACATATGCTCGACGACCTTAACCTGCGCGCCTTGCAGGAGCTGCCGTCGCTGGACGAAATCGGTGCATTGCTGGAGCAGGAAACGGCTGCGGGAGGGTCGCTGCGCATTGCGGTAAAGGGAACTCCCCCGGATGCCGGTTCTCCGGACGATCCTGCTGCGGGCGGCGTGGCTTCCGTCGGCGCCCCCCTCGCGGGAGCGGAGGCAGAATAAAGCCTGCTTTTGCATGAAGCACATCCAATCGCGCGACAACCCATTCTTCAAGGAACTCGCCAAGCTTGCCGGTTCGGTGCGGCAACGCGGCAAGGCGAAGCAAACCTTGCTGGACGGCGCGCATCTGCTGGCGGCGTATCTGGATTCCGGAAAACAGCCGCAACATATTCTGCTGAATGCGGCCGCGTTGCACGACGCGGAAATAATGGCGTTGCTCGAACGTGCCGCCGCTGTGCCGGTAACGCAACTGGATGACAGGCTGTTTGCGGAACTCAGCGAACTGAAAACGCCGAGCGGCATTCTCGCCTTGATCGACCTGCCGCAGCCGACAGGAACGCTAGCCGCTAGCCGCTTCGCGTTGTTGCTGGAGGATATCCAGGATCCCGGCAATCTCGGCTCGATATTGCGCTCGGCGGCGGCGGCGGGGTGCGATGCGGTGTTCCTTTCGACGGGCTGCGCCGATGCGTGGTCGCCAAAAGTACTGCGCGCCGCGATGGGCGGACATTTTGCGCTGCATATCCACGAACGGCAGGATTTGCCGGGCGTGGCGAAGGTATTCCCCGGCACGCTGCTGGCGGCCAGTTTGCAAGCCACGCATAGCCTTTACGATTGCAACTTGCGCGGCAAGGTGGCGTTCCTGATCGGCAACGAAGGGGCGGGGTTATCTGCCAACTTGTTGGATCTGGCCACGCATCAAATCACCATTCCGATGCCCGGCAAGGCCGAGTCGCTGAATGCGGCGGCGGCGACGGCAATCTGTTTGTTTGAAACCGTGCGCCAGCAGTTGTAATTTGTGAGGATTGAGGTTGAGCGAAGTGCGGCTTAGTGCTAGAATGCGCGCCGCTTCGGGATAGACCGGAGCAAATTTCCCGCTCGCGCAAGTTGGGGTGCTCATAAGAGTCAGGCTGGCGAGTGGTAGTTTATAACCCTTACGATTGGAGTTCTCATGGCTGTAACTATGCGTCAAATGCTGGAGGCCGGTGTTCATTTCGGCCATCAAACCCGTTTCTGGAATCCCAAGATGGCACCGTTCATCTTCGGTCACCGCAACAAGATTCACATCATTAACCTGGAAAAAACCGTCACGTTGTTTGCCGAAGCGGAAAACTTCGTGCGCAAGCTGTCCGCCAAAAAAGGCACGATTCTGTTTGTGGCGACCAAGCGTCAGGCGCGCGATATCCTGCAAGAGGAAGCCGTGCGCGCGGGTTCGCCGTTCGTGAACCATCGCTGGCTGGGCGGTATGCTGACCAACTACAAGACTGTGCAACTATCCATCAAGCGTCTGCGCGAATTGGAGCAGATGACCGCCGATGGCACGAATGAAAAAGTTTCCAAGAAAGAAGCGTTGATGATGAAGCGCGAATTGGAAAAACTGGATCGCAGCCTGGGCGGCATCAAGGATATGCCGGGTTTGCCGACCGCGCTGTTCGTGATTGACGTGGGCTACCAGAAGGGTGCCATCGTCGAAGCGCAAAAACTGGGCATTCCGGTGATCGGCATCGTCGACACCAACAATTCCCCGCTCGGTGTGGACTACATCATTCCGGGCAACGACGACTCCACGCAAGCGATTCGCCTGTATGCACGCGGCATCGCCGATGCGGTACTGGAAGGTCGTGCGCAGGCCATGAACGAATTGGTCGAGCAAGTGGCAGTAGCAGCAGAAGGACAAGCCGCTTAAGTTTCAACAAGGCGCACAAAGGGGCGCGAGCCCCTTTTTTTATAAGTATTTTACGGAGTTTGAGATGGCAGAAATTACTGCAAGCATGGTGAAGGAACTGCGCGAGGCAACCGGCCTCGGCATGATGGAATGCAAAAAAGCGTTGGTCGAATCCAACGGTGATTTCAAGATGGCCGAAGAGCAAATGCGCATCAAGAGCGGGGCCAAGGCCAGCAAGGCATCTTCCCGCGTAGCCGCCGAAGGTGTGGTCAGCACATTTATTTCCGTGGACGGCAAGACCGGCGCGGTGGCGGAAGTGAACTGCGAAACCGACTTTGTCGCGAAGAATGATGACTTTGTGGCATTCGCCAAAAACGTCGCCGAAACCGTGGCGAAAAACAACCCGGCTGACATTGCCGCATTGTCTGATCTGGCGCTTGTCAACGGTTCCGCCAGCGTGGAAGAAACCCGCAAGGCGTTGGTGATGAAGCTCGGCGAAAACGTCAGCATCCGCCGTTTCGAGCGTTACGCGACGACTACCGGCAAGCTGTCCAGTTATGTTCACGGCAGCAAGATCGGTGTGCTGCTGGAGTACGCCGGCGGGGATGAAGCGCTGGGCCGCGACATCGCGATGCACATCGCGGCGAGCAAACCGAAGTCGGTTGACGCATCCGGCGTAAATCCGGATGAGATCGCCACCGAACGCCGCATCGCCATCGAGAAGGCGCGCGAAGGCGGCAAGCCGGAAGCGATGCTGGAGAAGATCGCCGACGGCACGATACAGAAATTCCTCAAGGAGGTGACACTGCTGGGGCAGATATTCGTCAAGGCGGAAGACGGCAAGCAGACTATCGAACAGTTGCTGAAGAGCAAGGGCGCAGCGGTGACCGCGTTCCAGATGTTCGTGGTGGGCGAGGGTATCGAGAAGAAGGTGGAAGATTACGCGGCGGAAGTGGCCGCAACGATAGCCGCGGCGAAGGGCTGATCAGCGTGAGTCGGGCCGCCTACAAACGCATCATGCTCAAGCTCAGCGGCGAAGCGCTGATGGGCGATGACAGCTACGGCATCAACCGCGAAGTGATCGAGCGCATTGTCGCCGAGATTGCGGAAGTGGTCGGTTTGGGCGTGCAAGTGGCGATCGTGATCGGCGGCGGCAATATTTTTCGTGGCGTGGCTCCGGCTGCGGCGGGGATGGATCGGGCGACCGCCGATTACATGGGCATGCTGGCCACGGTGATGAATGCGATGGCGCTGCAGGATGCGATGAAACACGCCGGGCTGGATTGCCGCGTGCAGTCGGCATTGAGCCTGGAGCAAGTTGCCGAACCGTTTATTCGCGGCAAGGCGTTGCGCTATCTGGAAGACGGCAAGGTGGTGATCTTCGCGGCCGGCATCGGCAGCCCGTTCTTTACCACCGATACCGCTGCCGCACTGCGCGGTGTGGAAATGGATGCCGAGGTGGTGATCAAGGCCACCAAGGTGGACGGTGTCTATACCGCCGATCCTAAAATAGATCCGAAGGCGACCCGCTACCAAAGCCTGAGCTTTGACGAGGCCATCAGCAAGAATCTCAAGGTGATGGATGCGACGGCGCTGACGCTGTGCCGCGACCAGAAGTTGCCGATCATCGTATTCAGTATCTTCAAGCTGGGTGCGCTGAAGCGCGTGGTGCTGGGGGAAGCCGAGGGAACGCTGGTGCGCATTGATTGAATCAGGAGCTGACCATGATTACTGACATCAAAAAAACAACCGAACAAAAAATGCAGAAGTCGCTGGATGCATTGAAAACCGATCTGGGCAAGGTGCGCACCGGGCGCGCGCACACCGGCCTGCTGGATCATGTGACGGTGGATTACTACGGTAATCCGACGCTGGTCACCCAGGTCGCCAATGTCACGCTGATCGACGCGCGCACCATCGGCGTGCAGCCTTGGGAAAAGAATATGGTCGGTCCGGTCGAGCGCGCGATTCGCGATGCAGATTTGGGCCTGAATCCGGCAACCAACGGCGATATGATCCGCGTGCCGATGCCGATGCTGACCGAAGAACGCCGCCGTGACCTGATCAAGGTGATTAAGACTGAAGGCGAGACCGCCAAGGTGGCGGTGCGCAATATCCGCCGCGATGCCAATCATTCGCTCAAGGAAGCCCTCAAGAATAAAGAGATTGCCGAAGATGTGGAGCGGCGTTTACAGGATGAAGTGCAAAAGCTGACCGATCGCTTTGTTGCCGAAATCGACAAGGCATTGGCAGCCAAAGAAGCTGACCTGATGGCCGTTTAGTTCCATCCGAACCTGGAATAAATGGCCTCCGGAATAATGACTCGCCTCCCGCCTAGTTCCACCCGCATCATTCCTGACATCGCCAGTGTTCCGCGCCATATTGCCGTCATCATGGATGGCAACGGGCGCTGGGCGAAACAGCGTTTCATGCCGCGCGTGGCCGGGCATCAGCGCGGGGTGGAAGCGTTGCGCGAAGTGGTGGTCGCCTGTCGCGAGCTGGGGGTGGAATACCTGACGGTGTTCGCTTTCAGCAGCGAGAATTGGCGGCGCCCCGCCGACGAAGTTTCTTTTCTGATGTCGCTGTTTCTGAAGATGCTGGAACGCGAAGTCGCCAAGCTGCACAAGAACAACATTTGTCTGAAGATCATCGGCGACCGCAGCCGTTTTGATGACAAACTGCGGCAGACCATGCAGGATGCCGAGCAACTCACCGCGAACAACACCGCATTGACGCTGACCATTGCCGCCAATTACGGCGGACGCTGGGATGTGATGCATGCGGTACAAACCATGCTCACGGAGCACCCGCAGCTCGCGCAAACCTTTACCGAGGCAGACCTGCAGCCATACCTGTCGATGAGCGACGCACCCGAGCCGGACTTGTTCATCCGCACCGGTGGCGAGCAGCGCATCAGCAATTTCATGCTGTGGCAACTGGCCTATACCGAATTGTATTTCACCGATGTCTTGTGGCCGGCATTTGGCCGCAAGGAGCTGGAGACGGCAATCGCCTCTTACCAAAAGCGCGAGCGGCGCTTCGGCCGTACCAGTGAACAGCTTTTGGGCAAGCAGCCGCAGGCGAAAACCGATGCTTAAATCGCGGGTGATTACCGCCGTTATTTTGCTGGCATTGCTGTTGGCGGCATTGTTTGCGCTACCCGCTGCCGTGTGGGCAGTGCTGATTGTCGTGATGGTCATGCAGGGCGCCGTCGAGTGGTCGCGCCTGTCCGGTTTTACCGGCAGAAAGGCGAGCCTTTACTGGGTGCTTACCCTGCTGCTGATGGCGGGGTTGTTATGGATGGATGCCGGCACAACCGATGCACAACGTGCTTACCTGCATTTGCTGGTTTATTTCGCTTCGGCCCTGCTGTGGCTGGTCATCGTGCCGCTTTGGCTGATGAGTGGCTGGAAGGTTGAGCGCCCCGTTTTCATGGCGCTGACCGGATGGGCGGTGCTGGTTCCGACCGGCTTGGCGATGCTCGATCTGCGCGCTGCCAGCCCGTGGATACTGCTGTTCGTGATGTGTCTGGTGTGGGTCGCGGATATTGCAGCTTATTTTACCGGGCGCAAATTCGGCAAAAACAAGCTCGCCCCCAGCATCAGTCCGGGCAAGACCTGGGAAGGCGTGGCGGGCGCGCTGCTCGGTGTTTCAATTTATGTGGTTGTGGTGTGGAGTTTCAACCCCGATTTTGCCTATCGTGAAGTATTGCCGATTTTGCTGCTGGCTGCCTGGTGGTGGGTGGGGCTGGCGGTGATCGGCGATCTGTTCGAGTCGGCGGTCAAGCGCCAGGCCGGTGTCAAGGACAGCGGTGCATTGCTGCCGGGGCACGGCGGATTGCTGGACCGTATCGACGCCTTGACCTCGACTCTGCCGCTTGCCGCGCTGGCGCTGTTGCTACAGAAACTTGGCTAACGACATGCAAAATCTGGTTGTTCTCGGCTCCACCGGCAGCATCGGCACCAGCACGCTGGATGTGGTGGCGCGCCATTCCGGTAAATTTAATATCGTTGCGCTGACTGCCAACTGCCAGGCCGATTTGTTGTTCCAGCAATGCGTGCAGTTCAAGCCACGTTATGCGGTCATGCTGGACGAGAATGCCGCCACACAGTTGCGCCAGTGCGTGCGTGAAGCGGGCCTGGCTATCGAGGTATTGAGCGGCGCGGCGGCGCTGGAGCAGGTCTCCGTTCTGCCGGAAGTCGATACGGTGATGGCCGCCATCGTCGGCGCGGCGGGTCTGCGGCCGACCCTGGCGGCGGCGCGTGCCGGCAAGAAAATCCTGCTGGCGAACAAGGAGACGCTGGTGATGGCGGGTAACGTGTTCATGGATGCGGTGCGCGCCAGCGGCTCGGCGCTGTTGCCTATCGACAGCGAGCACAACGCGATTTTCCAGGCGCTGCCGCGCAATTATAACGGCGACCTGGCGGGCAACGGCGTGCGGCGCATCCTGCTTACCGCATCCGGCGGGCCGTTCCGCAATACGCCGCTCGACGACCTGCAAAACGTCACGCCGGAACAAGCCTGCGCGCATCCCAACTGGGTGATGGGGCGCAAGATTTCGGTGGACTCGGCCAGCATGATGAACAAGGGGCTGGAAGTCATCGAGGCGCACTGGCTGTTCAATGCGGGCGCCGACGACATCCAGGTGGTGGTGCACCCGCAGAGCGTGATTCACTCGCTGGTCGAATATGTGGACGGCTCGGTATTGGCGCAACTCGGCAATCCCGATATGCGCACGCCGATCGCTTACGGCCTGGCCTATCCCGAGCGCATCGATGCCGGCGTGGCACCGCTGGATCTGTTCAAGGTGGCGAAGATGGATTTTGTTGCGCCCGACCTCGAACGCTTTCCCTGCCTGGCGCTGGCATATCGGGCCTTGCGCGCGGCAGGCACGGCTCCGGCAATATTGAATGCGGCGAACGAGGTGGCGGTGGCTGCCTTCCTCGATAAGCGGATTTCTTTCCTGTCGATACCGCGTGTCATCGAAGCGGTGCTGGATGCGCTGCCGGTAAATGCGGTCGGCAACCTGGACGATGTGCTGGGTGCGGACGGCGAGGCGCGCCGTGCCGCGCAACAGCAAATCAGGCAATCATGATTACCTTGTTCGCCTTTATCGGTGCGGTTGCATTATTGGTCGTGTTCCACGAGCTCGGTCACTATTGGATGGCGCGCAAGTGCGGCGTGAAAGTGCTGTGTTTTTCGATAGGCTTCGGCAAGATAATTTACCGCAAGCGCTTTGTCGGCAACGGCACCGAGTGGGTGATTTCCGCGATTCCTCTGGGCGGCTACGTCAAGATGCTGGACGAAAACGAAGGCGAAGTCGCGCCGGAAGATTTGGAATGTGCTTTCAACCGCCAACCGGTACTGAGGCGCATGGCGATCGTGGTGGCAGGGCCGCTGGCAAACTTCCTGCTGGCTATCGTGCTGTACTGGATTTTGTTCATGTACGGCGTGCCGGGGATGAAGCCGGTTTTGGGCGATGTGCCGCAGGGTTCCCCTGCTGCCATTGCGCAGATGCAGGCAGGCGAAACCATTCTCAGCATCAACGGCGAAACGATCCCGAGTTGGCAAGAACTGCGCTGGACGTTGCTGGAGTTATCCCTCCGGCAGGGCGAGGTCAAGATCGAAGCACGCAGTGCGCAGGGCGAGCAACTTTTCCATCTGCTCGACATTCGTGGCCTGGAGGCAAAAGATCTGGATGGCGAGTTCCTCGACAAGCTTGGGCTGCACCCCTATCAACCCATTGTCCTGCCCGTTATCGGCAAAGTTGCCGAAAGCAGCGTGGCGCAGCGCGCCGGCCTGCAGAAGGGCGATCGTATCCTGCGCGCTAACGGGGTGGAGATACAGCGCTGGAATGAGTTGGTGGAGATGGTGCGTACGCATCCCGGGCAAGCCGTGCAACTTGATATCCGGCGCGGAGAAAAAAACTTGAGCATAGCGGTAGTGCCGCAGGCCGTCACCGAATCCGGCAAGGCCGTGGGTAAAATTGGAGCTGCCCCACAAGTGGATAATGCCGCATGGCAAGCGATGTTTGCCGAGGTGAGTTATGGCCCGTTTGAGGCGCTTACCCGGTCTTTGCGCAAGACTTGGGAAACCTCCATCATCAGCCTGAAAATGCTGGGCAAGATGGTGATGGGCGAGATTTCGATGAAAAATTTGAGCGGCCCGCTCACCATCGCCGATTATGCCGGACAGTCCGCCGAAATGGGCGTGGCGGCTTATCTGGGCTTCCTTGCGTTGATCAGTATCAGCCTCGGGGTGTTAAATTTATTGCCTATCCCCTTATTGGATGGGGGGCACTTGTTGTATTATGCTGTCGAATTGGCCAAGGGTAGCCCGGTCTCCGAGCAGGCTTGGGAAATCGGCCAGAAGATTGGCATTGCGCTGCTCGGTACGCTGATGGCCTTCGCTATATATAACGATATTAATCGCCTGATCTCTGGTTAAAACATGAAACTAAAAAAACTGGCGGGACTGATTTCCCTACTCTGTCTGTCTCCCGCTTGGGCAATAGAACCGTTCACCGTCAAGGATATTCGCGTTGAGGGCATTCAGCGTACCGAGGCCGGGACGGTGTTCAGTTACCTGCCGGTCAAGGTCGGCGACACGATGGGCGACCAACAGGCGGCTGCGGCAATTCGCGCCTTATATGCCACCGGCTTCTTCAAGGATGTGAGCCTGGAAGTAGAGCAGGGTGTGCTGATTGTGCTGGTGCGCGAGCGCCCTTCGATAGCCAGTATCGAAATGAACGGCATAAAGGATTTTCCCAAGGATCAGCTCAAGGACAACATGAAATATGCGGGTTTGGCCGAAGCGCGCATATTCGACAAGGGCGCGCTGGACAAGGCTATCCAGGAGTTGAAACGCCAGTACGTGGCGCGCGGCAAGTATGGTGTGAGCGTAGCGGCCACTGTCACCGAACTGGAACGCAATCGCGTCGGTATCGTGTTCAACGTCGTGGAAGGCGAAGTCTCCAAAATCAAACAGATCAACCTGGTCGGCAATCAGGCTTACGAGGAAGATGAGTTGCTGGATATGATGAAGCTCAGCACGCCTGACTGGATGAGCTGGTTCAGCAACAACGACCAATATTCCAAGCAGAAGCTGTCCGCCGACATGGAGACCATGCGTTCTTTCTACATGGACAACGGCTATCTGGAGTTCAACATCGATTCCACGCAGGTATCCATCACGCCGGACAAGAAGGATATTTACATCACGATCAATATCACCGAGGGGGCGAAATACACCGTTTCCAAGGTTGGCGTTGCGGGTAATACCCTGATACCCAGGGGGGAGGTTGAAAAACTTATTCAGATGAAAGCGGGCGACACATTTTCGCGCAAGGCGTTGACCGAGACCAGCAAGAAAGTCGGCGAGCGTTTGGGTGAGGAAGGTTACGCCTTTGCCAACGTGAATGCGATCCCCGAGATGGATAAGGAAAAACACGAAGTTGCTTTTAATTTTATGGTTGACCCGGGGCAGCGCGTGTACGTACGTCATATCAATATTGCGGGTAATGACAAAACAAGGGACGAGGTCATTCGCCGTGAATTCCGCCAGGTAGAAGGCGCCTGGTACGACACGGAAAAAATCAAGAAATCCAAGCAACGCGTGGACAGGCTGGATTTTTTCTCCGAAGTCAATATGGAAACGCCGCAGGTGCAGGGTACTACGGATCAGATGGACGTGAATTTATCCATAAAAGAAAAATCCACGGGTAGTATCTCGGTGGGTGCGGGCTTTACCAATGGCGGCGAGGGACTGTCACTAACTGCGGGTGTTACACAAGCCAATCTGTTTGGCAGCGGCAACCATATTTCGACACAAATCAACACCAGCAGGACAAATCAGGTGTACTCGCTATCCTACACTAACCCGTATTTCACCGATGACGGCGTGAGCCGCGGGTTCGACGTTTACCAGCGCAACACCAATTCAACCGGCTTGGCGGTGAGCCAATATTCAACCCACACCATGGGTGGCGGTGTGCGTTTCGGCGTGCCAATAGCTGAGGACGAGTCGATCAGTTACGGTTTGGCGGTTGAAAGAACCCAGATGGGGACGTTGCCGGTGAACAGCCCAGTGCAATTGACAAGATATGTCAATACTTTTGGCACCACTACCAATAATTTGTTGGGAACTGTCGGCTGGAACAGGGATAGCCGGGACAGTGCGATTTATACCACCGAGGGTACGGTGCAACGTGCTTTGGCGGAAGTCGCCTTGCCGGTGCTGGACATGCGCTATTACAAACTGACTTACCAGCACCAGTTGTATTATCCGGTGGCCAGCGATGTTGTTTTGCTGCTGAATGGCGAAGGCGGTATTGCGGGAGGTTATGGTGGCAAGCCGCTGCCGTTCTTCAAGAATTTCTATGCCGGCGGCACCGGTTCGGTGCGGGGTTATGACAACAGCTCGCTTGGCCCGCGCGATATCAACAACCTAGCGATTGGTGGTACGCGCCGCATAGTCGGCGGAGCAGAGTTGTTTGTGCCGGTTCCGGGAATCAAGGAGAAGTCTGTGCGCTTGAGCGGATTTTTTGATGCGGGTGCGGTCTACGGGCCGGGTGAACTGCCGGGCAGCGCCGGATTGCGCTGTTCTACGGGTGCGGCCATTACCTGGCTTTCTCCGATGGGGCCGATCAAATTCAGTTATGCCGTGCCACTCAACAGGCAGCCGGTGGATATATTGCAGAAATTTCAATTTACCCTGGGTTCGATGTTCTGATAGACCTTCGACCAGGATGATAAAAAAATCATTCTGGTCGCTATGATGCAAAGGAGTATCTAATGAAAACGATAATTAAAGCAGGTTTGTTGATTGCGCTACTGGGCGTATGGCCGGCGCTGGCAGGTGATTTCAGGGTAGGAGTGGTGAATACCGAGCGCGTGTTGCGCGAGTCCGCCCCCGTGGTCAAAGCGGAAAAAAAGATCGAGAAGGAATTTTCCGGGCGCGATCAGGAAATCAAGAAACTGATGAAGCAGGCGAAAGAGTTGCAAGCCTTGCTGGAGAAGGATAGCGGTACATTGTCCGATGCCGATCATCGCAACAAGGAACGCGAGTTGACCGGTATGAACGTCAACTTGCAGCGCCTGCAGCGCGAATATCGTGAGGATTTGAACCTGCGCAAAAATGAAGAGTTGGGCATCGTGCTGGAGCAGGCCAACAAGGCGATTCAGGCAATTGCCGAAGCGGAGAAATACGACCTGATCCTGCTGGAAGCGGCATATCACAATCCAAAAATAGATATTACCGATAAGGTGATCAAGTATCTCGCCAACGACAAACCCGACAGCGGCAAGGACAGTAAATAAACGGCACGCGGGATGAATATTTCCTATCGTTTGGCTGATATCGTGTTGCAGCTTGGTGGGCGCGTATTGGGAAATGCCGATGTATGCATCTCCCAAATCGCCACGCTGGAAAAAGCGCAATCAAGTCACATCAGTTTCCTGACCAACAGCAAATATCGCGCGCAACTGGCCACTACCCAAGCCGGTGCGGTCATCCTCGGCGAGGCCGATGCGGATGCGACCGATTTGCCGCGCATTATCTCGGGTAACCCCTACGCCTATTTCGCCAGAGTTTCGGCCTTGCTCAATCCTTTGCCGGAAGCCAAGCCGGGTGTACACCGCAGCGCGGTTGTCGGCGCGGGCGCCAAGATCGATGCGACGGCCAGTATCGCCGCAATGGCAGTGATAGGGGATGGCACAACAATCGGTGCGTTCAGCGTGATCGGTGAGGGCTGCTGCATCGGCGCGAACACCGCTATCGGCAGCCATGCCCGGTTGTATCCGCGCGTGGTGATTTACCACGACTGTGTGATAGGCGATAACCTGATTGCACATTCCGGCGCGGTGATCGGCTCGGATGGTTTCGGCATCGCGATGGATGAAGGGCGCTGGATCAAAATTCCGCAAATCGGCCGTGTGGTGATCGGCAATGATGTAGAAATTGGCGCGAACACCACCATTGACCGCGGGGCATTGAACGACACGGTAATCGAGGACGGCGTGAAGCTGGACAACCAGATACAGGTCGCGCATAACGTGCGTATCGGTGCGCATACCGCCATTGCCGGCTGTGCCGGCATCGCCGGCAGCGCGGTGATCGGCCGCTATTGCCTGATCGGTGGTGGCGCGCGGATACTGGGGCATCTGGAGCTGGCCGACCACGTCGAAGTTGCCGCACACACGCTGGTTGGCAAATCAATCCGTGAACCCGGTTCTTATGCGGCCATATTCCCATTCAGCAAAACCGGCGAGTGGCGCAAGAACACCGTGCACTTGCGTCATCTCGATGAGCTGGTAAGGCGCGTCAAGGCATTGGAACAAGAAATCGCATTATTAAAAGGGAAAGATCAATGAGCATACAAATGGATATCCACGCAATTCTCGAACATCTGCCGCACCGTTACCCGTTCCTGCTGGTGGATCGCGTGTTGTCGCTAGAGCCGGGCAAGGATATCGTCGCGTTGAAGAACGTCACGATCAACGAGCCGTTTTTCCCCGGCCATTACCCGCACCATCCGGTGATGCCCGGTGTGCTGATCATCGAGGCGATGGCGCAGGTCGCCGCGCTGCTGTCGTTCAAATCCATGGACAGCAAGCCGGACGACAAGTCGGTGTACTACTTCGCCGGTATCGACGGAGCGCGCTTCAAACGCCCGGTTATCCCCGGAGATCAGTTGACCATCAAGGTGGCGCTGACGCGCAGCATGCGCGGCGTGTTCAAGTTCAGCGCCAGAGCCGAGGTAGACGGGCAACTGGCCGCCGAAGCGGAATTGATGTGCACCGTCAAGTCGGTAGCCTGACGATTGGAAAAACAGTTAGCCACAGAGCATACAGAGATCACAGAGAGAAGCGGTCATTCTCTGTGTGCTCTGTGATCTCTGTGGCTTGAATTAGGGTTTAAAATGATTCACGAAACAGCCATTGTCCACCCGCATGCGAAGCTTGCCGACGACGTCGAGGTGGGCGCGTATTCCATCATCGGCGAGCATGTCGAGATCGGCGCCGGCACGGTGATCGGCCCGCATGTGGTGATCGGCGGGCGCACGCGCATCGGGCAGCATAACCGCATTTTCCAGTTCTGTTCGCTGGGCGAAATCCCGCAGGACAAAAAATATGCCAATGAGCCGACGCGCCTGGAGATCGGCGATCACAACACCATCCGCGAATTCTGCACTTTCAACCTTGGCACCGCACAGGATGCCGGTGCGACGCGCGTCGGCAACCACAACTGGATCATGGCCTACGTGCATCTGGCGCACGACTGCCAAGTCGGCAATCACACCATTTTCGCCAACAACGCGCAACTGGCCGGGCATGTTCATGTCGGCGACTATGCGATCCTCGGCGGCTTCACCGTGGTGCACCAGTTCGTCAAAATCGGGGCGCATATCATTACCGGCATGGGCACGATTTTGTTGCAGGATCTGCCGCCTTATGTGCTGGCTTCCGGCAATCCCAGCGCACCGCATGGCATCAATGCCGAAGGACTGAAGCGGCGCGGCTTTTCCAGTGCGGGGATCATGGCGATCAAGCGCGCCTACAAGGCATTGTACAAGTCCGGCCTGAGCCTGGACGAGGCCAAAGCCGCGATCCAGGTTCAACTGGCGGAGCATGCCGAGTTGCAGATGCTGGTCGATTTTCTTGCGGTGTCGGATAGGGGCATCATTCGCTGAGCAGCTCCTTGCGCTTTATCACGCAAAATGAATCTCTAAAGGTTACCTAATGTCGCAAAAGAAAATTGTAATCGGCATCGTTGCGGGCGAAGCATCCGGCGACCTGCTCGGCAGCCACTTGATGGCGGCCTTGAAGGAAGCTCGCCCCGATGTGCAATTCGTTGGCATCGGCGGCCCCAGGATGCAATCCGCCGGGATGGAGGTATTGTTTCCGATGGAAAAACTGGCGGTGCGCGGCTACGTCGAAGTGTTGCGCCACTATCGCGAGATAGTCGGTATTCGCCGCAAACTGAAGAATTATTTTCTGGCCAATCGCCCGGATTTGTTTATCGCAGTAGATGCGCCGGATTTCAATCTCGATCTGGAACTGGCGCTCAAACAGTGCGGCATTCCCACCATCCATTATGTCAGCCCGTCGATCTGGGCGTGGCGCGGCGAGCGTATCAATAAAATAAAGCGCGCCGTGTCACACATGCTTGCCGTGTTCCCGCACGAACCGGAGCTGTATCAGCAGGCTGGCATGCCGGTGGACTATGTCGGCCACCCGCTCGCCGATATGTTGCCGGAGTATCCAAAGCGCGCCGAGATGCGCGAAACGATGCGCATCCCGCTACAGGCGAAGGTGTTCGCCTTCCTGCCGGGCAGCCGCCAGAGCGAAGTCAGACATCTGGCGCGCACCTACATAGAGACTGCCAAGCTCGTGCAGCAGCAGTTGCCTGGCGCGCGCTTTCTGGTGCCGCTGGTCAGCCGCGAGACACGCGGCATCTTCGAGCAGGCGCTGTATGATTGCGCTGCGCAACAACTGCCGATCACGTTGCTGTTCGGCCATGCGCAGGACGCGATGATCGCCGCCGATATCGTGCTGGTCGCATCCGGTACGGCGACACTGGAATGCGCCCTGCTCAAACGCCCGATGGTTATCACCTACAAGATGCCGGCATTCTCGTGGTGGATGATCAGGCGCAAACGCTATCAGCCTTATTTCGGTCTGCCCAATATTTTGTGCGAGCGCTTTGTCGTGCCGGAACTGATACAGGAAGATGCCACGCCGGAGAATCTCACCCAGGCGCTGCTCAATCTGGTCAACGATAAGGATGCCGTGGCGCAGCTCGAAGAGACGTTCCTCGAATTGCACCAGACCTTGCGCCAGAATACTGCGCAGAAAGCTGCTGCGGCCATTCTTCCCTACTTGCCTGCATGAGCGGTGTCATTCTGATCTGCGGCGTGGACGAGGCCGGGCGCGGTCCGCTGGCCGGCCCGGTAAGCGCGGCGGCAGTGATCCTCGACGCGAATAATCCCATCGCGGGTCTGGCCGACTCCAAAAAACTTTCCGAGCGGCAACGCGACCAACTCGCCCCGATTATTCGCGAGCGCGCGCTGGCGTGGGCGGTAGCCTATGCCGAAGTCGGCGAGATAGACCGGATTAACATTCTGCAGGCTACCTTGCTGGCGATGCGTCGTGCCGTGCTGGCGTTGAAGATACAGCCGCATCAGGTGCTGGTGGATGGCCTGTATTGCCCGCAGACCGGCATTCCCAGCCAAGCGATAGTGAAGGGCGACAGCAAGGTTGCGGCGATTTCCGCCGCCTCGATTCTGGCAAAGACCGCGCGCGATGCGCTGATGCTGGAATTGCACGAACAATATCCGCACTACGGTTTCGCCGATCACAAAGGCTATCCCACCGCTGCCCATCTCGCCGCGTTGCGCGAATATGGCGTGTCTGCCGTGCATCGCAAGAGTTTCAGGCCGGTGCGCGACCTGCTATCCCATCTCACGCATACAGTAGAGGCCAAGAGCCGGTAACGGAATCTTGCCAGTATCCATCGCAGCATTCATAATGAAAACATGATACTGCTATAAAACTGGGGACTCCCAATACAGGGTTTACGCATGAAGCGCATTGGCAAATATGAAATTGTCAGAAAGTTGGGGAGCGGTGCAACCAGCACGGTTTACCTCGCGCTGGATCAGTTCAACAACCAGCAGGTTGCGCTCAAGGTATTCAATTCTGTCGCCATGCACAATGCGGCTAATGTCAACGCATACCGCAAACTGTTGCTTACCGAGGCTTCGCTGGCAGGAAAATTGTCGCACCCGCATATCGTGAAAATAATCGATGCGGTGCTGGATGGCGAGCTGAATTACATGGTAATGGAATACGTTGAAGGCGAGACCCTTGAAAAATACACCAAAGTGGATCGGCTGTTGCCATTCAGCACGGTTGCTGAAGTTATTTACAAATGCGGCAACGCATTGGAATACGCGCAGCGGCAGGGGGTGATCCACCGCGACATCAAACCGGCAAATATTCTGATGCAAAAAGAAGGCGACATCAAGATCGCGGATTTTGGCTCGGCACTGATCGAAAACCCGCATGTGTCCCAGCAGATGACCCAGGTGGCGGGTGTCGGTTCCCCCGCTTATATGTCGCCGGAGCAAATTCAGGACCAGCCGTTGAGCCACCAGACAGACATCTATTCGCTGGGTGTTACGTTGTACACATTGCTGACCGGACGGATGCCATTCTCTGCGGATAACAGTTACAGCCTGCTCTACCAGATCATGCACAGCGACCCGCCCCTGCCCAAAGCCTTCCGCCCGGACATCCCGGAAGAACTGGATGCCATCGTGCGGCGCGCGATGCAGAAGGATTTGTCACAACGTTACCAGACCTGGGGCGAGTTTACGCGCGCCCTGGTGCACTTCTTCAACAGCAACGCGGAAGTGCAGACGAGTATTTCCGATACGGAAAAATTTGACACTATGCGTTCGCTGCATTTTTTCAAAAATATCGGGGACATCGAATTATGGGAGGTGTTGCGCATCAGCGATTGGCGCGAGGTGCGCAAGGGCGATTGCATCCTGCGTGAAAACGACCAGTGCCGCGCGTTTTTCATTCTGGCTAGCGGAGAGTTGACGGTGACGAGAGCGGGAAGCGAATTGGACAGGCTGCACGAGGGAGACTGTTTTGGCGAAATGAAACGTTTTCCGGACAGCAATTTTTTGCGCACCACCGCAGTATCGGCGGAAACCGATGCCACCCTGATCGAGATCAATCTGGATGTGCTGGCCAAGGCGTCGGTGGAGTGCCGTTTCCAGTTTGATGATGCGTTCCTGTATATTTTGCTGAAGCGCCTGGATGTGGCAAATATACGCATTTCAAGCCTGTTGGGTAAATGATGCGCCGAACCGGATGCTCCTTGCGCACGCCATACCACAGCTTCAAGTTATAATGGCTGCCTGATAAATTGTCCCGCACCCGCAGCGTACCGGAAACTTGTTGCGCGTACCAAGTTGGATTAACTGTAAGGAGGCAATGACGTGAATCTGTCCCCCGAAACTCTGGAAACACTGGAAACAGCCCCATTATTCCATGGTGTGCCCAGCAAATTATTTGCCCATAATATAGGCGAGTCCAATTTGCGCACCCTGAAATCAGGCGAAATACTGCTGTCTCCCGGCCAAGCTAACCATGCGATTTACCTCATTCTTTCCGGCCGCCTGAATATTCAGCTGACCAGCTCGGATGCCGAGCCTGTTGCGATGCTTGGCAAAGGGGAGTGCGCGGGGGAAATGTCCGTTCTGGGCGATGCCCATGATTCGACATATGTCGTTGCCGCGACAGACTGCGAGCTACTGGCCATTGAACACGATGTTTTATGGGAATTGATCGATGTCTCGCACCAGGCCGCGCATAACATGCTGAATGTGTTGAGCGCACGCATTCGCCCTGTCAACCAGCCCATCGCGGAAAACTTCGAACAGCATCACGGGTTTTCAGGCGTTGCCGTTGTCGATGAGCTGACAGGACTTTATAACCGCCAATGGATGGAAGAAAAATTCGACCGCCACTTGCATCGCGGCTTTGTAACAAATAAGCCAAGCTGCATTATGGTGTTGGAAATAGACCAATTCAAGGAATTCGGCGACAAGTACGGGCAACTTGGCAGCGAACAAGCGCTGCGCGATACCGCGCGTATCATGCTGTCCTGTTTGCGCCCGGACGACCAGGCGGGGCGCTTCATCGGCGAGCAATTTGCTGCTTTCATGCCTAACACATCTCTGGCTGATGGCTGTATAGCGGCAGAAAGACTGAGGGAAGCCGTCAGCGGATCCATGATTGTGCTGCCCAGTGGCGATGCGTTACCTCCTGTCAGCATATCTTTGGGCGTGAGCGTGGCAAAGCCGAGCGATACGTTAGCCAGCCTGTTCGCCCGCGCCGAGGAGGCATTGCGAGAGGCCGTAAAAAGTGGTGGCAATTGCGTAAAGTGGTATGAGGAAGGTGCAACCCAGCCATCAGCCAGTACGGGCACCCCGGCAGGCGCGCCAGCCAATGCAGATACACCGGCAAGTGCCAGGGCCGCATTGCCGGCCAAGCCTTTTATGTCTCTCTGGCCCGATGCGCGCACTAATAAAAACGAGAGCAAAAATCAGACATAATTTACCAGGGGTTGTTATTGTTCTAGCGCCGAATTTGCATATCAAATCTTTCCTGCTTATCCAGAAACGCGTCCCGTGAATTTATCGCGGCGCACTTTAATTGTGTATCGTCATTCCATCTTTCCATCAATAGTGCAGCATCGTAGGGGCGCGATGAATCTTGCCCTTGCCGGGGCAGTTCCAAGTTCAAGTAAATGTTGAACACGCTCAATGCGGCACAGCGCGAAGCGGTGACCTGCCTCGACGGCCCTTTGCTGGTGCTGGCCGGGGCGGGCAGCGGCAAGACGCGCGTGATTACCCAAAAGATTGCCTATCTGGTGGAGCAGTGCGGCTATGCGCCGCGCAATATCGCCGCGATCACCTTTACCAACAAGGCGGCCAACGAGATGCGCGAACGCGTCGGCACCCTGTTGCAGGGCAAAAATGCCAAGGGTCTGATGGTGAGCACCTTTCACTCGCTGGGCATGAACATCTTGCGCGCCGAAGCAAAACTGCTGGGTTACAAGCCGCAGTTCTCGATTTTCGATAGCGGCGATAGCTGGAAAATCCTCAGCGAACTGACCAATTCCGGCGACAAGCAGGAAATCCGCGACATCCAGACGCAAATCTCGAACTGGAAATCTGCCTTTGTTTCGCCCGAACAGGCGATGCAGCTTGCCGAAAATGAGGAAATGAAAGTCCATGCACGTATCTATGCCCGCTATCAGGAAACATTACGCGCCTATCAGGCGGTGGATTTCGACGATCTGATCCATCTGCCGGTGGTGTTGTTCAAGGAGCATCCCGAAGCTTTATTTCGCTGGCAAAACCGGCTGCACTATCTGCTGATCGACGAATACCAGGACACCAACGATTGCCAGTACCAGCTGACCAAACTGCTGGCGGGCCACCGTGCCGCATTCACCGCAGTGGGCGATGACGATCAGGCAATCTACGCGTGGCGCGGCGCGAGCATCGAAAACCTGCACAACCTGCGCAATGATTACCCCAACCTGCGCGTCATCAAGCTGGAGCAGAATTACCGTTCCTCGCAGCGCATTCTCAAGGTGGCGAATCACCTGATCAACCACAACACCAAGGTGTTCGAGAAGAATCTGTGGAGCGACCACGGTATCGGCGACCCGGTGCGCATCTATGCGGCGCGCGACGATGAGTACGAGGCCGAAAGCGTGGTGATGAAGCTGATGGCGCACAAGTTCGAGCACCGCACCAAATATTCGGATTACGCGATCCTGTATCGCAGCAATCACTTGTCGCGCACCTTTGAAGAGCAACTGCGCACCCAGCGCGTGCCTTATACCGTCAGCGGCGGCACATCGTTTTTCGAGCGTGCCGAGATCAAGGACATCACTTCATATCTGCGCCTGATCGCCAATCCGGACGACGATCCGGCCTTCATCCGCGCCATCACCACGCCGAAGCGCGGCATCGGCAATACCACGCTGGAGAAACTCGGCAACCATGCCGGAGCGCGTCACATCAGCCTGTTCGAGGCGGCCTTTGAAGCGGAAATGGAGCAGCAATTACCCCCGCGCCAGCATGAAGATCTGGTGACTTTCTGCAACTTCATCAACCGCATCCAGGAGCGCGCCGACAAAGACCCGTGCGGAGAATTGCTCGACGAATTGCTGCGCGCGATCAACTACGAGACCTGGCTATACGATTCGCACGAGCCGCATCAGGCGCAAGGCAAATGGGAAAACGTGCAGGGATTTATTGCGTGGCTCAAGCGCAAGGCCGAATCCGATGAGAAATCGCTGATCGCGATGGTGCAGACCATCGCGCTGATCAACATGCTGGAAGGCAAAGATCAGGAGCCGGATGCCGTCTCTTTGTCCACGCTGCATGCCGCCAAGGGATTGGAATTTCCGCATGTGTTCATCGTCGGCGCGGAGGAAGAAATCCTGCCGTTCCGCGACAGCGATGAAAAGCAGATCGAGGAAGAACGCCGCCTGATGTATGTCGGCATCACGCGCGCCGAACGCAGCCTGCAAATCAGCTACTGCAACCGGCGCAAGCGCGGCAAGGACTGGCTGGCCTGCGAGCCGAGCCGCTTTCTGGAAGAAATGCCGGAAGGCGAGCTGGTGTATGCGGGCGGACACAAGGAAGCTGTATCCACCGTGACCAAGGATGAGGGCATGGACAAGCTGGCGCGGCTGAAGGCGATGCTGAACAAGTAGGGGCACGACGTGCCGTATCCCTATTTATTACAAGCTGAAAACCTCGTTAACGCGGCCTGTTTTACTCGTATCTTCCACACAGTATTTCTCTGATTCTGGAAAAATTCGGCCTGACCTGCGCATGCATAATATTTATGAATTAAGGCATATAATTCGCACGCATGGCAATATTTTATGATGGCAAAGGCGCGACTTTGCGTGCGGCGCGAATCGATCGTGTAACCCAATTGTTTTTTGGCTAATTGTTTTCTCAGGGAGAATGTTATGCGCATGGCGATGATAGGGCTGGGCAAGATGGGCGGCAACATGGTGCGCAGATTGCGCCGGGGCGGTGTTGAAGTGGTGGGTTATGATCGTGCTGCGGAAGTGGTTGCGCAACTTGCCGCGGAAGAGGGCATGGTGGCCGCCACCTCGGTGGCCGATGCCGTGGCGAAACTGTCCGGCCCGCGCGTGGTGTGGCTGATGCTGCCGAGCGGGGAGCCGACCGAGCAGCAGCTGCGCGCACTGGTGCCGTTGCTGTCCAAAGGCGACATCATCGTGGACGGCGGCAATTCGAATTACCACGACAGCCAGCGGCGCGGCGCATGGCTCGCGGAGCAGGGCATCGGCTTCATGGATTCCGGCACTTCCGGCGGCATCTGGGGGCTGGAGAACGGCTATTGCCTGATGGTCGGTGCGACCGACGCAGTGGCAAAGACCATGACACCCATCCTGCAAGCGTTGGCACCCGCAGCGGATCGCGGCTGGGCACATGTCGGTCCGGTCGGCGCGGGACACTTCACCAAGATGATCCACAACGGCATCGAGTACGGCATGATGCAGTCGTTCGCCGAAGGGCTGGAACTGCTGCGCGGCAAGAAGGAGTTCGCGCTCGACCTGGCGCAGATCACCGAATTGTGGCGACATAGTTCGGTGGTACGCAGCTGGCTGCTCGACCTCACCGCAGAAGCGCTGAAACACGACCAGAAACTGGCGGGAGTGGCGCCTTATGTACCGGATTCCGGCGAAGGGCGCTGGACGGTGGTGGAGGCGATCGACCAGGGTGTCGCCGCACCGGTGTTGACACTGGCGTTGCAGATGCGCTTTACCAGCCAGGACGGAACCGGTTACGGTTATCGCCTGCTGTCCACGATGCGCAATGCATTCGGCGGGCACACAGTGAAATACACCAACTGACAGGGTGTCCCGAACATGAAAACCATGGAACCCTGTACGCTGGTGATCTTCGGTGCAGCCGGCAACCTGAGCCGGCTCAAACTGATTCCGTCGCTGTTTCGCCTCGAGCTGGCCAAGCGGCTGCCGGAGCATGTGGTCATACTCGGTTGCAGCATCGAGCTGCGCCAGCGCGAGGAATGGATCGCCGAGGTCGTCAAGATGCTGGAGCCGATCTATAAAGCGGGGATAGACAAAGCGGCGCTGGAACGCTTCTGCGCGCGCATGCACTACCATGCCATTCCGCCCGGCGATGATGCGGCCTATCAGCGTCTGAAGCAGACGCTGGAAGAGAACAAGAATTTCCCTCCCAACATGGTGTTCTACATGTCGGTCAGCCCGGCCGCATTCCCGGAGATCGTCGATAAACTGGGCAACGTGAATTTACTCAAGGAAGAGCACGGCTGGCGCCGTGTGGTGATCGAGAAACCGTTTGGCTACGACTTGTTGAGCGCGCAGACCCTGCAAGGCAGCCTGTACAAACACCTGAACGAACCGCAGATCTACCGCATCGACCATTACCTCGGCAAGGGCACGGTGCAGAACGTGATGGTGTTCCGCTTCGCCAACCTGTTGCTGGAGCCGCTGTGGAACCACCACTACATCGACCATGTGCAGATCACCCAATCCGAGACGCTGGGGGTCGGGGGACGCGCCGGTTATTACGAAGGGGCCGGTGCGCTGCGCGACATGATCCAGAGCCATTTGTTGCAATTGCTGGCGCTGGTGGCGATGGAGCCGCCGCTGACCATATCTGCTGAGCACTTGCGCGACGAGAAAGTGAAAGTGCTGAAGGCGATACGGCCGATCACGCAGAACTCGGTGCATGCCCACGCATTCCGCGCACAATATACCAGCGGCACCATCGATGGACAGACAGTTCCCGGCTATCTGGAAGAGCCCGGTGTAGCCGCAGACAGCACCACGGAAACTTACGCGGCAATCAAATTATTCATCGACAACTGGCGCTGGGCGGGCGTGCCGTTTTACTTACGCACCGGCAAGCGCATGGCGGAAGGCAGCTCGGCCATCTGCATCCGCTTCAAGAGTCCGCCGCAGGATTTGCTGCGCAAAACGCGCCAGGGGCCGCCGCAGCCGAACTGGATCATGCTGGGTATCCAGCCCGATGATTGCATGAAAATCGAGATGCAGGTCAAGGTGCCGGGGCTGGATCTGCATACCCGTTCCATCAGCCTGGACGCCACTTATCGCAAGGACAGCGATGAGGATTTCGATGCTTACGCCGGCCTGTTGCTGGACGTGATGCAGGGCGATCCTTCGCTGTTCCTGCGCATCGACGAAGTGGAAGCGGCGTGGCGCGTGGTAGACCCGATCCTCAAGGTATGGGCGATGGAGCGCGACTTCATCAACACTTATCAGGCGGGCAGCTGGGGGCCGCGCGGCACTTACCGGCTGTTCGACCGCGACGACCAGTTCTGGCGCCATTCGCTGAATCTGGATGGTGCCAACATCGAGGCATACTGATACCTTGAAACAATTTCTTGCAGGCGACATCGGCGGAACCAAGACGCGACTTGCGGTCGTTGAGGTCAGCGGTACGCGAGTCCGGGTGGCGCATGAAGCCGCTTATCCGAGCCGCGACTACGCCGCGTTTGAAACATTGCTCGGCGATTTTCTTTCCGGCAGCGAAACTCCCGCTCTTGCAGCCTTCGGCATCGCCGGGCCGGTGCAGGGCAGGGTAGTGCAGACCACCAATCTGCCTTGGCGCATCGATGCCGATGCATTGCAGCGCCAGTTCGGTTTTGCGCGCTGCACGTTGCTCAACGATCTGGAAGCGACCGCCTACGGCCTGCCCGCGTTGGGTGCGGAAGACCTGCTCACCCTGCAAGCCGGTGCGCCGGGCGCCAGCGGCAACGCTGCCGTGATCGCCGCCGGCACGGGTCTCGGCGAAGCCGGTTTGTTCTGGGATGGGCAACATCACCAGCCGTTCGCTACCGAAGGCGGGCATGCCAGCTTCAGCCCCAGCGATGAAATTGAGATCGCCTTCCTGCGTCATTTGCAGCAACAACATCGGCATGTCAGTTGGGAGCGCGTCGTGTCAGGCATGGGGCTGGTGAGCCTGCACGAGTTCCTGTGCCTGCATCACGCTGTTGCAGCGCCGCAATGGCTGAGAGAAGAAATGCACAGCGGCGATGCGGCGGCAGCCATCTCCGCCGCCGCCTTGTCCGGCCGCGATGAAATCTGTGTCGAAACGCTGGCGCGGTTCGTGCGACTATACGGCGCGGAAGCGGGCAACCTCGCGCTCAAGGTGATGAGCCGCGGCGGGCTGTATCTGGGCGGCGGCATCGCGCCGAAGATATTGCCGCTGTTGCAGATCGGGGCGTTTCTTGACGCGTTCCTGAACAAGGGACGGATGCGCCCGCTGCTCGAAGCCATGCCGGTCAGGGTGATCTTGAACGACCGCGCCGCACTGTTCGGCCCGGCGCTGCGCGCCGCGCAACTCGCCGACGAGGTAGCATGAGCGGTTATAACTTGCCGAACGCGCAGGCCATTTTCATCCACGACAATCTCGATGACCTGAGCCTCGCAGTCGCGCAGCGCATCGCGGCAGAGGCAGCGCAGGCGATCGCCGCGCGCGGCGTGTTTAATCTGGTGCTGGCCGGCGGCGAAACGCCGCGCCGCTGCTACGAAAAGCTGCGCGGCCTCGCCATCGATTGGGCGCATGTCCAGCTCTATATCGGCGATGAACGTTGCCTGCCCAAGGGCGATGCCCAGCGCAACGACACGATGATCCGCGCGACCCTGCTGGAGCATATTGCCATCCCGCCGGACAACATCCATTTCATCCCGTCCGAACTGGGCGCCCAAGCCGCTGCCGCCGCCTATACGGCCATGCTGGAAAAAATTGCCGCATTGGATATGGTGCTGCTGGGCATGGGCGAAGACGGACATACCGCCAGCCTGTTTCCCGGTAATACAGCCACCGAAAGCGCGGCGCTGGCCGTGCCGGTATTCAACTCGCCCAAGCTGCCGCCGGAGCGGGTTTCGCTCGGCATGGATACGTTGAGTAGCGCGCGGCAGAAACTATTTCTGGTGGCGGGTGCGGGCAAGCGCAACGCGCTGGAACAGATGTCGCACGGCGTATTGTTGCCCGCAGCACGCGTGAAGAATGCCGAGTGGCATATCGATCACGCGGCATTGCCGGAAATTATCTGAAGCGTGGCATTGGAATAGCCCCTCTCCCGCAGGCGGGAGAGGGGCGTTGAACATGAGCCACTCTTGTATAATTCACACACCCTCATCCCCAGCCCTTCTCCCGCTTGCGGGAGAAGGGAGCTACACCTAATTTGATTACATTTGCACAAGGAGCAACACATGACATTACTGGGACAAATCGCACTGGTGACCGGCGCCAGCCGCGGCATCGGCCAGGCCATCGCTTTGGAACTCGGCAAACAGGGCGCAACGGTGATCGGCACCGCCACCAGCGACAACGGTGCGCAGGCGATCAGCGCGTATCTCGACGCGGCGGAGATCAAGGGTGCGGGCATGGTGCTGAACGTCAACGATGCGGCGCAAACCGAACATATGCTCGGCGAGCTGCGCAAACAATTCGGCGAAGTCTCGATCCTGGTGAACAACGCCGGCATCACCAAGGACAACCTGCTGGCGCGCATGACCGACGAGGAATGGGACGAAGTGCTGGCGACCAACCTCAAATCGGTGTTCCGCCTTTCCCGCGCCGTGCTGCGCGCGATGATGAAGGCCAGAGGCGGGCGCATCATCAGCATCGGGTCGGTGGTCGGCAGCATGGGCAACCCCGGCCAAGCCAACTACGCCGCCTCCAAGGCAGGCATGATCGGCTTCACCAAGTCGCTGGCGCAGGAGATCGGCAGCCGCAACATCACCGTGAACTGCATCGCCCCCGGCTTCATCGACACCGACATGACCCAGGGCCTGGGCGAAGAACAGCGCGCCAAACTGATTGAACATGTGCCGCTGAAACGCCTCGGCCAGCCCGCCGATGTTGCCGCCGCCGTGGCCTTCCTTGCCGGGCCGGGGGCAACTTACATCACCGGCGTCACGCTGCATGTGAATGGCGGGATGTATATGGAGTAGGGTGGTGGCTGTTGCTTGGGTGTGAACGTAATTTAAAGCTTACCCATTTTATGCAGAAGTTGTTTATGTGTAGGGGCAGGTCTCAGACCTGCACTTGATCATTCAAAAACCAAGTCAACACCGCCGGAAGCCGCGCGTAGGTTGGGTGGAGCGCAGCGATACCCAACAATAAAACAACATCAACTTCGCCGGGGGTAGCCCGGCAGCTAGTCACTTTCTTTTGCTTCGCCAAAAAGAAAGTAACCCAAGAAAAGGCGACCCCGGTTTGCCGCCCCCTACGGGGGTTCCCTCGCTCAGACGCAAACGAGCGGGGCTGCGGAACTCGCGCTGCGCGCTCAGACAGTCCTCGCCTAAACCTCCGCTCGCTTGCGCCTGATCGAGGCGGCGCTCAGGGGATGAAAATCAAAACCCAAAAGCAATAAGGCATGGTGAGCTGCGCTCACCATGCCTTGAAATCAAAGGCGATACTGATACTTTCAATTATTCAATATTTTTCAAAATTGGCTGCAGCATAGCCATCTTTCCATTCACACTTCGAACAAAGATCGGCATCTTCGTATCCAACGACAGAATATAAGTAGTGTGCTTTGCATTTGACACATTGAAGAACATTTTCTCGGTGACCACATAACAGACACATCTCAGACTCTAGGTCAAAAGTGTCGTTGTGACACATTGGGCAGTCCACTGTTGGGATGCCTGAATCAAACAAGGTTTCTAAAATATGTGAACGCTGGGCTTCATAAAATTCAGCGTATTCATTTAGCTTTGCCCATTCTGGGTCATTAAGGCGCCTATCTGCCCAATCAAGGCCTAGTTCATCACAAGAAAATCGGAAGATGAAAACCAGCACATTGCCTATAACGACCCTGGCTTCATCTTCGCTGATTTCAAATTCGTAATGTTCAATCTCGTTCCGTTTTTCGCGAATCGTCTTTAATGCACTCTGATCTGACCCTTTGAACTCGACCCCACCAATTTTTTGCAGTCTGCGTAACGCATTTGCAGCACTAACAGTAAAAGCAGTGGTAGATGGATATTTATCGATATCGGATAGGACAAAAGCAGGATGTATTTTTCTCAAGCGCTCTTTGAATAAAAGCTCTGCTGTATGCGATAAATCAATAATGACGCGCTTAAAATTGCCTGCATTCGCACGTTTATCAAGAGTCAAATGGCCAATAGCGTGCTCGAGGCTATCAAGTGCATTTTCGATGAGATTGAATTTGTGCATATGGTTCCACTTAACTAAGTATCAGCCCGGCAGGGCGGATGAGCCGAAGGCATTACGCTTTTCCGCCCTACATGGCTTCCTCTAAACTCATCTCCAGCTCCAGCCAGCTTTCTTCCAGTTCCGCGACTTTACTTTCTAGTCTTTCGCGCCGGACGTTCAGGTCGGCGATGAAGTCGCTGCTGCATTCACTATAGGTGGCCGGATCGCCGAGCTGGCGGTTGATCTCGCTGAGTTCGTTTTGCGCCTTGTTCAGTTCGGTTTCGAGTTTGGTCTGCTTCGATTGCAGCGCCTTGCGGTTGGGCTTGGGTGCGGTTTTCTGGAGCGGTTTTTCCGGCTTGGCTTGTACCGTCTCGCGCGGGCGGCGCGCTTCGATCCAGCTCTTGTAGTCTTCCAGATCACCGTCGAACAGTTTGGCATTGCCGTCGGCGACCAGCCATAACTCATCGGCCACGGCGCGGATCAGGCTGCGGTCGTGGGACACCAGCACTACCGCGCCGGTGTATTCCTCCAGCGCGATGGTGAGGGCGTCGCGCATGTCCAGATCGAGGTGGTTGGTCGGTTCGTCGAGCAGCAGCAGGTGGGGTTTTTGCCAGGCCAGCAGCGCGAGCGCGAGGCGGCTCTTTTCGCCGCCGGAGAAGCTCGCCACCGGGCGGTCTTCGTCGTTGCCCGCCAGGCCGAAGCGGCCGAGGAAGGTGCGCAGCGTCAGTGCGGTTTCCTTGGGTGCGAGCCGTTCCATGTGTTGCAGCGGGGTGGCCGCGCTGTCGAGGTTTTCCAGCTGGTGCTGGGCGAAGTAGCCGATGCGGATGTCCGGGGTGATCTCCAGCTTGCCCGAGGTGGGCGCAAGTTCGCCGACCAGCAATTTGATCAGCGTGGATTTGCCCGCGCCGTTCGGGCCGAGCAGCGCGATGCGCGCGCCGGCGCGCAGCACCAGATCGATGTTCTGAAACAGCTTCTTGTCGCCATAGGCGAAGCCCATGTTTTCGGCGCGCAGCAGCAGGTCGGGGCTGCGTTCCGGCGCTTCGATCTCCAGCTCGAAATGGCCGTCGGCGACATGCGCCGGGGCGATGCGCGTGAGCCGCTCCAGCGCCTTGACACGGCTTTGCGCCTGCTTGGCTTTGGTCGCCTTGGCGCGGAAGCGGCGCACGAAGTCTTCCAGATGCGCGATCTTCGCCTGCTGGGTCTGGAACGCCTGATTCTGCTGCGCGATCTTTTCGGCGCGGGCGCGCTCGAAGTTGTCGTAGTCGCCCGCATAGCTGTCGATGACGAGGTCGTGCACATGCGCGATGCGGTTGACGGTAGCGTTGAGGAATTCGCGGTCATGCGACACCAGCAAAATGCTGCCGGGATAGCGCGACAGGTATTGCTCGAGCCACAGGATCGCTTCGAGGTCGAGGTGGTTGGTCGGCTCGTCGAGCAGCAGCAGGTCGGCGCGGTGCATCAGCGCGCGCGCCAGGTTGAGGCGCATGCGCCAGCCGCCGGAAAAGCTGGTCACCGGGCGTTCCAGCGAGTCGCTGGCGAAGCCCAGCCCGTTCAGCAGTTGCGCGGCGCGCGCCTTGGCGCCGTAGCCGTCGATAGCCTCGAACTGGTGCTGGGCATCGAACCATGCGCTGTCATGATTATCCCGTGCCAAGGTTTTTTCCAGCTGGCGCAACTGCACATCGCCGTCCAGCACGAATTCCAGCGCGGGTTGCGCGGAGTTGGCAATTTCCTGTTCGACATAGGCGATGGTCTTGCCGCTTTGCAGCGAAACCTCGCCGCTGTCGGGTCTGAGTTCGCCGCGTATCAGGCGGAACAGCGTGGTTTTGCCGCAGCCGTTCTTACCCACCAGCCCGATGCGCTGGTTGGCGAACGCCTGTAGATTAGCTTGCTGGAACAGCGCTATGCCGCCTTGGAGGTAAGTCAGATTCTGGATATTGAGCATGGCGCAATGATAACAGGGAGCTTATAAAGATTCAGATTTCGTCGTTCCGGCGCAGGCCGGAATCCAGTTTGTCATATAGCTCCGCGTAGCGGACAAAGCCGTATTTTGGTGTTGTTCTCACTTCGTGAGGGATTTGATAATTGTCTGGGTTCCGGCCTGCGCCGGAATGACGGTTGCTGCGACAATTTGACATGAACTCTCCTGCCGCCGGATAATCTGCCCATGAACTCTCTGCACCCCATCCATCACGCACCAGCCCGTCATGTACAGGTTCGCTTGGTCGCGCGCCTGCGCGCGGTGTGGCATTTCGCGCGGTGTGGCCCGGAGAGTTAGCGTTCAAGCAGTCGTTAGCAGTTCCCCTAAAGGCCACGAATGTTTCTGTGGCCTTTTTTGTTGTTGCAGTTTTTTAGTTTGGAGTAATGCCATGTCGCTTCCTGCCGCATTCGTCTCGGTCATCCTGATCTGGTCTACCACGCCGCTGGCGATCAAGTGGAGTTCGCTCGGCGTCGGATTCAGTTTTGCGCTGTTGTCGCGCATGGTGATCGGCACGCTGTTGTGCGCGTTGCTGCTGGCGGTGCTGCGCATCCGCTTTCCGCTGCACCGCAGGGCGCGCCAGAGCTATCTGGCCAGCGGCCTGAGCATGTTCGGTGCGATGATGCTGACTTACTGGTCGGCGCAATTCGTCAGCTCGGGCATGATCTCGGTGATGTTCGGGTTGTCGCCGCTGCTCACCAGCCTGGGGGCGGTGTTGTGGTTGAAAGAAGAGGCGATCACGCCCAGCAAACTGGCGGGCATGTTGCTGGGATTGGCCGGTCTGGTGCTGGTATTTCAGGGCGGGCTGGGACTCGGTACCGGTGCGCTTGCTGGTCTGGCCGTGCTGTTCGTCGCAGTGGTGCTGCAATCGCTGGGGTTGGTCTGGATCAAGAAGATCGGCGATGACAGCCACCCAATGGCGACGACCTTGGGTACCTTGGCGGTGGCATTGCCGCTGTTTTTTTCGGCCTGGTGGCTGATCGACGGGCACTGGCCCGTGTCGCTGCCCGAGCGCGCGCTGGCTGCGATTTTGTATCTGGGGGTGTTCGGCTCGGTGCTGGGGTTCGTGCTGTATTACTACATGATCAAGCATATGGACACGGGGCGCATCGCGCTGATCATGCTGGTTACACCGGTGCTGGCGCTGCTGCTGGGGCATGGCTTGAACAACGAAGAAGTGTTGCCGCATGTGTGGTTCGGCACGCTGTGCATCTTGCTCGGGTTGAGCCTGCACCGCTGGGGTATGCAGTGGCTGGTGTATCTGCCGGTGCGCCGCAGGTAGTAGGGGCGCGATTTATCGCGCCCTTTTTCTAGCAATGTAGCGTGCGCTGTGCGCGCGATTCCTGAATCAGGTCGTGCGCACAGCGTACGCTACGCTGATCCGCCGAACAGTTCCGCCCACAATTCCCGGCTCGCGCGTGTGTCGATTTCTTCATGCGCTATGCGGCATGAAGACTGATTGTTGAGCCGCATACGGTGCTGGATCTGGCGCAGGTGGCGGTACAGGACGCGGGTCTGTTCGGCAAGATCGGGGCGGATCAAACCGAATTCAGCCGCCATTTTCAGCAATGCCAGGTTGCCGACATTGGCCGTCAGTTGCGGGTGTTGGTGGGCGTGGGCGAGCACGAGATATTGCACGATGAACTCGATGTCCACCATGCCGCCGCTGTCGTGTTTGATGTCGAATAATTCGGTGTTGTTGGGATGCCCGTCGCGCATTTTCTGGCGCATCGCGACGATCTCGTTGCGCAATACCGCCGGGTCGCGCTGCTGGCAAAGCACTTGCTGGCGGATGTCTTCAAACGCGGCGCCGACTGCGGCGTCACCGGCGCAGAAGCGGGCGCGCGTCAGCGCCTGATGTTCCCATACCCAGGCCTGGCTGCGCTGGTATTCGGCAAATGCCTCAATTGAGCTGACCAGCAAGCCGCTTGCGCCATTCGGGCGCAGGCGCAGGTCGGTTTCGTACAATCGCCCGGATGACGTGTAGCTGCCCAGCAGCGAGTTGATGCGCTGGCCCAGCCGCGCATAGATCTCCTGCGCATCGGGATGGTCGTCGTCGTACAGGAAGATCAGATCGAGATCGGAGGCGTAGCCGAGCTCTTTGCCGCCCAGCTTGCCATACGCGATGATGGCAAACTTCGCGTCTTCGCGATGCTTTTTGCGCGCGCTGTCCCAGCACAGCTTCAGCATGTGGCGCAGGATCATGTCGGCGAGATCGCTCAGGTGATCGCTGAGCTTTTCCAGCGGCAGCAGGCCTTGCAGATCCATCGCCAGCAGATGGAATATCTGCTCCTGCTGCACATGGTGCAGCGCATCCATCCGGCGTTCCTCATCGCCGGCGCAATCGGCAAAGCGGTTTTGCAGGTCGAGATCGATTTGTGGCCATTGCGGCGGCTGGTAGATTTCGCGTGCATCCAGCAATTCGTCGAGCAGGGCCGGGTGTTGCGTCAGGTATTCGCCCGCCCAACTGCTGGCCGCGACCAGTGCGACCAAGCGTTGCATGGCTTGCGGGTATTCGGCGAGGAAGGCGAGATAAGCCGCGCGCCGGCTGATTGCTTCCAGCAAGGCCAGCAACCTGGACAGCGTCGCATCGGGATCGCCGTGTTGCGCGCTCAACGCGACGAATTGCGGGATCAATTTGTCCAGGCGTTGCCGGCTGAGGTCGGGCAATTGCCGGTAGCGGCTGCCGCCGCGCAATTGCTGCAGGCGTTGCGCGCTGTCGGCTGCAACGCGGTACCCGAGGCTTTCCAGATGCGCGCCCAATTCTTCGTCGCTAACGCCTTCGTGCCAGAACTGCGCGTCGCTTGGCGCTTCTTCCTGTGCGCCGAAAATTTGCCCGAATTGCTGGCTGACCACCGCGCGATGGCGATCAAGCGGTTCCAGCAGCGCGGCGTAATCCGCGTAGCCCATGGCCTGCGCGATGGCGCTTTGATCTTCCGGCTTTTCCGGCAATTCCTGGGTCTGCTGGTCATCCAGATATTGCAGGCGGTGTTCCAGGTTGCGCAGAAAAACATAGGCGGCATCCAGTTCCTCCACTGCCTGCGCGGACAATTGGCCGTTTTTTGCGAGCAGTTGCAGCGTTTCCCGGGTGGGGCGGATGCGCAGTTGGGCATCGCGTCCGCCGCGTATCAGCTGGAATACCTGCGCGGTAAATTCGATCTCGCGTATGCCGCCCGGGCCGAGCTTGATGTTGTTGAGCCGGTCGCGGCGCTGCACTTCCTGGCGGATTTGCGCGTGCAGCTTGCGCATCGAATCGATCGCGCCGAAGTCGAGGTATTTGCGGAACACGAACGGCTGCGTCAGGCGCGCCAATTCGTTAATATAAAGCTCGCGCAGCGATTCGTTTGTCCTCTCTCCCGCTTGCGGGAGAGAGTTAGAGAGAGGGGTTTTATGCGGGAGAGGGTTGTTCGCAGGAGCTATCACGCGCGCCTTGATCCATGCATAGCGTTCCCATTCGCGCCCCTGGCTGACCAGATATTCTTCCAGCGCGGCGAAGCTGGCCACCAGCGGGCCGCTGTCGCCGTAAGGGCGCAGGCGCATGTCCACGCGGAACACATAGCCGTCGGCGGTGAGTTCATTGATGAGATTGATCAGGCGGCGGCCCAGCCGGGTAAAGAATTCATGGTTGCTCAGTTTGCGCGGGCCATCGGTTTCGCCGTCTTCCGGGTAGACGAAAATCAAATCGATATCGGATGAAACATTCAGTTCGCAACCACCCAGCTTACCCATGCCGATGATGAGCAACTCCTGCGGCGTTGCGCTCGCTTCGCCCAGCGGGGTGCCGAATTGCGCCTGCAAGGCTTGCATCAGGCAGGCCTGAGCCTGTTGCACGCATATTTCCGCCAGCGCGGTCATCGCCTGCATCACTTCGTTCAAGTCGGCCAGCCCGTTGAGGTCGCGCAGGATCAGCTTGATCATCACCTGCTTGCGCAATCTGCGCACGGCGCGCGCCAAGGATATTTCGTCGTTCAGGTCAAGCCCGGACTGTTGCAGCAATGCCAACATTTCCGCGCGGTTGCATGGTGTGGTGTGATTTTTCTGCAACCAATCCAGCAGCGGGTGGTCTACTTCCAGCAGGTGTCTGGCATAACGGCTGCAATGCAGCGTTTTTTGCAGCATGTCATCGAAGGTTGTGGGCAGCGAGTCTGTTGCAGTATTCATGGGGGAGCGCTTCAAGTTAGAATGCGCATTGTCTTATGATTGGAAGTTGGCCGCTAGTCGCTAATTAAATTAACCGGCGGCTGGCAACTAGCGCCCAGTGGCTAAATACTAAATTCATGTTGAATTCTCTTCCCGTCCGCCTGCTTTGGCACAGTTTAAACTGGTTGACGCGACTCGCCATCGTCGCGTCGACAGCTATGGCTGTGCTGGTGGCGCTGACGATTATCGTGTTGCGCTATTGGCTGCTGCCGGATATAGAGCAGTATCACGGCCGGATCACCGCTTCACTGTCCAGCGCGATCGGTAACCCGGTCACCATCGGCAAGATCGAAGGCGATTGGCAGGGTATTCAGCCGCACCTGAATTTCGGCGATGTGCGTATCCTGGACGAGCAACGCCAGGCCGCTCTGGTGCTGCCCGGCATAAGCGCAAGCGTATCGTGGATGTCCCTGCTCACCGCCGAACTGCGGCTGGCCAGCCTGGAAATCGACGGCCCGGAGCTGCTGATACGCCGTGATGCGCAGGGAAAAGTTTACATCGGCGGTGTGGCTATCTCCAACTCCACGCAAAGCGGCGATAACGACCTGGCCAATTGGCTGTTGCACCAGTCGCGCATGGTGGTGCGCAATGCCATTATTATTTGGCTCGATGAGCAGCGCGCCGCCCCGCCTTTGATGTTGCAGAATGTGGAGTTGCGCATCGAGAGCCTGCTCAGCCATCACCGTTTTGCCATGCGTGCCGTGCCGCCGGGCGAGCTGGCGACCCCCCTGGATGTGCGCGGCGATTTTTACGGCAAAAGTTTTGATGCACTGGACGAGTGGCATGGGCAACTGTACACGCAGCTCGATCACACCGATATCAGCGCATGGCGCTCTTGGCTGGATTTGCCCAAGGAGTTCAGCCGCGGCCGCGGCGCATTGCGCGGCTGGCTTGGCCTGGATGGCGGCAGAGTGACGCAGGTCTCCGCCGACCTGGTGTTGCGCGATGTGGTGACCAAGCTGGCCGATGATGCGCCGGAAATGGTGTTGCTCAATTTGCGCGGACGTTTCATATGGAAAGATTTGGCGGGGGGCATGGAAATTTCCACCCGGAATCTGGCGATGCGCTTGCAGAACGGCATCGAATTACAGCCCACAGATTTTTATTTTCGTACCGTGGCGGCAAGCAATGTGCGATCCGCCAGCAGCGAGATACGTGCCAACCAGTTGCAATTGGAAAGCCTCGCCGGGCTGGCCAATTTCCTGCCGCTGGAGGCAGGCCTGCGCGCCCAGCTGGATGCCTATGCGCCAAGGGGAAGGGTATCCAACCTGAACGCGCAATGGCAGGGTTCTCTCGAAAAACCGGACAGCTACAAAATCAAGGGAAAGTTTGAAAATCTTGCCGTGCGCAAAGTTGGCGGGATGCCGGGTTTTTCCGGGTTGTCGGTGGATGTGGATGGCAGCGAGGCGAGCGGCAAGCTGGACATTAAATCCCAGCAATTGTCTGTGGATGCGCCGGGAGTGATGCGCGAACCGTTATTTTTCGCCACCTTGACCGGACAAGCCGAGTGGCAGCACAAACGCGGGGAATTATTGGTTGACGTCGATAATGTTGCCGTCGCCAACGACGATCTGGCGGGTAATCTGCATGGCAGTTACCAGACGCAGGCCGGCACGCCGGGCGTGCTGGATTTGACGGTAGCCCTCACACGCGGGGATGTCAGGCGCGCCGCCCGTTATACCCCGCTGGTCGCGGTGGACAAGGGAGCCAGCGACTGGCTGCATGACGCAATATTGGCGGGACACACACAGGACTTGCGCATCCGCATCAAGGGTAATCTCGGCGATTTTCCGATGGACGGCACGAAAGACGGGGTGTTTGAAATTACCGGGCACGCGCAGGATGTGGTAGTGGAATTCGACAAGGATTGGCCGCGCATTGAAAATATTTCCGGTGAATTGCTGATACGCGGCAACAAGCTGGAAGTGAAGTCGCCATCTGCAAGGACGCTGGGGGCGCGTTTGCAGAACTTCACCGTTACCCTGCCGGACATGAAGAGCGATGACTTGCCGCTGGAGGTAAAGGGTGAGGCGGCAGGAGCGAGCAATTTATTTCTGCAATACATCCAGCAAAGCCCGGTGCGCGGCTATATAGACGGTTTTACCGACGGCATGAGCGCCAGCGGTGACGGGCATCTGGATTTGTTTGTACATGTTCCGCTGCTGGGCAACAAGCCGGTAAAAGTGTCGGGTGTCCTGCGCGTGCAGGACAACGATATCGATTTGGGCGAAGGTGTGCCGTTGTTGCGCAAGACGCGCGGCGAGCTGGCGTTCACCGAATCGAACATGAAGGCCAGTAATGTCGCGGCGGAGATACTGGGCGGGCCAGCCAGCATGAGTGTGCAGACTGGCGATGGCGGAACGGTGCATGCCACCGTGAAAGGGTTCAGCAATCTCGATATTTTGCGCAGCAGCCAACCACACCCGTTGCTGAATTATTTGCGCGGCGGTGCGGCATGGGATGCCGACATCAACGTGACCAAAAAATCCGCACAGGTGGTTATCAATTCCAATTTGCAGGGTATCAGTTCCAGCTTGCCGCAGCCCTTCGCCAAACCGGCTGGGGATGTCCTACCGCTGCGCCTGGAAAAGAAAAATGTCACCGACGGGCAGGATGTCATTACCGCCCAATTGGGCAAACTGCTCCGCGCACGGCTGGTGCGGCGCGAAGAAGACGGTGCGATGGTCGTCAAGCGTGGGACGTTAAGATTCGGCGAGCAGGGCAGACCGACGGACAGTCAAGGGGCGCAAGAGCGCAGGGAGGGCGTGCGGATAGTGGGCAGCTTGCCGGTGTTGTCAATACAGGGATGGGAGGGTTTGACAGGCGATTCCGGAGGCCAAAGCCCGGCGCTGCCGCTTACCACCATAAACCTGTCCATCGGGAAACTCACCGGCTATGGGCAGGTCATCAACGAGATACATATCGATGCTGCCAAACGCGGCGACGGAATGGCAGCGCAGTTGTCCAGCAATGTGTTGGGCGGTGAATTGGTATGGCAGCCGCACGGTTTTGATACGGGCGGCAAACTCATCGCGCGCTTGCGTAATCTGCAACTGCTAAACGAAGAGCAGCCCGCCGCCAATTCCGGCAACCACTCATCGCCGGATCATGCCGACCAAGCCAGTGCTGCGCGCCCGGACAACCTGCCCGCGCTGGAAATCGCGATTGAAGATTTGCAAATAAAAGGCAAGCAAATCGGCCGTTTCGAAATGGTCGGGCATCCGGATGGGCGCGATTGGCGGCTGCGCCGTTTGCACGTCACCAATCCTGACGGCAGTTTGGTCGGGGACGGCGTCTGGCGTGGCAGCCAGGCCGACGCGCAGACCCAGATCAATCTGCAACTGGAGATCAGTAACGCGGGGAAGATCCTGGCGCGCTCCGGCTATCCGAACACCGTCAAGAACGGCAGCGGAAAGCTGGCCGCCAATCTGTCGTGGGCCGGCCGGCCGGATGAGTTCAACTACGCCACTCTGGACGGCACGCTCAAGCTGGATACCGGCAAGGGGCAGTTCCTCAAGATGGAGCCGGGCTTCGGTAAATTGCTCAGCATCCTCAGCTTGCAGGCGTTGCCCAAGCGCATCGCGCTGGATTTTACCGACGTGTTCAGCGACGGTTTCCAGTTCGACAGCATCAACGGCAATGCGGCAATCCGGCATGGCGTGATGGATACGCAGGATTTTCATATCGACGGGTCTTCCGCCAAAGTGACCATGAAGGGCAGCGTTGATTTGAATCACGAAACGCAGAATTTGCGCGTGGCGGTTCTGCCTACCATAGGCGATAGCGTATCGCTGCTTGGCGCGTTTGCCGCAGGGCCGGTGGTCGGCATCGGCTCGCTCATTGTCAACAAGGTGCTGGGTAATCCGCTCGATAAGTTGGTGTCGTTTGAATACAATGTCACCGGCACCTGGAGCGACCCGAATGTGGTCAAAGTCGGCGAAGTGCCGGTCAAGCAAGGAGTACCGGGCAAATCAGAAGTGCCGGGCAAGACAAAAGAAAATTAACCCTCATAAGCAGAAAACAATTTATGTCCCAGAAAAATTTCATCCAGCAACATGCCGCACAAGCCAATGCATTCAAGGTCGCCGCCATTCAAATGGCCTCAGGTCCGAATGTTGCGGGTAATTTAAGCGAGGCGCGCCGCCTCATCGCAAAAGCCACCGAGCAGGGTGCACGCCTGGTGGTGCTGCCGGAATTTTTCGCCATCATGGGCATGAACGATCAGGATAAGATCAAGGTGCGCGAGCAGCCGGGGCAGGGGCCGATCCAGTCGTTTCTCAGCGAGACCGCGCGCCAATACAAGGTCTGGTTGGTGGGTGGATCGATCCCGCTGGCGGCCGGCGCACCGGACAAGGTGTTGAACAGTTGCCTGGTATATGACGAGCAGGGCAAACAGGTGGCGCGCTACGACAAGATTCATCTGTTCAATCTGGAGTTGGGCAACGAGCGTTACGACGAAGCCAAAACCATCGAGCCGGGCAAGCAGGTCGTGGTGGTGGATAGCCCGTTCGGGCGCATCGGCCTGGCGGTTTGTTACGACCTGCGCTTTCCCGAGCTGTTCCGCGCGATGAAACAGGTGGACATCATCGTGCTGCCCGCCGCGTTTACCGAGACCACCGGCAAGATGCACTGGGAAGTGCTGGTGCGTGCCCGCGCCGTGGAAAACCTGGCATATGTGATCGCCGCCGCACAAGGCGGCTATCACGTCAACGGGCGCGAAACACACGGCAACAGCATGGTTGTCAATCCGTGGGGCGGCGTGCTGGACAGGCTGGCGCGCGGCTCCGGTGTGGTGCTTGCCGAAGTGAACCCGTCCTACCAGGCCAGCCTGCGCGCCAGTTTGCCCGCGCTGACGCACCGCGTTTTATTCTAGTCGCCAACCAATGATAAATACCTCACAGCAAACCTTCGACACATTATTCGCCACCGCCCAGCAATCGCTGCTGACTCCGCATTCCATCGAGACACGCAACATCGAACAGGTGTTTGCCAGCATGATGGCGCACCGCCTCGATTACGCCGATTTGTATTTCCAGTACAGCCGCGCCGAGAGCTGGTCGCTGGAGGAGGGTATCGTCAAATCCGGCAGCTTCAGCATCGATCAGGGGGTCGGGGTGCGCGCGGTGAGCGGCGAGAAAACCGCTTTCGCCTATTCCGACGACATCAGCATGAACGCGCTGGAAAGTGCGGCGCAGGCCACGCGCGCGATTGCCAAGCAGGGTGGCGAACAGACCGTACCGATACTGCATCACGGTTCGCGGCGTGAAATCTATTTGCCGCAGGATCCGATTGCCAGCATCAAGGATGCGGAAAAAGTCGCGCTGCTGGAGCGGCTCGAAGGCTATGCGCGCGCGCTCGACCCGCGTGTGGTGCAGGTGATGGCGGGGCTGGCGGGCGAATATGAAGTGGTGATGGTGGCGCGCAGCGACGGCCTGATGAATGCCGACATTCGCCCACTGGTGCGCCTGTCGCTGCAGGTCATCATCGAGAGCAACGGCAAGCGCGAACAAGGTTCGGCGGGCGGCGGCGGACGCTTCGATTACGGCTATTTCGACGACGCGATGCTGCGTAAGTATGCCGCACAGGCGGTGCATCAGGCGGTGATCAACCTGGATGCCGCACCGGCCCCGGCGGGCAACATGACCGTGGTGCTGGGCAACGGCTGGCCGGGCATTTTGCTGCACGAAGCGATCGGACACGGCCTGGAAGGCGACTTCAACCGCAAGGGCAGCTCGGCATTTTCCGGCCGCATCGGCGAGCGCGTCGCGGCAGAGGGTGTGACGGTGGTGGATGACGGCACGCTGGCGAGCCGGCGCGGCTCGTTGCAGATGGACGACGAGGGTAATCCCACGCAATGCACCACACTGATCGAGAACGGCATCCTCAAAGGCTATTTGCAGGACTCGCTCAACGCGCGGCTGATGGGCGTGCCGGTCACCGGCAATGCGCGGCGCGAATCCTACGCGCACCTGCCGATGCCGCGCATGACCAACACCTATATGCTCAACGGCAACAAAGACCCGCAGGAAATCATCGCCTCGGTGAAGCACGGCCTGTACGCGGTGAATTTCGGCGGCGGGCAAGTGGATATCACCAGCGGCAAATTCGTGTTCTCCACCACCGAAGCCTACCTGATCGAAGACGGCAAGATCACCCATCCGGTCAAAGGCGCGACGCTGATCGGCAACGGCCCCGACGTGCTGACGCGCATCTCGATGATCGGCAACGACATGGCGCTCGACCCCGGCGTCGGTACCTGCGGCAAGGAAGGCCAGAGCGTGCCGGTCGGCGTGGGGCAGCCGACGGTGCGAATCGATAGGCTGACGGTGGGCGGGACGGCGTAGGGGCGTATGGCAATACGCCCTTTCACAATTCTGCCCGCCAGCGCATTTTCGTTTGAAGCCCCCACCCCTTTCGGATACAATGCGCGTCCTTAAAGGCATGTAGCTCAGCCTGTTAGAGTGTTACCCATAGATCGTTGGTTCGAACCTGCCAACATTTCGAGTGCGGCGTTGCCGCACTTTGTATTTTCGGAATAGCAATATGCCAGTAATAACTTTGCCGGATGGTTCGCAACGCAGTTATGCGCAACCTGTTACCGTCGCCGACGTTGCGCTCAGCATCGGCGCGGGCTTGGCGCGCGCCGCGCTGGCGGGCAAGGTGGACGGCAAGGTGGTGGATACCTCGCATCTGATTGCGCAGGATGCCGCCTTGGCGATCATCACCGACAAAAATACGGAAGGCGTCGAGATCATCCGCCATTCCACCGCACACTTGCTGGCGCATGCGGTGAAAGAGCTGTTTCCCGATGCGCAGGTGACCATCGGGCCGGTGATCGAAAACGGCTTCTTTTACGATTTTTCCTACAAGCGCCCGTTCACGCCGGAAGACCTGGCGGCGATCGAGAAGCGCATGGGCGAGATCGCCAAGACGGATTTGCCGGTGGCGCGCCGCGTGCTGCCGCGCGACGAGGCGGTGGCGTATTTCAAGCATATCGGCGAGCACTACAAGGCCGAGATCATCGAGTCGATTCCGGCGGATCAGGATGTGTCGCTCTACAGCGAAGGCGAGTTCACCGACCTGTGCCGCGGCCCGCATGTGCCGTCTACCGGCAAGCTGAAGGCCTTCAAGCTGATGAAGCTGGCCGGCGCCTACTGGCGCGGCGATTCGAAAAACGAAATGTTGCAGCGCATTTACGGCACGGCCTGGGCGAAGAAGGAAGAGCTGGATGCCTATCTGCACCAGCTCGAAGAAGCCGAGAAGCGCGATCACCGCAAGCTGGGCAAGCAACTGGAATTGTTCCACATGCAGGACTCGTCGCCGGGCATGGTGTTCTGGCACCCCAAAGGCTGGACGCTGTGGCAGGAAGTCGAACAGTACATGCGCCGCAAGTTTCGCGAGCACGATTATAAAGAGGTGCGCACGCCGACCATCATGGATCGCACGCTGTGGGAGAAATCCGGCCACTGGGAAAACTACCACGACAACATGTTCACCACCGCTTCGGAAAACCGCGACTACGCGGTGAAGCCGATGAACTGCCCCGGGCATGTGCAGATTTTCAACCACGGCCTGCACAGCTACCGCGACCTGCCGCTGCGTCTGGCGGAATTCGGTTCCTGCCACCGCAACGAGACCTCCGGTTCGCTGCACGGCCTGATGCGGGTGCGCGGCTTCACCCAGGACGATGCGCATATTTTCTGTACCGAAAACCAGGTGCAGCCCGAGGTGTCGCGCTTTATCGTGATGCTGAACGAGGTGTACGGGGACTTTGGTTTCAACGAGGTGCTGGTCAAGCTGTCCACTCGCCCGGAGAAGCGCGTAGGCTCGGATGAAACCTGGGACAAGGCCGAGGCGGGGCTGGCAGCGGCGTTGCAACAGAATGGGCTGGCTTATGATGTCCAGCCGGGCGAAGGCGCATTCTACGGCCCCAAGGTCGAATTCACGCTGAAGGACAGCCTCGGGCGCCTGTGGCAGTGCGGTACGATCCAGCTGGATTTCAACCTGCCGGTGCGGCTGGATGCCGAGTTCGTCGATGAGGACAACAGCCGCAAACCCCCGGTGATGCTGCATCGCGCGATACTCGGTTCGATGGAGCGCTTCATCGGTATCCTGATCGAGCACCATGCCGGTGCGTTCCCGTTATGGCTGGCACCGGTGCAGGCGGTGGTGATGAATATCTCCCAGGCGCAGGAAGAATATGCGACGCAAGTTGCGCAAGCATTGCGCGATGCCGGGCTGCGTGTGCAACTTGATTTGCGCAACGAGAAGATTACCTATAAAATACGTGAACATAGCTTGCAGAAATTACCTTACCAGCTGATCATCGGCGATAAGGAAGTGGCTGGAAAATTGGTGGCCGTGCGTGCCCGCAGTGGTGAAGATCTCGGACAGATGATGCTGGAAGGTTTGCTTCAGCGTTTTAAATCCGAGATTAAGGCGGGTAGCACGGCTTAGTATTGGGCGTCTCCAGAACTTCAAAACTGCAAGCCAGACATGGCGCGATGAGGTTTTGATTTACAGAGATTCCCAATTTATTCAAGTGGAGATATTGCAATAGCACAAGATAAATCGCAGCGCATCAATGAGATGATTACCGCACCGCAAGTGCGGCTGATTGGTGTCGAAAAGGAACCCCTCGGGATTGTTGCCATCGCGGAAGCGTTGCGTTTGGCGGGTGAAGCAGAACTGGATTTGGTGGAGATTTCGCCGCTGGCGGATCCGCCAGTATGCCGTATCATGGATATCGGCAAATTCAAATATGCCGAAAGCAAGAAACAGCACGAGGCCAAGCTCAAGCAGAAACAGGTGCAGATCAAGGAAATCAAGTTTCGCCCGGGTACGGACGAAGGCGACTACAACATCAAGTTGCGTAACCTGATCAAGTTTCTGGAAGACGGCAACAAGACCAAAATCACGTTGCGCTTTCGCGGCCGCGAAATGGCCCATCAGGAAATCGGTATGCGTTTGATTCAACGCGTCAGGGATGATCTGGAAGAGCATAGCGTGGTCGAGCAGTTTCCCAAGATGGAAGGCCGCCAGATGGTGATGGTGTTATCGCCCAAGGCCAAGAAAAAATAGCGAATTTAATTGCGTCGACAGCAAGGGGATGGTCGATGCGATGTAGCAAGCAGTTCCCCGATAAAAAGTGGTGTATGGGTCATCAAGTTTTTCCAGTCGGAAAACACCTGGCATCATAAATTTAAGGAGCAATCATGCCCAAGATGAAAACCAAAAGCGGAGCGGCCAAGCGTTTCAAGATCCGCGCAGGTGGTAGCGTCAAACGCTCACAAGCGTTCAAGCGCCACATCCTGACCAAAAAAACCACCAAGAACAAACGTCAGTTGCGCGGCACAACTGAAGTCCACGCAACCAATACAGCATCGGTTCGCGCCATGATGCCTTACGCATAAGGAGTAGACCATGCCAAGAGTAAAACGTGGAGTAATAGCACGCGCCAGCCATAAAAAAGTATTGGCTCTAGCCAAGGGTTATCGCGGTCGCCGCAAGAACGTCTACCGCATCGCCAAGCAGGCGGTGATGAAAGCCGGACAATATTCCTATCGCGATCGTCGCCAGAAAAAGCGCCAGTTCCGCACTTTGTGGATTGCGCGTATCAATGCGGCAGCGCGTGAGCAAGGCCTGACCTACAGCGTGTTCATGAATGGGCTGAAGAAGGCGGACATTCAGGTTGACCGCAAGGTGTTGTCGGACATAGCCGTGTTCGATAAGCCCGCGTTTGCGCAATTCGTGGCGCAAGCAAAAGCCAGCCTCGGCGTTTAAGCCAAGCCTCGCGGTTTATTGATTAAACTGTGTAACTAAAAAAGGAGGCTTTGCGCCTCCTTTTTTGTTTTCGGTGCCATTCATGGAAGAGCTTCAAAATATTCTCGATCAGGCCCTGCAGCAGTTCGCCGCAATCGGCGATGAAGCCGAACTGGAGCAGGTCAAAGCAAAATACCTGGGCAAGGAGGGCAGTCTTACTGCCTTGCTCAAAGGCTTGGGCAAGCTGTCTGCGGAAGAGCGCCCGGCTGCCGGTGCACGCATCAATCAGGTAAAACAAAGCATCGAAGCCGCCCTGCAACAGCGCCGCGATGCGTTGCAGCAAAACAGGCTGTCACAGAAACTGGCGGCGGAAGCGCTGGATGTGACCCTGCCCGGACGCGGCCTGGGTACGGGCGGATTGCACCCGGTGACACGCACGCTGGAGCGCATCGAGCAGTTGTTTCACTCGCTGGGTTTTGCCACCGCGTCCGGCCCGGAAATCGAGCGCGATTTCTACAATTTCACCGCGCTGAACATCCCGGAGAACCATCCGGCGCGCGCGATGCACGACACCTTTTACATCGACCCGCAGCATGTGTTGCGCACCCATACCTCGCCGGTGCAGATACGCTATATGGAGGCGCACCAGCCGCCGCTGAAAATCATTTCACCGGGCCGTGTTTACCGCTTTGATTCCGACGCCACCCACTCGCCGATGTTTCATCAGGTCGAAGGTTTGTGGGTCGATGAAGAGATCAGCTTCGCCAACCTCAAAGGGGTGGTGCAGGATTTTCTGCAGCGATTCTTCGAACAGGATGATTTGCAAGTGCGCTTCCGCCCATCGTTCTTTCCGTTTACCGAACCATCCGCCGAAATGGATATGAGCTGGAACGGCGGCTGGCTGGAGATCGGCGGCTGCGGCATGGTGCATCCCAACGTGCTGAAGCATGTCAATATCGACAGCGAAAAATATCTCGGTTTCGCCTTCGGGCTGGGCGTGGAACGGCTGGCGATGTTGCGCTACGGCGTGAACGATCTGCGCCAGTTCTACGAAAGCGATCTGCGCTTCCTCAAGCAATTCAATTAATGATACAGCCATGAAATTTTCCGAGAATTGGTTAAGAACCTGGGTGAATCCAGAGATGCCCAGCGAGGCGTTAGGGCATTTGCTGACCATGGCCGGGCTGGAAGTCGAAGCACTGGAAGCCGTCGCTCCCGCATTCAATAACGTGGTGGTGGCCGAAGTGCTGGAAGTGGTCAAACATCCCAATGCGGATCGCTTGAACGTGTGCCAGGTGAATGTCGGCGAGGCACAGCCGCTGACCATCGTCTGCGGCGCGGCAAATGTGGCTGTCGGCGTGAAAGTGCCGTGCGCGCGCATCGGCGCGCTGCTGCCCCCAAATAGCGAGAATGAAAAAGGTTTCGCCATCAAGCAGGCCAAGGTGCGCAACGTCGAGTCGTTCGGCATGTTGTGCTCCGCAAAAGAACTGGGGCTGGCCGAAGAAAGCCAAGGCCTGTGGCTGCTGCCGAGCGATGCGCCGGTGGGCAAGACGCTGCGCGAGTATCTGGAACTGGACGACAAATTGTTCACGCTGAAACTCACGCCGAACCGCAGCGATTGCTCCGGGATGCTCGGCATTGCACGCGAAGTCGCGGCGCTGACCGGCAGCGCGCTCAAGCCGTTGGATCTTCAAATCCAGCCGGTCATCCTTTCCGAACAATTGCCGGTGCATGTGGCCGATGCGCAGGCCTGCCCGCTGTATTGCGGTCGCCTGGTGCGCGGCGTGAACGCCGCCGCGCCTACACCGGCCTGGATGCTGCGCCGTCTGGAGCGCAGCGGCCTGCGCGGTATCAGCGCGGTGGTGGACATCACCAACTACGTGATGCTGGAAATGGGCCAGCCGCTGCACGCCTTCGATCTGGCGCAACTAACGGGCGGTATCACGGTGCGCAGGGCGCGCAACGGTGAAGCGCTGACGCTGCTCAACGAACAGGCGGTGAAGCTCGACGAAGAAGTACTGGTCATCGCCGACGATGCGCGGGTACTGGCGCTGGCCGGTATCATGGGCGGGCAGGGCAGCGGCGTGGAAACTACTACCCAAGACGTGTTTGTGGAGAGCGCGTTTTTCCATCCCGATGCGATTGCCGGCAAGGCGCGCCGTTTCGGGTTGGCGACCGATTCTTCGTTCCGCTTCGAGCGCGGCGTGGATTTTGCGGCGACGCGCCAAGCGCTGGAGCGCGCGACACAATTGCTGCTGGAAATTTGCGGCGGCAGCGCCGGGGCAATCAGCGAAGTGCGCAACCAGTTACCTGAACGGGTGGCAATCACATTGCGCCGTTCGCGTGTCGCGCGGGTGCTCGGTATCGCGCTGGACAATATCCAGATTGCTGATCTTTTGACGCGCCTGCAATTCGAATTCACCGCGAATAGCCCTCTCCCCAACCCTCTCCCGCAAGCGGGAGAGGGGGCAAACGTGAAGGGCGATGTTGATTTCTGTGTCACACCGCCGAGCTTTCGTTTCGATCTGTCCATCGAGGCAGACCTGATCGAGGAGCTGGCGCGCCTGCATGGCTATGACAACATCCCCGCACTCGCCCCGCAAGCTGCGCTGACCATACTGCCGTACAGCGAACTGCAGCGCCCGCTGGCGCGCATCCAGCAGATGCTTGTTGCGCGCGGCTACCAGGAGATCGTCAGCTATGCGTTTGTCGACGAGCAGGTTGAACGTGAATTGTGCGGCAACGATAAAGCGGTCGCGCTGCAAAACCCGATCGCCAGTAATCTGGCGGTGATGCGCAGCAGCCTGATCGGCGGGCTGGTGGGCGCGTTGCGCTTCAACCTGAACCGCAATCAGGCGCGCGTGCGCCTGTTCGAGGCCGGTGCATGTTTTGCCAGGGTAAATGACGAGTATGTGCAGAGCCAGCGACTATCTGGTTTGGCATATGGCGCGACTCAGCCGGAACAATGGGGCACAGCCGCCAAACCGGTCGATTTTTACGATGTGAAAGCGGATGTCGAGGCATTGTTCGCCCCGCAAGTCTTGCGTTTCGTTGCGGCAGTCCACCCGGCCTTGCATCCAGGGCGCTCCGCGCAGATTTTTTGCGGAGGGCAGATGATCGGCTGGATCGGCGAACTGCACCCGCAGTGGCAGCAACAATACGACATGGTGCAGGCCGCCGTGTGGTTTGAAGTCGAACTCGGTGCGTTGCTTCAGACGGCAGTGCCGCGCATGAGCGAAATTGCCAAATTCCTGCCGGTGCGACGCGATCTGGCGGTGCTGGTGGACGAGGCAGTTACTCTGCAGACCTTGCTGGACGCCATGCAGCAGGCAGATGTGCCTTACGTGCAAGAAATTGCCCTGTTTGACGTGTATCGCGGCAAAGGTGTAGAGCAAGGCAAAAAAAGCCTTGCATTCCGTGTGTTATTACAAGATACTAAAAAAACGCTCACGGATTCTGAAATTGAATCAAGTATTGCGCTGTTGGTGGATGTGATGCAACAGCACGGTGCTCAGATGCGCATGTAAGGGAGAAAAATGACAACAACATTAACAAAAGCCGAACTATCTGATTTGCTGTTTGAAAAAGTCGGCCTCAATAAACGCGAAGCCAAGGATATGGTGGAAGCGTTCTTCGAAGAAATCCGCGCGCAACTGGAAAAAGGCGAGAGTGTGAAATTATCCGGCTTCGGAAATTTTCAACTGCGCGACAAACCGCAGCGCCCCGGACGCAACCCCAAGACCGGTGAAGAAATCCCGATCACCGCGCGTCGTGTGGTGACGTTTCATCCCAGCCAGAAGCTGAAGACCATGGTGGAAAAGTCCTATCATGGAAAACCACAAGCCTAATTCCGAGCTCCCGCCGATTCCCGCCAAACGCTATTTCACCATCGGTGAGGTGAGCGAATTATGCGGGGTCAAGGCCCATGTGCTGCGCTATTGGGAGCAGGAATTCACCCAGCTCAAACCGGTCAAACGCAGCGGTAACCGCCGCTACTATCAGCACCATGAGGTGCTGCTGATCCGGCGTATCCGCGAGTTGCTGTACGAACAGGGCTTTACCATCAGCGGTGCGCGCAATCGTCTGGAAAATTCCGGCGAGGTTGAAATCCAGGCTGTCGCGCCTGCGGCAGGGATGAATGTTGCCGCATTGCGCCATGAGATTCGTGAAATTATCGGGCTATTGAGCGCGTAAAAAATACTGCATTTTTTCGGCTCATGAGCTTATCCGGCCATCAGCCGCTGATTCCGGAAATCCTACCCCTGTAGCAGTACTCCATCCACCAGCCGCAAACAGCGCTGCATCCGCCCTGCCAGCTCGAGATCGTGGGTGACCACGATGAAGCTGGTGTTGAATTTCGTGTTGAGTTGCTGCATCAGTTCAAACAGGGCATGCGCGCTGCCGCGATCCAGATTTCCGGTGGGCTCGTCAGCCAGCACGCAAGCCGGTTCGGTCACCAGCGCGCGCGCCACGGCAACGCGCTGGCGTTCGCCGCCGGATAGCTCCGATGGCAAATGCTGGATGCGCTGCGCCAGCCCTACCTGTTCCAGCATTGCGGCGGCGCGCGGTTTGGCCTCGGTGCTTTTCATGCCGCGAATAAACAGCGGCATCGCGACATTTTCCAGCGCGGTAAATTCCGGCAGCAGATGATGGAACTGGTACACGAAGCCGAGCGCATGGTTGCGTAATTCGCCGCGCTGCACCTCGTTCATCTGCTGCACTTCCTGGCCGAGTATCTGCACGCTGCCGCCGCTGCCGCTGTCCAGCCCGCCGAGCAGGTGCAGCAACGTGCTTTTGCCGGAGCCGGACGCGCCGACGATGGCGAGGCGTTCGCCGCGCTGTACGTCGAGGTCGATACCCTTGAGCACCGGCACATCCAGCTTGCCGATGACAAAAGTCTTGCGCAGGCCGCGGCAGGAAATGACCATACCTGTATCCTGCATTTTCGGGAGCGCGGGCGTCTCGCCCGCATGCGGACGGGGACGTCCGCGCTCCCATCCTGGATACTGTTTACTCATATCTCAGTGCCTCCGCCGGTTGTGTCTTCGATGCGCGGTAGCTCGGGTAGAGGGTCGCCAGCAGGCTGATCACGAAGGATATGCCGGTCACCAGCATGACTTCGTGGTAGCGCAGGTCGGATGGCAGTTCGCTGATGTAATACACATCCTTGGCGAGAAATTGCACGCCGAACAGGTGCTCGATGAACGGCACGACTACATCCAGGTTGAGCGACAGCGCAATGCCGCCGATGCTGCCGAGCAGCGTGCCGACCAGGCCGATAATCACGCCCTGCACGATGAAAATTTTCATGATGCTGCGCGGCGAAGCGCCGAGGGTGCGCAGGATCGCGATGTCGGCCTGCTTGTCGGTGACCGCCATCACCAGCGTGGAAACGATATTGAATGCGGCCACCGCGACGATCAGTGACAGGATGATGAACATCATTTTCTTTTCCATCTGCACCGCGCGGAAATAGTTGCTGTTCTGGTGCGTCCAGTCGTTGGCATACAACTCGGGCGGCAATTGGCCTTGCAGTTCGCGCGCCACGCGCGGGGCGAGATCGATGTCGCGCAACTTGGCGCTGATACCGGTTACCGCATCGCCGAGCTGGAACAGTTTCTGCGCATCGTCGAGATGGATCAGCGCGAGGCTGTTGTCGTAGGGAGCCATGCCGATTTCAAAGATACCCGCCACACGGAATTGCTTGAGGCGCGGCATCATGCCTGCCGGAGTGATTTGCCCCTGCGGGGCGATCAGCATGATCTTGTCCTTGAGCTTGACGCCGAGCGCGCGCGCCAGGTCTGAACCGATCACGATGGTAAATTCCCCGCCGCGCAGGTCGCTTAATGCACCCGCTTTCACCTTGCCGGAAAGCTCGGTAATGGCGGTTTCCTGCGCCGGATCGATGCCGCGCACCATCACCCCCTGCACGACTTGCCCGAACGACAGCATGCCTTGCCCGGCTATATAGGGCGCTGCGGCGGAGACTTGCGGGTGTTGCGCAACCTTGCCCAGAACGGCTTGCCAGTCATGCATCCGCCCGCCGTCTGCGACCACCTCCAGATGCGGCGAAGCGCCCAGCATGCGTGCGCGGATTTCTTTCTGGAAGCCATTCATCACCGACAGCACCACGATCAGCGCCATCACGCCCAGCGCCATGCCCAGCATGGAGATCAGCGTGATGAACGAGATGAAGTGGTTGCGGCGCTTGGCGCGCGTGTAGCGCAGCCCGATGAACAGTTCGTATGGTTGCAAGATTAAGGTTGCCGATGTGATGTGACGGGCGTTAGTGTGCCACAAGCGCGCCGGCTATGACAGTGCGTGAAGGTGATAAACTCGCTGCCATGAAAAGCGTCCATCTGGTCATCACCGATTTATTCCTGCCGAAAGAATTTGCCTCCGGGGTATGCGCGGATTTGCGTTTGCCTGCGCTGGAAAAGATGCTGGCGCGGGGTGCTTCGCCAGGCTCGGCACGAACGGATGTATCGGGATTGGCGCCGGAAAGCCATCTGTGCGAATTATTTGGCGTGCCGTGCCGGGCAGGTGCGCCGATTGCGCCTGTTTCCGCCGCTTTTGACGGGCTTGGCGCGGGCTGCTGGTTGCGCGCCGATCCGGTGCATTTGCGCTTGCAGCGCGAGCAGTTGGTGCTGTTGCCGAATGTGGCGATCAGCGCGGACGAGGCCGCACAAATGTGTGCCAGCCTGAACCGGCATTTTGCCGGGCAGGGCATGGAATTCTTTGCGCCCCATCCGCAGCGCTGGTACATGAGGCTTGAGCAATTACCGGACATTGAGACAGTGCCGTTGTCGCAGGCTGCCGGGCGCAACGTGCATGACTTGTTGCCCAAGGGCGTCGAGGCGCTGCGCTGGCATCAGTTGTTCAACGAAATCCAGATGCTGCTGTTTGCCCATCCCGCGAATGAAGCCCGCGAAGCGCGCGGTGAGCTGCCGGTCAACAGCGTATGGTTGTGGGGCGGCGGCACCGCAAATACACCGCTACAGAAGAATTACCAGAGTATGAGCGCGGATGAAGCGCTGCCGGAAATGTTTGCGGCTGCCGCGGGTATTCCGTTTGCCGGGTGGCCCGTGCAATGGAGCGATAGCAACGGCGAACAATTGCTGGTCTGGAACGGATTGCGCCGAGCCTTGCAGCGCGGTGATCTGGCCGCCTGGCGCGATGTTTTGCAGGGCTTTGAAACAGGCTATGCGCAACCTTTGTGGCAGGCATTGCGTTCGGGAAAAATCGCGCAGTTGCGCATGGATGTTCTGGGCGGAGATAACATTCGGCAGATATTGTTGACCCGTGCCGACACATGGGCATTCTGGAGGCGCACCAAGTCGCTTGCCCAATACTCGATGGTATAAAATGCCGCTATTCGAACATTAAGGGATAAATATGTCTTTTTGGAATACCGCCATTCAGTTTTTCTGGCGCGAAGAATCTTTACCGGTGTTGATCATCGCGCTGCTTCTGGCGTTCCTGCTGGTGCATTTTCTCAAAGAGGAGCGCAAGAGCATCATCAATACGCTCGGCCTGTTTTTTGCCTGCTTGCTCGGGCAGTTTGTCAGCGGCCTGATCCACGCGTTCCAGTTTTCCACCGCAGCCGGCGTATTGCACGAAGTCTTCATCATCGGTTCGGGAATTGCGTTGATTCGCTTGAGCGGATTGCTGGTGTTCCGCATCGCGCTGCCACGGGCACGCATGACCACGCCGCGCATCGCCGAGGATATTTCCGTCATCATCGCTTACCTCGTGTGGGGTCTGGTGCGGTTGCGTTACGCCGGATTGGATCTGGGCAGCATCGTGGCGACTTCGGCGATGATTACCGCCGTGGTGGCATTTGCCATGCAGGACACGCTGGGTAATATTCTCGGCGGTCTGGCCCTGCAACTGGACAACTCCATCGAGATCGGCGACTGGATCAAGGTGGACGATATTTCCGGGCGCGTGGTGGATATCCGCTGGCGCTCCACGCTGGTGGAAACGCGCAACTGGGAAACTGTGGTGTTTCCCAACAGCCAGTTGATGAAAAATAAATTTCTGGTACTGGGGCGGCGCACCGATCAGCCGGTGCAGTGGCGGCGCTGGGTGTGGTTCAATGTCAGCCTGAAAACCACGCCGACCAAGGTGGTCAGTGCGGTGGAGAATGCTATCTGGCAGGCGGATATCAATAACGTCGCCAAGAGCCCGGCGCCGAGTTGCGTGCTGATGGAAATGGACAAGGGTTGTGCGCGCTATGCGTTGCGCTACTGGCTGACCGATCTGGCGGTGGATGACCCGACCGACGCGGCAGTGCGCTGGCATGTGTATACCGCGCTGGAACGGGCCGGCATCAAGCTTGCCGTCGAAGAGCACAACGTCCATTACGTCAAGGAAAGCGAAAAGTACGAAGAAGCGGTGCATCAACGCGAGACGCTGCAACGCATCAAGACGCTCAAGCGCGTCGAATTGTTTGCGCAACTGACCGAGGATGAATTGCGCAAGATGGCCGAAAAACTGAAATACGCGCCGTTTGCCAAGGGCAACGTGATCGCCAGGCAAGGCACGCCGGCGCAGCACTGGCTGTTCATCATCATCAACGGCGAGGCAGAAGTTTATATCGAGGCGCCGAACGGGGAGAAGCGCGGCCTGAGCGTGCTGTCCAAGGGTGATTTCTTCGGCGAGATGAGCCTGATGACCGGTTCGCCGCGCGTGGCTTCGGTTATCGCCAAGACCGACGTGGAATGCTACCGTCTCGACAAGGAGGCATTTGAAGAAATATTGCTGGCGCGCCCCGCTATAGCCGAAGAGGTGTCGCATATATTGGTAGGCCGCCGTGCGCAGCTCGACAGCGCGCTGCAAAACCTGGATGCGGAAACCTTGCATAAGGAAATCCACCAGCAGCACAGTGAAATTTTGGCGACCATCAAGCGGTTTTTCGGGCTGTAACAGGCTTTCAATCGTGTATCATTGCGCCGTGTATTAGCAGGGGAAAATTATGAAAGTATCGTTTCTGGATTTTGAAAGCCCCATCGCCGAGCTGGAAGAGAAAATCGAGCAGCTGCGCTATGTGCAGGATGATTCCGCGCTCGATATTGCCGATGAAATTACGCGCCTGTCCAAGAAGAGCGAAGCGCTGACCAAGGATGTTTATGCCAAGCTCACGCCCTGGCAAATCTCGCAGGTGTCGCGCCACCCGCAACGCCCTTATACGCTGGATTACATCGAGCATCTATTCACCGACTTTGAGGAGCTGCACGGTGACCGCGTATATGCCGACGACAAGGCCATCATCTGCGGTTTGGCGCGTTTTAACGGGCAAAGCGTGATGGTGATCGGCCACCAAAAAGGCCGCGACACCAAGGAAAAAATCATACGCAATTTCGGTATGCCGCGCCCCGAAGGCTACCGCAAGGCGATGCGCCTGATGCGGATGGCGGAAAAATTCGGCATCCCCATCATGACCTTTATCGATACGCCCGGCGCCTATCCAGGCGTCGGTGCGGAAGAGCGCGGCCAGTCCGAAGCGATCGGGCGCAACCTGTACGAGATGACCGAATTGCGCGTGCCGATCATCTGCACCGTGATCGGCGAGGGCGGCTCCGGCGGCGCGCTGGCGATTGCGGTGGGCGACGTGTTGCTGATGCTGCAATACAGCACTTATTCGGTGATCTCGCCGGAAGGCTGCGCTTCGATCCTGTGGAAGAGCGCGGAAAAAGCGCCGGATGCCGCAGAGACTTTGGGCATTACCGCGACGCGCCTGAAAACCTTGGGGCTGATAGATAAAATCATCAGCGAGCCGCTGGGCGGCGCGCATCGCGATTATGCGATGACCATGCAGAACGTTAAAAAAGCGCTGCAAGAGGCGCTGAAAACCGCCCAGAGCAAACCAACGGCCAGCTTGTTGCAGGATCGTTTCAACCGCCTGATGAGTTATGGCAAGTTCAAGGAAGCCAAACTCAGCTAATTTCACCGAGCGGGTCGCGGCACAGATCGCGCCGTTGCTTCCCGCGCACAGCTCAATCCTGATCGGCCTGAGCGGCGGGGTGGATTCGGTGGTGCTGCTGCATCTGCTGCACAAACTCGCCCCCCGGTTTTCCTGGCAGCTCTCCGCACTGCATGTCCATCACGGCATCAGCCCGAATGCCGATGCATGGGCGAAATTTTGCGCCGATCTCTGCGCGCGCCACCTTGTTTCCCTGCATATCGAACATGTGGACATCGCGCCGTTGCGCGCGCATGGCATCGAGGCGGCGGCGCGCAAGCTGCGCCATGCGGCGTTTGCCGGGCAGGACTGCGATTTTGTGGCACTGGCGCACCATGCCGACGATCAGGCGGAAACCCTGCTGCTGCAACTGTTGCGCGGCGCGGGGACACGCGGCGCGAGCGCCATGCCTGTCCTGAGCATGTCGAAGCGGCCTGTCCCGAGCCTCCTGAGGTATCGAAGGGCGGAGCGGCCGTTGCCGGCCGGGCGCACGGCAGCCCCCAATTTTGTGCGCCCGCTATTGCACTGCTCGCGGCAGGAAATTCTCGACTATGCCGCAGCGCATCAGTTGCACTGGATCGAGGATGAAAGCAACGCCGACGACAGCTATCCGCGCAACTTTTTGCGGCATCGGGTGATGCCGTTGCTGAATGAAAAATTTCCCGCTTGCCGCAACACCCTGGCGCGCAGCGCGCAGCATTTCGCCGAGGCAAGTGAACTGCTCGATGACCTGGCGCGACTGGATGCCTATGATTTGCTCCCCTCTCCCGCTTGCGGGGGAGGGGCTGGGGGAGAGGGCGGCGAGTCATGCTTGGAAGTATCGCGCCTGCAATCCCTCTCCCAACCCCGTGCAAAGAATCTGCTGCGCTATTTTTTGTACAGCAGCGGGGCACCGATGCCGCAAGCCGTGCAACTGGACGATATGCTGCAACAATTATGCAACGCGCGGCGAGATGCGGCGGTATGTATCGGATATGGCGGTGGCGACTGGCAGGTGCGCCGCTATCGGGGCAGGGTGTATGCGCTGCGCGCACCGGGCGGCTTCGACCGGAACCTTATCTTGTCGTGGCAGGGCGAGGCGGAGCTGGACTGGCCTGCGTTGAATATGCGACTGCGCTTCGATCCCACACAAGCATCCGGCATCAGCCTGAAAAAATTGCAGCGCGCGCCGGTAACACTGCGCCTGCGGCGCGGCGGCGAAACCCTGCGCCCCCACCCGAATGCCGCGACGCGCACCCTGAAGAACCTGCTGCAAGAACAGCATATCCCGCCCTGGCAACGCGACCGCCTGCCGCTGCTGTATTGCGGCGAAGAGCTGGTGTGCGTGCCGGGTGTGGCGGTTGCGGCGGAGTATCAGGCTGCGGCGCAAGAGGAGGGAGTGCAGTTATCGGTAACTGACTACAACAGCCATGCCCCGTTGATAACGGGAACGAATTGAAGCGACCAGCTTTTTTCCAGCCGGACTTCGTTGAGGGACTGCTTTCGGGCGATGATTTCAGTAGCTCCAAGGGCAGCACAGTGTGTCAAAAGGAGAACTTTAACCACCTCCGAATGGCGGGCTTATCACTCGGGAAGAGGAAAAACTGGTAGCATGAAACCAACCCGCAGGCAGGCGATTAGGCCAATGAGTTAACCATGCCAATTAGCCGATACATAAAATACCTATAATCAGAAATGGTGCGCAATGCTTAAATTTATTTTAATGATGCTGCTAACCATTGCGAGCAGCAGCGCGATGGCGGAGTGGGTGAAGGTTACCGCTTCCAGCATAGGTGTCAGTGGAGATATTACCGCCTACGCCGATCCCATCATTGTTCCAAAGTATAGCGACAAGGTGAAAATGTGGGAGATGTATGATTCCAGACGATCTCATTCGTCGAATACTTCGTCTAAAAAACGCGTTGAATACGACTGCCTGAAAGGGCAAGCCCGACAACTTCAAGCCGCCTACTACTCTGAAGGTATGGGTAAAGGTGCCGTACTTATGAGCGTTCCCGACCCAGGCCAATGGGAACCAGTTTTACCTGGCACGGTAAACAAAGAGATGTGGAAATTTGCCTGTAAGAACCGATAACTGCGGGTGATCTTCTTGCGGATTGCTATGAGTAAACTTATTTTGCTGCTGCTGGCAGTTGTTGGCAGTAGCGCCTTCGCCGGGACGTGGATTAAAGCGGAGGAGTGGGTCAAGTTGGACATCACCTCGGATTACTTTGTTGTTTATGCCGACCCTACCTCCATAATCAGATCCGGCAACAAGGTGCAAATGCGCTCGCTGATTGACCACAAGACACCTTTGTCGAAAGCCGGCAAGACTTTTATTTCAGTGAAAGCACAGCATGAATTCGATTGTGCGGGAGCACAAGTGCGCATGCTTTTTGCCTCTACACATACTGGAAGTATGGGCAGAGGTGAAAGAGTCGCCACCGATTACAAGATAGAAAACTGGGAGCCAGTCCAGCCGCTTAGCATTGCGGAGGCTCTGTGGAAAATCGCCTGCGGGAAGAAGTAGGCGCCGGTGAATTTGCTGCCAGCCATTCTTGCGCTGGCTTTGTCTTTCCCCGCAACAAGGCAGCCCAGCCGGTTGCTGGTCGTGAGTAGATATTGCCGCCACGGTTAATTGCAATCGGGCGGAACCGATATTTTTCTGGGTGTTGTTTTTGAAAGATGAGCCTTCAAAGTCGGGGCGCTGCTGCCCGATCTAGGCGTGCAAAGACTCATCGATTGTCACCTGTCTTGAGCTTGCGTGCTGGCTGGTCAAGCCGATATTCGAATTTTCAGCCTTTATGATGTTTACCTCCAAAACGGAGATCATTTATCGGCGTAAGGTTAATACTTTTTAGAGTACCTGAACGCAAGCGCGAAGCTTGACTAACTAGATGCGCCATGCGAAGGTTCGGCATCATGGAAACCAATATCAATATTGCCGAACTGGTGAAAGGGGTAGGCGGGCTGGTCACGCTGCCGGATGTGTTCATCCGCATCAACCAACTGGTCGAAGACCCCAACAGCAGCACAGCCGACATCGCCAAAGCGGTGAGCCGGGACCCTTCGTTTACCGTGCGCCTGTTGCGGGTGGCCAATAGCCCGTTTTACGGTTTCCCCTCCAGCATCGATACCGTTTCCAAAGCCGTGTCGGTGATCGGCACCAGCCAGATCCGCAATCTGGCGCTGTCGATGTCGGTCGCAAGCACCTTTGCCGGTTTGCCCAACAATCTGGTGTCGATGGACAATTTTTGGCATCACAGTCTGTATTGCGCATTGGTCGCGCGCATTCTGGCCAGGCAGGCGGGCAAATGCGATCCGGAAGCGTTGTTTACGGCGGGATTGCTGCACGACATCGGCGAGCTGATAATTTTTAACCGTTTGCCGGAGCAAGCCAAGGAATCCTTGCTGCTGGTGCTGGATCAAGTGGACGATTTGCCGGTTTACCTGGCCGAACACCAGATCATCGGTTTCGATCACGCCCAGGTGGGCGGCGAACTGGCGCGCCAGTGGGGGCTGCCCCCGCTGTTGGAGGAATGCATCGCCTACCATCACTCCGTCGCCGGGGCGCAACGCTATCCGCGGGAGACTGCGCTGGTGCATCTCGCCAACATTCTTGCGCAGATGGCGGAAGTGGATACGCTGGAGCTTGATGATGTCTCGTCTATCGATCCGCTTGCCTGGAAATTAACCGGGCTTGGCGAAGATGTCATCGAGCTGGTGGTGCGCGAGGCACAGGAAGAAATTATCGAGGCCAAAAAGCTGTTTCTCGGGAATTGACCGGGAACGACCAGCGCAGCGTTTCATACAGAGCAGACATTATGGCTATATCTTCCATTCCGCGCGCGCCGCTTGTTTTGCCGGGGTTCGAGCATGTTCGGCGCAACTGGAATACTACTTATGAGACTTATGCCGCGCGGCTTCTTCCCGGCGAGTATTACGTCACAATTAACGACGAGGGTGTCTATACCACGCTGGGTTCATGCATTTCCGCCTGCATTCGTGACCGGGTTTCCGGCGTCGGCGGCATGAATCATTTCATGTTGCCCGCTTCCGCCGATGCCGACGGCTGGAAATCGACCAGCCTGAGCGCCGCGACCCGCTACGGCAATTTTGCCATGGAGCACCTGATCAACGTCATCCTGAAAAACGGCGGGCAGCGCCAGAATCTGGAAGTCAAACTTTTCGGCGGCGGGCGTATCCTGCAAAATATGACCGATGTCGGTATGCGTAATATCAACTTTGTCCGGGACTACGTCCAGACCGAAGGACTCAAAGTGGTGGCGGAAGACGTGGGGGATATCTATCCGCGCATGGTGGTCTATTTCCCCGCCACCGGAAAAGTGCGGGTAAAACGGCTGCGTTCCCTGCACAACAACACCATTGTCGAAGAAGAAATCCGTTATATCAGCACCGTGGAAAGCAAGCCGGTGAGCGGCGAGATCGAGCTGTTTTGACATTGCGCCATTACACCCCTTTAACATGAAAACAATCCTGAAGCTCCAGGAATTGTTATCATGTCCGACCTTGAATTTAATATCGCAATGAATAGGATCGCAAATGGCAAAACCAAATTACACCTTCGAGAAGCGTCAAAAAGAGATTGCCAAGAAGAAAAAGCAGGAAGAAAAGCGGCTGAAGAAAATTGCACCGCAGGGTGAGCAACCTCAGGACGGGCAACCACAGGATGACGCTCTTCCTGCGCCCGTTGATGGGACGCCTGCCGCCTGACTCCCTCCGCTCATATGAGTAAAGAAGCCGCGCCGCAGTCCAACGAGCACAAGGTGACGCTGGATGAGTTGCTGCACTTGCTGCTGCAAGACGGCATGGTGTCGCCGGAGGAGGCGGGGATACTTGCCAGGAACCGCAAGGCTGACCGTTCCAATGTGCATCCGCTGGTGGTGATCGGCGAACAAAAGTGGCGCAGCTTGCTGCCCCCATTCAAGCTGCTCAGCGTTGAGTCCCTTACCGAGTGGCTGGCGGCGCGCATCGGTATGCCGTATTTTCACATCGATCCTTTGCAGCTGAATTTCGGCGGCATCGCCAACGTTGTTTCCAAGTCCTATGCCGAGCGGCTCAAGATCATGCCGGTCAAGGTCGATGGAGGAGAGGTGACCATTGCCACCGCCGAGCCGTTCCTCACCGACTGGGTGGCCGAGCTGGAGCGCATCCTCAACCTGAAAATCAAGCTGGTGCTGGCCAGTCCGCTCGACATCAATCATTACTTGCCGGAAATCTACAGCCTCGCCAACTCGGTGCAACTCGCCAACAAGGCCAGGGCGGGGCAGGGTGCCGGCGTGCAGAATTTCGAGCAACTGCTCGAGTTGGGCAAGAACAAGAATCTGGATGCCAACGAGCAGCATGTCGTCACGCTGGTGGACTGGCTGTTCAAATACGCCTTCGAACAGCGTGCCAGCGACATTCACCTGGAGCCGCGCCGCGACATCGGCATCGTGCGTTTCCGCATCGACGGTGTGCTGCATCAGGTCTACCAGCTTCCCGCCACGGTTACCAACGCCATCACCAACCGCATCAAGCTGCTCGGGCGCATGGATATGGTGGAGAAACGCAGGCCGCAGGATGGCCGCATCAAGACCGTGAGCGACGATGGCGACGAGGTCGAGTTGCGCCTTTCCACCATGCCGACGGCCTTCGGCGAAAAGCTGGTGATGCGGATTTTCGACCCGGAAATTCTGGTGAAGAATTTTGCCGATCTCGGTTTTTCGCGCGAACAGACTGCGCTGTGGAGTGACTGGACGCGCCAGCCCAACGGCATCATCCTGGTGACCGGGCCGACCGGTTCCGGCAAGACCACCACGCTGTATTCCACGCTGAAGCAGCTCACCACGCCGGAAGTGAATGTCTGTACGGTGGAAGACCCGATTGAAATGATCGAACCGGCGTTCAACCAGATGCAGGTACAGCACAACATCGGGCTGAACTTCGCCGACGGCGTGCGCACCCTGCTGCGGCAGGATCCGGACATCATCATGGTGGGCGAAATCCGCGATGTGGAAACCGCCGAAATGGCAATACAGGCGGCGCTTACCGGGCATCTGGTGCTGTCGTCGCTGCACACCAACGATGCGCCTTCCGCCATCACGCGCCTGCTCGAACTGGGGGTGCCCGCCTATTTGCTCAATTCGACGCTGCTGGGGGTGATGGCGCAACGTCTGGCGCGCACCCTGTGCCCGCATTGCAAAACCAAAGGCGAGATCAGCGACGAGACCTGGCAAGAGCTGGTCAGGCCGTGGAAAGCGGCCAAACCCGCGCAGGTCTACGTCGCCACCGGCTGCCTCGAATGCCGCATGACCGGCTATCGCGGGCGTACCGGCATTTATGAAATGCTGCCGCTCAGCGCGGAAATGCAAAAACTGGTGGTTAAGGATGCCGATCTCGCCAAGATCAAGATATTGGCGCAACGCGAAGGCATGAAACCCCTGCGCCTGAGCGGGGCGGAAAAAGTTGCGGCGGGGCTAACCACGGCGGAGGAAATCATCAAGATCGCGCCGCCCATGGATTAGATTAGGGTCGCCATGTCCAAGCAAGCCGAAGCAATACCCACTTACAAATCAGCATTCCAAAATATCTGGCTGAAGCAGTTCGGCGTCACCGCACTTTACGCGCTGCTGCTTTATGTTGGCGAGCTCCTGTTCGATAGTGACAATATTGTCGGGCATTTTGAGCCGGCGAGCGGATTGGCATTGGCCGTGCTGCTGCTTGGCGGGAAGCGGTATGCCTGGGGCATATTTCTCGGCGCAGTTCTGATTCACGCAATTTCGGGCGATTCCTTATGGGGGATTGTTTCCATCGCTTCGTGCGACACTCTGCAAGCGCTTTGCGGCGCATGGCTGCTTACCCGCGATGGCAGATTTGATTTGCGCCTTCTGTCGTTGCATGACTATCTGCGGTTGATCCTGTTGGGCGGCGCCCTCAGTGTCGCCATCGGAGCCTTGACTGTGAACCTGCTATTGCTGGCTTCCGGGCTGCTTACTGCAGAAGACTATTTTCATAGCCTGTTCAAATGGTGGATGAGCGACACGCTCGGCGTGATCCTGATTGCCCCGTTGGTGCTGGTGTGGTGGCAGTCAAAAGACCATTGGCGCAAAGCGAAGCAGGTGATTGAAGCATGCTCGCTGCTTGGCCTGACGATTTTTCTCGGTCAAATAATTTTTCTCGGTTGGCTGCACGACAGCATCGGTCATGCGCCTCAAGGCTACTGGATGTTCCTGCTCATCACCTGGATAGCAATGACTCTTGGGACAAGGGGAACAACGCTCGCCTTGGCCGTTGTGGCAATCCAGGCCTTGTCTGGCGCAATGCGCGGTACCGGCTACTTTGCCGATGATATTGCCACATCCCATCTGATGAATTTCTGGTTTTACATGCTGATCCTGTCCATGGTCGGAATGTCCCTTGCCACCTATTTTCATGAAATCAAGCAGGCGAATTTCGCCATATCCCACCGCGATGCGCTGATACGCGAAATCCATCACCGCATCAAGAATAACCTGCAAGGCATCACCGGATTGCTGCGCCAGCTTGCAAACAGCCATCCTGAAACTGCGGAATCAATCAATCAAACCATCGGCCAGGTGCAAAGCATCGCGGCGATTCACGGCCTGCAAGAGCGCGCGCCGACAAGCAATGTGCGCCTGCATGAGCTGGCTGAAGCGTGGCAGCCGGGGTCGGCTCGCTGTGGCAACAGCCTGTCGCGGTCGAAATTCCTCCAGGCTATGCAACGCACATCATTGGCGAAACGGAAGCTGTACCGATAGCGCTGATACTGAACGAGCTGCTCTCGAATGCCATCAAGCACGGCGGTCAAGTCGGTCAGGCCAAGATTGTGCTCAGGCATGGGCAGCGCCCTGATTCCACTCAGGTCGCCATCCACAATACCGGCCAGTTGCCGCCGGACTTTAATTGCGACAGCAATGCCAACACCGGGCTGCAGTTGGTAAAATCGTTAATGCCAAGCTCTGGCGCCAAGCTATCCTTTCATTGCCATGACCATACTGTAATTACCACACTGGAACTCGAGCCACCCGTTATTTCCCTGGAACAGGAACCATGACCACTACTGAACACACCATATTGCTGGTTGACGATGATCGCCTGGTGCTGTCAACCCTGTCCCGCGGATTGGTGGGGGCGGGTTATAGCGTCAGTACCGCAGAATCGGCGGATGATGCGGAAGCTTTCCTGGCGGGCGGAGAGCTACCTGATCTGGTCATCCTCGATGTCAACATGCCCGGCAGAAGCGGGCTGGAACTGGTGGAACGGTTGCGCTCGTTCGACCATATCCCATTCATGCTGCTGACCGCCTACAGCGATCAGGAGATCGTTGACAGGGCAACCGCAAGCGGCGCGCTGGGCTACCTGGTAAAACCGGTCGATACGCCGCAACTGTTGCCGACCATCAAGGCTGCGCTGGCACGCGCCAAAGATATCCAGGGGCTGCAAGCTTCCGCGCAACAGCTGCAAGGGGCGCTCAACAGCGAGCGCGAGATCAGCATCGCTATCGGCATCACCATGGTGCAGTACCGTCTTGGCCGCAAGGCGGCTTTTGAATTGTTGCGCAAAACCGCGCGCAGCCAGAACCGCAAACTGGCGGAGCTGGCGGCGGACGTGATCAAAGCGAGCGAAACCCTGAACCTCGGTGTTTAGTGCGTAAGTTCCTTGATTTTTACAGCGGCCAGTAGTATGTTGCAAAAAACCTCGGTTTGCCCCTGACCCCGGCGCCGATCTAACGAGACCCAGAACCTGTCTCCGAATCTTTCCCGTAATGGCTTAGTCCATGCAGCGGGGATTATGAAGAATGCCAACAAGGCAGGAGACATGTATGTTCTGGGTGCTTGCAACCTGTTTTTCCAACCGACGCGTTTCCGCTCCGCTTATTTTCATTCGGAGCGATTCTTTCGAGCGTAATTTACACCCGCCGAAACAGCGTCGCCTTGCCGTAGCGCACACCCAAGCCAAACATTTACGCCCTGCCGGTCAAACACTGACAGCAAAATTGCTACGCCCCTTACGCAAAAATCAGACAAATGTCGTGCGCGCGAGGAGCACCAACCTTGCAATTGATTGCGCAAATCGCCGCAACGAGCGCCCAACCATGCCACCTAAGGAGAACACGATGAGAAAGCAACAAGGTTTTTCCCTGATTGAACTGATGGTTGTCGTGGCAATTATCGGCATTATTGCGGTGATTGCTGTTCCCAGTTACCAGAGCTATGTGGTCAAGGGCAACCGTGCTGCGGCGCAGGCTTTCATGGTGGATGTTACCAACCGCGAGAAGCAATATCTGTTGGATGCGCGTGCCTATACAAACAGTTTTGCTACGCTCGGCATATCCGCCCCCGCCGATGTCAGCAGGCACTATGCCAACATTGCGATCACTTGCACCGACGGCGTTAGTGCTGCCACTGGTTGCACGATCGTGGCGAACAGCCCGCCGACTTTCACCATCACTGCCACCCCGACCAGCACCCAGCAAACCGGCGATGGCTGGTTGTCTTTGACCAATGACGGCACAAAAGGCAGCCAATTTAGCGGCAAATGGTGAACATGAAATGAACTCCCGGCGACGCGCTGAATCAGGTTTTACCCTCCCCGAACTGATGATTGTTCTGGCGGTGGCGGGTGTTCTGGCGGCTCTTGCCGTGCCCAGCTTTCAGTCGCTGACCCAAAGCCAGCAGGCAAAAAACGCCAGCTTTGAATTATTTTCCAACCTCAGTCTGGCCAGAAGCGAGGCCATCAAACGCAATGCCAATGTCACGGTGGCTCCGCTGGTCGCAGGCGACTGGGGACAAGGCTGGACGATAACCGCGGCTGCCGGAACCATTAAATCCCAGGCGGCACTGAAAGGGGTGGTTATTACTCTTGGACCTGCCTCCGTAGTTTATGCGAGAACCGGCAGGGCAAGTCCGGCGGCAACTTTTCAGATTGATGTCTCACCTGTCGATACAGGCTTGCGCCGCTGCATCTATATCGGATTGACCGGGATGCCACGCAGCGTCAAGCAAACGGGAGCCTGCTAGCCATGGTAGCACGCAAAAAAAATGCTGGCTTCAGCCTGATCGAGATCATGGTCACGGTCGTGATCCTGATGGTCGGCCTGCTGGGGCTGGCCGGATTGCAGGGCAGGGCGTTGACTTCGCAAATGGAGTCCTACCAGCGTTCGCAGGCGTTGATCCTGCTGAGGGACATGGCGGACCGAATTAGTGCCAACCGCGGGCTTGCTGCGTCTTATGTGGGTAATCTGGGCACGGGAGCTGCATGTCCGGCACTGGTGGCTGGCAGTTCGGTTGCCACAGATCGCAACGAATGGTGCAATGCGCTACTGGGTGTCGCCGAAACAAGTGCAGGGGGGACGAATGTCGGCGCAATGATCGGCGCGCGCGGCTGCGTCACCCAGACTATTGCACCGGCAAGCGGCGTTGCCAGCCAATATCTGGTAGAAGTGGCTTGGCAGGGTTTGAATAGCACCGCCGCGCCACCGGCATCCTTGACTTGCGGTGCGGGGCAATATGGAGCCGACGCATCCAAACGCCGCGTGATCGCGCTCCCCGTCAACATCGGATGCCTGACATGCTGACCCCTTCTTCCCGCATGCAGGTTTTCGTGCAGGCACAGCGCGGCCTGTCGCTGATCGAGATGATGATTTCCATCACCATCGGCCTGATCATCCTCTCGGCCATGGCCACGTTGTTCAGCAACCAGAGCAAGGTGCGCAGCGAGCTGGATAAGTCCAATCGCATGATCGACAACGGCCGTTATGCACTGGAATTGTTATCCGATAATCTAAGCATGGCGGGCTTCTATGGCAGCTATGTACCCACCACTGGCGTGCCCGCCGCCACCCCCGATCCGTGCGACTTGGCGGTACTTACCAATGCGGCAACAAATCTCGATGTGCTGCGCCATCATGTCCAGGGCTTCAATGCGGCAACGGCAATAGTTGGAGCCACCGGCGTGTCGGCAGCTTGCGGCGTTTATGCTGCCGTTGCCGCCAACAACATCACACCAAAAACCGGCAGCGATGTGCTGGCGATGCGCCGCGCCAGCACATCGACGCCTGTCGCAGCCGCAAGCGCGGCAGCGGCACCCAACAGCGCCAACACGATTTATCTGCAAGTTTCAAATTGCACGACCGCTACCACTCCATACCAGATTGCCGCCGGTGCCCCGGCAACCTCCTTGCTTGACAAGGATTGCACAACCGCTGCAAGTTTGCGCCCCTTCATCACGCAAATCTACCTTGTGACGTCCGACAACAACGCGGGCGATGGTATTCCCACGCTGAAACGGGTCGAACTCGATCAAGCAACCGGCGCGTTGGTGACCACGCCATTGGTCGAGGGCATCGAATACATGCAGGTCGAATATGGCGTGGACGGCGACTCCAATGGCGATGGCATAGTGGATATGGCCGTATTTGACGGCGCGCCAGACAGTTATGTTCAGACTTGCCCAAATGCCACATGCTGGTCGAGAGTCGTGTCGGTAAAAATCCACATCATCGCCAGAAACATTGACCCGACTCCGGGTTACACCGATACCAAAACCTATGTGCTCGGTGCCGCCGGCAACTTTGGACCTTTTAATGCCGCACCCTATAACGCTGCGCCTAATCCGACAACGTACCCCACACTGGCAAATTACAAGCGCCACGCCTACACCAAGGTGATTCGCCTGGTTAACCCATCAGGAAGGCTGGCACCATGATTTTTTCACGCAAACAACAAGGCAGCACCCTGCTGGTGGCACTCATCATGCTGATGCTGCTGACGCTGATTGCGATTTCCGCAATGAACTCGACGACATCCAGCATCCAGGTGGTGGGTAATGCGCAATTTCGCGAAGAAGCGGGTGCCGCCGCGCAGCAAGGCATCGAGAGCATCATCAGCAGTAATTTCACCATCAGCCCTGCGGCATCGACCGTCCCTGTAACCTTCGGCGTAGCGACTTACACCGCAGCGGTTGAGACACCCACTTGCATAAGCTCCATCGGACTGACTAACAGCGCTCTCGATCCCACCAACACGAATGATGCTCCCTGCCTCAGCAGCGGCTCGGCGACCAATACCGGGATCATTAGCGCATCGGGAGTATCGCTGGGAACAGCGCAATCATGGTGCTATGACCAGAAATGGGATATCCGTGCCACAGTGGCCGACACCAATACCGGCGCTAACACGGCGGTACATCAGGGCGTATCCATGCGGGTACCGGCAGGCACGGTATGTCCATAGCATTACACTCATTGGCGGCATAACTTGCCGCAACAGAAGTAACCGATTTTATGCGGTATGGAGGTGTCATCATGAAAACGAAACAACTTATCCTGTCCTCACTGCTGATTCTCCTGACAAGCCATGCCAGTCAGGCAGAAGATATTGACATTTACAGCGGCACCACGTCGAACGGCGTTCCCAACCTGATGTTCGTCGTGGACAACCCGTCCAGCCAGAATTCCAACATGGGAGTCTGTACCTATTGGGATGGCACCCTTCCCAGCGAAGGCGACAAGTCTGTCGGGAACGACCAGTGCGCGCTGGCCAATGTCGTGCATGAAATGTCACCGCTCGGCGCCGGCAGTGCCGTCGTCAATCTCGGCATAACCACCATGTGCGGAATCCACTTTCCACTCACTCCGATAGACAACAACCTCCACCCCGGCACACCTTACACAAGGACTTTCAATACGGGGCCATGCAATGCCGCTTCCGACAATATTACCTACACAGTGCCTGCCGGAAGCACCAACAAGGATGCCTTCATTATTGCCGTCAAGGCGTTAAAAACCAATAGCGGCAAGTCCGGGCAGGGTTCCGAATTACAGGAAACATGGGCGTATTATACGGGCGGCAACGACGGCAGTGGCTTAACCGGAAGGGGCATTCTTACCGGCACGACGTATGCCGGTGCCGCCGGTGTCACAACCGGATGCCAGAAGAATTACATCATCTATCTGAGCGGCGTAAAAGCCGGTGCGTCCCATGCACAGCAGTACGATGCGACCGAACTGAGCAAACTTACCAGTGCTACAGCCAATGCGGTAGCCAACGGCACACTCACCGCCGCGCAGAAAACCACGCTGGATACGATCGTCACACCCGCACTTGAAGCCGGTCAAGGCCGGGAGTGGGCGCGCTTTTTGAGAGCGCTCGATATCAATACCACTCCCGCCCCGGTAGCCCCTGCTACCACCCCCCCTGAAGGAACCGGCGTGCAATCCATTATCACTTACTCCATCGCGACAGGAGACACCGCAGTACCTCCTGCTGCCATCACCAATAATATGGAGGCATATATCAAGGCCGTCTCTACATATGGCGGCGGCAAATACTATCCGGTGGGAACCGATTACAACGCGCTCAAGAATGCCATCCTGAAAATACTGAATGAAGTGCAGGCGGTCAACAGCGTGTTTTCTTCATCCAGCCTGCCGGTCAGCGTGAATGCGCAAGGCACCTACCTGAACCAGATTTACATGGGTATGTTCCGCCCCGATCCGGACGGCAATCCGAGATGGGTGGGCAATCTGAAGCAGTACCATTTCGTCGCCACGCGCGATATGGTCTCGCAGCTCGTAAGCCTGTCATTGAGCGACAGCCTCGACGCTTCCGCAATCAATCCGGCAACCGGTTTTATCACTCCCAGCGCGGTCAGTTTCTGGACTTGCGGAGGCAGTCCGAGTGTGCGCGCATGCAGCCCGGTAGCAGATGTCGCGGGCGGTTTCTGGGTCAACGACTCGACGAAGACTGCTGATAGCGCCGGCAAGGCCTATGACTTGCCGGATGGCGAGTGGGTGGACAAGGGCGGTGCGGCGCAGATAGTACGTCTGGCCAACCTGACAAACAATTATGCAACTGCCGCCGGAACGGCCACCAACCCGCGCAAGCTGTACACCTGTACCGGTGCTTGCGCTTCCGGCAATTCGCTGTCCAGCTATCTGTTTTCCAGTGACCCGGCGGTCAATCCCAGCCTGACCTCCAGTGCATTCGGCATTATCACCCCAGTGAGCATCACCAGCCTGACCCGTTCCGGCAGCACCGCCACCGTCACCACCGCCGCTGCGCATGGCGTAACCGATGGTCAGGTCGTCCAGATCAGCGGTGCCAACGAAAGCGAATATAACGGCTCATTCGTCATGACGGTTGTGGATGCCACTCACGTCACCTACACCCTCAATGTTGCACCGGCAACGCCCGCAACGGGAACCATTCTGGCCAGCGTACCGGGTGCAGGCGTCGCGATCAGCTCATTGACCCGCGTGGGTTCGACCGTAACAGTCACTACCGGAGCCGCCAACGGCTTGTCAGATGGCAACAGCGTCAATATTTCCGGCGTCACACCCACCGCCTATAACGGCACCTGGACTGTCAGCGGTTGCGGCGGCGTATGCGGCCTTACATTTAACTTTACCGGCCCCGCCGAAGGCCCGGTCACCCCATCCGGTAGTGGAACTGCGGCCGTTTCAGGCAAAACCACCCGCACCATCGAGCTAGTCACGGCGGCGCAAGGACAAACTGCCACTCCCGGCCTCGTACGTGCCGGCACAACTGTCACGGTGCAAACGACTGCCAACCATGGTTTCGCCACCGGCGACCTGGTGACTATCGCCGGTGCTGGCGACAGCGGCTACAACATAGCCTCCCGTGCCATCACTGTCACAGGAAACCGGACATTCACCTACACGCTTACCGGCACAACGCCCACCACTCCGGCCACGATAGCGGGCGCCACAGCAAGCCCGGTCACGGTTGCCCCCGTAAGCATAAGCTCGCTGACCCGGACGCTGGGTGCCGGAGCTGCTGCCACAGCAACAGCCACGACAGCCAGCAGCTTGACTGCTGCTCCTTATAACAAAGTCGTGGGTAACAGTTACTCGATCAGCGTCTCGGGCGCCAGCCAATCGGAATACAACGGCACGTTTAACGCCGCCGTCACCAGCGCCACCACCTTCACCTACCCGATCACTACATCCCCCGCAACGACGGCGACCGGCACCATGATGTTGGGCAGCAATCTGGCTACGGCCGACCTGATCAAATGGATACGCGGTGATGACAACTTCGGAGACGAAGTTGGCCCGGGCGGCAGTGTCACCATCCGCCCCTCGCTGCATGGCGACGTACTCCACTCCCGTCCGGTTGCGGTCAACTACGGCACGTATGCCATCAACATAACCGCAACCTCCGATGCTCTTGGCACCCGCACCGCAACTGCGTCGGCGGCAAATGTCGCTATCATTTCATCTCTGGCGGTATCCGCACGAAGTGTCACTTTTGCCAATGGCCAGTCTTGCATGGTGACGGTTGCCTCGGCGACCACGTTTACTTACTCTACTACGAACTGCGGTGCCTCCGGAACGCAGGCCGCATCGGTTGGTCCGACGGTAGTAGTTTATTATGGCGGCAACGATGGTGTGTTCCGCGCCGTCAACGGCAACCAGACTGCCGCAATAACTACCGCAAGCGGTGAAGTGCCTCCAGGCGGCGAGTTGTGGGGGTTCATCCCCAGTGAATTTTTCAGCAAGCTGAAACGGCTGCACGACAACAGCCCGATACTGGATCTTCCTTCCACGACTTCAGGCATATCGCCGACACCGCAAAAAAAGGATTATTTCGTCGATGGTTCGACCGGTATCTACCAAAAATTGAATGCCGACGGCACAACCGCCAAAGCCTACCTTTACCTCACCATGCGCCGCGGAGGCAGGTATATCTATGCTCTGGATGTTACCGCCCCGGCCGATCCGAAGTACCTGTGGAAAATCACCAATGCGGGCAATTTCACCGAACTCGGCCAGACCTGGTCGGCTCCGAAGGTGGCGCTGATCAAGGGATATTGCGGTGCAGGCGTCACATGCAGCGCGGTTAACAAGCCAACTCCAGTCCTGATCTTCGGAGCAGGCTATGACCCAACCGAAGATACCGAGCCAGCCGGTACCGATGCCATGGGTCGCGGGATATACATCGTGGATGCCGAAACCGGGGTTCTGATATGGAGGGCCACCTATGGCGCTGCTTCTAACTGTAGTGCCGCCGGTACAGTACCGGCGACCTGCACGATATTGGGGATGAATTACAGCATTCCGGCCGACATCACCCTGATGGATAGCGACTACGACGGATATATAGACCGCCTGTATGCCGTCGATGTGGGCGGCAATATATGGCGCGTGGATACTCAACGCTCCGCAGTCAACTACACCCCGGACTACTGGCGCGTGAACAAGGTGGCGTCGCTGGGCGGCACCTGCTGCCCGCTGCGCAAGTTCTTCTATCCGGTTGATGTGGTGCCTGCCGGCAGCTACGACGCGATAATAGCCGGCTCCGGCGACCGCGAACACCCGTTATATACCAATGCCGCCGCCGACAAGCAGAACCGGATTTTCATGCTCAAGGATCTGACCGGCAGCGACGGCAGCGGCCTGACCACCATCGTCAGGACAAAACTGTTCAATGCCACAAGCGCTACCTACAGTGCGGCTGCGGCGGCCGAAGACGGCACCGCCCCGAACAAAGGCTATTACATCGACCTCCTTAATGGTGAGAAGGTCGTTAACGCACCCCTGACGGTAGCGGGCTACACCTACCTCGGCACAAACCAGCCTACTGCATCTAATTCGTGCAGCGCAAACCTTGGAATTGCCAGGGGTTACAGGCTCGGTCCACTGAGTGGCGCCTATACCTCTACCGTGTTTGCCGGAGGCGGGCTGCCACCCTCACCGGTGGCTGGCGTAGTAAGCGTGACGGTAGCGGGCGAGACTACTCCGTCGCTGGTTCCATTCGTCATAGGCGGCGGCGGCGACCCCGGTTGCGTTGGCGCCGACTGCTCGTCTGCCCTCGGCGGTGCCAAGCCGTCCATCAATGTTTCAACCAGCCGCACCAGAACTTACTGGTACCAGGAAGTGGATTGATCCGAAACGGTTTCAATTGATTGATATTGACGGACCCTGTTGCTCGACAGGGTCCGCTATGAATATCTTTCTCCTCGTAAAACCGTCGCGCAAGTTGTTATTTGGAATTTCGGACAACTTTGATACAATGCCGCAGTTTTTTTGAAACTTAAACAGGGTAGGAGATAAAAAGATGTCTATTGAACAGCGCGTTAAAAAGATCGTTGCCGAACAACTCGGTGTGAATGAATCGGAAGTCAAGAATGAATCTTCTTTTGTCAACGATCTGGGTGCGGATTCTCTGGATACCGTTGAGCTGGTGATGGCTCTGGAAGAGGAATTCGAATGCGAAATTCCCGATGAAGACGCAGAAAAAATTACCACCGTACAACAAGCCATCGACTACGTTCTGGCACACCAGAAGTAGCCCCTCTTTCCTCCTGTTTCCCCCCATTAATTTTATTTGGCGGAGTCAGTTTGTCTAAACGCAGAGTTGTTATTACCGGGCTGGGGATAGTATCCCCGGTCGGGATAGGGATTTCCACGGTCTGGCAGAATATCGTCGCGGGGAAGTCCGGCATCGCCAAAATCACGCACTTTGATGCCAGCACAATGGCAGCGCAGATTGCCGGTGAGGTGAAAAATTTCGATGTCACGCAATTCCTTCCCGCCAAGGATGCGCGCCGCATGGATCGCTTCATCCATTTAGGCCTGGTGGCCGGCATGGAGGCGTTCAAGGATTCCGGGCTGGAAGTTACCGGGCAGAATGCCGAGCGTATCGGCGTAAACATCGGTTCTGGTATCGGCGGCCTGCCGATGATCGAAGACACACACAACGATTTTCTGGCTGCAGGGCCGCGCAAAATTTCACCGTTTTTCATTCCGGGTACCATCATCAACATGATCTCCGGTAATTTATCCGTGATGTACGGGTTGAAGGGGCCCAATCTGGCGATGGTTTCTGCCTGTACTACCGGCACGCATTGCATCGGGGAATCGGCGCGTATCGTCGAATATGGCGATGCGGATGTGATGATTGCCGGCGGTTCCGAAGCGACCGTGAGCGCGTTGGCGGTGGGCGGATTTTCCGCCGCACGGGCACTCAGTACGCGCAATGACGACCCGGCCACCGCCAGCCGCCCTTGGGACAAGGATCGTGATGGCTTTGTGATGGGCGAAGGCGCGGGGGTGATGGTGCTGGAAGAATATGAGCACGCCAAGGCGCGCGGCGCGCGGATTTACGCGGAACTGGCCGGTTACGGCATGAGTGGCGACGCCTACCATATCACTGCGCCGGATACGGACGGCCCGAAGCGCAGCATGTTGAATGCGTTGCGCAACGCCGGGCTAAATCCGGATGCGGTGCAGTACGTCAACGCACACGGCACTTCGACGCCGCTGGGCGACAAGAACGAAACCGAGGCGATCAAATTGGCATTCGGCGACCACGCCAAGAAGCTGGTGGTGAACTCCACCAAGTCGATGACCGGCCACCTGTTGGGCGGTGCAGGCGGAATCGAATCGATATTCTGCGCGCTGGCGGTGCATCACCAGGTTTCTCCACCGACCATCAACATCTTCGAGCAGGATCCGGAGTGCGATCTGGACTACTGTGCGAATACCGCACGCGCAATGAAGATCGATGTCGCGGTAAACAATAACTTCGGCTTTGGCGGAACCAATGGCTCACTGGTGTTCCGCAAGGTCTAACCTTTCCTCACGCGATGCTGGTCAACGGAGTACCCGGCAACTCAATCAGTATCCGTGATCGCGGTCTGCTCTACGGCGACGGGGTGTTCCGCACTCTGCGCGCTGTCAATGGCAAGGCGCTGCATTGGCCGTTGCATTACCTGAAACTTCAACATGATTGTGTCAAGCTGGGTATGACCTGCCCGGATGAGGCGTTGCTGTGCGCCGAACTGGATAAAGTGCTCGCGCAACATCCGGATGGCGTGGTGAAACTCATCGTCACACGCGGCCAGAGCGGGCGAGGCTATGCGCCGTCCGCCGATGCGGCGCCTACGCGCATCTGGGATTTCTCGCCCATACCGGACTATCCCGCGGAATGTGCGACGCAAGGCATCAAGGCGCACGTATGCAGCTTGCGCCTGTCCATCCAGCCCCGCCTGGCATGTGTCAAACATCTCAACCGTCTGGAAAACGTGCTGGCGGCGGCGGAACTGAACGATGCGCAATTGCATGGTGAGCAGGCTGCCGAAGGCCTGTTGCTGGATGCCGGCGGGTATCTGATCGAAGGCACGCGCAGCAACCTGTTTCTGGTGGCGCAGGGACGGCTGGTCACCCCCGATTTATCGCGCTGCGGCGTGGCCGGGATACAGCGCGGGCGGGTCATGGCGTGGGCGTTGCAGCATGGCATGACGCTGCAAGTGCGCGATGTCGAACTGGAGGAGGCGTTGCAAGCCGACGAGATATTTATCGTGAACAGCGTCATCGGGCTGTGGCCGATACGCGAACTGGAACAGCGCCATTGGAGCCACTTTCCGGTCGCCGCACAAATTCGCCATGGCCTTGACCGGCAGGACGCATGATGCAACGGCTATTCACCCTGATCATTATACTGGCGCTGCTCGCCGCAGCCGGGCTGGGCTACTACGCTTACCGCCCATTGCCGCTGCCCGCTACGCCGTTTGAATTTGAACTGAAGCAGGGCAGCAGCCTGAAGAGCGTGGCGCGGGATATGCATCAGGCTGGTCTGCTGGAACAAGACCAGCTGTTTGTCTGGCTGGGGCGCTTGCTGGGCAAATCGACGCAACTCAAGGCGGGCAATTACGCGCTGGAGCACCCCGTTTCGCCGCTCGAATTGCTGGAAATGTTTACCAAAGGCGACGTCAGCCAAAATCAGATGAGCGTGATTGAAGGCTGGACGTTCAAACAGCTACGCGCCGCACTGAATGCCAACCCGGACATCGCGCATGACACCTTGAACCTGACTGATGCGGAAATATTGCAGCGCATCGGTGCGACAGAAACCCATCCCGAGGGTTTGTTTTTTCCCGATACTTACTACTTTGCCGCTGGCAGCAGCGACCTGGCCATCTTCAAGCGTGCCTACCGGGTCATGCAGCAGCATCTGCAGGAAGCATGGACCGAGCGTGAAGCGGGTCTGCCTCTGCAAACACCTTATCAGGCGCTGATTCTGGCTTCCATCGTCGAGAAGGAAACCGGCGCACCCGGCGACCGTACCCTGATCGCCGGAGTGTTCGTAAACCGTTTGCGCAAGGGTATGTTGCTGCAAACCGACCCGACCGTGATTTACGGCTTGGGTGACCGGTTTGACGGCAATCTGCGCAAACGTGATTTGCTGGCCGACACCGCTTACAATACCTATACCCGCGGCGGGTTAACGCCCACGCCAATTGCGTTGCCGGGCATGGCCGCGTTGCATGCGACTCTGCATCCGGCCAAGACCGACGCGCTATACTTTGTGGCGCGCGGTGATGGCAGTTCACAATTTTCCAGCAACTTGAATGCGCATAATCGTGCTGTGAACCAATATCAAAAATGAACAAATTCATAACGTTTGAAGGGGTCGACGGGGCAGGCAAAAGCACTCATCTGGCGTGGTTTGCCGATGCGCTGCGGCAGCGCGGCTGCGACGTGGTGGTTACGCGCGAACCGGGTGGCACGCCGCTCGGCGAGCAACTGCGCGAGATACTGCTGCATCAGCCGATGAACATCGGCACCGAGGCGCTGCTGATGTTTGCGGCGCGTCTGGAGCATATCGAACAGGTCATCAAGCCCGCATTGAGCGCGGGCAAGTGGGTGATTTCGGACCGTTTCAGCGATGCCAGCTTCGCTTATCAGGGCGGCGGCAGGGGGCTGGATTGGGATAAGTTGAGCCAGCTTGAGCAATGGGTGCATCCCGACCTGCAACCCGACCTGACGCTGTTTTTTGATCTTCCGGTCGAGATAGCGAGGCAGCGCCTAAGGTCTTCTGATAATGCAAGGCCGGACAATACTTCACTGGATCGTTTCGAGCAGGAGCAGGCCGATTTCTTCGAACGGGTGCGTGCCGGGTACCATAAACGCGTACGGCAAAACCCGCTACGCTATATGGTCATCGATGCGGCACAGCCTATAGATGTAATTAAACAAAAACTTGAAGAAGTAATTATATTGCTTTGATATGAAAGAAATATATCCATGGCAAAAAAGTGACTGGGCGCGTTTACAGGAGTTGCGTAAACGCCCGCTGCATGGCCTGCTGTTCAAAGGAACCAAGGGTATCGGCAAGCTCGACTTGGCGATGAATTTCGCCCAAAGCCTGCTGTGCCAGCATCCGGATGAAGCCGGTTTTGCTTGCGGCAAATGCCCTTCGTGTCACTGGTTTGGCCAAGGTTCGCACCCGGATTTTTGTTTGCTGCAACCGGATGCGTTGAGTCTGGATGGCGAGGAAAGCGATGATATTAAGTCCGCATCCGGCAAGAAACCCAGCAAGCAGATTTCCGTCGACCAGGTGCGCGGGCTGGCCGACTTCTCCGGGATGTCAGCCCATCAGGGCGGCAGGCGCGTGGTCGTCATTCATCCTGCCGAGGCGATGAACACCAACGCCGCCAACGCGCTGCTGAAAAACCTCGAAGAACCGCCGCCGGGCTTGCTGTTCATCCTGGTGTCGCACAAGCCGCAGCAGCTGTTGCCGACCATCCTGAGCCGCTGCCTGTCGTTCGCGCTGCCCGCTCCCGATGCGGAAAGTGCCGCGCGCTGGCTGGCGCAGCAGGGTGTGAAAAACCCCGCCGAGGCGCTCGCAGCATCCGGTTTCGCGCCGTTGCAAGCGGTTCAACTGGACGAGCAACTGGGCGGCGAAGAGCGCGATAAATTGCTGCGCGCCGTGCGCCAGCCCGCCGTGCTGGACGTGTTCGCGCTGGCTGAGGCATTGCAGAAAACCGAGCAGGTAGTGGTCGTGCAATGGCTGCAACAATGGAGCTATGATTTGAGCGCGATGAAGCTGGCGGGGAAGCTGCGCTACCATCCCGGCGAAGAAGCCGCAGTCAAGAAACTGGTCGAATCTGTCGCGCCGCTAAATCTGGCGCGGCTGCAAAGCTATCTGCAAGGCGCGAAGCGCGAAGCGCAGCATACGCTCAACCCCAAGCTGTTTCTGGAGTCGCTGTTGTTCTCCTATCGCCAGCTCATGGTTGAGTAACGTGCATAGAAAGTAGCCACTCTTCATGATGAAACTCCCCATGCCCGTTCCCTCTCCTCAATCCTCTCCCGAAGAAAAGCCCCCCTCTCCAACTTTCCCCCGCAAGCGGGAGAAAGGGCAAACGAGAAAGGCAATCTTCAATTCCTGCGGGCGAAGAGGCGAACGAATCGCTATGCGAGTTTTACTTTAACCATGCCATTTATCGATTCCCACTGCCATCTTAATTTCCCCGGGCTGGCCGAAAATATGGCCGACGTGCTGGCACAAATGCGGCATAACGACGTGGCTGGCGCGTTATGCGTTTCGGTTAACCTGGCGGATTTTCCGCAGGTGCTGGCGCTGGCCGAACAGCACCCGAACATCTATGCCTCGGTAGGTGTGCACCCAGATTACGAAGGAGTTGAGGAGCCGGATGTCGCCCGTCTGGTCGAGCTGGCGCGGCATCCCAGAGTGATCGCGATCGGCGAAACCGGCCTGGATTATTTCCGGCTGAAGGGTGATCTGGAGTGGCAGCGCACGCGCTTCCGCAACCATATCGGCGCCGCGCGCGAATGCGGCAAGCCGCTCATCATCCACACACGCGAGGCGGCGGCGGACACCCTGCGCATCATGGCAGAGGAAAAGGCCGCCGAAGCGGGCGGGGTGATGCACTGTTTTACCGAAACCTGGGAAGTGGCCGAAGCCGCGCTGGCAATGGGTTTTTACATTTCTTTCTCCGGCATCACCACCTTCAAGAGCGCCAAACAAATCAAGGATGTGGCGCAACGCGTGCCGCTGGAGCGCATGTTGCTCGAAACTGACGCGCCCTATCTCGCCCCCGTTCCGCATCGCGGCAAGCTCAACCAGCCGGCGTATGTGAAACATGTCGCCGAGGAGATTGCCCTGTTGCGCGGTATCGGCGTAGATGAAGTAGGGCGGCACACCACAGAGAATTTTATGCGTTTATTCCGATTGCAGACGATTTGACAGCAAAAGTTTTCCGGCAAAATTATTGACATGGATTTGAATATCCCTATAATGCGCACTCGTTTTGCGGGAGTAGCTCAGTTGGTAGAGCGCAACCTTGCCAAGGTTGAGGTCGAGAGTTCGAGACTCTTCTCCCGCTCCACATTCAAGGGAAAGCATCCTCGCTTTCCCTTAATCATTTAAAGCCAGTGTTCTGCAACACGGCGCGATAGCAAAGCGGTTATGCACCGGATTGCAAATCCGATTAGCCCAGTTCGACTCTGGGTCGCGCCTCCAGTCAACTTCGCAGGTTGCTCCAAAATAATCAGAAGTGAAGCGGCATACTCGCTCCGCCTTGACGGGAAAGTTTACGGAGGGTATGTTGGGCGCCGGTGCTGTAGGTACAAGCAACTCGAGAAACAGAAGTATTCTCAGTGGGGGCTAGGCCATGAAACTAATCGATGCGGCAATCCATGATGAATCGGTCATTAAAAAGCGATCCATCCGCCTTTTTTGTTGCAGCCGAAGGGATGGAGCTGCAAGTTTTCGTGAGACAGGGCCGATAAGAAAACAATTGCCGCTGTGGTTCGGAATGGTTTTCCTCCTTTTTGTTTCCGGCCTGGCGTGCGCACAATCAATCTGGGATTTTCAGGAACCCGTCACCCCGGTTGCCCGTGATTCGATAACGGCGAGCGTGGATTTCATGCGCATCATCATGGGCATCTACGCCGCCGTTTTTGCCATCTTCGCCTATTCAATTTTCAAGCACCGCAAAAGCTCGGGCGCCCGACCGGGAGCCTTCACCGGCCCCGGCACCAAGTGGCAATGGGCCTTGGCAATTTCTCCTTTTTTGTTGCTGATTTACATCGACTACATCTGGATGGGCATTCCCGCTTTCCATGCCATCGCCCAAATGGAAGACACCAGAACCGCTGCCGAAATGGTAGTCAAGGTAACCGCCAGCCAGTGGAAATGGCAGTACGAATACCCGGAAGAAAATATCAAATTTGTCAGCACCATTGCGACCACGCAAGACCAGATTCATAACAGGGCGGCCAAGGGTGAGCATTATCTGCAGGAAGTGGACAACCCGCTTATCCTGCCCACCAACAAGAAGATACGCATTCTCCTGACTTCCACCGATGTGATCCACTCCTGGTGGGTGCCTTCTTTCGGTGTCAAGCGCGATGCCGTTCCCGGCTATCTGCGCGAGATGTGGGTGAATATCGAAAAGCCCGGAATTTATCGCGGCCAGTGCGCGCAATTATGCGGCAGCGGGCATGCCTTCATGCCGATCGTGGTAGAGGCGATGGCGGAGCCGCAGTTCAAGGAATGGCTTGCGCAGAAGAAGGCGCAAGGCGCGGCGGCAGAGTCTGCTGCCGGCAAGGCTTGGAGCAGGGAAGAGTTGATGGCGAAAGGAGATGAAATCTACAACCGGATTTGCATCGCCTGCCATCAGGCCGGCGGTGCGGGTCTTCCGGGGGCATTTCCCGCGTTGGCGGGAAGCAAGATCGTCAACGGCCCGTTCCTCGACAAGGATGGGCGTCTGATCAAGGACGGCCATCTGGATCGGGTCATGAACGGCAAGGCGGGCACCGCGATGCAGGCTTTCAAGAACACTTTTTCCGATGTCGAAATTGCCGCGATCGTGACCTATGAACGCAACTCGTTCGGCAATCACATGGGCGACATGGTACAGCCTGCGCAAGTCAAGGCGTTGCGTTAACGTGAAATTCGCGCAGCGATTCGTTTGCTCCCTCGCCCGCTTGCGGGATAACCAGCGACTTGGCTGCGGTCGCTTGCAGCCTAGTCGAATGGCTAGTTGTTTCATCCAGAGGGTTGGGGAGAGGGATAACATATGACCGAAGCCATCACAACGCACGACCATCCGCCCGCCGGCATCATGCGCTGGCTGACCGCGACCAACCACAAGGATCTCGGCATCCTGTACATGAGTTTCGGCGGCCTCATGTTTTTCATCGGCGGCGCCTTCATCATGGCGGTGCGCGCCGAACTGCTGCTGCCCGGCCTGCAACTGCTTTCGCCGGGCATGTACAACCAGCTGTTCACCCTGCATGCGCTGATCATGGTGTTCGGCGCGATCATGCCGTTCGCCACCGGCCTCAACAATTACCTCATCCCGCTGATGATAGGCGCGCCCGACATGGCGCTGCCACGGGTCAACAACTGGGGGTTCTGGATCCTGCCGTTTGCCGCGGTCTTGCTGCTGATCCCGTTTTTCCTGCAATTCTTCGGTATCGGCAGCGGCGCCTCGGCGGCGGGCTGGGTGATGCACAACACCTCGCTGGATCTGCAAAGCGGGATCGGGATGGATTTTGCGATCTTCACGATCCACTTGCTGGGGCTCTCCTCGCTGACCGGCGCGATCAACGTGGTGGTGACGGTGCTCAACATGCGCGCGCCGGGCATGACGCTGATGAAGATGCCGCTGTTCGTGTGGGCATGGCTGATCACCGCCTTCATGCTGATCCTGGTCATCCCGGTATTCAGCGCGGCGGCCACCATGCTGCTGACCGACCGGCATTTCGGCACCCATTTCTTCGATGCCGCCAACGGCGGCGACCCGATCCTGTTGCAGCACCTGATCTGGTTCTTCGGCCACCCGGAGGTGTATATCGTGCTGTTGCCGGCGTGGGGATTGATCCCGCATATCCTGGCGACTTTTTCGCGCAAGCCGGTCTATGGCTACCGGGCGCAGGTGTATGCGCTGTGGGCGATCTGCTTCCTCAGCTTTCTGGTGTGGTCGCACCACATGCTGACTTCCGGCCTGCCGCTTGCCGCCGAGGTGTACTTCATGTATGCCACGATGGCGATTTCCATCCCCACGTCGGTGCTGGTGTTTTGCTGGCTGGGCGCTATCTGGCGCGGTGCAATGACGTTCGAGACGCCGATGCTGTTCGCGCTGGGCTTCGTCGCCCATTTCGGCATGGGGGCGCTGACCGGCATGATCCTGCCGGATGTCGCGGTCAATGCGCAGTACCACAACAGCTATGTGATCGTGTCGCATTTTCACTACACCTTCTTCGGCGGCGGCATCTTCGGCATGATGGCCGCGCTGTACTACTGGCTGCCCAAGTTCACCGGCCGCATGTTCGACGAAAAACTCGGCCGGCTGCATTTCTGGCTGACGGTGATTTTTTTCAACATGACCTTCATCCCGCAATGGTTTGCCGGGCTGGACGGCATGCCGCGCCACATCGCGGATTACGCGCTCAGATTCTCCGCGATGAACTTCATCTCCTCGTTGGGTGCTTTCCTGTTAGGGCTCTCGCAACTGCTACTGGTTTACATCGTGGTCAAGTGCGTGCGCAACGGCCCCAAGGCTACCGGGCAGGTATGGGAGGGCGCGCAGGGGCTGGAGTTCACCCTGCCATCGCCGCCGCCGTACCACACTTTTGAAACGCCGCCGCTGGTCAAATGATGAACGAGCCTGAAGTGACGAATGAACATGAGAAGCGCGAGCGGCGCATGGTGCAATGGGTAGTAGCGCTGGTGCTGTTCGTGGCGGTTATCTATGCCGTTACTTTTATCAAGCTGCCGGTATGGTTGCCGGCATTGAAGTGAAAGGCGGCTGCGATGGATGATGCGCTCAAGCATGCAAACCGGCGGTTGACCATCAAGCTGCTGCTCATGATAGTGGCCGCGACCGGATTCGCGTTTGCGCTGGTGCCGTTCTACGACCTGTTGTGCAAGGTGACGGGCCTGAACGGCAAGACCGGCGAGTCGGTGCAAATTGCGCAGGCGTCGAAAGTGGATACCGCACGCTGGGTGACGGTGGAATTTACCAGCACCGTGATGCCGGGCATAAGCTGGGAATTCCGCCCTGCACAAACCAGGATACGCGTGCATCCCGGCGAAGTCACCAAAATCAGCTACCTGGCCAAAAACCCGACCAACCGGGCGATGGCCGGGCAGGCGGTGCCGAGCGTGAGCCCAGGGTGGGCGGCGCAGCATTTCAGCAAGATCAGTTGCTTCTGTTTTCAGCGGCAGATACTGAAGCCGGGAGAGGTAAGGGAGATGCCGCTGGTTTTTTTCGTCAGCCCGGAGCTGCCTGCCGGGGTGCAGGAAATCAGCCTTTCCTACTCCCTGTTTCCCGTTTCCGGATAAGGAGAACAGCATGAACGAAACGCGATGCGATAACCATTACCATGTGCCGCTCCCCAGCCATTATCCGGTGACGATCAACCTGGGTCTTTTTATTTCGCTGCTGGGGTTCGCGCTGAGGATCAATACCATTGCCTCCGGCATTGTTCTTATGCTGGCAGGAATTGCCATGATTCTCTATGGCACATCCGGCTGGATCGGGAAAATCATCTGCGAAGACGAAAGCGGAAATTACCACCCGTGGGAGGATCGCTCCTTCCGCATCGGCATGGCCTATTTCATCCTTTCCGAACTCGCCTTTTTCGGCGCCTTTCTACTGGCGCTGATGTACGTGCGTGTTTTTGCCCTGTCGGAACTGGCGTCCATGGATGCGCATTTCACCCTATGGCCGGATTTCAAGGGTATATGGCCGTCGGGCGGCCCGAAGTCGCAGGCATTCACCCCGCTGGGGGCATGGGGACTTCCCGCAGTCAACTCGATCCTTATCCTGGCATCGGCCATATCGCTGATCTGGGCACGCAAGGGGCTCCTGGCCGCCAATCGCGGCCAGATGGTCGCGGGCCTGGCAATTGCGATTGTCCTGGGCGTGGCGTTCCTGTTTCAGCAGGCGATGGAATACCGTCATGCCGCCGAGCTCGGCGTTACTCTCGCCAGCGGCATTTACGGCACCAATCTTTATATGCTGACCGGCGTGCATGGCGTGCACATGCTGGCGGGAATCATCATGTTGGCGGTGCTGCTGCTGCGCGCTTTTCACGGACATTTCAACGCCGAAAACCGTGTGGGGCTGGATATGGTCACGTGGTATTGGAATTTCGCGGTGGTGATCCCCGGACTATTGGTATTCATTTATTTTTACTGGTTGTAATTTCCTCGGGCTATGCCAAGCCCTTACCTGCTTGGCGCATATTTACTTGAATTTGTGCAAAAGTCTTTCCGCTATTCAAATATAATGCGAACTCAAGAGGCGAAAAAAACCGCAGCGCGAAAAATACCCAATCGGTTGACTTGATGCGATCCGTTTATGGATTGCCAATCAACTGATGCCGGTTCAATTCCTGCACTCGCCTCCAGATGCCTGCCCGGGTGGTGAAATTGGTAGACACAACGGACTTAAAATCCGTCGCAACCGTAAAAAGTGCGTGCCGGTTCGACCCCGGCTCCGGGCACCAACACCAGTAAATACGACACTTTCAGCCGTTTTTTACTTTCAGTAGCGTTTCAATTGGAAAGATTGCTGGTATATTTGCGACCAACAATAGGCAGGGGCTGGCTATATGTCGGAAGTCAAGAGTTTGGAATATTGGGTAGGGCTGCTCTCCCACGCGGATTTGCCGGTGCTGAAGCAGACGGCGCGCGAATTGGCCGAACTGCGCGAAGACGACAGAAGGTTGACCGCCAATTCCGTTGCAGAGGTTATCGCGCGCGATCCCATCATGACCGTCAAGCTGTTGCGCTACCTGCAGAAGCACAAGCACAAGATCCAAACAACCGAAATCGTCCAGGTGGAGCAGGCGTTGCTGATGCTCGGCCTTGGGACATTTTTCAACAAAATTGCACCCGAGCCCTTGGCCGAGGACATGCTGCGCTCGCATCTAATAGCGCTCCCACGCATGTTGCGCGTTGTGCACCGTTCGCATCGCGCTTCCGAATACGCCAAAGACTGGGCGGTGCGGCTACGCGACCTGCATTATGAAGAAGTGCGCATCGCCGCCTTGTTGCACGATATCGCCGAGATTTTGATGTGGTGTTTTGCGCCGGATTCGATGTCGGAAATCCGCGAGATGCGGCACAAGGACAGGACGTTGCGCAGTCAAAGTGCCCAGGAACTGGTCTTGGGTTTTAATCTTATCGAGTTGCAGAAGGAATTGGTCGTCCGCTGGAGCTTGCCGCAACTGTTGTTCACCCTGATGAATGATTACGGCTCCGATAATCCGCGCGTACGCAACGTGGTGCTGGCCGCCAACCTGGCGCGGCATTCCGCCCGGGGTTGGGATGATGCCGCGCTTCCGGATGACTACAAGGATATCGGCGGGTTGTTGCGCATGTCGGCTGAAGACGTCATGGAAATGATTTATGTGGATGCCGGCCTAGTGTGCGACATCAACCAGCCGCACCGGTAGATCGTTTTTTGAATCAAGGGAGCCTCTAAAAATTCAGAGTTCGCCCAAATGCAAGGCGCGGGAAAAGGGGTAAGCAGGCAAGCCGCAAAGCGGATGCTCGCAAAAATTTAGCAGCGCCGCATATGTTTTATATGTAAGCAAGAAATTTTTTACGCAACGCAGCAGTTGGGATGAAATCTGGATTTTTAGAGGCTCTCTCAGCTTTCCCGCCCGATCCCGTGATACTCGATGCCTTGCGCAGCAATGCTGGCCGGCTCGAACAGATTCCTCCCATCGAAAATCACCGGCTGTTTCAAAAGTGACTTGATGACATTGAAGTCCGGGCTCTTGAAGGCTTTCCACTCCGTGACGATGACCAGCGCATCGGCTTCCTGTAGCGCATCCTTAGGGTTGTCGGCATAGCTCAGGTCGGCGCGCTTGCCGTAAATGTGCTGGGTTTCTTTCATCGCCGCCGGGTCATAGGCGGTGACGGTCGCACCGCGCGCCCATAACCCTTCCATCACCACGCGGCTGGTCGCTTCGCGCATGTCATCGGTACCCGGCTTGAATGCCAGCCCCCACAGGGCGAAGTGTTTACCCTTCAGGTTTTCGCCGAAGCGTTGGGTGATTTTTTGCAGCAGCACGGATTTCTGAGCGTCGTTCACTTCTTCCACCGCTTGCAGCACCTTCAATGGCAGACCGTATTCCTCGCCGGTGCGTTGCAACGCGCGGATGTCCTTGGGGAAGCACGAGCCGCCATAGCCGCAGCCCGCATACAAGAAGTGGTAGCCGATGCGCTGGTCGGAGCCGATACCCTTGCGCACATGCTCGATGTCGGCGCCGACCTTTTCCGCCAAGTTAGCCAGTTCGTTCATGAACGAGATGCGCGTCGCGAGCATCGCATTGGCGGCATATTTGGTCAGCTCGGCGGAGCGGATGTCCATTACCATCAGGCGGTCGTGATTGCGCTGAAACGGCGCGTACATGTCGCGCATCACCTTGATCGCCTGCTCATCCTCGGCGCCGATGACGATGCGATCCGGGCGGTTGAAGTCGTCGATGGCCGCACCCTCCTTGAGGAATTCCGGGTTGGATACCACGCTGAAACCGGTCTTGATCCCGCGTTTGGTCAACTCTTCCTGCACCGCCTGCCTGACCTTGTCGGCGGTGCCGACCGGCACGGTAGATTTGTCGACGATCACCTTGTATTCGGTCATGGCGCGGCCAATGGCACGGGCGGCGGCGATGACGTATTGCAGGTCGGCCGAGCCATCCTCGCCGGAAGGTGTGCCCACCGCAATCATCTGCACCAGCCCGTGCGCCACGCTTTCGGCCACATCGGTGGTGAAGCGCAGGCGACCAGCAGCGACATTGCTCTTGATGACGTCTTCCAGGCCGGGTTCGTAGATCGGCACGCCGCCGTTGTTGAGAATATCGATCTTCTTCGGATCGACATCCAGGCAAATGACATCATTGCCCAGTTCGGCGAGACATGCGCCGGACACCAATCCGACATAGCCGGAACCGATTACCGTGATTTTCATAACGCTAGGCTTTCAAAAAACGAGGCGCGCATTATGCCGCAGAATGACCCGCCACGTCAGCCGCCTACGCGTTGGCCAGCGCCCGTTCGATTTTCGTGTCGGCCTCGCGTGCCAGATTGGCAAGCCCGGCATCGCCGAGCATTTGCATCATTGCGGTCGGCTTGATGAATTCCAGCGAAATCCGCCCCGGTGCAATCTCGCGGATTACCGCATTGCACGGCAGCAGGCTCGCCACATCGCTGTTCGCGGTGTAGGCCTCATATGCCAGAGTCGGGTTGCATGCACCAAGGATCACCGTTGGGATGGTGTCCTTACCGATCTTTTCCTTGATCTTGCTGTGCATGTCGATACGGGTGAGCACGCCGAAGCCCTCGGCACCCAGCGCCTTGGTCGCGCGTTCGATGGCGTGGTCAAAGGTGTCGCTGATTTCACGCTTGAAATTGATGGCGGTCATGAATGGTCTCCTTGTGGTGGTTGAAATGGTCGGCTAGCAATATTTTATGGGTTCTGTGGCTATCAAGACAGCGGTGATTTTATAACCTTGAACATCGGTGCTACCTCACGGGCATTGGAATATTAGAGAATGCTAACACAGTGGCTCACCGAATAATAGCGGCGTTCCTGATCTGGCAGGCGGCTAAATGCTTTCGGCGATAGTATCGAACACCGTCTGCGCCAGATCGGGCGCAAGGCAATCCAGTTCGACGTTGTCCGGCGTGGAGCGCAGCCAGGTGAGCTGGCGCTTCGCCAGTTGCCGCGTCGCGGCGAGGCCGGTTTCCAGCAGTTGCGCCGCATCGATTTCGCCTTCGATGAACTGCCATGCCTGGCGGTAGCCGACGCAGCGCATCGAGGGCAGGTTGGGATGCAGCGGGTATTTGTTGCGCAGCGCGCGCAGTTCATCCACCAGGCCGAATTCGAGCATCGCCCTGAAGCGCGCGGTGATGCGGGCGTGGAGTTGCGCGCGGTCGGAGGGGGCGAGGGCGATGGAGAGAATGCGGTAGGGGAGAGCATCTTCGGCTATGTGGTGCGTACCGAGAGCGGGTGTATTGCCATACGCCTGCGCCTCCGTAGGGGCGTATGGCAATACGCCCTTGGGCATGATATTCGCGGGCAGGGGCTGTTTAATCAGCGCGGACATCGGCGATCCGGTGATACGGTAGATTTCCATCGCGCGCTGGATGCGCTGCGTGTCGTTGGGGGCGAGGCGCGCGGCGGTTTCCGCATCTACCTGGGCGAGCTGCCGGTGCAGGTGCCGGATGCCGTGCTGCGCGATCTCGGCATCGAGCGCGGCGCGCACCGCCGGGTCGGATGGCGGCAGGGCGCTGAGGCCTTCGCGCAGCGCCTTGAAATACAGCATGGTGCCGCCGACCAGCAGCGGAATCCTGCCGCGTGCCGTGATGTCCGCCATCAGGCGCAGCGCATCGTGGCGGAACGCGGCGGCGGAATAGGCTTCGGTGGGGTCGATGATGTCGATCAGGTGGTGCGGCGCGCGGGCGAGGGTGGCGGCGTCCGGCTTGGCGGTGCCGATGTCCATGTCGCGGTACACCAGCGCCGAATCCACGCTGATGAGTTCCACCGGCAGGCGCTGCGCCAGCTCCACCGCGACCCCGGTCTTGCCGCTGGCGGTGGGTCCCATCAGGAAAATGGCAGGCGGGAATTTCGGGTTCATGACTTCATGTTCTTTATATCATTAATAACGCAATGCATTGTAAGTAAACGACATCGAATAAATTATTAGTGGTGTATGAACCGCCACATCAGGGGGTAGTTAATGGGGAATTCTACATGGTTTCACCTAGCTGCATCCGTTGGTGCGAATACGCGGTTGCAACTACCGCAGTGGTATGTTTTTGGGAAACGGGCACTTGAAAATATCCAAATCAGCTCCATCTGCTCGTTCATTCTTTGTGAACTTAACTGAAGGGGTTTGTATGACTGAGAGCACTGCCGCTAATCGTGAAACGATGGGATTTCAAACGGAAGTTAAGCAGCTTCTGCAATTGATGATCCATTCGCTGTATTCCAACCGCGAGATTTTCCTGCGCGAACTGGTATCCAACGCGTCGGATGCCTGCGACAAATTGCGCTTCGAGGCGCTGCACAACGCCGCGCTGTTCGAAAACGATTCGGATTTGAAAATCCATATCAGTTACGACGAGGGCGCCAAGACGCTGACGATCAGCGATAACGGCATCGGCATGAGCCGCGACGAGGTCATCGGTAATCTGGGCACGATCGCCAAATCGGGTACCCAGGAATTTTTTGCCAAAATGACTGGGGATCAGCAGAAGGATGCGAACCTGATCGGGCAGTTCGGCGTCGGCTTCTATTCCTCATTTATTGTCGCCGACAAAGTCGTGGTCATCACGCGCCGCGCCGGAGAGAAGGCCGACCAGGGCGTGCGCTGGGAATCGGATGGCGGCGGGGAATTCTCCATCGAAATGCTGGACAGGCCCGCGCGCGGCACGGAAATCACCTTGCATCTGCGCGAAGACCAGGACGACCTGCTCAGCGGCCACAAGCTGCGCTCCATCATCCACAAGTATTCGGATCACATCGTCCAGCCCATCCTGATGAAAAAAGAGGAGTGGGTGGAGGGCAAGCAGGTTATTACCGATGAAGTTGAAACGGTCAACCAGGCTTCCGCGCTTTGGGCGCGTTCCAAGAACGAGATTTCCGAAGACGAATACAAGGCGTTCTACAAGCATGTCGGGCACGACTACGAAGACCCGCTGGCGTGGGCGCATGCCCGCGTGGAAGGGTATCAGGAATACACCCAACTGCTTTATATTCCCGCACGCGCGCCGTTGGATATGTGGCACCGCGATGCGCGCCACGGCATCAAGCTCTACGTGCGCCGCGTGTTCATCATGGATGACGCCAAACAGCTATTGCCGATGTACTTGCGCTTCGTGCGCGGCGTGGTTGATTCCAGCAACCTGCCGCTGAACGTGTCGCGCGAAATCCTCCAGGAATCGAAGGACATCGAAGCGATTCGCGCCGGTTGCACCAAGAAAGTGCTCGGCATGCTCGAAGACATGGCGGCCAACGACAAGGAGAAATACGCCAAGTTCTGGGGCGAATTCGGTTTGGTGCTGAAAGAGGGAGTGGGTGAGGATTTTGCCCACAAGGATAGAATTGCCGCCTTGCTACGCTTCGCTTCGACCCATACGGATAGCGATGCGAAAACCGTGTCGCTGGCCGATTACATCGGGCGCATGAAGGAGGGGCAGGACAAGATTTACTACATCACCGCCGAAACTTTCAATGCCGCAAAGAATAGCCCGCATCTGGAAGTGTTCCGCAAGAAGGGCATCGAAGTGCTGTTGCTGTCCGAACGCGTGGACGAGTGGGTGGTGGGCTCTTTGACCGAGTTCGACGGCAAGCAACTGGCCTCCGTCGCCAAAGGCGGGCTTGATCTGGGCAAACTGGAAGACGCAGCCGAGAAACAGGAACAGGAGAAACAGGCCAGCGAGCACAAGGATTTGACCGAAAAAATAAAGGCGAGCCTTGCAAAACGCGTCAAGGAAGTCCGGGTGACCCACCGTCTGACCGATTCACCCGCCTGCCTGGTGGCCGACGAACATGACATCGGCGGAAACATGGCGCGTATGCTCAAGGCCGCCGGGCAAAAGGCACCCCCTACCAGCCCTATTCTGGAGATCAACCCGAACCATCCGGTGGTGATGCGCTTGAAGGAAGAGGAGAAGCACTTCGATGATTGGGCGGCGGTGCTGTTCGATCAGGCATTGCTGGCAGAAGGCGGACAACTGGACGACCCGGCCGGTTTTGTTAAACGGGTCAATCACCTGATGCTCGAAATGCGCGCGGGCTGATAGATTCGCCAGCTTCTTTCATTTTTCAAATATGCCTCCAAACCATCCTCAGCCCAAGTGGCGTGGGCGCTCCTCCCCTCTGATAAGCCTGTATTGAGATTCTTGTCGAAGTGGGGGAGGGGTTTGCTTTTGGCTGAAGGCATCGCCACGCTTGGCTTACAGCTTTAACCCCTCCCAGCCTCCCCTTGTCAGGTGAGGAACGGTTCAGTTCTCCCCCTGACAAGGGGGAGTTAGAGGGGGTTTTGAGCCAATTCCGCCTCATACACCCTAAAAAACGCTGTTTGGATTTGCAGGAGCGGGTGCCTGTCCTGAGCCTGTCGAAGCGGCCCGCGAAATACCCGGTCGCGGGCATGGCCCGCTCCTACAAAATGGTTCTCCACCCCCCCAATTTTAAACAAACACCGACAAGCATACTTCATGGAAATCGGGATAGAATCGGGCTTGCACGAAGCGGCCCAATAGCTGTTCAATTATTCAATATCCAATTTTTTCAAGAGACTACGCATGGAGTATTTACGTGCTTTTCTGCCGTTATGTGTTGCAGGGTTCGGCATGGCGACAGGAGTCGCGCAGGCCATCGACGAAGAAGGGTTTCTGGGACAAACCAAGCCCCCGCTGGAGCAAACCATGGGGTACGGCCAAAGCGCGCTCTGGACATTGCCTGAAGTGGCGAACCCAATACCGGCCAGCGCAGCCCACTCCCGCGATGCAAGCCGCCTTGCAGATGCAGCAGGAAGGCCGTTATCTCGATGCGTTGATCCGGCTCGACGAGGCGCTTAAAAGCGGGCAGGCGAGCGGGGAGGCCGAAGCCGAGATAAATTTGCTGCGCAGCAGTTTTTTGCTGCAAGGCCATCAGTCCCAGCAGGCGTTAAAAATACTCGCTCCTTTGCTGGGCGACACCCGGCATGCAACGGACGCTTACGTGCTCATCAGTATGGCGCACCTGCAACAGGGGCACATGCGGGAAGCGCTGGAAGCGGCGCAACATGCGCGAGATTCGGGGGGCGGCATGTTGTCGCATCTGGCGCTGTCCTACGCGATGCAGGGCGCGGGGCGTCTGGCGGAAGCGCTCGGAGTGATGCATGGCTTCAATAGCCGCGCACCGCAACAAGCGATCGCCCTGGCGCGCGAGGCCGAGCTCGCGCTGACGCTCGACCAGATTCAAGCGGCCAGAACGCTGCTGCGCCAAGCGCGGGAAATGGAAGCCACGCAGCCTTATGTCATCGCCGTAAGCGGCCTGACGTGGTTGATAGACGGGCACGCCAAAGAAGCCAAGGCCGCGTTTGAAACCGCCTTGCAGCGCGACCCCAAAGATGTCAAGGCGTTATTCGGTTTGGGGCTGGCCGAAATAAAGCTGGGCAACTTCCCGGCCGGACTACAAAAATTGCAGGCGGCGAATGAAGCCGACCCCGGCAACGCGCTAATCCTCACCTACCTGGGACGCGCGCAACAGCAAGCCGGGCAAACTAACGCGGCAAGGGTGAGCTGGCGCTGGGCGCAACAAGCCGACCCCAAGGACCCCACCCCCTGGCTGTATCAGGCGCAGGCAGAATTGCAGGCCAACCGTCCGCTGGAGGCGCAAGACAGTTTGCGCGAAGCACAGGCGCGCTCGGCCTACCGGCAAGTCTATCGCGGCGAAAATCTGCTCAGGGAAGACACGCAACTGTTGCAGGCCAACCTCGCCGAAATACAGCGCAGGTTGGGATTGGAGAGCCTCGCCTTGCACACGCTGGCCGACCCGGTCGGTGAAAAGAATGCGGCCAGCCTGAGGAACCAGGCCGACCTTTTGCAAGGCCGCCGCTTCGGCGAATCGGCGCGGCGCAGCCTGCTGCTGCAAAGCCTGTTCAACGAAAGGCCGGGCAACCTGCCGTCCGCGTTGGACATCTATGGCGACGGTGCGGGGCAAACCGGCGCATCCACCCCGCAGCATGGCGTGGTCAGCGAGCTTGGGGTGCAGCGCGCGAGCTATAACAATTACGACGAACTGTTCGGCGGGCGCACCCTGCTGGAAGCCGATGCCATCAGTGGCAGCAAGAATACTCACGGCGAACAAATCCGCTTGGGGGTGGGCAACGACACGCTGGGGCTGGCTGTTGCAGGGCTGCAATTTAAGAGCGACGAATTTGCGCGGTTCGATAGCATCAATAATCGCGTGGGGACAGGCACCGTGCAATGGAGACCGGCCCAGTCCACGCAGGCGTTCATGTCGCACCAAACTTTTAATTCGCAGCATGGTGAGACCTTGTTCCCTGCGGATATTGGGAACGCGGCGCAACCTTTGGCGTTAGTGGATAACAGCAAGGTGACGCGCCTCGGTTTGCGCCATGACTTAACGGAGAATAGCGAATTGCGCGCTTTATGGAGCCACCAGTTGACCGATCTAAAATACGATTATTTGGATATTGTTTCAGGTGCTTCACTCTTCACAATACTTGGTAGCAGCAAAGCGCATAGCGCGGAACTGCAATATCGCCGCAGCGGGGCAGGCTATGCCACGCAATGGGGAATACACCAGTATCGCGCACAAACAATTTTTCTGGGTTCTACAGATTTTACGAAAACTTCGCAGCAACTTTATGCGGCCTGGCAGCAGGCACTGAATCCGCAGTGGCAACTCGATGCGCAGCTGGGTTGGTGCAAAATCAACAACCATGATAATTTGCAGACGTGGGGTGACAACAGCACTTACTTGGCGCACTGGTTGCCCAAGCTGGGTGTAGTTTACACTCCGGATAGCGTGACGCATGTGCGCCTTGCCGCATGGCGCGGCATGGGGTTTGGAGAAATTGGTGATGCCGCGCTGGCACCGGCTACCCTGGCAGGTGTTGTGCTGAACCGCCCCAACGAAAACGGCAAACTGGTGCATGCCGCTGTTTTGGGTGCAGATCGGCAACTGAGTCCTAGTTGGTTACTGACTGCGGAAACGCAGCGACGCAAGACTGGCCTACCGGTCATATGGGGAGGGCAGCAAGTTTTATTTGATTGGCATATCGACGAATCCAGATTGGCGTTGCACTGGAAACCTGAGAGCCATCCATGGTTCGTGAGCCTGGCCTATGAACATGAGCGATTCCTGGCTCCGCCCTTATCACAATACGTTACAAATGATTCAATCCAGGAACAGCGTTTGCGCGCACAACAATTGGATATACGCTGGTTTGCCGATGCGCAATGGACGGCGAATCTGGTATTGAGCCATAACCGTGTTGATGGTGCGCTGCAAACAAACTGGTTCTCCACCTTGCTCCCTTCTCAGGACAGTTTCAACCAGGCGGACGCGAATCTGGACTGGCAATTCGCCAAGTTTGGCTCGCTGACTGCCGGCGTGCGCAACGCCACCGACAGGCGTTTTCAATACACCAACATAGACGCGCTCAACCCGCGTTTCAGCAATGGGCGGCTGGGGTATGCTAGAGTTAAATTTGCCTGGTGAGACCTGTCTTGTTTGGGATATCCAATTGTTTATCATTCCCGTGAAAGCGGCACCCAGTTTATTGATGTAACTGGACTCCCGCTTTTGTGGGAGCGACGAAGGTGATGGCTGTTTGTTGTTACCCCTACGCAGTTCTGCGCGCTAACGCACAACCGGATTGGTTTCGGCAAAATGCGGCGTATCGTCGATCACCGCGATATCCGCAATCTTGCTCTCCAGGGTAATCAGCAGGCTGTTACCCTCGATCCGGGTGTTATAGGAAAGCATCCGGTTAAGGTTGATCGCCAAACGGGTGCGTCCGGCAGACTGGATAATGTTGGTGCTGTGCAAGTTCTCTTCGGGGAAATCCTGCACCGATTTGCCCAAGCCGTTTGTGGTATTGGGGAAATCGAGGACGATGCGCGGCGGCGTATCGGTAGTGAATCCGGCCGGTAAATTGGCCAGCGGCTGCGCCAATCCGACCTTGATGACGGTTTCGCCGTTGCCGGTGTTGCTGACATTCAGGCCGGTGATGCTGTTTTGCACGCCAGCCAATTTGAGGGTGTTCATCTGTTGCGCCAGGGTCATTTCGCGCTCGGCAGAGGCACGCAGATCTTTCGACCAACTGTCATCGCCCATTATTCTGGTGCTGGCAACCAAGGCACCCGCGATATCGTTTCTGTTCCATCCCAGCCGTTCCAGCAGGTTCATGGCAATGGCATCGGCCTCGCGCAACTGTTCGATCTTGTGGCTCGATATGGTTATCTTGGAACCGATGAATGAGGCAGCCGAGGCGGCCGCTGTAGATGCCGCGGAAGATGTTGAAGCCGTCTGCGCCATGGCGGCGGAAGAGCCGCTAATAAGGTTGCTCATCGGCATGAGCACCGAAGCCAGCACCGAGAACAGGATGCTGGTTGCCGAATTTTCCTCATGGTGGCGGCCGATTACATGCCCCATTTCGCGGGCAATCAGGAAGGCCAGCGTCTCATCGCCAAGATTCAGCTTTTGCACACCGCGAAAAATTACCACCGTGCCGGCTGCGCTGGAGACACTTCCCGGGTTGGATTTTTCGGCAATGATGAATTCAAATTTGCCGAACTGCCTGGTCAGGTCAGGGTAGGTTGCAAAAGCCGATTGCGCCAAGCTTGTGCCGAGACGCAGAATCTTCTGGTCGAAAGCGCGGTCAAGCTCGCACTCTGCCCCGGCACAGGGGGCGCCGGTATTGGCCTCGGTGACAAGGGATAAGTGCATATCCATTTCGGAATAAACCGCGCTTACCGAGGTCGGCGCGGCCATTTGCATGCGGCCATTGGGCGACGATGCACAAGCGGCGAGCGCCATACTGACAATTGCAATAAAACAGGGGCGGATAATGATAAGTTCACCTGCCAAAAAACCAGCGGACTGGAAGAATGAACCTGTGCGGCAGGTTATGTCAAGCTAAAACAATGGGATGGGTGCAATTGATTAAATTTTTAACTTGAATATGCCTGACATGGAGAAGCAGTCCTTTTACCCAAATAGGCCGAAATATATAGATATTTCGGCATATAGCAATTGTCGGGGCATTCGGGTAAAACTCATTTCTGTGCAATTTTGTGGAAGTGACACAAAAAACTATGGGCACAATAATTCGCTTAATGCTGGCCGACGATCATGAGCTGGTTCGTGCCGGGCTGGTGCAATTCCTGGGGTCGTCGCCGGGCATCGAGATAGTTGCCGAAGCGCCCGGTAGCGCCGAACTATTGGAAAAATTGAGCGTTACCCAAGCTGATCTGCTGTTGCTCGACATGACCATGCCCGGCTTGAGCGGCGAGATTCTGATCACCAGCATCAAGGGTATCTGGCCTGATATGCATATTCTGGTGCTCAGCATGCACAACGAAACGCAGGTGGTGTTGCGCGCCTTGAAAGCGGGTGCGTCCGGTTACATCTGCAAGGACTGTTCGCCGCAAACCCTGCTCGACGCCATCCGGAAAGTTGTTGCGACGGGCAAATATCTCGATCCGGCAATGGTAGAGCGACTGGCCTACGCTACCGCTTCAACAGCACAAAGCGGGCAAGTTCTTTCGGAACGGGAGTTGCAAGTCTTTCGCCTGATCGTGGAGGGCAAAAGCATCAGCGAGATCGCCCGGCAGCTTTTTATCAGCGACAAAACGGCCAGCACGCACAAGTGCAACATACACAGCAAACTTGGTTTTAAAAGTGTCGCGGAATTGGTGCGCTATGCCATAGAACATAAGCTGTTCGTCTGATCCCGCAAGTAAGTAATTCGCCCCGTTCTCGTGCTTCCCCGCCGGAGTGACAAAAAAACCCTTCATCAATTCGATCCAGAATCAGGAAATCCTGAGCAAAAAATAGGCATTCACCGATATTCCGCCAAACTTTTGTTTGGCAAAATCTGCATTAATTTGAATCCGACAGTTGCCGGGTTATACAGATGCCTCATTCCGGCTGCCTGAACTTGGCGCTGTCAGAAAAACACCTACATCAATGCGTCTCATGCCCCTACGCCGAAGTATATAGGTCTAAATATATAGATATTTCGGCATATATGAATTACTGGAGAGAGTTGATACAGTCAAGTGCGCGGGTCGGATAAAACCTGCGGAAAAAGCGCAAACAATTATTGAAAAACACCGCGAGAAACAGGTGCAGAGGGTCGCAATGGAAATGGCATGGACAGAACAGTTGAGCGTCGGAAATGAACTCATCGATTCAGAACACAGGAATTTGATAAGTTTAGCCAACGGTGTAATACGCGCCATCCAAGCACGGAACAGTTCCGGCTTGGCACAGGCATTTGAGCAGCTTGAACTTTGGCTATGCCTTCATTTTGCAAATGAGGAAAAGATGGCGCAGGCGATCAATTTTGATTTTTCCAATCACCAATTGGCACAACATTATGGGCTGAATGAGCTGCGATTTTTGAGGGGGTTGCTGGTTGCCAAGAATTGTCTTTGGTTTGACGGAGCAGTGGAGCATTTCACACACTTTTTGAAAAACTGGATGATTGATGATCACATTGTCAGGCTGGATATGCGGATGAAACCGGTGCTGCAAACCCGGCCTTACAGCTTCAGGATTGACGAAGCGAACTTCTGCGGTTGAGCGTTACCGATCCAACAACTACCAAGACTGGAAAATATAATGCGAATCAGAAAAATACTGGGCAGGGTAGTAAAAGAAAATATAACTCACAGTGTCGCCAAGCTGGAAAATGACCGTTATGCCGTCGGCCAACTGGCGCTTGGGCAAACGGTAGAAATGGACGCTCAATTTGACACCCTGGATGCCGCCTTCGAACACTGGCTGGCCACATTGCCCCTGCACACTAAACCGGCGCAATGGGAATGCAGCGATGAGCATGAGGCTCAGCCCTGATCGGGACGGGCATTGCGCTGTTCACTTGCGCCTGGCCTGCGGTTGAATATGCCTTCGAGCGGCAAATAAGCAGAATCTAATGGTTAAAAATTCAGGGGAGCGCGATGGCCTTGATATGGAGAAAACATTTAAGTGTCGGGAATGCCACACTGGATTCCGGGAATAAAAAATTGTTGGGCATGGTCAATAGCATCGAATACGCGATTAGCACAAAGGATAGCGCCGCCTTGCTGGAGGTCATTAAATCGTTCAAGGGCTGCGCGGAGGCGCATTTTGCAAATGAGGCGCGTTTTGCACAGGCGCTCAATCTTCCCTTTGCGCAACACGAACTGGCGCATCAACATTTCCAGAAAGAACTCCAGCAGACGATAGACGAGTTGGCTGTCAAGGTTGGCACATGGTCCGAATACGTGATGGATTACTACCCGCAACTCTTGAGAGATTGGCTGATCGGGCATATCACCAACGATGGCATGCAGATGAAGCCAGTGCTGGAGAGCCGCCCGTATGACTTTGAGCCGGTTTGAATCGGTATGCCACAGTACGTCGGCAGATGATCCTGCATAGACAGATGAGGACGGCATCATGGAACCAGACAAAACCCTGCCATTCAGCATCCAGGCCGAAATTATCAGGCTGATCCAGGTCACGAAAGGGCAGGATTCCTGTTATGCGGCACCCGTTAACGGCGAATGCAGCAAGACGGAATGTTCTTGGCGCAATGACTGTTTTGATGAAGCCAGTGAACTGTTTCCGGCATTACGAGTACAGCAACCAGCGGTTGCAAAATCATTCAACATTCCAGCCGAAATTATCAAACTGCTGCAAACCGGTGATGGGCAAAATGCTTGAACTACTTTGCCCAACCTGCATTACTCGCCCAGTTTAGGGTAACCCGTCTCGCGCAACTGCCTGGCGAGCGCTGTATACCCGCCAAAGGTTTCATCAATGGCAAGCATTTTTAGTTTTTAATGAACCCGAACAGTTTTTTTCCACCTCCGTATAATCGCACCATAGTAACTAATTTTTTAAATTAGATAATTTAGATAATACAGGGGGAAGGGGTTTATGAAGCAATTTTTGTACCGGCTATGCGCGGCTGTTTTTTCGATTGGTGCGCCATGCGGAGCCGTTTGGGCTGCCGACCATCCAACCGAGCAGGACTATCTTCAGGAGTTTCCCATTGTGCTTAGCGCCTCGCGTTTATCGCAACCTGTTTCGGAGACGCCCAATGCCATGACGGTGATTGACCGGAACATGATCGTGGCTTCCGGAGCCCGCAATATCGCCGACGCGTTCAAGCTGGTGCCGGGGATGTATGTGGGATATGTAAACGGGCATACACCCATCGTGTCGTACCGCGGCAGCACCGACGCTTATGCGCGCAGAATGCAGGTGCTGGTCGATGGCCGCTCGGTTTATCTGCCGCTGTTTGGAGAAGTAGACTGGGCAGAGCTCCCAATTGATATCGCCGACATAGACCGGATCGAGGTGGTGCGCGGCCCCTCTGCCGCTTCGCACGGCTCCAACTCCGTGCAGGGTGTGATCAACATTCTCACGCACCAGGCTTCGGGTGTCCCCAAGGCACTGGTGTCTGTCAGCAGGGGAGATGCAGGTATTTCAGACATGTCTGCCCGTGTGGGTAGTGTCGGGCAGAACTGGGATTACCGGGTAACGCTTGCCTCGCATGCCGACCACGGTTTCGATAACATGTTTGTCGCCGACACTGGCGGGGGCAACCCTCGGGTAACCTTGAACGATAGCAATGCCAAACAGTTGATCAACACCAGAATCAACTATCGCCCAACTGGTATAGACAGTTTTGATATTCAGCTCGGTTATAGCGATACCTCGCGGGAGTTGGGCGACTTGCCTCCGGCAAAAACGGGAAAAGGGTTAGCCGCCTCATTGCGCACCCAGAAAACGCTTTCAGATTTTCAGCAGCTTACCTGGCTGCATACGCTCCACGAAAGCAGCGATGTTCAACTCAGCTACTACCATATCGGGCGAAATACCAAAGAAAACTACTACAGCACCCCCTGTATCACCTGCACCCCTGCAGCCTTGAACGTGGTAGCCGGTATAGGTTATCCGATTAACAATAATGCCGTCATTCATCGTCACGATCTCGAACTGCAACATACGCTGAATGTTTCGCCTAATAATCGTTTCGTGTGGGGAATGGGTGCGCGCCGGGACTCGGCGAACGCCCCCAATAATTTGGCGTACTCGCCAACCTGGCGCGAATATCGCTTGTTTGCACATGACGAATGGCGTGTTACTTCGTCCGGCCTCATCAACATCGGGGCAATGGCGGAAAAAAATGCGTTGGGGCAAACACGTGTTTCGCCGCGTGTTTCATATAACCACCATTTATCCACAAGACATACCTTGCGTGCCAGCGCTTCGGTGGCCTACCGCAACCCTGAAATGATCGAGGAGTTGGGAAACGAGGGCTTCTTGCTGAAAAAAGTGGGCGCCACGCAATATAGATGGCGCGACGTTCTTGCGGCTGGCGGGTTGGGTCCGGAGCGCGCACTTTCCCGGGAAGTCGGCTACATCGGGCAGTTGGATGATGCCGGATCGACCCTTGATCTCAGGGCTTACCACGACCAGATCAGCAATATCATCTATTTGGATCTCGCCACAACTTACCCCGTCGCCGACCCCGGCAATGTGATGGCCAGCGCTACTTCCCCAAGAAACTTCAAGAGCGATTTCAACGCCACTTATTCCGGACTGGAGAGTACGCTCAATTACAAATTTGGAGAACGCAGCAAATTGACCGTGAATTATGCGCATCAAGTTGCCAAGGCGAGCCCGTCCCGCAGTTCACCCGTTGCGGCATTCAATCCGTCGCTTATCGGAGCCGCTTACAACTACCGCCTGACGGTACCGTTGCATAGCGGCAGCTTGCTTCTTTCGCATGATTTTTCCGGTGGAACGCAGCTTGGGGTCGGGTTCTACCAACAGGGCAAGACACAGATATTGGAGGCGGCCACCCAGCAACCGTTGACGCGCTACCTCGATCTGAGGGTGGCACAGCGCTTTGGTGGATGGCAAAGTAAAAAAGAAAGATCGGGCGGAGGCGAAATTGCCTTGGTGATACAGAACGCACTGAATGACCATTACACCGATTTCAGTTCAACCATCATAGGCAAGCGCCGCGCCTATCTCACCGCAACACTGGGGTTTTAATTCCAATTCTAAGGAAATCAGAGTGCTCCGCCAATTAACCATGATGTTGCTGACAGGCGCAATTGCGCTGCTGGCAACCTTGGCTCAGGCGGAAACATTGCATGTCAGTCTGGTGTTGAGCGACAGCACGCCGCCTTACCAGCAATTCTCAATCGCACTCAATAAAGCCCTTGCCTCAAGCAACGCCAATGTGACCGTTACCGAATCCAGTGAGGGTCGCGGCGCAAAAGCCGATTTGGTTATTGCCGTCGGCATGAAAGCAACGGAAATTGCCACTGCCAATTTCAAAGCTCCGGTGTTGAGCGTAATGGTTCCCAAGGCAGGTTATGAGGCGCTGCTCGGAAGACGTTCCCCACAAAAACCGCCCAATGCGATATCGGCAATTTATCTCGACCAGCCCTGGAGCCGGCAACTGAATTTTATAAAGGCGGCTCTCCCCAAGCACAGCATAGTTGGCTTGCTGTATTCGCCGAATGCATCCATCGTTCTGCCCCGCTTGCCGCCGGGAATGTCGCTTAACGCCAAATCGGTACGGTCAGCCGAAACCCTGTTCGCCACCCTGGAGCATATTCTGGAAAGCAGCGATGTGCTGCTGGTTGTTCCTGACAACGAAATTTACAGCAGCAGTAATGTGCGCAATATTTTGCTGACCAGTTACCGGCAGAAGGTTCCCCTGATCGGCATTTCCCAAGCCTACGTGAATGCCGGCGCGCTTTGCGCCATTTTCTCCACACCAGAACAGCTTGCCTGGCAAGTCGCCGCAGAGATCGCTTCATTCGCAAGGAGCGGGCGGTTGTCCGAGCCGCAATACCCTGCGTCGTTCAGTATCGGCATCAATCAGCAAGTTGCAAATTCACTTGGGGTTGAACTGGCTCCGCCTGAAGTTATACGCCAGCGCATGGATAGGGAAGGGGAGATGGAGCAATGAAACAGTTCAGTATCCGCCAGCAAGTTGCCGGATTAACTTTTATCCCGTTGTTGATTATGGCGATCGGCATGGAAACTTTTTTCCTGCATGACCGCTTTCAGGATATGGACAAGGATTTGCTTGACCAGGGAGAATTAATAGCCCATCAGCTTGCCTCAAGCAGCGAATATGGCGTGTTTTCGAACAATCAGGCATTTTTGCAAAATATTGCCGGCGGAGCGCTGCAACAGCCGGATGTGCGCGGGGTAGCCGTTCTGAATGCCGCCTCCGAAATATTGCTCAGTGCAGGCGAGTTTTCTCTTCCCTTGAAGAATGAGATTGTTGGCAAGATGCTGGCAACGAATAAACATTTCAACCAACGGACATTTGCCTCCTTTGAAAAAGCAGACCACATGATCATTTTGCCGCTACCGGCAAACAGCAACTCACACAGTCTGTGGCTTTATCACGCGATTATTCCCGCACAAATTACATTGGATGAAGGTAGCGGGAAAGCAGTAGAAACCCCCGTGGGCGCAGTTATTGTGGAAATCAGCAGGCTTCGCCATGAAGCGCAAAAAAAACGAATGCTCTGGACAATACTGTCCGCATCCGCCTTGTTTTCGGCATTCGTTTTTTATCTGGTATATCTCGCCAGCCGCAGTATTGTTGACCCGATCCGCAGGCTTAGCCAAGCGGTGCAGGAGATAGGCGAGGGCAACCTCGATACACGTGTTTCCAGGGAAACGCATGTGCGTGAACTGGCCACTTTGGCGCAAGGCTTAAATGAAACGGCAGCAAATTTGCAGCAAGAGCGCACAAATTTGCAGTCTCGCGTAGACGAAGCAACACAGGCCTTGCGTGAAAAAAAGGAAGAGGCGGAGCGTGCCAGCCAGGGTAAAAGCCATTTTCTGGCAGTGGCCAGCCATGATCTGCGCCAGCCACTGCATGCACTGGGCTTATATGTTGCCGAATTGCAGCGCAGGGTATCCGGTACCGAGCAGCAGCGCCTGGTTGAACAGGCGGGGCATTCTATAGAGGCGCTTTCCGAGCTCTTGAATGCCTTGCTCGATATTTCCAAGCTGGATGCGGGCGTAGTTGTTCCACAAATTCAACCCTGCAATATAACTGCCATGCTGGAGCGTATCGCAACAGATTTCCGGATGCTTGCCGATCAAAAGAACATTCGACTGATCATCCGGCCATTTCACGGGTATGTCAGCAGCGATCCGCAGCTTTTGGAGCGTATCCTGATCAATCTGATAAGCAATGCGATCCGCTATACCAGACAGAACGGCTGCGTGTTGATTGCCTGCCGGAGGCGGGGCGCAAGCGTGCGCATTGAAGTGCGCGATAATGGCGTTGGTATTTCCGAAGCCGATCAGGTCAATATCTTCCGCGAGTTTTTTCAAATATCACAATCCCAACTCAACGAAAACAAGGGGTCCGACACAAATAAGGGATTGGGATTGGGGCTTTCCATCGTGGATCGCTTGGCGAGATTGCTCGGGCATCACATCGAATTACGCTCCGCTCCCGGTAAAGGATCTGTGTTCGCCCTAGAGGTGCAAATTGCGGATCATGTGAACCAGCATCAGGCCACCATTCAAACTTCATTCGATTCCGAGCATGAGACCGAGAAATCGCCACTGTTCGGGAAAAAACTGCTGGTAGTCGATGATGACATGGCGGTGCTGTCCAGCACATCCGGCCTTTTGCATTCATGGGGCTGCACCGTTAGCCAAGCAACCTCGTTGGCGCAAGTAGAGCAACTTTTGCACGAGGGGGCGGTATGGGATTTTATTGTCAGCGATTACCAGTTAACGGGAAGTAAAAACGGCTTCGATGTTATTGCCTTGGTGCGGCAACATTGCAACAAGCCGATCCCATGTGTTTTGATCAGTGGCGACACTGACCCGGCAGCTTTGGAAATGGCCAGCGCGAACGGCCATCATTTACTGCAAAAACCAGTCAAGCCCGGCAAGCTCAGATCGTTGATCGAGCACTTGCTGAAAGGGGTTGAGAAAGGGTGAACCTAAGATACGGAAATGCGTGTCAGAGTGACCGTAGTCGTAGCCACTTTTTTAGAATATACGCATAATGTATATTACAGTGTCAACAACTTTATTAAGTAAGCCTATAAGCACAAACAATAATCAAGATTTTTAGACAAAGACATTTTGTCCGGTATTAAACGTAATACAATAAATAGCTTGACCAGATACAATTAACGTATTACGATAATAGTTCACCATTACCGTAATACAAAAATATCATGGTAGACCTCGATAACTTCAAAACCCTGTTAAGCGGCTTCGGACAGGAAAAACTATGCCAGATGTTAGAAGTAAATCCCAAGACCGTTAAACGCTGGGCAGATGGCACTATTGAAGCCCCCAAGGCTGTGCGACTACTCTTGCATTTTATAAATTGGGGCGACTTGTCGGCCATCGGCGGTGAAGAGTGGGAGGGCTTCACCATAAACATGAAAGACCACCGTTTAACGGTTCCATTCTTTCATAGAGATTTTGGAGCCAAAGAAATATCAGCAATGTTTTTTACCACGCAGGACGCATGGCAGGACAAACGGGACTTAAAAAGAATTTCAGAGGAACTTACAACGACACGATTACAGCTTGAAAAAACAAAAACAGATAACGCTTTTTACCGATCACAACTCAAACAGGCAAATAGAGAATTTGTTTTAAAAAATTAATGCCCAAAAATACGCGGAAACAAATAAGGAATCTGCCCAACAAAATAAGCAAAAAACGCTAAAAACGCATAAATTTTATAATATTTTTTATATTTTGCCGCTTCCCTTTCAGCATTGATTTTATCATTAGTCAACGCATTTACCCGAGCCGTTAATTCCTCACATCGCGCAGCTATATAACCTTCCCCCTCACTTCTGCGCGCATTGTATCCGGCAATATAAGCGGCATTATTAATTTCTTCTGGCGTCATATTATTCCCCTTTAATTTTCACTTTATCAATAGCTTTTTCGAGCCAATCACGGCCAAGCAGTTTCAGCTTTTCCCAACGCTCTTCATTTAACCGGACAGTGCGAGGTGAACCAGTCTCACCATCGGGCAGGGGAGGGCGACCGAGCTTTGGTTTCTTTTCTTTTTTAATTCTAGCCATGATATTTATTGTAATACGATTAGTTGAGAAAAACTACCGCTTACGAAAAAAATATTGTAACGCCCTTTCCACGACTTCCGATTTAGTTTCGTCCCGCGCCAGCATGAAAGCATCCAGCTTGGCTTTTGTCTCAGGCTTTATCAATATGGTTAGATTCTTTAATCCCTTTTTGGCACGCCATGCGGCAACTCGCGCCGAGTCGCTTTCGTGAACCCTTTGCCTTCCGCCACGTTTTACAATGATAACTATATCAGTTTTCATAATTCATCCCATTCTAATAAAACGTTACTTTTAACGATTGATTCTTGCGGCTCTTCTTCGAGTAAATCAAAGTCTGGTTTTGCTTGTTCGCAATGCTCCCAACTTAATGCCTCTTTATCCACTTCGCCAGTTATCCAAACTACGCCAGCGGATGCGTCAGCCCACATGCTTATATTGTCGGCACGCCTAGAATAAATTAGATCGTGAGCCTCTTTTATCGCTTCCAGAAAGTTAGTTGCTTTGAGCCAAAACCTTTCCGTTACAGGTTTTTCGATATTGCGACTCGCCCAATACTTTTTCGCGCCTTTGGTAGATTCATCGAATTCCTTACCGATATATTTAGTCAGGTAGCTAGATAGCTTGTCACGCTTCCATAGCTTATGAGTGCCGCCCCATCGCGCCTTTGGCGCCTGCACATCTACATTGCCAAGCGACCTAGTGCCGAGCTTGTTTCCGTTGTTGTACCAATCGTTAATCTCTTCAGCTGGCTGGCCTATAGCTTTGAGCCAACAGCGCAACGCCCATTTGATATTCTGCCGACCCTTTACGGCTACATGGATATGGTAGGAACCGCGCTCTTGTTTTTCGAGTACGGCCAAATATGTCCAGTCGGGGAAGCGGATTCGGAACAAGCGCACGAACTCGTGCCAATCCTTGACCACGGCAGCGCGATCAGTAACATTCTCCCGATAGTTAAAAGTTAGCATGTGATCGGCAAACGCTGCCTTAACCAAGTGGCGTACATTCTGCCTGGCGCGTTTTGTTGCACGTTGGCGGTTTTCTATATCGCGCTCTTCCTGTTCTGCGGGTTCTCGTTCTCTGCGAGGACAATCAAGGAGGGGATTAAAGCCCATGCGCGCATTGATAACGCTAATGGTGTTAGCAGGAGTTACAGAGACTTCATATTGACCGTTAGCTATAGTTACCAGCTTCGCCCTGTATTCTGGTATCGGCTTTGATACCGCTGCATTCCATAGCTTGTACTCTTGATATGGTGTAAAGGCACCGTTAACCAAATTTCCAGTTGACGGGCACACCCGTTTGCGTAATGCTGTCGCCATCTTGCAATGCTCCTTTAGATAATTGACTTGCGAGACAGGGGCGGAACTTTAGCGAGTTGCCGCCCCATTCTTTTTCTACATCAAATTTAAATCAGGCCTCGCTATCAATAAAACATCACCCTCACGCGACTTATATTCTCTTAGATCAAATTCAAACAGTTCTACTTCCACACAAGCATCATCCATATTTCCATGCGCTCGAAATACAGCCAACGGCATTTGTTCACGAACCCTTTGCAACGCATCCAGCAACTGCCGTCGACGGAACCGCATCTTTTGAATAAACACGAATTGCAAAAAGCTCAACGCCAACAGGCCAATCACACAAACCAACAATATAACTATCAATAAAACTGTCAACATATAACCCCCTTTAGTTAAAAAAATCTCTCATTTCACACTCAGCTCATACAGATTTCACACTCAGCTCATACAGATTTCACACTCAGCTCATACAGATTTTCGCCTTTCATAACGCCACTTTTCTTCCATTGTCCTTTGCGTTTTCCTTTAGTGTCCGTATTACAAGTCAAGCGCCCTTGCGGGCGGCTGGCGCTCCGCGCCAGCTTCGCCCACCTCGTGCGCTATTCATCGAATGGATGCCATTGCCAGAGGTTTTAAGCGGCCTTGTAGCTGTTGTTTTGTACATTTGCGCGGCTTGCCATTGCCGATAGTCGGGAACCTCAACAGGCAGGCTAAAAGCCCTTTCTTTAAAAGCGAACGTCAAAGGCGTTTTGTCGGCTACGCCGGTATTTTTTTGCCTGAACTTGCAGCACTCCGAATATCTGCATTCGTCCTGACTTGCCGCGCCCAGAACGTGAATCATCGCATCCATAAAAAAGACCGCACGGGCGTAGTCGCTTCGCGGCCTTTTTATTGTTGTTGATGCGCTTCGCGCAATTTTTAACCGCGTGCTATGCAATCGACTTTCGCGGCATAAACGTAAACGCCGCATGAAACAAAAGCGCGTCACATTTATTCCACGGTTCAATTGCATTCTTTTTTCTGAATGCGCTGATGTCACAGGGCGCAGCAACTCAGGACGGATGCAGATAGATAACCCGCCAGTCTGCATTTTCAGAAAGTCAAAAGCGGGCGAACAATCTAGGCCAGATGGCCTAAAACCAAAGGAGTTTTCACCATGAGAAAGTATTTTTGTGTAGCCGTTCCTAAAGATTTGGACTGGGCAGCAAAATACCCCGTAATCGTTATAACCGTAGGTGAACTTGGCTACACAAAAGGGGGGATAGAAGAAAATCTGCCGAAGGAAGACCTGCCGGAAGAGGTTATCGAATCGGCAATCTCGGCCTCTATGTTCGGATGGGATACGCCATGTGCGAAAGTTGCGCTGGACTACGCAAGCAAATAGAACCATGCGCTTCAAATCCTGCCGATACATGAAGAGCGACGACTTCAAAAGTCGGCAGGATTCATTTTCTTTTTTTATCAGGGAATCGGTAGAGTTTTTAATACAGTTCCGCGCAGATTGCCGGAACGGATGGAGCAAGTTATTCAAAGCAACGCGCACGATCAAGAGGCCGGAACAAATGACGCTTAACTTTATCCGCAGCATTTCAGAATGGGCGGACTGGCGACCAGAGAAAAATACAGAGCTTTTCATTTAACGGCCAATTTATCAGCCACCACAGGCGCAGTCTGCGCAACCTGCCTTACCTCATTTTGGTACGGGTTAAAATCTTGCCCGTTTTCCAATATCTGCGCACATCGTTCCGGCGATATTTCCCGTAACCTCGATGCTTGTTGCGAATAACAGATACAGGATTTTTTAGACTTCACGCAAGCCGATATTTGCGGCATCACAACTACTTTTCGTAAGCTGTCATAAGCTGGCGCAGTTTCTGGCCGAGCAGGAACGACAGGCTCAAACTCTTTTAAAAAACTAGCCGCCGTTTTTTCACCTGGGGAAACAGAAACAGCAGAAGCGGGAAGGGCAGGGGCGGGAACAATTAAGCCTGTAGTAACCTGACCGTGCGCGGCCTCTGGAATTGTTTTTTTATCAAAATGATCGGCTTTTACTTTTTGCACGATCACATACAACAAAATAATAAATAGCGGTATCGACGCCGCAAGAACATAAATTGCCTTTGGGATTTTATGTTTAACCTTGAGATGCAGACACGAGGAATGGTAGAACGGAAAAACATGCTTAGGAGGACTATAAGCCGTCTTTACTGCGTCCTTTCTATCCGCCTTGCTGTCAATATCCATACACCCAACGGACTCGAATTTCACGCCACCCTTCCACGTCTTATCAAGATGAATATGCTTCTCAATATGAGTACGTAAATTTATGTCTACAAAACGCGGAGCCTGAGAAAGAAAAACAAAATGAAGTCCGTAATGCCTAGCAACCTCGATCATCCGAATATGAAGCGGAACTTTAGCACCGGAAGGACGAGGACGATAAAATCGCTGCGCTTCATCAATGAAAATTACTGAATTTTTTGGTGCCCAAAGAAACCAAAGTTCTATCGGATGTTTCGCAGTAGCACGCGCCTCTAAAAAATCTGCATAGTCAATACTTGATTTTAACCACGGCTTATATTTTTCTGCCTCTTCGTCTTCATTGTCTACAGTCGAACGGATTTTAAAATCAGGATTTTTTACTTCGGAAAGAGAGGGAAAATCAAAATGAGGACAAGCCAAATGTCCAGCCTCAGTAAACGATATACCCTCGACATAAACATCCATACCCTTAAATTCGCTGTCTTGAAGAAACACCAGATCAAGAGCATGGGCAGTTTTGCCGAAGCCTTTAATGCCAGTAATAAAGCATTCCATTTAAATCAAACCACCTGAAATTTTTTGACAGCCGTCATTGCTACGCGCATTGACAAAGCCGAGAGAATTAAACCTATTGAATAATTAAAACCAGCAAGATAAAACAGCGCGGCAACCTGTGAAGCCAAGCCATTAAAATTATTTTGTATGAGCGTTTGCGCCGAATTAAACGCAGCCTGTAAGCCCGTATAAGTAACCACACCGAAGCCAAGACCTACCAAAACCTTTTGAACAAGCGGCAGAGAAATCGAATCAAGATATACGCCAAAACTAGCCATTTTTAAATGCCCCCATCAAAATATAAATTGACGCAATAGATGCGGCAATTATGTTTATCGGCTTTATAAAACCTGCAAACTCACAAGGATATTTCCACACATCCAAAAACATTGGGGGGCCACCCATCATGCCGGGTAAAACAATAGGAGCAGGGCAAATGGCAAAGCCGACGCCGACAGCAACAGGCGACAAAGTGCCGATGTTTTTCGTATCCGTCAGAGGCGTTACGGCTGGCAGATCACCTAATTTAGAAATATCAGCACACGCCAAAATATCGGGATGCTGAACACACATATCAGCAGTCAATTGACCAGTAGTGGCCGCAGCAGCCGCAACAACAGGATTAACCACGGATGTGGTTGTGATTGCAGAAGGGACAGCGTTTGTAACCGTTACTTGCTGAATCGAATTAGTAACCACCGGAGGCAAACTAGAATTCGCACCTGGCGCAATTGAAGACACATTTCGCGCCAACGTTTGAACGGTATTACCAAGCGCATCGGTTGAACTGGATAACTGCGTGAATGCTGATGCCACTTGAGAATTTTGTGCAGTCTGTGCATCGGCGATCATGGCCATACCGTTTGCTAATGAAAGATTAATCATGTCAGCACGGAAAGCCGCACCGGATGCACTAGCCGAAGCAGCGGCAATGGCAGCGACAACATCGGCATTAGTCGCCGGAGCCGTTGAAGTGCTGGCAGTAGATGAACAAGTCAAGCCGCCAGCATCTAAAACTGAGCCAGCCGGACAAGTGGCAGGGGTGCCGATAATTGTAAAAGTCCAAGGGCCGCCGCATGTACCATCTGAACCTGTTTTTTGGCAGGAGGTAGCAGAAACTAAAACAGGATTACCAGAAGGACAGGTGTGAGAACCACACGCAGCAGCCGGAGAGTTGCCACTCCAACCGGAATTGCCCTGAAATTGGTAAGAACCGGAAAAAGTTGCCGGAACAACCCCACCAGTTGCCGTTTGCTTTAAAACAGCACCAGCAGAATCAACAACAACATTTTGAGTTTTTAAGCCATCCAGAAAATGACAGCCGACCACCTGACACGTTGACAAGCCGCCCTGCAACAAAAGACCAACACCAGCCAAAGCACCACCAACAAGCGGATTGAACGGTGCGGCAATTGTGCCACCAGCCATTAAAAAAGTTGATGCAGCAGAAACGGCAGCAGCAGGATTATTAAGAATTGGAGTAAATGCCGCCGATGAAGCGATTGCCGTTCCAGCAAGAAGCGCAGCCGAAGCCTGAAGGGCAGGAGCCACACCCTGACCAGCAGGAGCAGCAGCAGCTATCGCAGTTGGGGCAGTAACCGTTAACGCACCAGCAGAATTGACGGATGCAACATAACCCTGAGGATTACTAGATGTTGCATTAGGAATATAAGGAGCAGAACCAACCAAAGAAGGATTTTGATAAAAACCCGTTAACGTAGCAGTCTGACCCGAATAATAAGGAGTACGAGAAAAATTATCAGCATGAGCCGGACGAATACACAGCACACAGAACAACACTAACAGTAAAAACGGAAACAACGATTCGTAAGGATGCTTCATTTTATCGCCCAAAATATGCCCACAATCGGCAGCACCACGATTGAAAATCCAAGGACAAACATAATCGCGTTATACATACGAAGCCATTATTTGTTTACAAACACGCACAAACAAAATAACAACCAACATGGCAGCGACTGCCCAGCCAATCGTTACGCCATCAGAAAAACTTTCAAATGGGGAGTAACACGCAGGAAATGAAGGAGGGGATACAACGACCTGATAGACAACCGTCTGAACACCTACTGTATCTGTTGAAACCTGTTTTATATTCCAAACACTATTAGCATCTTTGACATGCTGTGTGGTCAACAACACACCAGATGCAGTTAAAGACGACTGGACGGGAAGCCCTGAAAAATAAGCATCTTGCGCGAGTGCCACAGTTTCATAGCAAACACCACTCACAAGGCTACCCGTTGCCATAATACTTAGAACGCGCGGCGGAGAATCTTGAAGCCGTGCATACCGGCATACAAGATCACAGATGCGGACGCGACAAGAGCCGCTTCCGTGGCGACAACGCCGATGCTTGTCAAAATTGCTGCTGAGGCTCCTACTTGCATGATATTTCCTTTCAAAAATCCCGTAAGCTGACGGGGCGCAGATGCGGGGCGTCTATCCCCGAATTCTTTATTACAAAACTTTTAAATCACCCTTACGCCGTGCAAGCTCGGCATGCTGTTCATAAGGCTGTCTACGAATATCCGGTATCCGATTAAAATTAGCACACGCAAAAGAATCAGACTTTGCATATACGTTATGACCTGGCACACACCGAGCCTCGGAACGGTTAAATTTGCGACAATGAAAACATGTAAGGTTATTGCGATACATGGCCGACCCTCTTAGATGGAATGCGAATGGGGGTAAAATTATTCAACTTACCTGCACACCTTTTGCACTGTTCATCCGGCTCCAATAAATCAAACTGGCTTTTTGTAACAATCGATGCAGCAAAGTAACTAACGTGGCCGCACAGAGAAGTGCCGAGAGGGCGGCGGGTATCTTCCAGATGGTATTTATAATCAGCCATTTTTTTTTCTCCCTGTTTTAGTCTTAAATTTTTGGCTGGAGAACCTCACCCGCAACGACTACTAGGCACAGGCAAAGCCCCCCACCAAAAACCACCCGTTAGGATGATTTAAGGTACAGATAGGCCAACTCAAGCGCCGGAATGAGAACGAACAGCCAAGAAACAGCCCTGCGAATGTTCAAACGCTCAACAAACGCATTGGCACGGTTTCTGACCAATTCTTTTTCTTCCGGCGTAAGAGACATTACAGAGCCGCGCCCTTAGCCGATGAAGGGACATTTGCGACTGGCTTATCGCTCGTAATATTTGGTTTTGGAGAACAGGGCGTAAGGCCAACGAGAACGCCGCCAATCTTCTTAGTTTGAAAATCCACGCCGATTTTGAATTCGGCCTCGTAAAGACCGGGCAGAGGCAATTTTTCAGCTTCCTCGAAAATTGCCAGCTCGCCGACTTGCAGTTCACCAGTTTCAGCGTCAGTTACAACGCACTGGCAAATATTCATGGAATAGGCTTTTTGAGATTTACTACCGACGCCGGACTTGTTTTTGGCGGAAAGAATTTGAAGAACTTGTTTCATAGCAGAACCCCTTATTTATCCGATTAGGGGGTTGCCGGATGGCTGGTTATCGTTTTGCCCTAATCGGTAAGGCGGATATTCGCATAATGTATATTATGTCAAATTGGCAACAGTGCACTTTCATTGGTTATTCAAATAGTTACTCATCGCCTATCAATACGAAGACTATAAGGAAGCCGCTCATATTCGGCAGATATGCGGGCCAACTCTTGAGTTTGTTCCGGCCTAACCTGCTCCCATGAGAAGCGCCATTCCCAATTGCCTGCCGGGTGACCTGGGAAATTCATCCGGTGTTCGCCGGATAATCCAAGAATATCCTGCATGGGAAAAATGACCGTATTCGCAACTGAACTTGAAAGTGCTCGCATCATGTCCCATTGAATAGCATGCCCCTCACTCTTCAGGTATTGTTGGGCGAAGGCTTTTTCATTGGTAGATGCCGTACTCCACCAGCCTATGGTTGTGTCGTTGTCATGAGTTCCCGTATAGGCAACGGTATTCGGTATATAGTGATGCGGCAGGAAAAGGTTGTCTTCATCTTCGGCAAAGGCGAAATGCAGGACACGCATACCGGGAAGCCCGAATTTGTCACGAAGTTCGACCACGTCCGGGGTAATCACCCCCAGATCCTCGGCGATGATAGGCAGATATGGGAAGCTTTGCTGTAGCGCATGAAACAGCTTATCCCCAGGAACTTCCACCCATTTTCCATCGATGGCGTTGGGGGCGTCTGCCGGTATTTCCCAATAGGCGGCGAATCCTCGGAAGTGATCGACACGCACGAGGTCAGTAAGGCGTAGCGCATGTCGTATACGCGCAACCCACCATGCGAATCCCGTCTTTTCGTGGATTTCCCAGCGGTAAACGGGATTCCCCCATAGTTGCCCTGTCTCGCTGAAATAATCGGGCGGAACTCCGGCAACCACTAAAGGGCATCCGCTTTCATCCAGTTTGAATAATTCCTGATGTGCCCACACGTCCGCACACTGGTAGGCGACAAAGATGGGTACGTCGCCGATGATCCATATCCCATTGGTGTTGGCGTATTCTTTCAATCTGAACCATTGATGCGCGAAACGCCACTGGCAGAATTTCCAGAAGTTCATCTCTTCGGCATACTCTCTCTTTGCCTTGCTTAACGCTTGGTTGTCCCGGTGAACCAGATCGGTCGGCCAGAGATTCCATTCCTGATGATTGTGGTGTTCGGCGATTGCCATGAACAGCGCGTAGTCTTCAATCCAGTCGCTTTCATCATTACAAAACTCTTTATATTCCTGCTGCATTCCATTGTTTAATGAGAAGAATTTATTGGCGGCGCGACGCAGACGTTCCATGCGAAAGGGTCGCGTCAATGCGAAATCGACCCGGCTGGCACTGAATTCCGGCAAAGGCTCCAGATCGCTCTGGCTCAGCCATCCATACTTGGCTAACTCATAGAGATCGATCAGCAGGACATTGCCAGCGAAGGCGGACTTGCTCATGTATGGAGAGTTACCGGGGCCAATTTCGCCCAGCGGCAGTACCTGCCAATAGGTCTGACCGGCGCTTTTCAGCCAATCGATAAACCGGTATGCATTCTCCCCCAAGTCGCCAGCACCAAACTTGCCGGGAAGCGATGTGGGATGAAGTAACACACCGCTAGCTCGCATATTTAACATAGGCATGTCATGGCTACGTGATCAGGAAGCGCGCCGCATTGCGCCACCCGACTCCGGATGTCCGCTCCCCTGGCTGACGGGTACGGAGAGGTTTATCGGTGGCGGCAATTTCAGCAAGCGGTATAACTCGGTGAGATTATGCCGAAACAGGCGGTCAAAGCTGGCTACCGAATGAGACGGGTTGTAATCGCCAAACCACCAGAACCAGTCCGAGCTTTCGCAGGAACAAAGCTGTTTCTCGGCAGCCTCTTGTTCTGCCTGGCTGAGCCGTCCGCTACTCATTACCATGTCGAAACTATGCTTGGCACCACACAGCAAGTCCCAAGCTTTGTTTTTGTCTGGAGAACCTATCCAGGTTGAAAAATTACCATAAACCCAACTGCCTGCGACAATGCCGGCAAGATTATGGACGCGAGCACAATCGGATTCCGGGCGCACAGTTAATTGGCCCACATATTCGTTGTAAGTGGTTGTTCGGATCCGAGTGCTGGATTCAAGCATGGTGTAAAGCTCATCCAGAAAGTAGTGCCCATTATAAGGATATGATTCCCAAGCATTTTCTCCATCCAGGATGACGCTGACGATAGGTCTTTCACCATTCGGCGCATTGGTGGCAATCGCCTCGATCTGTTCGACAAAGTGGCGGGCGGCATCTTTGCCGTGCCAGCGCGAATACTCAAAACCGATCAAATCAGACAGGTGATCATCGCGGAAAAAACATTGCAAGCCGTCGCACCCCTTGTCCAGACGGTAAGGCCGGTACAAATATTGAACCCGGTCTGGAACATTGTGCTGGTAATGGCGCAGGCTATTCACCAGAACCCCTTCACCGCTGGCAATCCAGCGACATCCCTCCTCTGCCATTACGGCCAGCGTGCTATCCGAGATTGAACCCTCGGCAGGCCACATGCCTTTTGGTTCGCTGCCAAAACGTGCTGCATGGCTGCGTTTGGCTTTGGCAATATGCGCGGCAACGCGTATTTTCCCTGCCGGATAACGGATGGACAAGGGCAACGGCGCTTCAGGCATGGCTTCACGGGCACTGTTGAAATCAATCAGCAGCGGAGCCAGCGGATGGTAATGCGGGGTTGAGGAAATTTCGATTTGCCCGGATTCCGCCAATTTGCGATAGCGCGGAATGATGCCGCTCACCAATTTGCCGATAAGCGCGAGCAATTGCTGGCGGTCTTCGAGGCTGAAGCCCTCGGCTTTGCTCATCAGATTTATCACCAGATCGCTCTCGCGGCGCACGCTTTCGCCGCACCAGGCCAAGTGATACCAGGTCAGCAAGTCCGCCATATATTGATGCGATAAATATGACAAGGCGGTTTCCCCGTCAGCCTGCAAACGCTCGAATAATTCAAGCAGGCGTTTATAGGTCGGATAGGGCGCAATCATCTTGGTGTGATTGGTGAGAAAACAGGCATCGAGAATGAATTGGCACTGTTCCGGCGACAGCTCACCGCGTGTATTCTTGTCGTGGACAAGCATTCTCAGCAGCGGATCGCGTAACTGGCCGGTGGCAAACTGGTCTGCGTAGTCTTCCAGTTGGTCGAGCAGTATCGGTACAAAATTCACCACGGCATGCACCTTGGGATGTTGCTCGAGGTGATAGGCCATGTCGGTGTAATCCTTGATGGCGTGCAAATAAGTCCACGGCAACACGAAATCGCCGCTTGCATAATCGCGGTAATCCGGCTGGTGCATATGCCAGAGAAAAACTAAATCAACGGATTTTTCCATAATGATCGTTGCAATTCTTGCTCGAATCAGCGCAGGCTGTGAACCTTCTGCCCGAGCATCTCCGGGGTAATGAGCGTCACGCCATTCGGGCTGACATGAAAGCGCTCGCGGTCATGTTCCGGATTGATGCCCACTTCCAACCCTTCCGGAATTTTGCAGTTCTTGTCTACAATGACGCGCCGCAGAACCGCATTACGGCCAACTTCTACATTGGGCAACAACACCGAATCCTCGATGTTGCAATAACTATCCACCCGCACGTTGGAAAATAACAGCGAACTGCGCACCGTCGAGCCGCTTACGATACACCCGCCGGAAACCAGCGAATCAATGGCGATACCGCGCCGGTCGTCATCGTTGAACACAAACTTGGCCGGCGGCAGTTGCTCCTGATGCGTCCAGATCGGCCATTCACGATCGTACATATTCAGGTCGGGAATGACTTTGGTTAGCTCCATGTTGGCTTCCCAGTAGGAATCAATGGTTCCCACATCGCGCCAATAAGGCCCATGGCCGCTCTCTGTCCCCACACAGCTACGCTCGAAATTCTGTGCAAACACGCGATACCTCGAAATCATATACGGGATTAAATCCTTGCCAAAGTCGTGGCTTGAATGCGGATCGTCGGCATCGCGTATCAATTGCTCAAACAGGAAGCGGGTATTAAATACATAGATACCCATACTGGCCAGCGACTTGTCGGGCTTGCCCGGCATGGGTGCAGGGCTGGCCGGTTTCTCGGCAAACTCGACGACACGGGAATCCCCGTCTACTCCCATCACACCAAACGCGGTCGCATCGGCAATCGGCACCTCCAAACAGGCTACCGTCATGTCGGCCTTGCTTTCGACGTGGAAAGCCAGCAATTTGCCGTAATCCATCTTGTATACATGGTCCCCGGCCAGTATCAGCACAAAATCCGGCTTGCTTCCGCGCAAAATATCGAGATTCTGAAACACCGCATCGGCGGTTCCCTGATACCAGTGGTCTTCGCTGACCCGCTGTTGCGCGGGCAATAAATCGACGAACTCGCCAAACTGACCATTCAAAAAAGACCAGCCGCGCTGGATGTGCTGGATCAGGCTGTGCGATTTGTACTGCGTTGCCACCCCGATGCGGCGGATGCCGGAATTTACGCAATTCGACAATACGAAATCAATGATGCGGAACTTGCCGCCGAACGGAACGGCGGGCTTGGCACGCCAATCGGTCAGTTGATACAGGCGGCTGCCGCGACCGCCTGCCAGCACCATCGCATAGGTGTTCTTGGTGATGCGGCTGACAAACCGCGATGCCATCTCTCCAGCAGCGAGATGATATTTTTTTTGCAGGTAACCATGTTCAGCTTTCATTATCGCCTCGCTAATTTAATTTACCTTGCTGTAGAGCGGTCATTATCGTTTACAATTGTCCCACTTGACAAGGAACAATGGCAACGGTGGCATAAATGAAAAAGCTAATCGAATCGCTGCTGCAAGCTCGTCTTTGCGACCCTTTCGGGCTACTCGGCCTGCATCGCAAAGGTGCAGAATGGGTTATCAGAGTATATGAACCTCACGCTACCGATGTTGAGTTGCTGAGCAATACCGAAACTACTGTATTCAAGCGTGTCCACCTTGGCGGAGTATTTGAATGGCACGGCAAAAACGAACCCGCCCGCCCTTATCGCCTGCGCATGCACTACGGCAGCGCAACCCATGAAATTTTTGACCCCTACCAGTTCCTGCCGCATATTTCCCAGCAGGATTTGTATTTGTTCAGCGAGGGCAAGCTGCGCCAAGGCTATCGGATGCTCGGCTCCCATGCCATTGAAATCGATGGCGTAAAAGGCGTGCGCTTTGCTGTTTGGGCGCCGAACGCCGAGCGCGTCAGCGTGGTGGGCGAATTCAATAGCTGGGATGGTCGTGTGCATCCGATGCGCTCGCTCGGTTCCAGCGGCGTGTGGGAATTGTTTATTCCAGAGATACTGCGGAATGCGCTGTATCGCTATGAAATTCGCAACCGCGATACCGGCCACTTGCTGACAAAAACCGACCCTTATGCGCAAGGCTATGAGTTGCGCCCCGGCACCGCCGCACTCACCGCACCTGCCTATGAGCACCATTGGCAAGATGCCGAGTGGATGAAGCAGCGCGGTCAATGGGACTGGTTGCACGGCGCAATCAACATTTATGAGGTACATGCCGGTTCGTGGAAGCGCCATCCCGATGGTCGTTTTTATACCTATAGAGAATTGGCAACCGACCTCGTGCCCTATGTCAAAGGCATGGGTTACACGCACGTTGAACTCATGCCTATTTCCGAGCACCCGCTGGACGAATCGTGGGGCTATCAGGCTACCGGGTATTTTGCGCCCACCAGCCGCTTCGGCTCACCGGACGAGTTGCGCCATTTCGTGGATACCTGCCACCAGGCAGGCATCGGTGTGATTCTGGATTGGGTACCGGCACACTTTCCGCAGGATAGCTGGTCACTGGCGCGCTTCGATGGTACGGCCTTGTACGAGCACGAAGACCCGCGCCTGGGCTTTCATCAGGAATGGGGCACCCATGTCTTCAACTACGGGCGCAACGAAGTTAAAACTTTCCTGATGTCCAGCGCGCACTTCTGGCTAGCCGAATTCCATTTTGACGGGCTGCGTGTCGATGCGGTGGCTTCGATGCTGTATCTGGATTATTCGCGTAATGCGGGGGAATGGATACCCAATAAATACGGTGGTCGCGAAAACCTCGAAGCGGTGGATTTCCTGCGCGAGATGAACGTCATGGTGCATGAGGAATTCCCCGGCGCGCTGACCATGGCGGAAGAATCCACCGCCTGGCCGGGCGTGTCGCGCCCGGTTTATCTGGGCGGACTGGGTTTCTCGATCAAATGGAACATGGGCTGGATGAACGACACGCTGACCTACTTCCGCCACGACCCGGTGCATCGCCGCTACCACCACAACCAGCTTACCTTCGGCCAACTTTATGCCTATACCGAAAACTTTGTGCTGCCGTTTTCGCATGATGAGGTGGTGCATGGCAAGGGTTCGCTGTTGTCCAAGATGCCCGGTGATGCGTGGCAAAAATTTGCTAACCTGCGTTTGCTACTGACATACCAGATGACCAGCCCCGGCAAGAAGCTCAACTTCATGGGCAACGAAATTGCGCAGGGGCGCGAGTGGCAATCGAAATGGGAACTGGAATGGTGGCAGCTCGGGCAAAAAGTGCATTGCGGTATGCAGAATCTGGCGCATGACCTCAACCTGCTTTACCGCAAGCTGTCCGCGCTGCATGACATGGATTTTCAGCATGAAGGTTTCGCGTGGATAGATTGTAACGATGCGGAAAAGTCGGTGTTGTCTTACCAGCGGCGCGCCCGCGACGGCTCCAGCGCCGTAGTCGCGTTGAATCTCACGCCCGTGCCGCGCAACCGTTATCGTCTCGGCCTGCCGATACAGACCCAATACCGCGAAGTGCTGAACAGTGATTCGGAACATTACGCGGGCAGCAACCTCGGTAATGCCGGTTTGATCCAGGCAGAAGCGATACCCTGGATGGGGCTGCCCTACTCTGCCGAGATTGCGTTGCCGCCACTGGCTGGCGTGATCTTGGTGCCAGAAGGCTGATCAGCGAGCGCTTCAAAACCTGTATGGATCTGTGTAATCTGCGGATAAATATAGTTTTTAACTTGATTGAGAGCTCAACATCATGTCGATGCTTACGCAGTCCCCGGCTTGGCAAGCACTTCAGGCGCACCACGCTGCCATCGGGCCGGTTCACATGCGCCAAATGTTCCAGGATGACCCGGCGCGTTTCAGCAAATTTTCGTTGCAATTCGGCAGCCTGCTGTTCGATTACTCCAAGAACCGTATCAATGGCGAAACGGTAAAACTACTGGCGGCTTTGGCCGAACAAGCCGGGTTGCCCGCCTGTATCGGGCGCATGTTCGGCGGCGAGAAGATCAACTTCACCGAACGGCGCGCCGCTTTGCACACCGCGCTACGCAACCGTTCCGGCCATCCGGTTTATGTGGACGGCAAGGATGTCATGCCCGATGTGCGGCGTGTGCTGGGGCTGATGCGGCGTTTCTCCGATGCGGTGCGCAATGGACGGCATGTTGGCCACACCGGTAAAGCCATCAGCGACATCGTCAACATCGGCATCGGCGGCTCCGACCTCGGCCCGTTGATGGCGTGCGAAGCCCTCAAGCCTTATGGTGACCCGAAGCTGCACGCACACTTTGTATCCAATGTAGACGGTACGCACCTTGCCGAAACGCTGAAAAAGCTGGACGCCGAAACCACGCTGTTCATCATCAGCTCGAAGACCTTAACCACGCAGGAAACCCTCACCAATGCCCGCTCGGCGCGCGCATGGCTGATCGAGAAATTAGGCGATGAGCAAGCCGTGGCAAAACATTTTGCCGCCGTCTCCACCAACCTCGAAGCTACCGCCAAATTCGGCATCAATTCCGAAAATGTATTCGAATTCTGGGATTGGGTCGGCGGGCGCTATTCGCTTTGGTCGGCTATCGGCCTGCCTATTGCGCTGTATGTCGGCATGGACAGGTTCGAGGAGTTGCTGGGCGGCGCCTATGCGATGGACGAGCACTTCCGTAGCGCACCGCTGGACCAGAATATTCCGGTACTGATGGGGCTGCTCGGCATCTGGTACGGCAACTTCTTCGGCGCTGAATCAAACGCCGTGCTGCCCTATGACCAATATTTGCATCGTTTCCCTGCCTACCTGCAACAACTGGAGATGGAGAGCAACGGCAAGAGCGTGGACCGCGACGGCAATGCGGTGGATTACGATACCGGCATGGTGATGTGGGGCGAACCCGGCACCAACGGCCAGCATGCCTTTTACCAGCTCATCCATCAGGGTACACACCTGATTCCGGCGGATTTTCTGGCTCCGCTGCACAGCCAAAACCCCTCCGGCGAACACCATTCGATCCTGCTGGCCAACTGTTTCGCGCAGACCGAAGCCCTGATGCTCGGCAAGACCGCTGAGGAGGCGCGCGCCGAACTCACCGCGCAAGGTTTGCGCGGCGAAGCGCTGGAGGCCTTGCTGCCACACAAGGTTTTCCCCGGCAACAGACCGACCAATACCCTGCTGTTCGACAAGCTCGACCCGCACACGCTGGGCATGTTGATCGCGTTATATGAGCACAAGGTGTTCGTGCAAGGCATGGTCTGGAACATCAACTCGTTCGACCAATGGGGCGTGGAACTGGGCAAGCAACTGGCAGGGAAAATTCTGCCGGAACTGCGCGATGCGGGGATGAGGTCCACGCATGATGCCTCGACCAGCGGGTTGATCGGGCATTACCACAAGGCCGGAAAGCCGTAATTCGGTGAGGTAAACCCCGACATTTCACCGAATTATGTGTGCTGCTCTTACAAAAGTTGCACTTCAGAGTTGAATCCGCCGACGAATAGTTTCAACCTCTTTTTACAATTTGCAGTTCTTCCTCATACGGCTTGCTGGGATATTGAAAGGCTATCGGACCGTCCGGCTCGGCATGGACAAATTGCCGGACAAACGGGTCTTTAGAGTTGAGCATTTCCGATACATCGCCTTCTGCGACGATCACGCCATCATGAATGAAATATACATAATCGACTACCTTGAGCGATTCCGATAGGTCGTAGGTCACCACGACCGAGGTCACACCGAGTGCGTCGTTCAGGCGTCGAATCAGGTTTGCGACGGTGTTTAGGGAAATCGGGTCGAGGCCGGCAAACGGCTCGTCGTAGATGATCAGCGCGGGATCGGTGGCGATCGCCCGCGCCAGTGCCACGCGACGCTCCATGCCGCCGGAAAGCTCGCTCGGCATCAGGTTTCGGGCATTGCGCAACCCCACGGCATGCAACTTCATCAACACCAGGTCGTGGATCATTTCTTCTGAAAGACCGGTATGCTCGCGCATCGGGAAGGCAAGGTTGTCATACACCGACAAGTCCGTGAACAACCCGCTCACCTGGAACATCATGCCCATTTTCAGGCGCATCTTGTACAACTCGTCGTTATTGAGTTCGTGAACCACCTGCCCCATAAATTTCACGCTGCCGCGCGATGGCCGCAACTGGCCGCCAAAATGGCGCAGCAGGGTAGTTTTGCCGCATCCGCTGACGCCGAGAATGGCAACAATCTTGCCGCGCGGGATGGTGAGGTTGATGCCTTTCAGCACCCCATGTTGGCCATATGCGAAATGGAGATCGTTAACCTCGATAAGGTTTTCCGGCGTTTGGTTCAATTTATTTAACTCCTTTTGCGACTCTTCGCGCGCTAAAATGCTACCACTGATCGGGGTCGAAACCGATTCATTTTTGAAATTGTAATACTCCCATCGTCAACTATGCCACCTAAATCACTCATGACATCCCATGCAGCCCGACAGATACTTCATGACGTGTTCGGCTATGCCGCCTTTCGCGGCGAGCAGCAGGCGATAGTCGAGCATATCGTTGCGGGCGGCGACGCGCTGGTGTTGATGCCCACCGGCGGCGGAAAATCATTATGCTATCAGATACCTGCATTACTGCGATCGGGGGCTGGCATCGTGGTATCGCCGCTGATCGCGCTGATGCAGGATCAGGTAGATGCCTTGCGCCAACTCGGGGTGAAGGCGGCATTTCTCAATTCCAGCATCAGCGCCGATGCCGCGCGCGAAGTGCAAAGCCGCCTGCTGCGCGGCGAACTCGACCTGCTCTATGTCGCCCCGGAACGCCTGCTGATGCCCGGCTTCCTCGCCCTGCTGGAACAGGTGCAGTCAAATTCAGGGCTGGCTTTGTTCGCCATCGACGAGGCGCATTGCGTCTCGCAATGGGGGCATGATTTCCGCCCCGAATATCGCGCGCTGACGATATTGCACGAACGTTTTCCCGCTGTGCCGCGTATTGCGCTCACCGCGACAGCGGATACTCCGACGCGCGGCGAGATCGTCGAACGTCTGGCGCTGGAACAGGCGCGCCAGTTTGTCTCCAGCTTCGACCGTACCAACATCCGCTACCGCGTCACGCAAAAATCCAATGCGCGCCAGCAGTTACAGGCGTTTCTTGAAGCGGAACATGCGAATGATGCGGGCATCGTGTATTGCCTGTCGCGCAAAAAAGTAGAGGAAACCGCCGCATGGTTAAAGGAGCACGGCTGGGATGCCCTGCCCTACCACGCCGGGCTGGACGCCGTGACGCGCACTACCAACCAGAGCCGCTTCCTGCGCGAGGAAGGCGTGGTGATGGTGGCGACGGTAGCGTTCGGCATGGGCATCGACAAACCCAACGTGCGCTTCGTCGCGCATCTCGACCTACCCAAGAGCATGGAAGGCTACTATCAGGAAACCGGCCGTGCCGGTCGCGACGGCCTGCCCGCCAACGCTTGGCTGGCCTACGGCCTCGGCGATGTGGTGTCGATGCGCCAGATGATCGACGGCGGCGATGCCCCCGAAGAACGCAAACGGCTGGAACGGCAGAAGCTGGACGCCCTGCTCGGCTACTGCGAATCCACCGCCTGCCGCCACCAAACCGTGCTGCGCTATTTCGGCGAAGAACATCCGGGCAATTGTGGCGCATGCGATAACTGCCTGGAGCCGGTGGATACCTGGGATGCCACCCAAGCGGCCCAGATGGCGTTGTCCTGCGTATATCGCACCGGACAACGCTTCGGCGCGGGGCACTTGACTGACGTGCTGGTCGGCAAGGCTACCGAACGAGTCGAGAAATTCAATCACCACACGCTCTCCACCTTCGGCATCGGCAAGGAACTGAGTGCCGCACAATGGAGCAGTGTGTACCGCCAACTGGTGGCGGGCGGCCTGCTGGAGGCCGACAGCGAAGCCTACGGCGGCCTGAAGCTCGCCGAAACCGCGCGTCCGGTATTGCGCGGTGAGCAGGAAGTGTGGCTGCGCCGCGATGCCGACCCGGTTAAGCGCAAAGCGATACGCGCAGAACGCTTAAGCAAATCACGCGAACCTTTTGCCGGGGCAAATGAAAACCCCTTATGGCTTGCGCTCAAAGCCAAACGCATGGAGTTCGCACGCGAGCAGGGTGTGCCCCCCTATGTCATCTTTCACGACAGCACGCTGCTGGAAATCCTCAACCGTCGCCCCGGCAGTCTTGCCGAATTGGGTGAAATCAGCGGTGTCGGGCAGGCCAAGCTGGCGAAATATGGAGAAGTGTTTTTGAAGGTAGTCGGTGCAGAAAAAACCACCAGTGAAGGAGGTTTCTAGAAACTCCATGGGGCACTACGGCCTGAAGTATGGTGAGTATCAAGCAGGCAAACCGTGCAGCCTACATTCGCGCCATTCCGATCAGTGCCGCGCCCACGGTCAATAGTCCCAGTGCCAAACTCACTGCAAGCAGTTTGCGTATTGTGTCTAACGGCTCTCCCGCTTCTTTCCAGCGACGTCTGTCGACATGCAGGCTGAACGGTACATAGTGGGTGAAAAACATGTAGCCATGGATTACCATCATCACCAATCCCAACGCCAGCATTACATGCACATAGCGCGACACATGGGCGATACCGCCATACAGATAAATCAAATAAAAGCCCGTGATCAGTATTACGCCAACTGCGGCCCACACCCAGTTGAAGAAAAGACGCAATACTGCGGCCCAAAGACGCAGGCGCTGTGACGGGTCGAGCGCTTCAGCGGTAGCCTTGCGCAATACCACATACGCGAAAAACATGCCGCCTACCCAGATCAGGACAGCAAGCAGGTGAATAAATTTGAACAGAGCCATGTTTTGTTGTTGGTCAGGCGATTAACAGGATATAAGATACCTGAAAAATTGCCTTTGTATCATATTTCCTTTATTCACATGGCTAACAGACAACGCTTCAAGGCTCCAAAACCCGCGCCCATGTTGGCAACGAGACAATCTATGTAATCAGCTTTTGACTACTCCATTGACCAGCAGCGTTAGATGCATCCGATCGCGCAGCTTAAGCTTATCGAAAATAGAATCAAGCTGCATCTTGACGGTGCATTCCGCAATGTTGAGCTGGCTGGCGATTTTATTATTGCCAAGGCCGGTTGCAGCGGTGCGCGCGATTTCGATCTCGCGCTCGGTTAGACCGGATGCCCATGTGGAAACCTCGGGCAGTGTAAATTTCTGGGCTGCAGCACGCGCCACCCCCGCCAACAGCCGTTGCAGCAGCCATTGCCCTACCCATATACCCCCGCCAAGCACTGTTTCGGCAACTTGCTGGAGCACCGCTGACGCCGCATGCCCATTGCAATATCCCGCCACGCCTGTGCCCAGTGCGGTCAGCCCCTGCTGATTGCTGGGAAGATCGGAAATGGCAATAACCGGCAATTTACCGGCGGCCAAACGGCATTCGGTGAGCAGTTTTACGCTATCGCCCTCTTCCGGCAACAGCACCCAAATAACATCGGCATTGGGGGTCGCCGGAATCCGGTTGCACAGCGAAGCACCCGGAAATGCTTCCAGCCAGTTTGCCCTGAGCTTTGCGCCCGGTGCGATGAAAAGGTGTCTGGGTTGGTTCATTTGCATTCTCCTTTAGAAAAGGCAGCGTTCCCATGCGGGGCGTGGAAATGATGAAGATATTCGACTCATAAGCAAAAACGGCAACAGAATTGCCACTAATCTAATCGGCAACGTCAGAATTATTCAGTTGCCATTCACATTCAGGTTGCCGTTCTTCAACATATTGAGCAATGTTGCAGTCTGATCGACACCATGTTCATGTTCATCATGTTCATGCTCGCCATTTTGAACCGTGAGGTCGGCATTTTTGATAACGATGGTTTGATCTTCTTTGCTGGGATGGTATTCGCCATTATCGAAGCCACCTTGCGAACTGATACGAAGAACCGTGTCGGCTCCCTCTTTGCTGACATTGATGTAGCTGAGCAGGTTGCCGATATCATTTTTTCCGACTTCTACACCGTCAAGCAAGTTGCGCAAATCTATACTGTCATTTTTACTCTTGAAGTCGGCAATGGTATCAACTGCAGGATTGCCAGGCCTGCCAATATCCGCCGGTGACCAAGCGAATACATCTTTACCCTCACCACCATATAGCAGGTCATTACCCAAGCCACCGTGTAGCGTGTCCTTGCCTTCGCCGCCGTACAGCGTGTCGTTACCGGCACCACCGTACAGATTATCCTTACCCTCATAGCCGTACAGCGTATCGTTGCCAGCACCTCCCACCAGCGTGTCGTCACCATGGCCGCCTCTTAACGTTTCTCCAACCACAGTGTCCACGCCATGCGTGTGCGTGGTCGTGCCTTCGTATGGGTTGCCCGCACTGTCTTGTCCAGTCACTTTTGCGTCGATGGTAGCGTCCGCCTGCAGGTTGGCACCCGCAATATTGATGCTGAATGTCTTATCCGCGTTAACTGTACCGCTGAATTCATTGCCGTTGACGGTAAGGGTGACGGGGTCGCCTGCCTTGGCGTCGCCACCCACAGCACCGGTGACAGCGATGATGCCGCCCGCTTCAGCGGCATTGATTATGTTGTCGGCGGTGATGTTATCGACCGTGATGGAGGCGGTCGCCGTAGTGTCGAGCGTGAAAGAGAGGCTTGAGGTCGTCACGTTGCCGGCGGCATCGGTGTCGGTGACCCTGACGGTGTAGTTGCCGTCCGCGGTCGGCGCGGTGTAGCTGGATGTCGCTTCGCCACCATTGACGCTGTAGGTGCGGGTGACGCCCTCGGCGGCGGCGCTCACGGTGAGGGCGGCGTTGCTGGTGAGGAGATCGGTGGGCGAACTGCCGCTGTCGTTGATCAGCGAGATCGCGGCGCCCGCTGGGGCGGTCTTGTCGAGCGCGAAAGACAGGCTCGATGTCGTCGCGTTGCCGGCGGCATCGGTGTCGGTGACGCTGACGGTGTAGTTGCCATCCACGGTCGGCGCGATGTAGCTGGATGTCGCTTCGCCACCATTGACGCTGTAGGTGCGGGTGACGCCCTCGGCGGCGGCGCTCACGGTGAGGGCGGCGTTGCTGGTGAGGAGATCGGTGGGCGAACTGCCGCTGTCGTTGACCAGCGAGATTGCGGCGCCCGCTGGGGCGGTCTTGTCGAGCGCGAAAGACAGGCTCGATGTAGTCGCGTTGCCGGCGGCATCGATATCGGTGACCCTGACGGTGTAGTTGCCGTCCGCGGTCGGCGCGGTGTAGCTGGATGTCGCTTCGCCACCATTGACGCTGTAGGTGCGGGTGACGCCCTCGGCGGCGGCGCTCACGGTGAGGGCGGCGTTGTTGGTGAGATGGTCGGTATGCGAGTTGCCGCTGTCGTTGACCAGCGAGATCGTGGCGCTAGCGGGCGCGGTAGTATCGACCACAACAGTGTTGGCCGTACTGCCGCCAACGACACTCACGTTGCCAGCGTTGTCAATTGCGGTAACCGTAACAGTGTAAGTGCCTGTGTCTGTAGGTGCAGAAACCGTAAATGCCCCATTGGCCTGAACAGGAACGGTTGTAGTTGTTGCAACGCCTGTCGCAATATTGGTAGCAGTAACTTGAACGGTGCCGACCGTACCACCTGTGTCTGTCACAGTGCCGGTGATGGGTGCGTTGACCCCGGCGGGTGGGTCGAGCGTGATAACCGGCGCAGTGGTATCAACCACGATTGTGTTGGCCTCTGTGCCACCAACGGTACTCGTATTGCCGGCGGTGTCGGTTGCGGTAACCGCAACAGTGTAAGTGCCTGTGACTGCAGGTGCCGGAGCCGTAAATGTTCCATCGACCGCCACGGCAACGATCACAGTCGTCGCAGCACCAGTCACAGCATTGGTAGCGGTAACTTGAACCGCGCTGACCGCGCTGCCTGTGCCCGTCACAGTGCCGGTGATGGGCGCATTGACTCCCGCAGATGGGTCGAGCGTGATAATCGGCGCAATGGTATCGCTCATAACTGTGTTAGCGGCAGCAGCTTGAATAACGGCAGCATGGGCAGCTGCTTGAGTTGCGGCAAAATGGGCTGCGGCTTGGATTGCGGCAACGGCTTGGGCAGCGGCAAAAGTATCGCTACCAATCACCGGTCCACGATTCAGGCTGGGATCTGCAGCAACTGGCGGAGAAATCGCTTCCACAACACTAGTCAGCATTACAAAACCAGTCCCTCCCTCCGAACTAGCCCCACCCGCAGTAGCACTGCTGCTGCCCAGCCCGGCAGCTGTGTCTTCAAGAAGACTATCAAGACTGCTGCCTTTCCTGATTGCGCTGATGATGCTATTGATGTCGCCACCACCAGCAAATAGAGCGCTATCTTTTGCATCAGGAATAATGGTGGCAAGAAACTCATTGTCGAGGGTGAGTGTTTGTTTTGCTTCTAACGATATAACGCCGCCGCCAATTAACTCCAAGTCGATATTCGCGCCTTCGCCTGTTTTGATGATTTCACCAGCTTCTACCATGTCACCTTCATTGATAGTGCGCACCTCACATTGTGCATTCGTAGCGGTGACCTCCCCTTCTACATTGATTGCTTTTGCTACTGGCATGATAGTCTCCTCATTAGTTTGGTTGAAAACTCAAACATTAGATTGGGAAACAACATAAAAATCCGCAATTTTTATCTGAGCTTTCATGCAACAAATTAAATGTGCTGACGTGTAATGCGATGGCTATTTCCCCACCAAAAACTGTCAGCGGCCACCCTTCTTTGCCGTGTTGCAGACCTCCAAATGAATCGCATAAATCTTCCGATTTAATTGTATTTATTATGTTTAAAATACGCTATCGGTGTTTGGCTGACTGCGGTGTAGGGCGATGAGAAATTTTCTATCGGTGTTTGTCTTACAGGATGCGCGAGAGGTGCGCTGGATCAAGTTTAGGTCGGGGACGACAGTGTCTTAAAAATGGCTGAGTGAACGGTAGCATATCCTGGCGGGAGATTTGCTTGGTTATGGAGGGTTGCTAAAGGCGAAAGACAGCTAATCCCGGTTAAACATACCGCAACAAAAAACCGCCAAAGGTGGCGGTTTTATTGGCTTGCAACTTGGGGTGACTGATGGGGCTCGAACCCACGACAACCGGAATCACAATCCGGGACTCTACCAACTGAGCTACAGCCACCACTGAACTTTGCCTGACCGACACTGGTGTGCCCGACAGGAATCGAACCTGTAACCCCCAGCTTAGAAGGCTGGTGCTCTATCCGGTTGAGCTACGGGCACAATTCTTTTCAAGGCTATTTTATTTTACTGGAACCTGGTCGGGGTGGAGAGATTCGAACTCCCGACATCCTGCTCCCAAAGCAGGCGCGCTACCAGGCTACGCTACACCCCGAAGGCTGCGCATTATACAGACGCAGCCCTATAAATCAATTTAGTTTTGATGTTTCTTCAACTTGGGCGAAGCCAGCATCAGGTAATACCCCATCGACCATAACGTAAGCAGTGCGGCAAGATACAGCAGCAGCGAGCCGATCATCTGGCAATCGACCCCCAGCAGGCGTTCGTGGTACAGCAGCAGCAGGATTGCGATCATCTGGAACATAGTTTTTATTTTGCCCAGCATCGAAACCGCGATACTCCTGCTTTCGCCGAGCTTGGCCATCCACTCGCGCAGCGCGGAAATGGTGATTTCGCGCCCGATGATGATGAAAGCGATGATCGCGTCGGCACGCCCCAGCTTGACCAGCACGATCAGCGCGGCGGCCACCATCAGCTTGTCTGCGACCGGGTCGAGGAATGCGCCGAAAGCGGAAGACTGGTTCAATTTGCGCGCCAGATAGCCATCCAGCCAGTCGGTTATCGCCGCCAGCAGGAACACCCCGGTGCTGATCAGGTTTTTAAGGTGCGGTTTTAGCGTGTCATCAGACAAATAAAAAACCGCGACGAATACCGGAATGAGCAGGATTCTTAACCAGGTAAGCAGATTAGGGATATTGAGCGGCATGATAAGTTTATTCAGAGGTATCCTAGTGTAGCCGCTGGTAAATCTTTTCGGCAACAAAATTATTGATGATTTCTCAATGGAGTTGCCGGTAAATCGCTTCGGCAAGCGCTTTGCTGATTCCTTCCACTTGGCAGAGCTGTTCGACGCTGGCTTGCGCCACTTCGCGCAGCCCGCCGAAATGGGTCAGCAGGCTGCGCCGCCGCTTGTCCCCTACCCCGCTGATCTCTTCCAGCGATGAGGTAATACGCGCTTTGCCGCGCTTGGCGCGATGCCCGGTAATGGCGAAACGGTGCGCTTCATCGCGGATTTGCTGGATCAAATGCAGCGCGGGATCGTCGCTGCGCAATTGCCGAACTGCACCGTCCGGGAAAACCAGTTGTTCCAGGCCGGCCTTGCGCTCTTCGCCCTTGGCGACGCCGATCAAGGCCAGATCATTCAGACCCAATTCGTGCGCCACCTCCATCGCGACGTGCAATTGCCCCAAACCGCCGTCGATCAGGATCAGGTCGGGGCGTGCGCCCTCTCCTGCCGAGAGTTTCTGGTAGCGCCGCGTCAGCGCCTGGCGCATCGCCGCATAGTCGTCGCCGGGGGTAATGCCGGTAATGTTGTAGCGGCGATATTGGCTGCTACGCATGTCGAGATTCTCATACACCACGCAGGAAGCCTGCGCCGCTTCACCCATCGTGTGGCTGATATCGAAACATTCGATGCGCTGCAAATCCGGCATGTCCAGCAGTTCGCGCAGCTTGTCCAGGCGCAGCCTCTGCCCGCCCTGCTGCGCTTTGCGCTGTTGCAATGCCAGCAGCGCATTGCGTTGCGCCATATCCAGCCACTGCTTGCGTTCCCCGCTCGCTGCCTGGCTGATTTTTACCGCGTGCCCGGCCTGTTCGCCGAGCAATTGCGCCAAGGCTTCATCGTTGCATTCTGCCTCCAACACCAGCAGCGGCGGCACGCTGCGATTCAGGTAATGCTGCGCGATAAACGCCTGCACGATCTCATCCGCCGACAAGTCTTCGGCATGTTCCGGGAAAAAGCTCTTGTCGCCCAGATGCCTCCCGCCGCGCACCATTGCCAGGTTTACGCAGACCAGCTCGTCCTGTTGCGCCAGCGCGATGATGTCGGCATCCGTCGCGCCGCCGGTGGACTCGACAAACTGTTTTTGCTGCACCGTATGCAACGCGCGCAACTGGTCGCGCAACGCGGCGGCCTGTTCGTAGTGCTGCCCTTCCGCCGCGCGCTCCATCGCCGCGCGCAGGGTCTGCTCGACCTCATGATGGCGGCCTTGCAGCAACAGCACCGCATTGCGGATATCGGCCTGGTAATCTTCCGCCGAAATCAGCTTAACGCAGGGCGCGGTGCAGCGATGGATCTGGTGCAGCAGGCAGGGACGGGTGCGATTGCTGAACACGCTGTTCTCGCAAGTGCGGATATGAAAAATCTTTTGCAGGAGCTGGATGCTTTCCTTGGCCGCATACGCATTCGGGTACGGCCCGAAGTATTGATGCTGGCGATTGGGCGCGCCGCGATAGTAGGTGAGGCGCGGGAATTTATCTCCGGTCAGCATGATGTACGGGTAAGATTTATCGTCTCTGAACAATATGTTATAACGCGGTCTTAAACTTTTTATTAAGTTGTTTTCGAGCAATAACGCCTCGGCTTCCGAGCGTGTAACGGTGGTTTCGATGCGCGCGACATGCGACACCATCAGGCGGATGCGCGGTGAAATATTGGTTTTCTGGAAGTAGGATGCAACGCGTTTTTTCAGTTGCTTTGCTTTTCCGACATACAAAACCTCGCCCTTGGCGTCGAAAAAGCGGTACACGCCCGGCAGCAGCGGCAAGCTGGCAAGTATCGGTTGAGGGTCGAATTTTTCGGTGCGCAAGGAAACCTCTACAACCTGATCATGACGACAAATTTATACAACAGGCAAATTCGGCAAATTACGGGACCGGAAGTTCACACCAGACAAATTCACCAGCGGGGCATAGCCAATCCATTTGCTCATCTATGTCCGAAAAAACCAACGTACCACAAGCCGATCAGCGCGCAGATACCCGTTGCTATCGCCAGGTAATAAGGCCATACCACCTGCTTCTCGGCAAACGGATCAACCAGCGAGCGCTGCGCGCCTTCCGGCAAATCGGCCAGACCGGTCAACGAGGTACCAAATGGGATATTGATGCGCACCCGCGCGTTGATCGCCCAACCGCTGGCATCCAGTATCGGGCCGAGATTGCGCTTCTTCAGCTTGAACCAGGCCATCAGCATGGCGGGGCCAGAAATCAGCAACATCAGGCCGATTACTGCTAGGGGAATTTGCCAGAACTTCAGCCCCAGCAAGCCACTGATAAGCGAGGCGAGAATGCCGCCGATGGCGCCGATCGCCAGGCCTATCGCCGCAAAAATACCGGCGAACTTGCCCACGTCGAAAGGCGGCTTGGGCGGTGCGGCAGGCGCTTCAATCACGGGTTTGCTGCCGTCCACCACCGCCTTGAGCAACTTGTCATCCACCGAACTGGCCTTGGATGCGGCCAGCTTTTGTAGTTGCTCGCTGATCATCTTGGACAGCTTCTTGTATGGCGACCAGAATGCCTGGCGGATACTGATCGGGTGATCGATGATGCGCACGATACTGGCATTCCAGTCGCGCCCCTTGCGGTCATAGAAAATACCGTTGCGTCCGACCAGCAGAAAATCCGAGTCGCCAGCGGTAAATGCGGCGGCGATGCTCATTTTCTCCGCGCCGCCGTTGCGCACGCAGTCGCAATATGCCAGGCAAATGCCGCTCATGCCGGCAAACACGGCGTGCTTGGCCACATCCTCGACCTTGATGCACAAATCGCAACTGCGCCCGTCCAGATACAGCGTGCCGACTTGGAATATCGCCTTATCCTTGCCTGTATAGAAATTATGGAACGATACGAAATTGTTCACCAGACTGAACAGATCGCGGTTGTAGCGCAGCAACTTTTCCACCAGACGGATCGCTTTTACTTTGGCCTCGACGGCCTTGTCCTGCGCGACCAGATCATCGATTGCCGCTTTGTGGCCGCTACCGACAATCTCGCGTAGGCGCGCAATGCCCAGTTGCTCGACATTGTTTGCCGGTTTATTCGCCTGCCAGGCTTCAAATGCCGCAAATCTGGCGCACAGATCGGCCCATTCCGGCGCACTCAGGCTTCTTTTATTGCCCAGCAACGGCGCGACAACCTGTTCGCGCAACGCTTCAACCTTGCCTTGCCAGGCCGGATTGATGCCGGAAACCAATGGCAACGGCTTGTCCGCCTCTATTGTCGCCAGCGGAAAATTACCCACTTCCTGATTTTGTGCCGACAGGTTTTGCGCGGCGAGTTGCTGGTAATCTTCGACAGAGCGGCTCAACGGCACGGCTGCGCGTGCATCGTATGCCGCCAACTGGCAGCGCGTGAAATAGTCGTCAGCCTTATCCTTTATGGCGTGAAAGGCATCTGCCGCCGCTTGGGTTTTCTCGCCCAGAAGCTGGATGGCCGCATCGCCCTCCCCCTTGGCATACCAATCCGCATAAGCGGTTGCCTCGGCAAAAAACCTAGTTACGATATCCTGGTTGACACCTTCGCCCCCGCCCAAATCCGCTACCGAGCCGAGGCACTTGGCAATATCCGCGATGGTTGCGCGCAACCCGGCATCGGCGATCTGCTCGGCGCAAATCACCCCGTCCCCGTTGAATTCCAGGCCAGCTACAAATTTTTCGATGTCGGCCATGTCCGCCAGCGAGATGCTTGCCGCATCGTCCCTGCCGAGGCTTTTCAGGATGTGCCGCGCAGAGGCCAGCACCTGCTTGCCTTCTTCGCTGCGGTCGTCTATGTCGGCCAGTGCCAGACTATCCGCGCCCTTGACCAATAAATCGGCATTTTTCAGTAATCCGCCCGCCCAAGCGATGGCCGCCAGCACTTCATTGGCGCGCACTTGGCCATCCGCATCGCTGTCGATCAAATCCAGCGTCCTGGTATCGAACTCGATGCCGCGTGTCGGGCAGCTCAGTGCTACCCACAGCTTCTGATCCAGCTCCTTGAGCGCCAGCAGATCCGCACCGGTATCAAGCTGCACCTGATCGAATCCTCCGGCGCGAAAAAAATTCCATGTGTGCGAAGAAGCCATAAGTTCTCCTTAATATGCATCAAAACAGCGCATTAAACACATTGAGAAACAGTGATTATCCGTCAAACGGCTTGCCCCGCCGCATAGCCGGATGCCCACGCCCACTGGAAGTTATAGCCGCCCAGTTGCCCGGTCACATCCACCACTTCGCCGATGAAATACAGGCCGGGCACGTCGTTGCACTCCATGGTTTTCGACGACAGCGCGCGCGTATCTATTCCGCCGCAGGTCACTTCCGCCTTGGTGTAGCCCAAGGTACCTGATGGGGTGATCTGCCAATCGTGCAGTTGCGCGGCGATTTGCTTGCGCTGTTTGTCGTTGTATTGGTTCAGCGGCAAGTTCTCGATGTGCTTGTGCTCGGTCAACTGCGCGCACCACACCTCGGAAAAACTCTTGGGGAACCATTGCATCAGGTAATTGCTGAGCAATTTTTTGCTGCTCTTCTGCTGATCCAGCAGGGTCGCCATGTCGCAATCCGGCAACAGGTTGATATGCAGCGGCTCGCCATGCTGCCAGTAGGAGGAAATTTGCAATATCGCCGGGCCGCTCAGGCCGCGATGGGTCACCAGCACATTTTCGCGGAACGAACGTTTGCCGACGGTGACGACCGCATCGAATGAAACGCCGGTCAGGTCGGCATAAGGCTTCCAGTCAGCCGGCGCGAAACTCAGCGGCACCAGTCCCGGTTTGAGCTTTGCGATGGGGATGCCGAATTGTTCCGCGACGTGATAGCCAAACGGGGTCGCGCCGGTATTGGGGATGGACAGGCCGCCGGTGGCGATCACCAGCGACTTCGCTTCGAATTCGCCGCGCGAAGTGCTGACGTGGTACTTCACCTTCTCCCCTTGCGCCTTCCCTGCATCGGGGAGAGGAGAACGCTTGATTTCCCCGATCTCGCAGTTCATGAAGCGTTTCACGCCTGCCGCATCACACTCTTCGCGCAGCATCGCGACAACCACTTCCGATTCGTCGTCACAGAACAATTGCCCGAGGGTTTTTTCGTGGTAGCCGATGTTGTGCTTTTGCAGCAGCGCGATGAAATCCTGCGGTGTGTAGCGCGCCAGCGCCGAACGGCAAAAATTCGGGTTGGCGGAAATGAAATTTTCCGGTTTGGTGTTGAGATTGGTGAAGTTGCAATGCCCGCCGCCGGAGATACGGATCTTCTCCGCAAGTTTCTTGGCATGGTCGAGCAACACCACGGAACGCCCGCGCTGTCCGGCCTGCAGGGCACACATCATGCCCGCCGCACCGGAGCCGATAATAATCACATCTGTTTTCATATTTAATCCGTAAAGCTTGGTTAATGGGCGTATTGTTTGATGAAGGCCGTCACCGCATTGCGGTACTCGACCCAGCCTATCGCCCGGCTGTTGCTGTGTTCACCGCCTTCGATCAGCAGCAGCGACTTGGGCTGCGGCGCAGCCGCATACAGCCGTTGCGACATTTCATAAGGGATTCTTTGATCCCAGGTGCCGTGAATCAATAGCACCGGGATTTTCAGTTGCTGGATTTTTTGCAGCGTTTCGAAGCGCTGGTTCAGCAATAAATCAACCGGCAGAAATTCATATCTCAATTCACCCATCGCCCGCATCGAGGTAAAGCTGCTCTCCATGATCAGCCCGGCCGCTTCCGGATGGCGTACTGCCAGATCGACTGCGATTGCGCTGCCCAGGGAAAGGCCGTAAATAAATGTCTGTTGCGGCCTCACGCCGCGCTGTTTGAGCAGATATTGCCAGGCGGCCTCTGCATCCTCATACACCTTGTTTTCACTGGGTTTGCCGCCCGTGCTTTTACCATACCCGCGATAGTCGACCAACAACAAGTTGCAACCCAGTTCGCGGTAACGCAACACACTCTCCAGATTATGTGCGATGTTGCGGGCGTTGCCATGCAGATACAGCACGGTGGGCGCCGCGTGTTTTTCGGCAGGAATCCACCATGCGTGCAATTCGCCGTGCTCCGTTCCGTTTCCAGAGGGAATATGCAGCTCCTCGAAAGGCGCGCCGAGCCGCGCCGGAGTGGTTTGCAGCACCGGGTCGGGTTCAAAGATGCTGTCCCGTTGCGTGTCCCAGATATTATAGATACGCACCGTTGCATAGACCGCCAGCACAAGTACGAGCAGCACAACGATGCGGATGGTCTGGCGTATGCTCAAACCGCCTCCTCCAGCTTTTTCCACAAACACGCACCCTTGCTGGCCTTGTCGATGTCGAGCAACTGTTGCGCATGTTCGGCCAACTCTTCCGCGCTCGGCTGCAACACGCGCAGCTTGGGGCGCGACGCATCGGTGCTCAGCACCGCAGGCTGGCGCACTTCGGGTGCGCGGTCGTCGCCGAGCAGGCTCTCCTGCCCGCGCGTCATCGCAAAATAAACTTCGGCGAGCAATTCGGTATCCAGCAATGCGCCGTGCAGGCTGCGGTGCGAGTTGTCGATTTCATAGCGGGAACACAGCGCATTCAGGCTGTTTTTCTTGCCCGGGTGCATTTCGCGTGCGACCTTCAGCGTATCCATCACCATGTTTTGCAACGGCGGCAGCCCGATCAGCTCCATCTCGGCATTAAGAAAACCGATGTCGAACGGCGCGTTATGGATGATCAGCTCGGCGCCTTCGATAAACTCCAGAAAGCTGGCCGCGATATCGGCGAATTTCGCCTCGTTCTGCAAACGCTCGTAGGTCAAGCCATGCACCGCCACCGCTCCCGCTTCAATCTCCCGTTCAGGGTTGAGATAGCGGTGAAAGCGGCGCAGCGACAGCTTGCGCCCGTCCAGCTCAATCGCCGCCAGCTCGATGATGCGATGCCCCTGCTTGGGGTCGAGCCCGGTGGTTTCGGTATCCACAACGATCTTACGCATTACCATTCCCCTGTATCAGTTCCACGCCGCGGTTTGCCAACTCATCGGCGCGCTCGTTGCCGTCATGCCCGGCATGCCCCTTGACCCATATCCATTCGATCTGGTGTTGTACCGCCAGCGCGTCCAGCCTGCGCCACAAATCCTCATTCTTCACCGGCTTCTTGTCCGCCGTCTTCCAGCCGCGTTTTTTCCAGCCCTCCAGCCACTCGGTTATGCCTTGCAGCACATACTTTGAGTCGGTGTGCAGCTTGACATGACAATGCCGCTTCAATGCCTCCAGCGCGGAGATCGCCCCCATCAGCTCCATGCGGTTGTTAGTGGTGTGCGCTTCGCCGCCGAACAGCTCGCGCTCCTTGCCCTTGGTGCGCAGCAATGCGCCCCAGCCGCCCACGCCGGGATTGCCCTTGCACGCGCCGTCGGTAAAGATTTCCACCACATCCTTGTTCATTGCGGATCGGCTCCGTTAATGTGAAACTCGCGCAGCGATTCGTTCGCACCCTCTCCCGCTTGCGGGGGAGGGATGGGGCGGGGGAAAACGGGCATGGCGAGTTTCATAATCAGGAATTGCTACTCGCCATGTCCGTTACGCTGGGTAATCTTGTTGTTTAATTTCGGTGCCACCGGCAACAGCCTTTTCACCAGGCCATTATTCCACTGCGGTTTAATCAAGCGCATGCCGGGTACGCGTTTGATCGCGTGCAAAAAATACACCCCGCCGCTCACCGCCCACCAGCGGTCACCCGCCGCCTCCATAAAGGCGTAGCGCTCCAGCCATTTGGTTTTGTGAAACGGCGGCGCATACGCGGCAAAGCGCCCGCCCACCACTTCAAAACCCAGCAATGCAAGCCAATCCTTGAGGCGCGGCAACGTAATAAAACGGCCGTTCCACGGATAACACTCCTTGCCGCCCAACGCGCGGCGCAGCCCCCAAAGGCTGCGCGGGTTGAAGCCGCTAATTACCAGACTGCCTTCCGGCATCAGCACCCGCTCCGCCTCGCGCAGTATCTGGTGTGGATTCTCGGAAAATTCGAGGACATGCGGCATCAATACCAGATCAAGGCTGGCGCTGGCGAACGGCAATTCCGCGCAACACAGCCGCACCGCATTCCCCGCCTGGTTGCCCGCGCTAAAGCGCAATGGCATCCGGCTGCTGCGCAGAAAATCATGCTCCGGCAATCCCAATTGCAGGGCGTTGTAGCCGAATATATCGCTTACCGTGCGGTCAAAGTATGCCTGCTCGCGCGTCTGCACATAACTTCCCTGCGCGGTGGCAAGCCACTCGCTCAAACTTTGCACAGTTGACTTACAATTCGGCATCGTCCACTTTCCTGTCTATCCTGTGTTTGACATAACTGCCATACCCGCCCTGCGGGACAACTATATATGGGCGATCCATAACAACCGGTATGCCGCCGTAGTCGATCCGGGCGAGGCTGCGCCGGTGCTGGCATTCCTGAATACGCACGGCCTGCAACTCGATGCAATCCTGTGCACCCACCGCCACGCCGACCACATCGGCGGCGTCGCAAAATTGCGCGAAGTATACAACGTGCCGGTGTACGGGAGACAGCATCCCGGCAATCCGCACATCAGCCGCGACTTGCGCGAGGGCGACCGGCTCGAACTCAACGCGTTTAATATCGGGGCAGGCATCGTATTCGACATCCTCGAAATCCCCGGCCACCTCGACGATCACCTGGCTTTCGTCGCTCCCGGCATGTTATTTTGCGGCGATGTGTTGTTCGGTGCAGGGTGCGGCAGGAATTTCGAGGGAACGCTGGCGCAACTGCATCGCTCCTTACAGCGCCTCGCACAACTGCCCGGCGACACCTGCGTGTATAGCGGGCACGAATACACCGCCGCCAACCTCCGCTTCGCGCTGGCCTGTGAGCCGCATAATCCGGACATACAACGGCGTAGCGAACAAGTTGCGCAGCAACGCGCCATAAACCTGCCGACCATGCCCTCCAGCATCGCGCTGGAAAAGGCCACCAACCCGTTCCTGCGCTGCACCCAGCCGGAACTTATCCATACCCTGCAACAGCGCGGCCTGGCCGACACCGACGAGCTCAGCGTGTTTACTGCCTTGCGCGAGTGGAGGAACGACTTTTGATTGCGATGAACACCGTTCTAGTTTATCCTGCGCGCCCTTTCGGAGAGGTGGATGAGCGGTTTAAGTCGCACGCCTGGAAAGCGTGTTTGGGATAACATCCCAACGGGGGTTCGAATCCCCCCCTCTCCGCCAAATACAAAACCGCCTCTTGTGGGCGGTTTTTTATTTGGTTGAGTGGGCGAAACCGCTTGTATTTGCCCCTAGGTTGCACAGCCCGCCATTCCGGCCTTTCGACAAGTCCGGCATAAACTTTCCCAACCGGCAGCCGATATACTTCTTACAGGGTGATATGTTTGCCCCGCAACATCACAGCCGGAGGTGTGACATGAGCATCGTAACCATGAATATGAGCGATTATGAAATCAAACGGGATGGCTCGAAGATGGAAGAGTACGGCGATGAAGTGTTATGCGCCGGCTGGAATCCTTCCCTTGCCTTGCAGCAACACACCGATACCGAAAGAAGCCAGACCCCGGCAATGCCGCGTGAGCTTGCCGCAATCGATATCAATATATTCCTGAAAAAGATGTACGCCTGCCAGCGTTAGTATTCAGGCGGCGCTGTTACTGTTGGGTGAACCCCTCCCTGTTCCACTTCAACAGCCGCCTGAATCAAAAGGACACCCGCGCGGGTGTCCTTTTTTTGTCTGCTTGAGGGATCAAAAGTGCGCAACTAAAACAGCTTTGGCGCATCCCGAAACAATATGATCAGCCTGCTGGTTTTGCGGGAGCAGTAGCGGCTTTATCCGGGTTCGGGTAGTTGTCCACGAATGATTTGAAGCCGGACTGGATCAACTGATAGGTCTTGTCGATGTTGGAGGCGATATCCCCTTGCAGCACTTTCAGGCCATCAAGAACCTGGCGCGCATCGGCAAAGCCCTTGTCAACACCGCCACCGATCAGCTTGATGAAATCATCCAGGGCGGTTTTCAGGTCTTTTTCCGGGTGATTTGCAGCGTACTTGCCGAAGAACGCCGTGCTCGCTGAAACAATGCGGTCGGCAGTGGCTTGCGGGCCAAAATCCTGGCCGGAGCTGGCGGCGGCCTGGATCGCGTTGTTGCCAAGTTCGGGCGCCAATACCTTATTGATATTTTCGATGGCGGATTTAAAAAGCAGGCCCATGGAATTGTTGCCGGAGCTTATCGACACCTCCATTGAGGCTTTCAGGATGGATACGTTAAGCGTTTGCTTGGCAGCGTCAACGCCTGATTTGGCGGGTTCTGCCTGCTTTTGTGCTTGCCCGGCCTCCGACACAGAGCCATCTTGCTTGCTTTTGGATTGTACGGCGGCAGTGCTAACTACATTTCCAACAGATTCGGTTTTCATCGCAGTAACTCCTTGAAATAGACCAACCGGATCAGCGCAGCCGATTCCGGTTTACAGAACTCATATCGGCAGATAGCGGGAAAACCTTAGGCTGCGAAACAATCTCTGTTCCGTAGCGCGTTATAATTCGCGAACATTCCCCTGTTTCGCCGGAGCCGCACCATGCCAAACCCGTCCGACCTGCTGATGTTGCGCGACAAGCTGCGCGCGTTCGCCGAAGCGCGTGACTGGGACCAGTTCCATTCACCGAAGAATCTGAGCATGGCGCTGATGGTGGAAGTCGCCGAACTGATGGAACATTTTCAGTGGCTCACCGAAGCACAGTCGGCCGAACTATCCCCTGAAGACAAGCAGGCGGTCGCCGAAGAATTGGCCGACATCCTGCTGTATCTGGTGCGCCTGTCGGACAAGCTGGGCGTAGATCTGCGCGAAGCCGCACTGCTTAAACTGGAAAAGAACGCACTGAAATACCCGGCGGAACAGGTGCGCGGCAGCGCGAAGAAATGTTCCAAATCCCCTCTCCCACTTGCGGGAGAGGGCTAGGGAGAGGGTGTGCAGGGAGATTTAACTCACCGCTACCCTCGCCGCGCCCTGCCCCATCGTACCGATCACCGCCGCCTGTTCGAATCCGGCGTTCCTGAAGCATGCCAGCACCTCGTCCGCCGCCTGCGGCGCGACACTCACCAGCAACCCGCCGCTGGTTTGCGCATCGGCCAGCAGGCGCTGCTGCCAGGTTGCCAGATGCGCGGCAAAATCCACTTCATGCCCGTAGCTCGCCAGGTTGCGCTCGATTGCGCCGGGGCCGATACCCTGCTGCGCCAGCGGCAAGGCTTCGGATAACACCGGCACCTGGTCGAATTTCAGCTCTGCACCCAACCCCGCGCCCCGGCACATCTCCAGCAGATGCCCGAGCAGGCCGAAGCCGGTCACATCGGTCAGCGCGTGTACGCCGCTCAAATTGGAAAGCGCGCTGCCCACCGCATTGAGCCGGGTGGTGGTGGCGATCATCTGCGCATAGCCGTTGGCGGAGAGCAGGTTCTTCTTCAATGCCGCCGCCAGCACGCCCACGCCCAGGCCTTTGCCGAGAATCAGCAGGTCGCCCGCCCGTGCGTCGCTGTTCTTCTTCAGCTTGTCCGGGTGCACGATGCCGATGGCCACCAGCCCGTAAATCGGCTCGACGGAATCGATGGAATGCCCGCCTGCCAATGGAATGCCGGCGGCTTCGCATACCGCTTCGCCGCCCTGCAGGATCGCGCGGATGGTCTCGACCGGTAGCTTGTTGATCGGCATGCCGACGATCGCCAGCGCCATGATCGGCGTGCCGCCCATCGCATACACGTCGGACAGCGCGTTGGTCGCGGCGATGCGCCCGAAGTCGAACGGGTCGTCGACGATCGGCATGAAAAAATCGGTGGTCGCGATGACCGCCTGCTGGTCGTTCAGACGGTACACCGCCGCGTCATCGCTGGTTTCCGTACCGACCAGCAGGTTGGCAAACGGCAGTTTTTGTTTTGCTGCGCCCAAGATTTCCTGCAACAAGGCAGGTGCTATTTTGCAGCCGCAGCCGCCACCGTGCGACAATTGGGTCAACTTTACTTCGGACACGACTACCTCTTTCAAGAATGTTGTTCAGAACCGCAAACCTATCACAGCTCGGCGAATTTGACGAAATTATCGACGTGCGCACTCCGGCGGAGTTCGCCGAGGATCACATTCCCGGCGCGATCAACTGTCCGGTGCTGTCCGACGAGGAGCGCATCGCCGTCGGCACGCTGTACAAGCAAGTGTCGCCGTTCGAGGCGCGCAAGCTCGGTGCGGCGCTGGTCGCGAAGAATATCGCCGAGCATCTGCAAACGCGCTTCCTCGACCATCCCAAATCATGGCGCCCGCTGGTCTATTGCTGGCGCGGCGGGCAGCGCAGCGGCGCGCTGTGCATCATCCTCGCGCAGATCGGTTGGGCGGCGCATAAACTGGAGGGCGGCTACAAGACTTACCGGCGCGATGTGCTGGACAAGCTGGCGACCCTGCCGCAGCAATTTTCGTTGCGCGTGATTTGCGGCGCAACTGGCTCGGGCAAGAGCCGCCTGCTCGCCGCGCTGGCGGACAGCGGACAGCCCAACCACAAACAACAGGTTCTTGACCTGGAAAACCTCGCGCAGCATCGTGGCTCGGTGCTGGGCAGGCTGCCGCAGCAGGCGCAGCCGTCGCAGAGATGTTTTGAGAGTGAGCTGCTGCAAGCCCTGCAAAAACTCGACCCGGCGCGCCCGGTGTATGTCGAAGCGGAGAGCAACAAGATCGGCAGCATCACCCTGCCCGATGCGCTGGTCGGCGCGATGCACAGCGGCGAATGCCTGCTGGTCGAAACGCCGCTCAAAGTGCGCGTCGCCGGGCTGCTGGAAGACTACCGCCATTACCTCGCCAACCCGGAAACGCTGATCGAACACTTGCAGGTGCTGCACCGTTTTCACGGCAGCAAACAACTGGAACACTGGACCGCCTTGATCCGCGCCGGAGACTTTCCCGCACTGGTCGCGGAGCTGCTCACGCTGCACTACGACCCGAGCTATTTCCGTGCGACATCCAAGCATTACCCGAATCTCGACAAGGCGCGACGCATCGCGCTGGAAGATTTATCAGAGAATGCACTGAGGGAAATTGCAAAGAGCCTGTAGGGGCGCGATTCATCACGCCCTGCCTTATTCATGGGCGCGATGAATCGCGCCCCTACACCGGATCAAACACCCACGCATCCATCGCCAACAGCCCGTAGGTCATCACGCGATTCAGATGCACTGCGCCGCCGATCCTGTTTGCCGCACCGAGCGCCACGAACAGCGGCAACAAATGCTCGTCGGTGGGATGGTTCTGCACCGCATGCGGCGCGTGGGCGCGATATTCGCCGAGTGCCTTGAGATCGCCCGCAGCGATCTTTTCCGCGATCCAGTCGCGGAACTCGGTCACCCAGAGCGGCGCAGGTTCGCCTTGCGGATGCCTGAATATGGCATGCAGGTTATGGGTGATCGCCCCGCTGCCGATGATCAACACGCCCTGCTTGCGCAATGGCCGCAGCGCGCGCCCCAATGCGATATGCCATGCCGGATTCTGTTCGGGTTGCAGCGAGAGTTGCGCGACCGGAATATCCGCTTCAGGAAACAGGAAACTCAGCGGCACCCACGCACCGTGATCGAGGCCGCGCGCATCGTCCAGTTGCACCGGGATCTTGGCCTGTTGCAGCGCGAGCGCAACGGCTTGCGCCAGCTCCGGCGCGCCGGGTGCGGCATAGCGCAGCTTGTACAGCTCCTCCGGGAAGCCGCTGAAGTCGTGGATGGTTTCGGGGTGGACGGTGCTGCTGACGGTCGAAATCGGCGATTCCCAATGCGCCGAGATCACCAGAATGGCGGAAGGTTTGGGCAGTTGCCCGCCAAGCTGACGCCACGCCGCCCCCGTCTCGCCCGGATCGAGCGACAGCGTGGGCGCGCCGTGCGAGAGAAACAGAACTGGCACCATTTTTGTACCCCGCCAAACGAAATACCGGAGTTAATCCTATCACGACATCTGCCGCATCTGAACTAAAATAGCAGCGAACATCCGGGGTTAAACATGGAATACAGACAATTAGGCACCAGCGATTTACGCGTGTCGGCATTGGCGCTCGGCACGATGACCTTCGGCGAGCAGAACAGCGAGGCGGAAGCACACGCGCAGCTCGATCTGGCGGTCGCGCGCGGCGTGAATTTCATCGACACCGCCGAGATGTATCCGGTCGCACCGCGCGCCGAAACGGCGGGGCGCACCGAGAGCTACATCGGCACCTGGCTGAAGCGCCAGCAACGCGACCAACTGATCGTCGCCACCAAGATCGCCGGGCCGGCGCGCGGCTTCACCTGGATACGCAACACGCCGCGCATCGACCGCGCCCAACTCAACGCCGCGCTGGACGGCAGCCTGCGCCGCTTGCAGACCGACTACGTGGACTTGTATCAGATTCACTGGCCGGATCGCTACGTGCCGATGTTCGGCGCGACGAGTTACGATGCGGCGCAGGAGCGCGACAGCGTGCCGATTGCCGAGCAACTGCAAGCGCTGGGTGATCTGGTCAAGGCCGGAAAGATACGCCACATCGGCCTGTCCAACGAAACGCCGTGGGGCGTCTCCGAATTTCTGCGTTGCGCCGAAACACTCGGTCTGCCGAAAATCATCTCGATCCAAAACGCCTACCACCTGATGAACCGCACCTTCGAGAACGGCCTCGCGGAAGTCTGCCGCCACGCGAACGTCGGTCTGCTCGCCTACAGCCCGCTCGCGTTCGGCCATCTCACCGGCAAATACCTCGCTGACTTGCAAGGGCCAGAAATCACTACGAGGGGACGCGTCACCCTATTCCCTGGCTTCGGCCAGCGCTACCACAAGCCCAACGTACCCGCCGCCAGCAAGGAATATGTGCGCATCGCTCAGGAAGCCGGGCTCAGCCCGGCGCAGATGGCGCTGGCCTTCGCCCGCACGCGCTGGTTCACCAACAGCGTGATCCTCGGCGCAACCAGCGTGCAGCAGTTGCAGGAGAATCTGGACAGCGCGGAACTGACGCTAACGGCGGAAGTGCTGGAGAAGATCGAAGCGGTGCACAGGGTGTATCCGAATCCGGCGCCATAATGACGTGTTAGGATATTCGCCAAGTATGAAATCAAAGTGATAAAAACGATCCAACTTATACTGAAAACTCCGCTGAAGCATCAGTCATTTCCGTCATCCACTTTACGTTAAGGCTTCAACAACCCGAGTACTCATGTTATCCACAAAGCAAATCACCGAATACGCAGCATCGCTCTTTGGTCGGCGCCACGAAAGCACCAATCTTGCTTGGGCAGACATTTCGATTGGTGACTGGAAACCAACGCAGAATCAATGCCATGAAAATGTAACGGCTTGGTGCGCATATAATGCTGGCTATGAACCGATTCGTGGGTGGCTGTATTTTGACTTTGAAAATAAACTAGACTACGTGCAATTCGTTGCTCACTCTGTGGTGCGCGCGCCAGATAGCATACTTTATAATATTACGCCCGCCCAAGCATCACAGCAGTATCCTTTTATTTCTGCAAATTTGCCCGAAACAGAATATGCAACACTAGTCGAGATGCAAGGTATTGTGAATCTCAGACACTTCAAATAACAAACTCACGTAGGTTGGAATGCTTGTGGTTCCGCAAAGCCCGCTCCGTTCGTGCTGAGGTATCGAAGCGAATGGAGCCCGCGTAGGGTGCAATAAGCGTAGCGCATTGCACCGGATGATTTACATGCGGCGCAATGCCCATTGGTTATTGCGCCCTACCAACCCTACGGTTTAACCGGCCTGACCTTCCCCGCCGCCAGCTTCGCGCGTTCCCGCGCTTCATAGACATCCTTGCCGTTTGCCAGCGCCACACCCATGCGGCGGCGGGCGAAGGATTCCGGTTTGCCGAACAGGCGCAGGTCGCTTTGCGGCACGCGCAGCGCTTCGTCCACACCGGCGAAGGCGATGCCTTTTTCTTCCAGTTGGCCGTAGATCACCGCGCTCGCTCCGGGTGCTTTCAGGCTCACGTCCACCGGCAGGCCGAGGATAGCGCGGGCGTGGAGTTCGAATTCGCTGAAGCGTTGGCTGCACATCGTGACCATGCCGGTGTCGTGCGGGCGCGGGCTGACTTCACTGAACCACACCTCATCGTCCTTGATGAACAGTTCGACGCCGAAGATGCCGAGGCCGCCGAGGTCGTCGGTGACTTTTTTCGCGATGTCGCGCGAGCGTTGCAGGGCCAGCAGCGACATGGGCTGCGGCTGCCAGCTTTCGACGTAATCGCCGAGTACCTGCAAGTGCCCGATGGGCTCGCAGAAATGCGTCTCGACTTGGCCGTCTGCGCCCATTGCGCGCACGGTGAGCTGGGTGATTTCGTAGTCGAAGTCGATCATGCCTTCGACGATGACGCGCCCCTGCGTGACGCGCGAGCCGGTGGCGGCGTAATCCCATGCGGCCTCGATATCATTCGCGCTGTCCACTTTCGTTTGCCCCTTGCCGGAGGACGACATCAGCGGTTTGACGAAGCACGGGTAGCCAATCTCTTTGATTGCGGCGCGCAGCTCTTCCAGGCTGTTGGCGAATTTGTACGGCGAGACCGGCAGCCCGAGCGTCTCGGCAACCAGGCGGCGGATGCCTTCGCGGTTCATCGTGAGCCTGGCGGCGCGCGCGGTCGGGATGACACGCGCCAATCCCTCACGTTCTATTTCCACCAGCATGTCGGTGGCGATGGCCTCGATTTCCGGCACGACGAGGTGCGGTTTTTCCTGTTCGATCAGCGCGCGCAGTTGCGCCCCGTCCATCATGTTGATGACGCGCGCATGGTGCGCCACCTGCTGGCCGGGCGAATCGGCATAGCGGTCCACGGCGATGGTTTCCACGCCGAGGCGTTGCAGCGCAATGATGACTTCCTTGCCGAGTTCGCCGCTGCCGAGCAGCATGACGCGGATCGCGGAAGGGGTGAGCGGGGTGCCGATGATGAGCGGTTTTGATTGGGTAGTCATGTGGTGTATGAGGGTGTGTAAAATTATTTTAAAAAACGGTTGCAACTTGTAGGAGCGGGCCATGCCCGCGACAAGCTGTTCGCGGGCATGGCCCGCTCCTACAGGTGCCCAATTATAAGTGAAATATCACAGGGTGCATTCCATGCACCAATGGTAATGGCGCATGGAATGCATGCAACATTTTGTGCCCCAACAGGAGTAACATAACCACTCCATTCAGACCATCATAAGGAGCGAGATCATGACGAATATCGTGCAATTATTGGGTGATGAAGCAGAGCAATTGCTGGGCTACCGCTGTACCGGCATTCCGAAGGAGTCGCTGCATTTGCCGGGGCCGGATTATGTGGATCGCGTGGTGGCGATGAAAGACCGCAAGGTCGGCGTGCTGCGCAGCCTGCAAACCCTGTACGGGCACGGGCGGCTGGCGAACACCGGCTACCTGTCGCTGCTGCCGGTGGATCAGGGCGTGGAGCATTCCGGGGCGGCGTCGTTTGCGCCCAACCCGATGTATTTCGACCCGGAGAACATCGTCAAACTGGCCATCGAAGGGGGCTGCAACGGCGTGGCCTCGACGCTCGGCGTGCTGTCCTCGGTGGCGCGCCGCTACGCGCACAAGATTCCGTTCATCGTCAAAATCAACCACAACGAAATCCTGACCTACCCCAACATCTACGACCAGACGCTGTTTGCCAGCGTGGATCAGGCGTTCGACATGGGCGCGGTGGCGGTGGGCGCGACGGTGTTCTACGGCTCGGAACATTCGCGCCGCCAGATCCAGGAAATCTCCGACGCGTTCGAGCACGCGCATGAGCTCGGCATGGCGACCATCCTGTGGGCTTACCTGCGCAATTCGGCGTTCAAGACCGCGGACAAGGATTACCATGTGTCCGCCGATCTGACCGGGCAGGCCAACCATCTCGCGGTGACGATCAACGCCGACATCGTGAAGCAGAAAATGGCCGAAAACAACGGTGGCTACAATGCGATCAAGTTCGGCAAGACCCATCCCAAAGTTTACAGCGACCTGACCACCGACCACCCGATCGACCTTGTGCGCTACCAGGTGGCGAACTGCTACATGGGGCGCGCGGGCCTGATCAACTCCGGCGGCGAATCGGGCAAGAACGATTTGCAGCAGGCGGTGCGCACGGCGGTAATCAACAAACGCGCCGGAGGTATGGGGCTGATCCTCGGGCGCAAGGCGTTCCAGAAACCGGTGTCGGACGGCATCGCGCTGCTCAATGCGGTTCAGGATGTGTATGCATCCAAGGAAGTTACAGTGGCATAAGGGAGCCTCTAAAAATCCATATTCCATCCCAACTGCTGCGTTGCGGAAAAAATTTCTTGCTTACATATAAAACATATGCGGCGCGGCGGAATTTTTTCCGCGCCTTGCATTTGAGCGAACTCTGAACTTTTAGAAGCTCCCTTAACTCATTGCGGAGGACTACCCGTGAAAAAGAATAACCTGATTGCAATTGCTGTTGGCGCGATTATTTTCTTTGGTGCTCTTATCGGCTATTACTACTGGCAGCACAGCCAGCCCAAACCGGTGCCGGTACAGGTGCAAGCCCCGCCGCCCCCGCCGCCCAAGCCGGAGGTGCGCCAGGTGATCGAGGCGCCCCCTGCCCCGCCGCCGCTACCGGCGCTGGCCGACAGCGACAGCTTCATGCTCGATGCCTTGGCCGGGCTGATCGGCGATAAATCGCTGATGAAGTTCTTCCGTACCGAGCGGATCATCCACAACATCGTCGCCACCATCGACAACCTGCCGCGCAGGCGCGCGCCGCTGAGCGTGATGCCGGTCGAGCCGGCACCGGGCAAATTTGCCGTTGCAGGCAAAGAAGACAACCAGACCATCAGCCCGAAAAACGCGGCGCGCTATGCGCCCTACGTGAAAATCGCCGAGGCAATTGATGCCAAAAAACTGGTCGGTCTTTATATCCGCCTCTATCCGCTGTTCCAGCAGGCCTACGAAGAACTGGGCTACCCGAAGAAATACTTCAACGACCGCCTGATCGTGGTGCTCGACGACCTGCTGGCTGCGCCGGACATCAAGGAGCCGATCCGGCTGGTCCGGCCCAGCGTGTATTACAAGTTTGCCGATCCCGACCTTGAAGGGCGTTCCATCGGCCAGCGCATCCTGATGCGCACCGGCAGCAAGAACGAGGCAATCATCAAGGGCAAGCTGCGCGAGATCAGGCAGGAGCTGATGCTCCATACGCATGAACAGCAAGTGGGGAAAGCCGGGTGATTCGAGCTTCAGCGAACACCCTATTTTGATTCCGCGTACAGCTTCCCCGACAGTAAGGTGGCGGAGATGATCAGCAGCGCACCGAGCCAGTCGCGCAGTTGCATCGCTTCATCGGCGAGAAAATACGACGCGGCGGCGGCGACCACCAGCTCGAACAGGAACAGGATGACGGCACGGTTGGCGGGCAGATAGACCAGGGCGTACTGCACGATGAAGCTGGTGGCGCACAGCACGATGCCGAGCAGCACGAGCATCAGCCACGCTTGCGCATCGATCGCCAGCAATTGATTTTGCAAGCCGCCTTGCCACCACAGCAGCGGCGCGGTCAGCAGAACCGTGCCGAGCCATACGCTGCAGGACTTCGCTTCCACGCTCAGATGCGCGGCACGGCGCGACACCACGTTGGACAGCGCGAAAGCCATGCCCGCCGACAGCCCGATCCATTCGGCGAGATTGTTCGGCAGCGGCAGGCCGAGCCGCGGCTCCCACAGCATGATGAATGCGCCGCTGAAAGACAGCGCGATGATGAAGTAGCCGTAGCGGTTGAGCCGCTCGCCGAGCAGCCAATAGGAAAACAATACCGTCCACAGCGGCGCGAGATAGAACAGCAACAGCACGCGCATCACCTCGCCGTGCAGCACCGCCAGCACATAGCCGAAATTCGTCCAGCCCGCACTCAACACCAGAGCCACCACCCACCAGCCCGCCCCACCCTTATTGTGCGGACGCAACTCGCGCCAGACGCGCGGCAGCATGAACGCGCCGCACAGCACCGCCAGCAGATAGGTGATCAGCGTCGCCAGCGCGCCGGATACGCCGGCATCCTGCAGCACGCGGAACGGATACCAGATCAGTCCCCACACCAGCGCGCCGCTCAACACTCCGGTAATCGGCAGCAGATTTTGTTTTGATGGCACTCGCTACACCTTTATAATCACAACACTTTACGACTCCGGCAGCATCATGAATTTCGCCAAGGCCATCAATAAATGAATCCAGACCTGAACAGGCTCCAGCCCTATCCATTCCAGAAGCTCGCCGCGCTGTTCCGCGCGGTCACGCCGAACCAAGACTATCGCCCGATCAGCCTGTCGATCGGCGAACCGAAGCACGCCACACCGCAGTTCATCAGGGATGCGCTGACCGCCAATCTCGACGGGCTGGCTAATTATCCCACAACCGCAGGCAGCGACGCGCTGCGCAATGCCATCGCGAACTGGCTGGCGACGCGCTACGGCATTCCGCCGCCGGACGCGAAGACGCAAGTCTTGCCGGTGAACGGCAGCCGCGAGGCGCTGTTCGCCTTCGCGCAGGCGGTGATCGACCGCACGAAGAGTGATCCGGTGGTGGTCTGCCCCAACCCGTTCTACCAGATATACGAAGGCGCGGCGTTGCTGGCCGGAGCCACGCCCCATTTCCTCAACACCCTGCCGCAAGATAATTACGCGCTGAATTTCGCGCAACTGCCGGAACAAGTCTGGCAACGCGCGCAGCTAGTCTACGTGTGTTCGCCGGGCAATCCGACCGGGCATGTGATGCCGCTGCAGGAATGGCAAACACTGTTCGAGATGTCCGACCGCTACGGTTTCGTGATCGCCTCGGACGAGTGTTATTCGGAGATTTATTTCGGCGAAGAAAAACCGCTCGGCGCGCTGCAAGCCGCACAACAGCTGGGGCGCGGCGACTACAAGAACCTAATAGTGTTCTCCAGCCTGTCGAAACGCTCCAACGTGCCGGGGATGCGCTCCGGCTTTGTCGCGGGCGATGCCGCGGTGATCGCGAAATTCGCGCTGTACCGCACCTACCACGGCTCGGCAATGAATCCGTCGATCCAGGCCGCCAGCATCGCCGCATGGAACGATGAGGCGCATGTTGCGGAAAATCGCCGCCTGTACACGGAGAAATTTACCCGTGTGCTGGAGATACTCAAGCCGGTGCTGCCGGTCACGCTGCCGGATGCGAGTTTTTACTTGTGGATACGCACGCCGCTTGCCGATACCGCCTTCGCGCAAGCCTTGTATCGCGACTATAATGTGACCGTGTTGCCGGGCAGCTATCTGGCGCGCAGCGCGCAGGGGGTGAATCCCGGCGAGAATTTTGTGCGCTTGGCGCTGGTCGCGCATACGGAAGAGACTGTGGAAGCCGCGCAACGCATCGCAAAATTCGTACGGGCGTATGGCAATACGCCCCCGCCATTGCCGCAATGACGTCAGGCGTATTGCCATACGCCCCTACCAGCAAACAATATTTTTGACAGGAAATCATCATGGATCAATTACAGCAAATCATCGAACAAGGGTTTGAACGCCGCGCCGACATCAACCCGCACAATGCCGACGCGCAACTCAAGGAAGCGGTCGATGCCGCCATCGCGCAGCTTGACGAGGGCAAGCTGCGCGTCGCCGAAAAGATCGACGGGCAGTGGGTGACGCACCAGTGGCTGAAGAAGGCCGTGCTGCTGTCGTTCCGCATGGAGGACAATTCTTTCGTCAAGGGCGGTTTCACCAACTACTACGACAAGGTGCCGTCCAAATTTGCCGACTACAACAGCCGCGATTTCCGCGAAGGCGGCTTCCGCGTGGTGCCGCCGGCGGCGGCGCGCAAAGGCGCATTCATCGCCAAGAACGTGGTGCTGATGCCGTCCTATGTGAATATCGGCGCGTATATCGACGAAGGTACGATGGTGGACACTTGGGCGACGGTCGGCTCGTGCGCGCAGATCGGCAAGCATGTGCACCTCTCCGGCGGCGTGGGTATCGGCGGCGTACTGGAACCGGTGCAGGCCAACCCGACCATCATCGGCGACAACTGCTTCATCGGCGCGCGCTCGGAGATCGTGGAAGGCGTGATCGTGGAAGACAACAGCGTGATCTCGATGGGCGTGTTCATCGGGCAGAGCACCAAGATTTACGACCGCGAAAACGGCGAAGTGATCTATGGCCGCGTGCCGTCCGGATCAGTGGTGGTCAGCGGCAGCCTGCCTTCAAGTGACGGGAAATACAGCCTGTACTGCGCGGTGATCGTGAAAAAAGTGGATGCCAAGACCTTGTCCAAAGTGGGTATCAACGAACTGTTAAGAGGCATTTGAGTTGTAGGGGCGTATGGCAATACGCCCTAGCGTCGTGATTGCAATGACGAGGGCGTATTGCCATACGCCCCTACGCCGTTACCGAGGAAGGAGAACTCCATGATCGCCACACCACTGCTGCAACTGGCCGCCGACAAAAATGCTTCTGACTTGTTTTTTTCGGTCGGCGCGCCGGTCAACATCAAGATCGACGGCATCGCCATGCCGGTCAACGCGCAGATACTGGATGCCGCTGTCATCAAGCGCATCGCCTACGAGCTGATGACCCCGAAACAGATTGCCGAATTCGAAGCGAAAATGGAGATGAATTTCTCGTTTCGCGTCGACAACGTCGGCAACTTCCGCGTCAATATTTTCCGCCAGCGCAACGATATCGCCATCGTGATCCGCCACGTCAAGGGCAAGATCGAAAATGTGGAAAACCTGCACCTGCCCGGTGTGCTGAAAGAACTGATCATGGAAAAACGCGGCCTGGTGCTGGTGGTCGGTGCAACCGGCTCCGGCAAATCCACCACGCTTGCCGCGATGATCGAGCACCGCAAAAACACCAAGAGCGGCCACATCCTGACCATCGAAGACCCGATCGAATATATTTTCGGGCACGGCAAATCCATCGTGAACCAGCGCGAGATCGGCACCGATACCCTCACCTACGAAAACGCGCTGTCCAGCGGGATGCGCGAGGCTCCGGATGTGCTGATGATCGGCGAAGTGCGCGACCGCGACACGCTCAAGCACGCGCTGATTTTCGCGCAAACCGGCCATCTGTGCCTGACCACGCTGCACGCCAACAACAGCTACCACGCGCTGAACCGCATCGTGAATTTCTTCCCCTACGACTCGCGGCAAAGCGTGCTGTCCGATCTTTCGATGTGCCTGCGTGCGGTGGTCTCGCAGCGCCTGGTACGCAACACCCAGGGCAAGCAGGTGCCCGCCGTGGAAATCCTGCTGAACACTTCGCTGATCGCCGATCTGATCAAGAACGACGAGATCGAGAAAATCCGCGATGCCATTGAAAAGAGTGTTTCCGCCGGTTCACAAACTTTCGAGCAGGCGCTGTACAAGCTGTTCAAGACCGGGCAAATCACCAAGGAAGAAGCGATGCGCAACGCCGATTCGGCGAGCAACCTGTCCACCCTGATCGATTTCTCGGAACGCACCAACACCATGAAGGTGCCGGCATTCGACCCCAGTCAGGTGGCATCGGAGAGTTCGAAACCAGAGTCTGATTTCAGCGGCATCAAGCTCAATCTGGATGAGCCAAAATGAGACCGGTGAACACTTTTCATGTCTGAAACACTGCAACTTGCCCGGCAACTGATTTCGCGCCGCTCTCTCACCCCGGCTGACGACGGCTGCCTCGGCATCATCGGCGCGCGCCTCGCGCCGCTCGGTTTCAGCCTGGAAAAAATGCGTTGCGGCGAGGTGGATAATTTATGGGCGCGGCGCGGCAATGCCGGGCCGCTGGTGTGTTTCGCCGGGCATACCGACGTGGTGCCGACCGGCCCGCTGGACAAATGGGGCAGCGACCCGTTCACGCCCACCGTGCGCGACGGCATGCTGTATGGGCGCGGCGCGGCGGACATGAAAGGCTCGCTGGCGGCGTTCGTCACCGCGATCGAAAAATTTGTCGCCGCACACCCGCAGCAGCGCGGCTCCATCGCCCTGCTGCTCACCTCGGATGAGGAAGGCGTGGCGGTGGACGGCACGGTGCGCGTGGTGGACGCATTGCGCGAACGCAATGAACTGATCGATTACTGCATCGTCGGCGAGCCGACCTCGGAAACCAGGACCGGCGACATCATCAAGAACGGGCGGCGCGGCTCGCTGTCCGGCACGCTCACCGTCAAGGGCATACAAGGCCACATCGCCTATCCGCATCTGGTCAAGAACCCCATCCACCTCGCCGCTCCGGCCATCGCCGAACTCGCGGCCACGGTATGGGACAACGGCAACGAATATTTCCCGCCGACTTCCTGGCAGGTTTCCAATATCCACGGCGGCACCGGCGCGGCTAACGTGGTGCCCGGCACGGTGGAAATCATGTTCAACTTCCGCTTCTCCACCGCCAGCACGGTGGATAGCCTGAAGAGCAAAGTCCGCGCGATTCTCGACCGGCACGGCCTAGAATACGAGTTGTGCTGGGAGCTATCGGGCAATCCCTACCTCACCCCGCACGGCAACCTGGTGGACGTGGTTAGCGCCGCGATACGCGAAGTGACCGGCGTGACAACCGAACTTTCCACCGGCGGCGGCACTTCCGACGGACGCTTCATCGCCGGCATCTGCCCGCAGGTGATCGAGCTCGGCCCGCTCAACGCCACCATCCACAAGATCAACGAATGCGTGGCGGTAGCCGATCTCGACGCGCTGTCGGATATCTACTACCTCACTTTACGCAAGCTGCTTACCGAATGAAATATCTCATCCTGATCCTGCTGATCGCCGCGCTGCTGCTGATCGTTTCCATCGCCCGGACAAACCGGCGCAAGCACGATAACCGCGACAGCAGCGGTGGCGGCGATTCTGGCGGAGGCTCGTCTTCGAGCTGCGACAGTGGCGATTGCGGCGGCGGGGATGGCGGCGGAGGCGACTGATGAGCCAATACTTTTCCGGCGCGACACATAACCTGCACAGCGTGCGCGATTGGCTGCGCTTCGCGGTGAGCCGCTTCAACCAGGCCAAATTATTTTTCGGGCACGGCAGCGGCAATGCCTACGACGAAGCCGCCTACCTGATCCTGCATACGCTGCATCTGCCGCCGGACCGGCTCGATCCGTTTCTCGATGCGCGCCTGACCGACATGGAGCGCACCGAAGTGTTGAGCATCATTCAGCAGCGCGTCGAGCAGCGCGTGCCGGCCGCCTACCTGACGCATGAGGCCTTTCTCGGCGATTTCAGTTTTTATGTGGATGAGCGCGTCATCGTGCCGCGTTCGTTCATCGCCGAATTGCTGCTCGAACAACTCGCGCCGTGGATCACCGAACCGGACGAAATCGGCAGCGTGTTGGATCTATGCACCGGCAGCGGCTGCCTCGCCATCCTCGCCGCGCATGCTTTCCCCAACGCCAGCGTGGATGCGGTGGACTTGTCATCGGATGCGTTGTCTGTCGCCGAGCGCAATGTTGCCGACTACAACCTGCAAGAGCGCGTGCGCCTGATCGAATCGGATCTGTTCGCCAAACTCGGCAGCCAGAAATACGACATCATCATCAGCAACCCGCCCTATGTGGATGCCGCATCGGTTGCCGCGCTGCCGCAGGAATACCTGCACGAACCCAAGCTGGCGCTTGGCAGCGGCGATGACGGGCTGGATGCGGCGCGCCTCATCCTCAAACAGGCGGCGCAGCATCTTACCGATAATGGTGTACTGGTAGTCGAGATCGGCCATAACCGCGAAGTGCTGGAAGCCGCCTACCCGAGCCTGCCGTTCACCTGGCTGGACGTCAGCGCGGGCGACCAGTTCGTGTTCATGCTGCACCGCAACGACCTGATTTAACCCATGTCCGTCGACCACTACGAGAACTTCCCCGTCGCCTCGATCCTGATGCCCAAGCGGCTGCGCAAGCCGGTGGCGGCGATCTACCATTTTGCGCGCGCGGCGGATGACATTGCCGACGAAGGCGACCTGCCCGACGGGGAGCGGCTCAGGCAGCTCGACGAATTCCACGCCGAACTGGCGCGCATCGCCGCCGGTGAAGCATCGCTCGTGCCGCTGTTCCGCAACCTCGCCGCCGAGATACAACAGCACGCGCTGCCGATGCAGCCGTTCCATGATTTGATTGATGCCTTCTCGCAGGACGTGGTAAAGAAACGCTATGCGAATTTCGACGAACTGCTCGACTACTGCCGCCGCTCCGCCAACCCGGTCGGCACGCTGCTGCTGCATCTCTACGGGGAAGCCACGCCGGTCAACATCGCGTATTCGGATGCGATCTGCACCAGTTTGCAACTGATCAATTTCTGGCAGGATGTCGCCAAGGATTACGCCATCGGGCGCATTTACCTGCCTTTGGACGAACTGGCGCAATACGGCGTGAGCGAGGCACAGATCGCGCAGGGCATCTGCGACGATGCGTGGCGCAGGCTGATGCAGTTCCAGGTGGATCGCGCCCGCGCGATGATGCTGTCGGGCGCGCCGCTCGGCAGTATCCTCACCGGACGCATCGGGCTGGAGATGCGCATGATCATCGCGGGCGGCTTGCGCATCCTCGACAAGCTGGAAAATGCCGACCATGACATGTTCCGCAACCGCCCGGTATTGCGCCCGTTCGACTGGGTTATCATGCTTGCCAAGAGCGCACCGTTTCGTTTATAAAAATAATTTGCCACAGAGAACGCAAAGAGAAACAAAACTCGGCATTGCGCCGTTTTCTCGGTGAACTCTGTGTTCTCTGTGGCTGATTGATACTTTGCAACCACTATGACACCCGATCAATATTGCCAGGATAAAGCCGCAAAAAGCGGTTCTAGTTTTTACTACAGCTTCCTGTTCCTGCCGCCGGAAAAACGCCGCGCCATCACCGCGCTGTACGCGTTCTGCCGCGAGGTGGACGATGTGGTGGACGAATGTTCGGACGCCAACGTGGCGCGCACCACGCTCAACTGGTGGCGCGAACAAGTGGCGGAGATCTACGGCGGCAAGCCGCAGCATCCGGTCGCGCTGGCGCTGGTTCCGCTGGTGCGCCAATTCAACCTGGCACAGGAGCGCCTGCTGGAAATCATCGACGGCATGGAGATGGATATCGACCAGCCGCGCTATCCGGATTTCAAATCGCTGCAACTGTATTGCTACCGCGTCGCGTCGGTGGTCGGGCTGCTGTCGGTGGAAATCTTCGGCTACAGCGACCGCCGCACGCTGGAATACGCGCATGACCTCGGCATCGCCTTCCAGCTCACCAACATCATCCGCGATGTCGGCGAGGATGCGCGGCGCAACCGCATTTACCTGCCGATGGACGAATTGCAGCAGTTCGGTGTGACCGCGGCAGACATTCTCAATGCACACGAGACAGAAAATTTCCACAAACTGATGGCGTTCCAGATCGAACGCGCGCAACGCTACTACCGGCAGGCGCTCGACCACCTCCCCGCAGCGGACCGCAAGGCGCAGCGTACCGGCCTGATCATGGCGGCGATCTACCGCACCACGCTGGATGAGGTCGCTGCCAGCGGCTGCCATGTGTTGAAAGAGCGTGTGTCGCTCACACCGTTGCGCAAACTGTGGCTGGCTTTCAGGACGTGGTGGCAAAACTGAGACGCATGAAAACGCTCCCCTTATCCATGAACCGCATGCTGAAGGGCGTATTGCCATACGCCCCTACAATCCGGGCATTCGTAGGGGCGTATGGCAATACGCCCAATCACACCACACACCCAACCCAGATTCATGGGATTCAATTCAGGCGAAAAATTAGCAGCCGCAGCCTCTCCCACAAGGGTGCTAGGGGACTAACACCCCTTCTCCCTTGCGGGAGAAAGTCTCTATGACTCCGGCCATCATCGGCGGCGGCTATGCCGGCATGGCGGCAGCGGTCGCCTTGGCCGAGCGCGACATTCCCGTCACCGTATTTGAAAGTGCCCAGCAACTCGGTGGGCGCGCACGCGGTGTAGTCCATCAGGATACCCAGCTCGACAACGGCCAGCATCTGCTGCTCGGCTGCTATCGCCAGACTTTGCGTCTGATCGAACAGGTCGGCGGCAACCTCGAACAGGATTTTCTGCGCCTGCCGCTGCAACTCGATCTGCACGGCGAGTTTTCACTCAGGGCGCCACGCCTGCCCGCGCCGCTGCATCTGCTGGTTGCGCTGCTCGGCGCACAAGGCCTGCCGCTCGGCGCGCGCCTGAACGCCGCACGCTTCATGCTTGTGCTACGCCGCATTAACTTCATGCTCCCCTCTCCCGCAAGCGGGAGAGGGGCTGGGGGAAAGGGCGGCGACATGACCGTCGCCGAGCTGCTCGCGCAACATAAGCAGGATGCCGAGCTGGTACAAAAACTCTGGGAGCCGCTGTGCATCGCCGCGCTGAACACACCGATTCACAAGGCTTCTGCGCAGGTATTGCTCAACGTGCTGCGCGATGCGCTGAACCGGACGCGCGCCGACAGCGACATGCTGCTGCCGCGCGTGGATTTCACCGCGCTGTTTCCGCAGCGCGCCGCGAGCTATGTCGAACGGCGCGGCGGCAAGGTGCTCATCTCCTGCGGCGTGGAAGCCATCACCCCGAAAGACGACCGCATCGAACTCACCACCGCACAAGGCTGCATGTCATTCAGCCATGTGATCTGCGCAACATCGCCCGCCGTTGCCGCCAAACTACTAAGCCCGATCACAAAGCTCGATGGTGCGCTAAAACAAATCGAGGCCTTGCAGCATCAGCCGATCTATACCGTGTATCTGCGCTATCCCGCCCATGTGCGCCTGCCGCACCCGATGATCGGCCTGCACCGGCGCTTCAGCCAGTGGCTGTTCGACAAGGGTCAAATCGCCGGACAGCACGGCCTGCTCGCCGCCGTCATCAGCGCGGAAGGCGTCCATCAGGATTTGTCCCAGGAACAACTGGCGCAAAAAGTGATCGCGGAATTGCGCGAAGAATTCGGCATTGCCGAGCCGCCGGAATGGTTCAAGGTCATCGCCGAAAAACGCGCCACCTTCTGTTGCGCGCCCAACCTGCAACGCCCTTCCCAGCAGACCACCCTGCCCGGCCTGCTGCTGGCGGGCGACTACACCGCAGGCGGCTACCCCGCCACGCTGGAAGGCGCGGTGTTGAGCGGGTTGCGCTGTGCCGACCTGATCCTGTGTCGATAGCGGATGTTTATTGTTATAATGCGCGGCGGTAAAGCTTACCCCCTGAAATCGAAAATTACCTGAATTGAAACCACCCGCGTGGCAGGTATGCTGCCCGCGCTATTTAGCCATTTACAAGGAAATTGATATGACAACCATTGCGGAATTCATGACCGCCAAACATGGGGCTTGCGACGATGAATTCGCCGTTGCCGAGGAAAATGCTCTCGATGGCAATTGGGGCAAAACCGAGACCGCTTTTAATGCCTTTCACAATGGCATGGCGCAGCATTTCAAGATAGAAGAAGATGTGCTTTTCCCCGCGCTGGCATCTGCCGGCGGACCTTCCGGCCCGGTACAGGTCATGCTCATGGAGCATACCCAGATAAGGGGTCTCCTCGATGAAATGGCTGCCGCGGTAACCGAAAAAAATGAGCAGGAATACAGCGGTCTTTCGGAAACCCTGCTTATCGTCATGCAGCAGCATAACCACAAGGAAGAGAATATTCTCTATCCCATCATGGACCAAATCCTGTCGAAAGAACGGGAAGCTCTGTTCGTCCGCATGCAGGCAATTTGACCGTTATGCAGGAACTCGACGTACGCGGGCTGCCTCCGCCGGAGCCTTTCGAGAACATCATGAATGCGTTGCAAACACTCCCCGCCGGGGAAACCCTGCGGGTGCATATCCACCGCGAACCCTTTCCGCTCTATGAGATGTTGCGCGATACCGGCCATACATGGCAAACCACCGCACTTGCCGATGGCGATTTTGAAATCATGATCACACACACCGCATGAAAATGACCTCACTCAGCACCGATCAGGCTCCGCCGATTGGTGTGCCGTTGCGCTTCTTCGCCGTGGCGCCGATTTTTATAGTGCTGGCCGCGCTGCTGCTGGCAGTAGGCGGTGGCAATCCGTTTGCGGATATGCACTCTCCCGCGCTGCTCGCCGCCACGCACTGCATCACACTGGGATTCATGGCAATGGTCATGCTGGGAGCCATCCAGCAATTGCTGCCGGTGGTGATCGGCAGCCCGATGCCCGCATCCCGGCTGGTGGCATGGTTCACCTTCCTGCCGCTGATGGCGGGAACGCTGTTGCTGTCCGGCGGTTTTATGCTGGGCAAACCGGAGTTGCTCAATCTGGCATGGCCGCTGCTGGGGTTGGCATTTCTGGTATTCATCGGTGCCAGCCTGCTCAGCCTGGCGCGCGCCACCGCGCAAAATGCGACTAAAACCGCCATATTGTTTTCGGTTCTTTCGCTCATCATGGCTGCCACATTGGGTATGTTGCTGGCCAGAGGTTATGCCACCGGCGCGCCCCTTCCCTACGCCAAGCTGGCCACGGCCCATATCAGTATGGCGCTGGGCGGCTGGGTGCTGCTGCTGGCTATCGGCGTATCTTACCAAGTCATCCCGATGTTCCAGCTCACACCGAACTATCCGCGATGGCTGACTGCCAGTCTGGTTCCCGCACTTTTTACCGTGCTGCTGCTGAACCTGGCACTGCTTCTGCCCGAATCCGTGCCAGGCTGGGCAAAGTATGCAGCGGAAATCCTGTTCTGGTTATTGGCCGGCTGTTTCGCCGCGGTTACGCTAAGACTGCAAAATCAGCGCCGCCGCCGCGTTCCCGATGTGTCCCTGAGCTTCTTCCAGCTGGGCATGGCTTCGCTATTGTTCGCCGCGCTGCTTTCGCTGGCAGCGATGCTCTGGCCAGCCGCCCATAACTATCTCAGGGCGCTGTCCATCCTGGTTTTTCTGCTGGGTTTCGGGTTGTCTATCGTTCAGGGCATGCTTTACAAAGTCATCCCTTTTCTGGTCTGGTTCCACTTGTTTCGCGGCGGAGTAAAAGCCGTAAAAGTCGGCGTCCCGAACATGAAGGAAATCATCCCGGAACCGTGGATGTGGCGGCACTTGTGGCTGCACGGCGCCACGCTGCTGGCGGTACTGCTGGCATCCTGGTGGGACGCGGCGGCATGGGTGGCCATACCCGGGCTGTTGCTGCAAGGGGCGTTGCTGAGTTACGGTGTCTTTACCGGCATCTCGGTTTACCGGCGTACCCTGAAACGGATCGAGCAAGCGGAAGCATAAGGGAGCCTCTAAAAATTCACATTTCATCCCAACTACTGCGTTGCGAGAAAAATTTCTCGCTTACATATAATTCATATGCGGCGCAGCGAAATTTTTCCCGCGCCTTGTATTTGTGCGAACTCTGAATTTTTTGAGGCTCCCGTGAGTTTTTTGACGCTTAAAGCCATACATGTATCCTGCGCAGCCGGCAGCTACGCGCTGTTTTTTTTGCGCGGTATCTGGAGCATGAACGGTTCGCCCGTCATGCGGCAACGCTGGATCAAAATTGTGCCGCATGTCGTGGATACGCTGCTGCTCGCCAGTGCGCTGGCGCTGGCTTTCACCATCGACCAGTACCCCTTCGTGGATGCGTGGCTGACCGCCAAGTTTTTCGCCCTGCTGCTGTATATCGGGCTGGGTTCCGTCGCGCTGAAGCACGGCAGGAACAAAGCCACGCGCATTTCCGCATGGCTGGCGGCGCAGGCGGTTTTCGTCTACATCGTGCTGGTCGCCGCCAACCATAACCCGTTACCCTATATTCATTAAGGACCATAAAATGATTTCATTTGCCTCCGACGGAGTCGCCCCCACTTTTGATCACCCGCTGGAAATGCTACACGCCTGCCACGGCAAGATCAAGCGGCAACTCGAAACCCTGCAAAAACTGGCTAGCCACCTGCCTGCACGCGGTTGTGACCAGCAAGCGCAGCAAGCCGCGCAGGGCATCCTGCGCTACTTCGACACTTCCGGGCAGTTTCACCACCAAGATGAAGAAGAAAATCTATTCCCCACCCTGCTTGCCATAACCGCCCCGGACAACGCGCCAATAAAAGCCCTGATCGAGCGCCTGCTCGACCAGCATGTCGTCATGTTCGCCGCCTGGGACGATGCGCGCGCGGTATTGGTGAAAATTGCCGAAGGAGTAAATACGCCGCTGCCCGAGGCGCTGGTTAAGAAATTGGTCGATAACTACACCAGCCACATCCAGCTTGAAGAAACCGAACTGCTGCCGCAAGCAGCCCGCCTGCTCAACCCGCAACAAATTGTGCAACTGGGCAAGTGCATGGCGGAACGGCGCGGCGTAAAATTTTCTCCGGCAGCGGCTGGCTGATTTATTGCGCGATGCAGAATCGTCAGCAAGGCCGGGAGCAAAACCACTAATGTTCGCGCTGCCCTCCATGTGGAACCTGGTCGTCTCCACCATCGTATTCTTCATCGCGGCCTGGTATATCCACCGCTATCTGGATGAGCAGGGAATCCCCAAAGGCATGACGCGCGGCATACTGGTGTTTGCCTTCGCCTCGCTGGTATCGTGGGGTGCGGGAGAAGCAGTGGACTGGACACAGGAAAAAATAGACGGGCCGCAACCGGTAGCGCAAACCCCAGTGGATTTGCCGCAACTGCTGAAGACTGTCGGTCAGGCGCAACCGTGATTCCATGCCGGTAGCCATGCCCTGATTGAGAATTTTGGCCGCTTGCCGGCTACCGTGACCGGCAAACAACCGCCCGCCAATGCCCGAATTGTGTCATCATGTCGACCTTATGATTGAAATCCTGCAATACCTGAAAACACACGGCGAGCGACTCGACACGGAGATCGCTGAAGCTGCGGGCATCTCGCTTAATAAAGTGCGCCTCCATTTGTCAGAACTTGCCGCCAAAGGAGAGGTTGTGGCGTGCCATTCGATCAGGTTCGAAAAGGGAAAAAAAATCGAGGGCGTAAGATGCCGGATAGCCGGATATATTCCTCCGGCAGCACCGGGCAGAAAATCAAAGTCGCAGTTGAAGTTGTCGTAATTCTCCGCCCCAGCACGCGCACCGAAAGCCCTTCACGCCTCAGGTTGCCCACCGATTTTGCAGATAACTTGACTCTGCATCTTCAGGAAAACCTCTAGAAATTTACCTTTGCGCGCATCCGCTACACGGCTTGCCTGATTACCCCGCTACCGCGCCTTGAATTGAGCGAAATTTTTTAAATGCTCCCTTCATAAACCAGCCGGAAAACGCTAGAATCCACGCTTTGCAACTGACCTATCAAAGGAACCCCTATTATGTCGATGTCCGACCGCGACGGCTTTATCTGGTATGACGGCAAGCTCGTGCCGTGGCGCGATGCCACTACCCATGTGCTAACCCACACGCTGCATTACGGTATGGGCGTGTTTGAAGGGCTGCGCGCCTACAAGGCGGCAAAGGGCACGGCCATTTTCCGTTTGCAGGAGCACACCGACCGGCTGTTCAATTCCGCGCATATTTTCCAGATGAAGATGCCGTGGGACAAGGAGACCATTCTGGAAGCGCATCGCGAAGTGGTGCGCGTCAACAAGCTGGAATCCTGCTACATCCGCCCGATCGTATTCTATGGCTCGGAGGCGATGGGCATTGCCGCCAAGACGCTGTCCACCCATGTCGCCGTGGCCGCCTGGCCGTGGGGCGCATATCTGGGCGAGGAAGGAATGCAAAAAGGCATCCGTATCAAGACTTCCAGTTTCACCCGCCATCACGTCAATGTGAACATGTGCCGCGCCAAGTCGGTGGCAACTTATACCAATTCAATACTGGCGCACCAGGAAGTCGCCAACGACAACTACGACGAGGCCCTGTTGCTGGATGTGGACGGCTACGTTGCGGAAGGTGCAGGCGAAAACCTCTTCATCGTCAAGAAAGGCAGGCTGTACACCCCCGACCTGACCTCCTGCCTGGAAGGCATTACGCGCGATTCCGTCATCACGCTGGCAAAGGAAATGGGTATTGAAGTAATCGAAAAGCGCATTACCCGCGACGAGGTTTACTGCGCCGACGAGGCATTTTTCACCGGCACGGCCGCCGAAGTGACGCCGATTCGCGAACTCGACCAGCGCACCATCGGCTGCGGCTCACGCGGCCCGATCACCGCCAGGCTGCAACAGGCATTTTTCGATTGCGTGGCAGGCAAGCATCCGCAACATGCAGATTGGCTAGCCTACGTCTAACAAGAGCTCGCGCAGCGAGCCCGAGCCCCTCTCTCCCGCAAGCGGGAGATAACCAGCGACTTGCCCGTTTGCGGGCTTAGTCGAATGGCTAGTAGCTTTATCAGAGTTAGGAGAGAGGGAAACGGGTATAGCGGGATATATTATCAAGGGCGGCATTATTGCCATGCCCGTTAAGGGGAAATGCCATGAGTAACGAAAACATCGCCCAACGCTACATCGAAGTGACCGCGCGCGACCTGCCGCTGACCTGCCCGATGCCGGGTACGAGTTTATGGAATGCCCATCCAAGGGTGAGAATTCCGCTCGATCAGGGCGGCGAAGCGCGCTGCCCGTATTGCGGCACCCTGTACAAATTCAAGGGTGAATTACCCAAGGCGCATCATTAGCACGCAGGATGGGTTGAGCGTAGCGATACCCATCATCATTCACGCTCTTGTTGGATATCCCAACCTGCGACTTACCCCATGACAAAAACCCTCGTCATTGCACCAAGCTGGGTAGGCGACTGCATGCTGATGCAGCCGATGCTGATGCGCCTCAGGCAACGCCACCCGGAATGCCGCATTGATGTGCTGGCCCCGCCGTGGACCGCCGCGCTGCTGCGTGCCATGCCGGAAGTGCATGAAGTCATCATCAACCCGTTCCCGCACGGTGCGCTGCAATTAAAACAACGCTATCAACTCGGCAAACAGTTGCGCGCCGCACAATACGATCAGGCCATCGTGTTGCCCAACTCATGGAAGTCGGCACTCGTGCCGTTTTTTGCACGCATCCCGCTGCGCACCGGTTTTGTCGGCGAGTCACGCCACGTCCTGCTCAACGATATACGCAAGCTCGACAAAACCGCCCTGCCGCTGATGGTGGAACGCTTCGCGCAACTCGCCGAGGATGCGCAAGGCGAAATCCCGCGCCCTTTGGCCAACCCCAGACTTGAAGTTTCCGCAGCACAGCGCGATACCACATTACACAATCTCGGTTTGACGCTGGATAAACCGGTTGCGGTATTTTGCCCCGGCGCCGAATACGGGCCAGCCAAACGTTGGCCGACAGCCTATTTTGCCGACATCGCACGACGCCTGCATCAGCAAGGCTATGCGCTATGGCTGATCGGCTCCGGCAAGGACAAACCCGTTGCAGATGAAATTAATCGGCTCGCAGACAAAAACTGCATCAACCTGTGCGGCAACACCAGCCTTTATGATGCCATCGCATTGCTCTCTTGTGCGCGACTGGTCATCAGCAACGACTCCGGCCTGATGCACCTGGCCGCCGCGCTGGATCGCCCGTTGCTGGCGCTGTTCGGTTCCAGCAGCCCGCAATTCACCCCGCCGCTGTCCGCGCAGGCACAGGTCGTCAAGCTCGACATCGAGTGCAGCCCATGCTTCAAACGCGAATGTCCGTTGGGACATTTCAACTGTATGGCGCAACTTACCCCGGACTTGGTCTGGGACAGATTAACTCCTCTTCTTCATGAGCAAAGTAAATCATGTTAAATAACTTATCACCTCTCCCCAACCCTCTCCCGCAAGCGGGCGAGGGAGCAAACGAATTGCTGCGCAAATTTCCTCCTCCTGAAATCTTCAAGGCCTATGACATTCGCGGCATCGTCGGTAAAACGCTGACTGCCGAGGTGGTCGAAGCCATCGGCCATGCGCTCGGCTCGGAAGCTGCGGCACGCGGGCAACACACGATTGCGATTGGCCGCGATGGAAGATTGTCCGGCCCGGAACTCATCGCCGCCCTGGCGCGCGGTATCCGGAAAAGCGGTATCAACGTGATCGACGTCGGCTGCGTCGCGACGCCGATGGTGTATTTCGCCGCTTACCAGTTGCAGACCCACTGTGCGGTAATGCTCACCGGCAGCCATAATCCGCCGGATTACAACGGCCTGAAAATGGTGCTGGCAGATGAAACACTGTCCGGCGAAACGATACAGAAGCTGCGCTCACGCATCGAGCAGAATGACCTCGCTCACGGCTCCGGCAGCTATGTGCAACGCGACATCAGCGCGGATTACATCGCACGCATCGTCTCCGGCATCAAGCTGGCGCGCCCGATGCGCGTCACCGTGGATTGCGGCAACGGCGTGGCGGGAGCTTACGTCGCCAACCTGTACCGCCAGCTCGGTTGCGCCGTACAGGAAATGTATTGTGAAGTGGACGGGCATTTCCCCAATCATCACCCCGATCCGTCCGACCCGCACAATCTCGAGGACCTGATCGCCGCGTTGCACGACAACGACAGCGAACTGGGTCTGGCGTTCGACGGCGATGGCGACCGCCTCGGCGTGGTCGCCAAAGACGGCAGGATCATTTACCCGGATCGCCAGTTGATGCTGTTCGCCGCCGATGTGCTGAGCCGCAACCCCGGCGCGGAAATCATTTTCGACGTCAAGTCCACGCGCAATCTTTTTTCATGGATACGCTCGCACGGCGGCAAACCGACGCTGTGGAAAACTGGGCACTCGCTGGTCAAGGCCAAGATGAAGGAAACCGGCGCGCTGCTGGCCGGCGAGATGAGCGGCCATATGTTTTTCAAGGAACGCTGGTACGGTTTCGACGATGGGCTGTATGCCGGAGCGCGCCTGCTGGAAATTTTAAGCAGGTTAGACAATCCCAGCGCCGCACTGAATGCCTTGCCGGATGCGGTCTGTACGCCGGAACTGCACATTCATACCGCCGAGGGCGAGAATCACGCGCTGCTGGCGCAACTGCAACGCACCGCAAAATTTGCCGATGCGAAAGACATCATCACGCTGGACGGGTTGCGCGTGGAATACGCCGATGGCTTTGGCCTGGCGCGCCCCAGCAATACCACGCCGGTGATCGTGTTGCGCTTTGAAGCCGATACAACGGAGGCTTTGCAACGCATTCAGGACGAATTCCGTGAAATATTCCGGCAGGCCGCACCACACTTGCGGCTACCGTTTTAATATAGTTAACTGCGTTAGAATAGAAATATCGGTTACCCGATAAACACAAAATTTTCGCCATGCTTTTGAGATAATCAGCGCCGGAAAGACACTCAGTGGAGCGATTGTTTATATGAGCCTTATCTTAGCCAGCAAAGATGAAATTGCCGTCGGCAAGCCGTTGCCTTGGCCGTTATACGATCAAATGCATAACCTGCTGTTAGGCCAAGGGGATATGGTTCGCGACAGCGAGCATCGGGACGAACTGCTGGCTAGTGGTGCCTGTCACGAACTGTCGTGGGAAGTGCCCGCCGATGACGAGAATGGCGACGACAGCCTTTTCGCTGCCGACGAAACCTCTCCCGTGCAATCCGGGAAAGATGAAACCGGCACGCACTTTACCTTCGATGACATGAAGTTGAAGGTGGAAGACCGGTTGCAACTCGAACCTCCAGCCCAACTTGCCCGTGAACGCTTCTTGGTCAAGGTGATCGGCTACATCAGGGGAGTCAGCCTGCTGGTCACGGCACCGGCCACCGTCAATGGCCTCCGGCTACAGCTTCTGGAAGGAGAAACTGTCGTCATGCGCTCCTTCTCCGGGCAGAATGCTTTCGGTTTTGCCTGCACTATAGAGCGGGTAATCAAGACCCCTTACGAATATCTGCACCTGTCGTTTCCCGATAAAGTCGAGGGAATAGTGATCCGCAAAGCCCCCAGGGTCAAGACCCGCATCATCGCGGCAGTGCAGGACAGCAAACATAGCGCGGAGGAACAAGTATCCGCGCTCATTTCCGACATCAGCGCCAACGGAGTGTCTCTTGATGCCAAGCAGCCGCTGGGTGACAAGGGAGACATGCTCAACCTGGCATTCCGTGTGCACTTGCACAATATTGATGCCTACCTGTCGGTCAAGGGAATTATTCGCGCCGTGCTCAGCGACGATGCTGACGATGCATCAACACCCGGTTTCACCCGCCACGGCATCGAGTTTCAGGAACTGCAACCGAACGATAGCGTCGTCCTGCAAAGCATGATTTATCAGCAGATGATCGAGAACCCGCACAAACTGGTGTAGGGCAGAAGGATAGCGGCAGTTACTCCGGCGCGTTATTTTGTGTTGCAGCAACAACCGGCTCGCGCTGGCGCGATTGCAGCCAGTACTCCAACTGCTCGCGGAAAAAACCGGTGAACTGTTCAAGGTCGGTCGGCTTGGTGACAAAGCTGTTCGCTCCAACCTGATACCCCATCAGCACATCAGCCTGAGTGTGCTCCGTAGAAAACACCACGATGGGAATATCGCGCATGGCATCATGCTTGCGCAGTGTGCGCAACACCGCCAAACCATCCAGCTTTGGCAATTTCAAGTCCAGCAGAATGATGTGCGGTATTTGTTCATTTTTGGCAACACTGCTGTTCAACCAATCCAGCACGGCATCGCCGCTCCCCACCACGGTCAGATTGATCTCCGGGCAGCAATCAACAGCGGCGCGGCGTGCCAGATCTATTGCAGGTAAATCGTCCTCGACCAGCAACACGTTATAACGGGTTGTTTCCAACTGCATGGCTCCTTTATATGCGAGTCTTTACCCAATCTGCAACCGAACCAAGAGCTGCGGACAAATGCTCGGGTTGTGTGCCGCCTGCCATCGCCATGTCAGGCCTGCCGCCGCCTTTGCCACCGACCTGTTGCGCGACCATATTTACCAGTTCCCCGGCCTTGATTTTGGCAACCAGATCGGGAGTAACCCCGGCAATCAGGCTAATCTTACCATCGTCCGCCGCCGCCAGCACAATAGCGGCCGATTTGAGCTTGTCCTTGAGCTTGTCGAGCGTTTCGCGCAACCCCGTCGCATCCGCGCCTTCCAGTAGCGCGGCCAGCACCTTGATGCCGTTGCAGTCCAGCGCCTGATCGACGAGGTCATCGCCCTGCGCGCTGGCCAGTTTCGATTTCAGCCGCGCCAGCTCTTTTTCCAGCGTCTTCACGTTGTCGAGAATTTGCGCGACGCGCGATGCCGCCTCCTGCGGCTGCGCCTTCACCGCATCCGCCACTTGGCGCAACTGCATCTCCTGCTGCTGCACCAGCGCCAGCGCGCCCTCGCCGGTCACCGCCTCGACGCGCCGCACTCCCGCCGCGACGCCGCTCTCGGCCACGACCTTGAACAGCCCGATGTCGCCGGTGCGCTTGACATGCGTGCCGCCGCACAGCTCGCGCGACGAACCGATGTCCAGCACGCGTACCTCGTCGCCGTATTTCTCGCCGAACAGCATCATCGCGCCGGTCTTCTGCGCGTCCTCGATCGACATCACGCGCGCCTGGCACTCCGCGTTGGCGAGGATTTCGGCGTTCACGATGCTCTCCACCTTGCGGATTTCCGCGTCGCTCAGCGGCTGGGTATGCACGAAGTCGAAGCGCGTCTTGTCCGCATCCACCTGCGAGCCCTTCTGCTGCACATGGCCGCCGAGCACTTCGCGCAACGCCTTGTGCATCAGGTGCGTCGCCGAGTGGTTGCGCACCGTGCGGTTGCGCGCCGCGACATCCACGCGAGCGGTGACGCCGTTGCCCACGGTCAGCTTGCCGGTCTTCACCACGCCGTGGTGGCCGAACACGCTGGCCTGGATCTTCTGCGTATCCTCCACCGCGAAGATGCCGTGCATGCTGCGCAGTTCGCCGCAGTCGCCGACCTGCCCGCCGGACTCGGCGTAGAACGGCGTGTCGTCCAGCACCGCGACGCCGATCTCGCCCTCGTTCAGTTCGTTGACCGGCGCGCCGTCCTTGTACAAGGCCAGCACATTGCCCTTGCTTTCCAGCAGGTCATAGCCGTGAAAGACCGTCGCCGGGCCGTCGTATTCGAGGTTCGCCGCCATCTTGAATTTGCCGGATGCGCGCGCCTGCTCCTTCTGGTGCGCCATCGCCTTGTCGAAAGCCGCAACGTCAACCGCAACACCATGCTCGCGGCACACGTCCTGCGTCAGGTCGAGCGGAAAACCGTAGGTGTCGTGCAGCTTGAATGCCGTCTCGCCGTTGAACACCTTGCTGCCCTGTTGTGACATCCCGGCCAGGTCGGCTTCCAATATCGCCATGCCATGCTCGATGGTGGCGAAGAAGCGCTCCTCTTCCAGCTTGAGAATGCCCTTCACGCGCACCTGCTCTGCGGCCAGTTCGGGATAAGCCGTCCCCATCTCCGCGACCAGATCGGGCACCATCTTGTAGAAAAACGCGTCGCGCGCGCCGAGCTTGTAGCCGTGGCGGATCGCGCGGCGGATGATGCGGCGCAGCACATAGCCGCGCCCTTCGTTGCCGGGAATCACGCCGTCGGCGATCAGGAACGAGCAGGCGCGGATGTGGTCGGCCAGCACCTTGAGCGAATTGTTGGTGAGGTCGCTGGTGCCGGTTACCCGCGCCGCCGCGCAAACCAGATTCTGGAACAGGTCGATCTCGTAGTTGGAATGCACATGCTGCAACACCGCCGAGATGCGCTCCAGCCCCATGCCGGTGTCCACCGACGGCTTGGGCAGCGGGTGCATCACGCCGTGTTCGTCGCGGTTGAACTGCATGAACACGTTGTTCCAGATTTCGATGTAGCGGTCGCCGTGCTCTTCCGGTGAGCTGGGCGGTCCGCCCCAGATGTCCGCGCCGTGATCGTAAAAGATTTCGGTACACGGGCCGCACGGGCCGGTGTCGCCCATCATCCAGAAGTTGTCCGAAGCGTAGCGTGCGCCCTTGTTGTCGCCGATGCGGATCACCCGCGCGGCAGGCACGCCGATCTCCTTCGTCCAGATGTCGTAGGCCTCGTCGTCCTCGGCATACACCGTCACCCACAACTTTTCGGCAGGCAATTTGTAAACGTCGACCAGCAGTTCCCAGGCATACTTGATCGCGTCGCGCTTGAAGTAATCGCCGAAACTGAAATTGCCGAGCATCTCGAAAAAGGTGTGGTGGCGCGCGGTATAGCCGACGTTCTCCAGGTCGTTGTGCTTGCCGCCGGCGCGCACGCATTTCTGCGACGACGCGGCGCGGGTATAAGGCCGCTTGTCGAAGCCGAGAAACACATCCTTGAACTGGTTCATCCCCGCGTTGGTGAACAACAGCGTCGGGTCTTCGTGCGGCACCAGCGAACTGGACGGCACCACGGTATGCCCTTTCGAGGCGAAGTAATCCAGGAATTTCTGGCGTATCTCACTGCTTTTCATCTGATCACCATTATTGTGCAAAATGTCCACGCAAAATATCCCAGGAAATATCCCGGGAGAGGCGCGCATCATACCATCCAGCCGCAGCATACCGTATGCCGGATTCCACTTTTATGTGACAAATCGGCCGGATGCTGAGGGAATCTCTTTTGCCCAATTACCCCGGTAAATTCTTGGGCTACTCACGGGAGTCACCCAAAATTTTTTCAATGCACATTCCAGCACCCTTCTTTGCATCTTGTAGGACAAACACTTATGCCGAAATATCTAGATATTTCGGCATATACCAATTTAAATTTTTCTCTGATACCGTCGCACGGCTGTTGCAGCTTTTATGAAGCGGCATAAGTTCGGTGCCCCCCATAAATCACAGAATTATTCTGTGGCGCATACATCACGAACCCTTTGGGAAAGCACCATGAAAGAATCGGATTCACTCCTTGTTTTCATGCTGGGCAACCAACGTTACGCCCTACCCTTGCCCAAGGTGGACAGAGTGGTGCGCATGGTGGCCATCACACCACTGCCCAAGGCACCAGATATTATCCTCGGCGTGGTCAATATCCAGGGGCGGGTCACCCCGGTCGTCAACATGCGTCGGCGTTTCCACCTGCCGGAACGGGAGCTTGCCCTGACCGACCAGTTGGTTGTCGCGCACACATCACGGCGGCCTGTTGCACTGGTCGCGGACGCGGTGCTGGATGTCATCGCGTGCCCTGTGCAAGGCATAGTCGCGGCAGAGCATATCGTCCCCGGTGTTGAGCATGTGGCAGGAGTGGTCAAACTGGATGACGGCCTGATCTTCATTCACGACCTGGATAAATTTCTTTCGCTGGAAGAAGAAAATTTCCTGGCCCATGCACTGAAAAACGGGGCGCTGAAAAACAGTGCGCCGGAAACTTCCTGAGGCAAACCTTGCAAGCGCCCCTTCCCGATTCGTTGTCATCCAGCCTGAGCGAACTTGTCGCCATACGGACGGGACTGCATTTTCCGCCGGAACGTTGGGGCGACCTTGAGCGTGGAATCGCAGCAGCGGCACCGGATTTCAATTTCAAGGACAGCGAATCGTGCGCGCGCTGGCTGCTATCCGCCCCGCTGACGCGCCGCATGAACGAGGTGCTTGCCAGCCACCTGAGCGTCGGGGAAACTTATTTTTTCCGGGAGAAACAAACTCTTGAAATTCTCGGAGAGCGGGTGCTCCCGCAACTGTTGCAATCACGCTGTCAGGAGCGGCGTTTGCGCATCTGGAGCGCGGGCTGCTGCACCGGTGAGGAAGCCTATACCATCGCGATGCTGCTCGATGGGCTGGTTCCCGATATCAAAGCATGGAACATCACCATCCTGGCGACAGACTTCAATCCGAAATTCCTGCGCAAGGCGGCACAGGGCGTGTACGGCGAATGGTCGTTTCGCGATGCGCCCGGCTGGCTGCGCGGGCGGTATTTCACCGAAAGGAAGGATGGATGCTACGAAATACTCCCGCGCATCAGGGAAATGGTGACGTTTTCTTATCTCAATTTTGCCGATGATGTTTATCCGTCGCTATCGAACAACACTGGCGCAATGGACATCATTTTTTGCCGCAATGTCCTGATGTATTTCACCTCACAGCGCGCAAAACAGGTTGTCGGCAATTTTCACCGCGCACTGGTTGACGGCGGCTGGTTGATCGTCAGCCCTGTGGAAGCCTCGAATGCCCTGCTTTCATCGTTCACACCGGTTGAATTTCCTAGGACGGTGCTGTACCGGAAGACGGCGGGCGCCGAAATGCAGCCACTCATCGGAGGGTATCCGGTTCCGCTGCCGCTCAAAGCAGCCGAAGCCATGCCTCCGGTCATACCGGCAGAGCCTGCGGCAGCGAATCTTGCCGAGGCGCAAACCAGGCAGGCTGATGAATGCGAGTTGCCGTCGCGCATGGCACGCAACTGCGCCAATCAGGGCCGGCTCGGTGAGGCGCTGGAGTGGTGCGAACAGGCGGTCTCCGCCGACAAGCTGAACCCGGCACACCATTATCTTCTGGCCACCATTTTGCAGGAGCAAGGGCGGCACGACTACGCTATCCAGGCATTAATGCGCGCGCTCTATCTCGCCCCTGATTTTGTGCTGGCCCACTTCGCGCTGGGTAACCTGCACCAGTCGCAGGGGCGCTACCGGCAGGCGCAGCGTCATTTCAAGAATGTGTTGCTGTTGTTGCACCGGCATCCGCAGGACGAAACCCTGCCGGAAGCGGACGGGCTGACTGCCGGACGGCTGGCCGAGATTGCCACGGCCTTGCTGGAAAGCCTGCCGCAAGCTGCGGCAGGCGTTGCATGAGAGGAATACGGCCATGAGCGCACCACAAAAAAACAACAAGGCAATCGACTGGAGCGAGGTCAAACAGCGCCTGGAAACAGCACGTATCGCAATCGAGCATATCTGGGCGCCAACCGCCGGGGAGACCAAGCAGGTACTGGAAGAAAGGGCGCGGGCGTTGGCGCGGGAGCCTGCGCAGGCAGAATCGGCCGATGAACGGATCGAGGTGCTGGAATTTACTCTCGCCCATGAGCGCTATGCCATCGCATCGGAGCATGTGCGCGAAGTCTATCCGCTGGAAGAACTCACACCGCTCCCCTGCACACCGTCTTTCGTGCTCGGTATCGTCAACTTGCGCGGCGAGATTCTCTCGGTCATCGACATCAAAAAGTTTTTCGACCTCCCCGAAAAAGGGCTGACCGACCTCAACAAGGTGATCGTGCTCGAGTCGGAACACATGGTGTTCGGCATCGTGGCCGATGCCATCGGCGGTGTGCGCCGCATCCTGCGCGCAGATATCCAGCCGTCCCTGCCCACGCTGATCGGCATCCGCGAGGACTACCTGCAAGGGGTGACCGCAGAGCGCGTGGTTATCCTCGATGCCGGAAAACTGCTGGCCGACGAGAAGCTCATCGTGCAGGAACAGGTGGAATAAGAAGAAACACCCCGACCAGAATCAAAAAGAATAATCAAGGAGAGTAAAACATGAAGTGGTTCCTGAATTTATCTACGCGCAGCAAACTCTTCCTCGGCTTCGGGGTAATGATCATTTTTGTGGGAAGCGTAATTGCCACTGGCTACTTTGCCATTGTGGGGCTTCAGGCATCGCAGCTAGCCCTTTACCAGAAAGATTTCGCCAATCTGCACGACCTGAAAAGCTTGCGTGCCCTGCAAAATCAGGTACGGGTCGAAATGCTCGAAGCGCAGCTTGCAAAAACTCCATCCAAGCGGGAGCATCTGTTGAAGGATGAGGCAGAAGATTCAAGGCAGATTGTGCAGATCATGGCCGAACTGCTGGAGCGGGCGAATAGCGACCCCAAGCTGTTGTCGCGATTGAAGGAACTCAATTCCATTCAAAAGGCGTTTGACCAGACCAAGGATGCCGAAATCATTCCGCTGATCGTTGCCGGCAAGGTTACGGAGTCGCGGCAAATTGCGGTCGGCGTGCAACAGGGCCGGCATGAAAAAATTCGCGACCTCACTGAAGAATTGAGCCTTGCGGCTGATGAAAACGCGCGCCATGCCGTGGCAGAGTCCGAACTGGCAGCACAACGCACGCTGCACCAGTTTGTCATAGTCGGGATTTCGGCAATATTGCTGGCAGTGGCAATGGCGTTGCTGATCGGCCGGATTATCGCTGCACCGCTCCTGATGATTTCCGGTATCGCCGGGCTGGTCGCTTCCGGTGATCTCACCGTCAGCATCCCCGTCGAGCATCGCCGTGATGAAGTCGGGGAGTTGCTGCGCGCATTCGGTGCGATGCTCGACGGGCTGCGCAAATTGATGCGCGAGATCAACGAAGGGGTCGGCGTGCTTGCCTCAACTTCGGGGCAGATTCTGGCCACCACGACACAGGTGGCCTCCGGCGCTGCCGAGACCGCGGTGGCGGTGAGCGAGACTACCGCGACCGTGGAAGAGGTAAAGCAGACAGCGCAGATGGCGAGCCAGAAGGCGCGCAATGTATCCGACAGCGCGCAGAAAGCCTCGCAGGTCTCGCAGAGCGGGCGCAAATCGGTGGAAGAAGCGATGCAGGGCATGCAGCACATCCAGGAGCAGATGGAATCCATCGCCGAGAGCATCGTGCGGCTGTCCGAGCAGAGCCAGGCGATCGGCGAAATCATCGCCACGGTCAACGACCTGGCCGAACAATCGAACCTGCTTGCAGTGAACGCCGCAATCGAAGCGAACAAGGCGGGCGAACAGGGCAAGGGGTTCGCGGTCGTCGCGCAGGAGGTCAAGAGCCTCGCGGAACAATCCAAGCAGGCGACAGCCCAGGTGCGCACGATCCTCGGCGACATCCAGAAAGCAACCGGTACGGCGGTACTGGCCACCGAGCAGGGCAACAAAGCGGTGCAGGCCGGGGTAAAACAAACCGCGGAGACCGGCGAATCGATCCGCCTGCTGGCCGACAGCATCGCGGAAGCGGCGCAGGCGGCAACCCAGATTGCGGCGTCGAGCCAGCAACAGATGGTGGGCATGGATCAGGTGGCGCTGGCGATGGAGAACATCAAGCAGGCCAGCGTGCAGAACGTGTCCGGCACCCGGCAGGCGGAGGCCGCCGCGCAGAACCTGCACGAACTGGGGCAGAAGCTGCAACAACTGGCGGCGCAGTACAAAGTTTAAGGAACTTAAAGGCGGACAACAGGGAGGATACATCATGACCATCGGCAAAAAACTGATCGGCGGATATGCGATCGTACTGGTACTGCTGGCGCTGGTAACGGGCATCGCCTTCTATTCGCTGGATAAAACCCAGGCCGCTTATGACCGCTTCCTCGACGTGAATGAGCGTCTGGTGGACGGCTCCAACGAATTGCGTTTCGAATTGCGCAACCAGACCGCGCACTACCGCGCCATCCTCCTCTACCAGGACATGCAGAAAAAATACTGGGATGACCTGCAGAATGACCACCGCCAGTTCGCGGCAATCATCGAAAAAATGCGCCGCCTTGTGCTCAGCACAGAAGGATCGGACATGCTGAATGAGATCGCGGCCATGCAGTCAAAGAACGAACAGTGGCAGGAGCGAGTGGTTGACCTGGAACGGCGCGGCAAGCATGCAGAGGCGCTGGCACTGGGGGTCAAGGAGGTATATCCCCTTACCCAATCGCTGGTCAAGAAAGTGGAACGTTTCCGCGAACGCGAAGTAAAGCTGGAGGCGGAAGGCCGTGCCGAGCTTGAGGCGGCAGTACACCGTTCCATGCTCACCATGGCGCTTACCGCACTGTTGGGTATTGTCGCCGGGCTCGGCATCGGCATCTCCCTCAGCCGCGCCATCACGCGCCAGTTGCGTGAAAGTGTTGATCAATTATCGACCTCGTCCGCCGAAATTCTGGCCACTACAACGCAGGTGGCTTCCGGCGCAGCCGAGACCGCAACGGCGGTAAACGAGACCACGGCCACTGTGGAAGAGGTGCGGCAAACCGCGCAGATGGCGAGCCAGAAAGCGCGCAATGTCTCCGACAGCGCGCAGAAGGCCGCGCAGGTTTCGCAGAGCGGGCGCAAGTCGGTGGAAGAAACTGCGCAGGGCATGCAGCGCATCCAGGAGCAGATGGAATCCATCGCCGAGAGCATCGTGCGGCTGTCCGACCAGAGCCAGGCGATCGGCGAAATCATCGCCACGGTCAACGACTTGGCCGAACAATCGAACCTGCTCGCGGTGAACGCCGCAATCGAAGCGAACAAGGCGGGCGAACAGGGCAAGGGGTTCGCGGTCGTCGCGCAGGAGGTCAAGAGCCTCGCGGAACAATCCAAGCAGGCGACCGCCCAGGTACGCACGATCCTCGGCGACATCCAGAAAGCGACCAGCACGGCGGTGCTGTCCACCGAGCAGGGCAATAAGGCGGTGCAGGCCGGGGTAAAACAAACCGCGGAGACCGGCGAATCGATCCGCCTGCTGGCCGACAGCATCGCGGAAGCGGCGCAGGCGGCAACCCAGATTGCGGCGTCGAGCCAGCAACAGATGGTGGGCATGGATCAGGTGGTGCTGGCGATGGAGAACATCAAGCAGGCCAGCGTGCAGAACGTGTCCGGCACCAAACAGGCGGAGGTCGCCGCGCAGAGCCTGCACGAGCTGGGGCAGAAGCTGAATGACATGATCGGCGGCAGAGCCGCATGACTATGCGCATGATCCGCTCCTACATGAATGCCAGAGGTTAGCCCATGGCCAAACAGAACGACGCCTTCCTGAAAAAACTGCTTGCGACCTTCCGGGTCGAGGCGGACGAACATCTCAAGGCGATGTCGGCGGGGCTGGTCAAACTGGAGAAGAACCCGGCGGCGGGCCGCTATGCGGAAATCGTCGAGAGCGTGTTTCGCGAGGCGCACAGCCTGAAGGGCGCCGCGCGGGCGGTGAACATCAAGGAGATCGAGTCGGTCTGCCAGCCGCTGGAAAGCGTGCTTGCGGCGCTGAAAGGCAATCAGCTCACCGTCTCACCGCCATTGTTCGACTTGCTCTACCAGACTGTCGATGCCCTCGGCGGGCTGCTGGTCGGGGATGCTGGCACACCAGAGCCACGCCAGGTGAGGCTTGAACCGCTGATCCGGCGGCTCGGCAATGCCGTGCATGGGCAGTTTGCGCAATCCGGGATGGCACGGCCGGTAACGCTGGCGCAGCACACGCCAACTGCACAGCTTCCCGATGCGCAGGTCGAAACCGCTGCACCTGCCGAAGCGGCCGCGCCGGTTGCCGCGCCCTCCCCGGTTACCAGCCTCACATCCGAAACAGTCAGAGTTTCCACGCAGAAACTGGATGCGGTGATGCGCCAGGTCGAGGAGCTGCTTTCGCCGCGGCTGGCCTCGGCGCAACGCGCCAAGGAGTTGCGCGAGGTCACGGTATCTTTCGTAACCTGGAAAAAACAGCGGGCGCGGATACGCCCCACGCTACGACTGATCGAGCGCTATGCCGAAAAAGCAGACAACGGCGCTGCCGGAGGATTGCACAAATTTCAGGCACCAGAATTTCCGGCAAAAGCATTGCCGAAACTGCTGGAGCATCTGGAGGCCGAGCAACTGTTCATGAAGGCGCTGGAGGAGCGGCTGTTGCGCCTGAGCAAATTTGCCGCGCACGACCGGCACACTCTGGCAGGCATGAGCGATAGCCTGCTGCATGATGTGAAGGAAATGCACCTGCTGCCGTTTGCCTCGCTGCTCGAAAGCTTTCCGCGCTTCATCCGCGAACTCGCGCGCGACGAGGGCAAGCAGGTGGAGCTAACGGTTCAGGGCAGCGAAATTGAAATCGATCGGCGCATTCTGGAAGAAATGAAGGCGCCGCTGATTCACTTGCTCAGGAATTGCATCGATCACGGCATCGAGCAGCCGTCCGTGCGGCAGGATCGCGGCAAGCCACCGCATGGAACCATCACTGTCGCCATCGCGCAAAAAGACGGCGGGAAAATCGAGATACTGGTCGCCGACGATGGGGCCGGCATCGACGCCGCCAAGGTCAAAGCGGCAGCCTGCAGGCTCGGCGCCGTTTCTGCCGAAGAGGCGGATAAATTGAGCGCGCAGGAGGCGCAGGCGCTCATTTTCCAGTCGGGTATTTCCACCAGCCAGATCATCACCGATGTCTCTGGGCGCGGCTTGGGGCTTGCCATCGTGCGGGAAAAAGTCGAACGGCTGGGCGGTACGGTTTCGCTTGAGTCTGGCGCACTCGAGTCGCGCGATGGCGGCGGCACCTCTTTCCGCATCGTGTTGCCGCTGATGCTGGCCACTTTTCGCGGCGTGCTGGTGCGCGTCGGCGAACACTGTTTCGTCATTCCCGCGCTCAGCATCGAACGGGCAGCGCGGGTGAACCAGCAGGACATCCTGACTGTGGAGAACCGCGCGACGATTCCGCTCGATGGGCAGGCAGTTGCTCTGACCGTCCTCGGCGACGTGCTGGAGTTGCCGCGCCGCAAGCTGCCGCATCAGGACAAAACGGGCAAAAATCAGGAGAAGACCCCGGTGGTCGTGCTCGGTGTGGGGCACCAGCGCGTTGCATTCCAAGTGGATGAAATTCTCGGCGAGCAGGAGGTGCTGGTCAAGACGCTGGGGCGGCAGCTCGCGCGCGTGCGCAATATCGCCGGCGCGAGCGTGCTGGGAACCGGCCAGGTCGTGGCGGTGCTCAACGTCCCGGACTTGCTGAAATCGGCGGTGAGACAGGCCGCCCCGCCGCCCGCTGCCGCTGAAACGCCCGCAGGAACACATGAAGCGGCGGAAAAACAGGCCATCCTGGTGGTGGAAGATTCGATCACATCGAGGGCGCTGCTCAAGAATATTCTCGAATCGGCCGGTTATCTGGTCACCACTGCGGTAGATGGAATGGACGCCTACACCACGCTGAAGACCGGCACATTCGACCTGATCGTATCGGATGTGGAAATGCCGCGCATGAACGGCTTCGACCTCACCGCCAAGGTGCGCGCCGACAAACGGCTCGGCGAGCTGCCGGTGGTGCTGGTAACGGCGCTGGAATCGCGCGAACACCGCGAGCGCGGCATCGACGTCGGCGCCAATGCCTATATTGTGAAAAGCAGCTTCGACCAGAGCAATCTGCTGGAAGTCATCCGGCGGTTGATTTGATTGATAGACGTAGGCTGGTGGTGAGGCACGAACCCCAGCGTTTGGTGAGATCGAACATGCTGGGGTTCGCGTTGCTCACCGCCAGCCTACAGAATTATTTGATGGTCGATTTTTAAACGGAGGAAATTTTTTGATCAAGGTACTGATAGCGGAAGACTCTCCCGTGGTGCGCGAGTTTCTGATTTACATTCTCGGCTCCGATCCAGATATCAGGATCGTAGGCACGGCAAACAACGGCGAGGAAGCGCTTGAGGCGGTAAAGCACTGTCGGCCCGATGTGATCACGATGGATATCCATATGCCAAAAATGGATGGACTGGAGGCGACGCGCCGCATCATGGAGACTTGCCCTACTCCCATCGTAGTCGTAAGCGGAAGCACCGACCCGCACGAGAATACGATGACGTTCCGCGCGATGGAAGCGGGAGCTTTGGCCGTATTGCGCCGGCCAAACGGTATCGGCCATCCGGACTACGAAGGCAACGCCAAAGAGCTGGTGCAGACGGTGAAGCTGATGGCGGAAGTCAAGGTGGTGCGGCGCTGGCCGCAATTGCGGCGTGAGCCTGCACCGCCACCAGTTAGGCCGGCGGCGGGTGAAACGGCAAAAGTCCCGGCAAAAATAAAAGTGATCGCCATCGGCGCTTCGACCGGCGGGCCGCCGGTGCTGCAAACTATCCTGGCGATGCTGCCACGGGATTTGCCCGTGCCGGTATTGATCGTCCAGCACATGGCCAGCGGTTTCATTGCGTCGTTCGTCGAGTGGCTGGCGCAATCATCCGGTTTGCCGGTGCATGTTGCCACACACGGCGAGTATCTCGTCCCCGGCCATGCCTATGTGGCACCCGATGAATTCCAGATGAAGATCGAGCACGGCGAAAGGATCGCCCTCACCAGGGACGAGCCGGAAAGCGGCCTGCGTCCCGCGGTCTCTTACCTGTTCCGCTCGCTTGCCGAAGTGTACGGCAACAGCGCTGTCGCCGGCCTGCTCACCGGTATGGGGCGCGACGGCGCAGAAGAGTTGCGGCAGTTGAAGGAAAAAGGGGCGGTCACTTTTGCCCAGGACAAGGACAGTTCCGTGGTGCACGGCATGCCGGGCGAAGCGATCAGGCTGGATGCGGTGACGTATGTCCTGGCCCCGGACAAGATTGCCGCAGTGCTGGCGGATTTGGCGCGCAACAGGAATATCAGGGAGGGGCAACGATGAAACCCGGAAAAAACAGAAACCACGGCATCAGCATTCTCGTTGCCGAAGACAGCCGCACCCAGGCCGAACAACTCAGCTTCCTGCTCGATCAACACGGCTATCAGGTAACCGTCGCATCCAACGGAAAATTGGCCTTACAGGCGGCACAGGCTAAAAAACCCGCATTGATCATCAGCGATATCGTAATGCCCGAGATGGACGGCTATGAATTGTGCAAGGCGATCAAAGCCGACGAAAAGCTGAAAGATATCCCGGTCATCCTCGTCACCACGCTTTCCGACCCGCAGGATGTGATCCGCGGCCTGGAGTGCGGCGCGGACAATTTCATCCGCAAACCGTATGACGAGCGCTACCTGCTGTCGCGCATCAACTATCTGCTGATGAACCTTGAGCTACGCAAGAACCAGAAGATGCAGGTGGGGGTGGAAATCAAGCTGGGCAACCAGAAATTCTTTATCAACTCGGAACGCCAGCAGATACTGGATTTGCTGATCTCGACCTACGAACAGGCGGTTCAAGTCAACGATGAGCTCAAGCTGCGCGAACAGGAATTGGCCCATTCGAATCAAGTGCTTCAGGGCATGTACCGCATCGCGGATAGCTTGAACCATGTTAGCGGCGAACAGGAAGTGGCGGAGACCGCGTTGCAGCGGGTGCTGGAACTGCCGGGGATGCACTCAGGCCTGATTTGCCTGCGCGAGGGCGAAACCGGCCTGCGGCTCGCGGCGGCGCGGAACCTGCCATCGATGCCCGGCCAGCCTGGATCGCTGGAAAACGGCTGCGTGTGCCAATACCCGTTCGACGCCGACGAAACCAGCCATGCGAGCAACGCCACGAAATGCGACGGATTATGCAAGGCCGAAATCGAGGCGCACGGGCGGCATTACCATGCCAGCGTTCCATTGTGCTGCAGCGGCAAAACGGTAGGCTTGATGAAGCTGGTCGGGCCGCAGAAAGAAATGTTTGGCGAAGAAATACTCAAGATGCTGTACGGCGTCGGCAACCAGGTGGCGGTGGCGCTGGAGCGGGCCAGGCTGCACGACCGCCTGGAGCAGGCACGGCTCGATGCTGAGCAGGCCAATCGCGCAAAATCGGCATTCCTCGCCACGATGAGCCATGAGATCCGCACACCGATGAACGGCGTAGTCGGCATGGTCGATGTACTGCAACAGACCAGCCTCAAAGGCTATCAGGTGGAGATGGTCGACCTCATCCGCGAATCGGCGTTTTCCCTGTTGTCCATCATCGACGACATCCTCGATTTTTCCAAGGCCGAGGCCGGGCGGATAGAGATCGAGAGCGCACCCATGCAGGTGGCCGATACGGTGGAGAAAGTCTGCGGCATGCTGAACCGGATGGCCGAGAAAAAAGGGGTGGAACTCACCCTGTTCACCGACCCGGCAATCCCGGAAGAGGTCATGGGCGACCAAATGCGGCTGCGCCAGGTGCTGGTCAACCTCGCCAACAACGCCATCAAATTCTCCGGCGGGCAGCAACGATTGGGCCGGGTATCGGTGCGCGCCATACTGGCCGAGCACCGGCCGGAACAGGTGACGGTAGAGCTCCAAGTGGCGGATAACGGTATCGGCATGGACAAGGAAACCATTGCCGGGTTGTTCACCCCCTTCACGCAGGCCGATGCCTCCACTACCCGGCGTTTCGGCGGCACCGGGCTGGGGCTGGCCATCTCGCACCATCTGGTGAAGCTGATGGGCGGCGAAATTGCGGTGCAGAGCGAGCCGGGCAAAGGTTCCACTTTCACCGTGCGCCAGACCTTCGTGCCGCTGCCTGCCCAATCCGGTATCGGCGAGACGAAATCCCCGGTTGCCGGGTTGTCCTGCCTCGTGGTGGGTAATAAGGATAGCCTTGCCGAAAGCGCCGCCATCTACCTTACACATGGTGGGGCATCCATTGAACGGGCGGAAAACCTGGCGGTAGCCAGAGCACTGATGCCCACCCTGCCGGATGGGCAATGGATATGGATCATCGATGCCGACGGCGCCGTGCTGTTGCCGGACGAATTGCGCGCTGCCGCCAATACCCGCACGGCACAGGAGGCACGCTTCGTCGTCATCGGGCGCGGGCAACGCTGTGAGATGCGTGCGGAACACAGCGATCTGGTGCTGTTGAATGGCAACATTCTGGCGCGGGGGACAATCCTGAAAGCTGTGGCCGTCGCTGCCGGGCGGGTACAGGAAGAAATAAAAGCGCAACCATCCGGCAGGAGTGCGGCGGAATTCACCCCGCCATCGCGCGAGAAAGCACGGCAACATGGCCGGTTGATTCTGGTGGCCGAAGACAACGAAACCAACCAGAAGGTAATCCAGCGCCAGCTTGCGCTGCTCGGGTTTGCCGCCGATATTGCCGACAACGGCCGTGCAGCCTTGGAATACTGGAAAAGCGGCGACTATGCCCTGCTGCTCACCGACCTGCATATGCCGGAAATGGACGGCTATCAACTGGCCGCCGCGATCCGTGCCGCAGAACAGGGCGGACCGCATATCCCGATCATAGTGCTGACCGCCAATGCGCTCAAGGGCGAGGACGAGTGCTGCCGCGAGGCCGGCATGGACGATTACCTGAGCAAACCGGCGCGGCTCACAGACCTGCAAGCCATGCTGGAAAAATGGCTGCCCGCTGTTGAACCTGTACCGGTTGAATCAATACCGGATGGCAGGACGGGCGCAGCCCGCGTGGCATCTTCCGCTACGACAACCAAACCGGTCGACGTAAACATCCTCAAGGCACTGGTAGGTGACGATCTGCTGGTGATCCGCGAATTCCTGCACGACTTCCGCAGCAGCGCGGCGAATACGGCGGCGGAATTGAAATCGGCCTGCCATAACGGGCAGGCAGAGAAGGCTGGTGCGCTGGCGCACAAATTGAAGTCCTCGGCGCGTTCGGTAGGAGCGCTGGCGCTGGGCGAGCTGTGTGCCGCAATGGAACAGGCCGGAAAATCCTGCGACACCAAAGCATTGGCGATACTGCTGCCCAAGTTTGTGACGGAAATGACCGTCATAGACGATTACCTCGGTTCATTCTGGAAAACCGGTTGACGCGGCGACAACTGCGCTCACCCGCAGCATGCCGAAGAAAAGGAGCAACAAATCATGGCCGAAAAACCTGCCCCCAGAATACTGGTTCTCGACGACGAGCCGTTCATGCTCAAACTGCTCAGCCACATGCTGGCAAAGCTGGGCTTTGCCCAAGTAACCATCTGCGGCAGTGCACATGCCGCGCTGGAATGGTTCGATAGTCCCGGCAACTATCCGGATCTGATCCTGCTTGACCTGAATATGCCTGAAATGGATGGGATCGAATTCGTGCGCCACTTGGTTGATCTGCACTACAAGGGTTGCCTCATTCTGATCAGCGGAGAAGGTGAGCGGATGTTGCAGGCAGTTGTGAAGCTGGTGCAGGCGCACAAGATTTCAGTGCTCGGCCACCTGCACAAGCCGGTCACGCCGGAAAAACTGGCTACACTACTCGATAAATGGTCGCCCCCGTCGCAAAGCAAACCGCAGATAGCCAGTAAACCTTACAGCGCTGACGAAGTGCGCGCCGCCATCGCTAACGGCGAACTGGTCAATTACTACCAGCCCAAGGTAGCGGTCGCTACCGGATGTGTGGTGGGTGTGGAAACTCTGGTGCGCTGGCATCATCCCCACGATGGCGTCGTGTTCCCCGGCCAGTTCATCGCCGTTGCGGAAGCGCATGGCCTGATCGATGACCTTACCCGCGTGGTGCTGACCGGCGCACTGGCCCAGACCAGGGTATGGCAGGACGCAGGGCTGACGTTGCGGGTGGCAATCAACGTATCGATGGGCAACCTGGACTCACTGGATTTTGCGGATTTCGTTGCCGGGCAAGTGGCTATGGCTGGAATACCGCCCCACATGGTGGTGCTGGAGGTGACAGAAAGCCAACTGATGGAAGACCCGCGCGTGCCGCTTGAAATCATGACGCGCTTGCGTATGAAGCGTATCCGTTTGTCGATCGACGATTTCGGCACCGGACATTCTTCGCTTGCCCAGTTGCGCGACATGCCATTCGACGAACTCAAGATTGACCAGAGCTTTGTGCTTGGCGCATGGAACAACAAGACGCTGCGGGCGATGTTCGACGCCAGCCTCGGCCTCGCGAAGCAGCTCAAAATGGAAGCGGTGGCAGAAGGCGTCGAAGATCAGGACGATTGGGATTTTCTGCGCAAGACGGAATGCGACATTGCACAGGGATTCTTTATCGGCAAACCGATGCATGCCGCCAGCTTGCCTGACTGGATAAATAGCTGGCAGATACGGTTGCAGAAAGAATTCGTGACTACTCCATAAACTCGATATGCATATGATGGCGCCAAACCAGAAAAAACCGGTGCTTGACCGCCTGACCCCAGCAGGTGTCGCGCTGCTCTATGCGGTTTTTGCCGCGGTGTGGATCGCCGCATCCGATTATCTGTTGACGCTGTCCATCAGCGATCCGCTGCTGCACAGCCGCACCGAACTGTTCAAGGGATTGGCCTTTGTCGCTGTTACCGGCATGCTGCTTTACCTGCTGCTCAAGGGGTGGCACGAGCGCCTGTCAGACAACTGGGCAACCATGCAGGCAAGCGGCATTGCTCCTTCCAATACCATCCGGCTGTCGCTGGTGTTTGTCGCTCTGACGCTGGTCATACCGCTGATCGGCTGGGCCATCGTCAAAATACATATGCCGCAAACAGAGCTGGAGACTTACCGCAATCTGGAGGCGGTCGCCAAACTCAAGGCTGAGCAGATCGAAAACTGGCTGAACGAGCGGCGCGGGGACTCCGAGGGGCTCGTCTCTAGCGCGGGATTCTCCCAACAGGTCGGTCAATATCTCCGCCATCGGCAGCGCGATACCAAACTGCTCGGTCAAATTATGGATCGGCTTCGCTCGCTGCACACCAACTACGCCTATGACAGCATCCTGTTGCTGGATGCCGACGGCCAATTACTGGCCTCTCTGGGCAAGGACGTGGACATGCCTTCCGCACTGCGCGATTTGCTGCATGTGTCGCTTGCGAGCAAGCAAATACAGCGCAGCAGCCCGTACCGCGATGAGTTCGGCCGCGTCAACCTGGACTGGATAGTGCCGATTACCATCCCGGACCGGCAAGACAAGCGTGCGGTGGCGGCAGTGGTGTTACGGGTCATACCCGATCATTTTCTTTATCCGCTGATCCGCAACTGGCCATCGGCCAGCACCAGTGCCGAAACCTTGCTGGTGCGCCGCGACGGCGAATCCGTATTGTTTCTTAACGAGTTGCGCCACCGCAAGGATGCCCCCCTGACTCTGAGGCGGCCCGTGTCCGAACCAAAACTGCCGGCCGCCGCCGCGATCCGCGCGAACCAGCCCGGTACGGTGCAGGGTGTGGACTATCGCGGCGTGAAGGTGTTGGCCGCTTACCGCCCGGTGGCGGGCACCCACTGGCATATCGTCGCCAAAATCGACCACAACGAAGTTTTTGCACCGATGTGGAATATGGTGCACTGGATCGCCCTGATCGCTTTTACCGCCATCACCGCGATCATGGCGGCATTGCTGCTGCTGTGGCGCCAGCAGCAGCGCGTGCAACGCCTAACGCTGGCGGTGCAATTGGCGGCGGCAACCGAGGAGAGCGAGGAGAAATTCCGCAAGATCACCGAGTCGGCGCAGGATGCCATCATCATGATGGATACCGGGCAGCACATCTCATTTTGGAACGCCGCCGCCGAGCGAATTTTCGGTTATACCGCCGCAGAAGCCATAGGGCAGGAACTGCACGCCCTGATCACGCCGCCATCGGCACAGGCCGGGTTCGCGCATGCCTTCCCGCATTTTCAGGAAACGGGCGAGGGGCCGATCATCGGTAAAGTGCGCGAGGCTACCGCGCTACGCAAGGACGGCGAAAAATTCCCGGTTGAATTATCCATTTCTGCGACACAGTTCAACGGCAAGTGGCACGCCATCGGTGTCGTGCGCGACATCACCAGACGCAAGGCCAACGAAGCGAAAATCCAGCGCCTGACCCAGCTTTATGCTGCCCTGAGCCAGTGCAACCAGGCCATCGTGCGCTGCACCGATGAAGCGGAATTATTCCCGCAAATCTGCCGTGACGCAGTACAGTTCGGCGGCATGAAAATGGCGTGGATCGGACTCCTCGATCCCGGCGCCCAAACGATCAAACAGGTCGCTAGTTTCGGCGACGGTGCCGGACAACTGCAAGGCCTCGAAATTCCGGTGGATGCCGATAGCCCGTTCGGGCGCGGCTCGACCGGCGCCGCCATCCGCGAGAACCGGCCATACTGGTGCCAGGATTTTCAGCATGACCCGCTCTGCGCGTCATGGAATGAAAGCGGCGCACACCCAGATTGGGCTGCATCGGCTGCGTTGCCGCTGCACCGCGACGGCTCCGTAGTAGGCGCATTCACCCTGTATGCAGCCGAGATGAATGCCTTCGATGAGGATGCGCGCAAACTGCTGGCGGAAATGGCGACGGACATCAGTTTTGCGCTGGACAATTTCGCCCACGAAGCACAGCGCGAACGCGCCGAGAGCGAAGTCAGGCTGCTGGCACAGCGGCTCACGCTGGCCACCGAGGCCGCTAGCATCGGCATCTGGGACTGGCATCTGAAAACGGATCACTGGTACGCCACTGCCACTTATTTCACCATGCTGGGATATGAACCCGAAGAGGGGTTTCTTGACCGATCGGTCTGGCTGGAGCGCATGCACCCCGAAGACCGCGATATGGCGGCGGAAAAAATCCGCGCCGTACTCGCAGGAAGCGAAGCCCCTTTCCAGTATGAAGTGCGGATACGCCATGCCGACGGAGATTATCGCTGGATTAACACGATAGGTCGTGTGGCCGAACTCGATGAAAACGGCAAGGCGACCCGTATGCTCGGCGTGCGGTTGGATATCACCGAACGCAAGCAGGTTCAGGAGGCGATATACAGGCTCAACGAAGAGCTGGAAGCAAAAGTCATTGCGCGCACCGCCGAACTGGATAAAGCCCGGCTTGAGGCGGAGCAGGCCAACCGCTCAAAATCGGATTTCCTCGCCGCGATGAGCCACGAAATCCGCACCCCGATGAACGGCGTGATCGGCATGATCGACGTACTGCAACAGAGCAGCCTCACCGGCTCGCAAATGGAAATGGCGAACATCATTCACGACTCGGCGTATTCGCTGCTGTCCGTCATCAACGATATTCTCGACTTCTCCAAGATCGAGGCCGGCAAGCTCCAGATCGAAATTGCACCGATGGATGTCAGCGGTGTAGTGGACGGAACATGTGAATCGCTGTACCAGATGGCCTTGAAGAAAGGGGTGGAGTTAACGCTGTTCACTGACCCAGCCATCCCCGCGGCCGTCATGGGCGATGCCGGGCGGCTGCGCCAGATACTGGTCAACCTGGCGAACAACTCCATCAAGTTCTCCAGCGGACAAGATCGCCCGGGCAAGGTATCGGTGCGCGCCGTGCTGGTTGAAGATGATTCACATCTAATAACCGTTCGTGGTGATGCTTCGATAAGCTCAGCACAGGGTACGCAAAGCGTATCGAACCACTTGAGCAAGCCCTTCGATACCTCAGGGCGAACGGTTGGGGGAAATGCGGAACAAGTGGCGGTGGAATTCCGCGTGACCGACAACGGCATCGGCATCGACGAGGCGACCCAAGTACGGCTGTTTACCCCCTTCACCCAGGCCGACATTTCCACCACCCGCACCTATGGCGGCACCGGATTGGGGCTGGTCATCTCGCGGCGACTGGCAAACATCATGGGCGGCGAGATCACCGTGCAGAGCGAACCGGGCAAAGGCTCGATATTCAGCGTGCGCGTGCCGTTCATGCTGCCGCCGGAGGTAGATCGGGATTCATCCCGGCTTGTCGCGTTAAAACATGACCTACTCGCAGGGCTACCCTGTCTGGTGGTGGGTGGTGCGGAAAGCCTGGCCGATGACCTTGCCACTTATCTTGCACATGATGGCGCGGTGGCCGAACGGGCGGAAGACCTGGCGGCGGCCAAGCAATGGATTATCAGCCTCCCTCCCGGCCTGTGCATCGTGGTCATCGACACTGCGGCTGTAAACGCACCGCCGGCCACGTCGCTACTGTATGAACTGCGTGCCGCAGCCCGCGCCCGGCCCGGCATTGATATTCGTTTCGTCGCCATCGAGCGCGGCGGGCGCAGGCAGTGCCGGGCAGTGGCTGCCGATCTGGTTGGTCTGGATGCCGAGGTGATGCATCGCCGCACGTTCCTGCAGGCGGTGGCGATTGCCGCCGGGCGGGCGGAACAATCTGCCCCGGAAGAAACACACGGCGATGCCCACGTAAAACCCCGGTTGTCCCGCGAGGAGGCGCGCCGCAGGGGCAGCCTGATCCTGATCGCCGAAGACAACGAGATCAACCAGAAAGTCATCCTGCAACAACTCATGTTGCTCGGAAAAACCGCCGATGTCGCCAACAATGGCCGCGAGGCGCTGAAGCGCTGGCAGAGCGGCGCTTACGCGATCCTGTTCGCCGACCTGCACATGCCCGAGATGGACGGCTACGAGCTGACCGCCGCGATCCGCGATGCCGAGGAAACCGATGCCAACAAGCCGCGCATCCCGATCATCGCTTTCACCGCCAACGCGCTCAAGGGCGAGGCCGATCATTGCCGCGCCGTCGGCATGGACGATTACCTGAGCAAGCCGGTGCAACTAGCCGACCTGAAGGCGATGCTGGAAAAATGGCTGCCGGTGATTAGCTCTGACCCGATAGCGGACACGGGCGTATTGCCATACGCCCCTACGCGCGCCCGAATGGTAGGGACGTATGGCGATACGCCCTCGGTGGCAAAGAAGCCATCCCCATCTTCCGCTCCCGTCGATGTGAATGTGCTCAAGGCGCTGATCGGCGACGACGCGGCGCTGATCCGCGAATTCCTGCACGACTTCCGTCTCAGCGCGGCAAAGATAGCGGCCGAGCTGCGCGCCGCCTGCGCGGCGGGCGAGACTGCAACTGCCGGTGCGCTGGCGCACAAGCTCAAGTCGTCGTCGCGCTCGGTGGGTGCCTTGGCGTTGGGCGAATTGTGCGCCGTAATGGAGCAGGTGGGCAAGGCTGCAGACACGGCAGCTCTGGCAATGCTGTTGCCAAAATTTGAGCAGGAACTGGCAAGCATTGAAAATTTTCTTGGAGAGAATTGAGCCAAAGTTGTTCTCGCCTGGGATAATTTTATTGCCAAGCCTATGCCTGCCGCTAACCAGCCTGCCCGGATGGAAGGCTGGTGGCCATATCTGCCTGTAGATGAGCAATGGCCGTCATGAACATATCCTGACTTCCATTGAACTTTAGTCCAATATATTTTTCCCGATTACAGGAGTAGCTTTAGCCTCAAATTTCCGGAGGTATTTATCATGGGTTCAGCATGGAAAAATCAGTGGAGCGTCGGGAATGCCATAATTGATTCAGAGCACCGGAATTTGCTGGGTATGGCCTACAACATAGAATCCATGATCAAAACAGAGAGCCTTTCCGCCATAGCGCATGAACTCGAGCAGTTTGAATATTGGCTATGCGATCATTTTGAAAATGAGGAAGAGATTGCGCGGGCGGTCGATTTCGATTTTACCAATAACGGGTTGGCGCATCAAAATTTGCTGGAGGAATTTCATCGCATGACGGACGAGTTGATGTCCTACGGAAACATGTTGCCCGGCAGTACCGCAAAGCGTTATTCCCATTTCTTGGATGAGTGGCTGGTGGTTCACATCCTGAAGGAAGACATGCTGATGAAGCCGATGCTACAAGCACATGCTTATGATTTCATACCCGATCACAAGACTAAATCTGAAGCACCCCTGAAAGCCAGAACCTGGAACGAGCGTTTCAGGTAAGCGCATTGAGCATCTACCTTATGCGCCATCGTCGTCCGGCAACGGAGCCAGCAACGCGGCAATGTCGGCTTCGCCGAATTTGACCAGACCGTTGACATCTTCGGACAGGATACTGGCGGCGAGCTCGGCTTTTTTCTCCTGTAGCGCCAATATTTTTTCTTCGATGCTGCCCGCCACGACCAGCTTGTAAACGAACACGTTCTTGGTCTGCCCGAGCCGGTGGGCGCGATCCGTGGCCTGATTTTCCACGGCGGGATTCCACCACGGGTCATAATGGATCACCGTGTCTGCGGCAGTCAGGTTCAGCCCTACCCCGCCCGCCTTGAGGCTGATCAGGAAAATCGGCACTTCGCCATCCTGAAAACGGCGCACCACTTCTTCGCGGTTTTGCGTGTCGCCGGTAAGTTTTACATAGCCCAGATTTTCAGCCATCAGCTCCGCTTCGATCAGTTCGAGCATCGAGGTGAATTGCGAAAACACCAGGATGCGCCGCCCTTCGCTGACCAGTTCCGGCAGCATTTCCATGAGCATGTCGAGCTTGGCGCGTTCTTTGACTTTTTTGGCGGCAGTCAATTTCAGCAGGCGCGGGTCGCAACACACCTGACGCAATTTGAGCAGCGCGTCGAGAATGATGATGTGGCTGCGCGCAAAGCCTTTCGCGGCGATTTCTTCGCGCACGCGCTGATCCATCGCGGTGCGCACCGTTTCGTAAAGGTCGCGCTGCCCGCCCTCCAGTTCGACGGTGCGAATGATGAATGTTTTGGGCGGCAGCTCTTGCGCGACATCTTCCTTGCGCCTGCGCAGAATGAACGGTTTTACGCGCCTGGCCAACAGATCGCGGCGCAATTTGTTGCCCTGTTTCTCAATCGGGTTGCGCCAGGTTTTGGTGAACTGTTTGGCATCGCCCAGCAATCCCGGCAACAGAAAATCAAACTGCGCCCACAGCTCGCCCAAGTGATTTTCCAATGGCGTTCCGGTGAGGCACAGGCGATGGCGCGCGTTCAGCTTGCGCACCACTTGTGCCGCCTGGCTGGATACGTTTTTAACCGTCTGCGCCTCATCCAGAATCAGCAGGTGGTAGTCATGCTCCGCCAATGCCTCTTCATCCCGCCACAGCAGCGGGTAGGTGGTGATAATAACATCGTGCTCCGGGATCGTCGGAAAATGCTCCGCCCGTTCTTTGCCGTGCAGGGAAAGCAGCTTGAGCTGCGGGGCAAACCGTTCCACCTCGCGCTTCCAGTTGAAAATCAGCGAGGTGGGCAACACCACCAGCGACGGTTTATCCATGCGCCCGCTTTGCTTTTCGAGCAGCAGGTGCGCCAGTGCCTGCGCGGTTTTACCCAGCCCCATGTCGTCGGCCAATATCCCGGACAGCTCCTGTTCGCGCAAGAATTGCAGCCAGGACAAGCCTTCGAGCTGATAGGGGCGCAGTTGCAGCGCAAAGCCCTCGGGCGGGTTCACCGCTTTGATGCCGACGGTATTCTTGAGTTTATTGGCGAGCGCCACTACGGCATCCATGCCCTTGAACTGCCAGCGCTCCATCCCGGACAATTCGCTGATCCGCGCCACATCATAACGGGACAAGCGGATTTCGCTGCCCGCCCTGCCATCGAATAATTCGATCAGGGTGCGCGCCAGCGGCTTGATGCGCCCGGCGGGAACATGCACCCTGCCGCCTTCATTGAGCAACAGTTCGATTTGCTCTTCATCGTCCATCTTTTCCAGATGAAGCGCGTCCAGCCAGCGCGGGTCGATCTTGAACAAGGCATGCAGCATGGGTGCCAGCGGCAGGCGCTGGCCATTGACCACAATTCCCATGTTGAGGCTGAACCAGCCGCCCTCCTCTTCGCCGAATTCCGCTTCCCATGCTTCCACTTCGAGAACATGGTGGCGAAAGCCTTGCGGAATGACAATCTCCCAACCCGCCGCACGCATCTGCGGAACCGCTTGCTGCATGAAAGCTGGCCAGGATTTTTCGCTTTCCAGCACAAAAACTGGCCGCTCGCCTATGTTATCGGACGTGCCATAACCTGATAGCTCTTCCAGACCATATCCGCCAAGCGACTTCAGCGCATGTTTCTCCAGTTTTGGGTCGCGTGTCACACGCACAGTCTCGCCATTTTGCAACGTGACGAACTCGCCCGGATGATCGGGGGACAAGACTGCATCACCATAACGGAATTTGACGCACGCAAAATCCAGCTTCTGCGTGCCATAACGATAGCCGCGAAAACTACTCATCCATGCAGGTTTTGAAGTATCCAGCAACAGCACCGGCACCAGCTTGGCCGCGATAATACGCAGCCGGTCGGTGCTGGGCGGCGGCAAGCCCGGAACCATTTCGCGCAACACCTCGGACACTACCGGAACATCGATTTCGGCGAGCGGTGGCATATTCAGCAACTGCACGACCTGTACCGGCGATTGTGCCATTTTCAATTGCCCAATTTCTCCCGCGCCGGCATCGGCATACCAGGTCGCCTCATTGAACGGGAACACCTCTATGGCCGCGCTGCTGACAACCCTCGGCACCATCTTCCCGGAATCGTCTGCACCCCATTCCAGATGCGCTTTGCGCGCCTTGCCCTGCTTCAGGCGAACCGGCTCCGTTTTCAGGTAGCTGCTGCCCGCCAGCGATTCCATGAAGAACAGCCGCCCGCTCGCCAACAAGCGTGTCAGAATCTCGTTGCCCTGTGCGCCCCGGACCGGGAAATAGTCGTGCTTGTCGCGCTGTTTCCACAACAGGCGCAGGATAGTCAGGTCTTCTTCGGTAACAAACTGCGGCGGGTGTACCAGGGCACGCTCCACGTTGCTCCACTCCTCCAGTCGGCTCAGCAATCGTCCTGCATCATCCAGTTTGCATTTGTAGATACCAAAAACATGGTTGCCCGTATAGGCAGATTTGGTGAGTACATAGCACAGTTTTTCAGGCTTTGGTGCTGGCTTCGCCGCCTTCCTTGGCGAAGTTTTTACCGCACGCCGGAAAGATTCTACCCACTCCAGCACGGCATGATTGATGGCGGGTGCGCGCGGCAAAGACAAGGCGGACAACAGAACGGCAGCGGTATGTTTGCATTTCCAGCGCACCGGACAACTGCACGTCGGGTCGATGCGCAATTCCCCCGCCTTGTCGGCATCAAAAAATATCTCCACAAAATAAGGGCGCGGCGACGTTCCCTTTACCTGTGCGGTGATTTTGTCAGGCTGAATTTCCAGATGGCTGATCGAATTCAGGTAAGCCTTGGCTTTCTGAATTTCGCTCTGGTCGTACCAGTGAATGACATCCTTGACGCTATAAGACTGCGAGATCGACATGGTTAAAATAACGGCGTGGCCCAATTATCCATACAGCTTGCGGCCGCGAATCCGTGCGCGATGCGCCTTGCGCTGCTCGGCCTCGGTGAGCGGCTTGGGTTTTTTGCCCTCGAACGGGTTCTTGCTGGAGTTGAACTGAATTCTGAGCGGCGTACCTTGCAGCTTGAAAATTTCGCAGAAGGTGCGTTCCAGATAACGCGAGTAGCTGGCCGGAACATCGTCCAGACCGCTGCCGTGAATCACGATCAGCGGCGGGTTGCTGCCGCCCTGATGGGCATAGCGCATCTTGGGAGTGAAGCGCCCGCCCTTGGGCGGCGCTTGTTTTTCCAGTGCGCCTATCAGGGCGCGGGTAAGTTTCGGTGTGGACAGTTTTGCCATCGCCGCCGCATAGGCTTCATCGACAGACTTGAGCACATTCGCAATGCCGTTGCCGTGCAATGCGGATATGTAATGCAGCTTGGCGAAGCTCAGGAAATGCAGTTTGCGCTCGATGTCGCGCTTGACTTGGTCGCGGTGATGTTCGTCCAGCCCGTCCCATTTATTGACCGCCAGCACCAGTGCGCGCCCCGCCTGCAACACGAAATCTGCGACATGCGCGTCCTGTTCGGTGATCTGGTCGCGCGCATCCACCACCAGCACCACCACGTTGGCGTCTTCGATGGCCTGCATGGTCTTGATCACGGAAAATTTCTCCACCGCCTCGTCCACCTTGCCGCGCCGCCGCACCCCGGCTGTGTCGATAATGGTGTATTGCTTGCCATCGCGTTCGAAATCGATGTAGATGCTGTCGCGTGTGGTGCCCGGCTGGTCGAACGCGATCACGCGCTGCTCGCCGAGAATCGCATTTACCAGCGTGGATTTGCCGACATTGGGGCGCCCGACGATGGCCAGTTTCGGCGGATGTTCGTGGCCGGCTTCTTCCTCGGCTTCTTCAAGCGGAAAATTCTCCAGCGCAATCTCGACCACTTCGCTCACGTTGTCGCCGTGCGCCGAAGAAATCGGCAGGGGTTCGCCCAAGCCCAGCTCGAAGAACTCGGCGGTCACTTTGGCGCGCTGCATCCCCTCTGCCTTGTTGACCAGCAGCAGCACCGGCTTGCCGGTCTTGCGCAGTTGCTCGGCGATGATCGCGTCCTGCGGCGTACAACCCGCGCGGCCATCGACCAGAAACAGCACCATGTCTGCTTCATCCACCGCCTGGCGGCTTTGCTTGGCCATCTCGAACATGATGCCGTCCTTGGCGACCGGCTCCAGCCCGCCGGTGTCCACCACCAGATAAGGCCTGTCCCCTACCCTGCCGCGCCCGTAATGACGGTCGCGGGTCAGCCCCGGCAGATCGGCGACCAGCGCGTCGCGGCTGCGCGTGAGACGGTTGAACAAAGTGGACTTGCCCACGTTCGGACGACCAACTAAAACCAGTGTGGGCAACATTTCAACAACCTTATAAAGTGAGAGGATAGGAAATAGAGGCTAGGGGCTAGGTTTTGTAATTTTTCCTAGTCCCTAGCCCCCAACCCCGCTTAACGTATTGACAACGAATACAGCCCGCCGCCGCGTGTCAGTACCAGCAAGCCATCATCCAAACCAACCGGTGCGGTTTTAATCCCGCTGCCGTCCAGTTTGATGCGCGCGGCGAAACCGCCGTCTTCCCGGTTCAGGCCGTGCAGATAGCCTTCGTAATCGCCAACCACGACATGGTTGCCCAATGCATAAGGTGCAGTGGCATCGCGCCGGAGCAATTGCTCGTTCTTCCACACCGTGCTGCCACTGGTCTTGTCGAGGGCCATGACCGACCCATTTGCATCGCTGAGGTAAAGATATTTGCGCAACACCATCATGCCTTTGTCGCTGGAAATATTGCGATTCCACAACGGGCTGCCTTGCGCGGCTTCGTAACATGCCACCCGCCCCTGAAACGCGATGGCGCAGACCTGATCGTCATCTACCACGGGGTTGCTGGTAATGTCGCTAATACGCTCCAATTCGGTATTGCCGCGCGGTTGCGATACCGAAGTTTCCCACAGCACCGAACCATCCTTGATGTTCAGCGCAGCCAATTTGCCACCGGCGAATCCGGCGAATGCCACGCCGCGCTGGAGCGTCACCCCGGCATGGCTGCGCACCACCAGAGCCGGTGTGCCGCGTTCATATAACCACATGCGTTTGCCGTCCGCCGCGTTCAGCCCGGCGATGCGCCCGTCACCGCTGCGCACGATCACCACGCCATCAGCCGCTTGCGGCGCGCTCAGCACTTCGCTGGATACCCTGTTTTTCCAGCGCAGCTTGCCATCTTCGCCGTATGCCAGCACCTCACCCTTATCGCTGCCGATGAGCACCAAGCCTTCGCCGCTGCCCACGCCGCCGCTGACTGACATGCCGCTTTCGATGCGCCATACCGGCTTGCCGGTGACACGATCCAGGCGTGTCAGCGTACCCTTTGCCGATACCCCATAGATCGCATTTTTAGTCAGCGCGGGTTGCAGAAAATTCGCTCCCAGATCACCGATATCGGTTTGCCAGCGCACCTCAAATCTGGCTTTCTCGCCGAATTCCACCAGCTTGGCCGGTTCCGTGCCATCCTTTTTGCCGAACCAGTCTTTCACGGTCGAGCAGCCGCCCAACGCAAGCAAGACAAACAACAGCGCATGTCCTGAGCAACGTCGCAGGGGCAGATGCGCCAGCTTCATTTTGCTTCCCCGAGCGCATCCATCTTCAGCTGGATCAAATTGCGATAGGCACTCTTGACATCGGTTTTTTCGTAAGCCAGTTTGTATGCGCTTCTGGCCTCTTCTGCCTTGCCCTGCGCACCCAACACATCTCCCTTTAAATCGGCATACAAGCCATCGAACGAAGCCGGATGCCTAGCTTCCAGCAACTTCAATGCGCCCGCGTAATTTTTCTCATCCAGCAGCACTGCGGCCAAACGCAGCCGTGCCACCTCCTTCAGCCCGGCTTCCCCGGCGTGGTCGATGACCCATTGCAATTGCGTCTTGGCGCGCGCCACATCTTTGCCTTGTTCATTGACCTGAGCAGCCAGCAACGCGGCGCGTGAGGCATATGGTGTGGAGGAGAATTTATCCATCACTGCGGCGGCGGCATCGTTGATGCGTTTGGCATCGTTGCTTTCCAATTGTTTAGTGAATCCCGCATACAGGGTAGCCGCTTCATTGGATTGCTTGTGCTGGTAATACTGCCAGCCGCGCCAGCCGCCCATCGCGATGGTCACGGCCAGCAGCACGCCAAGCAACCTGGTGCCGTTGTCTTTCCACCACGCCTTGAGCGCGTCGATCTGTTCCTGTTCCTGCAAGTCCAATGCTGCCATGATTTACTCCTACTTGATAATCCCGTTAATTGTTGCGGTAAGATTCTGCACGCTCACCCGCACCTGTTCACCGCCCTGCATCGGCTTCATGCTGACTTCGTTCGCTTGCGCTTCATCGTCGCCGATGACCACCGCCACCGCCGCTCCGCTGGCATCGGCCTTTTTCATTTGCGACTTGAAACTGCCGCCGCCGCAATGCAGCAGCACGCGCAGGTTGCCGTCACGCAATTGTTCCGCCACCACGCTGGCCAACCGGCTGGCCAGCTCGCCCTGATGCACCACATACACATCCACCACCGATTTTGGCAGCGCCATGCCGTCTTCCTGCAACAGCGCCAGCAGCCGCTCCACGCCCATCGCAAAGCCGGTTGCGGGTGCCGGTTTGCCGCCAACCTGTTCAACCAGGCCGTCATAGCGGCCACCGGCGCAAATCGTGCCCTGCGCGCCGAGGCGCGTGGTTACCCACTCGAACACGGTGCGGTTGTAATAGTCCAGCCCGCGCACCAGATGCGGGTTGATCTCGAACGCCACATCGTGGCGCCTCAGTATTGACTGCACTTCGTCAAAATGCGCGAGCGCATCTTCTTCCAGCTCATCCGCCAGCCTCGGCGCGGCAGCAACCAATTCCTGCATCGCCGGATTCTTGCTGTCCAGGATGCGTAGCGGATTGCTGTGCAGGCGGCGTGTGGCGTCCGCATCCAGCACATCCCGGTGCTGCTCGAAATAAGTAATCAGCTTGGCGCGATGCCGATGCCGCGAAGCCGTATCGCCCAGCGTGTTCAGTTGCAGCGCGACATCGCGCAGCCCGAGTTTGCGCCACAGCCGCGCGCACATCAGAATCTGTTCGGCATCGATATCCGGCCCGGCGAAACCCAATGCTTCCACGCCGAATTGGTGAAACTGGCGGTAACGCCCCTTCTGCGGGCGCTCATGGCGGAACATCTGCCCGCTGTAATACAACCGCTGCGGCGCGTTATACAGCAAATTGTGTTGCAGCACGGCGCGCACGCAGGACGCCGTACCTTCCGGGCGCAACGTCAGCTGGTCACCGTTCAGCGCATCCGCAAAACTGTACATCTCTTTCTCGACGATGTCAGTCGCCTCGCCGATGGCGCGCTTGAACAACGCGGTCGGCTCGACCAGCGGCATGCGGATGTTGCGGTAGCCGTAGCTGTGCAACCAGTCGCGCACCACATCCTCGAACCACAGCCAAAGCTCCGCCTCGTCCGGCAGGATGTCGTTCATGCCTTTTACGGCTTGTAGTGTTTCGTTGCTCATAATTATAAATTCGGGGGTTAGAGGCTAGGGGCTGGAAACAGGTTTTTCTAGTCTCTAATCCCCAGTCCCTAGCCCCGTTTTTTTGTATTTTCGTTCAACATACTCATCCACGATCCGGGTAAATTCCGCCGCGATGTTGTCGCCGCGCAGGGTCATCGCCTTTTCGCCGTCGATATACACCGGCGCGGCGGGAGTCTCGCCGGTGCCCGGCAAGCTGATGCCGATGTTCGCCATTTTGCTTTCGCCGGGGCCGTTCACGATGCAGCCCATCACCGCGACAGTCATATTCTCCACGCCATCATGCTGCCCGCGCCAGACCGGCATCCGGCTGCGCAGGTGCGCCTGAATGCTTTGCGCCAGCTCCTGAAACACCGTGCTGGTGGTGCGTCCGCAACCCGGGCACGCAACCACCATCGGCGCAAACGCGCGCAAGCCCATGGTCTGCAAAATCTCCTGCGCCACCACCACTTCCTCGGTGCGCGACCCGGCCGGTTCGGGCGTCAGCGAAATGCGGATCGTGTCGCCGATGCCCTCCTGCAACAGCACCGCGAGCGCCGCCGTGGAAGCGACGATACCTTTTGACCCCATACCCGCTTCGGTCAGCCCGAGGTGCAACGCATAGTCGCATTGCTGCGCCAGCGCGCGATACACCGCGATCAAATCCTGCACCTCGCTGACCTTGCAGGACAGCACGATGCGGTTATGCGCCAGACCAAGCTGCTCGGCGTGCTGTGCGCTTTGCAGCGCGGATGCGATCAGTGCGGCACGCGTCACTTCACGCACATCTTTGGGTTCGGCCTGGCGCGAATTCTCGTCCATCATGCGCACCACCAGACTCTGGTCGAGGCTGCCCCAGTTCACGCCGATGCGCACCGGTTTATCGTGACGAATGGCGGCTGCGATCATGATCGAGAACGGATCATCCTCGTTGCGGTTGCGCCCGACATTGCCGGGATTGATGCGGTATTTCGCCAGCGCCTGCGCGCAATCGGGAAACCCGGTGAGCAGGCGATGGCCGTTGTAATGAAAATCGCCGATCAGCGGCACGTCGCAACCCATGCTGTCCAGGCTTTCGCGAATCCGCGCCACTTGCGCGGCGGCCTCCGGGGTGTTCACCGTGATGCGCACCAATTCGGAACCGGCCTCGGCCAATTCATAAACCTGCCGTGTGGTCGCTTCGGCATCGGCGGTATCGGTGTTGGTCATGGACTGCACCACGACCGGTGCGCCGTCCCCCAGTATTATCTTGCCAATCAATACACGTTGCGACAGGCGGCGCTTAATAGCAACTTCGCTCATACTTATTTCAGCGCCCTTATTCCAGCGTCAGCCGTGCCACTTCGCTTGAAGATCTGATATGCGGCGTCAGGTCGACTTGCTTGCCGCGATAGTAAAGCCGCACCGATGTAGCATGGCCGATCGCCAGCGAAAACGGCGCGTGGCCGTTCAGGGATAACTCGCTGCCGGGCAAATTGATCTGCGACGACAGTATTTTGTCATCCTTGTCTTTAATTTCAGCCCATGACTCCGCATCGAATGTCAGGCGCAGCATGGCAGTTTGCGGCGATGTGCCGGGCGGTGCCGCAGGTTTTGCCGGCTGCGTTAATACCTCCGGCTTGCCGCCCGCAACAGGCAGTGCGTCGCGGGGTTTGGAAGATGCTGACTTGGCTGCCAAAACCGCAGATTGTGTCACCGAAGATTGCACCGCAACCAGCGCAGGGCGTGCCTCCGGTACGGGCGTAATTACGCTCGTCTCAAGAACCGGTGATGCCGGTATGATTTGTATTGTTGCGGGCAACGCAACCGGGGTTTCAACCTGCGCCACTTCCGGCTTTGCCGGTGGCGTCGTGAAATTCCACACCGCGAACGCGACAACCAGTACCGCCAACAACAACGCCGCCCCCAACCAGACCAGGTTTTGCCGGTACGGGGAATACGCGCTGGGGAATGGCACTTCGACGGAGACCGGTGCCAGCGACATCGGAGGTACATTTGTCTGCGGCAGAGCAGCCAACAATGGCTGTGCATCCATATCCAGAATCTTGGCATAGCTGCGCACAAAGCCGCGCACAAACGTCATTTCGGGCAAGCTCTTAAAATCATCCGCTTCGAGTGCCTCGATTTGGCGGGGCGCGAACTTGAGTTGGTTGGCAATATCCGCCACGCTCAAACCGCCGCGCTCACGCGCTTCACGTAGCGTTTTGCCCAATGAAGCCACCGGTGTCGTGGCAACGCCAGCATCCTGGCCGGCATTATTTTCGGGGAGCTGTTCCATCATTCTCTGTGCGTAAGCAGTTTGGTTTCGCGCGCATCCGGAAAATGCTTGCGTAGCTGCATACTATAGCTGGCCTCGGAATTGAGGTCTCCGACCTTCCTCTCGATACGCACTGCCAGCCAGAGTTGCTCGGCTGTCAGATTTTCGGATTTCTCCGAAAACTTTGCGAAATATTTTTTTGCGGCGGTGTAATCGCCATTGGCAAAGCTCAACTCGGCCATCGCCAGCAACGCCTGCGACAAGCCGGGTTGCAGCAACAGCGCGCGTTGCAGGAAATCTTCGGCGTCCTTGCCATTGCCCGCCTTTTTGGAACATAGCCCGGCATTCAGGTAAGCGCGCTCCGGTGTTCGGTACAAGGGGTTCTTCAAGGCCGCCATGAAATGCGGAATCGACTCTTTTTCCTTGCCGCGTTCACACAGGAACCAGCCGTAATTGTTATGCGTTTCCGAATCGTCTTTGTCGAGGCGCAGGCTTTGCTGAAAATCCTCTTCGGCTTCTTTGTATTCGCGCAGATCCATATGGATCAAGCCGCGCATGTTATAGGCCGGCGCATAGTTGCGGTCGGCCTGCAACGCCTTGTCGATTTCGCCCAGCGCGACACCGAGCTGCAAGCGCTCGTAATATGAACCCGCCAACTCGGTGTGCAGCTTCGCGCTGGTATGCGCGCGGCTGCCAAGTTGTGCGGCTTGCTGCCCTCCCGATGGAGTGCCGCAACCCGCCAGAACAATCAATGCAAACGACAGGGCAATCAGTTTATTCATCAATGCACCTCGGCTAAATGTTGCACGGCCCGTCTGGTTTTATCCTGCACCAGTCCGGCCAATTGTCCGCACGCCGCAGCGATATCGTCGCCGCGTATTTTGCGCGTGGTGGTCACGATATCCGCCTCCATCAACACATCGCGGAAGCGGCGAATCGCTTCCGGGTTGGAGCGCCGATAATGCGTTTGCGGGAACGGATTGAACGGAATCAGGTTGAATTTGCACGGTACTTCGCGCACCAGTTGCACCAGTTCGCGCGCCTGTTGCACACTGTCATTCACCCCGTCGAGCAGCACATACTCAAAGGTGATGAAGTCGCGCGGCGCGCGCTCCAGATAACGCCGGCATGCCGCCAGCAATTCCTTGAGCGGGTACTTCCGGTTGACCGGCACCAGCATGTCGCGCAGCTTGTCGTTCGGCGCGTGCAGCGATACCGCCAGCGCCACCGGACATTCGTCGCGCAACCGGTCCATCGCCGGCACGATACCGGAAGTGGATACCGTCACGCGGCGACGCGACAAGCCGTAAGCGTGATCGTCCAGCATCAGGCGCAGCGCGCTCACGGTGTTGTCGAAATTCAGCAGCGGCTCGCCCATGCCCATCAGCACCACGTTGCTGATTTTCCAGTTGCCATCACTATCCTTGCCGAGCTGATGGTTCGCCCACCACAACTGGCCGATGATTTCCGCCACGCCGAGATTGCGGTTAAAGCCCTGCTTGCCGGTCGAACAGAACGCGCAGTCCAGCGCGCAGCCCGCCTGGGTGGAAACGCACAGCGTGCCGCGTGTCTCTTCCGGGATGTACACCGCTTCCACGGCGTTGCCCGTCCCGACGTCCAGCAGCCACTTGCGCGTGCCGTCATCGGACAATTCTTCGCGTATGACGTTCGGCGCGGCAATACAGGCGCATTGCGCGAGCTTGTCGCGCAACGCTGCCGCGATGTCGGTCATCGCGGCGAAATCGGACTCCCCTTCTTTGTAAATCCAGCGCATCAGCTGGCGCGCACGGAACGGCTTTTCGCCCATTTCCGTGAAATAGCCGGTCAGCGCATGCGCATCAAAGTCGAGGAGGTTGCTTTTCATTCTACTTGGGACATCATTTCTTAACGCGAATAAACATTCATCGCCGGGAAGAAATACGCGATCTCCACCGCAGCCGTTTCGGGTGCATCGGAACCATGCACCGCATTCGCGTCGATGCTGTCGGCAAAGTCAGCACGGATCGTGCCCTTGTCGGCCTTCTTCGGATCGGTCGCACCCATCAGGTCGCGGTTCTTCAGGATTGCGCCTTCGCCTTCCAGCGCCTGGATCATCACCGGGCCGGAAATCATGAAGTTGACCAGATCGTTGAAGAACGGACGGGCGCGGTGTACGGCATAAAAACCTTCCGCTTCGGCGCGCGACAATTGCGTCATGCGTGCGGCCACGACTTTCAGGCCTGCGTTCTCGAAGCGGGTGTAAATCTGGCCGATGACATTCTTGGCAACTGCATCGGGTTTGATAATCGACAGGGTACGTTCAACAGCCATGCTTTTTTCTCCAAACAATTTAAAAGTTGATCAAAATTCCGAGGGCGTGATTCTATCAGGCTTTGCCTGCGCTGTCGCAGCCCATAAGCCTTGCATTGCTTCGATTGTTGGGAGTCTTGGCAAGCGGGTATACTGGGCAATCGCTGTTCCTGATTCAAGGGGAAGACACAATGGGAATGCTGGGGTACTTGTTCGGCCATGACCGCGAGGAAAATATTCCGGGACTGCTGCCCGCCATCGAGCGTGCGGTCTCCGCGGTCGAGCCGCTGCTCAAGCAGGCAGGCGGATACCCCGAAATCTACCGCAAACCCGTCGCAACTGCGCTGAAATACGCCCGCAGCCTGGCGGCCAGCGTGCCCGGCCCGGTGGTGATCAACCGGGAGTCCTATGCCAAGGATCCCTTCGTTCACGCCCTGTTTCCATCCTTAGATTTTATTCAGGATGCATTCAGCGCCAGCCGCGCCTTGCAGGATCATTACCAAGAATTCCCCTCGGTCAATGAGTTATACGCGTTGATGGGCATGCGGCGCTTTGAAAAGACCGTGGCTGGTATGGAGTTGGCAGGCCAGACGATACAGCGTGATGTGATTCAAAAAGTAGTCTATTTCACCACCCATACCATCGAAGACCCCGCACCCAGCGAAGAACAGTCGAGGGATCAGGTTGTCTGGAGTTTTTTCGACAGCCTGGTGCGCAAGGTAAAAAAACGGATCGAGGCGCGCAAACAGGACAAGCAGTCGCAGATGCAGCAGAAGGATGCGCTGATCTCCCGTTTGCGCACAGCCGATGCAGAAACACGGCCCGCTCTGGAAAAGGAGCTGTCGAAAGCGATAGCGGGCATCCAGTCCGCCACCAGCTCACTGGAGTTGCACAATTACATAGAAGACTTCGATGCAGTGCTGCTGAACCCGGAACAGCATCTCCGTTTAAACCGGATACCGATGGTTCTGGACCGCATGGGCATCAGGCAAAATAGCGACAATACGAACCAGGAGGGAGCGGTCACATTCCACGAATTGATCGGCTTTGACCGCCGTGACTGGGTAGTGACCATGGTGTATTGCAGCAACATGCAAAGCGAATCATTCGCCACCAAGCTGGAGAAGGCATACCGCGAACTGGCCATATAAGGCACCCATAACCCCCGCAATAAAGTACTTCCCGGTGGTTGCCGCATTTACGTTACCTATCCCAGGCCGATTTTGCTATTATTCTCACGAACCTCTTGGGAGACATGACTGATGGCCACGCGCAAAACAAGCACCAAACTCTCGGAGAAAACCAAACTCCCGGAGAAGAAAGTAGCCGATATCGGTCGCGCCGTTGCCCGGATGCACCGTTTACTCAAGGAGCTCGGTCACGTCAAAGGCTTGCAACAAAGCGCCTCGACCATGCCGGATGCGCGTGCGCGCCTGAACTTCATCGACCAGACCATGCATGAGGCCTCGGAAAAAACCCTCAGTGCCGTAGAAAACTCATTGCCGCTCACCGATACCACGCGCAAATCCTGCGCCCGCCTGTCCAAGCAACTGTCCAAAGCAGAAGACCTCGCGCACCACACGCTGGTGCAGAAAACCATCTCTCACCTGGGAGAAATAGCCGCTGCGGAAGAAACCTTGCACCACAACCTGCTGCTGATTATGGAAGCGCAGGAGTTTCGCGATGTCGCCGGCCAGATGATCAATAAAATTCTGGGGGCCGCAGAGGAAATCGAAGATATCCTGCTCGACATCCTGCGCGAATATGCGCCGAACACCAAGGATTCGCTCATCTCGAGCAAAGGCCTGACCTCGGGCCCGGTAATAAACATCAAGTCAGATAACGTCAATGGGCAAGATGAGGTGGACGATTTGCTCGCCTCGATGGGGTTCTGATTTTGCAAAGCACCACCCCGCGCCTGCGCTGACCGGACCGATGGTCAAGACAGGAACCTGCTTACCCGGCATAAGAACCACCTGACAGGAGATCACCATGACAAACAGCACTGATAATCCGCATGACACCCAACATCTCGATTTGACCCAGGCACGAAAAACGGTGCTGATGATCGAACTGTCCGCCGGCCAGATTGAAGCCGCGATGAAAGACAGCAACAGCTCGGTCGAGGTGTTAACCGACGCATTCACCACGATGGCGGGCTACATGCGCATGATCAACGACACGATTGCAGCCCTGCCGGACAAAGGGGAATTGATCGACACCAAAGCCAACCTGCTGGGCGCCACGGAAAACGTCTCGGGCATGGTGCATAAGGCGATCATCGCTTTCCAGTTTTATGACCGGCTGGTGCAACGCCTCTCGCATGTAAACCATAGCCTGGCTTCCCTTTCCGATTTGATCAACGACAGCTCGCGCCTTAACAGCCCTTATGAATGGGCTGCGCTGCAGGAAAAAATCCGCTCGAAATATTCGATGCGCGAGGAAATCGAAATGTTCGACGCCGTACTCGGGGGCATGACGGTGAAAGATGCGCTCGAAAAATTCATGACCCAGATGAAGGATCATCCCGACGACATCGAACTGTTCTGATTTGTAGCGCGCGGGCCGGGCAAAGCTCGACCTGCGGAAAAACAGCTTCCACCTCTTCGCTCCTGTATGCCACATTCCATCCGGCTGCTACCCGACCTGCTCATCAATCAAATCGCCGCCGGCGAGGTGATCGAGCGCCCCGCTTCGGCGCTCAAGGAGTTGCTGGAAAATAGCCTGGATGCGGGTGCTACCGACATCGCGGTGCAACTGGAAGGCGGCGGCATCAAGCTGTTGCGCGTGCGCGACAACGGCAAAGGCATCGCCAAGAACGAGCTGCAACTGGCGCTGATGCGCCACGCCACCAGCAAGATCGCCTCGCTGGACGATTTGCAACAGGTCGCCAGCATGGGTTTCCGCGGCGAGGCGCTGGCCAGCATGGCGGCGGTGGCGCAGCTCACTCTGACCAGCCGAACCGCATCCGACGCGCACGGCTGGAAAGTGGAAGCGCTGGATGGAAAGATCAGCGAACCCGCTCCCGTCAGCCATGCGCAAGGCACCAGCATCGAATTGCGCGAGCTGTATTTCAACACGCCGGCGCGGCGCAAATTCCTGAAATCCGAAGCCACCGAATTCGCCTGGTGCGAAGAAGCCTTCAAGCGCATCGCGCTGTCGCGCCCAGATGTCGCCTTTTCGCTGCAACACAACGGGCGCACAATTTGGCAGCTGCCCGCCTCCCCTCTCCCACTTGCGGGAGATGGGCCGGGGGAGAGGGTAGCCCCCCTAAAACGCGTTGCCGCCTTGCTCGGCGACGAGTTCGGACAAGCCGCCGTAGCGGTTTCGCGCAACGCGGCGAACCTGTCGCTGCACGGTTTGGCCGCCCTGCCCGCTTATTCGCGCGCCACCCGCGACGCGCAATATTTTTTCGTCAATGGCCGTTTCGTGCGCGACAAAGTCGCCAGCCACGCGCTACGCCAGGCGTATCAGGATGTCCTGCATCACCAGCGCCATCCGGCCTTCGTGCTGTTCCTCGAACTACCGCCGGAGCAAGTTGACGTGAATGTCCATCCCGCCAAAAGCGAAGTGCGCTTCCGCGAAAGCCAGGGAATACATCAATTCATTTTTCACACCCTGCAACAGGCGCTTGCCATTCCGGCATCGCCCGATGTACCCGCGCCGGAGCTTCCCGCCAGAGTGCCGTTCACCATGCCAGCGCAGCAGAGAATGCCGCTGAATGCGGAACAGCTAAATGCAACTTACCAAGTGTGGCAAGCGCAGACAGGAAACCCCTCCCAACCTCCCCTTGTCAGGGGAGGAGCAATCTTCCCCCCTGACAAGGGGGGACTGAGGGGGGTTGCTTTCCCACTTCCCACTCCCCATGAAGAATTCCCCTTCGGCTTCGCCCTCGCGCAACTCTCCGGCGTCTACATCCTCGCGCAAAACACCCAGGGCCTGATCGTGGTGGACATGCATGCCGCGCACGAACGCATCGTGTATGAAAAACTCAAGACCGCGCTGGATGCCGAACAGATCGCCACACAGCCGCTGCTGATCCCGGTGACTTTCTATGCCGACGCGCTGGAGGTCGCCACCGTGGAAGCGGAACAAGCCACGCTCAAGAAACTCGGCTTCGACATCGCACCGCTCTCGCCCAACACCCTGGCGGTACGCGCCATGCCGGTGCTGCTCAAGCAATCCGAGGCGGAAGCCGCCGCGCGCGATGTGCTGGACGAACTGCGCGAGTTCGGCGCAAGCCGCACCATGACCGAGCGGCGCGACGAACTGCTCGCCACCCTCGCCTGCCACGGCGCAGTGCGCGCCAACCGGATATTGAGCATCACCGAAATGAATGCGCTGCTGCGCGAGATGGAACAAACCGAACGCTCCGGCCAATGCAACCACGGCCGCCCGACCTGGTTTCAGTTGAGCATGGGCGAACTGGACAAGATGTTCATGCGTGGCAAATAACGGCAAGATGCATGTTTTGAATTATTGTTGGCCGACAATATGTCAACGATCAACTTTGGATAAGCGTTATTATGTGTCTGTCACGGATGAGCATGCGCAATCCGGGCGGATTTACTTGGAATGTCAGAGGGATGATTACCCCCGACTTTTAACAATTGGCACCTACTTAAACGGAGACAACATGAAATCTTTTATTGTAAGCATGGTTGCAACAACAGGTCTGATGGTTGCGGGTTTTGCTGTGGCAGCAGATATGCCGCCGGAAGGCAAGAAATTCTGTTCTGCATGCCACAATGTCGAAGGGAAAAAGATGGGCCCCGGATTTACTGATGTGGCCAAGAAATATGCGGGCGACAAGGACGCAGCCGGCAAGATCGCTGCCAGCATAACCAAGGGCGGTGCGTTTGGCTGGAATATGGGCATGATGCCGGCAAAAGGCATGGGCGCAGGCGACGCTGATGTCCAGTCCCTGGCAAAATTTATCGCTGGTTTAGCTCCTGCTGCTGCTCCTGCGGCTCCCACTGCCGCCCCTGTTGCTCCTGCTAAAGCAGCTCCTGCCGCCGCAGCCGCTGCTCCTGCTGCAACCCCGGCTAAAACGGAAGCCGCTGCCCCGGCTAAAGTAGAAGCAGCCAAACCTGCTGCGACACCGGCCAAAACGGAAGCCGCTGCCCCTGCTAAAGTAGAAGCGGCCAAACCTGCTGCAACCCCGGCCAAAACGGAAGCCGCTGCTCCTGCTAAAGTAGAAGCCGCCAAGCCTGCAGCAAAGTCTGAAGAAAAGAAAGAAGAAGCGAAACCAGCCAAGAAACACAAGAAACACAAGAAAGAAGAACCCAAAAAAGAAGAATCCAAGGAAGAAGCCAAGTAATTTGGCACACGCGTAGAAAAGGCAGGGGCGCCCCTGCCTTTTTTGTTTCTGGTGCACTCGGCATAACGCCTTTCTATCCAGTTCAAAACTGGATGCCGCTCAACCTGTAGCAGTCATTCGCCAAGGGTGGCTACGACACATAGCGGTTTATATTCGCCACTATAAAAATGCACCCCGCTTTTTCGGCTTGATACATCGCCGCATCAGCCATATTGAGGAGTTCTTCCTCTCCAGAAAAAGCGCTCGCCGCCACCCTCTGCTTCTGTTCGCTACTTCGGTATCTCCAGTTTCTTTACAGGCTTATGGCTGATTGCCGTCGGAAACGTAACATTGCCGTTGGGTACTTTAGCTCCCACCGGCCACAGGTGGAAGATGATACCGTCAGTTTTGGACGCAGCCTCGGCAATCTCTTTAGCCTTTTCTGGGGTTACATCAAGAACTTGCACACGCCCGGATGCAACCTCTTCCTTGTGATCGTGGAAGTGCTTATTCCATTGCTTCAGGGTCACATTTGTGCGCGCGAGCTTCTTGTCAATAAAGTATTCGATCTCAACAAGCTCGGCATTCGGATCGGTGGACAGAAAAATCATGCACTGCAATATCTCCGGCTTGATCGGTTTGCAATAATGGTGATACGGGCCATGCACCGTGCCATCCTCATGGCGGTGCGGTGCAAGAACATGAATATTGAAACCATCCGCCGGACTTTGCGCCTTTTCTTCGGCGAGCAAGGGGGTGGTCGCAAAGATAGCTGTACCGAATAGGGCAATGAGCTGAAGCTTCTTCATGATCGTTCTCCTGTGTTTGGTTGTTGTTGAACATCACTTCCAACGTGGAACTAATCTGGCACGAAGCGCCTGCTGATAAATAACACACGCGCCGTTTGCGATAATGCGCTATTCACACAAGGGGCGGTATCGGTGTTTGTCCGATTGCGGCGTAGGAAGATGGGGAATTTATTGTCAGTGTTTTCCTGACATGGCGAGAAAGGCGCGCGGAAGCAGACGCTGGCTTTTGCTCTTTTGCTTAATGGCAATCATCCGCTATTGCCATTCACATTCTGAATTGGGAAATCCGGGAAAAAATTGGGGAAAGGCAGGGGAAAACGAGTAACCTGAAGTAACAGAAAGTACCGTAATTATCTGGTGCGAAAGGAGAGACTCGAACTCTCACGCCTTGCGGCGCTGGAACCTAAATCCAGTGCGTCTACCAATTCCGCCACTTTCGCGCTGTATTGCTTCCAGCTTTTGGGGCGCGGATTATAGCACTAACCTATCGGTTTATCCCCACTACCGTGCGTCCGCGCAGCTTGCCTTGCAGCAGTTGCGGGAACACTTGCGGCAGCTCGGCAAAGGGCACGGTATGCGCCACCTGAGCCAGCAATTTCGGATGAAGGTCAGTTGCCAGGCGCTGCCAGATTTTGCGGCGCAGCGGCATCGCGGTGGCGGCGGAATCGACGCCGATCAGGCGCACGCCGCGCAGGATGAAAGGCATCACCGTGGTGTGCAGTTCGATGCCGCCCGCATTGCCGAAGCTGGCGATCACGCCGTTCTGCTGCATGGTGCGCGTCAGCCACGCCAGCGTCTCGCCGCCCACCGCATCCAGCGCGCCCGCCCACTGCGCTTTCTCCAGCGGGCGCGTGCCCATCACCAAATCCTTGCGCGGCAGGATTTCGGACACCCCGAGCGATTTCAAGTAATCGTGTTCGCTGTCTTTTCCGGTCAGCGCAACCACGTGATAACCCAGTTGCGCCAGCATCTGGATCGCGAGACTCGCCACCCCGCCGGTCGCGCCCGTGACGATCACCTTGCCGCTTTCCGGGCGCAGCTCGTTCTGTTCGAGGCGATGAACCGACAGCGCGGCGGCAAAACCCGCCGTGCCGATCGCCATCGCGTCGAACAGCGTCAGCCCTTGCGGCAGCGGCACCACCCAGTCGGCCGGCACCCGCACGTATTCGGCAAACCCGCCGTCGTGATCCACGCCCATGCCATAGCCGGTGACGACCACCGCATCGTCCGCCTTGAAGCGCGCATCGGATGAACTGGCCACCACGCCCGCCGCATCCACGCCGCCGACGCAGGGGAAGCGGCGGATCACCTTGCCTGCGCCGGTGGCGGCGAGTGCATCCTTGTAATTCACGCTGGAGTAATGCGTCTGGATGACGACTTCGCCGGGATCGAGATCGTCCAGCGTCAGCTCGACGAAGCGCCCGGAGGATTGGCCGTTTTGTTCGAAGATGCGGTAAGCGGGGAATTTTTTCATATGAATCTCCAAGTCAAAACCGCCAGAGGTTGCCGATCATAAGGCCGTTCACCCTGAGCTTGTCGAAGGGTCGCCGCAAGGCGGCTGGCGCTTGTTGATGCACACAACGAAAAAAACAAAACCGTCGGGGGTAGCCCGACAGCTAGTCACTTTCTTTTGCCTCGCCAAAAAGAAAGTAACCCAAGAAAAGGCGACCCCGGTTTGCCGCCGCTGCGCGGTGCCCTGCGTTGCTCGACTGGTCAGGCGGCTGCGGAACTCGCGCTACGCGCTCAGACAGTCCTCGCCGAAATCCCCTGACCAGCCTGCGCTACTCGGCGGCGCACAGGGGAGAAAAAGCAAAAATTCAAAACCTTAAAATCGTAGATACCGTCTTTCCAGTCAAGCGATTTTTGCATAATTTGGCTGGTAAGGCTGCCGTGTTTTAAGCACACCGAAACACAAATGCACCAGCTTGCGCATTGCCGCACCGAGGGCAGACATCTTGG
>JAQTMZ010000005.1 GCA_028714075.1 Gallionella sp.
AATAGCGCCATTCAGGCCGGCTACATTACCCATATCCTGCCGGTAGAGAAAATGCCGGAAGTACTGTCCGGCGGGCGCGCGCCGGGCCAGCAGCCGGAAACACCCGCCGCCGTAACCAGCGGCCTGAACCGCATCCTGATGCAGTTGCGCAGCGCCACCGGCCACGACTTCACCCAGCACAAGAAGAGCACCATCGGACGCCGCATCGAGCGGCGCATGGCGATGCACAATATCGAGGATCGGGATGTGTATGCGCGCTACCTCAGGGAGCATCCGCCCGAGGTGCAACTGCTGTTCAAGGAGTTGCTGATCAACGTCACCAATTTCTTCCGCGACCCGGAAGCATTCGACGTGCTGAAGCAGGATATTCTGCCGCAACTGTTTGCGGACAAGCCGGAAGACTACGTGTTGCGCGTCTGGGTGGCGGGCTGCGCGAGCGGCGAGGAAGCTTATTCGATCGCGATCCTGCTGCGCGAATATATGGATGAGGCCCACCGTGAATTCAAGGTGCTGCTCTATGCCACCGACCTTGACGACGATGCCATCGCCGTGGCGCGTGCCGGTTTCTATCCGCCCAATATCGCGCAGGACATCACACCGGAGCGGCTGCGCCGCTTCTTCATCAAGGAAGATGCGGGCTACCGCGTGAAGAAAAATATCCGCGAGATGGTGGTGTTCGCGATCCAGAACGTCATCAAGGACCCGCCGTTCACCAGGCTCGACTTGCTGTGTTGCCGCAACCTGATGATCTACCTGGAGCCGGTAGTCCAGAACCGCCTGATCCCGGCCTTCCACTATGCGCTGAAGCCGGGCGGCGTGCTGTTTCTTTCGCCGTCGGAGAGCATCAGCAGCCACCCGGAGCTGTTCGCGCCGCTCAACCGCAAATGGAAATTTTACCGCGCCATCGGCAGTTTGGCTGCCGCCCGCACGATGATGCACGCGGATCTGGCGTGGGTCGAAAACCCCCACAAAAAAGGAGCCGAAGAAGTGGTAAAAAAGATCAGTGAAACCAACTTTGCCGAACTGACCAAGCGCGCGCTGTTGCAATCTTTTGCGCCCGCCTCGGTGGTGACGGACGTAAAGGGCAACATCTATTACGTGCATGGCGATACCGGCAAATACCTGCGTCCCGCGCCGGGGCAGGCGACGCTCAACGTGATCGAAATGGCGCGCGAGGGGCTGCAACCGGAATTGCGTGCCGCGATCCTGCTTGCCGCCGCTACGGCAGTTTCCGGGCAGGGCGCGATGTTCCACAGCCGCGAAGTGTCGGTCAAGACCAACGGTCATTACCAGTTGGTGCATCTCAACGTGCGTTCACTGCCCGCACCGGACAACGGCGAAAAACTGCTGCTGGTAAGTTTTCAGGATGTGGTGCAGGCCATATCTGAAAAATCGGGATCAGAAAAATTGGCACCCGCCCCGCATGGCAAGGGCGCCGCGGAAGAGGGCGAGCCACAGCGCGAGGAGGAGCTGAAACGCGAACTGGCCTACACCAGGGAGAACCTGCAAGCCACCATCGAGGAGCAGCAGGCCTCCAATGAAGAACTCAAATCCACCAACGAGGAACTGCAATCCACCAACGAGGAACTGCAATCCACCAACGAAGAGCTGGAAACCTCCAAGGAAGAACTGCAATCCGTCAACGAGGAGCTGGTCACGGTGAACGCCGAATTGCAGGCCAAGATCGAACAACTGGCCGGGATGCAGAACGACATGAAAAACCTGCTCGACAACGTCAACGTCGGCACCATTTTCCTCGACGAACATCTGGCGATCCGGCGCTTCACCCGCGATGCGGTGGCGGTCTACCGCCTGGTCGGCACCGATGTGGGCAGGCCGCTGGCCGACATCAAGACGGATATCGAAGGCGAAGACCTGTCGGTCAGGGCGCAGGCCGTGCTCGATACGCTGGCGCCGTGGGAGCAGGAACTGCGCAGCGCGGGTGGCGCATGGTATCTGGTGCGCATCCAGCCCTACCGCACGCTGGACAACATAATCAGCGGCGTGGTGCTGACCTTCACCGACATCAGCCAGCGCATCAAGGCCGAGGCGGCGATCCGCACGGCGCAGGCGCTGGCCGAAAACATCATCGACACGGTGCGCGAGCCGCTGGTCGTGCTGGATGCCTCCATGCAGGTGGTCTCCGCCAGCCGTGCGTTTTACCAGGTATTCCAGACCGCACCGGAAAACACCGTGGGCCGCAAGCTCTATGAATTGGGCAACCGCCAGTGGGACATCCCCAAATTGCGCGAACTGCTGGAGACCGTCCTGCCGCGCGACCAGAGCTTCGAAGGCTATGCGGTGGAGCGCGATTTTCCCGGCATCGGCCAGCGCAAGATGCTGCTCAATGCGCGGCGCATCGTCGGCGGCAGCGGCGATACGCAGTTGATCCTGCTGGCGATGGAAGAGGTGAAGTAGGCGCGGATTCATTCGCATAAATTGGGTGAACAAGAGGTTTTGTAGGTGCGAATTCATTCGCACAAAATGCACAAACTGGGTGAATAAATTCGCCCCTACAGGTGGCTGGATATGTCCTATGACGATTTGCGCAAAGGCCGTTACAGCGAACAACAACGCGCCTATTTCGTCACCACGGCACTGGCTGAACGGGAACAGCGATATTTTGCCGACTTTTCCTGTGCACGCTGTGTGGTGGCGGAGATGCGCGCTTTGCACGATAACGAGGTGGTGTGCTCCTTGGCATGGGTTGTCATGCCTGACCATGTTCATTGGCTGTTTCAGCTAGGAAAATATACGGATTTATCTGCGGTGATCAAGCGCTTCAAGGCTCGTTCCGCCCGCCGGATTAACGAACACCTCAATCGGCAAGGTACGTTATGGCAAAAGTCGTTTTACGATCATGCGTTGCGCAAAGATGAAGATGTGCAGGGTATTGCGCGGTATATCGTCGCTAACCCGTTGCGCGCCGGATTGGTTGAACATGTTGGCGACTATCCGTTATGGGATGCGATTTGGCTGTAGCATAAAGCGGGCGAATGAATTCGCCCCTACAAAGGCGCAAAATGCCAGTGCACCCCCCTCATGTCCTGTCAGGCAAACACCGACAGCAAAACTTCTCCATCCCCTACATCGGGATCAGACGGGCGCTGATAAAATTCTTCGGATGCGAGAAATATCATTTTGCAGATTGAGCCTCAACATGCCGTAGCCATGAAACCAACCGACCAGAACTCCGCGAAATTACGGCAGGATGCCGAGGCGAAATTCGCCCGTGCGCCGAAGTTGAGGCCGCGCTCGCCGGAGATTTTGCTGCATGAACTCGAGGTGCACCAGATAGAGCTGGAGATGCAGAACGAGCAATTGCGCCAGGCGCAGGTTGAGCTGGAAAAATCGCGCGACCGCTATGTGGATTTCTATGACTTCGCTCCCGTCGGCTATCTCACCCTTAACCGCAATGGCATGATCGAGGAAGCCAATCTTACCGGCGCCGCGCTGCTAGGGGTGGAGCGCAGCAAGCTGCTGCATCGCCGCTTTGCCCCTTTCATTGCTCCGGCAGGCCGCGAGCGCTTCCACCGCCATTTCATGGCCGTACTGAAACACGACAACAAGTTGAGTTGTGAATTGGTATTCCAGCGCGGCGACGGGTCATGCTTTTATGCCCTGCTGGATTGCTTGCGCCTGGTAAAAGACGATACGGAAGCAGCGGTGCGTGTTGTGATGACCGACATCACTGAGCGCAAGCATCTGGAAGAGGCAAAGCAGCAGGTACATGAGCGCCTCGATAAAATTACCCAATTGGCGCCCGGTATCGTGTACCAATTCCAGTTGCGTCCCAATGGCAGCACCTGTTTTCCTTACGCCAGCGAGGTCTTCCACCGGATATTCCGAATCGATCCTGCGGCAGTGCGCAAGGATGCGTCCAGGGCGTTTGCCCTGGTTCATCCGGACGACCTGGAAAACCTGATGGCATCCATCCAGGTATCGGCGCGCAACCTGGCTCCGTGGCAGCATGAGTTCCGGCTGAAATTTGACGATGGCACACTGTGCTGGCTGTTGGGCAACAGCCTGCCGCAGCGCGAAGCGGACGGCTCCACGCTGTGGCACGGTTTTCTTACCGACATCACCCAACGCAAGCAGGCGGAGCTATCCATGCATGGCTACCTCAATGAACTTGCATTGCACAACCGGGTGCTCGAAATGATCGGCCAGGATATGCCGCTGAAAGAAACCCTGGACGGGTTGGCGCGCCACATCGAAGCCTTGCAGCCGGAAATGCTCTGTTCGATCTTGCTGTTGGAAAAGGGCGGCAAAGTTCTGCATCAGGGTGCCGCGCCGAGCCTGCCGGATGCCTACCGGCACAGCCTTGATGATCTTGCCAACAATAGCGAATGCTCCTGTAATGACAAGGAGTGTTGCTGCACGCGCATCGACATGGATGAGATACAGCAGCGCTTCTGCAAGCGGGCGCGGTTGGCAGGCATGCAATCCTGCCTGACGCAACCCATTGTAAATAGCGAAGGCCGCGCGCTCGGGACATTTACTCTTTATCATAAGCAGCCTGTGATGCCATGGGATGTAAGAGTCTCCCTGCTGGAACGCTATGTGAATCTGGCCATGCTGGCGATTGAACGCGAACAGGCGCGGCGGGTGTCGGCCTCGGAACAGGAACTCAAGGCAAAGCAGGCGGCGGCACGCGAGCTATCGGTCCATCTCCATACCATACGTGAGGAAGAAAAAACCGACATTGCGCGCGAAATACACGACGACTTGGGCGGCACGCTGACCGCCCTCAAAATGGAAACTTACTTGCTGGCGGAAGAGTTGTCCGCGAACAAGGAAGCAGTGCCGCTCCTCGAACATGTCGAATCAATGGCGAAACTGGTCGATAATGCGACGGATGTCATGCGGCGCGTCATCAGCGGCCTGCGCCCGACCATACTCGACGATCTCGGCTTGCCGGCGGCGCTCGAATGGTATGCGGCCCAATTCAGCAAGCGTACCGGCATCGAATGCCGGATAAACTGTGTCGTTGGAGAAGGCTTCGAGAAAAATTTGGGCAAAGCTCAATCGATCAACCTGTTCCGCATTTTCCAGGAAGCACTCACCAATGTGTCGAAGCATTCCGGCGCTTCCTGCGTGAAAGTAGAATTCTTCTGTGAGGGTGAGGGTGAGGGTGAGGGTGAGGGTGAGGGTGAGATTATGCTGTCGATCAGTGACAATGGGCACGGTCAATCTAAAAAGCGCACCGGCACTTCAAAATCCTATGGCATACTCGGCATGACCGAGCGCGTCGAGCAACTGGGCGGCAAAATAAAATGTGCCAGCCCGCCCGGCGGCGGATTCAACGTGACGGTAAGCTTGCCGCCTGCCAGCAAAAATGAAGAAAGAGGGGGGGCAGTATGATCCGCATTATGATTGCCGACGACCATGCCATCGTGCGCCAGGGACTGGTGAGAATCCTGGAAAAAAGCGGTGAGATGAAGGTCGTCGCGGAACATGGCAACGGCGTTGACGCGCTGAACTGGATTCATACCCATGACTGCGACATTGCGCTGGTCGATATTTCCATGCCCGGCATGAACGGCATCGACCTGCTCAAACAACTGCGCGAAGTGAAGCCGCACTTGCCGGTGCTGATCGTCAGCATTTATGCGGAAGACCAATATGCCGTGCGCCTCATCAAGGCCGGCGCATCCGGCTACCTTACCAAAGGTTGCTCGCCCGCAACCCTGCTGAAGGCGGTGGCACGCGTGGCGAGCGGCAAGAAATACATCACTCCGGCAGTATCGGAAATGCTTGCCGATGAAGTCGGCTCACCCGATGGAAAAATTTCGCATGAAACTCTGTCGGATCGCGAGTACCAGATTTTTATCTTGCTCGCCTCGGCCAAAACCGTTGCGGAAATTGCCGAAACACTCGCCTTGAGCGGCAAAACCATCAGCACTTACCGCAGCCGCATTCTGGAAAAAATGCACCTGCGCAACAATGCCGAGTTGATGCGCTACGCAGTCGATAAGCAGCTTGTGCAACAATTTTAAAATTGCAGTTGCCCAACCGGCGACTGCAATTTAGACACAATTTGCGAGAAGATTGCATCTGAAACACAGCAACAGCCGCAAGATTTCAGCCGCTCTAGCCAACGCATTTCCCTCCCTGTCAGGCAAACACTGACAGAAAATTTCTCAACTCCCTACGCCACAATCAGACAAACACCGATGCATATCCGGCGCGTTATGGGGCATTATTCTTCGGCTGCTTCAGCAAACAAAAGGCAAAGCAATACAGGGGAAGGCGATGAACGTATTTGTCGTAGAAAATTCGGCGGTTGTGGACAGATGCCTGCAATCTGTGCTGTCCGGTATTTCAGGCATCACGGTAGTAGGCCATTCCATGAGCGAGCAGGATGCAATCGAGCATATCGACGCACTGTTGCCTGATGCCGTGATTCTCGATGCCAGCCTGCAATCCGGAGCGGGGATCGGTGTGCTGGAAAACGTCAAAAAACACCACCCGGAGATCAAGGTCATGGTGTTGGCCTATTGCCCCGATGAATTTTACGTCAACCGTTGCAAGTATGACGGAGCCGATTATTTTTTCGACAAGTCTTCCCAGCTTGCAAAGGCCCATGCGGTATTTTGGCAATGGGCATACACCGACTACCTTGATCACAAGCCCAGCCCCGAAAAAAAACTTGATGCATAGCAGGGCGGATGAAATGTTTTTTTCATAAGCGGCAGGGAAAATTATGAGCTCAACAAAAGCCTCGATCTCACAGATCAATGATCCCGCAAATGACGATTTTCACGACTGCCGAGGAAGGTCGATTGGCGGCGTGGTGGAGTGCTTGACTGGAAGGCTTTCTTGCCAACGGGCAAGCCATTTTGGAAACGTAAGGCTCTGCTTGCACCCAAGCGCAAAAAAATTTGCTGAATTAAAAGAGTCCTTGCCAAAATACAAAAAAACATCAATAGGGTAACAACCACGCTGCCCGGTGCATTTCTCCCCATGTCAGGAAAACACTGACAGCAAATTTCTCGGCTCCCTACACCACAATCAGACAAACACCGATGCACCGGCTGCGTGCAAAGGAGCAGAATCCCTTCTAGGTTTTGCAGGTTAAAACTTCGCAATGGGAGGTGAAGTTGACATATTTGCCGTGGAAAATTCAGCAGCCAAACAGTTTGATTTTTACAAGGAGATTAATTATGAAAGCAATCAGCGGGCAAGGGCAGCAACCTTGCGGCAATTGTTTCGTTGCCGCACCATTGCGCCAAGCGCTCAAAAATATGGGCGCAAAAGATTTTCGGGGCAATGGTGGCGGGCCGGGAAGCGATTTTTCGGGAGCTCCGTCATTGCAAAACAAATCAGCGCGTGTTACCAAGCGCTTCCGTATAGCCAAACATTCCGTCATGGCCAAAAAACGCGAACTGGAAAGCGCCAATGACGCAACTATTGAACAGCTACAGGAATCTTTGACCAACGGCGGTGCGACATTGTCAGCGCAACAGGATACCTTTGATGGAAACTCGCTGTGCGTGAAAAACTTTCTGTTGAGCGAGGGCGATTCCGCCAGCATAGCGCCGATCGGGCACTCGCTGGCCACAGCTTATATATCGTCATGCCAGCAAGGCCATCGCATGGTCTATGTGAGCCCGCAAAAAAACAATCTTGGATTCGCTCCGGAAGCCTGGCTGGGTGAAACGGATTTGCGCATACAGCAGGTTCATGAGGATGATTCAGCGCGGTTTGTTCAGGCTTTACAACATACCCGCAGCACAGGAGAGAAGTTTAATTGTCATTACCGTCTTTACGACAGCAGCGGAAAAGTGCGCTGGTTTCACGATGAAGCCAGTGTGGTGCGCGATGAATCGGGTGTGCCATTGTTTATCCGGGGAGTCATGCTGGATATCACCGATAAAAAGGAGATGGAAGCTGAGTTGCATGGGTATCGCCATCATCTTGAACGGCATGTTGATCTGAGAACCGGGCAGTTGATGAAGCGTATCGCATTGCTGGAATCCTGTAACGCATCGCTGGGCGACAAGCTCGCGCTGACCCAGAGAGAGCTCGCCGCATTAAAACAACAATTGGCAGCATCGACCATGCGGCCAAGTCTGGCTACACAAGTAATTCCGGCCGCACAAACAATTCAGGCCATACCAACAAACGATTGTGATGAGCCGTTGGATGGCATTAGCGATTGGGCGCGCAATATGATCGGGTGGCGCGTGGCCGCCACCGGGGCGATTTCCTAAGGAGTCGCCAAATAAACCCATTCATATTGATTCTTCTACTACGCTCAGGACAGGCTTTGCCCAACCTATGGAAAAGTTTGGTAACCGGGTGGGCGGTACACACCATGTCGGGTGCAGCCCGACATGTATTTTTTATTCGGGCTCGTCTGGATCAGATTTTTACATTGCAGTTTTTTCGGAGGAAATGCTATGAAACAGAATCTTACCCAACCGGAGGAAATCGATCAGATATTGATGACGATGGAGGAGCAGGCGCAGAACCTGTCGGTTGGGGCATTCAAGGTAGAAGACGGAGCAAGTGGTGCTGCCATTGCGCATCGTGAACCGGCTTGTTACCCATGCAATTCCGGCAGGTAATGCGGCCTGCCACACGTTGCTCCAAGGCCCGCTCACCCGGCCGCGGGCAAGCTTGCTCATCCTGCGGTAACCAAAGCCAAAGGGGGCATAGGGATGGCAAGCCGCTCATAAATACAAAGCAAAGATAGCGAATGGGCAGAGTTTTGAGGAGCCGGGTCTCCTCTCCCGCTGGCAGATTTCCTCCCCCCTTTTTCAGCCGGCGGGATTTTATTGGTCTTTCTCCCGCATAACTTGGCTTCCACATAACCTGGCTCCCGCATAACCTGGCAGCAGTTGCGTGAGGCGGGATAGGGGGGCGTTGCAGACCGGGCTGCGCTTGCCCTGAGCCTGTCGAAACGGCTCTACATGGTGGGCGAGAAGCCCGCTCTGCGGTTACTGCATTTTCCTACGCATGACAACGGTATTTCGTACAGGTTTGCGCTAAACTCCCACCTTCGATTTGCAATAAAATAAAACGGAAGTGTGGCGTACCCATGACCGACCCAACCATCATCTGCCCAAGCTGCAAAACTGAAATCCGGCTTACCGAGTCGCTTGCGGCTCCGTTGATCGCAGCCACACGCAGCGAATTCGAACAGCGGCTTGCGCAAAAAGACGACGAGATTGCCAAACGCGAACAAGGCATCCGCGACAAGGAGAAGCAGGTTGTGGAGGCCAGGCGCAACCTGGATGCGCAGATCGCCGACCAGGTCGCAACGCAGCTGAAAGCGGAGCGCGCCCGCGTCGTTGCGGAAGAAGCGCAAAAGGCAAGACTGGCCAGCGCAGCCGAACTGGAAAGCAAGGCGCATGAGCTGGCCGTGCTGCAGGAAGTGCTCGACATCAACAACGAGAAACTGGCCGAGGCGCAGAAGGCGCAAGCGGAACTCATCAAGAAGCAGCGCGAGCTGGATGATGCTAGGCGCGAACTGGAGCTCACCGTCGAAAAGCGCGTGCAGGGTGGTCTGGCCGAAGTGCGTGCGCAGGCTAAGCGGGAAGCCGAAGATGGACTCAAGCTCAAGGTGATGGAGAAAGACCAGACCATCGCGTCCATGCAACAGAAGATCGAAGAACTCAAGCAGAAAGCCGATCAAGGTTCGCAGCAACTGCAAGGCGAAGTGCAGGAACTGGAGCTGGAGAACCTGCTGCGCGTGAAGTTCCCGTTTGATGGCATCGAACCCGTCGCAAAAGGCGAATTTGGCGGCGACGTGCTGCAAAGAGTGGTCAGCCCCGGCGGACAGTCCAGCGGATCAATCCTGTGGGAATCCAAGCGCACCAAGAACTGGAGCGACGCATGGCTCACCAAGTTGCGCGAAGATCAGCGCAGCGCCAAGGCCGAGATTGCCGTCCTCGTCAGCCAGGTGCTGCCCAAGGGTGTGGAAGCCTTCGACGTTATCGACGGCGTGTGGGTGACCAGTCCTCGCGCCGCGATTCCGGTGGCGACCGCGCTGCGCCACACCTTGCTTCAGGTGAATATGGCCAGGCAAGTATCCGAAGGCCAGCAGAGCAAGACCGAAATGGTTTACCAATACTTGACCGGGCCGCGTTTCAAGCAACGGGTGGAAGCGATTGTCGAAGCATTTTCTTCCATGCAAACGGATCTCGACAAGGAGCGCAAGGCAATCATGAAACAGTGGGCCAAGCGCGAAGAGCAGATCGAGCGGGTCATGGGCGCGACAGTCGGGATGTACGGCGACTTGCAGGGTATCGCCGGGAAGTCATTGCAGGAGATCGAGGGGCTGGAGTTTTCGGCGCTGGAAGCGCCTGCTGAAAATAGTGAACGTGGTTGATATGTAATTACACAGTGCGCAGGCCGACGGCTACCAGTGTACCGGTGATGTTCAAAAAACGGCCAAAATTGATCTCGCATCCTGTCAGGAAAGCACCGATGCCCGTACTTCTCATTCTCCTACGCCGAAATATATAGATATTTCGCCCTATATTAATTAATCAAAAACAGGAGTATATATTCTCTGCCCACCCGAGTAATTTCTGTCAGGGGCAAGACGGGGAGCTGTAGCTATGACGATTCGTTTGATGGTAATTGACGATCACGATCTGGTTCGTGACGGGTTGACTCAGTATTTTGGGATGCAGCCGGGTTTTGAAGTGATCGCTGAGGCGGCTAATTGCAAAGAGCTGCTGGGAAAGCTGAAGACGACCCCTGTCGATATATTGTTGCTTGATATGGTCATGCCCGGCATCGACGGCAAAGACATGATCTCTCTTGTCAGGGCGTTCTATCCTGATCTGAAAATACTAATACTCAGCGCACATGATGACATGCAATTGGTGCTGAGTGTAATGAAGGCGGGAGCCTCCGGTTTCATTAGCAAGACCTGTTCACCACAAGCTCTGCTCAAAGCTGTTAAGGAGGTTGTGGCGACGGGCAAATATATTCCCCGGGATATGGTTGAACGGCTGGAATACGCCGCCATTTCAATACAGCCGGATAATGCCAATGTTGAAGAATGACGCGGGGGTGTGAAACCTACTGAAACGGGCTTTTAATGCTTGTGTTTTTCATTCCAAACCCTGGCCGCTTCCTGGGCTGTGGCAATTTGGTCGGGCGGTATTTGGTCTATGAGTAGACGGGCGCTTTTGTTTCCCCGTGCGGCTGCAAGAACAAACCATTTGTAGGTATCGGCAACATTTTGCGGCACCCCCCATCCCTGGTAATACATGCCACCCAGATTGAATTGGGCATCGGCGTGGCCTTGGTCTGCCGCCAGTTGATACCACTTTGCAGACTCGGCATAGTCCTGCGGCACACCCTCACCACGGTAATACATCAGTCCCAGGTTGTATTGGGCAATAGCTTCACCCTGTTCGGCAGCAAGGCGATACCACTTCACAGCTTCGGTGTAGTCCTTTGGCACGCCATCGCCACGGTAATACATTGCTCCCAGGAATAATTGTGAGAGAACCTCGCCTTGCCCGGCGGCAAGACGATACCATTTCACTCCCTCGGCGTGGTTCTGCGGCACGCCTTTGCCTTCGCGATGCATGTTCCCCAAGTGGAATTGCGCGCTGGCATTGCCTTTTTCGGCAGCGAGGCTATACCATTTCACCGCCTCGGCATCGTTCTGCGGCATGCCTTTGCCCATCCTGTGCATCTGCCCCAGGTTGAATTGCGCCTTGGAGTCTCCCCGATTGGAAGCAAGGCGGAACCACTTCACCGCCTCGGCATCGTTTTGCGGCACTCCTTTGCCTTCGGCATACATCACGCCCAGATTGTATTGCGCGCTGGCGTTCCATTGCTCGGCAGCAAGGCGATACCATTTCACCGCCTCGGCATAGTCCTGCGGCACACCAGTGCCGTGGTAATACATGACGCCAAGGTTGTATTGCGCTTGGGCAAACCCGTTGTCCGCAGCAAGGCGATACCACTTCGCCGATTCGGTGTAGCTTTGCGGCACACCGTTGCCTTCGTGGTACATGTTTCCCAAGTGTGATTGTGCACTGGCATTTTTCTGCTCTGCGGCAAGAGAGAATTCGCGCAGGGCTGTGGCATAGTCTCCCTTCTCGTATGCCCGCAACCCCTCGTCAAAATCCGCCCGCGCCAAAGGTGGTGTCAGCAGAAAAAACAGCATACAGCCGGCGGCCATGCGGCGCGGCGTGCGGTAAAGCGAGGGTGGCAGTGATAGCGTAAAAACGAGTTTTTTCATTATGCCCAGTTACGAAAAGTAATTACTCGGAATGCGGCAATCAACTTTGCCGCTGTTGCCCAACAGGCTCGTTGGCCAACTTCGCACGTTGCACTTGCAATACATTTGCAATGCAAGCTGTCTCGACCGGAGCCATTGTACGCATTGTGATCTATTTGATTTGCCGGAATAGCGGCATTTTTAAGGGTATTAGCCAGTTTCAGCTGACGAAACGATGATACCCCTACACTTGGCAGAATTGCAATAGACGGGTTGCATTTCCTGTGGATGGCAGCAAAAAGCAATTATCGCATTTATTTCAACCGCTTAAATGCTCAATCCGGGCAGAGATTATGTCGGCGATGGGCTTGAAATTTGTCTTGTCAATAGGCCGAAATATCTAGATATAAATATATAGATATTTCGGCCTATTGTTTTTATAATTCCACCGGTCGAAATATATGTGGCTACCCTCATGAATCTGTCAGATTTATAGCGCGATAAATTTATTTTGTGAGCTTTTTATTTGGGTAAGTGTGCTGTTAGCAACCTGGATGTTCTGGCGGCATACATAAAAGTGGAAACCTGACAGATTGTTGGTAGGGGGCTTTCAAGCGGCGAATATCGCTAAATTTTATAAGAAATAAATTTTAAGGCGAATGATGGCATTGGAGTGGTCGAAACAGCTTAGTGTTGGAAATGCAATTATCGATTCCGAACACAAGAATTTGATAGTCATGGTCAACAGTATAGAGCCGATAATTAAGGCAAGGGATGGCGTTGCGCTGTCGCAAGAACTTGAACAGATCGAACATTGGTTATGCACTCATTTTGAAAATGAGGAAAGGATTGCATCGGCGGTTGGGTTTGATTTCACCAAAAACAAACTGGAACATCAGGATTTACTGAAAGAGTTTCATCGCATAAAAGATGAGTTGATGGCAATGAATGGCATATGGTCTGACAAGGTTGCAAAACAGTACTTTAAATTTCTATGTGATTGGATAGCGGGCCACGTTCTTGAAGAAGACATGCTGATGAAGCCAGTGCTGCAAACCCATGAGTATCACTTTCGCGGTTGATGAGCAGGCAGTTTCCCTTAAAAACTACTTGCACAGCAAATTGCTGAGTGCACCGGCCAGATTGGCAAACTGAAAGCGATAGCCGGCAGCGGACATCTTGCCGGGCAATACTTTTTGCCCTTCCAGCAACAGGCAGGCGCGTTCGCCCATCGCCAGTTTCAGCAGCGGCGCGGGCGCCGCGAACAGCGCAGGGCGATGCAACACTTTCGCCAGGGCCGCAGTGAATTCCGCATTTGTGACCGGTTGCGGCGCGGTCATGTTATATGGCCCGCTGGCTTGGGCATCGTGCAACAGCCTGAGCAGCATCGCCACATAGTCGTCGATATGCACCCAACTCATCCACTGTTTTCCATCGCCCAGGCGCGCGCCCAAACCGAGCTTGAACGGCGGCAGCATGCGCCCCAGCAAACCGCCGTGGCCGCTTAATATCAAACCGGTGCGCAACAGGCACACCCGCACCCCGGCTTGCTCTGCGGCACGCGCCGCGTCTTCCCACGCGTTGCACAACAGTGCGGCAAAATCCTCTCCGGCATGCGCCGTCTCGTCCAGCGCGACATCGCCGCGATTGCCGTAATAGCCTACCGCCGAACCGCTTAGCAATACGGTCGGTTTGTGTTTGGCAGACGCGATATGCCTGACCAGTTCCTGGGTTAAAGTGACGCGGCTGTCCCACAAAACCTGCTTGCGCCGCGCCGTCCAGCGTGCATCGACAATCGGCTCGCCCGCCAGATTGATAACAGCATCGAAATTTAGCCCGGAATGCCATTCGCCAAGCGATGCCAGCGCATGAACCCCCGCGCCGCATTTAACCGGAACAGATGCCGGGTTGCGGCTGAACACCGTCAGCTCATGGCCTTCCGCCAGCAATGCCTTGCAAAGTTGCCGGCCGATCAGCCCGGTACCGCCAGTGATAAGAATGCGCATATAGCCTCCGTTCAATTCCAATCCTATCTGAATCTGCGCAGAGATGCTTTCGGTTTTTACCCAACCTGCAAAAAGGTCGCTGCCCATTTTTGGTTCCGGTTTACCCAGCTTAGGGTATGATAAAAACAACCAAACGTGCTACATGAGGACGGACGAATGAATGACGCTGTGCAGGAAACGGAACTATCGGAGTTAGAAAGGCTGGAGTTTAACCGCCGCAGCGATGTGGCGTATGCAGTCGTTCCGGCCGCTGTCCGGCTTTTCAGTGAAAGGGCAAAGCTGGAGGAGCGGATCAAGCGCACGTCAAAGATAGCCCGCAGTTATTGGTACTGGATCGTTATTGCAGGGGGGGTTGTCCTTAACTACTTCTTGTCGGATGAAGGCCATAAAATTACCTGGGGGACAGGAGTCGCGTTATTGACTATTTTCATGTGGTATTCGAAACAGTATGAACTTGGGCAACTGGAGTCGCAGCGCGACAAATACAACGGAAGGCTTTATGAAATGGAAGTGATCTGGAATGGCGCGACAGGCAGCCATATCACTTTCTGGGACATCAACAGGTTTGCAGGCGAGTTTGGCTTTGACAGAGAGGCCGAGGTTTTTTGCGATTGGTGGACAACGCAATCAACATCGATTCTTGCCAGGGTATGTGAACGGGGAACGGCAGAGAAAATAGTTGAGGAATTGGCAAAGCGTCAGGCCAAGCTCCGGGAAGATCTCCGTGATTTCCGCATCATTCGGTAGATGCGGGCAGCTTCGCAAGTTTACGATCTGACCCTGTTGAGGCGCTTCCGCGAATATGCGGGAAAAAGTAAACAAAAACGACACCGCGAAGGTGTCGTTTTCGTTTGTTGGTGGGACGGCGGCTATTGAACATTGGCGTATTTGCTAGATTTACGCCGTTGTCTTGTCGGTATTACCCCCAATATTACCCCCACGCGCAAACCGTGACTGGCAAAGTCCGCCCACTGTGGAATCCCACAGGTTAAAAAAATATTTTTCCGCGATCAAACCCTAAAACCGGAAAATTCATTGATTTTGTTGACTTTGAACGCGTTAAAAATACCTGTAACTGATTGAAAATTAACTTGAACTTTTGCGGGCTTATAGTATCATATTGCTTGCAATCGCAAATTGCTGGCACGCCAAGCGCCAGCAGCGAGCCCCAGAAACCTACTTTCCGGCATGACCGGGATACGGGGGGCAGGTGGATTCAGGCCAGCGCAATGCTGGCTCCTCCAAAATAGCGCAACCCGTTGATAAATCAACGGACTAGCACTATTTGGAGGCTGTATGCAACAAATCCGATTTATAGGTTTGCCGCAAGTTTGCGGCATGACGGGCCTATCGAAGACGTCCTGTTACACTATTCACGACTTCCCGAAACCCATAAAAATCAAGGGTTCTGGCGCACCCGCGCAGGGCGGCGCGCGATGGGTTGAGTCAGAGGTACAAGATTGGATGCAATCGCGCATCCAGTTGCGTGATGCCGCGCAGGGAGGGGTGTAATCATGAAGACCTTTCACTCCGCCGATCTTCTCGCCACCCCACCAAAGCCCATTCAATATATCGTGGACGGGCTATTGCCGCTTGGCGGAGGAGGCGATACCAGTGGCATGCCGGACTCCGGCAAATCCACAATTCTGCTTAGCATGGCCGCAGCCATATCGACTGGTGCGCCATGGTACGGGCTCAAGACCGCACAAACACCAACCGCTTGGATTACCGGCGAAGCGAGCGGTAGCGATGCGATACAGCGCGATCTGCACCGCCTGAAGGTCAAAGAGTCTGACATTCTGTTTTTTCTGCCCGACGATGTGCTGTTCCGGTGGGTTGACGACCAGTGGATCACGACCGCGAATGGGCGCGCGGTCATCGACCGGATCCGCGAGTTGAGCATCGGGTTTATGGTCATGGACACGATCGGGAGCCTGGTTGCCGGGCTCAAAGAAGTCGACAACGACCAGCAGCGTCAGCTTGCGCGGCATCTTCGCGATGAACTTCACGGCTTGACGTTTCAAACGATCTCGCACACCAACCAGGCCAGTGCGCGCGATGAATTGTCGTGGCGGCTGCATTACCTGAGCCGGGCTGGTGGCAATGGCTTCCCCGGCTTTGGCCGTTGGGCTGCTGGCGTGTCCCGGTTGCAATGCCACCGGCCAATCAACGCTGCGCTGGAAAAAAACGAAGGCGAGGCGTTCGGCATCAGCGGGAATGATGTAAAGGCTAAAAAGCTGGTGGCGTTTGGCGTCAGTAAGAATAACGAAGCGCCGCCCGCCGTTTGGACTCATCAGCACCCCGCTATATTCGAGATTCGCCGGGATGGTGGGCTTGTGCTGGTGGTGGATGGGAGAGATGAAAAGAATGTAGAGGAGGCGCGCCATGACATCCCTCCATACTGATTTAGTCAAGACCCCAACGAGCGCATGTCGCATCCCTATATTTGCACCCACGCGCCGCCCGCTGGCAAAAACGGCATGGTGGGTTGATACGTCATGGGGGCATGCAGTCATCACTGGCAGGTTAGGGCAGCAGCACCGTGACTTGCTGGATGCCGCACGGATGGTGGCAGAGCGCGAGGACTGGACTACAGACGGACGGCTACACCTGCTTGTAGATCCCGCTAAATTGCGTGCTGCAATGGGCGGCGATGCCGTCAACTGGCCACTACTCAAGACGTGGCTCACCGACCTCGCGCAGGCCATCGTTGACTACCACGTCAACAAGCCGGACATAAACGGTTACGGTGACGGGTTCGGCGGGCTTTTATCGGATGTGAGGGTAGCGAACACAACCCAACTGCCTATAACCCGCCCCGGCGCATGGATGGGGGGAAGGCAGTTTATGCGAATCAGTTTTGGGGTGGGCTGGTCACGGCTCATTGCGGACGACAATGCGACCCGGTATCCCGTCCGGCAAGTCGTAGCCCTCAAGCACGGCTTTAGCCAGGCCGTAGCGCGCTATTGCTTGTCGCACGCTACTGTGAGGGATACCGTAGCGGGATTGATGCTTAAGCTGGATGCGCAGGGCGAGTTGAGGAAAAGGCGGAGAGAGCTGGCCGCCGACACCGCCGAACTTGCAGCGCTTGGCATCATCATCGAAGGCGACAAAATCAGCACGGAGCGGAAGCAAAGTCCAGGTGACCGGAAGCAAAGTCCAGGTGACCGGAAGCAAAGTCCAGGTGAAACGCCCCCTTTATCAATAGATCAATAGATCAATAGGGCGGGGCTCCAAAAGTCGCCCGCCCATAAAAACCAAAGTCAAAAGCTAAGTCAAGGTCAAAAGCGGAAGTGTCAAAAGAGTCGGGACAGTCAAGAACAAATGCCAAATCAGATACCAGCCGCTCCCGTTGGTCGCTCTCGGTTTGCAGACCTCCTTTGACACTTCCGTTTTTGATCTTGGTTTTATGAGCGGAGCGGCAGAATAACTGTATACGACTGTCTACACGCGTATTCACGGAGTGAACTAGGGCTATATCAGATAACGGTTGCAGGCGTATACAGATTACGAACTAATAAAGGAGACAGCGACATGAACAATGAGATAAGCACCAAGCCGATTTCAGCAAGAGTTTCGCCGGACATTTATCAAAGCATCCAGCGAAAATCATTACAGCTTGGTATAACGAAGAGCGAGATTGTTGCGCTGGCACTTGCCGAATTCTTCAATGAGGAACGGGCGGCAGACAGCATCAGCACATCGCATCAGATGCTGGCCGAGCAAATCAAGAGGATTGCCGTAAAGCAAGATCAGTATGGTGCGCTGTTTTGCCAGGCCTTTGCGGCAGACAACACCAGGGATGTACGCGAAAACCTTGTTAAACGTGCCAACCGTATAGCCAATTTATCAGTGGAGGGTTAACCATGGACATCGGCGAAATCAAGTCAAAGGCTTTAGCTGGGGCGACGAAGAAGGAGCTGGTCGCAATGTTTATTGAAGCTGGCTGTTCGCAAGCAACGGCCTATCGTCGTGCGGACGCCATGATGCAAGAAATCGAGGCGGAGATCGTCGCCAAGATTCAGGGAAAACAAAACGAGGCGATAGATCAAATGGATCTGCCGCGCATATACGACATGCTTATGCGAGTTATCGCCTGGACGACTTGGGCGGAGCGCGCAACTAGACGAGACCCCAAGGCGGATATTCACTGGCGTACTATGGCGATGGAGTTGAGGCAAGCGCTAAAGGAAACTGGCTGTCCGATGAGCTATATTGAGGCAGCAATGTACAGCGGCCATGATTCTGACTACGATCCAATCGGCCACCAAAAAGTTACCTATGAGGCCATGATGGAGCGTGAGAAAAAATTGAGAATCGACTAAATCGGTCATCGGATATGGGCTGAATTTGGCGTGAGAATGCTTTGAGAAAAGGGGTTTATTTCCGCTGAAAAATGGTACAGGGTAGGGGGAAGTCGGACATTTTCGGCAAGCCTCAAATTCCGCTACCCCGCCTGGTCAGGCTACGCCCGACACCCAAACCCAATCGGCATCACTCGGCACTTCGTTTCTCGCTAGGTAGTCTTGGTGGAATGCTTGCTGGTATGTGGTTATGTTTTGAGTGCCGGCTTTCAAGCGGTGGAGTAACATGGCACGCTAGACCGGTATGTGCCAATTTCGGTCTGTCAGGGTTAAAATCATTCAGCCTGTTAGGCTCGTTGAAGACGAAACTGTCAGGTAGCCCCCGCCAAGGCTTAAGGGAGCTATGCGGTGGGTAATAGGATAGAATCACAATTAAGATCACGTCTTCATAATTAAAGTTGTTCAACCTGCTGTATCAATCAAAAAGTGTTAGTAAGTTTAGGGGAACGCATTGCCTAGAAGAAAATGGAAAGAACCAGCAGCTAACGTTCTGGAAGAGCATCTAAAGACGTATCCATGCCCTAAAAGCTGTTCAACTCACCAGCGCATGGTTGAGTTATTCGGTGTTTCCACTGCTGATATTGATAACGATGTCCGGACGAATAACACAAAAGTCCCGCTCTCCAAGCAAATGGTCAATGGGTTCAAGATGAGGGAGCTCATTGCCACTACGGTGCGCCTATTTGGGCAAGGACTTATGGGCGGACAGCTAGCAGACTTTCCAAAAATCAATTCGGAGTATTCTTCAAATCCGGCACGGCTGATGGGATTTGCATTCGGTGCAATCTCTGACTTTTGCTTCAATATTGAGTATGTCAGACGCATTACGGACAAGCGGTGGTCGTATTGCGCCAAGGCGAACGACAACAGGGTTTATTACCCCTATCTTGGTGTGTGCCCTCATTGCATAACAAGAGTCGAGAAACCCACACAAGCTGTCCTAGGTGCAGATTCAGATGCAAGCAATGCAGAAAAAGAGTCTCGAGCTAGATATTTCGGGAACAAGATTGAAAGTCACCACGTTGGGCGTATTGGTGAAAGAGTGATTGTTTATATTCTCGATCTCCTTACTAAGTCAAGGTTCGAGGATTCCACAACGCTGATGGTTTTTGATGACCAGCATGATGTTGATGCAGCAATCTTTTTCGATGGTATCGGAGTACTTGCGCAAATAAAGGCTAGTCCGTTGATATTGCTCCCCGTTATGTCAAAGCTAAGCGCTCCCTTAACAGATGGCGTATCTGACAGCACCGGACTACCTGAAAAGCGCAAAGACCACACATTTACGGATTTTGCGGCATCAGAACATGAATTGAGTCTGTATTTTTCGCTTGATGACACCAGCCTTTCAATTGGGAAGAAAGATGGAAAGAATTGGCCGTACGAGCCAATGCTGAGCCAGTTGGACGAAAAAACCGTAATGAAAATTATCGAAAACTGGTTGTCGATATATTTATCCTTTGAGATACCAAAAAAAGAGCGTGAGGGCGAGGATGTGAGTCGCGCCTACCTTACATCTGGGTGGGGGGCGCCAATTGACGACAACAAGACTAAATCCGGCCTAGCCCGCTCAGACAACATGATGAAGGGTACATATGCCAGCCTAAAATATGGTGCGTACTATGTGCAAGGATGTCAGCGAAAAACACTTAAGACTACGCTGGTCGCTAACATAGACCCCGCACATCAATATGCGGACTATTTAGAAAAGCTTGAGGACATTCGTTGGGGACACAAGGGGGATTTTATTCCCGTTGATGTCAATGATGGCCCAGACATTTATTCAATTGAAGCAAAGAAGCTCACATACCTCTTTGACAGCGTATTTACGTTCAATCGGCAAATTATGAATGATGCGCAACTTGCGGATGCCTGGAATTTAGGTGGTTTTATCAAGCGTCTGGCGAATAATGAACTTGGTGAGTTTCTAGAAGATTGGGGTAGTGTTGATGAGGAGTAATTCAAGACGTTATCTTATTGTCACCCTCAGGCACAACATTGGAATCGAAAGCGATGTAAAGCTGGCACTTGATGAATTTTCAGCAATTTGCAGCTTGCCGTCTTCTAAATCAATCCGTCAAATTGAGTCGGCGGAAGAGTTGTCGGCAATTCTGCGCAATCTGGAAGTAAACAACCAGGCTTCAAGACTGCTAACGCACAACTTACGTCAAGATGGTGCAGTAGCTTTTGCAATTGAAGGCGTAACCGCAAAACAGTTCGAAGCAGTGTTGAAGAATTGTGCCTTTGGACAGGAGGTGTTGTATCTCTCTTCTCAGCAAGTGCAGATAGATGATTTGCTCTGCAAGAAGTTGTCGCGTGAATTTGTAGTCTCAGAGAAGGGGATTGGCGTTCGGGGAATAACGCTTTCCTCCTTGCTTGATTACAGTACCAAGATGGTTTCAAACAGAATGGCAGGAGGCAATGTTTCGGTTGCGCTTGATGCTTTAGTAGATTACTTGCTTGACGAAATTGAGCCTAGAAACGGAATGCTCGCGGCGATACGGGGGGCATTAGATGCAAAGAAAACTACGCTCTATCTGACGCACGAGTTGCACCTATACAAGGGGAAGTTCTTCCCCAGAATGGTTCGCAGTCTAATGAACCGTTTCTTGGTGAAGCCCAATAGCTTAGTTGTCGACCCATTTGCTGGAAGTGGAACTGCTCTACTTGAGGCTTCTTTGCTGGGACATGCCTCGATTGGGATTGATGTTGACCCCACATCTGTACTGATTAGCTCTCAAAAGCTGACTCCAAAAGATATTGATCCAATTGCAATGCAAGATGCCTGCGTTGCTATCTATGATGCTGTAAATGGCAATGAAGAAACGCTATTCACAACCAGTCACTATAGCTTGGGTGGTTGGGAAAAATTCAAGGTTGATGCGCCTGAGCCAATGCGTAGCAGACTTATTAAGCGTGGGAATGAAGAAGGATATGACCTTCTTGGTGAAGTTGAAAATGACTCAGCTAAAGCCTTGTGTCTAATCAGCCAATTGCCAGTTGAGATTCAGCCAATTATGCGTGTGTGCTTATCTCATGCGCTGACAAAAAAGCTGAGACTGCGTTTTGTGGGCATTGGTAATGGTCGCTTTACAATCGATGTGGCAAAGGCTGGCGTACTAGATATGTTCGTCAAGAAGGCATTTCACATCGTTGCGATTAATGAAATATTTTTTTGGCTGAAGCGATATGGAATGGAATTTCCTGTTGCAGAAGTTATTAGAGGCTCAGCAAAGGATTTTCACAGATTGCTAGGTGGTAGAAAAGCGGATTTGATATTGACTAGCCCTCCTTACATTCCTGCATCCTCAGGAAGAGAGCACTATGCTAGGGCAAGAGCCATTCCGCTTGTATTTACAGGCGCTGCGACTCTAGAGGAGCTAGACCATCTTGACGAGGCATTCATTGGCGAAATGTCTGCTCAGACAGATACGCTTCACCTCGAACAGGCTATGCCGCCAGCTATCAAGAGAACCTTGACGTTTTTGCGTGAGGATAAACAACGGCTACCAAAATATTTGCCTACACTTAACTATTACGTTGATCTTGAAAAGGTATTGATAAATACCCGACAGAGTTTAAGTGACAAAGGTAAAGCTCTATTTGTCGTCGCCTCTGCGCATACCTTTTACATTCATAAAACAAAGGAAATATTGCACACGGTTGATGCAGTAACGGCGATTTCTGAATTGGGGGTCAAGGCTGGCTTAAAGCTAGAGGAAGTAATTCATATCCCTCTCAAGAAATCTGGCGGCCTGAATGCAAGACCTCGTTCTACCGATGAATATAGTGAATCGGTAGTTGTGTTTTCAAGATATGACTCCAAAAGTTAACTCTATATGTCAAGGGAGCAGAATGTAGATGTTGAGCGTTCAAAACTACCAATGGCCAGCGACAAAATAAACAGAACTAAAGAGCTCGGCATCGCATTTGATTTGAACTGGCGTTAAAGACCGCTTCGTGTCGAGAACTGCTGATCACCAATGCTCGCTAACGGGCAGTATGTTTTTCTTATTCTTTCCTGCGTTGCGCTGCTGATGTTGATGATCCGTCTGCGTCCATCAGTACCTGAACATAAGCACGATATTGATATGAGTAGATAATTAGCCCAACTTCTTGAACGGTAGTACGGTAGCGCCAGCGCGTAATCCATCCAAAAAATCCGCCCAAGCCTGCATCATTTTTCTGCGTTCATCGAGTCGCAGTAGATGCGTTTCTCTCTTGTACGCTGCCCGAACTTGGTCTTGATCCGCGTGCGCAAGTTGCAGTTCAATCAGTCGCACGTCGTAACCCAAATGCTCCAAGTTTGTGGATGCCATCGCACGGAAGCCGTGAGCGGTCATTTCCTCTTTCGTGTATCCCATCCGCCGCAAGGCGGCAAGTAAGGCTACATCAGATAAACATCGAGAAAGGGCACGAGGAGAAGGGAATAGGTATTCGCTTTCATGAGTTTTGCGCAACTCTTCCAGAATCGCCGCCGCCTGATCCGATAGCGGAACAATATGGGGGCGTTTAGCCTTCATCCGTCCCCCAGGGATCGTCCACAACCGCCCGCTAATATCAAATTCATCCCATTTGGCTTGCCGCAGTTCTCCCGGCCTTACAAACACCAATGGCGCGAGCTTTAGAGCCAGCCGCACCACTTCGGAGCCCTTGTATTCCTCTATGTTCCTCAGCAGCGCACCGATTGCTTGCGGCTCTGTAATCGCCCCTAAGTGCGTTTCTTTGGCTGGTGGCAATGCACCTTTCAAGGACAGCGTAACGTCATATTCCGCACGTCCTGTGCTGACCGCGTACCTCCATATCTGGCCGCAGTTCTGCAATAACCGATGCGCAGTTTCAAGCGCTCCACGCGCTTCAACCCTCCGCAGAACGGATAGCAACTCAATGGGCTTCACTGTATTTATCCCGACCCCCTTGAAGTGCGGGAATAAGTCACGCTCAAGCCGTCGGATGATCTTGGATGCGTGGCTGTCCACCCATTGGCTACCGAACTTTTCAAACCATTCCCGGCTGATTGCCTCGACTGCTTCCAATGCTTCAGCAGGCGCGGTAGCGGTGGAGGCTTTTGCTGCCGCCGCTTCTTTCTTCACTTCCATGGGATCGAGCCCGCCCGCAATTAGCTTGCGCGCCTCTATCGTCCATTCTCGCACGGTCTTTAATCCCACCTCCGGATATTGGCCGAAGCTCAACAGCTTTTCCTTGCCCTCGATCCTATACTTGAGCCGCCACAACTTGCCGCCATTGGTTCTGACCAGTAAATGCAAACCATCACCGTCTGACAGCTTGTAATCCTTCGCGCCGGGTTTGGCCGCTGCCACGGCCTTGTCATTAAGCTTGCCCATTTTCGCCCTTTCTTTTTTTTGTTTGGATATAATTACGTTACCCCCAGTGCTCAAAAAAAGCAAGAATTACCCCCAACGTTACCCCCACAAAAAGTGAACACAGCGGAACGATTGCGAATAATGGCGAACCAATGAGGAAAGCTACAACATGGCTGAAAGTGGCTTGTTTATTGGTGTTTGCGTAGTAAAACCCAATAAAAAAGCCACCGCGAAGGGTGGCTGATTTATTGCTATTGGTGGAGACGGCGGGAATTGAACCCGCGTCCGCAAGCACTCTACAGGCAGTTCTACATACTTAGCCTGGCTGTTTGATTTAATCCCGTACACGCCAACCGGCGGGCTGGTAAAGGACGAGTCACCTTGTTTTTAGCTCCGATCAAAGTGACCCTGACCGGCACGATTCCATGTAATTTACCTCACTCATCTCGGCCTTGCGGCTTTGAGCCCCTCCATGGACAGCAGGGTGTGAGGTTCAGCCGACTAAGCGGCTAAAGCGTAGTTTTCGTCGTTTGCGACTAGTTTTTTCCAGCTGATTTACGAGGTGGCGGGTCCTCGGTATGCCCTACACTGCTTTGCAACCCACGTCGAAGCCAAGTCGTCCCCGGATGGTGATACTACAAAACGGTACAGATTGTAGCAGAGTCAGAGGGTGAGATAGCCGAGAAGTTCCGTCGGAATATCGATAATGCCGTGCGCGCTCCAGCTATCGAGCTGGGCATCGCCGCTGATGTAGCCGTAGCGTGCGATGATGCCGCGCATCGCGGCGGCGTTGGCGGCTTGCATGTCGCGCAGGTCGTCGCCGAGATACAGGCACTGTTCCGGCGTGACGCCGATGGTTTCGCAGGCCTTGAACATCGGTTCGGGATGGGGTTTCGCGTGTGCGCAGGTGTCGCCGCTGATCAGGCAGGCGGCGCGTTCGGCATAGCCCAGCGCCTGCATCAGCGGCACGGTGTAGCGGTGCGGTTTGTTGGTGACGATGCCCCAGCGGATGCCGCGCTGTTCCAAAGCGACAACCAGTTCTGCCATGCCGGCGAACAGCCGCGTATGCACGCAGATGTTGCGCTCGTAATAGTCGAGGAAGATGTCGCGCAACGCGTCGTAATCCGGCGCATCCGGCTCGATGCCGAAGCCAAGCTTGAGCAGGCCGCGCGAGCCGTGCGAGGCTTGCAGCCTGGCAACCTCCAGCGGCAGCGGCGGCAGGTTGCGCGTGGCGCGGGCGTGGTTGAGCGCGGCGGCAAGGTCGGGTGCGGTGTCGGCGAAAGTGCCGTCGAGGTCGAACAGGACGGCCTTAATCATAAATGGTCATGGCGCACTGCTACATGAGGGCGTATTGCCATGCGCCCCTACGCGTTTCAATATCCTGTCAATCACGGCGGCAGGCGATCATGTAGTTCACATCCGTATCGCTGCCCAGCGAATACACCTTGCTGAGCGGGTTGTAGCTCATGCCGGTGATGTCTGTCAGGCTCAAGCCCGCGTTGCGGCAGGATTGCGCGAGTTCGGAGGGTTTGATGAAGTTGTCGAAGTCGTGTGTGCCGTGCGGCAGCAGGTTCAATATGTATTCCGCGCCGATCACGGCGAGGAGATAAGATTTAAAGTTGCGGTTGAGTGTGGAAAAGAACACCCAGCCGCCCGGCTTGACCAGCCTTGCGCAGGCCGCGACCACGCTGTGCGGGTCGGGCACATGCTCGAGCATTTCCAGGCAGGTGACGATATCGTAGTGGCCGGGTTGCTCGGCGGCCAATTCTTCCACGGCTATTTTGCGGTAATTGACCCGCTTGCCGCTTTCCAGCAGATGCAGCTTGGCGACTTGCAGGGCTTTGTCGGACAGGTCGATGCCGCTGACATCCGCATTCAACCCGGCCATGCTTTCCGATAAAATGCCGCCGCCGCAGCCGACATCCAGCACGGTCTTGCCGGCGAGTCCGGCGTGGCGGTCGATGTAGCCCAGACGCAGCGGGTTGATATCGTGCAGCGGCTTGAATTCGCTGTTCGGGTCCCACCATTTGTGGGCCAGTTGCGAAAATTTATCCAGTTCGATGGGGTCGGCGTTGGTCATGGCGTGGGCGCTGATTAGCGGGGCGCTGACTTTAACAAAACTTGGCGTTGCAGCCAAATAATATTGCTGCCCATGCGGGTGGCTCAGGGTTGCATCGCTGTGCTAAAATGCGCGCTTTGTTATGCGTCGGTTGCCTTTAGGTCAAAGCAAAATCCATGGAACAAAAATTCGCCAAAGAAACCCTGCCGGTCAGCCTTGAAGAGGAAATGCGCAAGTCCTATCTGGACTACGCGATGAGCGTCATTATCGGGCGCGCGCTGCCCGATGTGCGCGACGGCCTGAAGCCGGTGCATCGCCGCGTGCTGTTTGCGATGCACGAGCTGTCCAACGACTGGAACCGCGCTTACAAGAAGTCGGCGCGTATCGTCGGCGACGTGATCGGTAAATACCATCCGCACGGTGACACGGCGGTGTACGACACCATCGTGCGCATGGCGCAGGATTTCTCATTGCGCTACACGCTGGTGGACGGGCAGGGCAACTTCGGCTCGGTGGACGGCGATAACGCGGCGGCGATGCGTTACACCGAAATCCGCATGTCGAAAATCGCCCATGAATTGCTTGCCGATCTCGACAAGGAAACGGTCAACTTCGGGCCGAACTACGACGGTTCCGAGCATGAACCGCTGGTGTTCCCGGCGCGCTTCCCCAATTTATTGGTAAACGGCTCATCCGGTATCGCGGTGGGCATGGCGACCAACATCCCGCCGCACAATCTTAACGAAGTGGTGGATGCCTGCCTCGCGCTGCTGAAAAACCCCGATCTGGATATCGAACAACTGATCGAATACGTGCCTGCGCCGGATTTCCCGACGGCGGGTTTCATCTACGGACTGTCCGGCGTGAAGGAAGGCTACCGCACCGGGCGCGGCCGCGTGGTGATGCGCGCGCGTACCCATTTCGAGGACATCGGCAAGGGCGAGCGCCAGGCCATCATCATCGACGAGCTGCCGTATCAGGTGAACAAGGCCAACCTGCTGATGAAGATCGGCGAGATGGTGCGCGAAAAGCGCCTGGAAGGCATCTCGGAAATCCGCGACGAATCGGACAAGTCCGGCATGCGCGCGGTGATCGAATTGAAGCGCGGCGAAAATGCCGACGTGATCCTCAACAAGCTGTACAAGGATACCCAGTTGCAGGACAGCTTCGGCATCAACATGGTCGCGATCATCGACGGCCAGCCGAAACTGCTCAACCTCAAGCAGGTGATCGACGCGTTCCTGCGCCATCGCCGCGAAGTCGTCACACGCCGCACTATTTTCGAATTGCGCAAGGCGCGCGAACGCGGTCATATCCTCGAAGGTTTGGCGGTGGCATTGTCCAACGTGGACGAGATCATCGCGCTGATAAAGGCCGCACCGACCCCGGCCGATGCCAAGCGCGAACTGATGGCGCGCGCATGGCGCTCGTCGTTGGTGGAAGATATGCTCAGCCGCGTCAGCGACGCGTCGCGCCCGGAAGGCTTGCTGCCCGAATTCGGCTTGGTGGGGCAAGGCAAGACGCGCGGTTATCACCTTTCCGATGCGCAAGCGCAGGCGATTCTGGAGTTGCGCCTGCAACGCCTGACCGGGCTGGAGCAGGACAAGATCGTCGGCGAGTACCGCGAAGTGATGGACAAGATCGCCGACCTGCTCGACATTCTCGCCAAGCCGGAGCGTGTCACGCAGATCATCCATGATGAACTGGTCGCGGTGAAGGCGCAGTTCGGCGACAAGCGCCGCAGCGAAATCATCACGCACACGCAGGACATGAGCATGGAAGACCTGATCGCGCCGGAAGACGTGGTGGTCACGCTGTCGCACGGCGGATACATGAAGGCGCAGCGCCTCGACGAATACCGCGCGCAGAAACGCGGCGGACGCGGCAAGCAGGCCACGGCGACCAAGGAAGACGATTTCATCGATAACCTGTTCATCGCCAACACTCACAACTATATTCTTTGTTTCTCCAACCGCGGCCGCGTGTACTGGCTCAAGGTGTATGAAGTGCCGCAGGGCAGCCGCATTTCGCGCGGCAAGCCGATCGTGAATCTGTTGCCGCTGGAAAATGGCGAGAAGATCAACGCGGTGTTGCCGGTCAGCGAGTTTGTCGAGGATAAGTATGTGTTCTTCGCCACCGCCGACGGCACGGTGAAGAAGACCCCGTTGAACGATTTCTCCCGCCCGATGAAGCGCGGCATTATCGCGATCAACCTGGACGAAGACGACCATCTGATCGGGGTTGCGTTGACCGACGGCAAACATGACGTGATGCTGTTCTCGAACGGCGGCAAGGCGGTGCGCTTCGACGAGAACGATGTGCGCGCGACCGGGCGCGCGTCGCGCGGTGTGCGCGGCATGAAGCTGGCCGCCAAGCAGCAGGTGATCTCGCTGCTTGTGGCCGAGAACGAACAGCAGAGCGTGCTGACCGCGACCGAGAATGGTTATGGCAAACGCAGCCCTATCGTGGAATACACCCGCCACGGGCGCGGCACGCAGGGCATGATCGCGATCAAGACCTCCGAGCGCAACGGCAAGGTGGTCGCTGCGACGCTGGTGAATGTCGAGGACGAGATCATGCTGATCGGCACCAGCGGCGTGCTGATCCGCACCCGCGTCAAGGAGATCCGCGAGATGGGGCGTACCGCCCAGGGCGTCACGCTGATGAATGTGGAGAAGGGCGAGAAGCTGGCGGGATTGAGCCGTATCGCCGAGCCGGATGAAGAGGAAGGGCAGGGTTGAGGAGCGAGAAAAATCCTCTCCCTGCTTTTAACTCAACCCTCAACCCACGATTCTCAATCACGATCGATATTTGAGTTGCCATAAATGACTATTTACAACTTCAGCGCGGGGCCGGCTGTATTGCCGAAAGAAGTCTTGCAGCAAGCGCAGGCGGAATTGCTCGACTGGCACGGCAGCGGCATGTCGGTGATGGAAATGTCGCATCGCGGCAAGGAATACATGAGCATCCATGCGCAGGCGATCGCCGATCTGCGCGAGCTGATGAATGTTCCCGCCAACTACAAGGTGTTGTTCGTGCAAGGCGGCGGGCATTTGCAGTTTTCCATGGTTCCGCTGAACTTGCTGCGTGGCAAGGCTTCTGCCGACTATGTGAACACCGGGGAATGGTCGAAGAAGGCCATCGACGAGGCAAAAAGATTCGGCGGCGTGAACGTGGTGGCGAACAACGCCGACCGGAATTGCACCTATATCCCGGCATTCGATACCTGGCGGCGCGACCCGAACGCGGCCTACCTGCACTATGTATCGAACGAAACCATCGGCGGTGTGGAGTTCAACTGGATACCAGAAGTTGGCGATGTGCCGCTGGTGGCGGACATGTCGTCCAACATTCTGTCGCGCCCGGTCGATGTGAGCAAATACGGGTTGATCTACGCCGGTGCGCAGAAAAATATCGGCCCGGCAGGGCTGGCGCTGGTCATCGTGCGCGACGACCTGCTCGGGCGGGCGGCGGCGAATACGCCGACCATGCTGGACTACAAGATTCACGCCGACGGCGACTCGATGTACAACACCCCCCCGACCTACGGCATCTACATGTCCGGGCTGGTGTTCCAGTGGCTGAAGAAAAACGGCGGCATCGCCGCGATGGAGCGGGTCAACATCAAAAAAGCGGAGTTGCTGTATGCGGCGATTGACGCCAGCGACGGTTTCTACAGCTGCCCGGTGGCGAAGAGCGACCGGTCGCGCATGAATGTTCCCTTTACGCTGAAGGACACGAAACTGGACGGTGAATTCCTCAAGCAAGCCGATGCGCGCGGGCTGTTGCAATTGAAGGGGCACCGCTCGGTGGGCGGGATGCGCGCCTCGATTTACAATGCCATGCCATTGGCGGGCGTGCAGGCGCTGGTGGACTTCATGAATGAGTTCGCCCAAGAGCGCCGCTGACAACAAAACATTTAACGGCAATACAACCAACAGAAAGCCGCTGGCGGAAAATGGCAAGCCAATATCGCATCCTTACGCTAAACAAAATTTCAGCCCTTGGGCTGAAACGCTTTCCTGCGCCTGCGTATCTGGTCGGCAATGACATCGCCGAGCCGGATGCGATTCTGGTGCGTTCGCAAGCGATGCACGACATGGATATTCCCGCCAGCGTGAAAGCGATTGCGCGCGCCGGTGCCGGAACCAACAATATTCCGGTCACCAAAATGAATGCGCGCGGCGTGCCGGTGTTCAACGCGGCCGGCGCGAATGCCAATGCGGTGAAGGAGCTGGTGGTTGCAGGGATGCTGCTGGCTGCGCGCAACATCGCCCCCGCGCTGCAATTCACCGCAGGATTGCAGGGCGACGATGCGGCCCAGCAAAAACTGGCCGAGGACGGCAAAAAGAATTTTGCGGGCATCGAGCTGAAAGGCCGCACGCTGGGTATTATCGGATTGGGGGCGGTCGGCCGCCTGGTCGCGGAAGCCGCGTTGGCTTTGGGAATGCGCGTGTACGGTTACGATCCGGGAATCACGGTAGAGGCTGCATGGGGCCTGTCAGCGCAGGTAAAGAAGGCAAACAGTATCGAGGAGTTGCTCAAGGACGGCGACTTCGTCACGCTGCATGTGCCGTTGCTGGATGCAACGCGCGGATTGATAAATGCGCAGCGCGTGCAGCAGATGAAGCCGGGCAGCGTGCTGCTGAACTTTTCGCGCGATACGATCGTGGATAATGATGCGGTGCTGGAAGGCTTGGCGAGCAAGCATTTGCGCGGCTATGTGTGTGATTTTCCCGCGCGGAAATTGCAGGGGCAGGACAACGTGGTGGCTTTGCCGCATCTTGGCGCGTCCACCGAAGAGGCGGAAGAAAACTGTGCGGTGATGGTGGTAGACCGGTTGCGCGACTATCTGGAACACGGCAACTTGGCTAATACGGTAAATTTTCCAACAGTGACGATGCCGCGGGAATCATCTTTTCGTCTGGCAATTTCCAATAGCAACGTGCCTAACATGCTGGGGCAGATTTCCACCAAACTGGCGCAGGCGGGCATCAACATCCACAATATGATGAACAAGTCGCGCGGTGAAATGGCTTACACGCTGGTCGATACCGACAGCGCGCCGCCTGCCGCACTGATCGCACAGATCGCCGCCATTCCCGGCGTGTTGATGGTGCGCGACTTGCCTTTGGTAGAAACAATATGAGCGAAAAACTAACACAGCTGCGCGAGCAGATCGACCGCCTGGATGACGAGTTGTTGAAACTCGTCAACCAGCGCGCCGCCCTGGCGCAGCAAATCGGGCTTCTCAAGGAAGATGGCGTGATGCTGCGCCCGGAGCGCGAGGCGCAGATATTGCGGCGTTTGCAAGGCGACAACAAGGGGCCGTTGGGCAATGCCGCCGTGGCGCAGTTGTTCACCGAAGTGATGTCGCAGTGCCGCGCGCTGGAAGCGCCGCTGACGGTGGCCTATCTGGGGCCGGAGGGAACCTTTACCGAGGCGGCGGCGCTGAAACGTTTCGGCAGCGCGATACAAAAACTGCCGTGCGCGAATATCGACGATGTGTTTAATGCGGTGGAATGCGGCACGGCCCAATACGGCGTCATGCCGGTGGAAAATTCCAGCGAGGGCGCTATCGGGCGCACGCTGGATTTGCTGCTGCACAGCTCGCTGCAAATATGCGGCGAAGTGAAGCTGGCTATCCACCAGTGCCTGCTGTCGCAGCATTGCGAATTGGGCGGGATCAAGACGGTTTATTCGCATTCGCAGTCATTCGGCCAGTGCCAGAATTGGCTGAATATGAACTTGCCGAATGCGTTGCTGGTGCATGTTTCCAGCAATGCCGAAGCGGCGCGCCTGGCCGCGGAGAACCCGCACAGCGCGGCCGTCGCCGGCATCCAGGCGGCGGAACTGTTCGGCCTTGGCGTATGCATGAGAAATATCGAGGACGACCCCAAGAACACCACGCGCTTCCTGGTATTGGGCAATCAACGGGTGGTGCCATCCGGCAACGACAAGACCTCGCTGGTGCTGTCCGCCGCGAACCGTCCCGGCGCAGTGCATGACCTGCTGGCCCCGCTGGCCAAACATGGCGTGAGCATGACCAAGCTGGAGTCGCGCCCGGCGCAGGCCGAGCTTTGGGAGTACGTGTTCTACGTGGATGTCGAAGGTCACCAGACCGATGTCAAAGTGGCGACGGCGCTGGCTGAAATCAAGAAAGTCGCCGCGTTCATGAAAATCCTCGGTTCATATCCGGTTGCCGCGTAGGCGCTCGTTCGGGAGTAATTGAATGGCAATGCCGCAACTGTGCTGGGATATCGAGTTCCTGAGAAACAACCCGACCCTGCTGGATAAAAATTACGGCATTCCTGCCGAAGTGAAGCGCACCGGCTATCCGGTGCGCATGGTGCGCTACTGGTTCATGTATCACTTCCTGCGCGAAGACGCGGCGCGCAAAGGCGCGCTGGATGTGTGCGAAATCGGCGTGGATGTCGGGCAGATGCTCGGCTTCATGCATGCGGCCGCCGAACACGGTGGCGAGAAAGTGCCGCTGGCCGGTTGGGATGCGGTGGATGCGCTGATTCGCAAGGATATTCTGGAACGCGCCGGATACAACCATTTCTACCAGGTGGACTTGGAAAGCGCGGAGTTCAAGCTGGATCAAGGCAAGCAATACGACGCGATGATCCTGTTGCATGTGCTGGAGCATCTGTTCGAGCCGGAGCAGCTGATCGCGAAAATTGTGCCGCACCTGAAACCGGGTGGCATGCTGATCGGCGGATTTCCTTCCACACCGGAATGCATGGCGCAGGCGCGCGAAGATAAAATTCGCCCCGCTGCCAGAAAATACGGGCATGTCAGCGTGTTTTCGCCGCAGCGCGTGCGCGACATGGCGGCGGCGAACGGGCTGGAAGTGGAGTTTTTGAGCGGAGCATTTTTTATGCGCAAAAAAGGCTTCTTCCTGGAAAATTACCGCTGGTGGCTGCGCTTCAACCTGTGGTTCGGCGCGCTGTTCCCAAGTTGGCCGGGCGAGACGTACTGGATACTGCGTAAGCCTGTTAAATAACAGCGGGTCCGCAGATTACGCAGATGGGCGCAGATTGAAAACCCTGAAACAGGTTAGTCGGTTTGCAAATAATCTGCGTGAATCTGTGTAATCTGCGGATAAAGTTTGCCTTTGATTATTAAGAATTGAAAATGAATTATAGCGAGTTAGCACCACCCTACATCCGCGCCATCGCGCCCTACCAGCCCGGCAAGCCGATCTCCGAGCTGGAGCGCGAACTGGGCATCAGCGGCATCGTCAAGCTGGCGTCGAACGAGAACCCGTTAGGCGCGAGCCCGAAAGCGGTTGCCGCAGCGCATGCCGCGCTCGATGAGATTGGGCTGTATCCGGACGGCAACGGTTTCGCACTGAAAGATGCGCTGGTGCAACGCTATGGTGTGGCGCACGACCAAATCGTGCTGGGCAACGGTTCCAACGACATGCTGGAGCTGGCGGCGCGCGCCTTCCTGACCGTCGGTGACAAGGCGGTATATTCCGACCATGCATTCGCGGTGTATCCGCTGGCGACGCAGGCGGTCGGTGCGAGCGGCGTTTCTGTGCCCGCAATCAATTATGGTCACGACCTGAAGGCGATGCTGCAAGCCGCCGTCGAACACAAAGCCAAGCTGGTGTTTGTCGCCAACCCGAACAATCCGACCGGCACCTTCCTGAGCGCGGCGGATTTGCTGGAGTTCATGCGCGCGCTGCCCGCGAATATCCTGGTGGTGCTGGATGAGGCGTACAACGAATACCTGCCGGAGGAATGCCGCTACGATTCGGTGGCGTGGCTGAAAAAATTCCCCAACCTGATTATCTCGCGCACTTTCTCCAAGGCTTACGGGCTGGCCTCGCTGCGTGTCGGTTACGCGCTGGGTAACCCGCAAGTCATCGACATGCTGAACCGCGTGCGCCAGCCGTTCAACGTCAACAGTGTGGCGCAGGCGGCGGCGGTGGCGGCGTTGCAGGATACGGATTTCGTGCGGCAGACCTTTGCGCTGAACCGGCGCGGCATGGCGCAGATCACTGCTGAATTAGGCAGGCTGAAACTGGAATACATTCCGTCGTTCGGCAACTTCGTCAGCTTCAAAATTGAAAATGCTATGGCGGTATATCGCCGCCTGCTGGAACTGGGCGTGATCGTGCGCCCGATCGCCAATTACGACATGCCGGGCTGGTTGCGCGTGAGCATCGGGCTGGAAAAAGAGAATGAGAAATTTTTGTCTGCACTGAAGCAAATACTTGGAGAGCAATAAATGATTATCGTAATGGGAAAAGATGTCACTGACGAACAGATTGGTGCAGTGGTAAAGAGGCTGGAAACAGCCGGTTTGAAAGCGAATATTTCGCGCGGCATCGAGCGCACCGTGATCGGTGCAATCGGCGATGAAACTCCCCTGACCGAGGAAATGTTTACGCCGTTGCCCGGTGTGGAATCGGCGATGCATATTGCCAAACAGTACAAAATTGTGTCGCGCGAATCGCATCGCGACAGCACTGTGATCGACATCGGCGGTATCCCGCTCGGCGGCAACCAGATCCAGGTGATCGCCGGACCGTGTTCGGTGGAAACGCAGGAGCAGATGGACTTGTCGGCCAAATATACGCATGAGGCAGGCTGCCGTTTGATGCGCGGCGGTGCGTTCAAGCCGCGCACCAGCCCGTATGCTTTTCAGGGCAAGGGCAAAGAGGGTTTGGACATGTTCCGCAAGGCGGCCAGCCCGTACAAGCTGCCTATCGTCACCGAGTTGATGGACGTGCGCCAGATCGATATGTTCATGGAATACGACGTGGACGTGATCCAGATCGGCACGCGCAACATGCAGAACTTCGACCTGCTCAAGGAAGTCGGGCGCATCAACAAGCCGGTGATCCTCAAGCGCGGCATGTCGGCGACCATTTCCGAATGGCTGATGTCGGCGGAATACATCGCGGCGGGCGGCAACCACAACATTATTTTTTGCGAGCGCGGCATCCGCACCTTCGAGACCGCCTACCGCAATGTGCTGGACGTGACCGCAATCCCGGTGCTGAAGAAGGAGACCCATCTGCCGGTGATCGTCGATCCATCGCACGCGGGCGGCAAGGCGTGGATGGTTCCGGCGCTGTCGCAGGCCGCGCTTGCCGCGGGCGCGGACGGGCTGCTGGTCGAGATGCATCCGAATCCCTGCGAAGCATGGTGCGATGCCGATCAGGCGTTGACCCCGCAGGAATTGAAGAAGCTGATGGGCACGCTGGGAGCGATTGCCGGCGCGATCGGACGCACGCTGTAAAAATGGGAGCGCCGACGTCCTCGTCGGCATGAGTAAATTGCCGGCGAGACGCCGGCGCTCCCGGAGATGAATTTAGCAGAGGGCAAAAGTGGTTGATCCGCAATTCAAAAAAATCATCATCTTCGGCGTCGGCCTGATCGGCGGCTCGTTCGCGCTGGCGTTGCGCAAGGCGCATGCCGTTGGCGAGGTGGTCGGCTTCGGGCGCAGCGAGACAACGCTGCAACAGGCCCGGCAACTCGGCATCATCGACCGTATCGGGCAGGATATTGCCGTTGAAGCGGGCGATGCGGATCTGATATTGCTGGCCACGCCGGTCGGACAGATGGCGGAGCTGATGGCGCGCATCGCGCCGCATCTCGGCGCGCACACGCTGGTTACCGATGGCGGCAGCACCAAGAGCGACGTGGTAGCTGCGGCTTATGCGCAACTGGGCAGCAAGGCGGCGCAGTTCGTGCCCGCGCATCCGATTGCCGGAGCCGAGCAGAGCGGCGCGGCGGCGGCGCGCGCCGATTTGTATGTCGGCAAGAAAGTGGTGCTGACCCCGCTGCCGGAAAACACCCCCGAGGCCGTGGCGCGCGTGCAGGCCGCATGGCAGGCGTGCGGTGCGAACATTTACCGGCTGACCTACGCCGAGCACGACGCGGTGTTTGCGGCGGTCAGCCACTTGCCGCACCTGTTGTCGTTCGCGCTGGTGCATGATCTGGCGCAGCGCGACAACCGCGACCTGCTGCTGTCCTTCGCCGCCAGCGGCTTCCGCGACTTCACGCGCATCGCGTCCAGCTCGCCGGAAATGTGGCGCGATATTTGTCTGGCGAATCGCGAAGCGTTGTTGCGGGAATTGCAGACCTACATCGCGGAGCTGAACAAAATGAGCGCGGCGCTTGCGGCGGGCGATGCGGTACAGCTCGAACAGACCTTCCGCAGCGCGCGCGAGTTGCGTGCCGGCTGGAAAGAACAATAAGAATAATGAGCCGTATCCTGACCAGGTGGATTTGGTTGCTGCTTGCCGCCATTGCGCTGATCTGGTTTGCCAACCTCGAATACCGCACGCTGGTCAAGCCGGACGAAGGGCGCTATGCCGAGATTCCGCGCGAGATGGTGGCCAGCGGCGATTGGGTGACGCCGCGCCTGAACGAACTCAAGTATTTTGAAAAACCGCCGCTGCAATACTGGGCGACCGCCACCGCCTATACCCTGTTCGGCGAGCACCAATGGACATCGCGCCTGTGGACCGGGCTGACCGGTTTTGCCGGCATCCTGCTGGTATGGTTTGCTGGGCTGCGCCTGTTCGGGCGCGAGACGGCGGGCTATGCCGCGCTGTTGCTGTCCAGCAGCCTGCTGTATGTGATGATGGGGCACATCAACACGCTGGACATGGGCGTGACATTTTTTCTCACGCTGGGCATTGTCGGGTTGTTGCTCGCGCAGGCGCAGGCGGATGTCGGCAAGCGGCGCAACCGCATGCTGCTGGCGTGGGCCGCGCTGGCATTGGCGGTGCTGAGCAAGGGATTGATGGGGCTGGTGTTGCCGGGTGCCGCGCTGTTCATTTATTGCGTGGTGCAGCGCGACTTCGGCGTGCTGAAACGCATGCACTGGCTGCCCGGCCTGGCGGTGTTTCTTGCGATCACCGTGCCGTGGTTCCTGCTGGTGATGAAAGCCAACCCGGAATTCTTCGAGCGCTTCTTCATCTACGAGCATTACACGCGTTTCACCACCAAGGATCTGGGGCGCTATCAGCCCTGGTATTACTTCATCCCGATCCTGCTGGCCGGGGCGCTGCCGTGGACGGTGCTGATGTTCGACACCATGTGGCGCACCTTGCGCAACCGCAAGCTGCCGGACACGATGTTCAGCACGCAGCGCTTCCTGCTGGTCTGGGCGGTGTTCATCTACGTGTTTTTTTCCATTTCCGGTTCCAAGCTGCCGTCCTATCTGCTGCCGATGTTGCCCGCGCTGGCCTTGTTGATGGGCAAGCGCATCGCCGGGATGCGCGCGCGGGTGCTGCTCTGGCAGGTCGCCCCGGTCGTGCCGGTCGCGTTGCTGCTGCTGGGGCTGGCGGTCAATGTGGACAAGCTGGCCGACACGCCGAGCCAGGCCGAACTGTATCCGCATTACGGCGAGTGGCTGGTTGTCGCGGCAATGATTATGCTGACCGGCTTGCTGACGGGGATGCTGCTGTTATGGTTAGAGATGAAATCCATTGCAGTGGCGATATTGGCGCTGAGCGCCCTGTTGTCCGCGCAAATCGGGCTGTCCGGCTACAACACGGTGGCGCAGGAGCGTTCCGCGAAGCATATCGCCGAGGCGATACGCGGCGAGGTAACGGCGGGCGTGCCGTTTTATTCGGTGCTGACCTACGAGCAGACCCTGCCGTTTTATTTGCAACGCACCTTTACTCTGGTGCAGTATCAGGATGAAATGGCTTTCGGCATCCGGCAGGAGCCGCAACGCTGGATCCCCACCATCGAGGAGTTTGCCAAGGTATGGGCGACACAGCGCGAAGCGTTCGCTATTATGCCGGCATATGTTTATGCGCAGTTGCAGGCCGCTTCGGCAGGCTCAGGACAGGCCGCTTCGGCAGGCTCAGGACAGGCCGCTTCGACGAGCTCAGGACAGGCCGCTTCGACAAGCTCAGGACAGGGGTTGGAAATGGAAATTATTTTTGAAGACGCGCAGCATATCGTGGTCAAGAAACCAGCGAGTGCGATTACTATTAATCCCCTCTCCCCTGGCGGCAAAGGGGTAGGGGAGAAGGGGGCACCATGAGCCTGGTCAGTTTCAGTTTGATTTTCATCGGCGTGATGCTCAACGCCGCCGCGCAGATACTGATGAAGGCGGGAACCAACGTCATCGGCCATTTCGAGTTCAGCATGGAAAACATCCTGCCGATCGGATTGAGACTGGCGACCGAGTGGCATATCGCCGCCGCGCTGTTCTGCTACGCGCTCAGCGTAATCATCTGGATACTCGCGTTGTCGCGCGTACCGGTCAGCATCGCCTTTCCGATGCTGTCGATGGCCTATGTGGTGAATGCCGTCGCCGCCTGGTACCTGCTCGGCGAAGCCTTCAACCCGACCAAACTGGTCGGCATGGGCGTGATTATTCTGGGCGTGATTATTATTTCGCGGGCATAAAATTCAAAAAATACTTGTCCACGAAAGACACGAAAAACACGAAAAACACGAAATATCCCCCAAAGACATGACAAGCCGATAGCTTAATTTTGAGGTTTTGTTCGTGCTTTTCGTGTCTTTCGTGGACAGTTTGTAGCATTGGTTTTGAATTTTTTAGAGGTTTTGCCATGAGTAATTTTCTTCCCTTCTCCCGCCCCACCATAGACGAAGCGACCATCGCTTCAGTAGGCGACGTGCTGCGCTCCGGCTGGATTACCACCGGCCCGAAGGTGCAGGAATTCGAGAAAAAACTATCCGAATATTTCGGCGGGCGTCCGGTGCGCACCTTCAATTCCGGCACCTGCACGATGGAGATCGCGTTGCGCATCGCGGGCATCGGCGCGGGCGACGAAGTTATCACCTCGCCGATCTCATGGGTCGCGACCGCCAATGTGATCCTCGAAGTCGGCGCGACGCCGGTGTTCGCCGACATCGACCCGGTCACGCGCAACATCGATCTGGACAAGGTCGAAGCCGCGATCACGCCACGCACCAAGGCCATCATCCCGGTGTATCTGGCAGGTAAGCCGGTGGATATGGACCGGCTGTATGCGATAGCCAGCAAGCACAAGCTGCGCGTGGTGGAAGATGCCGCGCAGGCCATCGGCTCGACGTGGAAAGGCAAGCCCATTGGTTCATTTGGTGGCTCGTTCGGCGATTTCGTATCATTCAGTTTTCAGGCCAACAAGAACATCACCACCTCCGAGGGCGGCTGTCTGGTGTTGAACAATGAAGAAGAAGCCAAGCTCGCGGAAAAATACCGCCTGCAAGGTGTCACGCGCAGCGGTTGGGACGGCATCGACGTGGACGTGCTGGGCGGCAAGTACAACATGACCGACGTCGCCGCCGCGATTGGTTTGGGCCAGTTCTCGCAACTGGATGCGATCACCGCGCAGCGGCGCAAACTGGCGCGGCATTATTTCACCACGCTCGGCAAGGATTTCGAGAAGCAGACCGGCGCGCAACTGCCGCCTGAGGATTGCGAGAGCACCAACTGGCACCTGTTCCAGATCGTGCTACCGGAACGCATCACCCGCGCCGACTTCATGGCACGCATGAAGGAGTACAACATCGGCATCGGCTACCACTACGCGCCCATCCACCTGTTCACGCTGTACCGCGCACTGGGCTTCAGGGAAGGCATGTTCCCGGTCGCCGAGCGCGTCGGCAAGCAGATCGTTTCGTTGCCGATGTTCTATGCGATGAATGAGGGGGATGTGGAGCGGACTTGTGAGGCGATGCGCGAGGTGTTGGCGTAAGGAGGCTTGGCGCATATTCATTCATCTGAATTTTAAGGGTCTACGAACATGACAATTGAGCAACTCATTACATTATTGGCAGGAATTGGAACTGTAGTATCGGCTGGCGTGGCATTCTGGGCCGTCCTTCAAATGAAAAAACAGCGCGAGTTGTCCTACCTACCCGATCTTGTGATTTCTAGAATGTTTTTTGATGGTTGTCGCTGCCAGGATGCCGAATCATATTTTGCCAATGGGTGGACACCAAGCCCCTTTCTTAAGATTGAGGGCGATGAAGAATTCGTGTTTTATCTGCCGCTTCGCAATGTAGGACTCGGTACCGCCAAGAATATTTCTGTTGCATGGTCATTTCCAATTGAGGAAATAGTCTGCAAACTGAACGATCTTGGTCAGAAAAACTTACCTTTAACACATTTTTCTTTCGATGATGGAAAGATAACCATACAGTCTGAGAGCCTTGGCAACCAAGGTCTAAATTCATGGTTTAACCAGCAGAAATCATCGCTAGAGTATTTGTTGCCAGTTACGGTAAAAAGTGAGCCAGTTAAATTGGAATTCCCCATACTATTCACTCAACTTTGCTCATACCTATTCTTTTTTCATGAAAAGAATAATGATCCAAACTCAATGCAAAATTTTCCTGTTATCAGGGCGCATTTTGAATATTACGATATTGGTGGCGAATTACACAAAACCGACTTTGATATCAATGTGTTGTTACGCCACGCAGAAGGAGATGGCAGGATCGTTAGTGGTGAGTTAGAGGCTACAAAACTTAGCCAGCGTAGCACGTAGGCTGGGGTGAGGCACGAACCCCAGCGTTTGCTTGAACATGCTGGGGTTCGCGTTGCTCGCCACCAGCATACACTGCTAATTCCCTAGATTTGGTTTGCCATCCCTCGCTTGATTTGGTATATTATTGGTACTTAATTAAGTACCAGAAGGAGTCTTAAAATGAACGCCATCCCAGCCCAAGAAATTAAACGTCGCGGCATCGCAGCGGTGGACGATCTCATCGCCAAGGGCGATCTGCATGTGATCAGGAATAACCAGCCGCAGTACGTGGTGCTTTCCGAAGCACGTTATCAGGATTTGATTGTGGCGGAGCAGGAGGCGCATTACGCCCGTGTTCGTGCGTCGCTAGAGGATGTCAAGGGCGGCAAGGTCAAGAAATTTAAGACCGCTGCTGCACTGCTGAAGGCGCTGGACACAGACGAGACGGCTTGATGTATGCCATTGTTACACCGCTCCAGTTTCTTCGTCAGGCACGCAAGTTTTTCAAGAAACACCCCGACTTGCGGCCACGCTTTGCCGAGGTGCTCGGCGACCTGCAAAAAGACCCGTTCCAGCCTCATCTGGAGTTGCATACCCTGAGCGGTAAGCTCGCCGGTTGTTATGCCGTCAGCCTCACGTACAGTTATCGCATTACCCTGACTCTGCTGGTTTCCGAAAAGGAAATTATCCTGCTTGATATTGGCAGCCATGATGATGTGTACCGGTAAGAATCTGTAGACGAATTGTTGGGTATCGCCTTGCTCCACCCAACCTACAACACAATTCCGCTAACTCCGCCCCATGCGGTAAAATGCCGACCTATGAGTACACCCCAACTTTCCGTCGTCATCCCCGTCTATAACGAAGAGCAGGGCTTGCAGACTTTGTTCGACCGGTTGTATCCGGCGCTGGACAAGCTCGGCATTTCCTACGAGGTGCTGTTCGTCAACGACGGCAGCCGCGACCGTTCCGCCGCGATTTTGCGCGAGCAGTTCCAGAAGCGCCCCGATGTGACGCGGGTGATTCTGTTCAACGGCAATTTCGGCCAGCATATGGCGATCATGGCGGCTTTCGAGCAATCGCGCGGGCAGCGCGTGGTGACGCTGGACGCCGATTTGCAGAACCCGCCGGAAGACATCGGCCTGCTGCTGGCGAAGATGGATAAGGGCCACGACTACGTCGGCTCGATCCGCCGCCAGCGCAGCGACAGTTGGTGGCGGCATGTCGCGTCGCGCGCGATGAACGGGCTGCGCGAGCGCATCACGCGCATCAAGATGACCGACCAGGGCTGCATGTTCCGCGCCTATGACCGGCGCATCATCGATGCGATCAACAGTTGCAAAGAAGTGAGCACGTTCATCCCGGCGCTGGCCTATACCTTTGCGCGCAATCCCGCCGAGGTGGTGGTGGGGCATGACGAGCGCGCGGCGGGCGAATCGAAGTATTCGCTGTACAGCCTGATCCGCCTCAACTTCGATCTGATGACCAGTTTTTCGCTGGTGCCATTGCAGATGTTTTCGATGCTGGGTATCGCGATTTCCGTGTTGTCGGCATTTTTCGTGGTGTTCCTGTTGGTGCGCCGCTTGATCATCGGCCCGGAAGCGGAAGGGCTGTTCACGCTGTTTGCCATCGCGTTCTTTCTGATCGGCATCACGCTGTTCGGTATCGGCCTGCTCGGTGAATACATCGGGCGCATCTACCAGCAGGTGCGTCACAGGCCGCGCTATCTGGTCGAGGCGATACTGGAAAAACAGGAGAAGGGTGAGGGGGGAAGGGTGAGAAGGGTAAAGGCACCGTCCGCTCCGCAGATGGCGGGAGAGGACGATCCGTTCTCCGCCACGGAACCTAAAAAGAAAAAGGCCAAGCCGGTCGATGATGCGGCGCATCCTTCCTTGTTTACGGATATTCAGGAATGAGCCGGGCTGTCGTTTTCGCCTACCACAACGTAGGCTATAGATGTTTGTCCGTCCTGTTGGCGCATGGCGTGGATGTCGCGCTGGTGGTGACGCACCGCGACAATCCGAAAGAAACCATCTGGTTTGACAGCGTGGCGGAACTGGCGGCATTGCACGGCATCCCGGCCATCACGCCGGACAACCCGAATACGCCGGAAGTGGTGGAACAAATCCGCGCGTTGCAGCCGGATTTCTTTTTTTCGTTCTACTACCGCGAGATGCTCAAGCGCGAGCTGCTGGAGATTCCCAAGCGGGGCGCGCTGAATATGCACGGCTCGCTGCTGCCGAAATACCGTGGCCGCGTGCCGGTGAATTGGGCGATAATCCACGGCGAAACGGAAACCGGCGCGACGCTGCATTACATGACCGAGAAGCCGGACAACGGCGATATCGTGGCGCAACAGGCGGTGCCGATTCTGCCCGACGACAACGCGCTGCAGGTATTCCAGAAGGTGACGGTGGCGGCGGAGATCGCATTGAATGGCGTGCTTCCCGCGTTGCTGGCAGGCAAGGCGCACGCGGTGCAACAGGACTTGAGCAAGGGTGCGTATTTCGGCGGGCGCAAGGCCGATGACGGCATCATCGACTGGGCGCAGTCCGCGCAGGCCATCCACAATCTGGTGCGCGCCGTGGCACCGCCGTATCCGGGCGCGACTACACGGTTAATGGGCAAGCCGCTGCGTATTTTGCAGACGCTGGTCACCGGTTGCACGACGTCCGGCGAGAGACCGGCGTTCTACGTCAAGAATGGCAAGGCCTATGCGATCTGCGGCAGTGGCGTGCTGCGCGTGGTGCGCTTCGAGCTGGATGGCGTGGCGATAAGCGCGGCGGAGTTTGCCGCGCAGTATGGCGCGGCAAAATTTGAATTTAATTGTTAAGGAAAGAGTAATGAAAAAAGTATTGATTCTCGGCGTCAACGGCTTTATCGGCCACCACCTGTCCAACCGCATCCTCGCTACCACCGATTGGGAAGTGTATGGCATGGATATGAATTCCGAGCGCATCACCGACCTGCTCGATCAGCCGCGCTTTCATTTCTTTGAGGGCGATATCACCATCAATAAGGAATGGATGGAGTATCACATCCGCAAGTGCGATGTGATCCTGCCGCTGGTGGCGATCGCCACGCCGGCCACTTACGTCAAAGAACCACTACGTGTTTTCGAACTGGATTTTGAGGCCAATCTGCCGATCGTGCGCGCGGCGGTTAAGTACCGCAAACATCTGGTGTTTCCATCCACCTCGGAAGTGTACGGCATGTGCCACGACGAGGAATTCGATCCGGAACATTCCGAATTGATCTGCGGCCCGATCAACATGCCGCGCTGGATTTATTCCTGTTCCAAGCAATTGATGGATCGCGTGATCTGGGGCTACGGCATGGAACAGGGGCTGAACTTTACGCTGTTCCGTCCGTTCAACTGGATCGGTTCCGGGCTGGATTCGATCCATACGCCAAAGGAAGGCAGCTCGCGCGTGTTGACGCAATTTCTGGGACATATTGTGCGCGGCGAGAACATCAGCCTGGTGGATGGCGGGCATCAGAAACGCGCGTTCACTTACGTCGACGATGGCATCGACGCGCTGATGAAAATCATCGCCAACAAGGACGGCATCGCCTCCGGCAAGATTTACAACATCGGCAACCCGGTCAACAACTATGCGATCCGCGACCTCGCCGACATGATGCTCAAGCTGGCCGGCGAATATGCCGAATACCGCGACTCCGCAAAAAAGGTGAAGATCGTCGAGACGACTTCGGCGGCGTATTACGGTAAAGGCTATCAGGACGTGCAGAACCGCGTGCCGAAAATCACCAACACCTGCGAGGAACTCGGCTGGAAGCCGACCACCAATATGGCTGACACGTTGCGCAAGATATTTGATGCGTATCGCGGCCAGGTAGCGGAAGCGCGCGGTCTGGTCGATTAATTCCAATCCGATTTCATCGGTGAAACTGCGTTGGCTTCCTCGCTCGCTCCTAGCCGTGCCATTAGCACTGTCTGCGTCGTTCGCTCGTCGCCGCCTTGTTTGACCTTCGAAATCGAACCGGAATGAGTATGGCACAACAACTTGCTCTCAAAATCGATGTAGACACCTATCGCGGCACGCGCGAAGGCGTGCCGCGTCTGGTTGAAACATTGCAGCGCTATAACGCGCAGGCCACTTTTTTCTTTTCGCTCGGCCCGGATAACACCGGGCGTGCCATCAAACGCGTGTTTCGTCCCGGCTTTCTGGGCAAGGTATCGCGCACTTCGGTGCTGGAGCATTACGGTGTCAAGACCCTGCTGTACGGCACGTTGCTGCCCGCGCCGGACATCGGCAAAAAATGTGCGGCGATCATGCGCAGCGTGCGTGACGCGGGCTTCGAGGTCGGCATCCATTGTTACGACCATATCCGCTGGCAGGATTATGTCGCCGGCAAGGGCGCCGAGTGGACGCGCCGCGAGTTGCAGCGCGCGGTGGATCGTTACACGGAAATCTTCGGCGAAGCGCCGCACGCGCACGCCGCCGCCGGCTGGCAGACGAACCGCCACGCGTTGCGCCTGACGCAGCGCATGGGGTTTGACTACAGTTCGGATACGCGCGGCACGCACCCCTTCATTCCGACCTGGCAAGCCGAGATCGTCGCCTGCCCGCAACTGCCTACCACCCTGCCGACACTGGACGAACTGATGAACCGCGACGGCATCACGCTGGACAACATCGCGCAACACATCCTGCAGCTCACCGAAAAACCGCCCGCTACCGGCCATGTGTTTACCCTGCACGCCGAACTGGAAGGCGGCAAATGGATGCCGGTATTCGAGCAACTGCTGCAGGGCTGGCAGGCGCAGGGTTATGTGTTGGCGTCGATGCAGCAATATCTGCAAGGGCTGGATGCCGGCGCGTTGCCGCGCCATGAAGTGGTGATGTGCGAAGTGGAAGGACGGGTCGGCAAGCTGGCGGTTTCAATGGATAATGCGTAAATTGTAAAAAACTGCCCTGTGCATGGCGTGAAGGCACTATGAATGAACTGTTGGCATAAGCAGCCGGGCGGTATTTTCGAGCGGAAGGATTTGCGATGGCGAGAAAATTGATTACGATCGAGCAGTTAGCCCCAGGTATGTATATTGATGAAATCAAATGCGGGCTGAGGGAGCGGATGCGGATCGGAGAAACTAAAAATTTCATAATAGAGAGCAAAAATGAAATCGCATTGATTGCAAAACTGGGCATCAAAAGCCTATACATTGACCCGGAAAAAGGGCCGGATGTTTGCGACGAATCTGAAGAGGAGCATGTCAAACCCGAGATTGAATCCCACCGGAAGCAGAGGCCGCTGGAGGAGGAGCTTCGCGATGCCAGAATTATTTTAAGCAAGGCCAGCACCATCCTGGAAAATTCCATTAACGAAATCCGCTCCGGTGGAAAGATAGCAATGGAGCCGGTAAAACTGTTGCTTGAGGAAATTTATAGTTCGGTCAATGAAAACAAGGATGCCATTGTCACGGTTTGCCGCAAGAAGAAAAAGGATGGCTATACGCTGGAGCATTCGGTAAGCCATTGCGCGTTGATGATGGCCTTTGGGCAGACCATGGGGATGGACAAGGATGCGTTGCTCGATGTGGGACTGGGCGGCCTGTTCCATGATATTGGAACCATTCGGATCCCCGCTGACATCCTGGAAAAACCGGGAAAGTTGACCCCCGAAGAACTGGATATCGTCAAAAAGCATCCGCTATGGGGAGGCGAAATAATGATCGATTCGGGTACCTTCCCCGAGAAAGCGATTTCGATAGCCATGGAGCATCACGAGCGGTATGACGGAACCGGTTATCCCTATCAATTGGCGGGGAATGACATTTCCTTGGTTGGCCAGATGGCAGCCATCGCGGATGTCTATGACGCCAGTATTTCCATTCGCCCCTATGGGGCAGCCGAAGACCCTTGCCAGGTCATCAAGAACCTTTACCAGGGAGCGGGAAAACTGTTTCACATGGATATGGTTCAGCAGTTCATCAAAACGATCGGGATTTACCCTGTCGGAACATTGGCGCGGCTGGAAAGCGACAAGCTCGGGATCGTTATCAAGCAGAACAAAAACCTGACCCAGCCGGTAGTCAGGATCGTTTATGACCTGAAAACCAACTGCTACCTGCCCCCCAGAGATATTGATTTGTCACGCGCCAGCGGCAGAGAGGATAGGGTTGTAGGGGCGGAATCCCCGGATAAATGGAAAATTTATCCGGGCCGTTTCATGTTCGCCGAGTAGCGTGGTGCCAAGGGTCTGTGATATTTGGCAGCGCTGTTTGCTGTTGTCCGTCTTGCCTTGAATGCAACTTGAAAAAAACCGCCCCGGATTTGCCGTTTATCAGCCGGCTTGAGATAATCTGCGCATAGCATTTTCACGTTGCCTGCGTATTTTTGGTGTTCAGAATATGAGTGAATTACAAGCAGCTTTGCTGGCAATAGGTTTCGGCGTGATCGTCGCGGTGTATGCCTTCGGCTGGTGGCAGCAACGGCAGTATCGGCGCAAATTTGGCGCCGCATTCAAGACAACCCATGCAGATGCACTGTATCAGGACAGTGACGCCGATCCGGTGGAGCCGACCCGGCAAATATCCCCGGCTGAAATAGTTGAAACGGCAGCAGGCGAGGCGATGCAGGATGCGGGCGATACAGCCGCAATATTGCCTGCCGATGCCGGGGTATTGCCTGCCAAGGAAAGCGCAGCTACAACCTTGCTGGATGAGCCCTGTGCGCTGCTGGATATGCGCAGCGATTTCATCATCGAATTGCATCTCGATGAACCCGGCCCCGCCGCTGTGCTGGACGGCTTGTGGCAGCGCAAATTCGATTTCGGCAAACCGGTGCAAGTGTGTGGCTTGACGCTGAATGCGCAGCGCTGGGAGCGCGCCATCGCCGAGAGCAAGACTTTATACGAGCGCTTCCGCATAGCCCTGCAACTGGTGGATCGGGGCGGGGCGGTCAGCGTTGCGAAGCTGGCAGATTTCCGCGATCTGGTGCAGGGTTTGGCCGGAAATATCAAGGCGGATGCCAGTGTGCCGGATGTCAACGAAACACACCGTCGCGCAGTCGAACTGGACCAGTTTTGCGCCGAAGTGGACCAGATGGTCGGGGTCAATCTGGTGCCGCCCGGCGAGCGTTTATTGCCCGGTGCGAAAATCGCACAAGCCGCCGCCTTGCAGGGCATGACGCTGGAATCGGACGGCGCTTTCCATTTGCTGAACGCGCAGGGGCACAGCCTGTTCACCTTGTCCAACCGGGATGCACGGCCGTTCCAGAGCCACACGCTGGAGACTTCCAGTACGGCAGGCGTCACGCTGCTGCTGGATGTGCCGCGCACGCTGAATCCCGTCGCACAGTTCGACCTTATGGTGGGTGCCGCGCGCGAGTTTGCCGGGGAGCTGCAAGCCAATCTGGTGGACGATCATCGCGTGGTATTGAGCGACAGCGGGCTGGCGCTTATCCGCACCCGGATTGCCGGGATCGAAGCGAAAATGTGCGGCAACGGGATTGTGCCGGGCAGCGGGCAGGCGCGCCGCTTGTTCGCCTGATGGAGGTCACCGCACGCATCGCGCAGCTGCGTGCCGAAATCGAACGGCACAACTATCGTTATTACGTGCTGGACGATCCCCTTATCCCCGATGTTGAATATGACAAGCTGTTCCGCGAATTACAGACCCTCGAAACGCAGCATCCCGAGCTGCTGAGCACGGATTCACCGACGCAACGGGTGGGTGGCAAGCCGCTCAAATCCTTTGCCGAGGTGCAGCATCGCACGCCGATGTTGTCGCTCAACAACGCGTTCAACGAGGATGAAGTACGCGCTTTTGATATGCGTATCCGCGAGGCTCTCGGCATGGCGGAAGTGGAATATGCGGTTGAGCCGAAATTTGACGGGCTGGCCGTCACCTTGAGCTATCGCGACGGGGTGTTTGTGCAAGGCGCGACGCGCGGCGACGGCAGCACGGGCGAGGATGTCACGGAAAATCTGCGCACGGTGCGCGTCATCCCGTTACGCTTGGGCGAGCCGGTTGCCGATGTTGAAGTGCGCGGCGAGGTGCTGATGTTCAAGCGCGATTTTTCCAGGTTGAACGACGAACAGCGCGCCAGGGGAGAAAAGGAATTCGCCAATCCGCGCAACGCGGCGGCAGGCTCGTTGCGCCAGCTTGACTCGCGCATTACCGCCAGCCGCCACCTGAGCTTTTTTGCCTACGGCATTGGGCTTTGCCGGGGAGCCGATTTACCGGGGCAGCATGACCGCGAGATGGAATTGCTGCGGCGCTGGGGGGTGCCGGTTGCGCAGCAATGCCGCGTGGTGCGCGGGCTGGACGGCTTGCTCGGCTACTACAACGAGATAGGCGCGCAACGCGCCGCCTTGCCTTTTGACATCGACGGCGTGGTGTACAAGGTCAACGATATCGCGCAACAGCAGCAACTCGGTTTCGTGTCGCGAGCACCACGCTTTGCCGTCGCGCATAAATTCCCCGCCGAAGAGGCGATGACCACGCTGCTGGATATAGAGGTGCAAGTCGGGCGCACCGGCGCGCTGACTCCGGTGGCAAGGCTTGCGCCGGTGTTTGTCGGCGGCGTCACGGTGACCAATGCCACGCTGCACAACGAAGACGAGATACGCCGCAAGGATGTGCGTATCGGCGACACCGTTGTCGTGCGCCGTGCCGGGGACGTGATCCCGGAGGTGGCGCGGGTCGTGGCGGAGCGCCGCCCGGCCGATGCGCGCGAATTTGTCATGCCGGCGAGTTGCCCGGTATGCGGCTCCCATGTAGCACGGCAGGAGGATGAATCGGTGTGGCGTTGCACCGGCGGTTTGTTCTGCCCGGCACAGCGCAAGCAGGCGTTGCGGCATTTCGCCAGTCGCCGCGCCATGAATATCGACGGGCTGGGCGACAAGCTGGTCGAGCAACTGGTGGATGCGCATATCGTCAATACACCGGCGGACTTGTATAAGCTGCAACTGCTGAAGCTCATCACCCTGGAACGCATGGGCGAAAAGTCCGCGCTCAATTTGCTGGCCGCGATAGAACTCAGCAAGCACACCACGCTGGCGCGCTTCATTTTCGCACTGGGCATCCGCAACGTCGGCGAATCCACTGCGAAAGATTTGGCGCAGCACTTCGGCTCGCTGGATAATCTGCTGGCGGCGGATGCGGACAGCTTGCAGCAAGTGCGCGATGTCGGCCCGGTAGTGGCGCAAAGCATGGCAGATTTCCTTGCGGAAACACATAACCGCGATGTCATAAAACAACTGCGCGAAGCGGGCGTGTATTGGGCGGAGCATCAAGCGCAACCGGTAACCAGTTTGCCGTTCAGCGGCAAGACCTTCGTGCTGACCGGCACGCTCGCCGCCCTGACACGCGAACAAGCCAAGGAAAAACTGGAAGCGCTGGGCGCCAAGGTAAGCGGCAGCGTATCGAATAAAACCGACTATGTGGTGGCCGGAGTCGAGGCGGGCAGCAAGCTGGACAAGGCGCGTGAACTGGGTGTAGCGGTACTGGATGAACAGCAATTCTTGGCGTTACTGGAGTCAATATGAAAAAAATCACTAAAGCAGTGTTCCCCGTAGCCGGCATGGGCAGCCGCTTCCTACCGGCCACCAAGGCCAGCCCGAAGGAAATGATGCCGGTCGTGGACAAGCCGCTGATCCAGTATGCGGTGGAAGAGGCGGTGGCGGCGGGTATCACCGACATGGTGTTTATCACCGGGCGCAACAAGCGCGCGATCGAAGATCACTTCGACAAAGCCTACGAGCTGGAAGCCGAGCTGGCGATATGCGGCAAGGAAGAGCTGCTGCGGCTGGTGCGCGAAGTGATCCCCGCGCACATCAATTGCATCTACATTCGCCAGACCGAGCCGCTGGGCCTGGGACACGCTGTGTTGTGCGCACGGCCGGTGATAAATGACGAACCCTTCGCGGTGATCCTGGCGGACGATTTGATTGACGGCGAACCGCCCATCGTCAAGCAGATGGTGGACATATTCCGGCAGCATCAATGCTCGATCCTGGGCGTGCAGGATGTACCGCGCGCGCAGACCAGCCAATACGGCATCATCAGCAGCAGGCCGCTGGCCGATGATCTGGAGCAGGTTAACGCCATCGTCGAAAAGCCCAAACCGGAAGACGCGCCTTCGACTCTGGCCGTGGTGGGGCGTTACATCCTCACGCCGCGCATCTTCCATCATCTGGAAAAAGTGCAGGCGGGAGCGGGCGGGGAGATCCAGTTGACCGATGGAATCGCAGCGCTGATGCAGGAAGAAAAAATGCTGGCTTATCGCTTCAAAGGCATACGCTATGATTGTGGTTCCAAGCTGGGCTATCTCAAGGCGATGGTGGCATTAGGGCTGAAACACCCCGAGGTACGCGATGAGTTCGCCGCGTATCTGGACAGCCTGAAATAATCTATGAGTATTTCGGCTCAGCGCTCCCGCGATATACTGCAACAGGCCGAATTGCTGTATTCGGATGGGCAGGTGCAGGCCGCCTTGCAGCGTGTCGCACAACAGATTAATGCTGCTTTGGCGGACACGCATCCGCTGGTGCTGTCGGTAATGGGTGGCGCGGTGGTCTTTACCGGGCAGTTATTGCCGTTGCTCGACTTTCCGCTGGATTTTGATTATGTGCATGTGTCGCGTTATGGTGATGCGCGGCAGGGCGGGCAGATGCACTGGAAAGTCGAGCCGCGAGAAAATGTCCGCGATCGCGTAGTATTGGTGCTGGATGATGTTCTCGATGAGGGGCATACGTTGGCGGCATTGCACCAGCGCGTGATGAAACTCGGCGCAAGAAAAGTTTACAGTGCGGTGTTTGCCGACAAGCAGCACGGCAAACCCAAGCCGATCCATGCCGATTTTGTCGGCGTGGAATTGCCGAACCGCTTTGTGTTTGGCTACGGCATGGATGTCGAAGGGGCGTGGCGCAATTTGCCTGCCATATACGCAGTAAAGGGAAAATAACTATGTTGGCAATTATTGGTGGTCATGGACTGACCGAACTGGCAAATCTGGAAATTACCCACCGGCAGGTAATGCGCACGCCTTATGGCGAACCGTCCGGTGCCTTCCTGTTTGGCACACTGAATCAGCAGGAGGTGATTTTTATGGCGCGCCATGGCTATGGGCATACCATCCCGCCGCACTTGGTGAATTATCGTGCCAACCTGTGGGCGTTGCGCGAACAGGGTGTGAGCAAGGTCGTTTCGATTTCGACGGTGGGCGGCATCCGCACCGATTTGACTCCCGGCACCCTTGTCGTGCCGGATCAGATCATCGACTACACCCACGGGCGCGATGCCACTTTTTACGATACGCGCGACGCGATCTATACCAACGCCAATTTCACATTGCCCTATTGCCCGCAATTGCGCGCGCATATTTTGCGCAGCGCGAGCATTGCGCAGCAGCCCTGCCTGGATGGCGGCGTATATGCCGCAACGCAAGGGCCGCGCCTGGACAGCATCGCGGAAATCAACCGCTACGAGCGTGACGGTGCGGACATGGTCGGCATGACCGGCATGCCGGAAACCACGCTGGCGATGGAACTGGATCTTAATTACGCCATCATCGCCGTCGTCGTGAATTATGCGGCCGGGCGCGGCGACAACAAGCAGGGCATCAACATGGAGCGGGTCAACGCTACCGCGAATGCGGCGATGGAGCAGGTGCGCGGCATCCTCGAATGCGTGGTGGGTCGTAATGGCGATTAGACCGGTGCTGCGCATGGGTGATGCGCGGCTGTTGCAGTGTGCCGGGTTGGTCGGCAGCTTCGGTAGCGACGAGCTGCACAAGCTGTTGGTGGATATGCGCGATACCATGCAAGCTCTGGAGGGCGTGGGTTTGGCCGCACCGCAACTCGGCGTTGGCCTGCGTGTCGTTATTTTTGGAGTGCAAAAGAGCTCGCGTTATCCGGATGCGGAAACCGTGCCGGAAACCGTGCTTATCAACCCTGTCATTACGCCGCTGGACGATCAGACCGAACAGGCGTGGGAAGGATGTTTGAGCTTGCCCGGACTGCGCGGGCTGGTGCCGCGCTTCCAGAATATCCGCTATCAAGGCTATGACGAAAACGGCACGCCGATAGACCGGACGGTAAGCGGGTTTCATGCCCGCGTGGTGCAACATGAATGCGACCATCTGGACGGAATGCTGTATCCGGCACGCATCCAGGACATCACCCAATTCGGTTACACGGAAGAGTTGTTTTCGGAGAGTGAGGCGTAGGACGGTTGATTATTGCAGTAGACAGTAACCGTATTTTTTCTGCTGCCTGAGAGTGGTAATGCTCCTGTAAATATCGGGAGCCATTTTGAAGCGATCTCATTATGAGGTGACGGTAATGCTTGACTCAGGCGAAATAGACTACAAGCGCAAAGATACCCGCGAAACAATCCTTTCCAAGGCGAAAATATTGGTTGACGGAGATTGGCATGACTGCAGGATATTGAACATTTCTACCGGTGGCGCGAAATTGCAAATAGGCCACCACATTAGCCATGGAATCGCAGTTGCCTTGCAAATCGGCGACTTTGGCCAGTTCGGCGCGACGGTTGCCTGGCAGCAGAGCGGGGAGGTCGGAGTGAAATTTACCCATGATGCAATAGAAATAGCCGGGGTGATAATGGGATTGGCTTCATACGGGTAAATCCTGGTTTGATCTGACAACTTGTGGACTTGACGGCTGCAACCGTCGTACCAGCCCGATTTGTCCGAAAAATGATGCGCGACTTTCGTTTGAAGCCCCTCAAGCTTTCGGATACAATGCGCGTCCTTTATAGGCGCGTAGCTCAGCTGGTTAGAGCACTTGGTCGACATCCAAGGGGTCGTTGGTTCGAGTCCAATCGTGCCTACCAATAAAGTCAATGGCTTACAGCTTAACTGTTGTGAGCCATTTTATTTTCTGCTGTTTAGGGGTAAACCCAGGGGTAAACCAAAAAATTCCTAGGCACTTAAAACGGCATCAGTAATTCCAGAAAATAATAACCACAATTATTCTCTGTAAGCTGCGCCACACATGGGGGTGGTTTCGGACAGTCGCCTGCTGGTACTTCGTACACTGTCGGACAGTCTGACTTACGATTAAAGGCAATAAATTTTCCGGTAGTAAACTTTATGAGTGATGCATTTAAGCTATAACCGTGCCATGATCAGCAGCAAGATTCAACGTCACTTGTCAGTGTGGCGCAGCCAAAGTTGTGTTAACATTTTTACAATTTGTGCATAATTCGCAGCATTGCTCCGTCTATTCACTGACAAATACTTCGCAGGGAACATGATGTACCAAAGGAATCGTAGTGCCCCGAGAAAAGCTCAGATAGAGGATAAATCTAATCCCATAAAAAGCCCACACTCGCTTCAGGCATACTATAAATTAGAGGATGCTGTCAATTTTGCAAAAATCAAAAAACCCAATGTACCATTAACATCTGAAACTATAGTGCATTATGCAGCTGCGGAATTAATTCAACTGTTTACGCCCGTTCAAAGTACATTACGTCTGGTTCTTATTGATAAAGGTAAAGTATTCACCGGTTTCGCATCTTCATTAAATGATCGCCCTACCAATTCCCCTGATATGTTGGTTTTGGATAAGAATGATTGCATTGAAATTGAAGTAAAAGGCAAAACTGAGCAAAGTGATTTCCAAACTGGCTATACGTATTTCAAAGGCACGCTTCATGAGACTCACATCGCTGGTAGCGGATGGGCATGGCGAACTATTTGTGATCCGCATCGTCAGATGGATGCCGCTGAAGGCGGAGACGGATCACCGGCCCATAAAAAGCCTTTGAGCCACATGGGTATGAATCGCAGGTCGATATCTGCCCCGCTTGATCTGTCCCTTGAAATGGAGGGTTTTAACAGTCAGGGGCAGATTGTTAAACATTATCCCAAAACATTTGAACTAAACAAAAAAAATATATTAATTTCTAGAGATGCACTGAATTGGCTAATTCAGCAAATTGACGACGAAATTAAACGCAATGATGCCAACAATAATCAGCAAAATTTGTCGAAAATCATAAGCAGTGACTCTGTAAATGTATTAGGTAATACAGGGCAAAATCATGGCAGTGAAGCACATAATCCAACGCTGACGACATCCTCTGAGTCTCAGAATAACGAAATACATGAGACCGCCAAAGCTAATGCAGATCATTTTGCAGTAATAGGTAAAGTTAAAACTGTTCAGGTTGAAATTAGAACAAAGCTAGGTCGCAAGAATGTCACAATTTGCAAATATCTGCCACAACAGCAAAGGCCCCCTGTGCTTAACGAGTTCGAAATACCAGAGCAGACAAAAGTTATGCTAGTAGGTAAGAGTTACCGTTCATTGGCTGAAGCAGCTGAAATTACTAAGCGTACAGAAGATAAATTACTGGAATTGGGAGGGACGGGTGACCTGGGTTTTATCACGCCCGTTCCAAATGGAATATATCTGCATCCGGTTGATGAAAAAACAATGTCATGGAACACAAAACCAAAAAATGTTCCCAAGTTTTTGGTTTTGGATAAGTTGGATTGCAAGGAAATTGTAATTAACGACGTATATAAGCAAAAAAATTTCAAAAATGGCTGTGACCTTTGCTCAGGCAAAGCCATACACGCCTATCTGGATGAATCAAATAGTGAAAGCGCCTGTGTATGGCGAACGTTCAGTCACCTAGCCAAAGACAGAGACATTGTAATAACCCGTGATCGTGTCTACATAAAGCACTCTGATTTGACTCAGTTAATTGAGACTAAGGGCAAATCAGATCACCATGAAACAAAATCTGAAGGTAATGATGCTGCAAATGAACAGCAGAAAAAGAAAGGTGGGGATGAAAGCCATTCAGAATCCTCAGGGAAAAGTACCGGCCTCTCCAGAGGCTTCTATACCATGAAAGAAGTCATGGGTCTGACAAAATACTCAAGATCAACAATCAATGAAAAAACCAAGGTAGGCCATGACCACTACGCCCCGGACTTTCCCAGAAAAATCCATTTGTCGGACAAGCCGAGTGGTAAGGTGGGATTTGATGTGACAGAGGTGGATGCTTGGATTGAAACGCGCAAGAGCAAAAGGTGACTCTAACCTTGATGGAGTTGCCGCACAGTTTATGCTGCAACCAATACCTTAACGGTACTACGAGCCTATTTCAGTAGGCCAGTTGCGCGCCAAGTGATGATGCCGCAGGCGAGATGCAACGCGGACAAGTATTCTCCGAAAGCGGTTCGTCCAGCTATGAGTGCGCTCCACCCACGGCGTGCCTTGAAACCGGCTTCTTGCTTGATGGCCTTGGCCTCTTCGCCGCGAGCGCGGATGTGCGCCGTAAAGCCGAATTTCTGGACGATTTCACGAACCTCGTCGAAATCGTACCCCTTGTCGAGGCACAACCCTTGAGGCGTGTCCGCTGTCGGCAACGGGCGCAGCAAAAACAGGATCGCGTTCATCGCGTTTCGAGCCGTTGCTACCGGCACGCAAGCCGCACCCACACTTCGTCTGTCAGACGCCATCATCATCTTTCGTTACCAGTCCCATTTCAGCCCCCCTTTTCAGTGTTTTGATGGGATGGTTATCGGCAAAAATTGCCGCCTACTGAAATAGGCTCTAAGTCGCTGTCAATGGTGTGTGATAGCAAAATGGATTGTACCGAGACTGTCCGAAGTTGTGTGAGTGTCCGCAACGCTTGGTCAATGATTGTCCGAAGAGGTGCGAAATATATGCAGAAGGCTGTCCGATAGTGACCGAAAAGTCCGTCGACTATTGTCCAATAGTGTACGAAAATTGAGAATTAGGTTGATTGGGCTGTTTAATAATATTTACGCAACTATTTGTTTGTGAACAAATATCCATAAATTACAAATACTGCAATTTGTGAGAACCCATACCGCAATCTCGCCCTTGTACGCGTGTATCGGGCCGTTTCATCGAGGCTCATGCAGATGGATGCTTGATCGGTTCAACCAAGTATGGGAGCCTATCAAGGCAATCCACCTTCTGGAATCGCTGTACAAGCAGGCTCAATGTTGCTAACCAGTGCATCAAGGTTCAAGGGACTCTTCACTTGCTGTTTAAATCGTCAGTCAAGCTTTCATTTTTTTGTGCCTACTAGGCCCGTACCCCTTTCCGCAGAGCCTATGCTTGCCATTGCATAGCTTAGTGGTCAACAACACCTGATCCGGCTTCAGCATGTACCCAACTATCGTATTCAGCAAGATGTTACGCTTGTCGATGTCTAAATCGTCGGCAGGGTCATCATGTATTCGACCGATCTTACCGATCCCACATTGACCGTTAACCTCGAATCTTTTTTTGTTTTCAGGCGTGTTTCCGTTATAAAAGCGTCCCCGTCCCTTGGTGACCACCTCAGACCAATAGGTGCCATATTTGTTTGCCCAAAACTCCTCATTCTGGACGGCAGCACTATCGAGCAGAAACAGCATGTGAAAGTGCAATTTTTTTAATGGAGTAAATTCGATTTTCCAGAGGTATCCTTCCAGATTCTCTGACAGCTCCTTGTTGCGCCTCATGTTGTAGAGGAAGTGAGCCAAATCCTTTCTCGCTTCCTCAACGGTTATGCAGTTAGCGTGTTGAGACAGATAATATAAATCAACTCGTAACACCAATAATCTGCGAGCAAATAATTTTTTTATGAATTCAACTGCGCTCTTAAAATTACGAGCCGCATTGTATTGTCGGCTATAAATCTTTCTATCGAACTCTGCGGTACGTGATTCAATGCGGATCAAATTGAGCAAATCGTTAAAGAGTTCAAATTGCCTCTTAGGTTTATCGCTACGTTTGGTAGTGTAAGCAAGAGGATCGGTAAACCATTCTCTGCCAAGCCCAAATTCAAAGCAGCAGTTGAAAAACAGTTCTACATTAGGACTGTAAGCATATTCAGGAGAGTAATGCTCAAATAGTTTGATGACAGAGGTGAAGTATCTAGCAAGATTAAATTTTTTTAATTCATTTTTTGCTGGTTTTAAGTCGTCTTTCTCAATCAGTTCTTCAGCCATTCGGAATGCTGGAGTATCGCTTTGTAAAACACGATCCACAAACGTTTCAATGGAAATAAGGCCATCGATGAAGCCACGATAAGCCTGGTCAATTACCGATGTAATATGCCCATCAATATCCGTTATCGTGTATGTGGAATCTTCAGCCTTCCACTGGTACATTTCCTGTATTGTTAATTCGGTGCTATGTGCCTTGCCATTCATTTTGGTTATCCTCTGCGGTTGACTCACAGGGTATGGATAACCAGTTTATTTTTACTACGTTAAGGATATTAATTTGAATGGCTACAGGACTAGGATAGATAACCAGAATGGATAACTAGAAATTAGATTGGGAAATTAATTGAATATATTAACCAAGATTTTATTGAAGAAAATTAATAGTTAATTCACTAATCAAAATTTGATATGTGTTATTGATTGGTATCTTGATTAGTGCTGGCCATACCAAGTTATGCGGAAATATGTGTTATTTCAATGTTTGATCTCATCACAATTGATACTGGGCAGTTCAAACTGTTGTATTGTCCATGCCAACGTCACGCACAAGAAAATCAAGCAAAAGCCACCTAACTAGCTACAATTAGTATTATCACTAGTCAGTTTTACGCTGATTTTCGCTTGCAACCGCCCGGTTCTCGGCCTAAGCGGACTTTTCAGGACGTCCAAAATTACTTTCGTTTTATACGCCAGAGCAGCCGTAATGGAGCGTTGGTTGCGTCCGCTTTTGCTGTTAGTTATTATGCGGACAGAAATTTTTAACCCTTGGAAGATAAATGAAAATATGCGTATCGCCTACGATTGTGTGGTTATTACTATACGGACAGGCCTGTCCGTATAGTAACTGTTGGGGCTCTTAGTCCCACGCTGCGAAACAATGAATACGACTACAACGCAAGATACCGCTCTGGTGAATGCCATTTTGGATTTATGCAAGAAGTCCAAAACGGTAAACCATCTATCGTTGCCGCTTTCCCTTCGGAGCCAAAGCCACCTTCTGGATGGTCAGCCAATCGAGAACGATCCGACAACGTTTGCCGAGAAAGTCAGATCGAGAAACTTCTCCCGCTATTGTCTCGCGGTCATGGACTTTCTTGTGAGAGCAAAACTCTGCTACTTAGTGCAAGAAGTAATCAACAACGGAATGTACCCTCAGGATGTCCAGTATCTTCGCATAACGCGTTTGGGTGCCGTCTATGCTTGTCTGCCACTAATTGCCCAGCGGGCGGTCATCTACTGCATCGACAAGGCATTCTGGATATCCAGTCTGGTCGCAAAGTACAAGTGGCTGGGCACGATCATATCTGGTGTGGTTGCCGGAGTCGGCTGGCTCCGCACTCACGATGTCTCAACCTACTTGGTGGCGCTCTCTGTGGCGGCTGGTATTGTTGCCATGTTTTTTGCCAACTGGCTGCACGGCGGGCCTTCGACAGAAGGAGGTTCCTCTGATGACACATTGGCCTAGTCACGTGAGAGCCGCGAGCCCCAACCCGGCAGTCGAGCGGACCTGCGCGAAAAGTCGCGCAGGCCGCTCACTTCCACGTTAGGAGTAAAAATGCGCATCTCAGAAATTCTTAAAAAAGAAACGCCCTACGAAACTTTTACTTTTGAAGTTGATGGCTATGTCATTAGCATTTTTATACGCCGCGATGACCAAGTTACAATTCCACTAAACGAGGCAAAGCAAAAAGGCATTTCGTTAGGCGGGCAATACTCCGCCCTTCGTCACACGGTGCCAGAGCCAGGGAAAGAGCACATTCATGTATATGCTAAAGGCAATGATATTTTTGCGCTGAATAAAGATGGTACGGCACATGACCAAAGTCACGGAGTAAAAATCCCTAACAGGGTTGCAGATGCCATCCGAACCCATTTCCCTAACTTCTCGCTGCCGCCCAACAATTTTATTGAGTCCGCGCCAACTGCAATAGAACTCTCATACAAAATGCAGGTACTGGTGGGGTGAGCATGACACTCCTAACCCTACGCTCAAGCGGGACTGCGCAAAAGCGCGCAGCCCCTTAGCTCCACGTTAAATGTCTGGCATTGCCAAGTGCCGGAGCAAATTCTGAATGAGTCGGAAGGGCGGCTAAGGCCGAACAGTGTGCATTATCGCGAGTCCCAAATTTCTGACTATCGATAACATCACTTATAGCTAAGTGATCTGCCTCTTTACCTAATACTTCAATCACCACCGGCTTCCGCCGATGGTGAGTCAAAAGAATGCTTCTTGCCTGAAACCTATAGAATCCCTCGTTCGGTAAAGCTGAGCACCGATGCGCCCACCACGATGAAGTGGTCGAGTACACGAACATCCACCAATGCCAAGTACAGTATCAACGGCATCACTGTCAGCCAAAATAGGATCGTCAGTAATATTTTGCTGTTCCTGCTATTGCCTTGGCATGACGGTCAACAGACACCTTGACCACCCAATTGCCATTACCTTCCTGCTGTTCCAAACCCGCACTTCCGGCCTTCCAGAACCGACTGACCGTAACTCCGCCGCCCTTGATTGACGGATGGGTTGAAGCCAAGCTCAACAGTAGCTCCTTGGCCTCCTCTAACACCTTAGCTGCTTCCTCAGTTTGAACTTTGGCAGCACAATACTGCTCTGCTGCTGCAATCCACTCAGCATCATTACGAAACTCGCTATCGTATTCCGAGAGTGGTGGAGGGGTGTCGGTATCAACGTAGTGCTGAAACTCGTCCCAAGCGTTCCTGATACGTTGCTGGCATACTTCATCTTGGTCAACATCGAGCAGCAAACCTTCATTTCCATCGAACACCCAGAGATGTGCCAGCGTTGCTCCAGACACCATGAGTTGATGCTGAATCTGGATACGGTACATCTCCGGTATTTCCCCTGCTTCAACGGATTGCCACAGCTCGGATGACTGCCCCTTGTACGGGCATTTGACTTCGACGATCAGATTACCGCTCAAGTTGATGCCATCCAAGCTAGCCGAGTATTCACCGGAAGTCATCACCAATGGTTGCATCACTGTTCCCGCCTTGGCCTCATACGCAGCTCTGGCCTGTGGTTCCATCTCGGTGCCGTGCTTCATAGGAGCCGTTGCCCCATCTGGCTGTGCCCTACCAGTTTTGATTAACCATAACTTATAGGGCGTCATCCAAGGTGATAGCCCCATTACGGCAGGACTTTCGGAGGCATTTCGATGCTGCTTACGATGCTCGTGCCATTCGGGGGTTCCCTGTACCATCTTCCGTAGGGCGTTCATGCCGCCTCCTTCTGCCGGTTGTTTTCCAGCACACGGATCACTCGATTTACTTCAACCTTAGGGATATTTTCCAGAGAATCGAATCCGAAGAAAGTAAGCAACTGCTGAACATCGGTTTTGGTTTCTGCTACAAGCTTGTTGATGTATCCAAGCTGTTTGCCAGTTAGAAATACAACCTCACCTTGACGAACAGGCTGACTGGGTTTTGGCGTGGCAACTGCTCTACTTGCATCGCCTTGGTTTTCTACTTGCGGCAAATCCTCACCGGCATAGATATATAAACCCAGCCCATGCAACGCCACAGCCTTGACCAAGCACCGCTGAAGGCTTGTATTGATCTCAAATGCAGACGGTTCCAGCAGCGGTTTATTCTTGCCATCCAGCACAGGATGAATCTGTGACAGAGTTACTCCCTGAACAGTCACGGCCACTTCGACAAATACACCCAGCTCGGTTTTCTGGTAGGGCAGGTCATCGGTAAAACGTTTTACTTCCCAGCTTGCATTCGGATCAGCCAGCCTTAGTTGAGCCACTGCATACGGCCAGGACAAATACGAGAATTCCCCTTTCTTTTCCACATGCTCATTGACGTTGGTTTCGTACAGTTTTTTGAATACGGATTCCATGAAGCTTCTCCTTGTAGAAATGAAAACGCCCCACCGAGAAATATTCCCGATGAGGCGTTATCTGTTTGGTCAACGCGACCTAGTAATGCGGCATTTTCAGTTTATTGAGCCCATAACTCCGCAAAAGACTCTTGTTGTGCCTATGCTGCCAGTGCCATTGCTTGTTCAAATGCTTTGCCCTTGATCTGTGCTCCTTGGCCAAACCAAGCTGAATCCAAGCGGTAATCTTGGTTTCTGGCACGTCGATGTGTGTCAACGTATTCCGTGACACCGTTGAGCAGCCCCCATGCCGTACCGTTGGCGGATTGCAGCTTACTGCCCTTGCCTTCGCCGGAGTAGAGACCGTAGACCGTCTGGATGGCTTTCTGGTTGGGTTGCTCATTCAGCGGCAAGGCTGGATCACCCAACACGTTCACGAGGTATGACATGGCTTCAAACTTGTTCACTGGCCTGTTGGAAAGTTCTTTGATACTGGCCATGAACACTTCCCACGACGACATGCCCAGCCCCAGCTCCTGCTTGACTGCGGCAGGATCGAAGGCCGTGGAATGGGGAACGCGGACAGCACCCTTGCTATCCCCTACGGCCATCTGGAGCGTGTTGTTGCACACCACACGGATTGAAGTGAACTGTGCGGTCGTGGCAAGGCTTCCGTCGCAGCTTGTGGCTAGCAGCAGGTAGGCTTTTACCTTGTCCAGACCAGGCAGCAAGGTTTCCTGTCCCGTCTTGGCCAGCGCCCAGAGTTTTTTACCGCCCTTGAGAATGCCTGCCGTTTCCAGCTCAAAACCGCCGACAGAAACAAGGTCGCGATAAAAACCCAGCACGTCTTTGGGTTGCACCACTTTGTAGCGCTTCGACACAACCGACAGCGGTTCATTGTTGTCGGAACGATATAGAACGGTTGCATCCGAGTTACTGCGCAGGTTGAGTAAATTGCCATCGCCGTTTGCAGCGTTGAACAGCACGTCGGTTTGCCTGATCTCGAAGTCCATGCCGGCGGACTTCTGCCAGACCTCGATGGGCTGTTTTTTGGGTAATTTGTTGCCCAGGCCATGCCAGGGTGTTTCCCCGACAAAGGCCATGTCATTTGCTGATGCCAGTTCATGTGCCATGATTGGTTTCCTTTTTAGAATGAATAAAGCCCCGGAACGGAACACGTTGGGGGTGATGGGGTGGGTGAAGCTAAACGGGGTGAAGCTGTGCTGATGCAGAGGGATGAAGCTATGCCGATACCGGTCTGTCAGATATCTTGCTTGCCAAACGAGTGATCGCAATCCAGGCAGTAATAGTTCTCCAGCATGGTGTCGTCTACGATTTTCCCGATGCCAGCACCTGCGGAACCGCCGGCTGCCGCCCCGACAAGCCCGCCCATGATGGCGCCGAACAGCCCGCCGATAGCGACGCCGACGGGGCCGCCAGCCAGCCCGACAGCCGCCCCCGTTTCCGCGCCGCTCATCGCTCCGGCGATACCCGCCGTGGCTCCTGCGGCAGCACCGAGGGTGCCGCCGGTTTTCATGCCGATATTACGGGTTTCGATGCGCTCCGATTGGCAGATGGGGCACTTGATTTGCACTTCGCCATTCTCATTTGTGAATACTACATCGCCTTGTTTCATGGTTGCTCCTTTATATGGTTGTAAATCGAAAAATGAAGGCCTAAACGGGGTGATTAGGCGCAGACCTTGCCTAGTCACACTTAGGTAATATGTGGCTGAAAAAATCTACAATCGACGTTATGGCGGCATAGGTGCAGTGGAATTAGATTTTGCCAACGCAAATGCTTCGTCGATGGCCGTTTTCACGATTTCGGCTTGCTCGTCCGCCATGTACTGAGTAAAGAATTCCCTGATATGGAAAACCAGCCATGTCTGGACGTTTTCTGGTGAGGGTTCATCACCATGTTCCAGAATGTATTCGCCGAACCACTTGCCAAAAGGGCTGCTGACCTCGTAATCGAATACGCCCGGATAATTCCCGTCGCACGCAACTGCTGCGGCTTCGCATAACGTGACCGTCAAGGGGACATAGCTGACGAGCGAGTCCACCATTTCGATACAGCCTCTGCCCCAGGTTTCGACCAATACGTCATAGTTTGGTTTGACGTTGTGATCGGGCCGTGCGTCGTGAAGCCCTTCCATAAAAAATGCTGCGGTTATAAGGTGGTTCCTCATGTTGATCTCCTGGTGATTGCCATCGGTTGAATACAACAAAAAGCCCCCGATCTTGGAGAGAAGGAGGGCTGGTCATAGCGGGGTATAGACGGGTAGTGCTCATGCATCATCGTCATCACGCCCTTCCGGCTTGTATTTCAGTTGTTTCGTGGTGCAGGCGTTGATATCCAGATCGGTACGTTTGCCGTGATACACCGGCTGATAAAGGCTTCCACCCTTGTAGGCGTACAGATATTCCACCTCCACGATGTCCCCCGCAGCAGGGATGGCATGGTTCGGTGGAATCGTCACGTTGCCGACCGTAACCATCATTCGGCCTTCGACCGCGTTGGAACGGTCACTGGAATCAAGCAAGCTGATCCTGACGCTACGCTTGCCGGAATTGATTTCCATCACGAAACAACTGGCCGACTCGGTGAACTTGAACTTCAGCCAGTCGCCGCCCGTGTTTGGGCGACCCTCCTTGACCTTGCCATCCAATAGCTTGAACACCACGCCTTCGCCGTGTGCTGCCTTGACCTTGTTCCACAGGCTGCGTTTCTCAGAAGTGGTGACCGCAACCGGTACTGCCTTGATTTGCCTGCATCCTGCGAGCGATTCTAAGGCCAAGAGCATGCGTGACAGCCAGGGCAGCGAATGGATGCGTTCTCCTCTGTAAACGTGCAGGTCGAAAACATGCAGGATTTCGCCGATTATCTCTCCATCTACGCGGATCGTTCTGCTGGCCGCTTCAATGGATTGAAGTTCGTCGGCGATGGCTTGCGGCAACGGCACGGATAGCCCTTTGCGGTTCATCCCCGTCACACTACCGGCAGCGGCATGTGCTGCGCGCCGTTCACCGTCCATTTTCTCCTGCGCGGCCCAGCAGTCATCCTCGATCAGGCGCATGGCATCCTCTTCGGTGATGGGATTGAGCAACTGCGGAGTGAAGTCAGTTTTGAGGCCGGCATTCTCGGTATCCTGGTAAGCGGCACCGGACACGTCGGTGGTGTAGCCTTTGGAAGTCTTTTCTTTTACGAGCTTGTCGTAGATTTTTTTGGCTTGTGCGAAATCGACCGGTGTGGATGTCTTGGTACCGGCAGTCAGTGCGGCGCCACGGCGGCCGTAACGAAAATTGACGACGTTGCCGCCTGCGACTGAAACAATTTCGGCGTGATATTCCTTGTCGCTGCTGCCTTCGGAGTAGTACAAGCTGGTTCTTGCGATTGCGTTCATGATTTTCTCCTGAATGAAAAAGCCCACGCCGTCAGGGACGGAACGTGGGCTTGAGTTTTAAATACTGGGTTAAGTTCGAATTGAAAATAAAGGCGTTAATGTGCTGTTTGAGAGCAGAACTTTCCCGTTCTCCTTTATGTAATATATGGGTGAAAAATTCTGGGTTACGGTTTATGACGGCATAATAAGCAGGGTTTTCCATGCTCTATAGCCTGCAATATTTGCGGCGGTGACTTGTGGTAAATACTGTATGCTTAGCTGCAAATTTAAATGCCATTTATCAGTCGCAACTGGCCATTCATGTAATACACGAAATCCTGAGCACCCTCACATGACAAACAACATCATTGAATTCCTGGCACATTGGGGAATCACGGCGTTATCACTATGGGTTGCCGGTTTTGTCTTTCACGGCATCTCGTTTTCCAATAAACAATCATTGTTTATATCCGCACTCCTGCTGGGTTTAGCCAATGCGGTCATCAGGCCAGTCGTCATCTTGCTGACCATTCCGCTGACGATCTTTACCTTTGGATTCTTCCTGCTTGTGATCAACGCGCTGATGATGCTTCTGGTGTCATCGGTTGTGTCCGGCTTCAAGGTGTCGGGATTCTGGACAGCTTTCTTTGCGAGTATCTTCATCGCGGTTCTCAGCTTTTTTGTGGGACTATTTATCTTTCAAACGAGCGACAATCCGATTGTCATACCGGCGCATCATGGAATGTTTATCTGAGAAATGGTATGGAACGATAGGCAGGTAGAGAGCTGCCAAAAGTTACGGATTCAAACTCCGAGAATGAAATGACAAGAGCGGCCCGGCTCATTTACTATGGGTTATCGGTAAAATTGCCTGCTCGAAACTGGCTGTTCGTCAGCAACCGCAATGTATCAGAAGCGATCAGCAGGAGTGATGAGCACGAGGGTTGGTTTCTCGGCCTAAGCTGACCGCTGCTGGTAAACTGATTCAGTTCGCCGCGAGGGCCTGCTTACTGAAAATGCCAACAGGCCCTTTCGACACATAGGCAATATCCGGCATAGTTAAGAAGCGGACACTCGATCTCACAGCCAATCTATCGGGCTTGGGGTTGAGTCGTCTCAGCACTTTTCTAAGTTCGTATGTGACGACTGCCCGTGATCTTGCTTAGGTTTTGCGAGTACGAACGCCGCCATGCACGCCACGTACATGCCCGCCCCTGTTAATCGCGCCTTGTCGCGAAGTCTGTGACAACTCATTCAGTATGCCGCAGTGAGCTGCGTCCCTCGCCTCGTGGCATCGTTCGCGCAAGCTCTTGAGTGTTTTCTCCAGCACGCGAAGTTCATGGATGCGTGCAGCCACATGACCGATATGCGCATCCAGCAGTGTGTTCACGTCGCCACAATTCTCGGTAGGCGCATCTTTGAAGCGCAGTAGTAGACGAATTTCGTCCAGTGCCATGTCCAGAGTTCGGCAATGTCGGATGAAAGACAAACGCTCGGCGTGGGTGTCATCGTAGATGCGGAAATTGCCTTCCGTGCGGGGCGGTGCGGCCAGCAGCCCTTCTCGCTCGTAATAGCGGATGGTCTCGATTGGTGTACCGGTGGCTTTGGCCAGTTCGCCGATTCTCATGTCGTATACCTTGGATGGGATAGATGCTGCGCTAGCATTTTAACTGCTTGACTCTGTAGTGGCTACAGATTGTCTAATTACCAATCAAAGCCAGATATTAGGAATCGAGCATGAGCGAATGCAAAGCCAGCGGGTGTGGTTGTTCATCCGTGCCGCTAACACTGGTAGAAACGCCTCCTGTCGGATCGGGGAAGGCGCTCTACCGCATTGACAATATGGACTGCCCCACCGAAGAGGCTCTGATCCGCAACAAGCTGGGACCTCTCGATGGCGTAATAGGGCTGGACTTCAACCTGATGCAGCGCACGCTGATGGTGAGCCATCGGCTCGATTCGCTTGCGCTGGTCGAAACAGCCTTACGCAACATCGGCATGCAGGCAGAGCGTATTGAGTCGGGCGGCGAAACGAGTACGGTCGTATCTACAGAACTACTACCTAAGACCAACTGGTGGCCGATGGCGCTTGCCGGGGTTTCCGCGACGCTGGCCGAGGTCGTGTATTGGATCAACGGCGGCAATCACTGGGTTGTCATGGCACTCGCGCTGGTGGCGATTTCCACCGGCGGCCTGCCGACCTACAAGAAAGGCTGGATCGCGCTCAAGAACCGCAATCTGAACATGAACGCGCTCATGTCGATTGCCGTGACCGGCGCGATGGTCATCGGGCACTGGCCGGAAGCGGCGATGGTGATGTTCCTCTTCGCGCTGGCCGAGGTGATCGAAGCCAAGTCGCTCGACCGGGCGCGCAATGCGATTCGCGGTTTGATGGATCTCGCGCCCGAAACCGCGACCGTGCGCCAGGAAGATGGAAGCTGGATTGGAATGCCAGCCAAGGCCGTGCCGTTGGGGGCCGTGGCACGCCTGCGGCCCGGTGAACGGATCGCTCTCGACGGCGTGGTGACCAGCGGGCGTTCAACGGTGAATCAGGCTCCCATCACTGGCGAGAGCCTGCCGGTGGACAAGGCCGAGGGCGACAGCGTGTTCGCGGGCACGATCAACGAGGCGGGATCGTTCGAATACCGGGTGACGGCAGATGCAAGTCATTCAACGCTGGCCCGGATTATTCATGCCATCGAGTCCGCTCAGGGCAGCCGCGCGCCGACCCAGCGCTTCGTTGATAAATTTGCCAGAATTTACACACCGACCGTGTTCGCGGTCGCGCTGCTGGTGGCCATCGTGCCACCACTGGCCTTCGGTGGGGTATGGATGGATTGGGTCTACAAGGCCTTGGTGCTGCTGGTGATTGCCTGCCCGTGCGCACTGGTGATCTCGACGCCAGTCACTATTGTCAGCGGCCTTGCTGCGGCGGCTCGCAAAGGCATTTTGATTAAAGGCGGTGTGTATCTCGAAGAGGGGCGCAAGCTGATGGTACTGGCGCTCGACAAGACGGGCACGATTACACACGGCAAGCCAGCACAGACCGACTTCATTGCGCTGAGCGGTGATGCGAACCAAACCCGCATACTGGCGGCCAGTCTCGCCGCGCGCTCCGACCATCCGGTTTCACTGGCCATCGCCCGCGCGGCGACCGAGGCGGGACTGGTGCTGCACGAAGTGGCCGATTTTGCCGCCCATCTTGGTCGGGGGGTGCGGGGCAGCATTGACGATCACGTGTATCAACTAGGCAACCACCGGCTGATCGAGGAGCTGGGGCTGTGTTCAGCGGAAATCGAGGCCAAGCTCACCGCGCTGGAGGAGCAAGGCAAGACAGCGGTGCTGCTGGCTAACCAGAACGGAGTGCTCGCCATTTTCGCGGTCGCCGACACGGTGCGCGAAACGAGCCGCCAGGCCATCGCCGACTTGCATTCACTCGGCGTGAAAACACTGATGCTTACCGGCGATAACGCCCATACGGCAGAAGCCATCGCCCGCGAGGTGGGCATTGATGAGGCAAGGGGAAACTTGCTTCCCGAGGACAAACTTAAAACTATCGAAGCGCTCCTGACAAACGGCAATGGTGGCAAGGTGGGCATGGTGGGCGACGGCATCAACGATGCTCCCGCGTTGGCCCGCGCGGACATTGGCTTTGCGATGGGTGCTGCCGGCACGGACACCGCCATCGAGACGGCGGACGTGGCGCTGATGGACGACGACCTGCGCAAAATCCCCGCCTTCGTGCGCTTGTCTCGGGCCACGACTGCGGTGCTGACGCAGAACATCGTGCTCGCACTTGGTATCAAGGCGGTGTTTCTGGTGCTGACCTTTACCGGGCAAGCGACGATGTGGATGGCGGTATTTGCCGACATGGGCGCGAGCCTGTTGGTGGTAGCAAATGGACTCCGATTGTTGCGGAAATAGGGGAAGAATTGTTTACCGCCTATTCGGGAGCAACGCTCGCTCTTGACACTAGAGCTACGATAGGGTTTAAATGACTCACCTTTTACTCGAAGATAAAGTTAAATAACTAAACATGTCTGTTACACGCACGGCTCGGCGGATTGTTCAATTCATGTTGATTACCTTGGTGATCAACATGGGCGGCTGGACGTTCAACAAGGAGGCTGTGGCCGACGTGTGGTTCGACGAGCAGCTTAGCCTAGCCGTGGACGATGGACACTCAACTGGACACGAAGACCTCAAAGCTGTATCACCTCAAAGCCCGTGCAATCACTGGTGCCACACCGTCGGACATTTCATGGGGTTGATCAGTCAATCGGCTTCTGTGACACCTGAATTCGCAAACAAGTTTTCTATTCAGCAGTTCCCCGCCATTCAGCTTTCTTCCCCCGACGGTCGTTTCCGACCACCGCGACTCGCCTCCTAAATATCCCTAGCATTTGCAATGCTGTTCCGAGCCATACCTTGCGCGAAGCTTGGTATAGCCTCGTTCTCCAAAGAACGCTGTGTTGTTGGCGTGCCTTCATGGGGACAGTGATCGCATTACAGAGGCTGCCATAAGTCGTTCCTGCTAGTTTCAATCTGATTTCAATTTGCGATGCTGCGTCTGCGCAGCATCGGGAGTCCCATATGAAAGCGATATTTTTTTATTTGCTGCTGGCCTTGTGCATTTCGCAAAGCGCCTCAGCATCCGATGAACTGGCGCTCAATGCCAAACAAATTCAAACCCTCGGCATCGTCACTGCCGCTCTGCCTGCCAAACAATCCGGTGAAGTGTCCGGGCTACCTGCACAAGTCGTCATTCCACCCAATCAAATGTTCGTCATCAGCACGCCGCTTCCGGCGATGGTTGAACAGACTCTGGTCGGTGTTGGTGATAGCGTCAAAAAAGGCCAGCCGATAGCGCGATTGCAAAGCCCTGCCTTGGCAGAAGCACAGCGTGGTTTATTGCAGGCCAGCGTGCAAAGCCAACTCGCCCAAGAGAATCTTTCACGCGATGAAGCGTTATGGAATGATGGCATCATCGCCGAGAGCCGCTTTCGCGCCACCAAGAGTTTGGCACTCGAAGCCCAGGCTGCCTTGTCGGAACGCAAACAACTACTGCATCTCTCCGGCATGTCGGATACCGCCATCGCGCAATTGCAAACCGATAACAACTTGAGCAGCCAACTCACCATGACCGCACCGATTGATGGTGTGGTGCTGGAAAAATCTGCCAGCGCGGGGCAACGCCTCGACGCTGCTGTGCCGATGTTCAAGATTGCCAAGCTCGATCCACTCACCCTGGAGATTCAGGCTCCGCTGGCTTATATCCGCTATCTTAAGGTTGGCGCGGCGATTACTGTTCCTGCTTATGCTGCCAGCGGCAAGCTCACCGCGATTGGGCGCAGCCTGACAAGCACTAACCAAACGATCTTGTTGCGCGCCATGATTCAACAAGGTGCGGAAAATTTACGCCCCGGCCAGTTTGTCGAAGCCAGCATCAGCACCAGCGCGAACGGCGGTGCGCAGTGGAACATTCCAAACAGCGCAATTTCGCGCATCGCGGGTAAGACGGTGGTGTTTGTGGAAACTCCCAAAGGCTTTCGCGCACAAACCATCAACGTGCTGAATGAGGGCGCACAAAGCAGCGTGATCAGCGGCGATCTCAAGGGGGATGAAAAAATCGCCGTGCGCGGCGTTTCGACGCTCAAATCAAGCGCGATGGGCATAGGTGGCATGGGAGAGGGCGAATAATGTTTACCAAACTGGTTGAATTCGCCCTGACGCAACGGCTGCTCGTAGCGGCATTAACGCTGCTGCTGATCGGTGTGGGTGTCTCGTCATTCCGCGACTTGCCGATAGACGCATTTCCCGATGTTTCCCCGACGCAGGTAAAGATCATCATGAAGGCTCCGGGGATGACACCGGAGGAAGTCGAAGCGCGCATTGTCACGCCAATTGAGCTGGAGATGCTCGGTATCCCTAACCAGGATATTCTGCGCTCCACCTCAAAGTATGCGATTGCCGACATCACCATCAATTTCCACGAAGGAACCGACATTTACTGGGCGCGCCAGCAAGTCGCGGAACGGCTGAATAACGCGCAACGTGACTTGCCGGGTAATGTCACTGGCGGACTCGCGCCGATCACCACGCCGCTGGGTGATATGTTCATGTTCACCGTAGAGGGTGAGAGCTTCTCTTTGCAAGAACGCCGTACCATTCTGGATTGGGTGATACGCCCTGTCTTGCGCACCCTGCCCGGCGTGGCCGAGGTCAATACCATAGGCGGTCTGGTGCGCACCTTTGAAGTGGTGCCTGATCACTATGCCCTCGTCGCGCACGGCATTTCTTTTGCGATGCTGCAACAAGCCATACAAGCCAACAATCATAACGATGGCGCGGGAAGTCTTAGCGATGGTGATGAAGCGCTGTTGGTACGTACCGAAGGCAACATTAACAATCTACAGGATGTGCGCAATATCGTCATCGCCAGTCCGGGCGGCAACCCGATTCGCATCAGTGATGTTGCGCAAGTGCGCATCGGCAGCCTGACTCGCCTTGGTGTCGTGACCAAGGACGGGCAAGGCGAAGCAGTGGAAGGAATAGTCGTCGGCCTGCGCGGCGCGAATGCGCAAAAGATCGTCACCGCTGTGAAAGCCAAATTGCAGGAACTCGCCCCCACACTGCCGCAAGGCATCGCTACCAAGGTTTTGTATGATCGCGGCAGCCTGGTGGAACGCGCGGTCGGCACCGTCTCCAAAGCCCTCGGCGAAGCCCTCGTGCTGGTCGCCATTCTGCTGGTGCTGTTCCTCGGCAATCTGCGCGGCGCCATTGTGGTGGCGGTCACCCTGCCGCTCGCGATGCTGTGCACTTTCATTCTCATGCAGCAGTTCGGCATGTCCGCCAACCTGATGAGCCTGGGCGGCCTGGCGATTGCAATCGGCATGCTGGTGGACGCGGCGGTAGTGGTGGTGGAAAACATTGAGTCGCATCTCGCGCATGATAAAAACAAAAAACTATCGCATCTGCATATCGTTTTCCGCGCGGTGAAAGAGGTCATCACCCCCGTTGTTGCCGGAGTCGCCATTATCATCATCGTATTTCTGCCGCTGCTCACCTTGCAAGGGCTGGAAGGCAAACTATTCATTCCGGTCGCACTCACCATCGTGTTCGCGCTGGCCGCATCGCTGCTGCTGTCGCTGACTGTGGTGCCGATGCTTGCGTCCTTTCTGCTCAAGCGGGTCAGCCATCAAGAACCGTGGCTGGTGCGCAAGGCGATGGGTATTTACACGCCGATGCTGCAACGCGCCTTGAACAAAGAGCGCGTGGTGATTATCGGCGCGCTGGTCATGCTGTCCATCACCGGCGCTGTGTACACCCAGATAGGCAAGACTTTCATGCCGGAAATGGATGAGGGCGACATCATCGTCGGCATCGAAAAATTACCCTCTGTCAGTCTGGAGCAAACGGCGGCGCTCGACCTGAAAATTCAACAGGCCATCATGGGCCAGGTTCCGGAAGTCAAAGGCATTGTGGCGCGCGCCGGTTCTGATGAGATTGGCTTGGACCCGATGGGGCTTAACCAGACCGACTCCTTCCTGGTGCTGAAACCCATGAAAGAATGGCGCGAGCCAAACAAGGAATGGTTGATAGAAGAGTTGCGCAAGGTGCTGGAGCAACTGCCGGGTATTTCTTACAGCTTCAGCCAACCCATCGCCATGCGCGTTTCGGAAATGCTGACCGGCGCACGCGGCGATGTGGCGATCAAGATTTTCGGCACTGACTTGAACAAGCTCAACGAAACCGCCGAGCAAATGGTCAAGGTGCTGAAAGGTATCAAAGGCAGCCAGGATGTGTACACCACGGAGAATAGCGGCGTGCAGTATTACCGCGTGGCGATAGACCGCCTCGCGGCGGGTCGTTTGGGTTTGAACGTGGACGACATTGGCAACATTTTGCGCAGCCAGATTCAAGGGCAACAACTCGGCATCGTGATTGAAGAAGGGCGACGCACCCCGCTGGTCATGCGTGGCGCAAGCGACATTCAACGATCCCCCGCGCTGTTTTCCGCACTGACCCTGCCCCTGCCAAACGGACAAAGCGTGCCGCTGTCGGCAGTCGCCAAGCTGGAGCGCGTGGATGGCCCGGTCAAAGTAGATCGGGAAAACGGCCAACGCATGGTGGTGGTGCGAAGCAATGTGCATGAGCGCGATCTGGTGGGTTTTGTCGAGGAAGCCAAGGTTGCCGTCGCCGCGCAAATCAAACTGCCGGAAGGTTACCGCCTGACTTGGGGCGGAGAATTCGAAAATCAACAACGCGCGGCGGCACGGCTCACCATCGTCATTCCGGTGGCGCTCGGCATGATTTTCATGTTGCTGTTCGCCACTTTCGGTTCGGTGAGGCAAGCCGCCTTGGTGCTGACCAATATCCCGTTTGCCTTGATCGGCGGTGTGCTGGCCCTGTGGGTCAGCGGCGCATATCTGTCCGTTCCCGCCTCGGTTGGCTTTATCGCACTGCTCGGTATCGCCGTACTCAACGGCGTGGTGATGGTGTCCTACTTCAACCAACTGCACGCCGAGGGCATAGACATTGCACAAGTCGTGTTTGAAGGCGCGAAGCGTCGTCTGCGCCCGGTACTGATGACGGCCAGCATCACCGCTTTCGGGCTGTTGCCGCTGCTGTTTGCCACCGGCCCCGGCTCCGAAATTCAGAAGCCGCTTGCCATCGTCGTCATCGGCGGCCTGATTAGCTCGACGTTATTGACGCTCATCATGCTGCCCATCCTGTATCGCCGCTTCGGCCTGGAACGTGCCAAGGAAACCAAATGAAAAACAAAATGAAGGAAATGAATTGCTGTTTGACGCTGGTCTGCCACCACTCTCTGGAAGAACGGCTGGTGGATCACCTGCTGGAACATCCAGAATGGGTGCGTGGTTTCACTATGCTCAAGATGGAAGGCGGCAGCCAACAAGAAACACTGACGAGCATGATGGAGCAAGTACGCGGACGCTCGCAACGCGTCGCCCTCCAAACCGTGATGAATCTGGACGATGCTCATGCGCTGGTCGCGAATCTGAAACAAGAGGAAAACAATCCAGAAATGAATTATTGGATCACACCGGTGATTGAGTTCGGGAGGTTGGTATGAAACAGAGGGTAGGGATTAATAAATGGGGGGTGGGAAGCAGTCTATTGGGGCTGGCTTTGTTCGGCAACCTCGTCAATGCCGAAAAACTTAACTACCCAGATTTGCCGCTACCTGTGCAAATTGAAAGCGCGTTGAGCAATCATCTGCTGGTGCTGAACGCTACCAACGAGCTGAGAATGGAACACGCCAACCAGCGCAAGTGGAACAGCGGTAATTACGAATTCAATCTGCGCGCCGGCACCGGACAACGCAACATTGCAGTCACCGGGCAAAACCTGAAGGAATGGGATGTCGCGCTGGAACGCCCGTTGCGCCTGTTCAACAAGGTGGGCATTGATGAAAACATAGGTACAGCCAGTTTCGCGCGCACCGAATATGCGCTCGGCAATGCACGCCATGAAGCCGCGCGCACGCTGCTACAGCTTTGGTTTGCATGGCAGCGCGAGCAGGCACAGGTCAATCTGTGGCAACAGCAAGTAGACCTCCTCAAGCAACAAGCGCAAATGACCGAGAAGCGCGTTAAGGCAGGCGATGCGCCCAAGCTGGAATTGAACCAGGCACAAGCCGCCGCCGCACAAGCCAGCGTGTCATGGCATCAAGCCCAATTGCGCGCACAACTTGCTGGCAATGATCTGATGCGCCATTTCCCCGCCATCCAGTTGCCGGAAAAATTACCGCCCGCTACACCGCAAGCCGTCGAGCATGACTTTGCCTTCTGGAAATCGCGCGTACTCGAACACAACCACGAGCTCGGCATGGTGCAAGAACAGAGCCGCGTACAGCAACTGCTGGCGCAGCGCAGTCGCGCCGATCAATTGCCCGACCCCACCATCGGGGTGCGCTACGCCAGTGAATCGGGTGGCAACGAAAAAGTGGCTGGCGTGTATGTCAGCGTGCCGATCTCGTTCGGGCAACGTAGCGCGACGGCTGAAGGAGCAGTACAACAAGCCGCCATCACCGCCGATCAGGAAGCCTTTGTCAAACGCCGTCTGGAAGGCGACATCTACGCCGCACATACTCAAGCAGTGAGCAGCTTCGCCACTTGGCAACAGGCGCACGAAGCGGCACAGGCGATCCGCAGCAATGCCGAGCTGGTCGGCAAGGCTTATAGCCTGGGTGAAAGCAGCCTATCGGACAGCCTCACCGCACGCCGCTTCGCTCTGGAATCTTCATTAGCGGAAAACCTAGCGCAACTCGATGCCAACGAAGCACGCTATCGCCTGCTGCTGGATGCCCACCAACTATGGCCGTTAGCTAATGATGGAGACGAACATCACGCCAATCACTACTGATGAAACTGCTTACGGTTCAGCGCCATCCGGCGCGCGCTCGACACCGCTCAAACCTCGCGCCGACGCACTACAGATTTTGAATAATGGAAGGAAATGCGATGAAAACATTTTATTTGAACATGCTGGCAATTTTGCTGTTAACCGGCTGCGCCAGTCAGGCTCACCTGCTGGTGAAGGAAGGCGGCGCACCATTTATTGCCGGGGAACTGGTTCATGACAGTGGACGGGACAATCGCCTCATGTTGCAGGCACCAAACCGTCGTTACGAAGCGCGTGGTTTTGTTGTCCAGCACGAGACCGATATGCGGGCCCTGCACAAGCGCTACTATGGCGTCAATCCAAAGCATTGGGAGCGGATTATTTCAGGACTCGATACAGATCATGTAGTTTATTCCGTCGAGACGATTGCCACATCCGCAGAAGGAGACAAAGTCTCGTGCCGCTTGGTGTGGGGCGGGGGTGCAAAACCGGCGGGGGTTTGCACGGATCAGGCTGGAGCTGCATTTTCGGTACATTTTGAGTAGCGTTCATTTAACGGGGGGTGCTATGTGGAATAAAAAGATTGCTTGGGTGCTGGCTCTTACTGTGAGCGTTCCACTACAGGGCTTCGCGGAAGAATCGAAGAAAATACAGGACAACTCGTTTCTGATGGAGGAAGCCTACAATCAGGAAGCAGGCGTGGTTCAACATATCCAGACCTTCATGTACACGCAAAAGACCAAGGATTGGGTTTATACCTTTACGCAGGAATGGCCAGTGCCGGATGAGACGCATCAGCTTTCTTATACCATTCCTGTGGTGCATGTGACCGATCCTTTAAACACAAGCGGCGTTGGTGACATTGCCCTTAACTACCGCTATCAGGCTATCCTGAAGGACAGAATTGCATTGTCTCCCCGGCTCTCTGTCATCCTGCCAACCGGCGATTACAGGAAAGGCCACGGAACGGATGCTGTTGGCCTCCAGACCAATATTCCTTTGAGCGTGGAATTGTCTGACAAGGTTGTTACCCACTGGAATATCGGCGCGACGTACACCCCGCGCAGCAAGGAACCTGGCGGGGCAACGGCTGATACGACCGGATTTAATTATGGCGCAAGCATCATTTACCTCTCCTCTGAAAATTTCAACTTGATGCTTGAGACGGTTGGAACGTCGTCAGAATTGGTTCAGCCGGATGGAAGCAAGCAACGGGGAAATACTTTCTTCATTAATCCGGGTGTTCGCTTTGCCAGCAACTATAGTTCCGGCCTTCAGATCGTCCCTGGAATTTCCATGCCGATTGGAATAGGCCCGTCGGCAGGTAATAATAGTATTTTCTTATACCTGTCATTCGAGCATCCGTTCAAATAATAAAAAATCAATGTGATCAGTCCCTGATCACACAGGTTGTGAGAGCAGGTAATGAAACAGTCGGTATTCGTCATACACAACATGGACTGCCCGACCGAGGAGGCACTGATCCGCAAGCGTCTTGGGGCGGGGCAGGGGATCGGTGAGTTGGCATTAGTGGTACGAACTCAGGCACAACGCTTCGCGCTTGGGTTTGCATTGACGTGGCTTGCAGTCGCATTTTTGAAGCTGCTCGTAGATTTCCCACGGCCTGTGGTAGCGCTGCCCGGTATGGTACGGATCATTGGCGAAGTACAGCTTTCCGAGCGGGCATGCAGCCTACAGCATGCTGGTAGCCGTGACCCTGTGGCCTCTGGTAACACTCCGATTTCGAGTACTGTTGGCGGCGTGGCTGGTATGGGTAGGTTGGTCGCGCATCGCTGTCGGCGCACACTTCCCAGCAGACGTGTTTGCTGGCTTCTTGATTGGGGGGCTATCGGCGGGAATCGCGCGCTTTGCCTCGACGAGGCCGTGGGTTTGGTGATGGGAATCGCCGTGTGTAGCGCGCGTTACGCAAGAGGCCATAAGCGCGAAGGCATTCTTTATCACTTATGTGGGCACTTCTTATGAAAAAACACTGATACTTCTACGTGAGGATTCTCTCCCTGTAATCTCGGCCCGTGGAGTATTTGGTATCGGGGGAAATAGGGTGAACGGCTCCTTCTGGCACATAGTACGTGCTTGATTATTGTTTAGCAAAGCGGACATCGAGAGAATGCGTGGATTGACAAAGGTCTGCTTTGCGGTGCATGCCCCCAGAAGCAGAATCGTGTCAGTAGCTAGCATAGTGCATTTATTGCCTGTTTGGGTTTCAAAGCATAGACACTAAAGGTTTACAGCGATATAATTTTATCCAGTCATTGGGGAGTAGTCGCCCTTTTTTATAAAGAGGGGCTTGCGTCAACATGCTTGGTCATTCGACCATGGCGCAAGCGGTTTATTCTTGGCAAGACCTTTGACCATACTGCCTTCTGATTGGCCGGAAGGGTGGTATGGTCATTCGTCCAAATCCGGCCAAGGAAACCGAAATGGAAGCTTTTCTTATCTCAACGGGCATCGTAGCCCTCGCCGAAATTGGCGACAAAACTCAACTCCTAGCATTCATTCTGGCCGCAAAATTTCGGAAGCCTATACCTATCATTGCCGGTATTCTGGTAGCTACGTTAGTCAATCATGGCTTTGCTGGTGCTGTTGGTTCTTGGATAACCACCTTGATGGGGCCTGAGACTCTGCGCTGGATTCTTGGGGTTTCATTTATAGCGATGGCGGGATGGACTCTGATTCCCGATAAGTTCGATGAAGGTGATGCCAAGCTTGCTCGATTTGGTGTTTTTGGCACTACACTCATTGCCTTCTTTCTAGCTGAGATGGGAGATAAAACTCAAGTGGCCACGATTGCGTTGGCTGCTCAATATCAGAATCTGTTTGCAGTCGTGGCTGGCACAACTTTCGGAATGATGTTGGCGAATGTACCGGCAGTCATCATGGGAGACCGGATAGCACACAAAATGCCTGTCAAGCTGGTGCACCGAATTGCGGCAGCCATTTTTGCAGTGCTAGGTATTGCCACATTGCTTGGTGCAGGCCAAGCAGTAGGGCTTTAGTATCCGACGCGGAGTTTGGGAGGTTCGCTATATGTCGTAGCGTTACTTGGTGAACGACTGCTATGGGGCGGGCTGTTGAATTGAAACGCCAGTGACTGCTTTCTAGGTTTGAGCTCAGCGAGTCGAAGTAGTGCTATGTGCCAGCGGAAATTCAATATTCGAGTTATGGTTGGCTTACACTGTTTTCAAGAGCAGAGCCGTTCACACTCAGAAAACACAGTTTTGTCATCGACGTGTATATAATAGGGCGCGTTTCCGGCATACAAAACACATTTGGTTCAACGCCAACATGATCAAGCAACGTTTCAACAAAGCATTGCTTCTCCTTCTGAGCACCGCTTTTCTGGTATTCAGTTGGACGCCATTGCACGCGCATTTGAATGTGCAGCACGATCATGGCGGTGGACAGCACCAGCATGATGTTAAGGCGCACACCCATCAGCAGGTAGTTTTTCACGCCGATCAAATTGACTCTGCCCATCCGCAAGAAGACGAGGCACAGGTTGTTAATCTCGACCACGACAAGAGTCCGCAAAACGATAAGCAACTGGACATTCAGCCGGCCATTCTGGCCGATTTTGTCTATTGCCAACTACCACCGCAAACAAGGGAATTTGGCCTGCCCGATAGCTGCAATTCCCTGCCCCATCCTCCCCCTCGTCAACCTGGCCAGCCTCGCGCCCCTCCTCAGATTTCCTGAGTACCGTTCAGTTTGATTTAATTTTCCGCAGTGCGTATTTGGCCTGCGGAACAATTCATATTTTTGGAGGTATCCATGTTATCTATGATGAAACAATCACGATGGTTGCTTGCGCTTGCCGCTATGCTCATCGCCGGGCAAGTATTCGGCCACGGCATGTCGGAAGCGGAGAAGCTGTCGATTATTGATGGCGGCAACCTGCGCTACATGTGGCTTGGCGCTACGCACATGCTTTCGGGCTATGACCATCTCCTGTTTGTATTCGGGATAGTCTTCTTTTTGACCAGCTTCAAGGAGATCGTCAAATACATTACGGCGTTTACCGTCGGGCACAGCGCGACGCTGATATACGCAACGTTCAACGGCATCCAGATCAATTACTTTCTGGTCGATGCCGTGATCGGTTTGAGCGTCTGCTATATCGCATTTGCTAACCTCGACGGTTTTAAACGCTTTCTCGGCATCAAGGCACCCAGCCTGCTGGTCATGATCACCGGTCTTGGCCTGATTCATGGCTTGGGATTGTCAACACGCCTGCAGCAATTGCCGCTCAATAAAGACGAACTTCTGTTGAACATCATCTCGTTCAACATAGGTATCGAAGCGGGTCAGGTATTGGCGTTGGCGGTCATGCTGTTGTTTCTGTCGGGCTGGCGCAAGGCACACTCGTTCAAGCACTTCAGCATACTGTCAAACTATGGGTTAGTCGTTGCCGGGGTCTTTCTGTTCCTGATGCAAATGCATGGCTATTCGCATATCAGCAACCCGGACGAGTTCGGTTTCAGTGCCGACAACCATTATCACGAGCACATCAAACTGGATGAGGCTCGTGTTGCGGAACTCGCCAGAAAAAACAGTCATCAGTCGATTGATTGACATTCAGTGGTTTACATACGAACTAATTATTAAAGGAGTTAATCATGCGTAATATTTCAACAACTCTACTCGTTTCCTCCCTTCTTTTTGTATCGCCAGTAACTGCATACGCTCATGGCAGCATAGGGCATCACGGCACTGTTTCTGCCACCGAAATAACCAAAAAAGCCACCGAGAAAGTTCAGTCTCTGGTCGAAAGCGGCAAGCTCGACAAAAGCTGGGCAGATGTCCAATACGACAAGGTAACAAGTAATGGAAAAGAGTGGGTGGTGACGTTCATTAATAACAAAGTGAGCGACAAGGCAAAGCAGACTTTGCATGTATTCATGGGAGATGATGGCACCTACATTGCCACCAACTTTACTGGCAAATAAGCTATGGGGGTGGGCACGGTATAGTGCTCACCTTTTTCTACTGAATTCAACGGAACGGTACATGATGCTGAGACGCGGCGCACTTAATCACTCCGGTGTACTTGCGGCCATCGCCGCCGCCCTGTTGTTTGGCATCGCAACGCCACTCGCAAAATTGCTGCTGGAAACTGTAAGCCCGTGGATGCTGGCCGGTTTGCTCTATCTTGGCTCCGGTGTGGGACTGCTTATTTATCGGCGAATTGTCAGTGCCCCATCGGTGCGCCTTCCCACTGAAGACCGTCTGTGGTTTATCGGGGCAGTTCTGGCGGGGGGTATCATCGGGCCTGTGCTGCTGATGGTCGGGCTGACTGGTATGTCGGCATCTGGGGCATCTCTCTTGCTAAATGCCGAAGGCGTGTTCACTGCCCTGCTGGCATGGTTCGCTTTCAAGGAGAACTTTGACCGGCGCATCGCACTTGGCATGGGGGCTATCGTGGCAGGTGCGGTTGTCTTAAGTTGGCCGGGAGAAGCACGGTTTGCCGGACTATGGCCGACGCTATCTGTTCTTGGTGCTTGCTTCGCTTGGGGTATCGACAACAATCTGACCCGCAAGATATCGCTTACGGATGCTACCTGGATTGCCTCAGTGAAAGGCCTTGTGTCTGGCATAGTCAATTTGATTTTGGCATTCTCGTTGGGCGCTTCCATGCCAGCACTGCCGAATTTGGCCGGTGCGATGGGGGTAGGTTTTTTTGCCTATGGTGTAAGTTTGGCTCTATTCGTGGTTGGCTTGCGCCACCTTGGCACTGCACGCACGGGAGCTTACTTTTCCATTGCACCCTTTTTCGGCGCTTTGCTGGCCTTGCTGATGGGAGAGGTAGTTACGATGCCACTGCTCATTGCAGGTATCTTGATGGCGCTGGGCACATGGCTGCATCTGACCGAACGCCATGAGCATATGCATACCCACACAGAAATTGAGCACGATCATGAACACATCCATGACGAACACCACCAGCATGAACACGATTATCTGGTGATACCCGGCAGCAAACATCGCCATCTTCACCGGCATGAATTGCTGGAACATACCCATCCACATTTCCCAGATACTCATCATCAGCATCGGCATTAAAATTGAACGGCTAATTTCCTTTACCGGTAGTGTCTGACGGTCTCTTATGTGTCGTAAGGAGCAGGTCAGCATCGCTAAATCATCGCCGTAAACAGGACCTTCGCAGCCAGTAAAATAATCTCCCGCTAGTACCAGAACTTATCCCATCGGATGCTATGATGAGGGCGGTCAGTAACGCCATTCGAAGGCTTTGCTGGCATCACTTTCTCCGCCTATCCCGCGCATTTTATCCGTCGTTTATAAAAAATTATCTACCTGGCTTATGGTCTGAAGAGCGGACAAATTGCGTTCCATTTCTTCATTCCATATCACTCACCAGGAACAAAACAAAATGAACATCTGTATAAGCTACGCACAAAACGACAAAGAGTTCGTCAATTAGCTTGCAATAAAACTCAGTCGTAAAATTAATTGCCAAATTACAATTTTTGAAATATCAGAAGGGGATTTGCTAATTGAGAAAGTGAGAAAATATCCTGCCGAAACTAATGCCATCATTATCGTTTTATCTAATGAATCAGCCGCGTCTGACTGGTGTCAGAAAAGGCTGACTGAAGGGCTTTTGCATGAAATCGAAGGCAATGGTACAGCCGTAATTCATCTCCTGATTGAGGATTGCAATCTACCTGAGTTTGCGCAAAGTGCGCCTGTTGCAGATTTTCGCAATTGCTCTATCGAAGACATGAGTCGCATTGCCCAATTAGTCGTATGGACTTCGACATGGAGGAAGGAAATAAGCGACTATAGGAACCAAGAATTGCAAAGCGGCAAAAGCCCAGATGATTGCCAAATCAAAAGAATTAAACTGCCATTTAAAAGGCAGCGGATCGGGTCAGGTAACGACTGCACCCTTTGGATATCTTTTGGCGCAAAATGTTCTTGAATCGATGATACCAACGTAAATGCAGGTGGCATATTTGGCAGAGCAATACACAGAGCTTTCCGTGGCTAGGTAATATCCAGGCACTTTCTTTTATATATCACTTACTTTGGAGTAAAGCAAAAATGACAAAAACTACCAACGATACATGCATAGACAATGCATCGCGCAGCCTCAAAGAATTGCAACAAGCGGAGGATTTTCTATACCACCAAATTTGGTTCAACCGGAACAAAAGGCGTCTCAATGCTATACAAGAGACCAAGATGATTCACGGTGAAATTAGCACAATTCAGCAAGAAGCTTTTGATGAATGTGGGATGAAAACTTTGCATGATGTTGTGCAGCGCTACGGCAAGGAGAATTTTGGCCCATGGGACGATTTTGAATGGGGGATGATCAACGGCAAACTCTCGGCAATCCGTTGGGTGCTCGGGGATGATTGGGATGTGCTGGACACGTAATGGAGATGAAATGGATGCTGATAAATCGCTGGAAATAATTCAAGCGTTGGCCAATGGTGTTGATCCGCACACTGGGGAGGAATACTCGGCTGATAGCCCATATCAGCACCCGCAAACAGTGCGGGCGTTGTTTGTGGCAATGGAGGCAATGGAGAGATTAAAAGAACGCGCCAAGAAGGCTGCAGACCGACAAAAACGACTCCCAGGTAATGCAGGTAAGCCTTGGGCAGATGAAGAGGATCAACGATTAGTTAAAGCTTTTGACTCCGGCAAAACGATCAAGCAGCTCGCTGAAGAACACGAACGGACTGAAGGTTCTATCTGTTCACGATTAGTCAAGCATGGCAAGATACAATAACGAAATGTTTCTTCCATGTATGCGGCGGAGTAAAATATGTTTGACTACCAACCATGACAACCACCCCGCCATGACCCGCGCAGACTTGATTGGCCGCCTTGCTCAACTACACACTCAACTACAAGCAAAAGATGCCGAGCTGGCCGTCAAGGTAATCCTTGATGCGTTATCGAATACGCTATCGAAAGGTGGGCGTGTCGAGATACGCGGGTTCGGCAGTTTTACTCTGAATTATCGTCCACCACGTCAGGGGCACAATCCCAAGACTGGCGCAAAGGTGAAAGTGCCAGCCAAGTATGTGCCGCATTTCAAGGCGGGCAAGGAGCTTCGTGAGAGAGTAAATGAGGGTGACTGACCCTCATCACAAACCTATGGTAATGAACGCCCCCATTGAGCTTATAACGGGCTGCGGGTTAGTCTGGTCTGCCGAATAGCTGGGTATATTCCCTCGGTATCGCCAGGCAGGAAATCGAAGGCGCAGTTGAAGTTGTCGTAGCTCTCGCGCTGTCAGGGAGGGCGCGGCATGACTGGTGGAGCTATCTATCGACCACAATTGATGTGTCAAACCTATTTGCTGCTTGCGAATCAACGTAGCCATTCAACTTGAATCAGCCCTTCTGCTTCGAGCGGGTCTAGCTCATGGTGGTCTGCGCTGACTAGTTTGAGATTGCGCGTTTCTGCGATAGCCAGCGCAATCGCATCGGCCAGTGAGAGTCGGCCCCGCGCTTTCCAACGGGCGGCAGCTAGCCATTCAGTCTCTGTCAGTGCCCACAACATTTCGATGTTGGCATCCGATACTAGGCGCAATGTCATGGCTGCCGCTTCGTTATTTTTACTGCGACGCACGGCATCGTAGGCAACTTCCAGTGTGTTGATGGTGCTCATGTACACGGGTGTATCGCCGGACAAGATAGCTTCGACCCGTTGCGCTCCTAGCTCGTCATTTAGCAGAGCAATAAGGGCACACGCATCGAGGAGGTAGCCTTTCATGGCATTTCTTCCAATCTGATTTCTGCGGCTTTGTTGGCGATGAATTCATCTACGCTCGACAGCATTCCTTTCATGGCTCCGCGTGCGGGTATTTTATTGAAGCGAGTGGAGGAGGGTGTGCCATTTTCATTGGAAGCTTCGAGCAGCGTAACTAGAACGCGCCGCATCCCACTGATTTTTACGGGTTCGATAAAATGGATATGGCCGCTTTCATCCAGCGTGGCTTCAAGGGTTTGCATCATGTTAGCCTCCTGATAATTTGAGATTTATTGCATACTATAGCGTATCCAACTTGGCTATGCACTTTTCAAGCTGACAACATTGGATGCGCTCAGAATTGCTTCTAACCTGTCGCCAAGTTTATTCCAAGCCTCGCGTTTTTCATCCGCGTAGTCATCGAGCAAATATACCCGGTCAACTTTAGAGCCGATCACGTGATTCTGGCATAGGTTGATCACCTCTCTGCTGATTTTTAATTTCTGCATGAGAGTTGCGCCGGTTCTACGCAGGTCGTGGGGCGTCCATTCTTCCTCGCCGACAACAAGTTTGTTATTTTCAACCCGATTTTTCAGCTTGCGGGTGCGACTCTTAAATTTAACCTGCCTATCACCCACCTGCTTGCTGACTGTTTTTTCGCATACATGCCCCTCTTTGAAGCGTGCTGGGAATGCCCATTCGCTGTCGCCTGTCAGTGCGTGCAGTTGTTTGAATTGATCTAGTGTGAAGCCAGACAGATAAACGAGTTGATCGCATTTTCTTCCGCGCTCGCCTTTGGTGTTGGCCGATGGAATAAACCATGTCCGCTGCTCTAAGTTTACATGCTTCCATTCTGTCATCAGCAATTCGCCAATGCGGCAAATAGTTCCCAGACATAACCACAAGGCGATCTGCACTTCTTTTTTTAAAGGTCTTTCGGATGTACGCTTATTTTCAGCATCCGCATAGATGGATTCAGATTCGTCAACTGCCTGCTTGAGCTTACAAATTTCTTCAATGCTCAATAACCGTGTGCGCTCCTTGGTGTAATCGGCTGGAACCAACTTTTCAATCTCAACCAGTTCCGTCGGATTCCCGTCGATTAGCAAGGCGCGCCAAGGCTTGCGCTTTTCTGCCCAGCGTAGCATTTGCCCGATGTCTTTGGATAATTCAACCGCTGTGGCCACCTTGCCGGTGGCGATGATTGCTCGATATAGATTGCGCAGGTGTTGCTCGGATAAGTGGCGCACTTCGATACTGGCCAGCACCGGAATGGCGTGCTTGCCGAATGACTGGGTAATGTATTTGTTGCCGTCGCTGCGGTTCACCCCGTCCTTGATCCATATCTTGTAGAGATCATTGAAGGTGAGGGCTTCGGTGCGCTTTTGTTCATCGGCACGTATGACTTCAACGATAGCAGCCTGCGCTTCGATTTTAACAACTTTCTTGTTGGCCCTGGGGTCGATGCCAGATTTAACTAATGCACGCGCCTTATCGCGCTCTTCGCGGATGGTTGTCATGTCGTTCGCAGGATAGGCACCGCAATAGTGCCATGCCACTTTGTCAGCCCATTTGAAGGCATACCGAAAATGGATGGATACCGATCCAGAAAAACGAACCTCGCCGGACAGTCCCTCGCCATCACTCAACGTGTCACCCTTCCATTCCGGCTTGATAGCGGCCAACTCTTTGATAGTCCACTTGGAGCCTTTTCCAGATTTTGGGTATCGAGTCATTGTATTCACCTTTGCTTTCCGGGGGTAAACTGGGGGGTAAACCAGAAATCGGCTGCTATCGGTTCAGGCCGCACAGTATTGGACAGATTATACCGCCAAAGCGAATGCTTAACAATAGGTATTTATTGAATATTATTTGTCAGGCCATGTCCGAAGCTGTCCGATAGAGATCGAAATGGTTTAAGTTGAAAAAGTTATTTTAACTTGTCGACATCCAAGGGGTCGGTGGTTCGAGTCCACTCGTGCCTACCAAAAAATCAATGGGTTAGATCAGAAACGGTCTAGCCCATTTTTCTTTTTATGGTGGCTTTTGGGTGACTTTTCTCACCAAGCTGTTCCCTTCGGATCATTGCAAGGCTGCGATTGACCCGACTGCCCTCATTTGTGATGCGGTTTAATGCCTCCACCAACTCATCAATCTGGACTACCGAATAATGAGCCGTCATGCCTTGTCGGGCATGCCACAAAATGTCTGCAATCGTTTCTTCACGCACTCCTGCCTCGCGCAGCCGCATTCCCACCGTATGACGCAAATCGTGAATATGCAGATCGGGGATTCCCGCAATCCTTCGCGCTCTTTGCCAAGCAGTGTTGTTCATAGTCTCGACACGATGCCCCCGAAAGGGAAACACAAACTCGGGATGATTTCCGCGCTGCGCTTCGATGATGCTTTGAGCCACCGTATTGCAGACCAGAACGCGACCACGCTTCCGACCCTTGACGTTCTCCCTTGGAATATCAAACACCGATACGCCAAGTTCAGGAATAGCGATTTCCCATTCCCACTTCAGACCACACACCACCTCGTCCCTTGCACCCGTGTTCAAATCGAACAGAACCATCTTTGCGAGATGATCCGGCAGTAACGGTATGATGCGCCGTTGTTCTGTCCAAGTAATGGGACGCGGTTCGCGCTGGAAGCCTATGAGCGGTAGCACCGAGATGAGGGGAGGGGTTTCTAACCATGTTTTCCCATCCTCATCGCGCCAACTGCGTGCAGCAAGGTTCAGAATCCTTCTCACCAGCTCTAGCCCCAAGTTAATGGTTTTATTCGCCAGCTTGTTGGCTTTCCGATCCTTTACATAGGATGCCAGCGTTCCATCGTGAATCTGATCGAGCGTCAGCTTACCTATAAAGGGCATCAACCTTTCCAGCAGATAGATGTCGAGATTAAGCGACACTTTTTCCTGATGGTCGAGCAGATATTTCGCAGCAGCTTCGTCAAACATCCGTTTGGGACGAATCCCGAACAGGTGCAATTGGCGAAGCTGTTCCAGTTGATAAATTAACCAGCTTTCTGCTTCTTCAAGCGACTCGAAACGGTTGCGAAGTCGAGTGCCTTTGTATATCCGGTCGACACACCAGAAGCCCTGCTTGTCCTGGTTGATGCCAGTTTGAGCTCGGCCCATGTGATACCTCCTTTCTCCATAGGCCGCTCGTTCCGATGGATATGCTCTTCCAAAATGCGGTCGAGGTCAAATCTATCGAAGATCAGCGACGTGCCGATGGGGGCGCCGGTGAGAAGTGGGCGAAAATGTTTTTCAAATGCGCGGCGTTTGATACCGAGGTAATGCGCCGCCTCTTGGCAGTTGTAGCCGCGCTTATCCATTACAAACCGCCTTTTGATGCCCTGAGATAATCAGCGGTGGCTTTTTCCAGCGCGAGGCGTTTTAGTTCTTCTTCTTGGCGCAGCCATTTTTCTGCTTCCCGATTTTGGATCGTGTTGAATTCTTTTCCGCGCAGACGAACCTTTTCGAGCAGAAACTCTTCTGCTGACAGCCCCATGAATTCACCTGTGCTCTGAAAATATCCATAGAGGTCATAAAGAAAGCTATCAATCCCATCGGCATAATTCGTGAGGCCATTTTTTGCCATATAGGATGCAATCGCACTTGCACCCAGCGAAAATATCCGTTTGTCCTCTGGCACTCTGGTGGCATCAAATGATCTTGTAAGCTGCCCTCCATCGGTTTCCCAATCAATTGAGGATAGATACCCCCACAGCGGATGAATGGGCCAGCGGGAACGCGTCTGGTCGTCTGGGTTGGGGATAGTAAGTCGCAGCCATTCCGTTGCTGCATAGCTCCATAGGCCGTTCAGGTTTTCCAGCACGCTGTCTAGCCTGACAAGGTTGTGTTGTGAAAGCACCTCACGCCTGAACTGAAACTCCACGCGCCAGATAGGTTCGCCAGACACCCACCCTCCAGCTTTCCATAAGGGGAGAAGATCATTGCGGCCACTCTCAACGATCTCCAGTAGCTTGTTATATAAACGGCAAGCCATGTTGCCGCCTAGACCTATCGTCCAACCTGTAAACTGTTCGGCCACCGAGTAGGCGGCAATGTATTTGCCGCGTGTTACCCAAGCCTCACGCCCCCATGATTCCATGTTTTCGTTTGAAACAAAATCAGCAAACAAATCGATGCGGCTGACGTGTGCCGAATCTGTGAGCGTTCCAAGCTCATTCAAGATGGCGTGAAGATGCGCTTCTGCTTCCTTTGGGGTGACACTAGCCAGATACCGAGAGGACATCTTCACGTAGGCCATAGGCAGCTTTTTGGAGCTTCTGGATAGTTGAATACGGAATGCGCCATCTTCCAGCACATAGGGGAACACCGATGAACCTTTGTCCTTTACTTCGAAGGTATGGCCGGCGATGGGATATTGTGCGAGGGCTTGCTGATCGATTTCAGGATGCTGTGCGAGTTGCTTGAGTTGAGTCAATCTGGCCTGCACATGCTCAAACAGGTCACCTTGATAGGAGAGGTAGAGACTATCAACTCCAAACCTTAAAAGCTTGAAGTACTCATTATTGCTGTTATAGGGTTCTCTGTTAGTAGGCGGCGAACCCTTTCCACCATCGCTGCTTATTCGCCCGTCCGGCACACGCTGCGCGTGTGTGCGGTCGGGCTGCTGCGCGGCGGTGGTGAAATATGCTGCATTATTGCTGAATGTACTGGATTGACTGTTTGAATCAGACTGATGAGACATTTTAAAACTCCTAACCAGCGGCGGACATGCGATTGCTTTCCGCAACGGTTAAGAAATTTATGCCTCAGGAGTGAGTGTTTCGAGGCACTAGAAAAGAATTCTAGTGCCTTGACCTTTGATTGATTTTCTGGAACTCACGATATTCGCGTATGCGTTTGGACAAGTATCCAACATCTTCAATTCTGTTTTTGTAACCGCCGACACCTGCGGCATCGCAAATGTCGAGAATCTCGCGATGCTTGAGTGATCCATCTAAATAGCCACTTTCATCCAAACAAGCCAAGGTAAGCCACAGTGTTTTGTAGCGAATATTGCTTCGTAAAAGAGGGCTCTTAAGGCGATAGTGCAGCTTGTCCAGGAAGTCTGTCTCACCGTTTAAAATTGCCCTGTCGTAACGTTCTTTAAAATAGGGCAGGGCTGACAGAATGCGCTTGTCGATCTGCGCAGCAAGAAAAAATGCGTCTTCATCACCGCATTCTGCTGCCTGTACCAAGTCGGTCATTCTGCGTCCGTGAACCATCATTGAGATGAGGTTAAAAAAAGTTGCAAAGAATGCCGACATAGTGATTTGAGCTTGTTGCATGGCCTTTGTAAATTCTTCTGGGCTAAGTTCGCTTATTGCTTTTTGGGCGGCCTGCTCCTCTTCTGGGGTGTCTGGGATAGAGTCAAAAAAGGCGGTGGACGCTCCACTCATAGAGTTAATCAGTTCTTCAGTGCAGAGTGCTTGTTCTTCCTCATTCATTTGTTGAATTTTGGCGCCCAAAGCATTTATTTCTTCGGCTGGCATAAAGGCCAATAGCAGTAGTTTGGAAAGTGTTTCTTTGTTTTTATAGAGTTCTGGGTAGTTGTGGATTTTAAGCCTGTCTATCATTTCGAGCATTTTGGGAGGAGTGCTGACCCAGCCACCATTCTGCTCAATAAAAATCAGCATTTCCTCGTACTCAGGAATGCTTTCCTTGAGGTTGGAGGAAATGAATTCTCGGGAAAGTTTAGGTAGTTTCACGAACTGGTATTAGGCTTATTTTACGAGGTGTGCTGCTACTATACACTTGTACTCAAGTATAAAAATCACAAGGAGGACTTCCCGAAACCAGCCGTTCACCAAGCTCAGCTAACGACACATTGCAGACATCCATAATGAAAGAACAGCATATCTCAACAGTTTGGCCGTTCTACCTAGGGCAAGGTGGTCAATGCTTTCTAATGATCGTTAACGCGTTGTTCTCAAAACTCCCCGAGTGGAATACTTCGACAAAGGCTACCTGCTCTTGCCCATCAGGCGTGATAAAAAAAATGGAGATTTTGTTTTGGCCCGGAAATATTGGAAGATTTTGTGAAGGGTCGCCTATAAGTATCTTGCGCTCGCCGTTGACGACACCTACATCTGCGATTTTGACGTACGCAATGGAGTTGGTTATGGGGCTAGGGAGCGTAGTGATTGGGAATCGGAATTTTGCATCAGTCCAATTAGGATTGTGCTGTGGAAAATGAAATGAGTTCTCGGCAAGCACACGTATCTCAGGTAATGTCTTTGCAAACCTTCCCGATAATTGAAGCAGTGTCCCTACGGCACTAAACTCCAATTCCTTTATATGTTCAGGATTCTGTGGAAGATTTTTTACTATACGCTCCTCATCTCCTCCAGTCTGATATATGGCTTCCTTATCTCGGTTCACAGTTCTATTTGGACGTTCTGTAGCAGTCGTGTTAATTGTTACAGGGCCATTGATAATCCCTGCTGTAACGCCAGTTTGCTTTACGGATGAGATAGAACTAATCGTCGTTTCGGCTGAAGCCGCTACTGGACGGTCAACCATGGCAGAAGAAGGTGGATACATCTTGGCCCAACCATCTCTCGCAATTTGCTGCCCGTAAAACGCCATAATCGGCGCTAACGCAATCAGGAATACACCAAGAATAATTTGAGCCATGCGGATTGCCTAACGATTTGTATGCGAACGCCGGAATCATAGCATGCATTAATAATGCTCAAGAGCCACAGGTTAACGACCGCTTCTGGCACACAACAGAATGTTGGCTATTGTAATTGCCTTCCTGGAAGCGGCCATTGAAAAATATATTCTTGTCGTTTTACTTGTTAATCGCCACAAATGCTACGCACTTGTGATGGAGTTGTCACAGACTTGCGATGCAAGACTGTGGTGACTTTTCGGTGACTTGAGGGGTAATTACCTGGCAAAACAGTGCAAAATGGGGAACGAGCGGCACTGTTACAGTTAATGAAATCAATACGTTATAACGAGTAAATCAGTCGACATCCAAGGGGTCGGTGGTTCGAGTCCACTCGTGCCTACCAAAAAAAACACAAGGGTTTAAGCGACTTCGCTTAAACCCTTTTTGTTGTGCCGATTTTGCGGTGCTGTGTATTTAATCTGCCAATAGTTTTATGCCCCTCGGGTATAATTTGCGCCCATGCAGATTTTACGCGGACTCTATTCCCCCGATACCCGGCCTGTAGCACTTACCATCGGTAATTTCGACGGGGTGCATTTGGGCCATCAGGCGTTGCTGAATGAATTACATACAGCAGCGCAAACGCGCGGGCTATCAACGGCGGTGGTGATTTTTGAGCCGCATCCGCGCGAATTTTTTACGCCACAACAGGCCCCGGCACGCCTGACCAGCCTGCGCGAGAAGCTGGAGTTGTTCGATTCCATGAACATCGACCGCGTGCATGTATGCCACTTTAATACGCGTTTTGCGCAGATGGGGGCGGCGGATTTTATTCATGCGCTGCATGAAAAGTTGTCGGCAAAATTTGTGTTGATCGGCGACGATTTCCGCTTCGGTAACGGGCGTGCCGGTGATTTTGCGCTGATGGAAAAAATCGGTTCACAGCAGGGTTTCGCGGTACAGGCAGTGCATAGTGTGCTGCATGGCGGCGTGCGAATTTCCAGCACGGCGGTGCGTGCTGCGCTGGCCGACGGAGATATGCTTATGGCGCGGCGCTACCTCGGGCGGCCATACAGCATCAGCGGGCGCGTGGAGCACGGTGATGGCCTGGGTAAGCAGCTCGGGTTCCCGACTGCCAATATCCAGTTGAAACACAACCGCCCGCCGTTGTCCGGAATTTTCGTGGTGCGTGTGCATGGCGACGGTTTGCCTCCGATGGAGGGTGTGGCGAGCCTGGGCGTGCGCCCGACGGTGAGGCAGGATGGCAAGCCGGTGCTGGAAGTTCACGTGTTCGATTTTTCGCGCGAGATTTACAACAAGCACATGCGCCTCGATTTTCTGCACAAGCTGCGCGATGAAGAAAAATACCCCGATGTGGATACGTTGACGCGGCAAATCGCGCTGGATGTGGAAAATGCAAAGCAATGGTTCAAACAATATGGCTGATGGCCTGCCGTTCCCGCACAGGGTCGGATATTTGGCATTGTCATAAAGAAAAATGGCCGGATTAAAAGTACTGTTTGCAACTTCTGAAGCCGCTCCGTTAATCAAGACTGGCGGTTTGGGCGATGTCAGTGGCGCGCTGCCAGCTGCCTTGCGCGCCATTGGGGTGGATGTGCGCGTGCTGCTGCCGGGGTACCGGCAAGTTATCGCGCAACTGGCGCAGCACAAAGTCGTCGCAACATTCGATACCCTGTCGGGTTTCCCATCTGCACGGCTGTTGTCCGCTGTGACGGCGAATGATGTGCCGCTGCTGATATTGGACTGCCCGAGTTTATATCAGCGTGAGGGCGGCCCTTACCAGGACGCCAAAGGGCAAGACTGGCCGGACAATCCGCAACGTTTCGGCCTGTTGTCCAAAATTGCCGCCGTGCTCGGCAGCAGCGCATCGCCGCTGGATTGGCATCCCGATCTGGTGCATTGCAATGACTGGCAAACCGGTTTGACCCCTGCCTATCTGCGCTTTGCGCAGGGTGCCGTGCCGAGCGTCTTCACGATCCACAACATGGCGTTTCAGGGGAATTACGCCCCGGCAATATTGCGGGAACTGCGTTTGCCGCCATCCTGTTTTGGTATCGACGGTGTGGAATTTTACGGCCATATGTCGTTCCTCAAGGCGGGTCTGTTTTATGCCGACCACATCACCACCGTCAGCCCGAACTACGCGAAAGAAATCCAGCAAGCCGAGCTTGGTTTCGGCATGCAAGGGCTGCTGACCAAACGTAGCGGCGACCTTAACGGCATTCTTAACGGTATCGATACCGATGAATGGAATCCCGCAACCGACAAACATCTGGTTAAAAAATTCAGCGTGGCACGCATGGCCGGCAAGGCGGCTGACAAGGAATATCTGCAATGCAGGCTGGGTTTGGACATTGTGCCGGATGTCCCGCTGCTCGGCGTGATCAGCCGTTTCACCCATCAGAAAGGGCTGGACTTGTTACTGGAAGTTGCGCCGCAGCTTATCGGATTGCCGGCACAGTTAGCCATGCTCGGCAGCGGTGAAGCGCAAATGCAGCAAGCTGCGCGCAACCTGTCGCAGCGCTATCCCGGCAAGGTTGGCGTGAACATCGGCTTCAGCGAGGCGCTGGCGCATCAAATCGAAGCGGGAGCGGATATATTTATCATGCCGTCGCGTTTTGAGCCGTGCGGCCTGAATCAGTTGTACAGCCAATGCTATGGCACGCCGCCGGTCGTCCATGCCACCGGCGGTTTGGTCGATTCGGTGGTGGATTGCACGGCGGAAACCCTCAAGGACGGTAGCGCCAGCGGCTTTGTGTTTAAAGGCATGAGCGCAGAAAACCTGTTTGCCACGATCCAGCGGTCGGTCGATCTTTACCATGACCAGCGTAAATGGAAAGCCTTGCGCAGGAACTGCATGACCAAGGACTTCAGTTGGAAAGCCAGCGCGGAGGCTTATCGCGCCGTGTACCTCAAGGTGTTGGGGCGGTAGGGAGTGTTCTTGCAATAGTTGGTATGCTGATAATCGGCCATTGCCATTTGCATGGACTTAAGCAGATGCTGGTGACGTGCTGTTTTCGACTGTGGCACTTCAATTTGCTACAGGCTGCTTACATCAGCTTGTGCGGGTTCTCAATCATCTGCTGATAGACCATGCTTTGCAGGACAACACAGTCGTTCGGTTGCAGCTCGTGGAATTCGATGCCGTGATGGATGAGGCCGGGCTTTGCTGTATCGGCAGCGTCGCCGTTGAGGACGGCGCGAATTACTCCCTTGACCGACAGGTAGGCATCAATATTGTGCAAAGGCATGCGGAATGACAGGTGGAGGATGTCCCCCTTGCCGCCCAGCGGCTGCTTGGCATCGAGTGACGCTCCGCTGGCGCTGATATCGGAAATGAGCGCGGATATTTGCTCCGCCGTGCCAGGTTTGCTGTCCTGCACTGCCGCGATGATGCGGGTCTTGATCCTCGGAGCCTTGCGTATCACGATCCCCTCTACGCTATCGGGAAACGACAGGTGCAGGTATTCGTAAGGAACCTTGCATATCCGTTCTATGGAGCAGGAGAAGCCAAAAGCGTTCTGGCCTGAAAAAGACCGCATGATGACTTTTTTCCCACCTATGAGTTGTGCGTTAACGGTAGTCGGCGCAGTGACCAACAGGCTGGCTCCTTTCAGAAAACCGATCACCTTGACCAAATAACGTTCATTGGGACTTTGGAATTTTGACCTGAAGTCATGATCAGCCGGTACTTCAAGATTCAGCCGGTCTCCCACCTTCAGCTTCATGTCGTCGAAGGTATAGCTTTTTTTCTCGGTTTCATTCTCTGCGGGTTGTTTTGGGGGCGCTTCTTCAGCAACGGAAAAGCTGTCCTCGCCAACCTCCTTGCCGGGCGCTTCCCACGACAGTTCATGGCAGATACTGCCGGCCAGCAGTGTATCCCGGTGCTTATCGTCGCGGACGATATCTCCCTGCGCTAACAGCAGGTTGTGCTCGCAGTCATACAACGCCCAGGGCAGCGGTTTGCCGACGACAATTTCATTACTGTTGGCTGAGATAAGGCTCATAACAAACAATTACCCCATGGTAAAGATCGACCGACCGCTGGGCTGTATCCAATGCCCGCGGAGTAGTTTATTCACGCACCTTGAGTAAACGCCGCTTTGGTCATACAGGCACTTTGGCGGTCACTGCCGGATTGAGATTTGTATTTTTTGCATATCCTTGTTGGGGATATCCCCTTTGCACCTGTTTTTCGCAGGGTTATTGCAATGGCCATTCGCGCATGCCGCTCGCGGGGTAAGCAATCTACATGGCAATACTGTTGGCCCAGCCCAGCGCTTCCAGTTGCGCCCCGTTGAGCGTATCCGCAGTCAGGCTGGGGCAGGAATGCAGTCTTTTTTGCACGGCTGCAGCATCACCCGATTCGATTTCCCCGCACAGGGACAGCAAGTCGCCGAGATCGCCGCTGTGTTGCAACAATGCTGCCTCGATCTCTTCCTGCAGGCTCATGTGCGCCACGATGTCATGCATCGGCTCATCCATCAGGACATCGAGCAGCGACAGCATGCCCACCATGAAGGCGCGGTCGGCATAGTCGAGGTCGCGCTGGCGCACCTGCCGCGCGACCAGCTCCATCAGCTTGGCGCGCGTGGCGGCCAGTTGCATCAGCGGGCTGACCACGTTCCCTTCCTTGCCGGTGGCATACAGCAGCAGTTGCACCCAGCGTTGCAGCGCGCGGCGCCCCAGCACCATCAACCCGTGGCCGAGCGAGCTGATCTTGACGGCCAGATTGTTGCTGGCGGAATTGACCATGCGTAGCAGGTTGTAGGACAGGGTAGGATGTTCCTTGAACGCCTCCACGATTTTGTCGTTTTCGGCCCCGCTCAGCATCAGCGTGAGGATGCGCAACAGCACCATTTTGGAAGCATCCGCGTGCTTGCCGGAAAGCATTTCGGGGCGAGCGAAGTAGTAGCCCTGGAACAGGTCGAAGCCCATCTCCATGCAGGCGCTGGCCTGTTTGCGGTCTTCCACCTTTTCCGCCAGCAGTTTGACCGGATATTTCTTGAATTCCTTTACCAGCGCGGACAGTTTGGCGGGGGCGATCTGCATCAAGTCCAGCTTGATCACGTCCACCACGCCGAGCAACGGCTTGATGTCATCGCCCAGCTTCAGCACATCGTCCAGCGCCAGGCTGAATCCCATCGCTTTCAGGTCGCGGCAACGCGCGATGACCGCGTCATCGATAACGATGGTTTCCAGCAGTTCGATTACCACTTGCTTTCTCGGCAACAATTCGACCATGTCGCTATGCAGGAACTCGGCATCCAAGTTGATGAACCCCTTGTGCGCGCCAAGCACACCGGCTATGCCCATATCGCCGAACGCATGCAGCATCACCTGCGCGGTGGCGTGGGTATCGTCCAGCTCGCCCGCCTCTATTGACTGGCCGCCGGAGCGGAATAACAATTCGAATGCGCGCAGATCCCCTTTGCGGTCGAGGATCGGCTGGCGGGCGAGGAAGAATTGCTGCATCGGGGAGCCTCCAACATGTTGCTGCACAGGTAAACTTCGAGCATATTGCTGCATGGTAATTTCCTGATAATCCGTTATGGGTTGAAGTCGTAAAAGTGAGTGTTGAGTGCTATTTTTAACGGCTCGCCGCCTTCCCTAGATGTGCTGAATCAGGTAGTTTTTCAGGGAATCGACGCAACCTGCCTCCTCAAATTTGGACCATGTGCCATTCTTTGCCATCAACCAATCTTTCAGGTGCTGAAACTTATTCAACAAATCTTGATGGGCGAGCCTGTGTTGGGCAAAGTCGAAACCGGCTGCTTATGCGATATTATTTTGTGCATAAAAAATCCCTCCTAACTCAAGTCCCTGCGACAGGGTGAAGCCGTCCATACCGATCCCGTCACGCTCACCTTGGTTTCAACAGCCACGAGGCGCGGCAACTCCTTCGTTGCGCCGCTTCAGCATGCAAAATCTATGCAGTAAACGATATCCCCTTGCACATGATCTGTGTATCGGTGTTTGTCTGATTGTGGTGTAGGGCGCAGGGGAATTTATTGTCAGCGTTTGCCTGACAGGGCGGGAGTTAATGCAATAACCAAAAATTACCTTGCAAGCTGGTAGCAAGGGTAGATAGCAATGGGATGCTCAGACTTGGCGCATTCCTTCCTTTTTCCAGTATCTGTTTGTGGTATCGAGAAGCACTTCGAGCATTTGAATTGCCATCCCTGAAGCGGGCCGTGGCGCTATGCGATCAGGTTTTTTATTGAAGTGTATTTGGTTTGGGTTCGCCCAACTTGGAGCCCACCTTTAATATCCCAAGGCTCTCGCACCCTGATAAAACGCGAAGCTCGCCAGCCACGCGAGCGCCAGCGACCAGGTGATGACAAACAGGGTATAGCGCATATTTTTGGATTCGCTGCGCAGGGTGGCGACGGTGGCAAGGCAGGGTGTGTAGATCAGGGTGAACAGCATGAAGCTGTAGGCTTGCACCCAGTCCAGTTGCTGCCCGATTGTGCCGCTGAGCGCATCGCCGCTCAGGCCGTAAATCACCGCGAGCGAGCCGATAACGATTTCCTTGGCGACGAAGCCGAAGATCAGCGCGATGGTGAGTTGCGGGTTAATGCCGATGGGGTCGAAGATCGGGCGCAGCGCGTCGCCGATCATGCCTGCCAGTGTGCCGCTGCTGGCGGGTATGGCAGATGACGGCAGGTGGGTGAGCAGCCAGACCAGCACCACGCCGGCGATGATGAACTTGGTGGCGCGGCGCAAAAAGTAGCGTACTTCCAGCCAGCCGCGCAGCGCCATCTGGCGGGCGGTGGGAAAGCGGTACGGCGGCAGTTCCAGCACGAACGGCTCGCTGTTTTTGAAGCGGCCCTTGAATAACAGCGCGGTGAGTATCGCGGCGGCGAAGCTGGACAGATACAGGCTGAACAGCACCACCGGTGCGACTTTTGGCGAGAACAGCGCGGCGCTGATGAATACGAACACTTGCAGGCGCGCCGAGCATAACGAGAACGGGATCACCAGCATGGTGAGCAAACGCATCGCGCGCGAACGCATCACGCGCGTGCCCATCAGCGCGGGCACGTTGCAGCCGAAACCCATCAGCAGCATCACGAAGCCGCGCCCATCCAGCCCCAGGCGCGCCATCAGTGCATCCATCAGAAATGCGGCGCGCGACAGATAGCCGCTGTCTTCCACCAGCGCCATGAATAAAAAGAACAGCACGATAATCGGCACGAAGGAAGCGACGGTGGCGACACCGTTGTAGATGCCGTCCAGCAGCAAGCCTTGCGCGGCTTGCGGCAAACCGCTCAGTAGCGGGGTGAACGCAACCGCACGCAGCCAGGTGAGCAGTTCGGCGATGCCGGTTTGCAACGGTTGCCCGAGCAGGAAAATGCCCTGGAACAGCAGATACATGATGGCGAAGAAAATCGGCAACCCCAGCCACGGGTGCAACATCACGTGATCCAGTTTCTCGGTAAGGTTGTCCGACAGGCGCACCGGGATTTGCACGGCATGTTTCAGCACGCGCGCCATCTCGGATTCGATATGCTCGTCCTGCTCCAGTTGGCTGCGCACTTGCTCGGCCATGCCGGGCGTGGGGTAACGCAACGCTTTGCTGATGGATTGCAAGGCTTCGGGATAGCCCGCACCGTATTTTGCGCTGAGCAGGAAAATCGGGATGCCCAGCATTTCAGACATTTTCTTGCTGTCGATGCCGATGCCGAATTTCTTCGCCTCGTCGGCCATGTTGAGCAGCACCACCAGGTTCATATCGAGTTGCTTGAGTTGCAGCAGCAGGCTCATCTGGCGCTCGATCTGTGTGGCGTTGAGAATCACCACGGCGAGATCCGGCACGTTGTCGCGCAGGAAGTGGCGCACTACCTGTTCGTCGTCGGAAAAGCCGTGCAGATCGTAGATGCCGGGCAGGTCGATGATTTCCACCATGTCCGAGCCGAGCAGAATTTTGCCGCTGAGCAACTCGACGGTGATGCCCGGCCAGTTGCCGACCCGCGCCGCACCGCCGGTCATGCGGTTGAACAGCGTGGATTTTCCGGTGTTGGGCATCCCCAATAAGGCAACGCGCTTCATGTCGCTGCTGACTCCTGGGTGGCTCCCCGGCACACCGTGATTTTGGCGGCTTCGCTGCGCCGCAGCAGGATGTCGGTAGTGCCGATGCGCACTTGCAACGGGCCGGAGAAGCTGGCCTTGCGGATCAGTTCGACCTGCTTGCCGCTGCGGAAGCCCAATGCCAGCAGGCGTTGATGCAAGGCTTCTTCGGCGTTTATCGCGACGATGGTGGCGCTGTCGCCGGGGTGCAGGGTGGCAAGGGTGGTTGCGGGCATGGCGATGGGTAAATTCAACAGTGCGGCTATTATTCCACAGCAGCCCCGCTTTTGTCGCGCCCGTTGCGTGGGCGATGTTGCTGCGCATTGGCGCGCATTCGCCGGATGCAATCGTATATAATCCCGCGCTGTCCAATTTCAGGTTTTCCCCACATGCTGGAAGTCAGCAATCTTGCGTGCAGCCGCGGCGACCATCGCTTGTTTTCCGGGTTGAGCTTTGCGCTGCATCCCGGGCAGATCATGCAAGTGCAGGGTGCGAACGGTAGCGGGAAAACCAGCCTGCTGCGCACTCTGTGCGGCTTCCTGATGCCGGATGAGGGGGCGATAGCATGGCGCGGCGAGAGTATTCGCGACCTGGATGAAGAATATTATGCCGAGATGCTGTACCTCGGGCATTTGAACGCGATCAAGGATGAGTTGAGCGGGTTGGAGAACCTGCGTATTTCGGCCGGTCTTTCCGGGATCGAGCTGGATGAAAAAGAGGCGCTGACGGCGTTGCGCCGCATGGGCTTGCGCGGGCGCGAGAGACTGCCGACCAAAGTGCTCTCGCAAGGACAGCGCCGGCGTGTGGCGCTGGCGCGTTTGCTGGTCAGCGATGCCAGTTTGTGGATACTGGATGAACCATTGACCGCACTGGATGTCGGAGCTGTGGAGTTGATTCAGGGGCTGGTTGCGGAACATCTGGCGCGGCAGGGGATGGTGATTTTTACCACGCATCAACCGCTGCAAGTGGCAGGGGTGGAAATGCGCAACCTGTCCCTGTCATGACAAGTGCAACGGGCATGAGAAAGTCATCGATGCTTGGTTTGCTGGTGCTGGTGATACGGCGCGATCTGGTGCTGGCGATGCGCCGCCGCGCCGATGTGCTCACCACGCTGATTTTTTTCGTAATGGTGGTCAGCCTGTTCCCGCTGGGGGTCGGGCCGGAAATGAGTATGCTGCGCAAGATGGCGCCGGGCGTGTTGTGGGTGGCGGCGCTGTTGTCTTCGATGTTGTCGCTGGGACGGTTGTTCTCGGCTGACTATCTGGACGGTACGCTGGAACAGATGATGCTGGCGCCGCAGTCGTTGTCGATGCTGGTGCTGGGCAAGATGGCCGCGCACTGGATGGTGTCCGGTTTGCCGCTGGTGCTGATGGCGCCGGTGCTGGGTTTGCAGTTTGACATGTCGGCGCAGGCGCTCGGTGTGTTGATTATCGGCCTGCTGTTGGGAACGCCGGTGTTGAGCATGATCGGTGCGATCGGCGCGGCGCTTACCCTGGGGCTGCGCGGTGGAGGGGTGTTGTTGTCGCTGCTGGTACTGCCGCTGTGCATTCCGGTATTGATTTTCGGTACCGGGGCGGTCGAAGCGGTATCGACCGGGCTAAGTGTGACTTCACACCTGTCCTTACTGGGCGCAATGCTGGTGTTTGCGCTGGTGTCCACACCGTGGGTGACGGCGCAGGCGTTGCGTATTTCGATGGAGTAATGAATTGGCAATAAACTGGTTTAAATATTCTGCACCAACAACCTTCTACGGGCTGGCCGGAAAGCTGATCCCGTGGTTTGCGCTTTCTGCCGCGATTCTTTTTGTCGTCGGGCTATATATCGGTTTTGTGGTCGCACCGGCGGATGCGCAGCAGGGCGAGTTTTACCGCATTATTTTCATTCATGTGCCGTCTTCCATCCTGTCCATGTTTCTTTACCTGATCATGGCGGGTTATGCGGCGCTGGGGTTGATCTTCAATACCCGTCTGTCGGCGATGATGGCCACCGCCATTGCGCCCACCGGCGCGCTGTTCGCCTTCATTTCATTGTGGACCGGTGCGTTGTGGGGCAAGCCGATGTGGGGCGCTTGGTGGGTGTGGGATGCGCGCCTGACTTCCGAACTCATTCTGTTGTTTCTGTATCTGGGTTTCATCGCGCTGCACGCGTCGATTGACGACCCGCGCCGCGCCGACCGCGCCAGCGCATTGCTGGCGATCGTGGGATCGGTCAATGTGCCGATCATTTATTTTTCGGTAAAGTGGTGGAATACTTTGCACCAGGGCTCGACCATCAAATTCACCGGAACCACCATGCACGTTGCGATGCAGCAGGCCATGTTTATTATGCTGGTGGCCTGCTGGCTGTATGCGATTGCGGTGGTGCTGGCGCGCGTGCGCAGCATCATTCTGGAACGCGAACGCAACACTGTCTGGATTGCTGAATTGCCGGAGGTGCGGTCATGACACGGTGCGCGAATGCGGGAGCGCGGGCGTCCTCGCCCGCATGCGGACGGGACGTCCGCGTTCCAGTGCCGACGGGGACATCGGCGCTCCCATCCAGTAACGTGTCGGGGGTGCGGTCATGAATGGCCTGGATATCTGGATGCGGGAAAACCCGCTGGCCTACATTTGGCTGGGTTCCTATGCCGTTGCGCTGCTTATTTTTGCGATTGAAATCGCGATGGTGAGACACAAGCGCAAAATTACCTTGCAGCAGCTGCGCCTGATGCGTGAAGCGGAAGACGAAGCACGCGACGATAAATCCGAGAAAAATAATAAATCCGGGGAAGATAACTGATATGAAGCCGCGCCAGAAAAGATTTGTGTTCATCGTGGTTGCCGTCGCCGCATTGGCTCTGGTCGTCGGCCTGGTGCTGAATGCGCTGAAAAACAATGTCAGCCTGTACTTTACCCCGACCCAGATTTATAACAAGGAAGCCCCGCAAGGGCGCAGCTTCCGCATCGGCGGGCTGGTCGAGGAGGGCAGCGTGAAGCGCGAGAAGGACGGCTTGACGGTTAATTTCGTGATCACCGACAAGCATAAGAGCATGCCGGTTATTTACCGGGGCATCCTGCCGGATTTGTTCAAGGAAGGTAAGGGCGTGGTCGCACAAGGCAAGATCGAAGCCGATGGTGTGATGCATGCCGAAGAAGTGCTGGCCAAACATGACGAGAACTACATGCCGCCCGAAGCCGCCGATGCGTTGAAAAAAGGCGGGGCCGCGAATGCTTCTGCGGCAACTCAGGCCGGCGCGCCAGCAACATCTCCAGCCAAATAATTCTTGGCCAAATAATTCTTGAAAGCTTCAGCATGATTCCAGAGATCGGCCATTTTGCGTTAATCGTTGCGTTGTTTCTGGCGCTTTGCCTGGGCGTATTGCCGATTATCGGTGCGGCGCGCGATAGCGCGGTATTGATGGGCGTGGCGCGCTCATTGGCGTACGGCCAGTTCGTGTTTCTCAGTATCGCATTCGGCTGCCTGACTTACGCCTTCGTCGCCAACGATTTTTCCGTGCTGTATGTCGCGCAGCATTCCAACTCGCAGCTTCCTGTTGCATACCGGGTGGCCGCCGTGTGGGGCGGGCACGAAGGCTCGCTGTTGTTGTGGGCGTTCATTTTGTCCGCGTGGACATTGGCTGTCGCGCTATTCAGCAGGCATCTGCCGGAAGAAATGGTGGCGCGCGTGCTGGGCGTGATGGGGCTGGTCGCGGTGGGATTCCTGCTGTTCATGCTGTTTACCTCGAACCCGTTTGACCGTTTGTTGCCCGCCGCTGCCGACGGGCGCGACCTGAATCCGCTGCTGCAAGACCCCGGCTTGGTGCTGCACCCGCCGATGCTGTACATGGGCTATGTGGGATTTTCGGTAGCATTTGCGTTTGCCATCGCCGCGCTGCTGGGCGGAAGAATGGATGCCACCTGGGCGCGCTGGTCGCGTCCGTGGACGACCGTGGCATGGGTGTTCATGACCGGCGGCATCGCGCTGGGCAGCTGGTGGGCCTATTACGAATTGGGCTGGGGCGGCTGGTGGTTCTGGGATCCGGTGGAGAATGCCTCGTTCATGCCGTGGCTGGTGGGCACCGCGCTGATCCATTCGCTGGCAGTCACCGAAAAGCGCGGCGCATTCAAGAGCTGGACCGTGCTGTTGGCGATCGCGGCATTTTCGTTGAGCCTGATGGGCACGTTCCTGGTGCGTTCCGGCGTGCTGACCTCGGTGCATGCATTTGCCACCGACCCCAAGCGCGGCATTTTTATCCTGTCTTTTCTGGTGACTGTGATCGGCGCATCGCTGCTGCTGTATGCATGGCGCGCGCCAAAAATCGGCTTGGGCGGCAAATTTGATCTGCTGTCGCGCGAATCATTGCTGCTGTCGAACAACGTGCTGTTTTCAGTTGCGGCAGCCTCGGTGTTTATCGGCACGCTTTATCCGCTGTTCATGGACGCGCTCGGCCAGGGCAAACTGTCGGTCGGACCGCCGTATTTTCATGCGGTGTTCGTGCCGCTGATGGTACCGATGGTGCTGATGATGGGCCTGGGACCGCTGGCGCGCTGGAAGAATTTTTCCGCACCGGAGCTGGCCAAACGTGTGCGCTGGGCATTTGCCAGCGCGTTGCTGACCGCGCTGCTATTGCCGCTGACCATGGGCAAATGGAGCGCCATGATCGCGCTGGGTCTGTTGCTGGCGTTCTGGATTGTCGCCTCGGTGCTGTTGAGCCTGCGCGAGCGCCTGATCGGGCGCGGCAATTTCATGCAGCGCGCGCGCGGCCAATCGTTGAGCTATTACGGCATGCAGTTTGCCCATTTCGGCGTGGCGGTGTTTATCATCGGCGTGACCATGGTGAAAGGTTATGAAACCGAGCGCGATGTGCGCATGGATGTCGGCGACACGGTGCAGGCGGGCGGTTATGAATTCCGCTTTAACGGCGTCACGGAAATCCAGGGCCCCAATTATGTGGCAGCGCAGGGGCGTGTATCGGCCAGCAAGAATGGCAAACTGGTCACCGAATTATTTCCGGAAAAACGCCAATACAACGTGACCGGTATGCCGATGACCGAAGCGGCCATCGACACCGGCTGGCTGGGCGATTTGTATGTGTCGCTGGGCGAGCCGATACCGGACAGCCAGGGAGCATGGGCGGTACGCGTCTACATCAAGCCGTTTGTCGACTGGATCTGGGCGGGTTGCCTGCTGATGGCGCTGGGCGGCGTGCTGGCGGTCAGCGACCGCCGTTACCGGCTGCACCGGAAGACTAAGCGGGAATCGGCAAACAAGGGCGGCACAGGCAATATATTGGCAACAGAGGGTAAATAATCATGATGCGTTTCATACTTCCGTTTATGGTTTTTTTTGTTGTGGCGGTTTTCCTGTATGTCGGGCTGAGCCTGAATCCGCGCGAAGTGCCGTCACCGCTGGTCGGCAAGGCGGCGCCCGCATTTATTCTGCCGCAATTGCATGAGCCGGCCAAACAATTTTCACCGCAAGACATGAAGGGTAAAGTGTGGCTGCTCAACGTGTGGGCTTCGTGGTGTACGGCTTGCGAGGGTGAACATCCGGTATTCATGGAGTTGTCGCGCCAGAACCTCGTGCCGATTTACGGGATGGATTACAAGGACAAGCGCGAGAACGGCGAGGCGTGGCTGCGCAAGCATGGCAACCCGTATGTCCTGGCCGTATCCGATAACGAAGGCCGCGTGGGCATCGACTACGGCGTATACGGCGTGCCGGAAACCTATGTGATCGACAAGCAGGGCGTCATTCAGCACAAGCAGATCGGCGCGGTGACGCCGAAAATCCTGAACGACAAGATCCTGCCGCTGGTAAAAGAGTTGCAAGCCAAATGAAATATCTGTCGATACTGCTGATGTGCCTGCTGCCGGCTTTATCCCACGCCGGACAGGCAACGGATATGGCCGCCGATCCGGTACTGGAAAAGCGCATGATCGGTTTGGCGGAGAATCTGCGTTGCCTGGTTTGCCAGAATGAGTCGCTGGCCAGCTCGCATGCCGATCTTGCCGAAGACCTGCGCCGCGAAGTGCGTGAACAAATGCAGAAGGGCCTGAGCGACCAGGAGATCATCGATTATCTGGTGTCGCGCTACGGTGATTTCGTGCTGTATGACCCGCCGGTAAAAAAATCCACACTGATTCTCTGGTATGGCCCGTTCGTGCTGCTGCTGCTGGGTGCCGGTGTACTGATTTACCAGTTGCGCAAACGCAAAAGTCAGATTGTCGAAACCGAGTTGTCCGATGAAGATACGCAGCGTGCTGCTGAATTATTGAACGAAACCCCTCTCCCCAACCCTCTCCCGCAAGCGGGCGAGGGGGCAAACGAATCGCTACGCGAGCGTCACGTTGAGGATAACCAAGCATGACCCTATTCTGGATAATCTGTGCGGCGCTGCTGGCCGTGGCGCTGTTGTTCGTGATGTTGCCCTTGTGGCGCAATACCGGCAACGATAACGATGTGTTGCGCGATGCCGCCAATCTGGAAATTCTGCGCGACCAGTCGGCAGAACTCGAAGCCGATCTGCGCAACGGCCTGCTGACGCAGGAGGCCTATGAACAAGGCAAACGCGAGTTGCAGGCGCGCCTGCTGGATGAAGTTAAAACAACGGAACAACCCGTCAAGCTGCCGCACAATCCCGCCAAGGTTCTGGCGCTGCTGCTGGCGGTATTGCTGCCGCTTGCCAGCGTGTTGCTGTATCTCAAGACCGGCAATATCAAAGCGCTGCTGCCGCAGGAACAACATGCGGTTGTCGATGGTTTCGGCGTCATCCGTTCCGAAGCCGCGCTGCAGGAGCTGGAAAAGAAGATGGAGAAGCTGCCGGAAAATCCCGAAGGATGGCTGCTGTTGGCGCGCTCCTACGGCGAGATGCAACGCTACCCTGACGCGGTGCGCGCCTATGGGCAATTGGTCAAGCTGGTGCCCGGCGAAGCGCAGTTATGGGCGAATTATGCCGACGTTTACGCGATGAACAATAATCAATCGTTGCTGGGCGAGCCGACCAAATTCCTCAACAAGGCGCTGGAACTGGATGGCAACAACACGCTGGCGTTGGCCTTGTCCGGCTCTGCCGCGATGGAGCGCGGCGACTATGCCGCGGCCATCACCCATTGGACGAAACTGGTCAGTTTATTGCCGCAGGACAACTCCGATTTGCAAATGATTCGCGACGGGATTCAGCAAGCGCGCGAATTTCTTGCAATGCAAAAAGGCGGTCAAAAAGAAAGCAGGGAAAAGCCGGCAAAACTTCCGGCTGGCAGCGCTCCCGGGAAAGCAGCAGCCAAGCAGTAATCAGCGCCTGCACTGCTAATGGGTTTTCATCACGACGGGAATGCGCCGCGACCCGAATGCTTTCTTGAACTGCTCGAAATGCCCGGCCACTGCCGTGCCGCATTGCGGGCAAGTGCCTTGCGCGGTGAGCGTGTAACTGCGAATCTCGTACCAGTCGCGCACGATCAGCGGATGCTGGCAGGTTGGGCAGCATGTCGTGCCGCCGTTTACATCATGCACATTACCGGTATAGACATAGCGCAGCCCGGCAGCCTGGGCGATCTGTCGCGCCTGGGTTAGCGTTCCCGGCGGGGTGGGGGGGATGTCGGTCATCTTGTAGTCGGGATGGAACGCGCTGAAGTGCAGCGGCACATCCACGCCGAGTTCCCTGACGATCCATTCGCTCATCGCGTTGATCTCCTGCGCCGAATCGTTGTGGCCGGGAATCAGCAGCGTGGTGAGTTCGAACCATACCTTCGTTTCATGCCTGAGGTATTTCAGTGTGTCCAGCACCGGTTGCAGATGCCCGCCGCAAAGCTTGACATAGAACTCATCGGTGAAACCCTTGAGGTCAACATTCGCGGCATCCATTTTGGCGTAGAAATCGCGGCGCACTTGGTCGTGCATGTAGCCCGATGTGACCGCCACCGTCTTGATGCCGCGTGCATGGCAGGCATCGGCCACGTCCATCGCGTATTCGGCGAAGATGATCGGGTCGTTGTAGGTGAAGGCCACGCTCTTGCAACCCAGCTCTTCGGCGCGGCGCGCGATGGCCTCCGCGCCGGCCTGGTCGGCGAGCTTGTCGAAACTGCGCGACTTGGAGATGTCCCAGTTCTGGCAAAACTTGCAGGCGAGGTTGCAGCCCGCCGTGCCGAACGACAGCACGCTGCTGCCCGGGTAGAAATGGTTCAGCGGCTTCTTCTCGATCGGGTCGACGCAGAAACCCGAGGAACGGCCATAGGTGGTGAGCACCATCGTGTTGCCGACGCGCCCGCGCACGTAACATGCGCCGCGTTGCCCGTCGTGGAGTTTGCAGTCGCGCGGACATACGTCGCACTGGATGCGGCCATCCTCAAGCAAGTGCCAATATTTGACCGGATATTGCTCGTCGATGCTGATTGGTTCGTCCATGTCAAACCTCCTTGTAGCGTGCGCTGTGCGCACGATTGGGTTGAAGATCGTGCTACGTGGTTTTTTCACTCCATTTTTCTACGGTATAACGTGACAGCTTGATGCCTTCTGCCCAGAAATCATCGGGCAGGCCGGCCTTGCGTTTCAGCATGGCGAGGAACTGGCGCGGTTGCGCGAGATTTTCCCACACCTGCGGCAGGAACGTGCTGCGGTAGCCGTTATATTCAAATATCACACCATCCACGTTGGGGCGCAATTGCGTCAGCGCATCCAGTTCGTCCCTGAACTGCATCGGCTGCGCCGGGGCAAGCAGCGACACCTCGACTATCACCTCGGCAAATTCCTCCGCCGTGAGCGGTGCGAAGCGCGGGTCGTGCAGCGCGGCGGCCACGGCGTTGCGGCGCACATCTTCGGCGAGCGGGCGATGCGCCTCCAGGCTGCCGATGCAGCCGCGCAATTGGTCATGCAGGGTGAGCGTGACGAAGGCCGCGCCGGGCTGTTGCAGCCAATCGGCTTGCGGGATATTTTGTTTGGCGGATTGCTTGGTCTGGCCGAATTGTTCGGCGATGGCATCGCGCGCCAGTTGCAGCAGGATGCGGCCATGAGACTCAACTTCCCCCTCGTTGGGGAGGCTTCCTTCTCCTCCCCCGATAGGGGGAGGCCGGGAGGGGTTGCTTCGTTCAGACGACATTTTTCATTCTCCCTCCGGCTGGTCTTGCGTAAAAGCGATGGCGGCATAGCCGACCACCTGGTCGCGTGATCCGGCGGTATCGCCGGAGTTGCGCAGGTCGAGCAGGTGAGGTGTGAGGTGGTGTTTCCTGGATGCGACAATCAGCCCGCTGATCGGTGTGCCGCCGCAGGCATGGTCATGCGCGATGGGTTGGTGCAGCTTCAGGATGGACTGCACCGTTTCGTTATCCACGCGCTGCGCGGTGGAGTAGGGCAGGTAATGGGAAAGATCGGAGCTGATGACGATCAGCGTTTCGTCGCCACCCCATAAAATTTCCAGCACTTCGGCAACTTCTTCGGCGGAGGCCATGCCGACCGCCAGCGGCAGCAGCTTGAAATCGGACAGCACGCTTTGCAGGAACGGCAGTTGCACTTCCAGCGAATGTTCCTGCTCGTGTGCCAGCATGTTGGCCGTGACTTGCGGCAGGTGCGCGATGGCTTGCGCCGCGGCCAGGTCCACCGGCACGAGGCCGAGCGGCGTGGCGAAAGCGTCTGTGCCCGGCAGAGCCAGTCCGCGCACTGCGACGCGGTGGGTGGGGCCGAGCAGCACCACGCGGCGGATTTTTTGCGCGATATTTTTCAGTGTGGCATAAGCGCTGGCGGCAATCGCGCCGGAATAGATATAGCCCGCATGCGGCACGACCAGTGCCTTTGGGCTAAGTTCGCCCGGGTGCGCGGCAGCCAGCATGGTGCGCACATCGTGCATCAGCACATCGGGTTCATCGGGGTAAAATAAACCAGCAACAGCGGCAGCTCGGATGTTTTGCATGGCACACCTCGCATTAAATATGGATATTTAGGAAGCTAAAGCGGGTTTAAGCGGAGCAATTTGAGTAATCCATGATAAAGACTAACACGATAAAGGTTGAAACGGAATCCAGCCTCCTTGTAGTAGCTGTAGTGTAGTAGCCGCACCTCCTTTCCACCAATCGATGTTTGCATCAGGGCTTTCTCACAACGTCCTTACAACGTCAGCTTCATTTTCCTCAACCATGCATGCTCGGTTTTTTCTCTTTCATCCTTGTCGATGGTTTCAGGCCATTGCCGCGAAACCTCCAATACCAAGGATTTGAATTGCCAAACTGTTTCCTCCAGCAACGGGGCGTATTCCGCCATGCACTCCGGATCATCTATAAACATCTGGATCAAACCCTCCGGGTCACCAGGATCGAATCCTGCTTCGAACAGGCTCAGCCGCAACTCGGCCAGACGGATTTGGGCAAAATCGAAAATTGGGTCGGGGCGCAGCGGGTCAGAATGGTGATTGAAATCTTCGAACAGTTTGGCAATCAGGTTCACCTGTGCGACCAGCCGCTCCGGGTCTTTAACGCTCGAAAGTGTATCTGCTGCATCATTGCGGAAGATATTGAGGTACCCGATCAGTCCCTGCCCGTATTTTCTTGAATTCAGCTTGAGCATCACATCCAGCTTTCTCCACGGAACTCTGGGGTTGTCCGAATCAAAGGCTTTAGCTGCAAGTTCGGCAACCGCCAGAATCTGCCCGTAGCGGCTGATTTTTTCGCCGTGCAGCCCGCGCGGGTAACCGCTCCCATCCATTCTTTCGTGATGCTCCAGCACCGCATTGGCAACTGATTTGGGCAGCTCGGGAAATTCGCTCAGCATCAAATAGGCCGTCAGCGGATGCGCATAGAGATGCCGCCTTTCGGCGGAGCTCATCACATGCGCTGGCTCGATCAGTTTGGGGTCGATGTGCAATAACCCGATGTCATGAAACAAGGCCGCCATTGCCACCCATTCTTCTTCATGCAAGCTCATGCCATCACACTGCGCAAGATAAACACAGATGACCATCAGCAGTAAACTGTGCTGATAGATACGGGGAAATTTCTCCTTGGCCACCGTCAATTTGAAGGCCAGCGGCGCGGGGAAGCGGATATCGCTGATGACCTGGCGACACGAATTGCCCTGGCTGATGACATGGGCCACTTTTCCCAGTGTGGCATTACATTTGATTAATTCGAGCACATCGGCCAGGATGCGTTCGGAATTCAGCATGTTTTCTACAGACAAGGCTTTGTCGAGCGCGGGCAATAATTTATGCTTGACCAATTGTTCGTGCAGCTTGCTGGTAACCTGTATGCCTGCCGCAACCAGCTTGATTCCGCTTTGCGAAAAAATGTCGCAAGTGGCGACTATCTCGCGGGTATCGCCCAGTTCGGTAACTGCACGCAGGTAATGTTCGTCGTTCATTTCATATCTTTTTAATTATGTTGTTGGCATTTCTATCTGCAATCCAGATCGGGCGTTCAATCCTTCGCATCATAAAAACGCACCGAATTGCGCCCGCCCTCTTTGGCTTGATACATCGCTATATCGGCCCACTTGATGATGTTTTCCGGGTTGGCTTTGCTATTGAATACCACCACGCCGATGCTCGCCGCGCAATGATGCTCGACTGTCGTTTCATCTTCACCTTCGTGCTTGAATTTAAGCAAGTAGGGCTCGGCCAAAGCGGCACGGATTTTTTCGGCAACCAAGCCGGCCTGTGTAACGGACTCGGCCTTGTCCACATCCAGCTCGCCGAGCATCACCACGAACTCATCGCCGCCAAAACGTGCGACGGTATCCGTTTCACGCACACAACTCACCAGGCGATGCGCCACTGCTGTCAACAGCAAATCGCCCACGCCATGCCCATAGGTATCATTGAGCGGCTTGAAGTTATCCAGATCGAGGAACATCAGCGCGCCATAACACCCGCTGCGCTTGCTGGAAGCCATCGCCTGTTCCAGCCGGTCGTTCAGCAGGCGGCGATTGGGCAGTTGGGTCAGCGTGTCATAGAAAGCCAGATTGCTGATTTGCTCTTCGGCCTGTTTGCGCTCGGTGATGTCCTGCAAGATGGCGACAAAATGCCGGATCGCTCCATCCTCGTCGGTTACCGGCGCGATGATGAGCGCTTCGTCATAGATTGAGCCATCCTTGCGCCGGTTGACGATCTCACCGTGCCATGTCTGGCCGGACAGAATGGTTTCCCACATGTTCTGATAGAACGCCGGATCATGCTTGCCGGACTTCAGCAACTCGCCCGGGCTGCGCCCCAACGCTTCTTCCAGCGAATATCCCGTCAGTCGCGTAAAGGCCGGATTAACCCACTGGATATGCGCGTGGATGTCGGTGATGACGATCCCGTTGGCGACCGAATTCATGGCTACCTCGAACAGTCGCAGGCGTGATTCAAGCGCTTCGCGCACCAGTGCATTGCGCACTGCGCGATTCAACGCGTCATGCTCGAATTTCCCCTTGACCAGATAATCCTGGGCACCTGCCTGGAGGGCGGCGACGGCCAGAGCACTGTCGTCGTGCCCTGTCAGCACCACGATGGGCACACCGGGCACGGCGGTGCGCATTGCCCGTACTGTGGCAAGTCCCACCGAGTCGGGAAGCGATAAGTCGAGCAGCACGACATCCGGCTTGTTGCTCCGGGCTGCGGCTATGCCATCGGCCAGTGTTTTCGCCCATATCACAGACTCCTTGCGACCACCGATGCCGAGTTCGGCCAGATGCACATACGCCTGAATCAATCCGAAATCGCCGGGATCGTCTTCTATCGCCAGGATCGATACAACTTGCTGAAAAACTTCACTCATAATTTTTCTCGGCCTTTTCGCTCGTGCAGTCTGTCAACCCACGACGCTCCACCGTTGAAACAGAACCCGAATCAAGCACAACATTGGGTAAGCACAATGGACAAATCGTCATGGGCGACATTCCCTCCAAGATGGGTTTCAAGCGCGAAAATAATATTGTCAAAAAGCTTGTCCGGTGGCGATGCCCGGAGCAGGGCTTCAAATTGCGCTTCACCGAATGGTTCGCCGGAAGCGTTTTCAGCCTCGGTCAGGCCATCCGAGCAGAACAGCAACGCTCCCGGCAGCGTGTGAAAAACTTCGGTGGCAGCCTCGAAAGCATCGGCTCCCACCACACCCAATGGGAGGTGCTGCGAGCGGAATTTATGCAGCTCGCCATTCTTTTGTACATAAAAAGCAGTGGGGATGCCGCCGTTCCAGACTTCGATGGAAGAGCCATCGCGGGCGATGTGCGCCACCGCTGCCGCGATGAAGCGCCCGGTCACGGCAATTTCCCGCATGGTCTGGTTTATTTCCGTGACGATATCGCGGGTTGCAAGCCCTTTTTTCACCATTGTTTGAAATATCCGGAAGATGGGCAGCAGGAACAACGCGGCTTGCAGGCCGTGGCCGGTAACGTCCGCCAGCATGACGCGCAAATCGCCATTGTTATCCCGCGCGGCAGCGATGAAATCTCCGCTGAATTGCTGAGCCGGGCGCTGGAAATAGCGGACTTGCGGATCGCGCAACCCGTCCGAGCGCATGATATGCCCCATGATGTCGTTGGCGACCGCCATGTCATCCATTTCGCTTTCATGCAGCGCCAGCAATTCTCGGTTCTTGCGTTCCAGCTCCTGTTCGAGCGCGCCGCGCACCAGCGCATGGCGCACCGCGCGACCCAGCGCATCGTGCTCGAATTGCCCCTTGACCAGATAATCCTGGGCGCCAACCTCCAGCGCCGCGGCGTCGAGCGCGCGGTCGTCATGCCCTGTCAGCACCACGATAGGCACATCGCGCAAGGCGGCGCGCATCGCATGCACCGTATCCAGCCCGGTTGAATCAGGAAGCGACAAGTCGAGCAGCACGATATCGGGTTTTTCACGCCTGGCTGCGGCTATACCTTCGGCCAGCGTTTTTGCCCAGACCACCAGCTCCTTGTCGCCACGGGGCACAAGACCCGACAGCCGCACATGCGCCTTAATCAATCCGAAATCACCGGGATCGTCCTCGATTACCAGAATCAAAATAGATTGTTGAAAATATTCGCTCATACATTTTTCTCCATAAGCCTGGCGAACCGGAAGCCGGGGCAGGCATGGCGGGAATAGCCCACCATGCGGCTTATATTCAGGTCGGGGCTGATACAACCTCTTTAGCGTGCTTGCGTATGGCAGTTTCGAGCTCATCCACGCGATCCGCTGCAATACCCAGCGCCAGCCATTCTTCGATATTGATACCGGAGGGAATATGCTCGGACATGTCGAACGGCGGCAGCAGTTTTTCCACCAAATTTGTCATGGCGATGAGGGGTTGACCCACAGCATCTGGCGCCACGCCGCCCGAGTGATGGTCGCGCAATACGGCGATGATGGTTTCCGGCAGATTCCAGTGCTCCGCCAGCAGTGCGCCCAATTCGCAGTGATTTATCTCCAGCATCTCGGCTTCGAGTTCCGTGAACGGGCGCCCGGCCCCGGCGCCAAGACGGGCAGCATGGAAGCGGTCGCTGAGGTCGGGATCGACATATTCGAGCACCAGCAAACCGATGTCGTGCAGCAGCCCGGCAAGGTAAATTTCCTCTTCCGGGGGGCGCCTTTCCGGTGGCATGGCTTTGGAAAGCGTATCCATTGCCAGCGCGACAATCATGCTGTGTTGCCATAGTTCGGTCACATTGAGCAACCCGGCCGATTTGCGCCTCATGGATGAAATCATCGCGAAACTCAAGGCAACCATCTTGATGCGGTTGACCCCCAGCACAGTCGCGGCATCGCCTACCGTTTCGATTTTTCTTGACGTGCCAAACGGCGGTGAGTTCGCCAAACCGATAATCTTGGCCAGAATCGCCGGATCTTTTTTGACCAGCTTGAGCAGCAAGTCACTTCCCTTGTCCGTCGACAATTTTATGGACAGGATTTCGCGCGCAATCTTGGGCAGAGCGGGCAACGCTTCGAGCAGTTCCACGGTATGCCGCAAAGCTGCGTGAGGTTTTTCTCTTGCCGTCACACCGGAAGTTATCCATCGCTCACCCAGGATACGGATAGTTTCCACGAGTTGATGGATATCCATCGGCTTGGTGAAGTAGTCGGCAGCGCCAAGATCGTGGGAAGCAAACACGTCTCTGTCGGCATGCGAAGTGGATAGCATTACCACCGGAATATCGCGCAGGGACAAATCCTGTTTGATGGCGGCAAGACATTCCAGACCGCCCATGCACGGCATATTGAGATCAAGCAGGATCAGATTCGGGCGCGGCGCATCAGTGAAGTGTGGGGCACACCGGCGCAAATATGCCAGAGCCTCGTAACCATCGAAGGCCTGACGCAAATCGACGCTGATCCGGTTTTCTTCCAGCGCCCACTTAACGAGATAGGCGTCCGTCTTTTCGTCTTCGATCAGCAGGATGACAAAAGGCTGAGTTGCAGTGTTCATGCGGCGTCCCCTCTTAACAATGTTGGCTTTTCATGCAGTACGGGCAGCACGACATAGAACTTGCTGCCCAGCCCGTCTCCCACCGATTCCGCCCAGATGCGCCCTTTGTGGTGTTCGGCAATCTTGCGGCACAGCGCCAACCCGATGCCGGTGCCCTCATAGGCATCGCGTAACTGCAAGCGCTGGAATACCTTGAACAGCCGCTTGATCTGGTCGGGGATAATGCCGACCCCATTGTCGGACACGCACAGGCACCATTCATTTCTGACCACTTTGCTGGTAACGGTGATTTCCGGTGTGCGTCCGACGACACGGAATTTGGCGGCGTTGCCGATCAGGTTCTGGAGCAGTCTTTGTATTTCGTCGTGACAGGCAAAAATACGCGGCCATTCACCGGTGATATCCAGCCTGGCCTGGGCTTCGGTGATGGCGGGCTGGAGAAATTGCAGCGTCTCGTCGAGCACTGCGCGGCTTTCGATCCACATGGGCGGTTCGCCCTTCCTGCCTACCCGCGAGTATTCGAGCAGGGCTACCAGCATCTGGTCGATGCGCTTGGCACCTTCGATGGCAAAGTTGAAGTAGCTGCGCTTCTCGCCGTCCAGTTGGCCGGACAAATTCCTTTCGAGCAATTGCAGGTAACTAGAAATCATGCGCAGCGGCTGGCGCATGTCGTGGGAAACGGCGTAGCTGAATTGCTCCAGTTCGATATTGGAACGCTTGAGCTCTTCTTCGAATTCCTTGCGCTCGGTGATGTCGCGTGCGAATCCGGTAGTACCAAGCAACTGACCGTTCTCATCCATGATGGGCGTCTTGAATGTTTCTACCCAATGCATTCCGCCATCCTCCATGATGGAGGGCTCCTCGGTCAGCATCTTCTGGCGTGTGGCCATTACCTCGGCATCGTCGGCGCGGTATTTTTCTGCCAGCTCTTTTGGCCAGAAATCAAGATCGGTCTTGCCCAGCACATCCTGTATCCGTTTCTGCCCGGTCGTCTTAAAGAATGCTTCATTCACCGCAATAAAGCGGCCTGCCGTGTCTTTCAACCATGCTATATAGGGAGCGTTGTCCAGAATGGCACGCAAGTTCGCTTTACTTTTCAGCACTATTTCTTCGGCAAGCTTGTGTTCGGTGATGTCTTCGGTTATGCCCATCAGCTTCAGTACCTTGCCGCTGTCATCCTTGATCGGGATGAAGCATGACTTGAAATATCGCAACCCATCGCCGTTGGAGGTAAATTCAAAATGGCTCGGGGTCCCGTTGGCAATGGCATCCCGCAACAGCGCTTCAACGCGCTCGATATCTTGTTGGTTTACCGCATTAAGATACTGCATGCCACAGATTTTCCTGGCGTCATCCAGGCCGAGCATACCAAGGCCAGCCCTGTTCATGGACAGCAAACGCCCTTCCAGGTCAATTTCATGGATGCAGAACGGGGAGGACTCGACCAGAAGCCGGTAACGGCTCTCGCTCTCACGCAGGTTCTTCAGGATGATCATGCTGCTCAGGGCATCCGCGACACGCTGCCCGATGTCATTGAAAATCAGCAGGTCATCCTCGTCGTAAGCGCGCGCCTGTGCACAATGGTGCAGGCCGAATGCCCAAGGGCTATCCACCCTGGGGTGCAACGCCATCTGAATCTGGGATCGTATCGAGAATTGTTCGGCTACCGCAGCGGGGACGCAACGGGATGTTGCGGGGCCGTATGGGAGAGGCTTCGCGGACGCAAGCACCTCGCGGAATACCCCGGCAACTTCAGGAGTCATCGGTATCACCATGCCGCGCGCAAAAGCTCCCGGCCACTCCGGGCGCGTGCGTTCCATGAGCACCGACCAGGAAGGTGCATCGGGATCGCACGGATACAGGAACCATGCGCGGTCGGCATTGAACACGGTCAGTACTTTGTCGAGCACCTTTCCCAGCAGTTCTTCAACAGTCGCGCTTTCAAAGCTTATCCGTGTGATGCGCTCCATGATATCCCGGTGGCGGAGGCGGCGTAAAAATTGTTGTTCCAGCCGTTTGCGCTCGGTGATGTCGAATACCGTTGATCTGCTCCTCACGAAATCACCGCCGGAATCATAAATGGCTGTTGCGTTTATAAGTGTGGGAAGCACCGTGCCGTTCTTGCAGATTATTTCGATCTCGAGGTCGTGGACAAACCCCTCTTTTTTGAGCCGTGGGAAATTTTCTAGGAAGGTCTGGACGCTCGCGGGCGTAAGCAAATCGGACCATTTCATTTTTCCGGCCACCTCGTCTCGCGCATAGCCCAGCCATGCGAGTTCGGTGTCGTTGATCATGCGGATGACGCCGTCCTTGTCCAGCGAGTGGTAGCCGCAGGGGGCGTGGTTGTAAAGGTCTGCAATTTCTTCGGACGATTGGCGCAGCAACTCCGCGGCCTGCCTGCGCCCGGTGATGTCTTCGATTTGGCCAATAAGATATAACGGCATTCCCGAGGCATCCCTCTCGATGGATGCGGTAACCTGTACCCACACGGTTTGCCCATCCTTGCGGATATAGCGCTTATCCATCTGGTAGGAACTGATTTCCCCGCTTATCAAGCGTTGCTTGTTGGCAAGATCAAGTGATAAATCTTCGGGGTGGGTAATTTCCCGGATAGTCATTTTTTTGAGTTCATCCTTCTCATAGCCCACGATGGCGCAGAAAGCCTGATTGATCTGCATGAACCTGCCATCCAGTGCTGCGATACCCATGCCGATCGGGGCATGCTCCAGGATATTGCGAAAACGGGATTCGCTCCCCTTCAATTCCCTGGTGCGGTTCTTCACCTCTACCTCGATGCGGGCGGTATAGCCTGTGCCCAACAGAAGCAGCGCGCCAAACAGGCCGGTGCCTAAAAGGCCGGCAGCGAGCACGCTCCAGCTTTGCCAGCCGTGGTGTTGCATAAAGTAAAGGGGGGTGGGCGCAGTTTGCAGCCGATAGTGGCGTGTGCCGAAATTGAAAGTGCGCTCATACAATGCCTGCTGGCTTTCAGGTGCAAAGCTGTCATACAGGGTTTTCTGCCCATCCAGATCAACGAGCCGGGTATAAAGCAGGGGGCGCGTGTCCAGCGACAGCTTGTCCATGAAATTGCCCATCCGCAGCACGGTCAGGACGACCCCGGAACCATTGCTGCCGTTATTCACAGCCAATAACAGCAGCATACCCGCCTGCTCTTGGTGTTCCTGCACCAGACGCAGCGGTGGCGTTGCGACTACAACTCCGCGCCTGACAGTCTCTGTCAAGGCAGCCTTGCGATCAGGTGTGGAAGCGAGATCGAACCCCAAGGCCGGCTCGTTGCCGGCGACGGGTTCGGCGTAAGTTACCGGATAAAATTGAACCCGTTCACCGGCATGCTGCAACTGCCCTGCGGAATTTCGCTCGCGAATCTCGAAGCCCGGAAAATCCTTGCGTTGTGCCGCCTCGAAACCTGGGCGGTGTGCGGCATCCACATGTGGCGCCCATTCCAGCGCCTGGATCGCCGGAAAACGAACCAATGAGTTTTCGACAAAACGGTGAAATTCTTCCCGTGTGACGTGGCCGCCCTTGTCGTGGATGAATAGCCCTGCCGTTTGTTCAAGCAAGGATTCCTGCCCTTCAAGCTGAGTCTGAACCCGACTGACAGTTTGTTGGGAGAGCTGCCGGAATTCCGTGAGTGAGTCGTTATATTCCCATCGGTTGGCTTTGAGGAAAATCACCACAAAAAACGCAAAGACCAGCAGCATCGGGACCGCGACGGTACGCACGCGGCTTTGCCACAGCGCGCGCGGCTCGCCGACGGCAATCATCACCAGGGGGAGCATCACCACGACACCGAGCGTGTCGCCGATCCACCACGCGGCCCAATTCACCGCAAAGCTGGCCGCGCCGACGATGCCGAGAGCCGTGAGGGCGCTCACCGAAAGAGTTGCACTGGTCAAGCAGATGGCTGGCACAGACAGGAGGAAATACAGGATGTCACGGCCACGGTCGAAAGAGGCCGGATAGCCGAGCACCCGCCGCAGCCACCAACCCCCGAAGGCCGCTTGCAGCATCGAGGCTGCGGCAATGGCTGAAGCCGCAGTGAGCCCCGTCGCGTTAATTTGATGATGGGCCGAGTAGCCCACCCAGATATTGAGCAGCAGCGAGCCGAGGAAAATCCAGGGCAGCGTTTTCCTGCCGCCGATGAATGCCGCCGCGACGGCGATGCCGGCAGGAGGGAAAATCGGGGATGCATAGCCGGGCGCGAGCGCCAGCATCAACCCCAGTTTTCCGCTGACCACATAGGCAACGGTTAGCAGCAGGTAAGCCATCAAGCGCCGGTTATTCATGCGACCTTTCCTTTTGCGGAGATAGCCTCTTCCCGTAGCACGGGCAGCACGACACAGAACTTACTGCCTTGGTTTTCACCCGCCGACTCCGCCCATATGCGTCCCTTGTGGTGTTCGGCAATCTTGCGGCACAGCGCCAGACCGATGCCGGTGCCTTCGTAGGATTCGCGCGATTGCAGGCGCTGGAATACCTGGAACAACCGCTTGATCTGGCCGGGGATGATACCGATGCCGTTGTCTGCGATGCTCAAGTGCCATTCATGCTTGACTGCCTTGCTATTGACGGTGATTTCTGGTGTCTGTCCGGCAATACGGTACTTGGTGGCGTTGCCGATCAGATTTTGGAGCAGCCTCAGTATCTCGTCGTGACTGGACAGGATGCGCGGCCATTCGCCGGTAATGCTCAGCCTAGCCTGCGCTTCATCCAGCGTCGGCTGGAGGAATTGCAGCGCTTCGTCGAGCAGTGCACGGCTATCGATCCAAGTTGGCGGTTCGCCCTTCCTGCCGATACGCGAGTATTCGAGCAATGCCACCAGCATCTGGTCAATACGCTTGGCACCTTCGATGGCAAAGTTGAAGTAGTCGCGTTTCTCGTTATCCAGTTGGCCGGCCAGGCTCCTCTCGAGCAGTTGCAGGTAGCTTGAAACCATGCGCAGCGGCTGGCGCATGTCGTGAGATACGGCGTAGCTGAATTGCTCCAGGTCGGCGTTGGAACGCAGGAGCTCTTCCTCGTGTTCTTTGCGTTCGGTGATGTCACGCAAGACAGCCAGTATATGTACTCCCACATTATCTTCGGCAACGGTCACAGTATGAATCTGGACAACCCGGTGCGCGCCATTCTTGCGCGTAATAGTCCATTCTTCACCATATAGGTGTTCCCCCTGGCGCATGCGCTCCATACGTTGCTGCGCCTGCTCCTGTACCTCGGCATCGGTATAGAGGGTCTGATACCAGCCGAGGCGATTGATTTCTTCCATGCCATAGCCAGTAAGCGCCTCCATGCTTGGGTTCCAGATTGTAAAGCGGACATACGGCGATTCGGCTATACCATGGCAAACTGCCAAGGCATCCACCTCGGCATTAATGACCGACTCGGTGAATGCCAGCTGGTTCGCTATCTGCGTCTGCATAGTCTTGCGCTCGGTAATATCCTCCGAAATGCCTAACAGGTACTGCGGCTCTCCCAGCACATTCCTGAGCGTCAACTTTCTCGTATGAAGGATGCGGATGCCGTGAGGGGTTTTGATCGATTCTTCCGGTATGTCCACTACACCGTGCTGCTCCAGCGTCGTACGGTCTTTCCCGATAAAGAAATCCGCCTGTTCCTTTGGGAAAAAATCGTAATCGTTGCGGCCCAGAAGTTCGTCGCGATCATGTCCCAGCAATTCCTCACCGGCGCGGTTAAACAATGCAAAGCGAAGGTCCGAGGCGCGCTTGAGGAAAATCATATTGGGGATGTTCTCGATAATGCTGTCGAGAAGCTGGTTTTTATCCCACAGTTCCTTTTCCGCATGTTTGCGTTCGCTGATATCGTACAGTATGACCATGTGGGTTCCGGCAAAATGCTCCTTGATGGATGCGGCACTGGCTATAAAAGTGCGCATTACGTCATCCTTGCATCTGATGTTTAGCTCCATGGCGTGAAAGGGGCTGCCGGTACGTTTCGCCTCTTTCAGATTGGCTTGCCAGTTTTCAGCCACAAATTGCCGGTATTGCGGGTCTGGATAGGCAAGGGGCCACCAGTCTTCCCGGGTGGGAATATCGTCTGTGGTATAGCCGAGAGTTTGTACAAATGCCCGGTTCAGATAAACAATATTTCCTTGCTCATCGTTTAAGGCAAGAGGCACGGGTGTTGCTTCGATAATGGTGCGAAATTTGGCCTCGCTCTCCAGTAGGGCTTCCTCCGCCCTCTTGCGTTGGGTAATTTCGAGTTTCACGGCAACATAGTGCATCGTGTTGCCTGCCGCACCCATTACCGGTGCGATATGCGCCTCCTCCCAGTAAAACTCCCCATTCTTGCGCTTGTTAACAAGCTCGCCACGCCAAACCTGGCCGTGGGTGAGCGCCTTCCACATTTCCACGTAGGTTTTCTTGGGCGTTTGTCCTGACTGAAGAATGCGCGGGTTCTGCCCAATCGTTTCTTCCATGCTGTAGCCAGTAGTGTTCAAGAAGCACGGATTGGCATACTGAATTTTTGCATCCAGATCGGTGATAACTACGGAAAGAGGGCTTTGCTCAATCGCGGTGGAAAGCGTACGCAGTTTCTCCTCTGTACGCTTACGCTCGGTGATGTCGAAGAATGTCGCTATTGCGCCTATGACCTGTCCGTCGCGGATAATCGGGGAAGACCAGTATTCCACTGCAAAAGAGCTTCCATCCCGGTGCCAGAATACTTCGTCGGACACATGCATTTTTTCGTTGCACCGATAGGATTGGTATATGCGGCAATCTCCCTCCGGATAAAGGATGCCATTGGCGTGTGAATGATGAATCAACTCATGGATGTGTTTGCCGACAATTTCATTGGCATCCTGATAGCCAAGGATACGTAAAAACGCGGCATTGACGAAAGTGCAATTACCATGAATGTCCACTCCATAAATGCCTTCGGCTGCAGAGTCCAGCAGCAGATGGATATGCTCTTGGCTCTCGCGCAATTCGCGTGTCATGTCCTGTGCCAGATCGAGCGCTCGAGCCCTTCCTCTAACCAGTTGCCAGACCAGCAGCGACAGCAGCACGCTCACCAGGATGCCAGTCAGCTGTATCGTGGTGGCACGTGCAGTATCGATATTTGCTTCAAGGGTGGGTAGGGAGTGCAGTCTGATATGCCAGTTATGGCCGGCAATTTGAAGGCACTGCGAGAAATCGTATAACGGGGTGCCGCTCTGCTTCTGGGCAGATCGACTGTCGTACATCAGCGTTTTTGGTGTTTCATCCTCGCCATCGAAAATTTCGAGATCAGTATTATTAGACTGATTACCGAGTATGCCGTACATCAGGTCGTTCATACGAAACGGCGCATAGACCCAGCCGATGATGTTGGCACGGCGGTCTGCCAGAGTTTCATGCGGCCTTCCGTGGCGATACACCGGTATATACATGAGGAAGCCTGCCTGCACGTCCTGTTCGGTTTCCTGCACCAGTCTGACCTTGCCCGATAGAGCCGGTTCATTCGAATCGCGCGCCCGCTCCATGGCAACGCGGCGCGTCGTTTCCGAATACATGTCATAACCAAAGGCGCGCAGGTTGCGCCCGGTGAACGGTTCAAGATAGACGATGGAGGTATAAAGACTGCGGTCACCTTCCGGCCACACCGTGTAATAGGAAAAACCTTCCTTGCGGATAGCCCCGATATGCCGGGATTTTTCCTGCGGCGGCACGACCAGCGAAAAGCCGACACCTTGAATGCCCGGGTAATGATCCTCCAAGCGCTGGTGGATTATGTAGTTGCGGAATTCATCCCGCCCGACGCTCTTCGATGCGACAAACATGCCTTTGACGCCGCGCAGAATTTGTTCATAGGCAGCCAGCCTCTGCTCGATGTGCAGCACAATTTCACGGGACTGGTTTTCGAAGTAATCCTGCTGAGTTTGATGCGAGGCATTAAAGGCCGCCTGCTGCAGAAAGTAAGTTGCAACAAACCCGCTTGCCAGCACTAGTAGCGGTAACAGCTTGCTGAGATGTGGACGTGTCATGGCATGTGCAATCCGAATGAGCAGGTTGTAAGCAAGCTTAACATCATAAATTTCGCATCAAGGTAAGCCAAATTTCGACTCTTTTCCCTGTTGCTTTTCATCGTTCCCGCGCTCTGTCCTTCGACTATGCTCAGGATAGGCTTGGAAATGCATACTTCACCGTTCTGATGTAACTGCCAGTCATCCCAGCAGGTTGCCAAAGAATGGCAATCAAGCGACTGTTCTTCAATCAGCCTACGCCCCAAGTACAGAGAATTAACTCTAAGAGATTAAAGCTGGGATATCGTAGAATTTACAAACGGCTTATCGAAAAGCTGCATATAAAGGTTTGCGGTATGGCCCGCAGTGTAATTGGTTTCGCCTTCCTTCCAACTTGGCCAGTATTCGTAGCCGAGTGCTTGCAGTGCCGGTTTCATCAGCATGTCCAGATTGATGATATGCCTGTCAATCATCCAGCACTTCAAGGAACTGGTGAAATGATCCGCCGCTCCATCTGGCCATACACCATCTTTGGTTATCAACTCATCCCGCAAGCGCCGAATCTCCTTCAGCGAAAATTGTTGTGCCGGTTTGTGTTTGGAAAAATCAAATTCGATTACCTGTGCAATATGCTCTTCATTTGCGAAATGAACACACAGTAAACTTTCGAGTAGTTTAAACGCTTTTGCCAGAGCGTGACGATCTCGCGCGCCGATTGCATGTACTATGTCATCGATCATTTTGATCAAATTTTTGTGATCGGAATCGATAACCGCATTTCCGACGCTCAACTGTTCCGTCCATGCTAATTTCATGATGTCTCCCAGAATTATTTTCCGTGTGTTCTTCCACTTGAACTAAGCAGCGTGCTTGATGTTAAAAATCCTGCTGAAATTGGCGACCTCCAACAACTGTGACACCGCGCCGGAAGCGTTGAGCAGTACAACGGTTTTATTGGCTGCATTGGCACGTTCATTCAACAGTATCAACATGCCCAGCGCAGAGCTATCCATGTAATTCACCTTGCTCATCTCGATCTCGATTTCGTGTACTGCGATATTATCGAGCAGTGGCGTATAGGTACCCTTGAAATCGCGATGCACTTTAAAATCAAAGCGACCGGTTATGGAAACGCGCGCCGAACGGTTATGAATTTGTATATCGATAGCCATGGTTCACCCAATCATCAGTACGCCTAAAGTCCTAAAATCACCCGATAACACGCCGTCACCTTAATGTAGTAAGGGTGAGGGAGCCAGCATTTAAAATCGTTATTGAATGGGTAGGAAAATGGTTATTGAAATAACCATTGAAGAGGATTGATCCAGATACTGTTTTGACTTAACCGGGCAACGACATTAGATGGTTGCGAAGATTGGTTGCCTTGTTGCCCAACCCGAGTTTTTTGCGAATATGCTTCCGGTGAACATTGATAGTTTCCGGTGAGATAGACAATGCCGTGGCGATGTCCTTAGTAGGCAGGCCCTGCTTGATCATGGATGCCACTTGTATCTCGACTGGCGTTAGCTGCCAGAAGAGAAAAGGGGAAGTGTCAGTGTTGCCGTACTGAGAAGCTAAATGTTGCAGGTTGTTCTCAAGAACATCCAGCAAACGGGCTTGTTTGCGATCCCGGATGCTTTTTTTAAGCTTCAGCAAAAACGGTGCGACCTCTTGGCTCATCTCGCGCACCAGTTCGTTTTGTGCTGCTAACTTGTCCCGACCCCTGTACCCGAGCAGAATTTTTAGCGTCGTATTGACGTCTTCAAATTCATCCTTGATTTCTTTCAATTGGTGCGTCATTTGATCAACCTGCTCTTGCAGATGGTTACGTGAATCAAGCAATATTTTTTCACTTTCCTTGAGTCGCAGTTCCAGTGCATGACGCACCAGAGCATGGCGCACCGCGCGGCCCAGCGCATCATGATCGAATTGTCCCTTGACCAAGTAATCCTGGGCGCCGGCTTGCAAGGCGGCATTTGCCAGAGCATTGTCGTCTTGTCCCGTCAGCACTACGATGGGCACACTTGGCAAAGCGGTGCGCATCGCCTGCACCGTGGCGAGTCCTTCCGAATCGGGGAGAGACAGATCGAGCAGCACGACATCAGGCTGGTTGCTCCTGGCTGTAGCGATACCTTCAGCCAGCGTCTTCGCCCATGTTACGGACGCTTTGCTGCCACTGGCGCCAAGTTTGGCCAAGCGCGCATACGCCTGAATCAATCCGAAATCGCCGGGGTCGTCCTCTATCGTCAGAATTGAAACAAATTGTGGGCGGATTTCGCTCATGTATTTTTCTCATCAATGTGTGGCGTGGTGACCGCTCCATGGGTTATCCAGCGCTCACCCAAAACGCGGATAGTTTCCGCGAGTTGATGAATATCCATTGGCTTTGTGAAGTAGTCAGCAGCACCAAGAGCGAGAGAGGCGGCCGCATCGCCTTTGGCATGTGAGGTGGATAACATCACTACCGGAATATCACACAGAGACGGCTCCTGTTTAATTGCGGCAAGGCATTCCAGTCCGCCCATATGCGGCATATTGAGATCGAGCAGGATTAAATCTGGCCGTGGTGCGTCCATGAAATGCGGGGCAAATTGACGCAGGAATGCCAGCGCCTCATGGCCGTTAAAAACCTGGCGCAAATCAACTGATATCCGGTTTTCTCCCATTGCCCACTTAACGAGGTAGGCATCCGTCTTTTCGTCTTCGACCAGCAGAATGACGAAAGGCCGAGCTATAGTGTTCATCTAATTATTCCCCCGTACTGGCAGCACGACACAAAACTTGCTGCCCAATCCTTCGCCTGCCGATTCTGCCCAGATACGCCCCTTGTGGTGTTCGGCAATCTTGCGGCACAGCGCCAGCCCGATGCCGGTGCCTTCATAGGCATCGTGAGAATGCAGGCGCTGAAATACCTGGAATAGTCGTTTGACTTGGCCGGGAATGATACCGATGCCATTATCGGCCACACACAGGCGCCATTCATTGTTGACTATCTCGCTGGTGACGGCGATTTCCGTTATGCGTCCGGCAATGCGATACTTGACGGCGTTGCCGATCAGGTTCTGGATGAGCCGCTGTATCTCATCGTAACTGGCAAAAATACGCGGCCAATTGCCGCTGATGCTCAGTTTAGCCTGTACTTCATCCAGTGCCGGCTGGATGAATTGCAGCGCCTCATCGAGTACTGCGCGGCTCTCGATCCACTCTAGCGGTTCACCCATCCTGCCCACCCGCGAGTATTCGAGTAAGGCCACAAGCATCTGGTCGATGCGTTTGGCACCTTCGATGGCGAAGTTGAAGTAGTCGCGCTTTTCGCCGTCCAGTTGCCCGCCCAAGTTCATCTCGATCAGTTGCAGGTAGCTTGAGATCATGCGCAACGGCTGGCGCATGTCGTGGGAAATGGCGTAGCTGAATTGTTCCAGTTCGGCATTGGAGCGCAGGAGTTCTTCTTCGAATTCTTTGCGGTCGGTGATGTCGGTTTTTACGGCGACATAATGGGTAACGATGCCTGCCGGGTTTTTGACGGGAGCTATGTGGACGTCTTCCCAATAAAACTCGCCATTTTTGCGTTTGTTGAGGAGTTCGCCATGCCATGATTGGCCGCTGGTCAATTTGCTCCACAGTTCCACATATGTTTCTTTGGGCGTTTTCCCCGATTGGAGGATGCGCGGGGTTTGTCCAATCGCTTCGGCGGCGCTATAGCCGGTGACTTCGGTAAACTGGGGGTTGACATACTGGATGCAGGCGTTCGTGTCGGTGATGACCACCGAAGCGGGGCTTTGCTCGACCGCGATGGAAAGCTTGCGTAGTGCTTCCTCAGCCTGTTTGCGTTCGGTGATGTCGCGTGCCGCAGCGAACACGCCAAGAATGTTGCCATGGCTGTCACGATACACGCTGGCGTTATAGAGTACGTCGGTGATCTTGCCGGACGCATGGCTAATAGCCAAGGGGTAGTCGGTTACGAATCCTTGCGAGAATGCCTGCTGATAACCCTCGCGTGCTTTACCGGGGTCGGTGAAATAGTCTGCAAAGTCACTGCCAATCAGTTTGGTGCGATCCACACCGGTCACATTTTCCGTGGCGGTATTGGCATCGGTGATCTTGCCTTCTGCACTGATAGTCACCAGTGGATCAAGACTGGCTTCGATAAGGCTGCGGGAATATTGGGCTGCGGTTCGAACAATCTCTTCAGCTTTCTTGCGTTCGGTAATGTCCGTGGAAATCCCACACAGCCCGATGATTTTTCCGGCACCGTCATAAATCGGAGTTTTTATTTCCAGATAAACGCGCCGTTCCGGGCTGTCAGGCGATACGTCTATCTCCTCCATCGTTGTTTCGCCGCGTTCAAGAACGCGGTCATCCACGGCCTTCAATCTGGCCACCGTTTCCGGGGGGAAAAACCTTGCGTCGCCGCTGCCGGCCAATTCCTCGGCGGAACACTTGAATAGCTTCAAGGTGGATTGGTTGGCATAAAAATATTGGTGGTTTAGGTCCTTCATGTATACATAGGAAGAGGCAATGCTATCCAGCGCATCGGCAAAACGCTTTGCTTTAGCGGCGATTTCTATCAGCGCGGCTTCGGTTTGTTTGCGGCCGGTGATGTCGGTATGTGCACCGATCATGCGCAAGGGCTTGCCATCCTCTGTGCGGCTGATCACCATGCCGCGATCAAACATCCATATGTAGTTGCCATCCTTGCAGCGAAAGCGGTATTCGCTGAGGTAAAGCGGGGTTTTGCCATCGAGGCAGCCCTGCAACGCGGCGAAGGTGGCTGCCTTGTCCTCCGGATGGATTCGCTTCTCAAATTCATCCAGCCCGTTGCCAATCTCGTCTGCAGAATGGCCGATCATTTCCTTCCAGAATTTTGAGTAAAACACCGTGTTATCGGATATGTTCCAATCCCAGACGCCTGCACCGGCGCCTTCGAGGGCAAACTTCCAGCGGAATTCGCTTTCCTGGAGTTCCTTGGTTATCTCTTGCGCCCGGTTAAGCGCCCGCGCCCGGCCAGTTGCCAGTTGCCAGACCAGCAGTGACAGCAGCACACTCATCAGAATACCGGTCAGGCGTATTACACTGATCCGTCCGGTATCAATATTCGCCTCGAAGGCGGGCAGGGAGTGCAGATTGACAACCCAATTATGACCGAAGATTTCGATGTGCCGCGAGGATTGATATAACGGCGCGCCGGATTGGTCTTGGCCGGAAATGCTGTCATACATCAACATCTCCGGCGTCGCGTTTTTCCCATCGAAAATTTCGAAGTCGACATTGTCAATCTTTTCGCCGAGTATGCCGTGCATCAGGTCATTCATGCGGAACGGCGCATAGACCCAGCCGATGATGTTGGCACGGCGGTCTGCCAAGGTCTCATGCGGCCTGCCGTTGCGATACACCGGTATATACATGAGGAAGCCTGACTGCACGTCCTGTTCGGTTTCCTGCACCAGCCTGACCTTGCTTGATATGGATGACTTGCCCGAATCGCGCGCCTGCTCCATGGCGGCACGGCGCACCGCTTCCGAATACATGTCATAGCCAAAGGCGCGCAGGTTGCGGTCGGCGAACGGCTCCAGAAAGATGATGGAGGTATAGAGGCTGCGCTCGCCCTCCGGGCGCAGCGTGTAGGCGGGAAAACCTTCTTTGCGGATAGCCTCGATGTGCCTGGTTTTTTCATGCGGCGGGATGACCAGCGAAAAACCGACACCCTGAATGCCCGGATAACTGCTTGCCAATTCCAGGTTGGTTACATAGTTGCGGAATTCGCCGCGCTCAACGCTCTTCGACGCAATAAACAGGCCTTTGGCGCCTCGCAGGACTTGCTCATAGGCTTTCAGCCGCTGCTCGATGCTCAATATGATTTCGCGGCTCTGATAAGCGAAATTATCCTGCTGAATCTGGTGCGCGGCGGTATAAGCTGCCTGTTGCAGAAAATAGGTTGCGACGAATCCCGCAGACAGCACCAGCAGCGGCAGTAGTAACTTATTGAGATGCAGACGAGTCATGGCGCACCTTGCAGTATTTCACTGTTGCGAGACGGGATTATATATCTGTTGCCGTGAACGCTTCCGGAGCAAATACCCTGCCGGATTGTGCTGAACCGCCCAATGCGTCAGCGCATTGGTTTCACTTCAACGAACTGCATTTTCTCTTGTGCCACACCAGAAAATCTTCAATCGGCATCGGGTAGGCGATGAAATAGCCCTGGCCGATTTCGCATCCCATATCGAGCAATGCATTAAAACACTTATCCGTCGCCACGCCTTCTGCCACGGTTTTCATATTGAATGCCTTGGACAGGGCGACGATGCCCTGGACAATGGCAAAATCTCCCTTGTCATCCAGCATGTCGCGGATGAAGGATTGATCTATCTTGAGGGTGTCCACCGGCAGGTTGCTCAAATAAGACAACGAGGAATAGCCGGTGCCGAAATCGTCCAGGGCAAACCCTACGCCAAAATCCCGGCATGAATTGATGATCCGTGTCGCCGCCACAATGTCCTTCAGCGCGGCTGTTTCCAGTATTTCAATCTGCAGCCTGCCGGGGAGCAGGCCGTGGCAATGCAACAGTTTCTGCCGCAGCTTCTCGGTGAATTCCGGCGACTGCATATGGAAGGCGGATATGTTGATGCTCAACTCCAGATCCAGACCGGCCTGCCGCCACTCCAGGAGTCGGCGGAGCGCCGTGGCGATGACCCATTCGCCCACTTCAATATCAAATTGCGTATCTTCAATCGCGGGCAGAAATTCTGCCGGGGAGAGCAAACCGCGCTCCGGATGTTGCCAGCGGATCAGCGCTTCCGCCCCGATGGGCCGCCCGGAACGCAACTCAACCTTGGGCTGGAAGAAAAGCTCGAACTCACCCTTCGCCAGACCCTCCTGGATGCGCTTGGTGAATTCGTGGCGGGTGCGGGTGCTCTGGTCGCGTTCGGTGTCATAAAGGTAGTAGCGGTTCCGGCCCGATTGCTTGGCGGTATACATGGCCTGGTCGGCATGGCGCAGCAGGATGTCCGGGTCTTCATCATCAAGCGGATAGAGCGCAACCCCGATGCTGGCGCTAAGCTTGAACAGCTTGTCATTGACGAAGATCGGTTGGGCAACCGCTTCGAGCAGCCGATACAAGCTTGTTGCGCACTCTTCCGGCGCTTCCAGCCCGGTCAACAGCACGACAAATTCATCTCCTCCCAGGCGGGCGACGGTGTCGCCTTCACGCACGGCATTCTTGATGCGCGTAGATATTTCGATCAACACCATATCTCCCGCCTCATGCCCCATGCTGTCGTTGATGGCCTTGAACCCATCGAGGTCGAGGTAGCAGACGGCCAGCAGTTTTTTTTCCCGTTTAGAGAAGGCAATGGCTTGCTTCATGCGGTCGGCCAGCAGCACGCGGTTGGGGATACCGGTCAGCGCATCGAAATGGGCGATGTGTTCCAGTTGCTTTTCATGCTGTTTGAGCAGGGTGATGTCGGCGAAGATGCCCACATAGTTGGTCACTTTGCCCTTGTTGTCCGTGATGGCCGAGACGGTGAGTGATTCAGGGTAAACCTCGCCATCTTTCCTGCGGTTCCAGATGTCGCCGCGCCAATGGCCGCTTGTGTTGATCGTCTGCCACATCTCCGCATAAAAGTCCTGGTCGTGCAGGCCTGACTTCAGGATGCGCGGGGTCTTGCCGACCACTTCGTCGCGCGAATAACCGGTGATCCGGGTGAAGGCGTCGTTGACCTCGAGGATATTGTTATCCTTGTCCGTAATCGTGATGCCTTCCATGGTGTTCTCAAACACCTTTGCGGTCAGGATGAGTCTTTCCTCTACCCTGCGGCGTTCGAGCGACATCCCGAGCTGCATGGCGATGGAATGAGTCAGAGCACGTTCTTCATCGAGGAACGGGTTTCTGATATCTTCATTCGTCTCGCCTTTGTAATATACCTCGACAGTCCCGGATTCATTTGCGGCGAGTGGAATATCTGCCGCAAGTTTCCATTCCGTCTCTATGAAGTTCGGAGACTCGAACACCTGATTGCCAAGACGGATGCGGGCGCAGGTGTGTTGCGGTTCAAGCCATGCATCGGGCATGCGCCGGACACATTTGTCGAGCAATTGCTCTATGCTCAAATCCTTAATCAGCGACATCGTGATAACGTCGTTAAGGCAGGACATTTCCTTGACGCGCTCGTTCATGTCGCGGGCGTAGCGCCTCAACGCTTCCTCTGCCTGGTTGCGTTCAGTGACGTCGCGGCTGATGCCCAGTATGCCGAAGATGTGCCCATCTGCGGATTTCAGCGGGACCTTCACCGAATCGAAATGGCGGATTTCACCCAGGACGTTACCTTGGTCAGAGGTGGAATGCACCACATTGCCTGCAAGTGCGGCCAAGTCGCCCTGCTCGAAGCCGTGTATGCCTTTCTCCGGGTTGCCCTTGACCAGCTCGGGATCCCAGCCGTTCTCGATGTCGGTTTTGCCATACAGCTCATCCGGCTTCTTACCCAGCGCGCGTGCGAAAATAGCATTGCACAGGATGGTGCGCAGTTTGCGGTCTTTCACAAAAATGTAGTCGAGGGATGAGTTGATGACGTTCTCGAGCAATTCGGTTTTTTCTTGCAACTGCGCCTCGGTCAGCTTTCTGATCCTGACCCCATGCTCGACCGACAGCGCGCGTTGCACGGCGGGCGCGAGGCGCGCCAGCCGGTCTTTCAGCACATAGTCCTTGGCGCCGAGGCGCATCAGGTTGGCGGCATCCTTGTCGGGAAGCGCGCCGGTGACGAAAATCACCGGCGTTGCCGGATAATTGCGTCGCACCATTTCGAGCGCATCCACGCCGCTGAAACCCGGCAGGTTGTAGTCTGACAGGACGATGTCCGGGAGGAAATCGCTGAGCGCCAAGGCAAACGCCGCCTGTGTTTCCACGCGTTGCGAGATAAAATTCATACCGGCCCTGCGCAGCTCGAGCTCGACCAGCTCGGCGTCGGTCGGCGAGTCTTCCAGCAGCAGGATACGCAGTTCTTTTTGTGTGGTCGTTTGTGTCATTTTCGAAAGATCAATAACCCGGTGCGAATTTAACCAGTCACTTGGCTGCAGTCTATTTGCAACCTAGTGGAATGGCTATGCAACGCCATTCGCACCTACATGTATTCTTGCAGGTTTTGCCCAACTGCTCGCTGCGTAGCCGCTTGCCGCATAATCAATGATGCACCGGCGGCTGATTTATCAGCAGCCAATATAGCCCAAGTTCCGCCACTACCTTGGAGAATGCATCAAACTCCACCGGCTTGCTGATGAAGCTGTTGACGCCGAGTTTATAACTCTCTATGACATCCTGGTCTTCCTTGGACGAGGTCAGCACCACTACAGGTATCATTTTGGTGCGCTCATCGCCTTTGATCCGGCGCAGCACCTCCATCCCGTCCACTTTCGGCAGGCGCAGATCCAGCAGGATTACCTTGGGGCCGTTTTCCACATTGCGCCCGGAATAGCTTCCCGTGGCAAAGATAAAATCCAGCGCCTCCGCACCGTCCTTCACCCATACCAGCTTGTTGGCCAGATTGTTTTTTTTCAGCGCCCGGATCGCCAGCTCCGCATCGTTCGGGTTGTCTTCCACCAGCAGGATCTCCACCATTTTCACCGCGTCATCCATGATTTATCTCCTTGGTTGGTAATGCAAAATAAATTGTCGCGCCTTCGTTGATCTTGCCCTCTGCCCATACCCGCCCGCCGTGCCTGGTGATGATGCGCTTGACGCTGGCCAGCCCGATGCCGGAGCCTTCGAATTCGTCGGCCCGGTGCAAACGCTGGAATACGCCGAACAGCTTGTCCACGTACTGCATATTGAAGCCAACACCGTTGTCTTTCACGTAGTAAACCAGTTCCGTCTCACCGGCTGTGCCTCCCACTTCGATCTGTGCCGGTGATTTTGGCCGGGTGAACTTGATGGCGTTGGAAATCAGGTTAAACCACACTTGGCGCAGCATGGACAGGTCGCCATGGGCGGGCGGCAGCGGCTTGATCTCGACGAAGAGGTCGCGTCCGGCGGTGGCCCATTGCAGATCATCTAGGGCGACGCGTGCCAGGTTCTCCATATCGACTTCCGATGTCGACACCTCTTGCCGCCCCGCGCGGGAATACACGAGAAGATCTTCAATCAGTTGCCCCATTTTCTGGGCGCTGCTGCACACGACATTGAGCAGCCGCTTGCCTTCATCATCCAATTTATCTGCATGGTCATCCAGCAGGCTTCGGGAGAATCCGTCTATTGCGCGCAACGGTGCGCGCAGATCATGCGATACCGAATAGGAGAAGGCTTCCAGTTCCTTGTTGGCGGCCTCAATCTCGGCAACATGGCGGCCAAGTTCTTTATTAAGATTGTTGACCTCTGCCTCGCTCTTCGCGAGCTTGTCCAGAGTCCAGTTGTTGCTGAGAGAGAGGGCGGCGATATCGCCAAAGGCGGTGGCTATATGTGCATCCCTTTCGGTAAAGCCGCCGGGTTTGTTGGCTATACCCATCACCCCGACTGCCTTGCCCCCAATCAGCAGCGGGGCGAACAGCACGTTATCGAGACGCACATGGCCTTCTGGCATATATTTTATCCACGGGCTGGACATGAAACTGTTTTCATACACCGTTTTGGGCGCGCCATAGGCCTCTCCCCTGAGTCCCCTGACGGGCATGGGGAGGCTGGGATCAACCATGCAGGTGCGTCCCCCGGCATCCAGAAATAGCACCAGGTTTTCATCTCCGGCCTCATTCAATAGGGCGACATACCCGGCGGTGGCCCCGGTCAGATTTTTGCAGGAATCAAAAATTCTTCTGGCCGCCTGTGAGAAATCACGGTATTCGAGGATGGTGCGCGATGCTTCCAGCAGCGCCGAAAACTCAAGCTCCCGCTTTTGCGATTCCGCAAGGGCTTCCCTTAGCTTTGTTTCGTCATCTGTCTCTGCCGAGGTGTTATTCATCTCATCCTCCATGTTGGGTGATTCGATTGTGGAGCGTGTCAAACTGCGGGCTGGCTCTTCGGCAGCGCAAAATAAAATGTCGCTCCCTCGTTAACCTTGCCTTCTGCCCATACCCGTCCACCGTGCTTGGTGATGATGCGCTTGACGATGGCCAGCCCGATACCGGTACCTTCGAATTCATCCGCGCCATGCAGGCGCAGGAATACGCCGAACAGTTTTGCGGCATACTGCATGTCGAACCCGATGCCATTATCTTTGATATGGTAAACAGTTTCATGTTCATCCGCGTAACCACCCACCTCGATTCGGGCATTCGCGCGATGCTGCGTGAACTTGACTGCATTCGCCAGCAGGTTGAAAACGACCTGATGCATCATCGCGGAATCCCCTTCGGCAGGCGGTATGTCGCGCATATCCAACTGTACGTCGCGCCCGGCCATTTCAGGCTTGAGTTCTTCCCATACGCCTGACACCATACTTTTCATGTCGATGACAGAACGCTTGATTTCATTGCGTCCGGCGCGGGAAAACGCCAGGATATCGTCTATTAGCTGCCCCATTTTTCTGGCATTGGCGCCTACCACATTCAACAGCCGTTTGCCTTCGTCATCCAGCCTTGCGGCATATTCTTCCTGCAGTATCCGCGAAAAACCGTCTATCGCACGCAACGGTGCACGCAAGTCATGGGAAATGGAGTAGCTGAAACTTTCCATGTCCTTGTTGGCCGCTTCCAGTTCAGCCGTCCGTTCAATCACACGAGATTCGAGACTTCGGTTAAGTTTATTGATTTCCTCTTCCATTTGCTTGCGCTCGGTGATGTCGCGGCTTATACCAAACATCCCGATGGTGTGGCCGGCGTCATCCCGCAACGGCAGTTTTGCCGTGTCTACATAGTGCAACTTTCCGTCGACGTAGATCTGGTCAACCGAGCGAATGGTCTTGCCGGCGATGGCATCGAAATCATCCTGTTCGTAACCTCTTATGCCTTTGGCCGGATCGCCCTTGACCAGCAACGGATCCCAGCCATTTTCGATGTCGGTTTTGCCGATGATATCCCCCACATGCTTGCCGACAATTTTGGCAAAAGTTTCGTTGCACAGGATCGTGCGCAACTCCATATCCTTGGCAAAAATATAATCCGCCGAGGAATCGATAATGTTGCGCAGGAGATTGGTTTTTTCCTGAAGCGCAATTGCCGTCCGCCTTAATTCGGTGATGTCCATGTTGATGCCGAGCATCCGCAATGGTTTGCCTTGTGCGTCGCGGAACACCTTTGCCACGGCCTTGATGTGGCGGATATCACCGTTTGGCCAGACCACGCGGAACTCCGTGTCGAAAGGCTTGATACCCGCGATCGCATCATTGACTTCCTGGTCACCACGATGGAGGTCATCCGGGTGCAAGGCCTTCCGCCACGCCTCTTCGGTGCCGATGAAGTCTTCGCGGCGAATATGGTAGAGCGAGTACATCGAGTCGTCCCATATCATCTCCTGGGTCACCAGATTCCAGTCCCAGACGCCGACACCGTTTTGGATCGTGGCCAGTGCCAGGCGCTCTTCCTTTTCCCGCAGTTCTTGCTCCGCCAGCTTGCGTTCAGTCAGGTCGTAGTTGATGCCGACCATGCGCAAGGGCCTGCCTTTGTCATCAAACAGGGTGTGCGAGGCCGCCTTGATATAGTGTATGGAGCCGTCTGGCCAGATCACCCTGAATTCGGGTGCATACTCGCGCTCGCCACGCAGCGCCGCCTGAATTTCCGCCTCGGTATACGCCTTGTCTTCAGGGTGCAGTGCTTTTGCCCAGGCTTCATAGGCGCCGCCAAAATCACCGCGTCTGAGGCCATAAAGCCGGTACATGGCATCATCCCAGAGCAGCTTGTTTTCTGCTACATCCCAGTCCCAGATGCCGATGCCACCGGTGCGCACCGCAAGGGCAAGACGCTCTTCGCTGATACGCAGATGTTCCTCGGCACGCTTGCGTTCGGTGATGTCCATGAAAGTCACGACGGCGCCTACTGTTTGGCCATCGATGATTTGCGGATAAGACCAGTATTCGGCCGGGAAACAGGTTCCGTCGGCACGCCACAGCACCTCATCGTCCACATGCGAGTTTGTTCCTGCCAGAAAGGCGTGGTAAATGCGGCAGTCCTTCACGGGGAAGGGGGTTCCATCTGCATGCCGGTAGTGGATCAAATCATGCATGTTCTTGCCGATCAATTCGTCGACGTGCCGGTAACCCAACATGCGCAGGCAGGAGGGGTTGCAGAACGTGCAGTTCCCGTGCATGTCTATGCCATAAATCGCTTCGGCGGCGGAATCCAGCAGCAGGCGCAATTGGTTCTCGCTTGCGCGTAATTCGTTTGCGGCTTTTCCTCGCTCGTCTGCCTGATGGCGGTCGCGCCGGTACGAAAACCCCAGCCCCGCCAGCCCGAGCAGCCAGATCGCGCCGTGAGACAGCGCCATATTAATGTTGAGCTTTCGCTCATTAGCTAAATAAGGCTCCAGCGAAATGGCGACACTGATTCCCCCGCGGATATCGCCCACCTTGTAGCCTTGCTGCTCATGGCACTTGAGGCATCCGCGATCAATGTGGAAGGGCCGCATCAACCGCAGATAATGCTGCCCATTGATTTGCTGTATTCCCAAATGTTCTTTCTCACCCTTCTCGAAATTGCGCAGGGCTTCGGTTTCCCAATCATCCGGGGCGTTTTTTGGGTTGAGCAGTTTGAGGCTGGTGATGTGGCTTTTGGTGCCGTAATCATCCGGAAAATCGCTTTGCATCTCGCGCAGCACATAGGCGGGGTTCATTAAAGTAAGCGCCTTGCCGGTAGTGGTGACTACATCGCGGTCGGGCACCTTCAGATACGGGTTGGGCGGGGTATGTTCGGTGGGTGGAACATAAACGCCGCCATGGGAGCTGGCCCATTTGCGAAAGCTTATGTCCTTGTTGATATGGGCGATGGCGGCAGTTGTGACCGATCTCAGGGTGGACTGTCTTTCATTGGATATATCCCACACCAGCGACCCTACCACCAGCGCGCTCCAGATGACCGCGAGGATGCTATACCTTCGCTGCCAGTTCGTGATGAAACGATCAGTTTCGTTGGCTTGCATATAATCCTCTTGTGCCCTGAATGCCCCCGCAGCGCGGCCACCCGGAACAGGCCATCGCCTGCTTGCTCGCGGATAAGCTAATGCTCAGCTACCGCTTAATTATCTTAATTTTCACGGTAGCTCTATTGTTGCTAAACGTGGCACTAATTGAAAATAAAATTGCACCGAATCAATTGTTATTCTATCCCTTTGTGGGCAATGCAAAATAAATCGTCGCATCCCCGTTTATTTTGCCTTCCGTCCATACCCTCCCGCCGTGCTTGGTGATGATGCGTTTGACGATGGCCAGCCCGATGCCGGTACCTTTGAATTCATCCATGCCATGCAGGCGCAGGAATATGCCGAATAGTTTGTCCGCATTTGCCGCAGGGTGTGCAGGTACAGGCCAATTCCGGATAGAGCGAAAGCGGCGGCGGTGTTGGCTTTCATGCTGACCATCCCCGGCAGCAAGTGTTTGAGCACATCTATATTCAATGCCCAATCGAGCAGGACAAGTAGCTCCAAGACGACGGTAAAAATGGCAATGGTTTTTGCCCACCCAGGTTTTCTTTCTGCGAGCAATGGGCGGTTGGCGTCAAGTGTTTGCGAAATATCAGGCATCAGGAATTCCCATCAATCGTCGCAACATTTTAACCTGCACGGCTTATTTTGAAATGGTGTTCCTTTGCACGCAGCCGGTGCATCGGTGTTTGCCTGATTGTGGTGTAGGGGGCGGGGAAGCCTTGCCGTCAGTGTTTGACTGACAGCAAAAGGGATGAGGCTGTTAGCGCAACGCCTGCTTGAACTCGTCGGGAAAGTGGTGGAAGGCGCTGTCGAGCAGCAGCACGGCACCGTTGATGAGATGGCAGCGGCCGCTACCGGGCAGCATGGTGCAGAGGTTTTTCAGCGTGGCGAGATCGGCCGCAGTGCCGCATCCGGTGTCGATCCGGTCCAGCAGGCGGCTCATGTTCGCGGTGCCCACCTTGCACGAGTTGCATTGGCCGCACGAGGAATGGGCGAAGAAACGCTCGTATTCGGCCACCCGCTTGACGATGCCGGTGCCTTCCGAAATGACGATCATCGCGCCGGTGCCCAGATTGGCGCCGCGCGCGCGCAGGGATTCGAAATCCATGGCCACGTCGAGATCGACAGGCGTCAGCAGCGTGCTGGAAGGCCCGCCGGTAAACACCGCCTTGAGCGGTTTGCCGGACAGCAGGCCGCCGCCGTGGACGAAGATGAGTTCCCGCAGCGGTGTACCCATCGGCAGCTCAAACACGCCGGGGTGCAGCACATCACCGCTCAGGGAATACAGCTTGGTGCCGGTGCCCGCACCCTTGCCCAAGGCGCGAAACCAGGCGGCTCCATGTGCCACAATATTGGGTACGTTGGCGATAGTTTCAACATTATTGATCAGAGTCGGGCAGCCATGCACACCCGCTTGCGCCGGGTAGGGCGGTTTGCCGCGCGGAAAGGGGAAGCGTCCCTCGACCCATTCCATGGATGCGGTTTCTTCGCCGCCGATGTAGTGTCCCGAACCGGGCAGGAGCTGGAGTTCCAGCGGCCTGCCGAGTGCGGTCGACGCCTGCGCCAGCAGATCCGAGGCCTGCCATTGTTCGATTGCCGCCTTCATTGCCGCCAGTGAGCGGGTCAAATCGGGATTGGTGTAGAACACGACGCGGTTGACACCGATCGCCAGCGCCGCTACTACTGCGCCTTCGATCACCTGATGCGGCGTTTCCTCGAGCAACAGGCGATCCTTGAAGGTGCCGGGCTCGTCTTCGTTGCCGTTCACGATCAGGTATTTATCCGGTTTCGCTGTTTCGGCGGCGACAAACTCCCACTTGCGCCATGCCGGGAAACCGCTGCCACCCAAGCCGCGCAAGTCGGCCTGACGTACCTCCTCCAGTACGGCTGCCGGGTTTTGCACGGCGCGTTCCAGCGCCACGCCGCCGCCGGAACTGCGCCAGCGCGCCATGTCGGCGCCGACGCGCCGATCCGGATGGAGCAGCACTTGGGGTGAGTCAAGCTGGGGCTTTTGAATGATCAGCGGTTCCATACGCCTCCCGCTGCATAATCCGGCAATATCTTCGGCGCCCGCTGCTTCATGGGCAGGCCGGCGAGGGTCAGGGCGCGGCGCAGATGGTTCACATGTTCGAGGGTAACTTTCTTGGGGCCGCGGTCATGAGTGGCGGTGGCCGCGATACCGGCCCGGCGTCCGAAGCTGATGATTTCGAGCAGGGCGTTGCCCATCAGGCGGTTGCGCCCGTGAATGCCTCCCGACACTTCACCCACCGCATACAGGCCGGGCACCGTGGTGGCGCCGTTGACGTCGATGACCGCACCGCCGTTCTGGTAGTGCAGCGTCGGGTGTACCAGCAGGGGTTCGATGCGCGGATCGATGCCTGCAACATGGGTGCGGGTCATCAGGCTGGTAAATTGCTGTTCCAGCAGGCCCGGTTGGGCGCGTTCCAGACGCGGGGTGTCGAGCCACACACCGGTGTGCTGGTCGTTAACGCGGACACCACGTCCTTCCTTGCATTCGCGCAGGATAGCGGCGCATACCACGTCGCGCGGCTGGAGTTCATCAATGAAACGCTGGCCGAGGCCATTCAGCAGCAGGGCGCCCGCCGCACGTACGCCCTCGGTCACCAGCTTGCCCGCCAGGTGGGACGGGTGCAGCATGCCCGTGGGGTGATACTGGAAGGAATCCAGTTCGCATAGGCGCGCGCCGATGCGGTACGCCAGCACCAGGCCATCGCCCGTTGCGCCGAGGTGATTGGAGGTTGGAAAACCGTTCAGGTGCAGCCGCCCCAGTCCGCCGGTCGCAAGTATTACGGAGCGGGTGCGCACGATGCGCAACCTGCCATCCTGCAGTGAAGTGAGCACCGCACCGACGCATTTCTGGCCGAGTTCGTTGGACAGCAGTTCGACGGCGGGGCTTTGCTCCCACACTTCGATGCTGCGGTGCTGGATGACGGCTTCGCGCAGCACGCGCATCATTTCCAGACCGGTATAGTCGCGGCAATGGACGAGGCGCGCGGTGCTCATGCCGCCCGCGCGCCGTGTATGCAGATCGCCGCTGGGCGTCTGGTCAAGCTGCATGCCCTGATTGATCAGCCAATGCAGCACCTCCGGGCCATCTCCGGCCAAGGCGGATACCAGTGTCGGGTCACCGATATGGTGGCCTCCGCGCAGGGTGTCCTGGATATGTTGCTGAACCGAGTCGTTCGGCTCGATGGCGGCCTGGATGCCGCCCTCGGCCATGACCGTGTTGCTGTCACCGAGGCGCAGTTTGGTGGCCAGCAGCACGCGCGCGCCGCTTTCGGCTGCCGCCAGTGCGGCCGCGCAGCCCGCACCGCCGCCGCCGATCACCAGCACGTCGATGTCGGTCACCGGGGTGCCGGCCAGATCGGCCTCGTCAATGAATGCTTCGGCTTGCAGGAGTTCGGCCAACTCACGCTGGCAACTGTCGCCCGCGTTGGCGCCTACTGCCAGCTTGACCACGCTGTCGCGCAAGTGATCCGGGTGGTAGGTGTTGAGCAGCGTGTCGATATCGGTCATGTCGGGCAGCGGACCGGGATCCGCATCGACACGATAGCGAGCCAGTGCTTCGGCCAGAGGAATACCCTTCTTGCTCATCCTGCGTTAACCCGCATTATTTTTCCTTCTGTCTGCAGGGGGGCATTCCATGCGCTCTTTGCGCAATTCCTCCAGGCGGTGGATCAGGTTGGGCGGACGCAGATGAAAATGCGCCGTTACGCGCCGGGAGAACAGGCCCACATGGGCAGGTGCAATCAGTTCGGGGCAGGCGGCGTCGCACAGTTCGCACATGACGCATTCGAAGAATGCCTCTCCCGCCTCGCGGAAGCGGCCTGCGGCAGCCAGTGCAACGCCGTTCTCGACGGTGATACCCTTGGGGCAGGCGTTGTCGCAACCGTGGCAATGGCGGCAGCGCGATGCCTCGGGAAAAATATCCTGAAAGCGCGCATGGATGTCCCAGCCGTCCTTGAAATCGCTGATCTCGTAATGATGCAGTGGCGCCGATGCCGGCGGCAGGAACACGACCTCGATGCCGCTTTCGACGAAGGTCTGGCAGGCGAGGCCTACCGTTACTTCCTTGCCACGGCGCAGCATGATACGGCACGAGCCGCACACCCCTTCAAGGCAGCCGACACTCGTCACCTTGGGTACGCCGCCGTGCCAGGCTGCCTCGACCAGAGACATGCCCGGATGCGCATTGACGGCAAGTCCGTTGATGGTCAGGGCAACGTCTGGCGGTTGCCCGCTTTCGGTTGCCGTGGCATTGCTTGTCGTCATGGACGTGAGAGGTTGATGATTTTTCTCAGGTCATAGTCCTTGCTCCCGCCGACGCGCGTGACCAACTCGGCCATGCGCTCGTGGAGGGCGGGGCGCTCAGACTTGTACAGCAACCCGGTAGGGATGCGGCCTTCCTGTTTTGCCTTGTAGACCACTTGCATCGCGGCATTCCGGTCGCTTATGTCGTGGGCAGGGTCGACCTGGTCGCAGGCGTTCCTGAAGGATACTGCGGTATCCAGCTCATTGAAAGACGGGCATTGGGAGAGCAGGTTGATGAATGAGAACCCATTGTGTTCCATACCTTCCTTGATGAGCTGCGCCCCCAGCTTGGCATTGCCGGCAAAGGCCTGGCCGACATAAGTGGCGCCATAGGTGAGCATGTACAGGATCGGATCCAGCGGCTCTTCCATGCCGCCATACGGGGTAACTGCGGCTTTCATTTCCTCGCGCGAGGTGGGCGAGCATTGCCCCTTGGTCAAACCGTAGACGTGGTTGTCCATCAGGATGTAGGTGATGTTGATGTTCTTGCGCGCCAAATGCGGCATATGCCCGCCGCCAATGGAGAAGCCGTCACCGTCACCGCCGCTGACCACCACGGCGAGGTCGGGGCGCGCCAGATGGACGCCTGTCGCCACCGGGCCGGCACGGCCATGCAGGGTGTGCATCTTGTAGGAGTTGACGAAGTAGGGCAGGCGCGAGGAACAGCCGATTCCCGAAACGCTCACCAGATGGTTCGGGTCGACGCCGAGTTCGGAGAGCGCGCGCAGCAGCCCCGTCAGTACGCCGTAGTGACCGCAGCCGGCGCACCAGAATGCCGGCGTTTTTTCATCCTTGTATTCCTTGGGTTTGAAGTCAACCTTGTTGAAGTATTTGCTCGGTTGAAGGGGCGCGTTCATGCCAATATCTCCTTGACTTTGTTTACTATCATCTCGGGCGTGAAGGGCATCCCGCCACAAATGGTGTAGGACTCCGGGCGCAACGAGGTTTCCGCGCGCACGAAATGAGCCAACTGGCCCAGGAAGTTAACTTCGGGCAACAACAGCCGCTTGCAAGATGCGCCAAAGTCTTCGAATTGTTGTGCCGGCAATGGGTTCAGCAGCTTGGGATAGAAGCCCTTGACGTTGTAGCCTTCGGCACGCAGGCGTTGCAGTGCTTCGCGCACCACGCCGATGGTGCTGCCCCAGGCGATGATGCCCATATCCGCCATGCCTGCGCCTTGCGCGGCATCCACTTCAGTCGGGGCGACATCGTTGACCACCCCCTTGAGTTTGCGGAAACGCTTGCCCTGCATGGCTTCATGGTTGGCCGACGCGTAGCTGGGCAGGCCGCTCTCGCTGTGTTCAAGGCCGGTGGCGATGTGCATCCCGCCGGGTGTACCCGGATCGACCATCGGTGAAATGCCGTCTTCAGTCAGTTTGTAGCGCTGGTATTCGCCTTCGCCGTTCCAGCGTGTGCGCTCCACCAGTTTATAGCTGTCCGGGTTCGGGTAGGGCACACTCTGGGTCGAGAACGCCAAGGAGCCGTCGGAAAGCAGCAGCACGGGGCATTGATATTTCTCAGCCAGGTTGAACGCCACCACGGTCAGGTCGATGCAATCCTGGACGTTTTCTACCGACAGCACGATGCGCCCGGCATCGCCATGGCCGCCGTGTATCGCCATGAACAGGTCGGACTGTTCATGCTTGGTCGGCAAGCCGGTGGAGGGGCCGCCGCGCTGGACGTCAACGATCACGCAAGGCAGTTCGGCCATGAACGCCATGCCCAGCATTTCGCCCATCAGCGCCAGTCCGGGGCCTGAAGTGGAGGTCATCGCCTTCTTGCCAGCATAGGAAGCGCCGAGAACCTGGGAGATGGAGGCGATCTCGTCCTCCGCCTGGATCAGGGTGCCGCCGCGTTTGGGCAGGTGCTTGGCGACATAGATCGCGACTTCGGTTGCCGGGGTGATCGGGTAGGCGGAAAAGAAATCCAATTTAGCAATTATCGCACCGAGACCGATGGCATTATTGCCGGACATCACGATGACATCCTGTTTGGACTTGGGTACCCCGATTGCCCATGGATCGGTCTTTTTCAGTGCGGCCGCCAGTTCGCGACCGCGCTCCAATGCGGCCAGGTTGCCCTTGACCACATCCTCGCCCTTGCGCGCAAACTTGGTGGTGAGCACTTCGCGCAGGGACTCGATGGGGATGTTGAATAGTACCGACAGCGCACCCATCGCCACCATGTTCTTGGCGCGCGAGTTGTTCATCTCCTTGGCTGTCTGGGTCATCGGGATGGGGTAAGCGTGTACGCCGGGCGGAATGTCCGGCGTGAAGTCGCTCGGGCTATCGTAAACGATGGCCGTGCCCGGCTTGAGAAAGGCGCGGTTATTGTTGTAGGCTTCGCCGTTGAAGGCGCACAGGACATCGAAAATGTCGCCCTGGTTGTGCAGCTTCTCGGTGCTGGCGCGCACTTGATACATCGCGTAGCCACCCTTGATTTCGGCGGGGAAAGTCTTGAAAGTGTAGACGTCGAGACCGGCGCGTGCGCAGGCTAGAGTAATGAAATCACCTACCGAGATAACACCTTCGCCACCTTCGCCACCGATTCGAATGATCAGATCGTTCTTGGTTATACCTTGCATCTACTTGTCCTTTTTTAACACAGTATCTTAGGGGAACCCATCGTCCGCAGAATGATTCCTGACAGTCACAGGAGTGAAATAATTATACCAAATAAAGTTGCTGGAGCCGTGTAAATTTTGTGGGGCAGGGGAGAGCCAAGCCGCTATTTTGGAGGGTTAATGTCCATTTGAAACAGCGTTATTTTCATGCTTCCGCACCAAGGGTGAGCGTGTCAATTTGACTCACAGACTGCCGAGCAGCAAATTGCCTGCAACCCTCGGGTGCGAAAATCCATTGATAACATCTTGCCATCATTGCGCTTGAAAATGCTTCCACTCATCCGCCTGCTTTTTATCCAATAGATGCCAATGCCGCATTGAAGGTTGCGCTGGGGCGCATGGCCTTCGATGTTTTATCGAAATCCGGGTGGTAGTAACCGCCCATGTCCACCGGCTTGCCCTGCGCTGCGATCAATTCCGCATTGATCTTCGCCTCGTTTTCGGTCAGTGCCTTCGCCAGCGGTGCAAAACGCGCCTTCAGCTCGGGATCCTTGTCCTGCGCGGCCAATGCCTGCGCCCAGTACATGGCGAGGTAGAAATGGCTGCCGCGGTTATCAATTTCACCGACCTTGCGGGCTGGCGAACGGTCATTGTCGAGAATCTTGCCGTTGGCCTGATCGAGCGTTTCCGCCAGAACCTGCGCCTTCTGATTTTTGAAAGTCTGGGCGAGATGTTCAAGCGACACGGCAAGCGCGAGGAATTCGCCGAGCGAATCCCAGCGCAGGTAGCCTTCTTCCTGGAACTGCTGCACATGCTTTGGTGCAGAACCGCCCGCGCCGGTCTCGAACAATCCGCCGCCGTTCATCAGCGGCACGATCGACAGCATCTTGGCGCTGGTGTTCAGTTCGAGGATCGGGAACAGGTCGGTCAGGTAGTCGCGCAGCACGTTGCCGGTGACGGAGATGGTGTCTAGGCCCTTGCGAATGCGCTCCAAAGAAACACGACATGCATCGGCCGGTTCCATGATCTTGATGTCCAGGCCGCTGGTGTCGTGATCTTTGAGATACTTCTCGACTTTCGCGATGATCTGCGCGTCGTGCGCACGGTTCTTGTCCAGCCAGAAGATGGCCGGTGTGTTGGACAGGCGCGCGCGCGTCACGGCCAGCTTGACCCAGTCCTGGATCGGCGCATCCTTGGTCTGGCACATGCGGAAGATGTCGCCCTGCTCGACCTTCTGCTCCAGCAGTGTCTTGCCTGCGGCATCAACCACGCGGATCGTGCCGTTGCCGGCCGCTTCAAAGGTCTTGTCGTGCGAGCCATATTCTTCGGCCTTCTGCGCCATCAGGCCGACGTTCGGCACGGAGCCCATCGTCACCACATCGAGCGCGCCGTTCTTTTTGCAGTCGTCGATCACTGCCTGAAACACACCGGCGTAGTTGCGATCCGGGATCATCGCCTTGGTGTCGTATGGTTTGCCGTCGGCGCCCCACATCTTGCCGCCGTCGCGGATCATCGGCGGCATCGAGGCGTCGATAATCACGTCGGAAGGCACGTGCAGGTTGGTGATGCCCTTGTCGGAATTCACCATCGCCAGTTGCGGCTGCTTCTTGTAGCAGGCGGCGATGTCGGCTTCGATCTCCTTACGCTTGGCTTCCGGCAGCGTGGCGATTTTCGCCAGCAGATCGCCGAAGCCGTTGTTGACGTTGACGTTCAGTTCCTTGATGGTCGCGGCGTGCTTGTCGAACACATCCTTGAAGTACACGGTGACGGCGTGGCCGAACATGATCGGATCGGAGATCTTCATCATCGTCGCCTTGAGGTGCAGCGACAGCAGCACGTTTGGCTCTTTCTTCGCGTCTTCGATCTGCTCTGCATAGAACTTGCGCAATGCGCGGCAGCTCAGGGCTGACGCATCGATCACCTCGCCCGCTTTCAGCGTGGTTTTTTCCTTCAGTACGGTGGTCTTGCCATCCGCGCCGACGAACTCGATGCGCACCGGGCCGGCTTCGGATACCGTGACGGATTTTTCGCTGCCGTAGAAATCACCGGCTGTCATGTGCGCCACATGGGTCTTGGAATCGGGGCTCCATTTGCCCATGCGGTGCGGATGCTTGCGCGCAAAATTCTTCACCGACAAAGCCGCGCGGCGGTCGGAGTTACCTTCGCGCAACACGGGGTTAACAGCGCTGCCGAGTATCTTGCCGTAGCGGGTCTTGATTTCCTTCTCGGCATCGTTCTGCGGATTTTCCGGGAAGTCCGGAACCTTGTAGCCCTGCGACTGCAATTCCTTGATCGCCGCTTTCAGTTGTGGGACCGAAGCGCTGACATTGGGCAGCTTGATGATGTTGGCTTCCGGCTTCAGCGTCAGTTCACCCAAGGCGGTGAGCTCATCGGGGATGCGCTGGGCTTCGGTCAGGTTTTCGGGAAAGTTCGCGATGATACGGCCAGCCAGGGAGATATCGCGCGCTTCGACGTCAACGCCGGCAGCCTTGGTGAAGGCCTGTACGATAGGCAACAGGGAATAGGTTGCCAGCGCAGGCGCCTCATCGATTTTGGTCCAAATAATTTTTGCAGTAGTCATAATTCATCCTCTTCCAATTAAGTGATCTCAGGAGCGCCGACGTCCTCGTCGGCATCTACAGTCAATGCCGACGAGGGGCACTCCCAATCAATCCGTGGTTTAAGCAGCCTTCATCTGGCTGGCGAACAACGAAAGCGCTCCGCCTGCGCGGATCATCGGAATATCTTCCTTCCCTTGCGCAAGCTTGAGAGGCATATCGCCGACACCCTCGACCACCAGTTTGAGCTGGCCGCTTTCCAGGCCGGAAGTGTCGAGAGACACTTTGGCGCCCTGCTGGATGCGCTCCAGATCGGCCGGGTTTTCGAAGGTCAGTCCGAGAATGCCGAAATTGGCGAGGTTGGCCAGATGGATGCGTTCGAAGCCCTTGGCTATGATGGCGCGAATCCCCAGGATGCGCGGGCACAGCCCGGCGTGTTCGCGCGAGCTGCCCATGCCGTAGCCGTCACCGGCGACGATGAAGCCGTGACCGCCCGCATCGCGCACTGCTGCCGCGCGTGCGCTGAAGGTCTTGTCCACCTGGACAAAGGTCGCCTGCTTCGCGTATTCGTCCGCATTGGAACGCAGCGACAGATACTTGCCGGCCGGCTGGATATGGTCGGTCGTGATCTCGTTGCCGAGCTTGAGCATGACTTCGCCCGCCAGCTTCGCGGGCAATGGATCCAGCGTCGGCAGCGGCGCGATATCGGGGCCGTAGCGCATCACCACCTTGGCGGCTTCCGCTGGCGGCAGCGGCTTGACATAGGCGTCCATATCCACGACCGGCGGAACCAGCTTGATGACGAGATCCGGATTGTCAGCGAGCAAATCGCGCGGGTCGGTCAGCACACCCGTCACGGCGCTGGCGGCGGCAGTTACCGGGCTGACCAGATGCACGGCGGCGGTTTCGGTGCCGGAACGGCCTTCGAAGTTGCGGTTGGCGGTGGACAGCATCACGCCATTGCTGGGTGGCGAAAAGCCCTGGCCGATGCACGCGCTGCAGGCGTTTTCCATCACGCGCACACCGGCGGCGTAGAAGATTTCCAGATAGCCTGCCGCCGCCAGTTGGCGGGCAATAGCTTGTGAGCCGGGAGCGATCGCGGTATCGACCTTGACTTTCTTGCCGCGCAGCAGCTCGCCGACGCGTGCCAGGTTTTCGTAATTGGAGTTGGTGCAGCTGCCGATGAACACCGCGTCGATCGGCATCCCGGCATGTTTGGACACCGGCTCCATGCCCTTCAGACGCGGATACAGCGCGATGGTCGGTTGCAGGTCGGACAGGTTGATCTCGACGGTGCGCGAATAAGATGCGCCCGCATCGGCGGCCAGCGGCTTGAAGTCGCCCGCACGCTTGCGGCCTTCGAGATAGGCCTTGGTGATGTCATCCGACGGGAAGATCGAGAAGGCGACGCCGGCCTCGGTGCCCATGTTGCAGATGGTGGCGCGGTCGGTGACATTCAGGCTCTTCAGGCCGGGGCCGGTGTATTCCAGGCAGATGTCCTTGTTGCCCTTGATGCCGATGACCTTGAGCACGTTCAGGATCACGTCCTTGGCCAGCACGCCCGGATGCAGCGCGCCGGTGAGGTTCACCTGCACTACGTTCGGCATCGAAATCTTGTAGGAAGTGCCCGCCATCGCGAAGCTCACGTCCGTGCCGCCCGCGCCCAGCGCCAGCATGCCCATGCCGCCGGCGTTGGTGGTGTGCGAGTCGGAACCGATCACCGATTTGCCGGGAGCCGCGAAGTCCTCGAGGAACACGCTGTGGCAGATGCCGAGGCCGCCGCGCGAGAACCAGCAGCCGTATTTCTTGCTGAAAGTCTCAAGGTAGCGATGGTCGTCGCCGTCGATGTAGCCGACTTGCAGGGTCTTGTGATCCACCACGATGACCGAGGTGGTCTTCACGCGATCCACGCCCATCTTCTCGAACGCCAGCGCGGCGGCGGTGCCTGTGGCGTCCTGGTACAGGGTGTGGGTGAACTGGATTTCCAGCGGTTGTCCCGGTTCGGGGAGCTGCTTCAATCCCCCGGCCGCATTGGCCAGCAGGATTTTCTGTGCGACGTTGAATGCTGTCATGAGATCCTCGTTAAATTATTTAATAAAAATGCGAGTTAAGGGGCAAGCTCAAATTGATTTACAAATTACATCAACAATCCGAGCCTGCCCCATTTGCTATTAGCTATTCCATGAATCAACTCTATTACCGTTCGTGCCTTTGGCTTAGCGGATCAGGTTTTCATGGGTTTCGCAAAAAATCCTGTCAAGAAACGTGGCTGCACTGCGAAGCCGGAGTGCGGGTATCCATGTTGCGTCCGCGATTGATGTGGTCGTCGATCTCGCCCGCGCATCCGGCCATGCGGCCGAACAGGAAGGCGGTGAACGCCGCCATTTCCATCAGGTTTTCGCTGAACTGGCCATTGCGGTAGCGCGGCCACAACAGCTTCAGCAGTGCGGCGGCGATCACGGCGTCGATGTTCACGCAGAACACGTTGCTGGTCACGCCGTTGTCGTACAGCGACTGCACCAGCGTCTTGTAGAAGTCGTGGAACACGTTCTTCTCGCCGCGTTCGGCAAAGAACTCGGAGATGTAAGTCTCGCGCGGATCCTTGTTGACCGGCAGGCCCTTAAATACCGGGTGGTTCACGCCGGGGATGTTGCGCACGCCGGTGCCCAGCGCCTTGCTTTGCTTCTTCTCCTTGTTGAAGGCGATGGCGAAGTCGGTGGTGATTTTCTTCAGGTCGATGTCTTTGCCGGCATTGCCCGCATCGGCCAGCGAAGTGTCCTTGAAATTCTCGATCAGGAACTGGATACCTTCGTAGCCGTTGCCGCCGTGGGCGAAGCCGGTGTGGGTCAGGAAGCCGATCATGCCCTTGTTGATCTGCACGCGCTCCGGCGATTCCGGGCCGTCGGCCGATACCGCGCCCTTGCAGCCTTGCGACGAGATGGTGCCGACACCGTTGGAGATGATCAGCCCCAGAATGACTTGCAGCGGCAGCAGGCTGGCCGCTGTGGGACGCTCGCCCAACAGCGCGATGTAGGCCAGTTGCGTGACGGTCCAGGAATCGAGGATTTCCTGGTTGTCCACGCCGCAGAAGCTGCCGGCTGCGTGGTGTTTGGCTTCGGTGGAAGCGCCGATGATCATGCCGAACAGCTTGGTGTACCAAGGCAGGTTGCGCACGGTCAGCTTGGAGATGCGCTTGCGCATCAGCGGCTCCCATGCCACGGTGGTGGTCAGTGCGGCCAGCACGGCATCTGCCTTGGGATGGCCTTTGAGCGAGCGCAGATACTTCACGAACACGGATTTCGCACCGCGCTTGTCGAAGGCCTTGAGCATGGCTTCGGCCTTGGCGTCGGCCTTGTCACTGACCAGAGTCGCGAGTTGCTCGGCGGTGGCTGCGGCCGGATTGACCTTGGCTGCTTCATCGTCGCCCTTCAACAGGCCGGAGTGCGCGAAGATTTCCGTCAGGGAGTCGGCGGCAGCGCGCGCGGCATCCGCACGCTTAGGCCCGAGCAAGGCGACGGCTGCGCTGATCGCGGTGTTGGGCGCATTGCCCGCTTCGCGCGCGGCTTCGGCAGCGGCCAGCATGGGATCATTGTGCAGGTTGACGTGCGCGGCCACCGCGAGGTTGTACAGCGCGTTGTCGTTCGCGTCGTTGAGCTCGCGCACCAGCGCCAGGCACAGGTTGGATTCCAGCGGCTGCTTGGAACAGTCGAGGATCGAGATGTTGTTGACCTTGGTGACTTGCGTCTTCGGATCCATCACCGAGCTGCCCGAGCAATCCTTCATCGACTGGCGCGGGAAAATCGCGCCGACGTTCTTCAGCAGTTCGGCGATCTGCAAATCGTACGGCGCCATGGCCTTGACCACCGGGATGTCGAGCGCAGCGGGCAGCTTCAGGCCCTGATTGTCGCCGAACCACGGCTTTAGTTCCAAGTTGCCTTCCGGCGGAAAGTCTTTCTCTACGCCGTTCAGTTTCATCACCGCAGTCAGCGCCTGCGGAATGTGGGCGATGTTGGTGACCACCGCACCTTTTTTCGAGCATACCGGATTTTCAGGCGTAAACAGGTCGCTTACGCCGAACTTGTCCATGAACCATTTTTCCTTGGCGCGTGCGTCATCGCCTGATCCGGCGATGGCGCCGGCGTGGCCCACGGCGCGTGTCAGAGTGGCTTTCCAGCGGCCCACCACGCAGGCGACCACCGGCTTGTCAAACACAACGTCGTGTTCGTAGTAACCGCCCGGCTCGGAGTACATTACCGCCGCCTTGGTGCGTGCGTCGTTGGACATGGCGTAGGCGAATTCAGGCGCCGCGTAATTGATGTAGATATCCTTGCCGCTGGAGATCAGCGTCGTGGTGCCCCAGCCGCCGATGGACAGGTAGTTGGCGATGGTGGTGGTGAAGTTGCCGGAGTTGGAGAAGATGGCGATCGAGCCTTTGCGCAGGGTCTCGCCAGGGTTGTCGCCGCCCAGCGCCCCACCGATGCGTACCTGATTCCAGGAGTCGGCTACGCCCAGGCAGTTGCCGCCGAAAATGTCCACGCCGCGCTGCTGGCCGAGCGCGCGGATTTCGCGCGAATCATGCACCGAAATTTTTTCGGTGATGATGACGACTTTTTCGACATCGGGATTGATGCGAATCAGTTCGGCGACGCCGTCGCGCACGGCGGAAGGCGGCAGGTAGACCACGCCGACGTTGAACTTGTGACCGGCTTCCATGCCTTCGCGCACGTTGTTGTACACGGGAATGTTGCCTGCGGGTGTCTCGACGACTTGCCCACGGCGACCGGGGGAAGTACCGAACACGATGTTGCCACCGGAATAGGCGTGGCTGACCGGAGTCACGGTACGGGATTCGTTGCCGGTGATGTTCAGCACGCAGATGCGATCCTCGCGGGTCGCGATATCGGCCAGCGAGCGGATGCCGACGTAGTATTTAAAGTCTTGGATACCAGGCTTTCTCATTGCTTTCCCTTTGCTAATTTTTCAATTTCGTAGGGTGGGCACGTTTTTGTGCCCACGCGGTAAACATTGATTGCGGAGTAACGCGCGGACACAAAAACGTGCCCACCCTAACATCACGCGTCGGCTGGCAAACCCAGCAGCTTCGCCACTTCGGCGCGGCCGCCGCTCTTCATCCAGCGATCCGCTTCCTGCGCGTAGTTCACCACATCGGTCATCGCGGAATCGAAGCCGAATATCTTGTAAGGAATGCGCAACGAGTCGAGCACATCCTTGAACGCGCCCATGCCGCGTATCACCTGCGGGCCGCCGCGACCGATCACCACATACAGCGGGGTGGCGCCGCGCTCGCTGAAATAATCGCGTAGCGCATCCGCCATCGCGCGGAACGTGACGAAGATGTCGGTGTTGTTGGCCTTGCCGCCGATGATGAACAGCACATTGGTCTGCTTGAGGTAATATTTAAGAGAAATGCGCATCACGTCGTACATCTTCTCGTAGGGCGGATTGCCGCCGAAGTCGGAGGAGATGATGGCGTCGTTGCCCAGCACTTCGGTGACCAGCGAGTTTGCGCCGCCGCCGAAGGTAGGCGCGAGGATGGTGCCCTTCTCGTTGATCACGTAAACGTCGCTCTGCCCCTGGTAGGTGCGCAGTTCGTTGATCTCCTGCTCGAAGTCATTGGCTTCGGTGACGAACAGGTCGTCGGGCAGGGTCAGGCGGTTCACACGCGGATCGTCACGGTCGAAACCGCATTTGAAGTCACAGGCCACCGGAACCAGCGAGCCGGACTTGCTCGGCATCATACGGATCGGGTTAAGTTCCAGCGTGGACATGCCGTAGTGGTGATACAGATCCCACAGCTTGGGCAGATGCTGCACCAGCGGGGAGATGATTTCCTTGGGAGCGCCGAGGTCGGTCAGCGCATTGGACACGATGAAGGACTTGAGGCCGGTCAGCGGGTCGAACGGCACTTCGATGATCTGGGTCTTGTCCAGTTCTTCGATGTCCATGCCGCCGTGATGCGTCAGCGTCATGACCGGCGCACGGTAGCGGGTAGAGTCGGTGATCGAGAAGTAAATTTCATGCTGGGCCGGTACCGCACCCTCGAAGGTGACGCCGCGCGATTTGTAGACAACATTGCCGACCTTGTATTCGGCAAAATACAGGCGCTCTTTCTCGGCCAGTGCCGATTTTAGATCGGTAGCACGCCCGATAAGGCCGGACTTGCCCTTCTTGCCGATGCCGCCCCTGAAGATGGGTTTGACGAAGACCGAGCCGCAACGCTCGATCATGCTGTGAATCTCGTGTTCGCTGGCTTCCGGCCCGAGCACTTCGGAGGCCGGAAAATCGACGATCTTGAGCAGCCCTGCTCCATGGAGCATTCCACTGATATTCATAACTTCATTACCTCTTAATTATCAAATTCTGTGTAGTTAGTCGTTTCAGGGCTTGCCCATGATTCGGATGGTGATCAGGCTCTGCTCCGCCACGCTGGGTTTCGCGCCAACCTTTGAAGTTGACAAATTCCTCGTTAAATTCCTGTTTTCGCGACCGCCGTAATGAACACCTTTATCTTGCTCCCGCATCAGAACCCCCAGCCGCACTGCGACCAGGGCCAACATCTTGAGCTAGGGGAGGATGTCTTGAGTGAAGTGAGCCAGTCGGCTCCGACACTTCGATGTTTCTATGTGCGGCGGATTATAAAGAAGTTTGTGAAAGATTGACAAGAGGGGAGCAAAATAAAAATGCTGGGAATTCAGCGCTCGCTCAAGCGCTTCATTCAATTGTCCTGCAAAGTGCATTATCTGTCTTCAATCGGTGGTTAGATTGTTGTTAAAATGTTCTTTCGGTTTTGTGTGTCATGTCGTTCAGAATGGCTGGGGCTTGGAGAGGGGAAACGCGGAAAGCTTAACAGTTCTAATTGCCCCCGTTATCAGTCATTCGCCAATATCCGCAATGTGCAGACACTCGCGGGCATTGCAAATTTCTAATAATAATGTGGTTATTTGATTCGCCGTGCTTCAAAGTGGCATGGCTTGTCCGGCATGCTTGCTGCCGCTGATGTCGAACATCATGGAGCGGCTCATCACGAAGCGACCGGTGGCATCCTTGACTGCGGTAGCATTCAACAGCACGGATAGGCTCGTACCGTCTTCGCGCGCAATTTCGAGCTGGAGGTCACGCAGCTGGCCGCCATCCTTGAATTGTTGGTAGCTTTCAATGAAGGTCTTGCCGCTCGCGGGCGTGAGCAGATCGGCGAATCGCATTTTGCCCACGACTTCTTCGCGTGTGCGATCAAGCCACTTGAGTCCGGTGTCGTTGATCTGGATGAACACACCATCCGGATCGAGCAAATAGTAACTGCAAGGGGCGTTGTGGTAGAGGTCTGCGAGCTGTTCTGCGTATTTCTTGAGTGCTATCCCGGCCTGTGTGCATGCGTCAAGCTTGTTGGCAAGATTGGTATTGGCCGACTCGAGTATCGCGGCTTGTTTCTCGAACTGCATTGTGCGATTGGCCACCAGTTCTTCGAGCCGTTGGCGATGCACATGCAGCTCTTCTTCGATATCCTTGTCCTGGGTAATATCGACCAGAACACCCTGCATGAACAGCGGCTCGCCCGATGCGTGGCGCACCAGACTCGCCTCGTTCAAGAACCAGCGCACCTTGCCGGCACGGGTGAACAGCCGGTATTCGCAGCGTAGCGGCTCGCCGCTCTCATAGCCGCGCGCGATCTCCGCGCGTACGCGCGCCCGGTCTTCCGGGTGAACCTGCTTGAGCAACCCTTCCGGGTCGGCCAGCCATTCCTCGGGTGGAAAACCGAGCTGCTGGATCTGCGGGCTGATATATAGCAGCTTGCCTGGCTCATCCAGAGCCGTGGTATAGGTGATTGCAGGAATCTGCTCCACCAGGAAACGATATTTTGCTTCCGCCTGGACCAGATTTTCTTCTACCTGTTTTTTTTCCAGCAGCGTCCGCCGCTCGCGCAGCACGCGCTGAATGACCGCGGGCAGCAGTTCCAGATATTGGCGGTTCGCATCCTTGACCAGATAATCCTGCGCACCGCGTTTCATGGCCTCGACCGCAACCGATGCGTTGTCGGCGCCGGTCAGCATCATGACCGGCACCGGGATTTCGCCCAGATCGTTTCTCAGCTCGGCCAGAAACTCCAGCCCATTCAGGTCCGGCAAGTGGTAGTCGAGCAGCACGCAGTCCGGCTTTTGCGCATGGGCAAGCCGCAGCCCCTCGCGGCCGGTTTCGGCTTCGGACAGCACGAATTCATAGTCCTGGTTCTGCGCCAGCGCGCGGCGGCAGGCCATGCGATCCACCAGGTCGTCCTCGACGACGAGTACGCGTATCTGTGGTTTCGCCGTTGGGGGTCTGGCCGTCGAGGGTTTGCTCATTGCGGCAACTCGCTGATGGTCCAATAGGCATCGATGGTGCGCATGACCTCGACGAACTGTTGGTAATCCACCGGCTTGGCCATATAGCCGGCCACCCCCAGGTCGAAGCTGTTTACTTTGTCCTGCTGCTCTTCGGACGTGGTCAGTACCACCACCGGGATGCGCCTAAGCCGGGCATCTTGCTTCACCACCTGCAAAAACTCGATGCCGTTCATGATCGGCATGTTGAGGTCGAGCAGGATTATGCAAGGCTTCACACTTTTGGAGTCACGCAGATATTTCAGGGCTTCCTCGCCATTTTCCCGATTCACCACCGGGTTGGTGACGTGGATCTCCTTCAGGGCGCGCTTGACCGTCATGACGTCCACTTGATCGTCTTCTACCAGGAGGATAGGCGTGTTGGTGATTTTCATGCTTTATATTCCTTGTGGTTAAGAGGGAATTGCAGCCATTTGCGGCAGGGTGAAGAAAAATGTGCTTCCCCGACCGAGCGTGGATTCGAGCCAGATGCGCCCGCCGTACATTTCCACGATTTTCTTTACCAGCGCCAAGCCGACACCGGTGCTTTCCACGCGGTCACGCGGGGCGAGGGTCTGGAACAACTGGAAGATTTTCTCAAAATGCTGTTGGTCAATGCCCGGGCCGTTGTCGGCGATGCTGAATTTCCATTGCCGCCCCTCGGCAACGCAGGCGATGCGAATTTCGCCGTCAGGTTTATCCATGTATTTGATGGCGTTGGAGAGCAGATTCTGGAACACCTGCTGGATGCGGGTCGGCTCTGTCATGATGGTCGGCAAGGAATTCCCGATGCTGATCGTAATATTTTTTGGCGGAGCAAGCAGGTCGATCACCTCACGCACCAGTTGGTTGATATCTACCGCGACGATCGTTTCTTTCACCCGGCCCACCCGCGAATACTGCAAAATGCCGTCGATCAGCCCGTCCATGCGGCGCACCCGGCCGATCAACAGGCGCATGTGCTCCTTGCCTTCGTCGTCGAATTTGTCCGCATAATCCGTGGAAATCCAGTCCGCCAACGAGCCGATGGCGCGCAACGGAGCCTTGAGGTCATGGGACACCACATAACCGAAATTCCTGAGTTCCTCGTTGGCGCTCTCCAGCTCGTGCACCAGGAGCGCCCGCTGTTCCTCGGCCTGTTTGCGCTCGGCCATTTCGCGAACGATGAACAGAAACAGCACACCGAAAAAAATGGCTACAGAAACCAGAGCCACAATGAATACGGTTAGTATGCGGTCGGCATTCGCACTGGAAATATCGGCCAACTGCTGCAGACGGATAGTTTCTTCTTTCTGCAACTGCTCCACCGTTTCATGGATGGCATCCATTTCCCGCTCACCGCTACCGGCCATCAGTTTGAGGCGTGCCTGCTCGAAGCCCTGATCGCGCCGCACCTTCAATATCCCATCCAGCAGCGCGAGGCGCGCGTCGATACGCTCATCCAGCCTGCGCAGCAATGCCTGCTGGCCGGAATTACCGGCAGTGGCATCGTGAACCTTGTCGAGCAGGAAACGTATGCGGTCGATGTAGGCGCGCCGCGGGGCGAGATGGCGTTCATCGCCATCGATCAGATAGATGCGCTGCCGGGTTTCCGCCTGGTTCGTCAGGGAGAAGATTTCTTCCAGATCGGTAATGATTTCTTGGCTGCGCGTGGCCTGGGTGGAGGCGTGCATGAAGTTTACGGTCGACAGATAGGCAAGCCAACCGATGGCGGCAATAATAGCCAGCGCCACGGAAAAACCGGTAAGAGCCTTATGTTCGATGGACCATTTCATTGGCTGGTTTCACTGCTGTCCGGTAGATTTTAATTACAATTGACCCACGCCCATTAATGATGCTGATTTTGACATGATTGCCGACCCCGCCGGTTTGGAATCGCTCTACGCCATAAGTTATATCGTAACCGATTTAATTTGATACGTTGTCATAATTGGGCGAAATCAGGCGGATGCAATAATCGCCCACGCCAACTAAAATGGATCGCAACCGTTCAGTAGGGCTTCCTGCCAATCCAGTTTCCGGCTGGCTGATATTGGCACGCCCATACTTGCTCACGGGTGTCTTCGCACACTGCCACCGCACAGCCGACTGTCGTGGTGGTGCGCCATACCACCTGCGTGTAGTGGCCGCACATTTTGCCCGGCGTGCATTGATTGCTGGTGTAGTCGTAATCCGCCTTTTCGCTGCCCCAGCTATCCACTACTTGCTCGGGCGATACCTTCTGCAATTCCTTGCGGCCATCAGACCATGCCAGCGCGCTCGCCCAATAAAGGTTTTCACCATACTGCCCATCCGGTTTGCTATGGCGCATCCGGCAATGGTTGGTACGTTTCAGGTTATCTGCCCAGGCCTGCGCCGCTGCCGCGAGGGCTGGCGAGTAACCCAGTTTCTCCATTATTCCCGCTTTGGCGCGCCACTTATTGTGTGCGGCGACAAAGGCTGCGGCGTCGATTTCTACGGCATGTACAGATATAGACACCAGTGCAGCGGCGCAGTGAATGGCAACGATTACAGGTTTCATGGGTTAATAATTTTGATGGAAAATTGAAGCGATGGGGTAATGCAAATTCTATTCCAAATATCAAAAGATTTGGTAGGGGCGTGATTTATCGCGCCCTGATTTATTCTAAGAAAACAGTTGAGGGGGGCGAATTCATTCGCACGAACAGCAGATTATGTACGAATGAATTCGCATCTACGGTTTCCGGGTTTATTGGAAAAAATGGCTGACGTAAAAAGCATAGCGACTATTCTTCCACCAGCAACCCCAGTCTCTTCGCCAGCCACTTGGTGGTGGTCGCCTGGATCAGGATAGTCATCAGTATCGCGATGAAAGTCACCGAGGCGATGATCTGCGCGCCCGGGGCTTTCATGCCGACCAGCATGCCGGCCAGCGCGCCAGGAATCACGCCGGTTTCGCGCGTCCAGCACATGAACAGCATCTCCTTGAAGCTCCATTTGGCGCGCCGGTCGGGCAGGGCGCACAGGAACACCGTCACCGGGCGCGCGACCAGCATGAATATCACCACCACCGCTGTGCCGCCGAGCAGGTACTGGTTCATCAGGGCGAAATCCACCTGCGTACCGAGCAGGATGAAAATGAACATGCGCATGATCAGAGAGGTGGTCATGATGAAATCTTCCAAGATTCTTTCATCGTTATGGATACGCTTGAAGCCGAGCGATTCCTGGTTGCCTATCATGATGCCGAACACGAACACCGCCATGAAGCCGCTGGAATGCAGCCCGTCCGCGCCCATATAGGCGCCGATTACCGCCATCAGCGAGACCACCGGTGCGTATTCGGTGAGGAAGCCGAATTTTTGATGCGCGATGAGAAAGGCCGCCGTATAGCCCAGTATTCCGCCAATCATAATACCCAGCAGCGATTGCTTGAGCAGGTCGAGAACCGCATCGCCCGCCGAGAATTCGCCCGCGCCCATCGCCACGCCCAGCACCGTAAAGGTGACGATGGCACCCATCGCGTCGTTGAAGGCGGATTCGCTCATCACCGTCTGCGCGACACGCTCCTTGATTTTGATCTGCTTGAACACCGGCACCAGCGTCGCCGGGTCGGTGGAAGCGAGTACGGCGCCGAGCAGCAGCGCGACGATGACGGGTACGCCGAGGAAATAATAGGCCGCCGCGCCGGTGATCGCGCCGGTGATCAGCACGCCGATGGTGGCGATCACCACGATGGTGATCCATACTTCTTTTAGAACCTTGAGCTTGATCGAAGCGCCGCCGTCGAACAGGATGTAACTGGAACCGAAAATCAGGATCAACTGGTTGACCGCGGAATCGGCCTTGATGTTCACTAGCCCCAGCATGCTCGGGCCGAGCAGCATACCTATCAGCAAAAAAACCACCACGTCGGGTATTCGCGCCAGCCGCGCGATCAGGCCGGAGAAGGTTCCCACGGCGAGGATGATGCCGAACATCAGCAGTATGTGTTTGGCCAGTTCAAGTGAGGCTGAGGGTTCCATTATGCTCTTTCAATGTAAGCGCCAATTTAACTACACATTTCATCAAACATTCGAAAATGGCAGTACAAGTCTAAGCAGGTGGAGCTGCTGCATTTAAGAATGCAAAATTCTCTCATGACATGCAGTTTCGCGCCAATAGCGGAGATTCAGCAGATTCTATTCACTTCCCTTCAACTGCCGATTGAAGCGGGACAATGCGCGCAACCAACACTTTGTCTACGCGATTCTTGTCCATATCCATCACTTCAAAGCGGCAGCCTGCCATCTCGAAGTGGTCGGTCACCGCAGGGATGCGCCCCACCACATACATGACGAATCCGCCCAAGGTATTGAAAGCGTTTTCTTGCTCACCCGGCAAATCATCATCGATCTCCAACACGGATTTCAGGCGTTCGATGGGTACGCTGCCGTCGATTAGCCACGACCCGTCTTCGCGCATGACAATATCCTGCTCCTCTTGAATGTCGGACGATGGCAGTTCCCCGACAATAGAGGTCAGTACGTCGGTGAGCGTGACCAGTCCCTGCAGTTCGCCGTACTCATCCACAATCAGCGCGCATTGCTGATGTGCCTTGCGGAAGTTTTCCAGCAGGTGCGTGGTGGTCACACCTTCCGGCACATATAGCGGCGGACGCAGGGACTGCTCAATTTCAAGTGGCTTGCCCGCCAGTGCATCCTTGAGAAGATCCGGCGTGCGCAGTATCCCCACGATATGATCCAGTCCATTGCGGCAAACCACTAACCGGGTATACGGGCTTCCGGCAATGCGATTGCGAACCTCCGCTTCAGGCGCATCCAGGTCGAGTACATAAATATCAGTCCGGTGCGTCATGATCGCGCCGATGCGCTGCTCGTCAAGCCGCAGCACGTTGGATACGATGGCCTGCTCGCTCTCATGGAATACGCCCGCCTCGGAACCCTGTTCCATCAGCACCTTGATCTCATCATCGGTTACAGGCGGTTCTTCCTTGCTGCCTGCACCCATTATGCGCAGCAGGAAACTGGAGGACGCCGAAAGCAACCAAACCAGTGGTCGTGCTACGCGCGCCAGCATGTCCATCGGGGGAGCGATCAATGAAGCTGTTTTTTCTGGTGCCAATAGCCCAAGTTGCTTGGGAACCAATTCCCCGACAACAACGGAAAAATAGGTTAGACCCGCAACAACTAGCGTCAATGCGATGCCTCTGGCGTAAGGCTCGACCAGTGAAAAACTGGCGAGCCATGCGGTCATGGGGTCGGCAAGAGCGGTTTCGCCGATGGCTCCGCTCAAGATGCCGACGGTTGTAATGCCAACCTGCACTGTAGAAAGAAAGGTAGAGGGCTCGCTGTGAAGTGCCAGTGCCGACTGTGCTCCGGGGCTATCGTCATCGGCTAGCTTTTGCAGGCGCGCCTTGCGGGAAGAGACTACGGCGATTTCAGACATCGCCAAAATACCATTAAGCAGAATCAAAAACAGAAGTAATACTATATCCACTACAGAGTCGCCCATCGCCGTCAGGCGTGCGAACCAGGATTGAAAGAGCGCAATTCTAACATTTTAATAATGTCATTTTTAGCTCATCGCCCCTAGATGGATAGTGGCTGAACGCCGCCTTTGGGTCAGTTGCGCTACTTCACGAACAACCGCAATGCGACCCACTGACGAATTGAAGCGCCAATGACAGTTTTTTGGCTGTGATTATCAGGGGAAAAGGGTTGTGCCAGAAGTGGAAGTTCAGGAAGATTGTTGATGGTCTGTTCCTCGGTCATTTCGATCACCCATGGTAATTTAGAAAAGAATATTTTGGTCGTTTATCCAGGCGCATTCCCATCAGTTTCTCGATAATTTATCCATTGTGGTATTATCGTCTCGGGTGTTTATGCAGAAAGTAAATGGTGCAGAAATAAAATAGATAAGCACTCACCCATGTCCATAATCAATTATTAACTTCACGCGATTTTTCAGTATATCGCTTGCCGATAGCCCAAGAATATCTAAATCATGAACTACGCAAAAATTTTGGTCCTGTTTGTTTTCGCTTTCCTGTTGAACCGTGCCGCTCCCGAGATTCTTGAGCGCCTGACCCTGCTCGGGGGTACAGAGGCGGCCATCGCAATTTCGTTGTGGTGCCTGGGGCTGTTTCTGGTGTTTGGCTGGGCGTGCAGCAAATTGTCCGAGGGAACCGTTTTCCCCAATTTTACCCTGCAACTGCTGGTGGGCATTGTCCTGCATGACGCGCTGGCGCCTATTGCCTCATCGATCATGCTTGCGGTAGTGGTCTGCACCGCACTAGCGGCCATCATTTTGAAAGGCGGCGGCGATGAAGTTGACCGGCGCGATTTTGTGAAGATTGCCTTCCCCACCGTGATGATAGCGCTGGTGGGTTATCTGATCACCTTCTTCGTCATGTTCCCGATCCTGATGGCGTTGGGGCTGGATGGCAAAACCGCCGCTTTGCTGGCGGCCATCCTCGGCTCCACCGATCCGGCGGCGCTGATCCCGACGCTGAAGCGGATTGTCTTCAAGGACGAGTACAAGCGCCTCGCCAGCATTTCGGTCGCGGAAAGCGCCCTCAACGACGCGGTTGGCGCGATCTTTGTGGCTGCCATTGCAGCCATGATCCTGGCCGGAATTTCGGTGGATTCCATGGGCAGCCTGGTCTCGGGGCTTTCCAGCGCGGAGAACCTGCTGCATCTTGGGAAGCAATTCCTGTTTGGCGCCATGGCCGGCGTGATCGGCTGGGGCGCGATGTACGGTTATGAAATTTACAAGTCGCGGGATAACGAGCGCGACGTCGGCGAGACCGCCTACGATTTCGCGATCGTGCTGGCCGTCCCGCTGGTGACCTTCCTGCTGGCGCAAGCCATTCATGGCAACGGCTTCCTGGCGGCTTTTGTTGCGGGGCTGCTCGCCAACTACAACCACGGCAAGGAATACTTCCACAAGACGCTGCACACCATGGAGATCAAGATCGAGAGCATTGCCAAGCCGACGATCTTCATGATGGTCGGCCCGTTTGTCGCGCTGGGCGACCTGTGGAACACCGCGCTCCTGGGTCTGCTGGTGTCGCTCGTCTTTATCCTCGTCGCCCGGCCCGTGGCAGTCATGTTGTCCCTGTTGCCGACTGACCTCAGCATGAAAGACAAGCTCTTCATGAGTATCGTGCGGGAGACTGGCGTGATTCCGGTGGTGCTGGCGGTGATCACCGTTGCCCAGTTTCCGGAATTGACGCTGCTGATGCCGCTGACAGCCTGGGTGGTCATCTGGACCCTGACTCTGCTGCCCGCAATCACACCCTGGTGGTCAAGGAAGCTCGGCATCGTGCAATAGGAGCCAAGTGTTGTGCATGTTGTTTGGGCTTATACCAACGGTTAGAGTAGCATTGTAGGTCTGGTTTTAACCCGACATGTCGGGCTGAAACCCGACCTACAAAAGTTCATGGGACGCTATCGTATCAGGCAGCTGGCAGCCTCAACTCAACAATTGCCCCCATGAGGACTTTTGCCGCTGACTTCAGGAACAGCAGCGCAAGTGCCAGCCCAACCAAAATATCCGGCCATCCGGAGTGAGTGAGTAAAACGCCGCCTGCTGCCACAAAAACCGCGATATTGGCAGCAATGTCATTGCGCGAACATTCCCAAACAGAACTCATATTGATGTCTTCCTCGCGGTGTTTCCAAAGCAGGGTGAGGCAAGTGCCGTTTGCCAATAGCGCCAGCAGGCTCACAATACCCATCGTTTCATAGAGCGGAACGACAGGAGCAGCGATACGGTAAATCACCTGATAGAGAACAAAGAGGCTGGCCAGCAGGATCAACGCGCCTTTGAACAATGCCACCTTGGCTTTTGAACGTGGCCCGCGAGAAACGGCATAGAGGCTCAGGCCATAGGTCAAGGCATCGCCCAGATTATCGAGGGAATCTGACAGCAACGCAGTCGAGCCTGCCATCATGCCCGCAATCAACTCGACCACGAACATTACAGCATTGATGCCGAGCACGATTTTAAGTGTTGCGCTTTGCCGTTCTCTCAATGCATCAAGTGCACAGGCTTTATTTTCGCAGCAATCTGCCATATAAGATGCGCAGGAATGTAATTGGATAATATTAACAGCATATTTTTCATATCCCGTAAAAAACTCGGGCCTCCGAAGATGCCCTACACCAGACAGTCGAAACCATCACTGGAAATAGTTAGCTACCCTGTTTAATCCTCTGCCGCGTCCCCACCTTTGGCCTTGCGCGGTACGGTCTTCGGGTCGCAGGTAATGGGGCGGTAGATTTCGACACGGTCGCCATTGCCGCCAATGCCGTTGCAACTTTCCCCCGGCTCGTTTAGAGTTCGCCCCACTTGCGCAACCGCCGCAATAAACTGCGCCTCAATGTAAGGCGTGGGCACGGCGGATCATCAGTACAGGAGGCTGGCGTAAGAAGCTTCCCCATTCTTTGATTCCATCTCCTCACGGCGGAGGGGCAGGGCGGGGGAGATTTCTCGTGGGGAATCACGTCCCACAGCGAGTTTGTTATTAAGGAAATAACGTGACTGCAAGCCTCTCTGCTTTTTCTTCGCGCCGCTTCGGCGCGTGGCCTGATTGTTTAGCTCACTCAAAAAACAATGCAAATCTGGGCACATTAATCTTTTGAACTGTTAATTTTGATCTAGGCAACTACCAATGTCAGTACTGATTTTGCACTTGAGCGACTTGCATATTGAGGCGGATACCGATCCGATTGTTCAGCGCTTCAAGGCGATATCAAGCGTACTGAATCCGCATTTATTTAATGCCTCTGCGGTCTACATCGTTGTGTCGGGAGACATCGCCCAAGATGGGCTCAAGGCTCAATACGATATTGCTTTACGATTTTTCAATGCTGTAGCCAAGGAAATAAAATCCCAAAAAAATGGTTTGTCTGTGGAGTTTGTTATTACTCCCGGTAATCATGACTGTGATTTCACAACTGATCAATCAGTTCGCAACTCAATATTGAAAGATATTCCAAATCACGTCGGTAGCATGCCGCCGGGTTTGATTGACGTGACAACAAACGTCCAAGAAAACTATTTCAATTTTAGGAATTCTTTGGTTTCACAGAACACTATTATTCAGGATGATCGCCTTTGGAGCGTACAAGAGTTTTCCGCTGAGGGAAAAAGCATTTGGTTTGACAGTTTAAATGCATCTTGGATGTCGTCAAAATCGGAAAAGCCAGGGGTAGTGTTTTTTCCGTTTGAGAATTACTCGGACTTTAAACCAAGCGATGCAGATCTGAGAATTGCCGTAATTCATCATCCGTTGAACTGGTTTAACCAAGTCAACTATCAGGCATTCAGGAGCTTCTTGCAATCTCTTGAAGATATCGTGATTAGTGGACATGAGCATGCTGGGAATGCAGGTGTTCGATCAGAAGCGAGGGGTGGAGAGTGCGCCTACATTGAGGGTTGCGCCCTGCAGGGAAAAGACCGTCAAACTTCGGAATTTAACCTTGTCGAATTGAATCTGGACGCGGAGCAGTTTTCGTGCGAACAATTTCAACTCAAGGGTGACCGATACGATAGCAATGGCCCAGAGCCGTGGCTGCCAATGCGATCTCTACCCACTCGTGTAAAACCAGAGCTGCAACTGACAGAGACATTTGAAAAGGTACTAAACGATCCAGGTGCCACCCTTCACCATCCTGATAAGAAGAACCTCTGTTTGGAGGACTTTTACGTCTTTCCAGATTTGGATGCCTTCGATGGAAAAACTAGGGTAAGGAAAATAGCTTCCATCGCAAAAAAGAAGAGTGCCAAGGCTTTGGCCTTGATAGACACACTGGAGCCCAGTATTATTCTTGAGGGCGATGAGAACTCCGGGAAAACACGCTTGCTTTACCGGTTGTTCCATTCCTATCACTCTCAAAACTTGTTACCTGTCTACATTGATGGGCGACGAATCAAAAGCTCCATTCCCGAGGATCTGCGCAAGATGCTGATGAAAGCAATTGTTGAGCAATACGGCGAAAGCAATTTAGCACCATTCGAGCAAGCCAATGTAGCAAGAAAAATTATCTTAATTGACGATTTTGATAAGACACCTTTACAAAGTCAGTATAAGAATCGGCTACATAAATTTATAGATGAGGAGTTTCGTATACGAATACTGACGGTTGGCGAAAATTTCGAGTTTGGCGAGCTCATTGCGGCTGATCAGCTATCGCATCTTGCGATGTATACGCATTACAAAATCTTGCCGTTTGGTTACGAGCGTCGCGGCGAGTTGGTGAAGAAATGGAATCGAATTGGATTAACGGAAGTGACAACAAATGATCAGTGGCTTCTAGCTTGCTCTACGGCAGAAAAACTCATTGAGGGTGCTCGTTTGCAACATGTAGCGACGACAGTTCCCATCATGGTTCTTTCTTTGCTTCAGATTAGCTCCTCTGGCGTTACGAAGGAGATGCACAACTCTTCGTTTGCACATTACTTCTATTTTTTGATAGTAGGTGCGCTCGAAAGTGCGGGTGTGAAACCAGACGGGCTCCCTAAGTATCTCGGCTTCGCGACTCATTTAAGCTGGTTTATCAAGTTGAACGGCAACGACTTAGAAATTACGGAAGAACAGTTCAAAAAGTTTTGTCGCGATTACTCGACCCAATGGACAAGTTCTGATCCAATAGAAATGCTCGACACCCTGTGCCGTGCCCGCATCCTTGACAAGCCCAACGATGCAATTTGCTTCACCTATAAGTACTCGTATTACTATTTCTTAGGAAGATACGCCAATATCTTTATTGAGACTGAAGAAGTTAAAACCTACCTCGCCTACTGTATGCAAAACCTTTATGTTCGAGAATGCGCCAACACGCTTCTATTTCTCGCGCATCATTCAGACAAGAGTTTTGTTTTAGACGGTGTTATTGCTGCACTCTCAAATCATTTTCCTGATGCAGCACCCGCTACATTTTCAAAAGAAGATGTGGCAAAGGTAACTTCATTGATGGCGAATGCCCCGGCGGTTATATATCAACAGATGAATCCGGTTGCACATAGAGACGACGTAAATAAATTCAAAGATGCGAATGATTCTGATGACGATGGTTTGCTTCCTGCGCCAAAACCAACAGGTGAGCGGAGGGATCTGATTGAGGAAATAACTAGTTTGTCAAAAACTATGGAAATAGCCGGCGTGTTATTAACCAACCATTTTTCCAACTTTACAAGGGAAAGGAAAAACTCCGCTATCAGTATTATTTTTGAAAGTGGCTTAAAGTTGATACGAGACTTCTACAATTTTATTGAGTTTGACCCAGATCGAATAATAAAAGAAATCACAATGCGATCTCAGTCAAGGAAAAGTGGGCTAACGGCTACCCAAGCTGAAGCCGAGGCTCGGCATGCTATAGCTTGGATAATAAAAATCGTTTCTGTAGGTTGGATTGAGAAGGCTGGCACTCATGTAACCTCTGTTGATCTGCGTGACAATGTAACAGAAGTGATTGCAGCGGCTCCGAGTCTTGCACTGCGCTTAATCGAAATCAGTCAACGATTGGAAGGTCCCGGACGTCTACCACAAGCTTTGATAAAGGCAATCATAAAGACGGAGCACGACAACCCTTGTGTGATGTCAGTCATGCAGTTGCTGGTATTGAAGCGACTCTATATGTATGACACTGACCATGACGATAAGGATTGGGCAATTTCGACTTTTAAGCTTGGTGCTGAAGGCAATCGAATAGAGTTAACGCGAACCCCTCATATTGAACATCGAACGTAAGTTGCGAATTATTGAACAACCGGGGGCAGGCAACGAAAAATAAATTTAGCCCCGAATGTTAACGGGGTCAGCATCGAAATACTTTTCATGAAAAAAGCCCGGCATCGCCGGGCTTTTTCTTTGCAAGAGTGGTATCAAAAGGGCTAGGTTCGCATTATTTGCATTAACACATTGCTCTGGCGACTCAGCCAAAGAGAGCGGTTTAAATCCGCAGTCCTTCAGCGAATCTCCTCTACCAATTCCGGGTGTTTGTCTAAAATGCGAAACAGATTCACGACCGCCGCAACCGGTTTGGACTTGCCATGCTCGTAGCGCGAGAATGCATTAACACCGCCCCCGGCAATCGCGGCGGCTTCCTTTTGCGACAGTTTGAGTTTTTTGCGGATGCGCGCCAGTTCCGCAGATTCCTGTTTGTCTATGGTTGCGCGAAATTGCTCCACTGCCGCCGCGTAACGCTTTCCTTCGCCTTTGGCAAATTCGCATTCGCCACACACGGGGCAATGCCAACCGTCCACTGCGGCGATGGTGATTTCCTTGCCACGGTATTCGACGACCTTGTCTTTTTTGCCGCGCACCATGTCCGCCTTTTCGCAATTCAAGCACAGGTGTTTCATCTCATTTCTCCTTAAATTGAATAACGACAATCCCGTTTTCGCGCAACGTCAGCTTGATGTAAACCTGCAAGCCGGATTTCAGGTCGGCGTGATAAACATCTTGCCAAATACGGTGATCGGCATGAGTGGTCATACTTTTGTAAAAATTCTTTTGCCGAAGGCCAAGCACTACGGAAACCGCGCGCTCTGAAGTAAGCCCCAAATCCAATGCGCCATCCAAAGCCGTCTGAGTAAAAGCATCAGCCCCATTCGCTGCAACGACTGCCAGCACATCGGCCAACAGGTAATTGGGCTTCATTTTCTCCATAGGTTGATGCTAACCCAATAGGTTAATTTATTCAAGGGCGCGCTGGCTGAATATCGGAGTCTAGCTTCGTAGCATCACACTCTCGAGAACAGACATCAGGGAGCGTCAACGTGGTCAGCTTCATATTATTTTTTTCTGAACCGCTTACCCGCATGCTTCGCTTCCGCCAATAGCATTACCCAGTCATCAGGCGGATTGCCGCTTTTCAGCATGCGCTGGAAAACCTGGTAGGCATCGGTATCGCTGCCGTATGCACGCTTGGTGCTTTCGTCGTTGACCCAGGCGTAAACGATAATCTTACTCTCCTGGTGGTAGCGGAAAAATAAACGGTATTGCTGGAAAAATTTGGCACGGAACCAGTGTTTGCGGTCATCTCCCAGCGTTGCTCCCTGGCGATACTCCGGTCGCGCCGGATTTTGCGGGATGACTTCAAATGCCAGCTTGTTGATGGCGGCCAAGCGTTTTGTTGCGTTCTTGTTGATATATCCGCTTGGGTCTTTCTGCTGCAACGCGGCGACTTGGGCAGTCAGGGCTTCGAGGGTGTCGAGAAAAAGCGGGTGGGCAAAAATCGTCCAGCCATTGATGATCAAGGCGGGCGATGGCAAACTCATTCGTCTTCAGCCGCCAAAGGCGCATCAAGGTCAATCTTGGCATTTTTTACCAGAGACTTGATGCGCTTGCGCAACCCGGCATCGATACCTTTCAAGTGTTCGGGATGGGCAGCCATGTCGCGAGCCAGGAAATCCAGGAATTTCCCCAACACTGGATCATCCTCGATTTCGCTGGATGCGCGCGCCAACATCACACCACCGTCCGGTTGGATGAGATAGCGAATTTTGTCGCGCTTGCCCAGCTTGAGTGTATGGCGCACCGCGTTTGGAACTGTGGTTTGGTAGCGGTCGGTCAACGTGGATTCGAGTTTGAGCGTGCGTGCCATGGCGGGTTTTCTCTGGTGACGTATTGAATGCTCATGGTAATGCGAATGCATTACCATGTCAAATAGAGCTGATCTCAAATTAACGGGTAGCATCTTCCATGCAAAAAGCCCGGCATCGCCGGGCTTTTTCTTTGCAAGAGCAGTATCAAAGGGGCGGCATCATGCCGCCACATTCCAATTATTCCGCCTCTGCCGCGTCCCCGGCTTTGGCCTTGCGCGGCACGGTTTTCGGGTCGCAGGTGATCGGGCGGTAGATTTCGACACGGTCGCCGTTATTGAGCACGGCATCCAGCTTGCCGACCTTGCCGTATATGCCGACCTTGTTTTTCTCAAGGTCGATCTCCGGAAATTGCTTGAGGATGCCCGAGCGGTTGATGGCGTCTTGGATGGTGGCGCCATCGGGCAGTTCGACGTCGAACCAGGCTTGGCGCTGGGGCAGAGCGTAGGCGATTCCGATTTTCATGCTCGTTCCTTATGGGGCGCAGTGTGCGGCAATGGCCGGAACAGCCTTATTGGACCGTTCGTCTATCATGCGTTTGACCACCAGCATCAGGCCGGTGACCAGGAATGCGCCGGGCGGCAGGATCATCATCAATATGCCGGTGTCTTCCGGCAGCACGCGCATTTCCAGAAACTTGAAGGCGGGGCCGAGCAGCAGCGATGCGTCGGAGAACAGGGTGCCGGAGCCGCTGATTTCGCGCACCGCGCCGATGGCAGTGAGCGCAAGGGTGAAGCCGACGCCCATGAAGAAACCGTCGGCTAACGATGGCAATGCCGATTGTTTCGAGGCGAACATTTCGATGCGGGCAAACGGTAGACAATTAACGACGATCAGGGGAATGAACAGGCCCAGCACCTTGTACAGTTCGTGCATCCACGCGTTCATGCACATGTCCACTATCGTGACCGTGGTCGCGATGATCAGCACGAAGACGGGGATGCGCACTTCCTGGGAGAAGTGGTTGCGGAAGATGGACACCAGCATGGCAGAGGCGGTCATTACCGCCGCGGTCGCCAGCCCCATGCCCAGGCCGTTGGTGGCGCTGTTGGTCATGGCCATGGCCGGGCATAGACCCAGCATCATGCTGAGCACGCCGTTGTTCGTCCATAATCCCTCGCGGGCAATAGTGCGGTAATCAGTCGTCATTTGGTGTCTCCTTACTTTGGCGCTTTGCCAGTTTCAGCGTCTACTGTTTGCGTCTTGCCGGCCTTGAATTCCATTAGTTTTGTTTTGTTGGCGTCGAAGAATTGTAGCCCTTCGCGGATGGCCTTTACCACGGCGCGCGGCGTGATGGTCGCACCGGCGAACTGGTCGAACTGGCCGCCGTCCTTCTTCACTTTCCATTTGTCGAGCGGCGGATTGCCGATGCTCAAGCCGGTGAAACGCAATATCCAGTCGCCTTTTTTCACTTCGATCTTGTCGCCCAGGCCGGGGGTTTCCTTGTGGGACAAAACGCGCGCGCCGAGTATTTTGCCTTCGGGGTCCACGCCCAGCATGACCTTGATTGCGCCGGAATAGCCCGAGCCTGAAGTCTCGAAAGCCACACCGGTCACCTTGCCTTCCTTGGTGGAGACATAGGCCACAACTTCGTTGCCCTGATCGGTTTTCAAGGTGAGGGTGTCCGTGGCGAGGTTGTTGTCATGGATGCTGTCCGGGATCACTTGCTTGAGCGAATTCTGCCGGTCTTCCACCGCGCGCAACGCGATGTCGTTCTTGGTGAAATTATTGGTCAGGACAAGCAACATTCCGAAGCCCAGACAGAAGGCTCCGAGGATCAAGCCGTGGATCAGTGTGCGTTGCGAGCTCATGGTTTTTTCTCCAGCGGCAACGGTTCGCCTTTGCGGCTGCGTCCAAAAGCGCGCGGACGGGTGTATTGGTCGATGATCGGGGCCAGCGAATTCATCAGCAGCACCGCGAAGGCTACGCCTTCCGGGTAACCGGCGAAGTTACGGATGCTCCAGGTGAGCAGGCCGACGCCAATGCCAAACACGATCTGCCCCAGCTTGGATACCGGCGAGGTCACGTAATCGGTGGCGATGAAGAATGCACCCAAAAAAGTGGCACCAGACAGCAAATGGAAGGTGCCGGAGGTGAAGCGGGCGGGGTCGATGGCATGGAACAGCGCCGCAATCAGGAATAGCGAACCCATCATGCTTACCGGGATGTGCCAGGAGATGATGCGCTTGAACATCAGGAATAGGCCGCCAGCCAGGATCAACAGCGCCGAGGTCTCGCCGAGGCTGCCGGCACGTTTGCCCAGCGCCATGTCCATCAGGTCGGGCAGTTGCCCCATCGATTGCGTCACTGCAATGCCGCGCGACAGCTCGGTCTTGATGTAGCCCAGCGCCGAAGCTGCGCTCATCGTATCGGGCATATGGCCGCCGAAGGTGATGGCGAAGGCTTCGAAAAGGCCGGGTGAACCAGCCGAAAACAGCGGATGCGGCGCGACCCAGATGGTCATCGACACGGGAAAAGATATCAGCATGACGGTACGCCCGACCATCGCCGGGTTGAATACATTTTGGCCGATACCGCCGAAAGCGTGTTTGGCCAGAGCAACGGCGAAGACCGCCGCCAGTACGCCTACCCACCAGGGTGCCCAGGGCGGCAGGCTCATCGCCAGCAGCCAGCCGGTGAGTATCGCGGAGCAGTCGGCCAGTGTCGCCTTCACCGGCTTGCCAGCCAGAGCCAGGCAGCCCGCCTCGATTGCCACGCAGGCGGAGATCGTGATAGCAAACAACAGGATCGCCGGCCAGCCGAACAGGTAGAGGTTGAAGGCGGTGGCTGGCGCCAGCGCCAGCAGCACCAGAAACATGGTCTTCTGGACGGTGTTATAACCGTGGGCAAACGGCCCGCTCTTTTTTATGCTTGTGGCGCTCATGTGTTGGCCTTTTCTTCGGTTGCAGCTTTTGCCTCCCCGCCAGTGCTTGGCGGGGCAGCGTCTGAAGCCGGTTTGCGCGCGGCAAGGGCTGCGCGCTTGGCCTCTGCGGCCTTCTCAATGCGGATGATGCGTACTTCAGCCAATGACTTGATGCGTTCGTTTTTGCGGCTTTCGCGCTCCAGATCGTTCAGTACTCCCTTGGCGTAGTTGAAGTAATGCACCAGAGGGATGTGGGACGGGCATACCCATGAGCAACTGCCGCATGAGAAACAGTCCATCACGCCCAACTTGGCGGCGACATCCAGATTATCCTTGCGGATGAAAGCCGCCATGTCCAGCGGCGACAGGCCGCATGGGCAGACGGTGACGCAATTGCCGCAACGGATGCAGGCGCTGGTCGGACGGTCGTTGATTTCTTCGGCGGTGAGCGCCAGGATGCCGGAAGTACCCTTGACCACCGGCGCATCCAAGCTGGCCAGCGGCTGGCCCATCATCGGCCCGCCGTTGACTATACTCTCGGGACGAGCCGAGAATCCACCGCAGAATTCGATCAGGTCGGCGATACGCGCGCCGATGGGGGTCATAACATTGTTGGGTTCGCGTATCGCGCCGCCGCTCACCGTCACCACCCGTGCGACCAGTGGGCGGCCAAAGCGGACGGCGTGATGTACGGCGCGGGCGGTGGCGACATTATGCACCACCACGCCAAGGTCGGCGGTGAGCTTGCGCGCCGGTGTCTCGCGGCCGGTGATTGCCTGCACCAGATGGCGCTCGGAACCCATCGGGTATTGCACCGGCACGCCAACTACTTCGACATCAGGGAACGCTGAGGCCGCCTTGGTCATGATGCTAATCGCTTGCGGCTTATTCTGCTCGATGGCGATGACGACCCTTGCGGTGCCCAGCGCATGCGCCATGATGCGCGCACCGTCGATTATTTCGTCGGGGTACTCGCGCATCACCCGGTCATCACAGGTAAGGTACGGTTCGCACTCCGCGCCGTTGAGCAGCAATATTTCGAGTTTTTTCTGGGTGCCCAGATTCAGCTTAACTGCCGAGGGGAAGGCAGCGCCGCCCATGCCGACGATACCCGATTGCGCGACGCGTTCGTGAATCGCGTGCGGGTCGGCGGTAAAAGGATCGGTAATCGGTTCGGGCAGGTCGCCCCATTCGTCCTTGCCATCGGGTTCGAGAATGATGGTGGTCTGCGGCAAGCCGGAAGGGTGGGGCGCGGTCACATCGGTCACCGCCTTGATGCGGCCCGATGTGGCAGCGTGCTGGGGAGAGGATACCGCGCCGCCGCTACGAGCAATCATCTGACCTTTTTTGACTAGGTCGCCTTCGTTTACCAGAACTTCGGCAGGCGCGCCGATGTGCTGTTGCAGCGGAATGTACAGCGCTACGGGCATCGGCAGGGCGACGATGGCCTTCTCACTGGCCAGCTCCTTGCGGTATTCGGGATGTATGCCGCCGAGAATCGGGAAGAGTTTCATCTTTTTATATTCTTTCAATCAAACTGATGCCAACACTGTTGATTTTTCATCGTCCCCATGGTCTCCGGGAGCGATGAATGAAGTCCGCCCTGCAATGCTAATGTGCATGCGCCACCTCTTGCTTGGGCTGTGTCTGCTCGATTTCCGGCTTGGACCAGTGCCAGTTGCGCAACGTAACCTGCACCGGCACCATCACGATGGCATCGGTGGGGCAGACAGGGACGCATTTGGCGCAGCCGTGGCAGGCATCGACGATGATCGTATGCATCAATTTGTTGGCGCCCATGATGGCATCCGTCGAACACTCCCTGATGCAGCGCGTGCAACCGATGCAAAGATCTTCGATAATAAAAGCGTGTTCCGGCACCCGCTCCTCGTGCCCGGAGAGGTCGGCGGTGACGCCCAGCTTATTGGCCAGAGCTTCAATCAACACCTTGCCGCCGGGCGCGCACAGGGTTACTTCAGCCTCACCCTTCGCCAGCGCCGCCGCATACTGTCCGCAGCCGACATAGCCGCACTGTCCGCATTGTGAACCGGGCAGCATGGCTTTCAGCTCCTCTTCCAGAGGGTCTTCCTTTACAGCGAATTGGCGTGCAGCCGCGCCAAGTATGGTGCCCAGCGTGAGGCCGATTAACGTGAGACTGCCGATAGCGATCAACATGCCGTACATACTCAGCTCGCCCCCATGCCTGAAAAACCCATGAATGCCAGCGCCAACAGGCTGACTACGATAAAAGCAATCGGCGGTCCGGCGAACAAACGCGGAACATCGGCCAGTGCCAACCGCTCGCGCAGGCCGGCGAAAATGACCAAAACCAGACTGAATCCTATGGCAGAACCGAGGGCAAACAGGATGCTGGCAATGAAGCTCATCTTGTCGGCGACCAGCAATAACGCGATGCCCAGCACGGCACAGTTGGTGGTGATCAGCGGCAGGTAAATACCCAGCAGCTTGAATAGCTCCGGCGATACTTTTTTAACCACCATTTCGGTGAACTGAACGGTGGAGGCAATGATCAGGATGAATGTGATCGTGCGCAGATAACCCAGTTCGAAGGGTGCCAGTAAAAGCGTGTTGACCGTCCAGCCAGCTATGGCTGCAACCGTCATCACGAAGGTGGTTGCCATGCCCATGCCCACGGCGGCATCCAGGCGCGTGGTGACGCCCATCGTCGGGCACAGGCCGAGGAAGCGGCCCAGGATGACGTTATTGACCAGCGCCGCAGTGAACATCAAAAGTACATATTCTTTCATTATGTTTTTTCCTGCCTATTCAAGAACTGCATGTTTCGCCCGGTCTGGCGCGACGCAGAAACAGCGGGGCGAGATCGCCTCTGCTATGTAAACGCCCAGCCTCAAGGCGCGAAATTCCCAGCCCGATTGCAAGGCCAACAACCGTCGCTGCCATGGTGATTAAGTCGCTGCCGAACTGCCATTGCGCCAGCGATGCGGCAAGCACCAGGGTAGCGAGCGGAATGGCGTAGGCGGTGATCGAGGCCTTGAGCAGCACATTTTCGCGAATACCGAACACGACGCGGTCGCCCACGGCAAGATTGGCATTGTTGTCGATCCGGAAACGGCGGTTTCCCAGTCGGCTGGCAGTAGTGCCGATGCCCTTGGAGCCGCATGCGGTCGCCGAGGCGCAACTGCCGCAACTGGAGCCTTGCTCGGGTACCAGCCAGACTGTTTTGCCGTCTATCTTCACTACACTAGCTATGCCCTCGACCATGGCGGGAGCGCTGAAATCTGTAGTGCTATCCGCATAATTGTCCATGCTCATGCGTCCACGGTGGAGACTACGCCGTCGGGTGTGACATAGATCGCTTTCAGGCCTCCGGCTGCCTTGAGTATGGCGTGCCTGCGTTCGACCGGCGCCATCAGCATCGCGGTGGAAAGTCCGTCGGCAATACTGCCGGTATCTGCCACTACCGAGACTCCCAGCATTGCGGGCGCGGTGCGTCCGGTGCGGGTGTCGATCAGGTGGGTGAAGGTGCCGGCCGAATCAAACAGGGTGCCGTACCCGCCCGAGGTGGATACGCATTTGTCCATCACTTCCAGCGTGGTGACCGCGCTGCCGGGATTGGCCGGATTGGCGATGGCGATGCGCCATGCGGAGCCGTCGGGTTTGGCCGACAGTGCGCGCGGCTCGCCCATATCCACCAGCATGCGGTCGAAACCGTGGGCGCGCAGCACATCGGCGACACGGTCGGTGATATAGCCCTGCGCACCGCTGTTTAACGTCAACCCCATGCCGGGGCGGGCGAAGGATATCCGTTTGTTTCCGGCATCCACTTCGACTGCGCGCCAGTTTACCAGCGCAAGCGCGGCAGCAAGATCGCGCTGCGACGGCCCGGCAGGGTCGGGGTTGCTTGCGGTGAAGTGGCGGAAATAAGTCTGCCACAGCGGCTGAATGGTCGGGTCATAGACGCCATCGCTGATTTTGGCCAGCGACAGGGCGCGCGTGAGCATGGCGATGAAATCGTCCGGCGCGTTTTCGAGCACACCCTCGCGATTGAGCAATGAGATGGAACTGTCTGCGCGGTAAACGCTGAAAATCGCCTCAAGGCGCTTCAGTTCAGCCAAGCCGGCCGCGATAGCGGCATGTGCCTGAGCCTCGTCGGTATGGTAAAGCTGGATGGAGGCGGGCGCACCCAGCGCGGTACCATCCCAGCGCACCGGTTTGGCCTGAGCGCGACCGGTCTTCAGCAACAGCGGCAGGCTGGCGGCAACGGCCACGAAAGTGATAAAGCGACGGCGCGATATAACGGTAGGCATAAAGTACGACCCCAATCAATTAAGTAATCCCCTGCTTGCGCGGGGCGGTTGAACTATTGCACCGCATTGTTCATCCGCTTGCGTTAAACACACAGGCAAATTCCATAAGGTGATGGGCGGGTATCCCTGCACCGTACGAAACCGACCGAACTGAATTTGTGCGTTACGCTGATCCCGTTTGGGACAGACAATACGATGCATAAAGCGTTCAACCAAATTTATCATTGGATTATATTGCAGTGCGCAAACTTAGGGAAGCTCCTGCCGCAGATTTGCAGCATTGTCCCCATTTGCCGAATGGCTATACCAGGGCAAAAAAGCGACCATCTGAAGAGAGTCTCCATAATTTGAAAATGCTAAGCCGCGCAATGGCTGCGCACAAGCGGGGTTTCATTTTAGAACTGCAAGTTCACCGGGAAAGCAGTTGCATCCTGATCTATTCAGGTATCGGAATAAGGGCGCGATAAATCGCACCCTTATTGCACTATATGACAGGAAAATAAACTGGTGTTGCAGGCTGATCAGTTTGGTTCCCGATATTGATCTTCCTGCAATTTGGCTTGCGCTGCCGCAAGGCGGGCGATTGGCACGCGCGGGCCGGAGCAGGAGACGTAGTTGAGTTTGATGTGATGGCAAAAATGGATGGAGCCGGGATGTCCGCCGTGTTCGCCGCAGATGCCGATTTTCAAATCCGGGTTGGTCTCGCGGCCGCGTTGCACCGCCATTTTCATCAATTGCCCCACGCCCTTGATGTCCAGCACTTCGAACGGGTTGTCTTCCAGAATGCCGCTCTCGGTGTAGGAGGGAAGGAATTTATTCTCCGCATCCTCGCGGCTGAAGGAGAAGGTGGCCTGGGTCAGGTCGTTGGTGCCGAAGGAGAAGAACTCGGCAGTTTCCGCCATGCGCCCGGAGCGCAAGCAGCCGCGCACCACTTCCAGCATGGAGCCAAACTTGAATTGCACATCGATGCCGTGGGTCGCTTTCACTTCCTGGCGGATGCGCTGGACATAACTGTGGATGCGCTTGAGCTCTTCCACCGTGGCCACTTGCGGCACCATGATCTCGGGATAGATTTCAACGCCTTCTTTGGCGCACAGGGCGGCGGCTTCGAGAATCGCCCGTATCTGCATCGAGTAGATTTCCGGATAGGTGATGCCCAGTCTGACGCCGCGATGGCCCAGCATCGGATTGACTTCGGCCAGGGCGCGCACCTTCTTCAGGATTTTTTCCTTTTTGTGGATCACGTCTTCCTCGAGGTGAGATTCCTTGAAGGTGTTCAGGCCACCCATCAGTTTCGTCAAACCATCGGCGTATTGCTGGTAAAGTTTGGGGTTGAGCAGCTTGATGGTGTCCGGCAGTTCCTCCAGGCCCTTGATGGTGTCGCTCAAATGATGCAGATGGGCGATTTCCAGCTCGAGCTGTGCGGCGGTAGGCAAAAATTCGTGCATCGGCGGGTCGAGCAGGCGCACGGTAACCGGCAGCCCTTTCATCGCCTTGAAGATGCCCTTGAAGTCGGCACGCTGGATCGGCAACAGGCGATCCAGCGCGGATTGGCGGTCTTCCTGCGTTTCGGCCAGAATCATTTCCTGCACGATAGGCAACCGGTCAGTGCTGTTGAACATGCGCTCGGTGCGGCACAGGCCGATACCCATCGCGCCAAATTCTCTTGCGCGCAAGGCGTCATCCGGCGTGTCGGCATTCGCCATCACTTTCAGTTTTGCTATTTCATCCGCCCAGGACAACAGGGTATTCATTTCTTCGGAAAATTCGGCCTCCACCGTCGGCACTTCACCGGCGTAAACATGGCCGGTGCCGCCGTCGATGGTAATGACATCGCCTTCCTGCAACGTGGTTTCGCCGATCCGGGCGTTGCGCAGATGGTCGTTGATCACGATCTGGTCGCAACCCGAGACGCAAGGTTTGCCCATGCCGCGCGCAACCACGGCAGCATGTGATGTCTTGCCGCCGCGACTGGTCAGAATACCCTGCGCCTGGAAAAAGCCGTGAATGTCTTCCGGCTTGGTTTCCTCGCGCACCAGAATGATTTTTTCACCGGCGCGACCGCGCGCTTCGGCAGTGTCGGCATCGAACACGATCTTTCCGGAGGCCGCTCCGGGCGAGGCTGGCAGCCCCTGCGCCAATGATTTGCCATGAAAATTCGGCGCCAATTGTGGAACCAATAGCTGTTCCAGTATCGCCGGTTCAATGCGCAGCAGGGCGCGTTCCTTGGAAATCAAACCCTCGTTAAACATTTCCACCGAAGTGCGCACCATGCCGCGGGCGTTCATTTTTCCGTTGCGTGTTTGCAGGCAATACAGGATGCCCTTTTCGATGGTGAACTCAAAATCCTGCACTTCATGGTAATGCGACTCCAGCCGGTTGTGCAGTGTTATCAACTGACGGTAAATTTCCGGCATTTCCTGTTCCATTTCGGCGATCGCCTTGGGTGTGCGAATCCCCGCCACCACATCCTCGCCCTGCGCGTTGACCAGATATTCGCCGTAAATGACGTTCTCGCCGGTGCCGGGGTTGCGCGTGAAGCCCACGCCGGTGCCGGAGTCATTGCCCATATTGCCGAACACCATGGTGCAGATATTGACTGCCGTGCCGTTGGCTTGATCTTTGGTGATCTTGAACTGCTTGCGGTAATCCACCGCGCGTTTGCCCATCCATGAGCCGAACACTGCGCCTACTGCGATCTCCAATTGTTCATAGGGGTCTTGCGGGAAGGGTTTGCCGCAGTGGCGTTCCACGATGGCAAGAAATTCGCCCGACAATTCCTTGAGATGCTCGACGCTCAAATCTACGTCCAGAGGCGCGCCATATTTGCGCTTGATCGCGGCCATGCGTTCATCGAAATGTTCGTCGCTGATGTTGAGCGCAATCTTGCCGAATAGCTGGATGAAGCGGCGATAAGCGTCATAGGCAAAGCGCGCATTGCCGGTTTGTTTGATCAGCCCTTGCAGCGAGGTTTCGTTGAGGCCGAGGTTGAGGATGGTGTCCATCATGCCCGGCATCGACATCGACGAGCCGGAACGCACCGAAATGAGCAGCGGGTTCGTGCCGCTGCCAAAACCCTTTTTGGTTTTCTTTTCGAGCTCCAGCATGTTGGCCTTGATATCCGCCATCAAGCCATCCGGCAATTTATTTTTTTCCAGGTAGGCCGTGCACGCATCGGTGGTGATGGTGAAACCGGGGGGGACATTCAATCCGATCTGCGTCATTTCGCACAGGTTCGCGCCCTTGCCGCCCAGCAGCATCTTGTTCTTGCCATCCCCCTGTTCAAACGTGTAAATGTATTTTTTGCTGTTAGTCATGACATTCCCCTATTTCAAATTTCGATTTGGCCGCGCAGGGTGGGCGCGTGTGCCCACCTTTTTCCCTCGTGGGCAATGAAATCTGCCCACCCCCTACACGTCTTTGCCCCGCCCTACATAACTATGCGTCAGGCTTCTTCTTGGATCCACCCGCCATATGCTCGTAAATCGCATAGTGCTTGCGCAATTCCTTGTCGTGGAACCTTATCGTTTTTCCTTCATCGCTATTCATGTTCTTCACCAGGCCACGGAAGCGTGGCTCATTCTTGACGAACTCGTGGATAGACACGGAAGGTTCATTCGAATCCAGTGACAGCGGGTTCTTGCCTTCAGCTTCACGGCGCGGGTCGTAGCGGTACAGCGGCCAGTGACCGGTGTTGACCGCCAGATCCTGTTGCTTGTGCTGTATGTTCATTTCGTAGCCGTGCTCGGTGCAGGGGCTGTAGGCGATGATCACTGACGGGCCGTCGAACGATTCGGCATCTATGATAGCCTTCAGCGTGTGCGTGTCTTTCGCGCCATAGGCGACCTGTGCGACGTAGACATTGCCGTAGCTCATCGCGATCTGCCCCAGATCCTTCTTGCCGGTTGGTTTGCCGCCGGCGGCAAATTTGGCCGTGGCGCCGCGCGGTGTAGCCTTGGAGCATTGTCCGCCGGTGTTGGAATAGACCTCGGTGTCGAGCACCAGAATGTTGACGTTGCGGCCTGAAGACAACACGTGGTCCAGACCGCCGAAGCCGATGTCATAAGCCCAGCCGTCGCCGCCGATGATCCACACGCATTTCTTCGCCAGATAGTCGGCCAGGCTTTCCAGGTTGCGTGCCTCGGCGGTATCGATACCTGCCAGCGCCTTGCGCAAGGTTTCGATGCGTTCGCGCTGGGCGAAGATACCCGCTTCTTCAGACTGGTCGGCAGCAAGAATGGATTCAGCCAATTCGGCGCCGACCCTGTCTTTCATCCGTCCCAGCAACTCGCGCGCCTGCTCGGCATGTTTGTCGATGCTGACACGGAAGCCCAGGCCGAATTCTGCGTTGTCCTCGAACAGCGAGTTCGCCCAGGCCGGGCCGCGTCCTTCCGGGTTCTTGCTGTAAGGCGTGGTGGGCAGGTTGCCGCCATAGATCGAGGAGCAACCGGTCGCATTGGCGACCACCAAGCGGTCGCCGTACAGTTGGGTAACCAGCTTGATATACGGTGTTTCGCCGCAACCGACGCAGGCGGAGGGGAATTCGAACAAGGGTTGCAACATCATCGCGCCCTTGATGGTGGAAGTGCGCAACTTGGTGCGATCAAATTCCGGCAGATTGAGGAAGTACTCCCAGTTTTCCTTTTCCTGGCTGCGCAACGGCGCAATATCGCGCATGTTGAGCGCCTTGTAGTTCGGGTCAGTTTTGGATACTGCCGGGCAGATATCGACACATAGTTCGCAACCGGTGCAATCCTCGGGCGCCACCTGATAGCTGACATGCATGCCCTGCTCGAATTCCTTGCCCTTGATCTGGATGTGCTTGAAAGTGGGCGGCGCATTCTTGGTCAGTTCGATCGGGAATACCTTGGAACGGATCGCGGTATGCGGGCAGACAAACGCGCACTTGCCGCAGTAGATGCACAGATCTTCGTCCCATACCGGAATTTCCAGCGCCAGATTGCGCTTGTCCCACACTGCGGTGCCGGTCGGCCAGGTGCCGTCGGCGGGGAACACCGATACCGGCAGCAGGTCGCCGCGGCCTGCCATGATCTCGGCAGTCACGCGCTTGACGAAATCCGTCGCACTGGCGCCTACCGGTTCGGGCATTTCGAAATTGCTGGTAACTGTCGCGGGGATGCTCACCTTGTGCAGGTTGGCGAGGGTCTCGTCGATCGCCTTCCAGTTGGCTTCTACCACTGCTCGGCCCTTCTTGCTGTAGGACTTGTCAGCAGCGGATTTGATCTTCTCGATCGCCAGTTCACGCGGCAGCACGCCAGAAATGGCAAAGAAGCAGGTCTGCATGATGGTGTTAATGCGGCTGCCCATGCCGGTCGCTTTGGCAATAGCGTAAGCGTCGATCGCGTAGAATTCGATTTTTTTGTCTATGATCTGCTTCTGCATTTTGCGTGTCAGCTTATCCCAGACCTTGTCCTGTGCTACCGGGATGTTGAGCAGGAATACAGCACCTGGGGCGGCGTAATCCAGCATCTCGTAACGCTCCAGAAATCCCGGCTGGTGGCAACCGATGAAGTTCGCCTCGCTGTTGCCGATCAGATAGGGAGAGTGTATCGACTTGGGTGAAAACCGCAGATGGGAGACGGTGATCGCGCCGGCCTTTTTCGAGTCATAAACGAAATAACCCTGGCCGTAAAGCTCGGTTTCCTCGCCCATGATCTTGATGGTGTTCTTGTTTGCGCCCACGGTGCCGTCCGAGCCCAGACCGTAGAACACACAACGGTTCACACCCTTGCTGGCATCGTTGCGGAAAGCCGCGTCCCACTTCAGGCTGGTGTGGGTGACGTCGTCGATGATGCCGACGGTGAAGTTATTCTTCGGCTGATCCTTTTTCAGTTCGTCGAACACGCTCTTGATCATGCCCGGCGTAAATTCCTTGGAAGACAAGCCGTAGCGCCCGCCTACCACGCGCGGCATAGTCGTATACCTGCTATTGCCGGCCGTGAAGGCTTCTGCAATTGCCGTCACGACATCCTTGTATAGCGGTTCGCCATCCGCACCCGGCTCCTTGTTGCGGTCGAGAACGGCAATACGCTTGGCCGTGACCGGAATAGCTTTGAGGAACTCGTCCGACGCAAAAGGACGGTACAGGCGTACTTTCACTATGCCTACCTTCTCGCCATGGGCGACCAAGTGCTCGACCGTTTCCTCTGCCGCATCCGCGCCAGAGCCCATCAGGATCGCTACGCGCTCGGCATCCGGCGCGCCGACATAGTCATATAAATGGTATTGGCGGCCGGTGAGCTTGGCGAATTTGTCCATCGCCTTCTGCACGATACCGGGCATCGCGTCGTAATAGGAGTTGACCGTCTCACGCGCCTGGAAATACACGTCTGGATTTTGCGCCGTGCCGCGAACCACCGGATGGTCGGGTGTCAGCGCGCGCGCGCGGTGAGCAAATACCAGCTTGTCGTCGATCATCTCGCGCACTACTTCGATAGGCACCTGCTCGACCTTGGCCACTTCGTGGGAAGTGCGGAAGCCGTCGAAGAAATGCAGGATTGGTATGCGTGATTCCAGCGTCGCAGCCTGGGCGATCAGTGCCATGTCCATCGCTTCCTGCACCGTGTTGGAGGCCAGAAAGGCGAAGCCGGTAGAGCGCGCCGACATCACGTCGCTGTGGTCGCCGAAGATCGACAAGCCCTGCGCCGCAAGCGCACGCGCCGCGACATGCATGACGAATGGCGTCAGCTCACCGGCGATCTTGTACATATTTGGAATCATCAACAGCAGGCCCTGCGAGGCGGTGAAGGTGGTCGTCAGCGAGCCGGTCTGCAATGCACCATGCACCGTGCCGGCAGCTCCGCCTTCGCTCTGCATCGTGATGACTTGCGGAACCGTACCCCACAGGTTGGGTGTGCCGACAGCCGACCATGCGTCGGAATACTCGCCCATCGGCGAAGAGGGGGTAATCGGATAAATTGCGATTACCTCGTTGGTCAGGTGGGCAATATAGGCGGCAGCCTCATTCCCATCGATTGTAACCATATGCGGTTGATGCATTGTAAAGCTCCTTCAGTCAGTATTGTTGTATCCGGTTTGCCCAAAGATCAGATCGTCTGGGAAAAAATTTTCTTGTCTTTATTCTCGATCATGTCGTTCAAGATCGGGGTCAGGATGAGCTCCATCGCAAGGCTCATTTTGCCGCCAGGCACCACCAGTGTGTTGGCGCGCGACATAAAGGAATCGTGGATCATATCGAGGTAGTAAGGGAAGTCCACGCCTTTGGGTTTACTGAAACGTATTACCACGAAGCTCTCGTCCAGCGTGGGAATGTCACGCGAGATGAACGGATTGGAGGTGTCCACCGTCGCCACGCGCTGAAAATTGATATGGGTGCGCGAAAATTGCGGCGTAATGAATTTAACGTAGTCCGGCATGCGGCGCAAAATGGTATCTACCGTCGCTTCGGCGGAATAACCGCGTTCCGCTTTGTCGCGATGAATTTTCTGAATCCATTCCAGATTGACCACCGGCACCACGCCGATGCCTAAATCTACATACCTGCCTGCGTCAATATCGCCATCCGTTGCCAGGCCGTGCAGGCCTTCGTAAAACAGCAGATCGGAATTCGTTTCGATATTTTCCCATGGAGTGAATTCACCCGGTTTTAAGTCGGGCAGATCAAAGTGTTTTTTGTGCAGTTCTGCTTCTTCATCGCTATGCACATAGTAGCGGCGTTTGCACATGCCGGTTTCGCTATATTGCCTGAAGGTTTCTTCGATCTTGTCGAAGTGGTTCGCTTCCGGGCCGAAGTGGCTGAATGAATAGTTGCCCGCCTTGGCTGCTTCGGCTACCGCAGCGCGGAATTCCATACGATTCAGGCTGTGCAGGCTGTCGCCTTCAATGATGGCAGCCGCAATCTTTTCACGGCGGAAAATATTTTCAAAGGCGCGCTTGACGGTGGAAGTGCCAGCACCGGATGAGCCGGTAACTGCGATGACTGGATGCTTGCGCGACATGGTGTTGTTCCCTTGAAGCAATATGGATGAAATTTTTGATAAGCGGCAATTCTATAACAAAGGCTTCTGTATAACTACTGCGATCCTGAAAATATTACGCTAAAAAATCCCAAACTTGCCTCATAATCCAAGCTGTTAACCCGCAAAATTTGTGCGGGAATAATGCTCCCTTTCACACGGGCACGGTGTCGGTGTTTGTCTGATTGTGGTGTAGGGGGCGGAGAATTTTGCTGTCGGTGTTTGTCCGATAGGAGCGGAAGCACGATGGGGGAGTGGCTGGTATCCTGTTGAATTCGCCATTTAGTGAAAATGGGATTGGAAATTTCAGTTACCCGCGGCAAATCCAGGGAAAACTATCTTGTTTATTTATCTCCTTGGTTAAAGCGCATAGGGCTTTAACAGAATTTCCATTGAGTGCAGCGGGGCGATACCGTTATAATGCTTCCATTGAAGCTTCAAGCAGCAATTCGCAGAATAAACATGCAACCCGGCTGTCGTTCAGTCGGGCAGCCAACCGGATTCAGGATAATTCGTGATTAAAAAAATACTTGTCGCCAATCGTGGCGAAATTGCCGTCCGTATCGTGCGCGCCTGCTCTGAAATGGGCATCAAGTCGGTCGCCATCTACACCGATGCCGACCGCCATGCGCTGCATGTCAAAAAAGCGGACGAGGCTTATCATATCGGTTCTGAGCCGGTTGCCGGCTACCTTAACGCGCACAACATCGTCAATATAGCGGTCACTTCGGGGTGCGATGCACTGCACCCGGGCTATGGTTTTCTGGCGGAGAATCCCGAGCTGGCGGAAATTTGCGCGCGCCGCGATATCAAATTCATCGGCCCGAATTCCGATGTCATCCGCCAGATGGGCGATAAAGTCTTGGCGCGCAACGCCATGATAGCCGCCGGCATTCCCTGCGTGCCGGGCAGCGACGGTAACCTCTCCGATGTCGAAGAGGCGCTCGTGGTGGCAAACAAGATCGGCTATCCCGTGATGCTCAAGGCCACCAATGGCGGCGGCGGGCGCGGCATCCGCCGCTGCGACAGCGACAAAGATCTTCTCGGCAACTACGAGCGCGTGATCTCGGAAGCCAGCAAGGCATTCGGCCAGCCGGAAGTCTTTCTGGAAAAATGCGTGGTCAACCCGCGGCATATCGAGGTGCAGGTGCTGGGCGACAGCCACGGCAATGTGATTCACCTGTTCGAGCGCGACTGTTCCATCCAGCGCCGCAACCAGAAACTGATCGAAATTGCGCCCTCGCCACAGATCACCCAGGCACAACGCGAATACATCGGCAATCTGGGGGTCAAGGCCGCACGGGCCGTGGGTTATGAAAACGCGGGTACCATCGAATTCCTGCTCGACCAGGACAACCATTTCTATTTCATGGAAATGAACACCCGCATCCAGGTCGAACATACCGTGACGGAAACCATTACCGGCATCGACATCGTGCAGGAGCAGATCCGCATCGCCGACGGCCTCGAGCTGCAGTACAAACAGGAAGATGTCAAATTTCGCGGCTACGCCATTGAATTTCGCATCAATGCGGAAGACCCCAAGAATGGCTTTCTGCCTAGCTTTGGTAAGATCACCCGTTACTACGCGCCGGGCGGCCCCGGTGTGCGTATCGACGCCGCCATGTACAGCGACTATGAAATACCCCCTTACTTCGACTCCATGTGCGCCAAGCTCACCGTTTGGGCGCTTACATGGGAGGGTGTTATCGAGCGCGGCCGCCGGGCACTGAGCGACATGGTGATCTACGGCGTCAAGACAACCATGCCGTATTATCAGGAAATATTAAAGCACCCCGACTTCAGGAATGCGGATTTCAACACCGGGTTTGTGGAGTCGCATCCGGAGTTGATCGATTACACTACAAAAATTCCGCCGGAACTGAGGGCCGCAGTTATATCGGCTGTCATAGCGGCACATGAAGGCATTTAATGGGAAACTTTAATTTCAATCTATATTTTTTAAGTTAACAACATGGCAAAAACTTTAATTTCCGAACTGGTTCTGCGTGATGGCCATCAATCCACGATCGCGACGCGCATGCGTACCGAAGATATGCTGCCCATCTGCCACAAGCTGGACAGCATCGGCTTCTGGTCGGTGGAGGCATGGGGAGGCGCAACCTTCGATGCCTGCGTGCGTTTTCTGAAGGAAGACCCGTGGGAGCGTCTCAAAAAATTACGCAAGGCATTGCCGAACAGCCGCATCCAGATGCTGTTGCGCGGCCAGAATCTGCTGGGCTATCGCCACTATTCTGACGATGTGGTGCGCGCATTTGTCGGCAAGTCTGCGGACAACGGTATCGACGTGTTCCGCGTTTTCGATGCGATGAACGACCTGCGCAATCTGCGTGTCTCCGTCGATGCGGTGAAAAAATCCGGCAAACATGCCGAAGGCTGTATCAGCTACACCACCAGCCCGGTGCATGGCGTTCCCCAGTTCGTCGAACTGGCGCGCGAACTGGAAGCGATGGGCTGCGACACCGTCTGCATCAAGGACATGGCCGGACTGCTGACGCCTTACGCAACCACCGAGCTGGTCGAGGCGATACGCGCGGCCGTCAAACTGCCGATCCATTTGCACAGCCATTCCACTTCCGGCTTGTCTTCGATGAGTTTCCTCAAGGCCGTGGAAGCGGGCGCCACCATACTGGATACCTGCAATTCTTCGTTCGGCGAAGGTGCCAGCCATTCCTCGACCGAGAGCATCGTTGCCGCGCTGAAGGGCACTCCATACGATACCGGTCTCGACCTGGCGGCAATACAGGAATTGACCGCCTATTTCTACGAAGTGCGCCAGAAGTACTGGCAGTTCGAGAGCGCCTACACCGGCGTGGACACGCGCGTGCTGGTAAACCAGGTGCCGGGCGGCATGATTTCCAACATGTCCAACCAGCTCAAGGAATCGGGTGCGCTGAACCGCATAAACGAAGTGCTGGCCGAAATTCCGCGCGTGCGCGAAGACCTGGGCTACCCGCCGCTGGTTACGCCGACCTCGCAAATTGTCGGCACTCAGGCTGTTTTGAATGTGCTGACTGGCGCACGCTACAAATCGGTCACCAACGAGGTCAAGAACTACCTGCTCGGGCATTACGGCAAGGCGCCGGGCAAGGTCAACGAACAGGTCAAAAACCTCGCGGTCGGCAATGCGGAAGTCGTGACTTGCCGTCCGGCGGATCTGCTCGAAGATGAGATGGGCAGACTCAAGATCGAGTGCGAAAACCTGGCCAAGAGCGAGGAAGATGTCCTCACTTATGCGATGTTCCCGGATCTGGCAAAAACTTTCCTGCAGGAACGTAACGCCGGCACGCTCAAGCCCGATCCATTGCTATCCAAGGAGGCCGCCACCACTTCCTCGGAACGCTACGCACCCAACGAATTCAAGGTGACGCTGCACGGCGAGACCTTCCACATCAAGCTCACCGGCAGCGGGCATCACGGGGAAGCGCAGCGCCCGTTCTACGTTTCTGTCGATGGCATTTCAGAGGAGGTCATGGTCGAAACCCTGAATGAAATCGAGGTTTCCGGCGGAAAAGGCAACGGCAAGAAAAAAGCCGCTGCTCCGGCATCGGGCACCGACCGCCCGCGCCCGTCCCATCAGGGCTGCATTGCGACCGCCATGCCCGGCACCATCGTCGCCGTTAAGGTCAAGGCCGGAGACAAAGTCGAAGCGGGGGATGGTGTGCTGGTCATCGAAGCCATGAAGATGGAAAATGAAATTCAGGCGCCGATGAGCGGCATTGTAATCAGCGTCCATGTCAAGAAAGGCGATAGTGTAGCGCCGGACGAAACCCTGGTTGAAATCCAGTAAAAAATCCAGATTTCATCCCAACTGCTGCGTTGCGGAAAAAATTTCTTGCTTGCATATACCCCATATGCGGCGCTACGAAATTTCCCCCACGCCTTGCATTTGGGCGAACTCTGAATTTTTAGGAGTATCCTTGATCCAGATAAACCTAGAGGCGCAGGAGATGCAGTGCATGAATCTAAAAACTATAATTCGGGTCACAGAGATAAAGTGGGCGGCACTAGTTTTTTCTCTGTGAACTCTGTGTTCTCTGTGGCTGACTGGTTTTTAAAATGAAAAACTTCCTCCACCCCTCCGACGTACTCTACGCGGGCAGCCGGCCGTTCCCCATGCTTTCCGCTTGCGAACATTTTGCGGGCAGCGAAAAGCTGCTGAAAAAGGCGCTTCAGATTCAGGCCGAATTATCGGTCAATGAGCGCTCCGTCTTCGACATCACCGCCGACTGCGAGGATGGCGCATCCGCGGGTAAGGAGCGGGAGCATGCGGGCATGATTGCCGGGATGATCCTGTCCGGCGAAAATCGCTTCGGCCGCATCGGTGTGCGTATCCATGATGTCAGGCATCCGGTCTGGCGCGATGAACTGGAGATCATCATCAGCCGGGCAGGGCAGCGCGTGGCTTACATCGTGTTGCCCAAGCCGGAAAATGCCAAGGATGTTGCGGCGCAGATCAGCGCGCTCGATGAACTGAGGGGCCGCCACGGCATCGCCCGTGAAATTCCCGTCCATGTGCTGATCGAGACCCCCGGCGCGCTGCACGAGGTGTGGGAAATCGCCTGCCTGCCCCATATCGAGACCCTCGACTTCGGTCTGATGGATTTCGTGTCCGAACATCACGGCGCCATTCCCGCCAGCGCGATGCGCTCACCCGGCCAGTTCGATCATGCGCTGGTCGCGCGCGCCAAGTGTGAAATCGCCGCCGCCGCACTGGGCAATGGCATTGTGCCCAGCCACAACATCACCACCGAAATACGCGACACGGCCGTGGTGCGGGATGACGCCCGCCGCGCCCGGCTGGAGTTCGGTTTCCTGCGCATGTGGAGCATCCACCCGAGCCAGATTCAGCCCATCATCGAAGCCATGCGCCCGGATTTTGCGGAGGTCAGCGAGGCCGCTATCCTGTTGATCGCCGCGCAGGACGCCGCTTGGGGGCCGATCCAGCATGAAGGCAAACTGCATGACCGCGCCTCCTACCGCTATTACTGGGAACTGCTGCAGCGCGCGCAATCGACGGGAATGGATATCCCCGGAGAGGCGCATCAGCGTTTCTTTGCCTAAAGTTTTGCCGTTATTTGCCGATGACTGTTCCTACCTGGTGGGTATTTGGGATTGCAGGACCCGATACTTGAAATAAAACACCATCGGATCAGAGGAGCAGCGATCATGAGCACAGAATTCAGGATTGACGGGCATCTATATCGTTCCTACCCCACACGGTTCTTTCGGGATGGCATAGAGATCACACCGCTGGAATTTTTCGAGGCCATCAAGAAGCTTCACCCGAGAACGTAAGCGCGATATGCCGACAGGATTTCCGGTTGCAAAGTTGCTGTTGGCAAAGACATGGCTTTGCCAACAACCGGATATTCGGCCAGAATAATGCCGCTCATGAAGCCGGCAAACTTGCGCATATTTTATGGCTAAACAACCAAGCAAACAGTCAAACCCGGAACCAGACGAACCCCAGCCCTTCAATTCCAGGGCGTGGTATGGAGTCATGGGTTTTTGTATCATAGGTCTCGGTATCCTTGGGTATGTTTCCAGGGATGCTTCCGTTCGCTTCTATGTCATGTGGGCAATCGCCCTGATATGTTTTGCCCCGGAATTGGACAAGGTGATGGATGCGTACGCGAAGGCCATTAAAATGATTGAACATCTGAAGCACGAGGAAATAAAACGAAGAGCAGCAGAAGAAAAAAAGAAACGCATGGCTTCTGTAGAAGCCGGAGTCGAGGGGTAATGGCTTGCTTTGCAGCGCAAGCAAATTGTTCGTAATAGTTCTCAGGCAACTTCCGCCGTTGACCAATCGAGCCTCGACGCTTACCGGCTCATCACCATTCCAGTATGACCAAACCTACCGCTCCTGATCACGCACGGCTCGACCGCATCGTCGCCGAAGCGCGCCAGCAACGCGAATTGCGCGAGGCCGGCTACCGCGAGCGGGCGCTCAAGCTATTTCCGTGGATATGCGGGCGGTGCGGGCGCGAGTTTTCCGGGGTGCGCCTGCGCGAGTTGACGGTGCATCACAAAGACCACAACCACGACAACAACCCGGCCGACGGCAGCAACTGGGAACTGCTCTGCCTGTACTGCCATGACAACGAACACTCGCGCGTTCTGGACGAGACGGTGCGGGGCCGGGAGGCTGGGAGCCAAACAGTGGCCACGCATAATCCTTTCGCCGACCTGCAAGCGCTGCTGAAGAAAAAATAAAACTGACTCTGTAGTTGCCTCTGGCACCGGCAGGTTTGTTGCTGCCGGCACCGCGCCTTGTTCCATTTCTCAGCCAACCGTGAATATTGCGCATTCCATGCGCCAAGCCGAAATATCTATGTATTTCGGCATATTGTTTTGTTCCGCTTACCCGAGTAGGGTCGCAAGTTGCAAAACGGCAGCATCACATTCTTTTTTGGAAAGGCTGAACCCTCTGGCAGGCGCGCCGAATCAGGAGAGATATATTGAAAATTAAACAAGCTTCGGGTTTTGAACAGGAGATGCAAAATGCAAAAACATAATGCGAAGCAGACCCCTTTAACCTCGCTTTAATCTGGAGGAAAACAATGACACAAATCAGAGATGAAAAATTTATGAAGATGCGGCGTACGTTAATGGCGGTGATGGCTCTTTTTCCATTTCTCGCGAAGAGCGCTATGGCGGAAAGACTGCCGAAACAGCCTATTTTCTTGCCTTTTGCGGTCGCTCAGAAAGGGAGTGTTCTGACCTTTGATTTTGAGGCGGTGGAAAATAATTTATACACTTTTCTTTTGCTCCTTAAGTGGAGTGAGAATGATAAAACCGAGAATGCGCGCATTGCAAAATTTATGGGTGACGGCGTCTACGATCCAAAAACAAACAAGCAAACAAACACTGGCATGCCCATTCCTTTGAGGTTGAAAATTAGCCGTCTCGACCCTGCTGGTGAGATATCGATCTATGACGAGGAGATCATCAATGAAGAGCTTCAATCAATGGGTCCCAAAGAACTCGAAAAAGTAGCTCATCGAATCAAACTGCCTACCGGCAATTATCGCGTTCATGTCGAGGCCCTGCGAGATATTCCTGAGTTGGCGGCGACGCCCATCCAATTTGGGATTTATATTCGCAGGCTCTGAGAATCTGATTTAAATCCGTTGAATTAAAGGGGCCAGCTTCGCATTACTTTTGTAGCAACCGTGTCATCGCTCAGCCGTCCGCATTGATCCTGGCGATCAGCTTGCCCAGCACTTCTTCCGCCTGATGGTTCTCTATTTGGCAGGTACCGGCATTTTCGTGCCCGCCGCCGCCAAATTGCAGCATCAATTTGCCGATGTTGGTTTTTGAGGTGCGGTTGAGGATGGATTTGCCGATGGCAAACACCGTGTTATGTTTCTTTACTCCCCACAGCACGTGGATGGAAATATTGGCTTGCGGGAACAGCACGTAGATCATGAAGCGGTTGCCGACGTAGATGGTTTCCTCGTTGCGCAGGTCGAGCACCACCAGGTTGTTATGCAGCGTCGAACAGGATTCCAGTTGCGCCTTGAATTTCTCCTCATGCGCGAAATACAAATCGATCCGCTCCTTTACGTCCGGCAGTTGCAGGATTTTTTCGATATCGTGTTTCTGGCAGTAATCGATCAACTCCATCATTAAATCGTAATTGGAAATGCGCAAATCGCGGAACCGCCCCAAACCGGTACGCGAATCCATCAGGAAACTGAGCAGCACCCAACCGGTGGGATGGAGGATTTCCTCGCGTGAAAGTTGGGCGGAATCGGATTTGTCCACCGCGGCCATCATGCCGTCCCATTCGGGCGGGAACGCCTTGTATCCGCCGAAGTGCTCGAATACCACGCGCGCGGCGGAAGGCGCATCGGGATGGTTGATGTAATTGTCGTACTCGCCGGTGTTACGCAGGGTTTCGGAAGCATGGTGGTCGAACACCATGTGTGCGCTGGCGGCGTAGGGCAGGTTGGTGGTGATGTCCCACGGGCCGACCTCGATCTTGTCGTCCTGCATATCCTTGGGATGAACGAACTTGATCTCGTCGACCATATCGAGGTGCTTGAACAATACGGCGCAGACCAGGCCGTCGAAGTCGCTGCGTGTCACCAGGCGAAATTTCCTGTCTTCCATAATATTCCCCACGTAGATTTGAGAGAGATGCCAGTCGGGTTTTATTTTACTGCAACGGCGGTATTGAGTGTGCCTGGCGCAGCCATTATGATTCTGTTGTATAGTGTCCAAACATCGGCAGCGTACACAGGGACGCCATCACGGCCAATCGGGTGAACAGCACAGCGAATGAAGCAAGCTGAAAAATGGACATCATGGAGGCAATATGAAACTACAGAAAACTTTGGGTTTATGGGTAGCCGGATTTTTGTCGGCGGGTGTGGCTCTGGCGGAGCCGGTGGCGATGGTGACGGATGTGAGCGATGGCGTGTTCACTGTCGTAAAAGACAAATCCGAGAAGGTCGCACTGCTTTCCTACTTTGAGCCGGGGACAACGCTCCGGCTCAATGCAAACGCGCATCTGACGGCTACTTTCCTGACCAAACCGGTCGAATACCGCTTTACCGGCCCCGCCAAACTGACGGTGGAGAAGGACCGGATAGTGGCGAGCGAAGGCAAGGCCGAAACCCATGCCGTTTCACTGCAAAAAACCTCTGCGGCAAAAAAATTCACGGTCGCCCAGCGCGAGAGTGTCACCCAGGCCGCATTTGAAATGCGCGGGGCAGGAAGACCGGGATTGCGTCTGGATGATCCGGTGGATACGCGCCTGACCGGAAATTCGCTGGTGTTCAGTTGGGATGGCCCGCGCTCCCCAAGCGGTTACCGTTTAAGTCTTTTCGACGAACAGAAGAAACTCATCCATCAAACCTCGGTGGCTTCCAATTCGTGGGCGCCCGCTGCCGGGTTATTAAAAGCGGGCAGCGCCTATGAATGGGAAGTCGAATCGACTTTGGAGAATGGCGAAGTGCTGACTGCGCGCGGCAAGTTCAACCTGGCCGACAGCGACTCCGCGAAGGCCGCACAGGCACAAACTCCCCCGGCCAATTCATCGTTCTCCGCACGCGTTCTGCATGCGATCTACCTGGAGGAGAATGGCTTCAAATATGACGCGAGGCGGCTATGGAAAGAGTTATCCAAAGAGCGCCCCGACGACATGGTTGCAAGAGAACGTTCAACCCGCTGAGGAGCGTTGCCATGCCGGGCGGGATTAAATTGAATACGGGCCTGATCAAATGGTTTTATCAGGCGCTGGTATATAGCCTGTCCCGCTGGTCGCTTTTCAGGCTGTCTCCGATACGCGAAGAACTGCTGAACCAGCTCGAATCGGCGGGGGGCAGGTCGCTGGGCCTGGTCGGGGCGATAGGCATTCTTTCCGGCACCGTCATTATCGACCAATCGGTCAGGATGGTGGGGGCGGCCGGAGAGGTTCCAGTGAAGCTGCTGAGCTGGACATTGTTCGGCGAGGCGGGGGCGCTTGCGGTCGGGTTTCTTGTCGCCGCGCGGGTTGCGCCGACCATGGGGGCGGATCTGGCGTTGATGCGCTTTCGCGGCGAATTAAAGCATCTTGCCGCAATCAATATTCCCGTCGCGGATTATCTCGTCGTTCCGCGCGTCGTCTCGCTGATTTTTGTAAGCGCGCTGCTGGCAGTTTATTTTATGGCTTGCACCCTGTTGGGCGGGATGCTGATCGCCTCGTTCTTGCGGGATTTTTCGTTCCTGCCGCAACTGGCGCGCTTCTTTGAAATTGTGAGCCCGCTGGGCATCCTCATCGCCATCCTGAAATGCAGCCTGTTCGGCGGGGTGGTGGCGCTGATATCCTGCTACTACGGCCTGGCGGTAGAGCGCGATGCCAAGCGTCTCTCGCAGGCCGGCAGCGAGGCGTTGACCCGCAGCCTGCTGGCCTTGGGGGTGCTGGACGTGGGAGCCGTGCTGCTTTCGGCGATGCTCGAATAGCGGGGCAAAAAACAGTCGGCAGGATTGATGGCATAACAGGCATTGCATGGGGCCGATCTGATATAACAATAAAAGGAGTTCTCATTATGATTTCATTTTTCTCATCGGCGTGGCGGCGCCCTCTGGCTGCGGGCATGTTGGCATTATTCTTGTTGCCATCGGTCGCAACCGCCGCCGATGCACCGCCGGACAAGGATGCAGCCGAATCGCCCGGTGCCGAATCGTCCGGTGCGGAGGCGCCGCAACCCAAATTTATCTGGGGCATCCTGATTAAATTCGCCGCGTCCAAGGCATTCGAGATATTTTCCGAGTGGGCCTTCAAGAACATGTTTCAAGGCATGGCATCGTCCCTGACGTTTACGCGCGATGCGGCGGTATCCGCACCCGGTGCAGCGGCGCTTGCGCCCGCCCAGAAGAGCGCCACGCCCATCGTGCCCAACATTACCGACAGCGCGCCCGCTGCGCCGCTGGTGGCCGAAAGCGGCAGGGAGAACTATCAGGGTGTCCATCTCGCATTGCTGGTTTTGCAGCCTGACGGCCAGATGTTCAAAGTGCGGCCGATCAGCGAGGGATTCAAATCGGGAGAGAAATTCCGTATCCGTCTGGGCGCGACGTTCGATGGCGAATTGTCGCTCGACAATATCGATCCACAAGGCAAGCGCGGGCGCCTCTATCCGGCCAATGCCGAACAGGTGGTAAAGATCAGGAGCTCGACCCCGGTAATCTTGCCGCTGGACAAGGACAGCTATTTCGAATTTGACGATGTCGCGGGCGAAGAAAAGCTCGTCATCACCCTGCGCGACCCGCGCGCGCAGGGCGAGGCCGTCGCGCAGGCTCCGGTGCACCGCCAGGAAAACGCACAGGGCACGGGTTTGTTGCAGGAAGTCGCGGCGGGGAAATATGCGGCCATTGCCGAATCGATTGCGCTACAGCACCGGTAATAAAACAGATGTATTGATGTTGCACGGGAATCCGGGGGTAATCTGGGGGTAAATTTCATAAGGAGATCATCATGTCACCGAAATTTAAAATTTATTCTGTTCTGTTTGCGGTAATTTTGTTGTCCGGTTGTGCCACGGATCTGATGGGAAAAAAGGGGTCGGCGATGATGGCCGCGCGTTATGGCGATCTCGAAAAGCATGCCCTTGAAGAGGTGCCGGACATGGCCAAGAGCAAGACGGTCAAGCTGTTTCCTCTGTGCATGGCTTATGCGAAACTAAAAAAATACAACAAACTGTTTCCCTGTCTCGACCAGGTGGAGGTTAACGTCAAGAACGGCGACACCAATATGGTCGACATAGAGCAAATGGAAAAAGACAGCCCGTTCATGATGGGGTTGGCGAAGATGGGTTCGGGCATGGCAGGCGTGAGCCTGGAGCAGGATGTGTCGCCGTACCTTTACATCATGCGTGCCGAGGCATTCATGGATATCGGCGAGTATGGCAAGGCGGTCGAGGATGCCAAGCGAGGAATCGCGGCGAAACCCAAGCAGTGGAACCTCGAGAAATGGCACGAGATCAATACGCTCGGCGCGCTGACACTGGCCTATGCGTTGGGAGGTGACCGGGAAAAAGCCTTCGCGCATGCCAAGCAAATGGAGGCGATCAGCACTTCTTATCCACACGGCTTGCTGGCCATAGACAAGCATGTCTGGCTGGCCAAAACCTACGTGGCACTGGGCGAATACCAGCGCGCCCTGCATTTCATGGAAATAAAGGAGAGCTTCTTTGACGGCTTTGCGCGGGGCGTTGCCGACGCGATGGTGGGTTCGTCCACGCGTGGCGAAAGCATGTGGGAATTCCAGATGTTGCCAGCCGAATTTTTGCGCTACAAGTGCCAGTTCGAGGTGGGCAAGTTCAAGGAGGCCAAGGCGGGCTATGACGAGTTGCTGAAAAAATCCAAGATTCGCGACAACGGCGACATTTACTGGCTGATCCTGTTTGACCGCGGCCGCATCGCGGAGAAGGAAGGCGACCTGAAAGGAGCGGCAGGCTATTACCGTCAGGCGGTGGACGTGATCGAACAGCAACGCTCCACCATCAACACCGAGACCAGCAAGATCGGTTTCGTCGGCGACAAGCAGGCGGTGTACCGGCAACTGGTTGCCGCACTGTTTGCCGACCGGCAATATGCCGCAGCGTTCGAATATGTCGAGCGTTCCAAATCGCGCGCGCTGGTGGACATGCTCGCCGCGAAGCAGGATTTTGCCGTGGTGAGCGGCGATCCCGACAAGGTCAAGAACCTGCTGGCGATGGCCAGCAATGCCGAAATAGAAGCGATGTTGCAAGGCGCTGTCACGGAGAAGCCGCAGACCCGCAGCCTGGTCGTCAGCGCCCGGCAGCAGCTGCAAGGCGAATCACCCGAGCTGGCTTCGCTGATCAACGTTTCTTCGCTGGCGACCTCCGAGATACAGGCGCTGATTCCGCCGGATGAGGCGCTGATCGAGTACTACTACAACGCGCCCGATCTCATCGCTTTCGTTCTCACCGACAAGGGGCTAAGTGCCGTCCGGCTCGACAGCGGCAGCCTGCTGGAGAGTGTGCGCCAGTATCGCAAGCAACTCGAAAGCGCCAACACCGTTGGCTACCTTGATCTGTCTAAGCAGTTATACAATCAACTGCTACGCCCCGTTGTCGCTCAAATCAATGTCAAAAAACTCATCATCGTCGCGCACGGCCCGCTGCACTACCTGCCGTTCAATGCGCTGCACGACGGGCAGGATTACCTGATCGAACGCTACAGCCTGCGCATGTTGCCCAGCGCCAGCGTCCTCAAGTATCTGCGCGCCGAACCGGTAGCCAAGCAGGGAAACCTTCTTGCATTCGGCAACCCCGACCTCGGCAACCCGCAGTTCGACCTTGCCTACGCACAGGACGAGGCTATCGCCATCACCAAGAATCGCCCGCAATCCAAGGTGCTGCTGCGCAAAGACGCCAATGAAACCGCCTTACGGCAATACGGCGGCGGGTTCCGCTACCTGCACTTCGCCACTCACGGCGAATTTAATGCCGATGCTCCGCTCAAGTCTGCCTTGCGGCTGGCCAAAGACGAGCAGAGTGACGGCCTGCTGACCGTGGATAAACTTTATTCGATCAAGCTGGATGCCGATCTGGTCACCCTCAGCGCGTGCGAGACGGGGCTGGGCAAGATCGCCAACGGCGACGACGTGGTGGGGCTGACGCGCGGCTTCCTTTATGCCGGCAGCCGTTCCATTGTCGCCAGCTTGTGGCAGGTTGACGATTTGGCGACCTCGTACCTGATGACCAGGTTCTACGATAATTTGCAGCAGACCGACAAGCGCGAAGCATTACGCCAGGCGCAACTGGACACACGGAAGAAATATGCGCATCCGTTCTATTGGGCGGCGTTTCAAATAACCGGAAGTGCGCAATAGCGGGCGTTGCGTGCCAGTTTTGATGCTATGGAATCAATGAAGGAACAGTGATATGAAGAAATACCTGATCGGTTTTTTGATTCTTTTTGGGTTAATTGCGACCGGATCGGCGCGTGCGGAAATCCACGCGCTGATCATGACGATCAGCGATTATCAGGGGGGCATTCCCAAGCTGAAAGGGGTTGTGCGCGATGTCGAGAGCGCCCGCTCGATTGCCCGGCTGATGGGGGTGAAGGACGAGAATACGCAGTGGCTGCATGACGAGCAATTGACGCTGGAAGGGATGAAACTTGCCTTCGATGAACTGGATAAGCGCGTTGTTTCAGGCGACAAGGTGTTCATTTATTACTCCGGCCACGGTGGCAGGCAAATCGTCCATGACCCGGAAGAGCGCTGCGCCGAATCTCTGGTCACCGTGAACGGGTACGGTTTTACCGATGCCGAAATGGAGACCCGTCTTAAAAAATTGTCCGACCGCACGCAGAAAATCATCACCCTGTTCGACGCCTGCCATTCGGGTGGGGTTGTGACGCGCGCAATACAAGATGAAGACGCAAAGTTCGTACCCAAGTTCTGGACCAAAGGCGGCAGCGAATCTTGCGAGAAGCCGGTCAATGTCCTTACGCGCGGCATCAAGCTGGCGTCAAGTTCGGCAGGCAGCGGCGCAAAGAACTATATTTATATCGCGGCCGCCAACGACAACGAAATCTCGCTTGACCAGCCGGGTAAGGGTGGTGTGGCTACCCAGGCGTGGCTGGAGTGCATGTCCGGCAAGGCCGAGGATTCGGACAGGAGCGGCGGGTTGACCGTCGAGGAAATTCAGGTTTGCGCGCAGGAAAAAATCAACACCCAGATGAAAAATGTGCAAGGGTTTTTGCCGCAGCACATCAACGTAATCGGCAATCCCCAATTGGTGATGACGCTGGCGGGCAAGAGTCCGGATGCGCCGCAGGAACCGTCCGTGCAAATTACCAATGCGCAGCCTGTTGTGTCGCCAGTCACCCAGCCGATTACACAACCGATCACACAGCCGATCACACAGTCGACAACACAGCCGACAACACAGCCGACAACACAGCCGGTTGCGCCGCCTGTGCCTCAACCCGTCCTGCCGGTTCAGCGCGAAGCCGAAGCTCCCGCCACCCTACTGGATATTTATAACGGCAAAGATGACCGCCGCACGGTGGAAATCACGCCGGTTAAAAACAAGTTAAAAATCGGCAGCGATAAATTCAGCTTCAGTCTTCGTTCCAGCCATGCGGGGTATTTGTACCTGCTGATGGTCGGCTCCGATGGCAAGACCTTTGACCTGCTGTTTCCCAACAAGCTGGATGGGGACAATTACATACAGGCCGGGCAAACCGTGCGGTTCCCGCGCACCAGTTGGGAAGTCATCGCCCAGGGTCCGGCCGGCAAGGATCATATTCTCGCCATCGTGGCCGACGCGCCGCGCGACCTGACCAAGCTATCCATTACCAACGCCGGGCCTTTCTCCGTGGTATCCGCGACGCAGGGCGGCAAGCGCGGCATCCAGCTGGTGACTTCAACGCCTACCGCTGCGGTACAGAACGAGTGCGGCAGCACCGGTAAACGTAATCTTGCAGTAGCGCAAGTTTGCTCGGATGCCTATGGGGCCGCGATGGCGGCGGTGGAAGAGGAGTAACCAGCATTACGATATTTGACCCACAGGGAAACAAAGTGAAAGCGTTAAAAATTATCCTGCTGGCGCTGGCATTCATCGCGTATCAGGCTCACGCCGATGAAGAACGCAACCTCGCCGTCAAGCAGGTGAACAACGCCGTGAGCGAACAACGCATCGCGCTGGTCATCGGCAACGGCGCGTACACCAGTTCTCCGCTCAAAAACCCGGTCAACGACGCCAAGGACATGGCGAAAAAATTGCGCGGCTTGGGTTTTGTCGTCATCGAACGCAGCAACCTGCAAACCAAACAAATCGGCGCAACGCTCCGCGAATTCCGCAGCAAGCTCGTACCTGGCGCAGTCGCACTGGTGTTCTACGCCGGGCACGGGCTCCAGATCAAAGGCGACAACTACCTGCCCGCTGTAGATGCCGACATCAACTCCGAAGAAGACGTGCCCAACCAGAGCCTCGCGGTGAAACAAATCATGGACGTGCTCGACGAATCCAAGACCCGCCTCAACCTGGTGTTCCTCGATGCCTGTCGCAACAACCCTTACGCGCGCAGTTTCCGTTCCGCAGACAAAGGGCTGGCGCGCGTCAGCGCCCCGTCCGGCACGTTGATCTCCTATGCCACCCGACCGGGCAGCGTTGCGGCGGATGGAGGCGGGCGCAACGGCCTGTACACCAGCAAACTGCTCGCGCAAATGAACAGCACCGTCCAGATCGAACAAGCCCTCAAACGTGTCGTCACCGAAGTCAAGGCCGCCTCGCAAGGCAAACAGGAACCGTGGATGGAAGGCAGCATCGAGGGGGACTTCTGTTTTGCCGGATGCGCGGCGAGTGGCGGTGCGCAGGTAGCGAGTTTGGCGCCTGCGCCTGTGGTGCAGAATATTCCCGTCACCGACGACGCGGAAGGCATCCTCTGGCAAGCTGCCGAGAGCAGCGGTATCGAGGAAGATGTCCGCACCTATTTGCGCCAATACCCCAATGGAAGGTACGTTGCCTTGGCCAATGCCCGCATCCAGACATTTGCCGATGACGCTGTCCAGACGATGTTGCAGAAGGAACAAGATGTATGGCAGGCGGCTGGGAAGGCAAACACCGAAGCGGGCTATCAAGAATATCTAAAAGCTTACCCGGCAGGACGATTTGTCGCGCTTGTGTCGGGGCGACTGGAAAAACTCAAGAGTGACCAAGAGCCGCAATTCTGGCAACAGGCGCAAACCGGAGGAAGTGCCCAGGCCATACAGGCTTACCTCGACAAATACCCCAGCGGCAGCTACGTCGCCGCCGCACGGGAGAAACTCGCCGCCATCAAAAAAGCCGAAGACGAAATGAAACCGGGCAAGGTATTTCGCGATTGCCCGGACTGCCCCGAGATGGTCATCCTGCCCAAATCTTTCGCGATGGGTAAATACGAAGTCACCCAGAGCCAGTGGAAAGCCATCATGGGCAACAACCCCAGCAAATTCAGCAACTGCGGCGACACCTGCCCGGTGGAAAACGTAAGCTGGAACGACGCCCAGGAATTCATCCAGAAGCTCAATACCAAGACCGGCAAACAATACCGCCTGCCGACCGAAGCCGAATGGGAATATGCCTGCTATGGCGGCAGCCAGAGCGAATACTGCGGCGGCAACAACCTTGATGCGGTGGGGTGGGCGGGCAGCAGAACTCATCCTGCTGGACAGAAGCAAGCCAACGGCTACGGCCTGTACGACATGAGCGGCAACGTGTGGGAATGGGCGAGCGACTGCTGGGAAGGAGACTGCGCGAAGCGTGTTCTTCGCGGTGCCTCATGGGGCGGCCTTTCGCCGGGCGGGCGCGCGGCCGCCCGCAACTGGAGCGGCCCGGCGGACCGGTTCAACTACGGCGGTTTCCGTCTTGTCAGGACGCTGCCGTAACGGAACGTGGCGAGGCGAAGTGGAGAGCAGGTAGCCCGGTAGGATGCGCTGAGGCACGAAGCGCATCGTTCGCTGGCGCAATAAGTGTTTTTCACGTTTGCCCTTTCTCCCGCTTGCGGGGGAAAGTTGGATAGGGGGAATTGATGCGGCTTGCAGGCTCACCACATCCTACGGCATGAAAACGGTTTGCCGTATTTTTTGGTTTTAGCAAGCAAGAGTAAGAATTGAAATAATCGCACGAGGAACGGGATGAATATATTGCGCCAATCTTTGCTTGCAACACTTGCACTGCTTGTGCTGCTGACATGCATCGGCCCGACAGCGGCTGAAGAGGGGCGCAACCTGCGCGTTGCAGACACGGTGAAGGATAAGCGCATCGCGCTAGTCATCGGCAACGCCAAATATCGCGAGAGCACGCTCAAAAACCCGGTCAACGATGCGCTCGCGATGGCCAAGGCGTTGCGCGCGTTCGGCTTCGAGGTGATCGAGCGCACCGATGTCACGCAGAAGGAGATGAACCGCGCCATCACCCAGTTCGGGCAGAAGTTATCCGGCGGCGGGGTGGGGCTGTTTTACTACGCGGGACACGGCATGCAGGTGCGCGGCAAGAATTTCTTGGTGCCGGTCGACGCGGTAATCGAAGGGGAGCAGGCGGTGCGCAGCGAGTCGGTCGATCTCGATCTGGTGATGGATCAATTGGCCACCGCGCGGGTCGGGATGGTCATCCTCGATGCGTGCCGCAACAATCCGTTCGAGCGCAGCTTCCGCAGCGGTACGGGGGGCGGCCTGGCGCAGGTCGATGCGCCCAAGGGCGTGCTGGTCGCCTATGCGACGGCGCCCGGCAAGGTGGCTGCCGACGGAACCGGCAAGAATGGGTTGTACACCTCGGAACTGTTGCGCGCGCTCGAAGAGCCCGGCAGGCGTATCGAGGATGTGTTCAAACAGGTGCGCAGGAATGTGGCCAGCGCCACCAACGATCAGCAAATTCCCTGGGAATCCTCGTCATTGACCGGCGATTTCTTTTTCGTTGCGCCCGCACAAATACCTGCGGCTACCAATGCGGCTGTTGAAACGCAGCCGGGCGGAGCCACCGATTCGGCGCTGCTCGAACTGGAAATGTGGAAATCGGTGAAGGACAGCGCCGTTGCCGCAGATTTTGAGGAGTACCTCAAGCAATATCCGGAAGGGAAATTCGCCGGTCTGGCGCATGCCCGTATAGAGCGGCTCAATCAGGCGGCATCTTCAGCGGCCGAGCAGGCGCGGCTGCATGAGGCGGACTTGGCGGGCAAGTGGAAATTCGGCCGCTCGCACGGTACGTTGCTGGCGCCCGCCGGGCATCTTTGCGATGTGGAACTGCTGCTCGCCAAGGGAACCTTCGGTAATGTCATCAAAGCCTGCCACAGCAACGAATCTTTCTGGCGTTTGAACGGGGATAAGCTGGAATTTGTCGGCAGCACCGGCCGCGTTACGACAGTTTTTTCAAAAAACGAACAGGGCTATTGGGAAGGCGCTTTCATCGGTATGGGCAATTTGTTTTCGGATGTGATCCATTACCTGAAGCGGGATTTGGCCAAGCTCCATGACGGTGTGTGGAGCGGTGAGCTGGAAACCTATGGCGGCTTATTTAATTCGCCGGTCAAGGTCAGCCTTGAAGTCACCGTCAACAACGGGCAGATTTCCGGCAGTGTTTTTATGTACGGCGAAAATCGAACCCTGTCGGGGCGGGTGGATAAAAATGGCGATCTGGTGGATGCCAAACTGATTGGCTCTCTGCAAGGCTATACTCTGCATGGCAAGCTGTGGGAAGCGGACGGCGAGGGCGCGATGGGTTGGAAGTTGCGTTTTAAGCTAACGAGAAAAACCGGTAACTGATGCCGGGCACCATTGGTTATAGCAAGTCGTCCGATTGAGGGAGAATGGAAGCGATGCGAGTAGAACAACAGAGGTTAGCTTCGCCAGCATTTCAGGCCGGTGGGCATTATTGTGTCGAGACCGATGCGGCGGGCGACATTGATGGACTGCTCACCCGGTTGCCGACTTTTCCGAAAACGGTACGGGTGGATCGTGACGGTGGTCTGATGAGCCATTTGAGCGTACTGGAAAATCTGACCCTGCCGCTGGAATATCATGTGCAGGATGCCAGGCACGCTATCGAAGATGCCTCGCTGTTGTTCGCGCTTTGCGGCGAAGGCAAAGCGAATCTGTCCCGATTGCTGGAGCGTTATCCGGATGACTTGTCCGATTACGAAAAGCGGCTGGCAGGCTTTGTCCGTGCGCTATTATTGGAGCCGGAAGTGTTGCTGCTGGATGATGTGTTTGATGGCCTTTCGACAGCCGAGAAAACCAAAGTATTGCAGTGGGAAAAAGTGTTCCGTTTGCGTTTTCCGTTTCGGGTTTTGCTGTATCGCGGCCGGGAGAAGATGATGCTGGATAAAGTGGATAGCGCCGCATGAAAACGGATCCCGATTTGTTCTCCGCAACGGTTAATGCCGATCAGCATGGCCGCAACCGCAGGCTGGGGTGGTTCGTGGCCGGAGCGGTATTGATCGTGATTGCGGCGGTGGCTTTTATGGCGGTGCAGAAAGGCTTGTTCAAACGCACGACCCAATTGCATTTTGTCGCGGACAGCGCAAAAGGCATGGTGCCGGGCATGGCGGTCAAGCTGAACGGATTCAAGGTCGGCACGCTGGAAAAACTCGCGATGGATGCGGATGGGCGCGTAAGTATCGTGCTTGCGCTGGGCGACGAGTATGTGCCTTTGATCCACAAGGACGCCAAAGCGCGTCTGGTCAAGGAAGACTTGATCGGGGAAAGCATCATTGACGTTCTACCCGGTTCGGCCAACTCGGCCACGGTGGAAAACAATGCGGTGATCGCCTTCGAGCGCGCGCGCGACATCGGTGAGGAACTCAGCAAGCTGGCTAACCAGTTGCAGCCTATTCTGGCGGATGTGAAAAGCATTACCGCTTACGCCGACAGCCCGGATGGCGACCTGAAGAAAACGCTACAGGAACTGAAGCGCGCCACTACAGCGTTTGCAGATACCGGAGAGGTCGCGAGCGATTTGACGCGCCGTAACAAAAAACAGATTCAGTCTGCCATTACCGATGCAGCGAATACAATGGCTAGCGCATCGAAAGCGATGAATACGCTGGATACTTCTCTGCCGCGCCTGATCGGAAAACTGGATACCAGCTTGCATCATGTCGAAGGCGTGACCGCCGATGCAAAAGCGATCACTGCCGAGGTGAAAGCGATTACCACTGATGTGAAAACAATTTCGTCGGGGCTTGCAGCCGAGCTGCCCCCGGCAGTCAGCGAGGGGCGCGAAACGCTTCAGGATACCCATGAGGTGGTGGACGCCGTCAAAGGCAGTTGGCCGATCAACAAGCTCCTGCCGCCCCAGGAAGACCACCCTTTGCCTTTGGATAGCCATGTTCCGTCCAGCCGTTAATTTTAGTTGGGTAATCCTGATCGTTGCACTGTGCGGATGCGCATCCACTCCTGATACCCGGAGTGTCCGGCATAAGCAGGCGATGGAGTGGGCGCACCAGGGTGAAAAGGCCTATCTCAACGGGAATGTCGAACAATCGCGCCAGCATTATGAAAGGGCGTTGCAGCTCAATACCAGTATCGAGAATGCGCATGGCATCGCGGCCAACACGCTGAGCCTGGCGCAAATCAACCTCGAGCGCGGCGAATACGATCAGGCCGAGGCAAAACTGCAATTCATTCTGGGCGATAAAGCCCATCTGTTTGCGCCCGATTCCAAAGCCGAGGCGGCGGCGCGTTCCGCCCAGTTGGCGCTGCTGTTGAAGCAACCGGACAAGGCAGGCGCGCTGGCGCAACAGGCGCAATCCTTGTGCGAGACATCCCAATGCGCCATCGAGGCAACGATCCTGAACCTGCGGGCGCAGGCTGCTTTCGCGCTTGGAGAGTTTCCCAAGAGCGCCGATCTGGCGCAACAGGCCGGTGCAACAGCCGAGAAACAAAAGCAGCTCGTCGAGCTGGCAAACGCATGGAGACTGCTGGCGGAAATCCGCCTGCGTCAGGGAGCGGCGGCGGACACCGTTGCGTTGCTGGAAAAAGTGTTGCCGCTGGACAAGCAACTTGGATTGCCGAAAAAGATCGTCGCCGATCTGCGTTTGATGGCCGAGGCGCGCGACAAACTCGGGCAACACGAGGAGGCGGAATCATGCCGCAGCCGCGAGCGCGCAATCCGTCTAGCATTAGGAGAAAAATTGCCGTGAAGCTGCCCGAGTTGCTGCGGCGTTTTTCCTATCCTGCCGGCTTCCTGATCGTCATTGCGCTAGGCCTGGGGCTGCATCTGAACCGGGCCTGGAATCCGCTGGAACTCTTCGTGCTGGATCGCCAATTCACGTTGCTGCGCGAACATCCCCAGCCGCTCACCAACGATGTGGTGGTGGTCGGGATAGATGAGGCGGCATTCAAGGCGTTTCGCGAACCGTTCGCGCTGTGGCACCCGCATCTCGGCAAGTTTTTTCAGGCGATGGCGCTGGCGAAGCCGTCCGCTGTGGGCATGGATGTTATTTTGCCCGAGCATTCCTACCAGTTCATGGCGCCCGGCTACGATCAGGCCTTGATGCAGGGATTGATCGCGATGCGCGGGACCGTCCCGCTGGTGCTTACCCAGGCACTGGATGACCAGGGCAACCTACGCCCGATTTTTCCGCCGTTTGTTTCCGTTGCGGGAGTGGATGCGCTGGCTTCGCCGCTGGTCTGCATGGACCGGGATGGAGTGCCGCGCCGTCTCGACGGAAGCGAATGCGCCAACCAGTCGAGGGGAATAACGCTGGCGGAAGGCATGGCGGCGCGGCTCGGCGCCAAACATTCATGGGAAGGCCTGATCGATTATTCCCTGGGGACGACGTTTCAATATATTCCGTTTACCCAGGTGCTGAATTGGCTTGAGCAAGGCAACAGCGAGCAACTGGCGCGCACCTTCCGCAATAAACCGGTCTTGCTCGGCGTGGTATTGCCGTTCAGCGACCGGCTGCAATTGCCGGTTCCTCTCGCCGCATGGGAGCCGGAAAACCGCCGCCTGCCCGGTGTGTTGATCCACGCGCAGACCTTGCGCTCGATGCTCAATCGCGGCACGGTCAGCACGATTCAGCCGGGTATCTTGCTGCTGCTTGCGCTGTTGCCCGCGCTGTTCTGGTGGGGCAGCAGCGCGTGGCAAAAGATTGCCCTGTTGCTTATTTTTAGCGGCGGCGTTTTGGCGTTGAGCACCCTGCGTTTGTGGCAAGGGCAATACCTGCCACCGGTGGAGGCTATCGGAGTGGCATGGATCGCCTTTATGGGACGTGGCGCGTTCGATTCGTTGCGTCAGTTCAAGGAAAAACAATTCCTGAAACAGGCGTTCGGCGGGCATGTCAGCCCGGCCGTCCTGAATGAAATATTGGCGGGCAATGTCGGCCTCGGTGCGGGAAAGCGCCAGCGGATATGCGTGCTGTTCGCCGACATACGCGGATTCACCACGCGCTCGGAAAAATCACAACCGGAAGACATCATCGAATTGCTCAACGGTTATTTCAAGCAAATGACCGAGGTGATACACAAGCATGGCGGCGTGGTGGACAAGTTTATCGGCGACGGGCTCATGGCATTTTTCGGTGCGCCGCAAGCGCTCGAACAGCCGGAGCGCAAGTCGCTGGAGGCCGCCCAGGAAATGCTGCTCCGCTTGCATCGCTATAACCAGTCCCTGGCCGGGCGCGGGGTGGAGCCAATCGCTATCGGGATCGGCATTCATGCGGGTGATGCGATTCTCGGTTACATCGGTTCCGAAGCGCGCAACGAATACACCGCCATCGGCGACGCGGTCAACACGGCTTCGCGCCTGGAGAGCATGACCAAGGAACTGGGCTATCCGGTTGTTTGTTCATCGACCGTGGCGGAGAGCGTGAAGGGTACCGCCGAGTTGGTGGATTTGGGCGAGCACTCGGTGCGCGGTCACACCCCCGTGCATTTGTTCGGCTGGCGCCCGGCTATTCTGGAAAAGTTGAAACCGGATTCCTGAAATCAGCGTAGCGTGTCCTGGGCCTGTCGAAGCGGCGCACGACATAATTGCAGGAATTGCGCGCACAGCGCACGCTACAATATCGACCCACAGGAGAACCAAGTGAAAGCGTTAAGAATTATTTTGCTGGCGCTGGCCTTCATCGCGTTTCAGGCTCACGCCGATGACGAACGCAACCTCGCCGTCAAGCAGGTGAACAACGCCGTGAGCGAACAACGCATCGCGCTGGTCATCGGCAACGGCGCGTACACCAGTTCTCCGCTCAAAAACCCGGTCAACGACGCCAAGGACATGGCGAAAAAATTGCGCGGCTTGGGTTTTGTCGTCATCGAACGCAGCAACCTGCAAACCAAACAAATCGGCGCAACGCTCCGCGAATTCCGCAGCAAGCTCGTACCTGGCGCAGTCGCACTGGTGTTCTACGCCGGGCACGGGCTCCAGATCAAAGGCGACAACTACCTGCCCGCTGTAGATGCCGACATCAACTCCGAAGAAGACGTGCCCAACCAGAGCCTCGCGGTGAAACAAATCATGGACGTGCTCGACGAATCCAAGACCCGCCTCAACCTGGTGTTCCTCGATGCCTGTCGCAACAACCCTTACGCGCGCAGTTTCCGTTCCGCAGACAAAGGGCTGGCGCGCGTCAGCGCCCCGTCCGGCACGTTGATCTCCTATGCCACCCGACCGGGCAGCGTTGCGGCGGATGGAGGCGGGCGCAACGGCCTGTACACCAGCAAACTGCTCGCGCAAATGAACAGCACCGTCCAGATCGAACAAGCCCTCAAACGCGTCGTCACCGAAGTCAAGGCCGCCTCGCAAGGCAAACAGGAGCCGTGGATGGAAGGCAGCATCGAGGGGGATTTTTGTTTTGCCGGATGCAATGTGCCAGCCCAGGGCGCAACCGCACAGCCTGCCGTTGTTGATCCCGCCGCGCTGGAACTGGATGCATGGAACACCGCCAGAGAAATGAACACCGAAGATGCGTATCAGGCTTATTTAGCCGACCATGCCGATGGCCGTCATGCCAAATTTGCGCAAGCGGCAATAAACAAGCTCAAGGCCGTTCAGCAACCGGCTCAAATAGCCATGCATGCACCGGGCGCCATGCAAAGCGAGGTCGAAGCCGCAATGAAACCGGGCAAGGTATTTCGCGATTGCCCGGACTGCCCCGAGATGGTTATCCTGCCCAAATCTTTTGCCATGGGTAAATACGAAGTCACCCAGGGCCAGTGGAAAGCCCTCATGGGCAACAACCCTAGCCATTTCTCAAGCTGCGGCGACAGTTGTCCGGTGGAGCAAGTGAGCTGGAATGATGCGCAGGCATTCATCCAGAAGCTCAACGCCAAGACCGGCAAACAATACCGCCTGCCGACCGAGGCCGAATGGGAATATGCCTGCTATGGCGGCATCCAGAGCGAATACTGCGGTGGCAACAACTTCGATGCGGTAGGGTGGAATAACGACAACTGCAACCGTCAAATCCATCCGGTGGGCCAGAAACAAGCCAACGGCTACGGCTTATATGACATGAGCGGCAATGTGTGGGAATGGGCGCAAGATCTCTATGACAGTAAACATGATTGGCGCGTGCTTCGCGGTGGCTCGTGTTTCATCTACGCGAAATACTCGCGCGCCGCGGTTCGCTACGACCATGACCCCGGCGACCGGAGCCTCGGCATTGGTTTTCGGGTAGCCAGAGTGCTGCCGTGAGCGTGGTTGTTTGCGCTTGTCTTTGATAATCGCGGCCTCCCCCTTGTATTTTTAAACTCCTGAAGGAATCGTGCGCCGCTTCGACAGGCTCATAACCAGCGACTTGGTTATCGTCTTTTGATGGCCTATCGAATGGCTGGTGGTTTCATCAGGACAGGCATAGCACAGCGCGGCAAAAATAAGGCGAAAAAGAAGGTTGATAGCCGGAAGATTTTTGAAGTAACATCACGCTCCTGCGTATCCGGAATGAACGACATTCCGACGGTGCAGCAAACTCCTGATGGTGCAGCGACAAGAATAATCAAGCCGGAACGGCATGCAAGCCGCTGCGGCAAATAACAATTTAACCAAAACGGAATACTCCATGACTCTGATGATAGGAATTCCCCGTGAAATAGCCGCGGGAGAGAAGCGTGTCGCCACCGTGCCCGATGTTGTTGAAAAACTCATCAAGCTGGGCTTTAAGGTCGCCGTCGAATCCGGCGCCGGGGATGCGGCGAATTGCAGCGACGAAACTTACCGCGCCGCAGGTGCGGAAATTATCGATGGAGCGGCCAAACTATGGGCTGCATCCGACATCGTTTTCAAGGTGTGCGTGCCGACGACGCAGGAGGTCGGCCTGATGCGCGAAGGCGGCACCCTGATCGGCTTCATCTGGCCGGCGCAAAACTCGGAGCTGATGCAGCAATTGGCGGCGAAGAAAGCCACGGTGCTGGCCATCGACGCGCTGCCGCGCCAGCTTTCCCGCGCGCAGAAGATGGACGCGTTGACCTCCCAGGCTGGCGTCGCCGGCTACCGTGCCGTCATCGAGGCCGCCAACGCCTTCGGCCGCTTCTTCAACGGCCAGATCACCGCCGCAGGCAAGATCCCGCCGGCCAAGGTGTTCATCGCCGGTGCCGGCGTGGCCGGCCTCGCGGCGATCGGTACCGCCGCCAACTTGGGCGCCATCGTGCGCGCCAACGACACCCGTGCCGAAGTGGCCGACCAGGTCGTGTCGCTGGGCGGCGAATTCGTCAAGGTCGATTATGAGGAGGAAGGTTCCGGTGGCGGTGGCTATGCCAAGGTGATGAGCGAGGGCTTCCAGCAGGCACAGCGCGAGATGTACGCCAAGCAGGCCAAGGAAGTGGACATCATCATCACCACCGCGCTGATTCCCGGCAAACCGGCACCGAAGCTGATCACCGCCGAGATGGTGCAATCCATGAAACCCGGCAGCGTCATCGTCGACATGGCGGCCGAGCGGGGCGGCAACTGCGAACTGACCGAACCCGGTCAATCGGTGGTGAAGCACGGCGTGACCATCGTCGGTTACACCGACCTGAATAGTCGTTTGGCCAAGCAGTCTTCTACCCTGTATGGAACTAATCTGTTCCGTCTGACTGAAGAACTGTGCAAGACCAAGGACGGCATCATCAACGTCAATATGGAAGACGACGCCATCCGCGGCCTGACGGTCATCAAGGAAGGCAACATCACCTGGCCGGCGCCCGCGCCGAAACTTCCCGCGGCACCGGCCAAACCGGCTTCCGCCAAACCGATTACGGCACCCAAGGGTCACGGGCATGGCGGCAGCAGCGCGCCGATGGCCGGAGGCAAGCTGGTGGTCATGTTTGCAGTTGCCGCAGTCCTGTTTCTGCTTATCGGCGCCTATGCGCCAACGGCATTCCTCGGGCACTTTACGGTGTTTGTGCTGGCCTGCTTCGTCGGCTACATGGTAGTGTGGAATGTCACCCCCGCGTTGCATACGCCGCTGATGAGTGTCACCAACGCGATCAGCAGCATCATCGCCATCGGCGCGCTGGTGCAGGTTGCCCCGCCGCTTGAAGGGGCGACCGATGGCAGGGGGCTCATCCTCGGGCTCGCGGTTGCCGCACTGGCGCTCACCGCAGTCAATATGTTCGGCGGTTTTGCCGTCACCCAGCGCATGCTGGCGATGTTCCGCAAATAAGGCCATAAAAAATAATACAAGGTAATCAATCATGTCTGAAAGTTTGGCAACAGTTTCTTATATCGGCGCGACGATACTATTCATCCTGAGTCTCGGCGGCCTCTCCCATCCGGAAACCTCGCGGCGCGGCAACCTCTACGGCATGATCGGCATGACGCTCGCCGTGCTGGCGACCATCTTCGGACCGCGTGTCTCAATGGCCGGCATTCCGTGGATCGTCGGCGCGATGCTGGTCGGCGGCAGCGTCGGCATCTACGCGGCGCGCGTGGTGAAAATGACGGAAATGCCCGAGCTGGTCGCATTGATGCACAGCCTGGTAGGTCTGGCCGCCTGCCTGGTCGGGTTTGCGAATTACATCGACCCGGTGGCGGCAGCCAACCTGACTCATGCAGAAAAAGCCATTCACGAAGTTGAGATCTACATCGGCATCCTGATCGGCGCGGTGACCTTCTCCGGTTCGATCATCGCCTTCGGCAAGCTGTCGGGCAAGATCGGCGGCAAGCCGTTGCTCCTGCCCGCCCGCCATTGGCTGAACCTTGTTGGCTTGCTGATCATTATTTATTTTGGCGGGCAATTTTTACATGCCGAAACGGTGAACGCCGGTATGATTCCGCTGATCGTAATGACGGTGATCGCACTGTTGTTCGGCATCCACATGGTGATGGCCATCGGCGGCGCCGATATGCCGGTTGTAGTGTCGATGCTGAACAGCTACTCCGGCTGGGCTGCGGCGGCGACCGGCTTCATGCTGAATAACGACCTGCTGATCGTCATCGGCGCGTTGGTGGGTTCCTCCGGTGCGATTCTTTCCTACATCATGTGCCGCGCGATGAACCGCAATTTCATCAGCGTGATTGCGGGCGGCTTCGGCACCGGCGGCGGCACGGTTGCTGCGCCCAGCGGCGACGCACAGCCGGCCGGCGAAGCGGTGCCGGTCAGCGCGGTCGAAACCGCAGAACTGCTGCGCGAGGCCAAGAACGTGATCATCGTACCGGGCTACGGCATGGCGGTGGCGCAAGCTCAGCACACGGTCTACGAAATCACCCAGTATCTGCGGGAGCAGGGTATCAACGTGCGTTTCGGCATCCACCCGGTCGCCGGTCGCATGCCCGGTCACATGAACGTGCTGCTGGCCGAAGCCAGGGTGCCTTACGACATCGTGCTGGAAATGGATGAACTCAACGCAGACTTTCCCGATACCGATGTCGCGATGGTCATCGGCGCCAACGACATCGTGAACCCGGCCGCGCAGGACGACCCGAACAGCCCGATTGCAGGAATGCCGGTGCTGGAAGTGTGGAAGGCCAAGACCTCGATCGTGATGAAGCGCAGCATGGCCTCCGGCTATGCGGGTGTGGACAATCCGCTGTTCTACAAGGAGAACAACCGCATGCTGTTTGGCGATGCGAAGAAGATGCTGGAAGAGGTATTTGTCGCGCTGAAGTCGTAGCAGAGCGTGGTTTCAGCAAAGCATAACGCCCGCGCAAGCGGGCGTTTGTTTTTAGATGGAGCAAGCGAACGTACGGGTTTCACCCCAGCAATTGTTTCACATGCTCGCGCTCTTCGAGCAGTTCGCGATAGCTGTCTTCCATGTGCTTGCGTCCCAGTTCGCTGATCGTCAGGTCTTGCACGATGTGATACTGGCCTTGCTTGCATTTCACCGGGAAGCCGTAGATCACGCCTTCGGGTATGCCATAGCTGCCGTCGGAAGGCACGCCCATCGACACCCAGTTGTTGTGATGCGCGCCGAGCAACCAGTCGTGGATATGCGAAATGGCCGCATTCGCGGCGCTCGCGGCACTGGATAAGCCGCGTGCCTCGATGACCGCCGCGCCGCGCTTCTGCACGGTGGGGATGAATTCATTTTCTACCCAATCCTCATCTGGCAGGAGGTTGCGCACCAGCGTGCCGCGGATTTCGGTATGGTCCAGATCGGGGTATTGCGTGCTGGAGTGGTTACCCCAAACGATCATTTTCTTGATGTCGTGGATCGGCTGGAACAGCTTTTGCGCGACTTGCGCGATGGCGCGGTTATGGTCTAGGCGCATCATCGAGGTGAAGTTGCGCGGATCGAGATCGGGGGCGTTTTTCATCGCGATCAACGCGTTGGTATTGGCCGGGTTGCCCACCACCAGCACCTTGACATGGCGCGCCGCATAATCGTTTAGCAGCTTGCCTTGCGCGGAGAAAATCGCGCCGTTGGCTTCGATCAGATCCTTGCGTTCCATACCCTTGCCGCGCGGCCGCGCGCCGATCAGCAGCGCGATTTCGGTATCCTTGAAAGCGATTTTCGGGTCATCGGTGATGATGATCTGTTGCAGCAAAGGAAAAGTGCAATCCTCCAGCTCCATCATCACGCCGCGCAGCATGGTCTGCGCCTGCGGCAAGTCCAGTAATTGCAGGATAATCGGCTGATCGTGCCCCAGCATGTCACCATTCGCGATACGGAACAGCGCGGCGTAGCAGATTTGTCCGGCGGCTCCGGTGATGGTGATGCGGATGGGTGCTTTCATGGTGCGTTCCTTGAGATTAATATGTGCATATCATAATTGTTTTGATTTTATCCCGCCATGCAAAGGTGTAGCATTGCATAATATGATTTCAGAGGTTCCTATTACTTCATGGCTGAGAATTGACGATGAACAATAAACGCCCCAAACACCTCGCCCTGCATCATATCAAATTACCGCTTTCCGGTTTTGTTTCCATTCTGCATCGCGTTAGCGGCCTGATATTATTTCTTGCGTTGCCGCTGTTGCTGCTGATGTTGCAATACAGCCTGCGCTCCATCGAAACCCATACCCAATTGTTGTCCGTGCTGGCGCATCCGCTGCTCAAGCTGATGCTGCTCGGTTTGCTGTGGGCATTTCTGCATCACTTTTGCGCCGGGCTGCGCTATCTGGCAATCGATTTGCGCTATATCACAAGCCTTGCGCAGGCGCGCAACAGCAGCAAGGCGGTGATGGTGGTCAGCCTGGCGCTGACCGTTCTGGCCGGGGTGGAGCTATGGTAAACCGCGTCGTTGTCGGTGCGCACTACGGTTTGCGCGATTGGCTGGTGCAGCGCGTCACGGCGGCGGTGATGGCGGTGTACTGCGTGTCGCTGGCTGTCTGCCTGCTGCTGCAACCCCGTCAAGGCTACGACGCATGGACAGAGTTGTTCTCCGGACAGTTGATGCGCACCTTCACCTTGCTGTTCCTGCTGTGCTTGTTCTATCACGCATGGATCGGCATCCGCGACATCGTGATGGATTACGTGAAACCGGCCGGCGTGCGCCTGGTGATCCATGTGCTGGTGATCCTGGTATTGCTGCTTTACGCGATATGGTCGGTGCAGATATTGTGGGGGTTTTAACGCCTTCGAGCCGGAATGTGTAATTAAGGAAAATATAATGGCAGTTGCAAAAAGAACTTTCGATGTGGTGGTGGTGGGCGCAGGCGGTTCCGGGATGCGTGCGGCGCTGCAACTGGCGCAGGCCGGTTTGAAAGTGGCGGTGTTGTCCAAGGTGTTCCCGACCCGTTCGCATACCGTCGCGGCGCAGGGCGGCATTGCCGCGTCGCTGGGCAATATCAGCAAGGACAGCTGGCACTGGCACATGTACGACACGGTGAAAGGCTCGGATTACCTGGGCGACCAAGATGCCATCGAATTCATGTGCCGCGCCGCGCCGGAGGTGGTGTACGAGCTGGAACACTTCGGCATGCCGTTCGACCGCCTCGACAGCGGCAAGATTTATCAGCGCCCGTTTGGCGGGCACATGCAGGATTACGGCAAGAACCCGGTGCAGCGCGCCTGCGCGGCGGCAGACCGCACCGGCCATGCGATGCTGCACACGCTGTACCAGCAGAACGTCAAAGCCAACACGCATTTTTTCATCGAATGGATGGCGCTCGACCTGATCCGCGACGAAGACGGCGACGTGCTCGGCGTGACCGCAATGGAAATCGAAACCGGCGAAGTGATGATCTTTCAGGCGCGCGCCACGCTGTTTGCGACCGGCGGCGCGGGGCGCATTTTCCAGTCCAGCACCAACGCCTACATCAACACCGGCGACGGGCTGGGCATGGCGGCGCGTGCCGGGATTCCGCTGGAAGACATGGAGTTTTTCCAGTTCCATCCCACCGGCGTGTATGGCGCGGGGGTGCTGATCACCGAAGGGGTGCGCGGTGAGGGCGGCTATCTGGTGAACAAGGACGGCGAGCGCTTCATGCCGAAATACGCGCCGAACGCCAAAGATCTGGCCAGCCGCGACGTGGTGTCGCGCGCCATGACCATCGAGATCAACGAGGGGCGCGGCTGCGGCAAGCACGGCGACCATGTCATGCTCAAACTGGATCACCTCGGCGACGACGTGATCCGGCAGCGCTTGCCGGGCATCCGCGAGATCGCGCTGAAATTCGCCCATGTCGATCCGGCCAAAGCGCCGATACCGGTGGTGCCGACCGCGCATTACATGATGGGCGGCATCCCCACCAATTATCACGGACAGGTCGTCGCGCCCTATCATCACGGGCCGGAAGAAGTGGTGCATGGCCTGTATGCGGCGGGCGAATGCGCCTGCGTGTCGGTGCACGGCGCGAACCGCCTGGGCTGCAATTCATTGCTGGACTTGCTGGTGTTCGGGCGCGAAGCGGGCAGGCAGATCATCGAAGACCTGCAAAGCCATCCGCACCCAAAGCTGCTGCCTGCCGATTCCGCCGAGCGTTCTCTGGCACGCCTGGCGCGGCTGGAAAGCCAGAAGAACGGCGAGCGCGTTTCCGAGGTCGGCGACGCGATGCGCAGAACCATGCAGAAACATTGCGGCGTATTCCGCTTCCCGGAATTGCTTGCCGAGGGTGTGGAGAAGATCAGAGAGATCGCCGAGCGCGCCGCGCATACCGAGATTCAGGACAAGAGCAAGGTATTCAACACCGCGCGCATCGAGGCACTGGAACTGGATAACCTGATCGAAGTCGCACAGGCGACCATGACCGCGGCGGCGGCACGCACCGAAAGCCGCGGCGCGCACGCGCGCGACGACTTCCCGCAACGCGACGATGTGAACTGGCTCAAGCACAGCCTGTATTTCCGCGAAGGGCGACAGCTCAGTTACAAGCCGGTGCGGCTCAAGCCGTTGACTGTGGAATCGTTCCCGCTCAAGGCGCGGGTTTATTAGGAGCGGTCTGATGAAATTTAAAATTTACCGCTACAACCCGGATACCGACACTGCACCGTACATGCAGGACTACGAGCTGGACATCGAGGCGGGCGACAAGATGCTGCTGGATGCCATCCTGTTGCTGAAGGAGCAGGACGACAGTCTGTCGCTGCGCAAGTCCTGCCGCGAGGGGGTATGCGGCTCGGATGCGATGAACATCAACGGACGCAACGGCCTAGCGTGCATCACGCCGCTCTCGTCGCTGAAAGAGCCGGTCACGCTGCGCCCGCTGCCGGGTCTGCCGGTGATCCGCGATCTGATCGTGGACATGACGCAATTCTTCAAGCAATACCATTCGATCAAACCTTACCTGATCAACAACGATCCGCCGCCCGAGACTGAGCGGTTGCAATCGCCCGCGCAGCGCGAGCATCTGAATGGCTTGTACGAATGCATCCTGTGCGGTTGCTGCACCACCGCCTGTCCGTCATTCTGGTGGAACCCCGACAAGTTTGTCGGCCCGGCGGGATTGCTGCAGGCATATCGCTTCATCGCCGATACGCGCGACCATGCCACCAGCGAACGCCTGGATGATCTGGAAGACCCGTATCGTTTGTTCCGCTGCCACACCATCATGAATTGCGTGGATGTGTGTCCAAAAGGATTGAGCCCGACCGGAGCGATTGGCCATATCAAGGATTTGATGGTCAAGCGCATGGTGTAGTGATGTGGGAGCGGGAGATAAAGTGGATAGAGAGTTGGAGCGGGTACGCTGGCGCGCGCGGCGCGGTTTGCTGGAGCTGGACATCGTGCTGGGGCGCTTTATCGAGGCGCACTATGCGCGGCTTGACGAGGCCGGGAAACAGGCGTTTGATGTGTTGCTGGATATGCCCGACAACCCGCTGTGGGATATGATTGCAGGCAGGAGGGAAGCGGCGCCGGGCGAACAGCAGGTGTTGCTGGAAAAGATTAGGGCGGTTTAACGCTCAGAATCAAGTGTCAATCTGCATGTGGAATAGTTCGTTTATGAAGTGCCGCAATAGCGAGAGGAGTTGTTCATAAAAAATATATTCTTGAAAAGTGTTGAGCGGCAGCGCGGCGCGGCCATCGTGGTGGTAATGGCGATACTGGCACTGGCGGCAGGCTTGGGCGGATTGTTCGATGTCAGCAAGACATCGCCCCGCGCCCTGCTGGAGCAAGCCCTGCGCAGTGCCGACCCGGCATGGGGCGTGACAGTCGCCGCAGACAAACAGGAGTTGCGCATAGGCCGCGATCACATGAGCCTGCGGATACACACCGCACGCTCCGGCTATTTGTTGGTGCTACAGGCCGGTACCGACGGCAAAACCCTGCAACTCATCTTTCCCAATGACCTGGACAAGGAAACCGCCATCCCGGTTGGCGAAACAGTACTGCCGCGCCTTGACTGGCGATTTGATGCCGCCGGTCCCGCCGGAGAAGGAGCCTTGCTGGTCGTGGTTACCGCCAATGCGCCGAATGTCGGTGCGATCCGCACCACATTGGCTCGTGGCAGTCTGCCGGACTTAGGCGCTGGCTACGGCGCAGCCCTTGCCACATGGCGGGAAACCGAGCCAAAAAAGTAGGGCGCATTCCATGCACCAAACGCACGGCAAATTGACACGGTGCATAAAATGCACGAAGCTGACCCACAGGAGAATAAAGTGAAAGCGTTAAGAATTATCTTGCTGGCACTGGTATTCACCGCGTTTCAGGCCAATGCCGACGACGAACGCAACCTCGCCGTCAAGCAGGTGAACAACGCCGTAAGCGAACAGCGCATCGCGCTGGTCATCGGCAACGGCGCCTACACCAGTTCTCCGCTCAAAAACCCGGTCAACGACGCCAAGGACATGGCGAAAAAGCTGCGCGGCCTCGGCTTTGACGTCATCGAGCGCAGCAACATGCAAACCAAACAAATCGGCGCAACGCTCCGCGAATTCCGCAGCAAGCTGGTGCCGGGCGCAGTCGCACTGGTGTTCTACGCCGGGCACGGGCTACAGATCAAGGGTATCAACTACCTACCCGCCGTGGATGCCGACATCAACTCCGAGGAGGATGTACCCAACCAGAGCCTCGGTGTGAATCAGATCATGGACGTGCTCGATGAATCCAAGACCCGCCTCAACCTGGTATTTCTCGACGCTTGCCGCAACAACCCTTACGCGCGCAGTTTCCGCTCCGCAGACAAGGGGCTGGCGCGCGTCAGCGCACCGTCCGGCACGCTGATTTCGTATGCCACCCGCCCGGGCAGTATCGCGGCGGACGGCAACGGGCGCAACGGCCTGTACACCAGTAAACTGCTCGCGCAGATGGACAGCAACCTTCAGATCGAACAAACCCTCAAACGCGTCGTCACCGCAGTCAAGGCCGCCTCGCAAGGCAAGCAGGAACCGTGGATGGAAGGCAGCATCGAGGGAGACTTCTGCTTTGCCGGTTGCGCGGCGGGCGGAACACAAGTAACGAGCCTGGTTCCCGTGCCGGTACACGTCAAAACCAAAGAAGAAATCGAACAGGATGCGTGGGACAGTGTGCGTGACAGCGGAAGCATCAGTTCGATTCAGGAATATCTGAAACAGTACCCGAAAGGCCGGTTTGCCGGGCAGGCACGGATACTCATCACGAGCCTCAAAAACGCCCCGTCCAAACCCGCCGAACCGACAGCCTCACCCGCCCGCGAAGACAACGAAACCGCGCTGTGGACGGAAGCACAGAAAGGCAACAGCAAGGACGACTACGACGCCTACCTCGCGCAATATCCCAAGGGTAAATATGTCGCACTGGCCAGGAGTCGCATCAAAAAACTGCAGGACGAAGCCGCCAACGAAGCCAGTCGCAAAGAGCAGGGCGCATGGGAAGCCGCCGACAAGTCCGGCAGCGAAGACGGTTACCAGGGCTACCTCAAAGGCTGGCCATCCGGGAAATACGCGAGCCTGGCACAGGCGCGGCTACGCAAACTGCAAAGCGATCTTGCTGCCCAAACAGCACTTCGCAATACCATCAAAGAGATATTTGAGCTGGCAAAGAAGGGAGACTCTGCCAAGCTTGAGGAACTCAAGGAATTGGCCGGCAAGGGCAATGCTGATGCACAGGGATATTTGGCGCGGATATACTTCAATGGCTGGGGCGTCAAGAAGGATTATGCAGAGGGTCTGATATGGGCTCGCAAAGCGGCTGAACAGGGGAACAGCGATGGACAAAGTGCACTCGGCGCTTCTTTGGTTTATGGTTTTGGCGCTGCAAAAGATGAGACGGAAGGGGTCAAGTGGTATCGCAAGGCCGCAGAGCAGGGAAACGCTAAAGCGCAAATAAATCTCGGCTGGGCGTATACAAATGGGCGAGGCGTAGCGAAAGATGAGTCGGAGGCGGCCAAGTGGTTTCGCAAGGCCTATATCCAGAACCTTGCGGTCGCAGAGCAAGGGGACGCTGAAGCTCAAGCCAATCTCGGGCGGGCATATGCAAACGGGCAAGGCATCGCAAAAGACGAGGCGGAGGCGGTCAAGTGGTTTCGCAAGGCTGCGGAGCAGGGGAATGCTGCAGGGCAAGCCAGTCTCGGGCAGGCGTATGCAAACGGGCAAGGCGTCGCGAAAGACGAAGCGGAGGCGGTCAAGTGGTATCGCAAAGCCGCAGAGCAGGGGGATGTTGACGCGCAAAACAATCTCGGGGTGATGTATACAAACGGGCAAGGTGTAGCGAAAGACGAGGCGGAGGCGGTCAAGTGGTATCGCAAGGCTACGGAACAGGGAGATGCTTATGGGCAATACAATCTCGGGTTGGCATATGGAAACGGGCGAGGCGTGGCGAAAGACGAGGCGGAGGCGGTCAAGTGGTACCGCAAAGCCGCAGAGCAGGAAAATGCTGGCGCGCAAATCAATCTCGGGTGGGCGTATGAAAACGGGCGAGGCGTCGTGAAAGACGAGGCAGAGGCGATTAAGTGGTACCGCAAAGCCGCAGAGCAGGGGCATGCTGTAGGGCAAGCCAATCTCGGGCGGGCGTATGACCACGGGCGAGGCGTGGCGAAAGACGAGGTGGAGGCGGTCAAGTGGTACCGCAAAGCCGCAGAGCAGGGGGATGCTGGTGGGCAAAACAATCTCGGATCGGCATATGCAAACGGGCAAGGCGTCGCGAAAGACGAGGCGGAGGCGGTCAAGTGGCACCGCAAGGCCGCGGAGCAGGGGGATGTTAATGGGCAATACAATCTCGGGCGGGCATATGCAAGCGGGTTGGGCGTCGCGGAAGACAAAGCGGAGGCGCTCAAGTGGTATCGCAAGGCCGCGGAGCAGGGGCATGCAAAAGCGATAAACATACTTAAGAATATTTCAAGGTGAGGCATTCAAGCAGGCAAGTTGTAACTACGACAGCTAGGTAGGGTGGGCACCCCGTGCCCACGCGGTGATTGAATGAATCGGTGGGCAGCGGTTGCCCAGTCTGCGAATGGATTTTAAAAATTGCATGGAACGCGGGCATCCTGCCCGCAAACGTTGGGAGGAAATTATGGAAAGCAAACGCGTTGCAACATTGACTCTGGATGACGGGCGCAGTGTCGAATTGCCGATATTGTCCGGTACGCTTGGAGCGGATGTGCTCGACATTCACAACATCACCAAGCTTGGTCTGTTCACTTATGATCCGGCGTTTTTCGCCACGGCCAGCTGCACCTCGAAGATCACGTTCATCGACGGCGATGCCGGGTTGCTCTACTACCGCGGCTACCCGATCGAGCAACTGGCCGAGCATTCCGATTTTCTCGAAGTGTGCTATCTGCTGCTGAACGGCGAATTGCCTGATGCCGCGCAGGCCGCCGGGTTCAAGGATATCGTCACGCACCACACCATGGTGCACGACCAGATGGCGAAATTCTTTTCCGGCTTCCGCCGCGATGCGCATCCGATGGCGGTGATGGTCGGCGTGGTGGGCGCACTGTCGGCGTTCTATCACGATTCGCTGGACATCAACGACCCGCGACACCGCGAGATTTCGGCGATGCGCATGCTGGCGAAAGTGCCGACCATCGCGGCGATGGCGCACAAATACTACACCGGCTCTCCGTTCATGTACCCGAAGAACAAATACGGCTATGCGGAAAACCTGATGTACATGATGTTCGCTCATCCGGCTGAAGATTACGAGCCCAACCCGGTACTGGTGCGCGCGCTGGATCGCATCCTGATCCTGCATGCCGACCATGAGCAGAACGCCTCCACCTCGACGGTGCGCCTGGCTGGCTCGAGCGGGGCGAACCCGTTCGCCTGCATCTCTTCCGGCATCACCGCGCTGTGGGGCCCGGCGCACGGCGGCGCAAATGAGGCCGCGCTGAAGATGCTGGAAGAGATCGGCGATGTGTCGCGCGTGAAAGAATATGTGCAGGGCGTGAAGGACAAGAAATACCGCCTGATGGGATTCGGCCACCGCGTTTACAAGAACATGGATCCGCGTGCCGCGGTGATGCGCAAGACCTGCTACGAAGTGGTCGAAGAACTCAAGCTGGGCAACCACAAGCTGTTCGAGCTGGCGCTGGAACTGGAGCGTGTCGCCCTGAGCGACCCGTATTTCATCGAGCACAAACTGTATCCGAATGTGGATTTCTATTCCGGCATCGTGCTGCGCGCGCTGGGCATCCCGGTCAACATGTTCACGGTGATCTTTGCAGTGGCGCGCACCGTCGGCTGGATCTCGCAATGGAACGAAATGATCGCGGATACCGACCACAAGATCGGGCGCCCGCGCCAGTTGTATCGCGGCGCGACCAAGCGCGATTTCGTGCCGATGGGTAGCCGTGGATAAACCTGAAAAATTACTGTCCGCAGATTTCGCAGATTAACTGCGGGCTGGTAATAGCTGGTTTGAAGGAAAATTCCGTTCGTCCTGAGCTTGTCGAAGGACTCTGGTTGCGTAGCTGGTGGTTCGACAGGCTCTGATGGAACAACTAAGTATTGACTAAGCACGATAACCCCATGCTAAGTCACTACTTAACCACGAACGGTTATTAGGCTCACCACGAACGGTTATTGGGTTAAGCGGGAGGTTCCGAACAGATCATGACCGCACCAGAAAAAAGCTACATGCAGGCCATGCGCGACACTTCCCTGTTGTTCGGGATGAACGACGTGTTCGTCGAAGGCTTGTACGAGGATTATCTCGCCGATCCGGCCTCGGTTCCCGCAACCTGGCGCGGCTATTTCGATGCGCTGCAAGCCACACCCGGCGCGGCTCACGAGGTGGCACACAGCCCCATTCAGCGCGCCTTCGCGGCGTTGCCGCAAGCCGGCGGCGCCGCCAATGCAAACCATGATGCCGGCCTGGAATGCAAGCAGGCCAGCGTGTCGCAACTCATCAATACGTACCGCATCCTCGGTATGCGCGTCGCCCATCTCGATCCGTTGAACCGCTATGCCAGCCCGCTGGTCGCCGAGCTCGATCCGGCGCATTACGGTTTGGGCGCAGCCGATCTGGATAGTGTCTTCGATATGGAATCGGTTGCGGGTGCGCCGCGCATGAGCTTGCGCGAAATACTGCAATTGCTGCGCCAGGCTTATTGCGGCAGCATCGGCGCGGAATATATGTACATCGGCGATGTGGCGCAGAAACGCTGGATACAGGATCGCCTGGAAGGGGTGCGCGGCTTGGCCGGATATAGCGCCGCGCTGCGCCGCCGCATCCTGGAACGGCTGACCGCCGCCGAGACGCTGGAGCGCTACCTGCACACCAAATACGTCGGACAAAAACGCTTCTCGCTGGAAGGCGGCGAGACGCTGATCCCGCTGCTCGACCATCTGCTGCAACGCGCCGGAGAGCAAGGCGTGCAGGAGGCCATGATCGGCATGGCGCATCGCGGGCGGCTGAATGTGCTGGTGAATATTCTCGGCAAGCAGCCGAAGATGCTGTTCGCCGAATTCGAAGGCGTCCATGCCAAAAATCTGACTTCCGGCGATGTGAAATACCATCAGGGGTTTTCGGCGGACATCGATACGCCGGGCGGCGAGCTGCATGTCGTGCTGGCGTTCAACCCTTCGCATCTGGAAATCATCAACCCGGTGGTGGAAGGCTCGGTGCGCGCGCGCCAGCACCAGCGCATGGATTCTGACGGCTCGAAGGTAATGCCGATTTTGCTGCATGGCGATGCGGCATTCGCCGGGCAGGGCGTGGTGATGGAGACGCTGAGCATGTCGCAAACGCGCGGCTACCGCACCGGCGGCACGGTGCATGTCGTCATCAACAACCAGATCGGCTTCACCGCCTCGGATTCGCGCGACACGCGCTCCAGCATCCATTGCAGCGACGTGGCGAAGATGATCGATGCGCCGATCTTTCATGTGAATGCGGATGACCCGGATGCGGTATTGCTGGTCACCGAAATTGCGCTGGATTTTCGTATGCGCTTCAACAAGGACGTGGTGATCGACATGGTGTGCTTCCGCAAGCTGGGGCACAACGAGCAGGATGAGCCTCTGGTCACGCAACCGTTCATGTACCGTTTCATTCGCCAGCACCCCGGTACGCGCGCCGTGTACGCGCAACGGCTGGCCGGGCAGGGCGTGATTCAGCCCGGCGAGGCGGATGCGATGATTGCAGCCTACCGCAAGGCGCTGGACGAGGGGCACAGCTCCCCAACCCCTCCCAGCCTCCCCTTGTCAGGGGAGGAGTCGCTTCGTTCTCCCCCTGACAAGGGGGAGTTAGTGGGGGTTAGGGGCGGTGGCAAGCTCGCCGCCGACTGGAGAAAATACCAGCACGATATCGCATGGGATATTGCGGTGAATACCGCCGTGCCGCTGGAGCGTTTGCGACAACTGGCCGTGCCGCTGACCACCGTGCCTGAGAACTTCACGCTGCATTCGCGCGTGCAGAAAGTCGTCGAAGACCGCATCGTGATGGCGCGCGGGGATTTGCCGTTGGACTGGGGCATGGCGGAAACCCTCGCCTATGCTACCTTGCTGACCGAGGGTTATCCGGTGCGGCTTACCGGGCAGGACAGCCAGCGCGGCACGTTCTTTCATCGTCACGCCACCTGGCATGACCAGAACCGCAAGGAGCGGCACGAGGGCGCTTATACGCCGCTGCAAAATCTTGCGCCCGACCAGGCGGATTTCATCGTGATCGATTCGTTGCTATCCGAGGAAGCGGTGCTCGGGTTCGAATACGGTTATGCCACTGCCGAGCCGGATTCACTGGTGTTGTGGGAAGCGCAGTTCGGCGATTTCGCCAACGGCGCGCAAGTGGTGATCGACCAGTTCATCGCTTCCGGAGAAGTGAAATGGGGGCGGCTGTGCGGGCTGGTGCTGCTGCTGCCGCACGGCTACGAGGGGCAGGGCGCGGAGCATTCCTCCGGGCGTATCGAACGCTATTTGCAACTGTGCGCCGACTACAACATCCAGGTATGCATTCCTTCTTCGTCCGCGCAGATGTTCCACCTGCTGCGCCGCCAGATGCTGCGCCCATTACGCAAGCCGCTGGTCGTGTTCACCCCCAAGAGCCTGCTGCGCAGCAAGGATGCCGCCTCGCCGCTCGCCGAATTTACGCAGGGAAGGTTTCAGCCGGTGATCGCCGAAGTGGATGCGCTGGATAACAAAAAAGTACGGCGCATCATCGCGTGCAGCGGCAAGGTGTATTACGAATTGCTCGCGGCGCGGCGCGCCGAAGGGATGCAGGATATGGCGATCATCCGCATCGAGCAGCTTTATCCATTCCCGCATAAGGATTTTGTGGCGCAGATAAATGCTTATCCGAATGCCACCGAAGTGGTGTGGTGCCAGGAAGAGCCGGGCAACCAAGGCGCATGGCACCGCATCCAGCATTACCTGCTGCGCCACCTGCGCGAAGGTATGCGCCTCGATTACGCGCTGCGCCCGTCATCCGCCGCGCCCGCGGCGGGCTATCTGGCGGTGCATCAGGAACAACAGAAGGCGGTGATCGCCGCCGCCTTCCGCCCCGATCTCGATGTCAAACCTAATCCGGGAGCAGCCCATGAGCATCATTGAAAACCATATTATCGAAGTCAGGGTTCCGCAACTTTCCGAATCCGTAACCGAAGCGACGCTGCTGACTTGGCACAAGCAAGTAGGCGAGGCGGTCGCCGAAGGCGAAAATCTGATCGACATCGAGACCGACAAAGTGGTGCTGGAACTGCCCGCCAGCAAGTCCGGTGTGCTGACCAAAATCATCAAGGGCGACGGCGAAAAGGTAACCAGCAATGAGCTGATCGCACAGATCGACACCCAAGCGGCAGCCAGAATTACTCCCTCTCCCCTCGCGGGAGAGGGCGGGGGAGAGGGTGGAAAAAATCAGCCATCCGTCCCGCCGTCGGTGCGCAAGCTGGCGCATGAACATGAGATCGATGCGGCCAGCCTGCAAGGCAGCGGACGCAGTGGCCGCGTCACCAAAGACGATGTGTTAAACGCGATGCAGGCAATTAAACATGCACCTTCTCCCATGCAGGGAGAGGGCGGGGGGGAGGGTAGAAGCGCGACAATTCCTCCATCTCGGCAACCCGCTGGCAGCCGTACCGAACAGCGCGTCCCGATGACGCGCATCCGCCAGCGCATCGCCGAGCGCCTGCTGCAATCGCAACAGAATGCCGCGATCCTGACCACCTTCAACGAAGTGAACATGCAGCCGGTGATTGAGTTGCGCAACAAATACAAGGATGCGTTCGAGAAGAAACACGGCGTCAAGCTCGGCTTCACTTCGTTCTTCGTCAATGCGGTGGTGCGGGCGCTGCAAAAATTCCCGGTCGTCAACGCGTCGGTGGACGGCAGCGACATCATCTACCACGGCTATTTCGACATCGGCGTGGCCATCGGCAGCGAGCGCGGGCTGGTCGTGCCGATCATCCGTGATGCGGATAAGCTGTCCTTCTCCGACATCGAAAAACAGATCGCCGATTTCGGCGCGCGCGCCCAAGTCGGCAAGCTGACCATGGAAGAACTCACCGGCGGCACGTTCTCCATCTCCAACGGCGGCGTGTTCGGCTCGATGCTCTCCACCCCGATCATCAACCCGCCGCAGAGCGCCATTCTCGGCATCCATGCGACAAAAGACAGGCCGGTGGCCGAGAACGGCCAGGTGGTGATCCGCCCGATGAATTACTTTGCATTGTCCTACGACCACCGTATCATCGACGGACGCGAAGCGGTGCAGTTCCTTATCGCCATCAAGGAAGCGCTGGAATATCCGGGGTGGGTGTTGCTGGATTTGTAGGGGCAACTATCCCCTCTCCCTTGCAGGGAGAGGGCTAGGGAGAGGGTAGAAACTTTGATTTTTCACTGTATGTTTTGATATGCGTGGAAAGCAAAGTCAAAACCGCCGGGGGTAGCCCGGCAGCTAGTCACTTTTTCTTGCTTCGCCAAAGAAAAAGTAACCAAAAAGAAGGCGACCCCGGTTTGCCGCCGCTGCGCGGTTCCCTGCGTTGCTCGACTGGTCAGGCGGCTGCGGAACTCGCGCTACGCGCTCAAACAGTCCTCGCCGACACCCCCTGACCAGCCTGCGCTACTCGGCGGCGCTCAGGGGAGGAAAAGCGGAAACCAAAAATCGGGTGGGCAACAAGTTGCCCACTATGCTGAATTGGATAGGCAAAACAATTCAACTCCGGTACATTTCATTCATCTTTAAAATTGGTGTGAGATATGCCTAAAGGAATACCAACTGCTGAGCAATTAATGTCCGGAACAGTGAGAGGCTTCTCTATTGATACCTGTATATTTGAGTCGCTTGGTTTCAATCTGGAGACTGGTGAATTTGGAGTGTTGCGCCAACAACTTCCTCCTTGGCTAACACTTTACATTCCAAGTATTGTTAAAAGAGAAGTTGTTGGACATCAAGTGATAAATGTTCACAGGTCTGAGCAAGAGATCAAGACTTCAATTCGGAATATTCATCGCTACTCAGGGGTGGATATTGGGGCAATTTCTACAGCAGTTGAAGAGATGCAACTCGCAACGGTCGCTAAGATTTTTGAAGATCGACTAAGAATTTTTATACATAAATTTAATGGTAGTGTGGTTGCAGAGAGTGGTGACAAGCTGTTGCAAGAAATGTTTGAGCGATATTTTAATTCCAGGCCACCATTTGAATCCAAAAAAGATAAGAAGAATGAGTTTCCTGATGCGGCTTCGCTTCTGGCTCTTGAGTATTTGGCAAAAAAACAGAAAAAATTATTTGTCTTGGTTTCTAATGATGATGGGTGGGGGAGGTTTTGCGATCAGTCCGAGGTTTTGTTTTGCGTAAAAAAGCTAGAAGAGTTGACGGCTCTTTACCAGGCTGAATCTGGGGTCGTAGCCGCTATTGAGGCACGAATCGTTGAATCGCTCAATGACACTACATCAGAGATTAATAAAGAAATTGAATCTGGCTTAGAAAAGTCTGTCCCAGATTGCTCTTGGATAGTCGAAGCCTATACAGGCTATTGCTCTAGAGTTGACCCAGAATTAGATTTTGCGGAATTTAAGGAGTTTATTCCTAATGTGGATTCTCTCCGGTTGTGGTTATCAAACAATGGTGAAGAGATTTGTGTTGTTGAACTTGAAGTGAAGGTTGAATGTAATTTTGGTGTGTCGGCAGAATTCAGTACTTGGGATTCAATTGATCATGAAGATGTGCCTGTCGGAATCGGGAGTACAGAGTTTTCTGATGAGGTTGTGATGACGGTATATCTAACTTTGTCAGGCGATTTATCTGGGGGCAATCCAAATAATTGGGAAATTCAATTTGAGATATCTCAGCAGGATTATTGGATTAATGCTGGGGAAATGGAGCCGGACTATTCTGGCTATGAAGAGTAGCCGGGTAGGGTGGGCACAACGTGCCCATCCTTGTATCTTTCTCTCTGTGGTGGTTAGCTATCACCACACGAAGCAGAGGAAGCTTGAGCCCATCCTTAAGGCTCGACCTTGTATCTTTCTCTCTGTGGTGGTTAGCTATCACCACACGAA